>CAVSWD010000001.1:0-575253 GCA_963731615.1 uncultured Gaiellaceae bacterium
GCTCGGCCTTCAAGAACAAGGGCGTCCAGCCGCTGCTCGACGCCGTGATCGAGTACCTGCCGAGCCCGCTCGACGTGCCGGCGATCCAGGGTCTCGACCCGAAGACCGAGGGCGAGCTGACGCGCGACGCCGATCCGGCCGCGCCGTTCTCGGCGCTCGCCTTCAAGGTCATGTCCGACCCGTTCGTCGGCAAGCTGACCTACTTCCGCGTCTACTCCGGCACGCTCAAGGCCGGCGACCGCGTCCTCAACACGACGAACGGCAAGACCGAGCGCATCGGCCGCATCCTGCAGATGCACGCGAACCACCGCGAGGAGCGCGAGGAGATCTGGGCGGGCGAGATCGCCGCGGGCGTCGGCCTCAAGCAGACGACGACCGGCGACACGCTCGCGGTCGAGAACGCGCCGATCGTGCTCGAGCGGATGACCTTCCCCGAGCCCGTGATCTCGGTCGCGATCGAGCCGAAGACGAAGGGCGACCAGGACAAGCTGGGCGCCGGGCTCGCGCGGCTCTCCGAGGAGGATCCGACCTTCCGCGTCACCTCGGACGAGGAGACCGGCCAGACGCTGATCGCCGGCATGGGCGAGCTGCACCTCGAGATCATCGTCGACCGCCTGATGCGCGAGTTCAAGGTCGACGCCAACGTCGGCCGGCCGCAGGTCGCCTACCGCGAGACGATCGGCAAGCCCGCCGAGAAGATCCAGGGCCGCTTCGTCCGCCAGACCGGCGGCTCCGGCCAGTACGGCGACGCCGTCATCAACCTGCTGCCGCAGGAGCCGGGCGCCGGCTACGAGTTCGCGGACAAGATCGTCGGCGGCAAGATCCCGAAGGAGTACATCAAGCCGATCGACGAGGGGATCCAGGAGGCGATGAACTCGGGCGTCCTCGCCGGCTACCCCGTCGTCGACGTCAAGGTCGAGCTGATCGACGGCTCCTACCACGACGTCGACTCGAGCGAGCGCGCCTTCAAGATCGCCGGCTCGATGGCCTTCAAGGAGGCGATGAAGCGCGCGAAGCCGAAGCTGCTCGAGCCGGTGATGGCCGTCGAGGTCGTCACGCCGGAGGACTTCCTCGGCGACGTGATGGGCAACCTGAACAGCCGCCGCGGCCGGATCGAGGAGATGAACCCGATGGGCAACGCGACCACGATCAAGGCGATCGTGCCGCTGTCCGAGATGTTCGGCTACGCGACCGACGTCCGCTCGATGACGCAGGGGCGCGCCACGTTCAGCATGCAGTTCGAGCGTTACGAGGACGTTCCCGGCAACATCGCCGCGGACATCGTCGACACCGCAGTCACAAGTTCGTAGAGAGACGGAGAGAGAACCAGCATGGCCAAGCAGAAGTTCGAGCGCAACAAGCCGCACCTCAACGTCGGCACGATCGGTCACATCGACCACGGGAAGACGACGCTGACAGCCGCGATCTCGAAGGTGCTCGCCGAGACGCGCGGCGGCACCGCGATGGCCTTCGACGAGATCGACAAGGCTCCCGAGGAGCGCCAGCGCGGGATCACGATCAACACCGCGCACGTCGAGTACGAGACGGCGAACCGGCACTACGCGCACGTCGACTGCCCGGGCCACGCCGACTACATCAAGAACATGATCACGGGCGCCGCGCAGATGGACGGCGCGATCCTCGTCGTCAGCGCCGCCGACGGCCCGATGCCGCAGACCCGCGAGCACATCCTGCTCGCGAAGCAGGTCGAGGTGCCGTACATCGTGGTCGCGCTGAACAAGGCCGACATGGTCGACGATCCCGAGCTGCTCGAGCTCGTCGAGATGGAGGTGCGCGAGCTCCTCTCCAAGTACGACTTCCCGGGCGACGACATCCCGATCGTGCACGTCTCGGCGCTGAAGGCGCTCGAGGGCGACCCGGAGTGGACGCCGAAGATCCTCGAGCTGATGGAGGCGGTCGACTCCTACATCCCGGAGCCGACGCGCGACATCGACAAGCCGTTCCTGATGCCGATCGAGGACGTGTTCACGATCACGGGCCGCGGCACGGTCGTCACCGGCCGCGTCGAGCAGGGCCAGATCAAGATCGGCGACGAGATCGAGATCGTCGGCATCCACGAGAAGGTCGAGAAGACGGTCGTCACCGGCGTCGAGATGTTCCAGAAGACGCTCGACGCCGCCCAGGCCGGCGACAACGCGGGCGCGCTGCTCCGCGGCGTCAAGCGCGAGGAGATCGAGCGCGGCCAGGTGCTCGCGAAGCCCGGCTCGATCACGCCGCACACCGGCTTCGACGCGGAGATCTACGTGCTCTCGAAGGAGGAGGGCGGCCGCCACACGCCGTTCTTCTCCAAGTACCGCCCGCAGTTCTACTTCCGCACGACGGACGTGACGGGCGAGATCACGCTCCCGGACGGCCAGGAGATGGTCATGCCGGGCGACAACACGCAGATGACGGTGCAGCTGATCCAGCCGATCGCCATGGACGAGGGACTTCGGTTCGCCGTCCGCGAGGGCGGTCGCACGGTCGGCGCCGGCGTCGTCACGAAGATCACGAAGTAGTAGGGAAACGAGGGAATCGTGGCGCAGCAGAAGATCCGCATCCGGCTGAAGGGCTATGACCACCAGCAGCTGGACCGTTCCGCGTCTCAGATCGTGGAGACGGCCCAGCGCACCGGTGCGACGATCACCGGCCCTGTGCCCCTGCCCACCGAGAAGAACGTGTACTGCGTGATCCGCAGTCCCTTCAAGGACAAGGACTCGCGCGAGCACTTCGAGGTGCGCACGCACAAGCGGCTGATCGACATCCACAGCCCGACGCCGAAGACGGTGGACTCGCTGATGCGCCTCGATCTCCCGGCCGGTGTCGACATCGAGATCAAGCTCTGATGAAGGGCATCCTCGGACGGAAGCTCGGCATGACGCAGGTCTTCGATCCGGAGAGCGGCGAGGTGACGGCCGTGACCGTGATCGAGGCCGGCCCGTGCCCGGTCGTGCAGGTGAAGACCGTCGAGACGGACGGCTACGAGGCGGTCCAGATCGCGTTCGACGCCGTCGCCGAGCGGAAGATCTCGAAGGGCGAGCAGGGCCATCTGGCGAAGGCGGGCGCCGCGGCGCACCGCCACCTCGTCGAGCTCCGCGGCCAGAGCGAGCTCCAGGTCGGCGAGTCCGTCACGGTCGAGGCGTTCGAGCCGGGCGAGAAGGTCAAGGTCGCCGGGATCTCGATCGGCAAGGGCTTCCAGGGCACGATCAAGCGCCACAACTTCCACCGCGGCCCCGTCTCGCACGGCTCGCACAACGTCCGCAAGCCGGGCTCGATCGGCGCGTCGGCGACCCCGTCCCGCGTCTTCAAGGGCCAGAAGATGGCCGGCCGGATGGGCGGCGTCCGCGTCACCCAGCCGGGCCTCGTCATCCACCAGGTCGACGCCGAGCGCAACCTGCTCCTCGTCAAGGGCTCCGTGCCCGGGCCCGAAGAGCGGCCTCGTCGAGATCAGGGTGGTGAAGTAATGGCCGCTCCGAAGGCAAAGCTCGTCGGCGGCTCGTCCGCCAAGGACGTCACCCTCGACGCCGAGATCTTCGGCGCCGACGTGAAGCCGCACCTCGTGCACGAGACCGTCCGCGCCGAGCTGAACGCCCGCCGCGCCGGCACCCGCGGCGCGAAGACCCGCGGCCTCGTCGCCGGCGGCCGCGCGAAGCCGTGGCGCCAGAAGGGCACGGGCCGCGCCCGCGCCGGCACGATCCGCGCGCCGCAGTTCACCGGCGGCGGCGTCGTCTTCGCGCCGGGGATGCGCAGCTTCGACGTCAAGGTCAACCGCAAGGCGCGCCGCTCGGCGCTCCGCGGCGCGCTCTCCAACCACGCCGGCAACGGCACGCTCGGCGTGCTCGACGGCTCCGGCTTCGAGGCGCCGTCGACGAAGCAGGCCAAGGGCCTCGTCGAGTCGTGGGGCAAGGACGCTGCCGCTGCTGATCGTCGCGACCGAGGAGGAGGAGACGCTGATCAAGTCGTTCCGCAACCTCCCGCGCTCGCTCGTGACGGTTCCGTCCGAGCTCGAGGTCGCCACGGTCGTCTGGGCGAAGAGCGTCCTGATCACCGAGGCGGCGCTGCCGCTCGTCGAGGGGAGGGCTTCGTAATGTCGCCTCCATCCGAACGAGGTGCTGCTCGCTCCGGTCGTCTCGGAGAAGAGCTACAGCCTGATCACCGACCGCAAGTACACCTTCAAGGTGCACAAGGACGCGCACAAGACGCAGATCCGCCAGGCGGTCGAGGAGCTGTTCGAGGTCCACGTCGAGAACGTGAACATCGTCAAGGTGCAGGCCAAGCCGAAGCGCCGCGGCATCTCGAAGGGCATCCGCCCCGGCTGGAAGAAGGCCATCGTGCAGGTGCGCGAGGGCGAGGCGATCGAGATCTTCGAGGGGGCCCAGGTCTGATGGCACTGAAGAAGTACAAGCCCACCTCCCCCGGCCGCCGCTTCATGTCCGTCTCGACCTTCGAGGAGGTCACGAAGACGACGCCGGAGCGGAGCCTGACCGAGCCGCTGAAGAAGAACGGGCGGCCGGAACAACAAGGGCCGGATCACGACGCGCCACCAGGGCGGCGGCCACAAGCGCCGCTACCGCGTGATCGACTTCAAGCGGACGAAGGACGGCGTGCCGGCGAAGGTCGCCGCGATCGAGTACGACCCGAACCGGTCGGCCCGGATCGCGCTGCTCCACTACCTCGACGGCGCCAAGGCCTACATCATCGCCCCCGCGCGGCTGCGCGTCGGCGCGATGGTCGAGTCCGGCCCGACCGCGGACATCAAGCCCGGCAACGCGCTCGCCGCTCGAGAACATCCCGACCGGCACGATGGTGCACAACGTCGAGCTGAAGCCGGGACAGGGCGCCAAGATGGCCCGCTCGGCCGGCGCGAGCGTGCAGCTCGTCGCCAAGGACGACGGCTACGGCGTGCTCCGGCTGCCGTCCGGCGAGATGCGCCGCGTGCCGCTAACCTGTCGGGCCACCGTCGGGCAGGTCGGCAACACCGATCACGAGAACCAGTCCGGCGGCAAGGCGGGCCGCAGCCGCTGGAAGGGCAAGCGCCCGGCAGTGCGCGGCTCGGCGATGAACCCCGTCGACCACCCGCACGGCGGCGGCGAGGGCAAGTCGAAGGGCGGCCGCCACCCGGTCACCCCGTGGGGCGTGCCCACGCTCGGCAAGCGCACGCGCCGGAAGCACAAGGAATCCAACAAGCTGATCGTTCGCGGCCGTCGCCGCGGGAAGGACAAGCGCTAAGTGAGCAGATCGTCGAAGAAGGGGCCTTTCGTGGAGGCGCGGCTGATGAGCCGGATCGAGTCCATGAACGCGGCCAACGAGAAGCGGATGATCCGCACCTGGTCGCGCTCGTCCACGATCTTCCCCGACATGGTCGGGCACACGATCGCGGTCCACGACGGCCGCAAGCACGTGCCGGTCTTCGTCAGCGAGCAGATGGTCGGGCACAAGCTCGGCGAGTTCGCGCCGACCCGGACGTTCAGCGGCCACGCCGGCGACCGGCAGGCCAAGGTGCAGAAGGCCGCTAGTGGCAGCCGTCGCAGAAGCGGAGCAGGTCGTGCGCGCGGAGGCCAAGTGGGTCCGCCTCTCGGCGCGCAAGGCGCGGGTCGTGCTCACGCACATCCGCGGGCGCAGCGTGCCCGAGGCGCGGACGATCCTCGCGTTCACGCAGCGCGCGGCCGCGACGGAGATCGAGAAGGTGCTGCGCTCGGCCGTTGCGAACGCGGAGACGAACCCGCTCCTGCACTGGAACGGCGACGACCTGATCGTGCAGGCCGCCTACGCCGACGAGGGCCCGACGCTGAAGCGCTGGCGCCCGCGCGCGCGCGGCCGCGTCAACCGGATCAACAAGCGCACCTGCCACATCACGATCGAGCTCGCCCAGAATCCGAAGGCGGGACAGGCGCGCACCCGTCGCGCCGCCGCACCGACGACGACCGAGGCCCCGGCTCCCGCCGCCGCCGAAGAGAAGCCGAAGCGCGCGGCAAGTCGCGCGCGAAGAAGAAGGAGGCGGTCGCGTAATGGGCCAGAAAGTCCACCCCGGCGGCCTGCGGGTCGGCGTCATCCACGACTGGAAGTCCAACTGGTACGTCGGGAAGAAGGAGTTCCCGACGTACATCCTCGAGGACGTCCGGATCCGCGACCACATCAACAGCAAGCTCGGCCATGCCGGCCTGTCCGACATCCTGATCCGCAAGGACAAGCAGCGGATCACGGTCGACATCTTCACGGCGCGCCCCGGGATCGTGATCGGCAAGTCGGGCGTCGAGGTCGACGCGCTCCGCAAGGAGCTGCACTCGATCACCGGCAAGAACGTCCACATCAACATCAACGAGATCAAGCGGCCCGAGCTCGACGCGAAGCTCGTCGCCCAGTCGATCGCCGAGCAGCTGCAGAACCGCGTCAGCTTCCGGCGCGCGATGAAGCGCTCGCTGGCCTCGGCGATGCGCTCGGGCGCGCAGGGGATCAAGATCCAGTGCGGCGGCCGCCTCGGCGGCGGCGAGATGAGCCGCTCCGAGCGCTACACCGAGGGCCGCATTCCGCTGCACACGATCCGCGCCGACATCGACTACGGCTTCGCCGAGGCGAAGACGACGTACGGCCGCATCGGCGTCAAGGTCTGGATCAACAAGGGCGAGATCATGCCGGAGGGCTTCGAGGGCATGACCACCGGCAAGGACACGCGCCTCGGCGACCAGGATCAGGCTCGCCGCCGCCGCGGTGGCGCGGCCGAGGGACTCGGCGCCTCCCGCGAGAGCGGCCGCGGCCGCGCGCAGGATCGCGAGGGTCTCGGCCTCGTCAAGAAGACACGCCGTCCCGGCGGCCGTCCCGCCGGCCCCGGTGGCGGCCGCCCCGGCTCGGGCCAGAGCCGCCCGCGCCCGGCGGTACCGCCAAGCCGCGGCGCAGCAGGAGGCGGTCGAGCAGCCCCGGACCGATGAGAACGCCGTCTCCGCCGAGGGCAGGGAGCAGCCAGTGATCGAACCGCAGGTCGAGACGACTCCGGCACCGGTCGCCGACGCGCCCGACACGACGACGACGCAGACCAAGGACGAGACCCCGGGGAGCGAGTCGTAGTGCTGCTCCCGAAGAAGACCAAGTACCGCCGCGTCCATCGCGGCCGGCGGCGCGGCGTCTCGCGCGGCCAGACCGAGGTGCAGTTCGGGGACTACGGGATCAAGTCGCTCGAGGCGGGCTGGATCACCAACCGCCAGATCGAGGCGGCCCGAATCGCGATGACGCGCAAGATCAAGCGCGGCGGCAAGGTCTGGATCAACGTCTTCCCGGACAAGTCGGTGACGCAGAAGCCGGCCGAGACCCGCATGGGCTCGGGCAAGGGCTCACCGGAGCACTGGGTCGCCGTGGTCAAGCCGGGCCGCGTCATGTTCGAGCTGGCCGGCGTCTCCGAGCCACTCGCCAAGGAGGCACTGCAGCTCGCGAGCCAGAAGCTGCCGGTCAAGACCAAGATCGTGAAGAGAGAGGCTGATCTCTTTGAAAGCTAGAACGCTGCGCGACATGACCGACGACGAGCTGCAGCGGACGCTCGGCGAGCGCCGCCAGGAGCTCTTCAACCTCCGCTTCCAGTCCGCCACCGGCGCGCTCGACAACAGCGCCCGGCTGCGGTCGGCGAAGCGCGAGATCGCACGCATTTTGACCGTCCGCCACGAGCGGGAAAGGGCTGGGAGCACGTAGACCATGGCTGAGAAGAACCGAGCAAGAAGAAGACCGACGAGACGCCGGTCGAGGAGACCACCGCCGAGGCCGCCGAGGCGACGGAGGCGGCGACGCCGTCCGTCGACGAGGGCGATCCGATGGCCTCCACCGAGGCCATGGACGAGCCGGCCGCCGAGGCCGATGAGCCTGTGGTCGAGGAGCCTGCGGCTGAGGAGCCTCGTCGCGCCGAGGAGCCTGGTCGGCTGAGGAGCCTGCGGCTGAGGAGCCTGCGGCTGAGGAACCTGTCGCCGAGGAGCCCGTCGCCGAGGCCGAGCCTGTGGCCGAGGAGCCGGTCGCCGACGAGCCCGTCGCCGGAGGAGGAGCCTGCGGCCGAGGCCGACGCTCCGGCCGAAGCCGCCGCCGAAGCACCGGCACCGGCAGCGCCGGTCGAGGCAGGTCCGGCCGCGCCTGCACCGCAGTCCGGCCCGAAGCCGAAGCGCAAGCGGCTCCCGCGCGCGCTGCGCCCGAGCACGAAGAAGGGCCGCGTCAAGCGCGAGAAGGCGACCGAGCGCAAGCCGATCACCCGGATCCCGAAGCCCGAGCGCGAGTTCGGCCGCCGCCAGGAGCGGCAGGGCACGGTCGTCTCGGACAAGGGCGACAAGACGATCGTCGTCAAGGTCGACACGATCAAGGCGCACCCGCGGTACAAGAAGGTCGTCCGCCGCTCGAAGCGCTTCCACGCTCACGACGAGCAGAACGCGGCCAAGATCGGCGACGTCGTCAAGATCGTCGAGACGCGCCCGATCTCGAAGACGAAGAACTGGCGCCTGGCCGAGATCCTCGAGGTCGCGAAGTGATCCAGCAAGAGTCAAGACTGCGGGTCGCCGACAACACGGGCGCCCGCGAGATCCTCTGCATCCGCGTCATGGGCGGCTCGAAGCGGCGCTACGCCCGCGTCGGCGACGTGATCGTTGGTACCGTGAAGTCGGCGACGCCGCAGGGAACGGTCAAGAAGGGCGAGGTCGTGCGGGCGGTCGTCGTCCGGACGAAGAAGCCCTACGGCCGCGACGACGGCACGCAGATCGCGTTCGACGAGAACGCAGCAGTGATCATCGACGCCGCGCGCAACCCGCGCGGGACGCGCATCTTCGGGCCCGTCGCCCGCGAGCTGCGCGAGAAGAACTTCATGAAGATCGTCAGCCTGGCTCCCGAGGTGCTCTAGAAGATGGCAACGAAAATGAAGATCAAGCAGGGCGATCTCGTGCAGATCCTGTCCGGGAAGGACCGCGGCAAGCAGGGCCGCATCATCGAAGCGCGCCCGCGCGACGGCCGCGTCCTCGTCGAGAACCTGAACGTGATGACGCGGCACACGCGCCCGCGCCCGCTGCGCGACTCGAACCGGATGGGCGGCACGCAGATGTCCCCCGGCGGCCGGATCGAGAAGGCGGCGCCCGGTCGACGTCTCGAACGTGATGCTCGTCTGCCCGGTGTGCGACCTGCCGACGCGCGTCGGGATGAAGGTCAAGGAGGTCAAGGGCGAGACGGTGCGCGTCCGCGTCTGCAAGCGCGACGGCTGCGGCCAGGAAGTCGACCGCAAGTAATGGCCGCGACCTACACCCCGCGCCTGAAGGAGCGTTACTCCGAGCTGCGCCCGCAGCTGCAGGAGGAGCTCGGCCTGAGCTCGATCATGCAGGTTCCGCGGATCGAGAAGATCACGCTGAACATGGGCGTCGGCGACGCCAAGACCGACGCGAAGGCGCTCGACTCCGCGATCGAGGAGCTGACGACGATCGCCGGCCAGCGCGCACAGGTGCGCAAGGCCCGCAAGTCGATCGCGAGCTTCAAGCTCCGCGAGGGAATGGCCGTCGGCGCCAAGGTGACGCTGCGCGGCGCCCGCATGTACGAGTTCCTCGACCGGCTCGTCTCGGTCGCGCTGCCCCGCATCCGCGACTTCCGCGGCCTCAGCCCGGCGTCGTTCGACGGGCGCGGCAACTACTCGCTCGGAGTGCGCGAGCAGATCATCTTCCCGGAGATCGACTACGACTCGGTCGGGTCGATCCGGGGCCTCGACGTCACGATCACGACCTCGGCCGGAACGACGGACGAGCAGGCGCTCGCGCTGCTGCGCGGCCTCGGGCTCCCGTTCGCGTCCGAACAAAGGGAGGACTCCTAACGCATGGCCAAGACGTCTCTCGTCGTCAAGCAGAAGCGCCCGCAGAAGTTCAAGGTGCGCAACTACACGCGGTGCAACCGCTGCGGCCGTCCGCGCGCGGTCTTCAAGAAGTTCGGCCTCTGCCGGATCTGCCTGCGCGAGCTCGCCCACCACGGCGCCATTCCCGGCATGACGAAGTCGAGCTGGTAGGAGAAGAGATGCTGACCGACCCGATCGCAGACATGCTGACGCGGATCCGCAACGCCAACAAGGCGATGAAGGACACCGCCGAGATGCCGACCTCCCGGATCAAGGAGGAGATCGCGCGCGTCCTCAAGGACGAGGGCTACATCAAGGACTTCCGTGTCGTCGAGGTCGAGGGCCAGCCGTACTCGACCCTCGTCGTCGAGCTCAAGTTCGGCCGCAACCGCCAGCGCGTGATCACGGGCGTCAAGCGCGTCTCGCGCCCGGGCCGCCGCGTCTACGCGCGTAAGGACCGTCTGCCGCGCGTGCTCGGTGGTCTCGGCACCGCGATCCTGTCCACTTCGACCGGGCTGATCACCAGCCGCCAAGCCGCCGAGCGCGGTCTCGGCGGCGAAGTGATCGCCTTCGTCTGGTAGCCGCGGAGCCATGAGCAGAATCGGCAGAAAGCCCATCGAGATCCCGACCTCGGTCAACATCGCGATCTCCCCTGGGCGTGTTCAGGTGAACGGCCCGCTCGGCGAGCTGTCGCAGACGGTGCCGCAGCGGATGAAGATCGAGCAGGCCGACGGCGAGATCCTGGTCACGCGGCCGACCGAGCGCGGCGAGGATCGCGCGCTCCACGGTCTCACCCGGACGCTGATCGCGAACATGGTCGAAGGCGTGACGAAGGGCTTTGAGAAGCACCTGGAGATCCAGGGTGTCGGCTACCGCGCCTCGCTGCGCGGCACCGACCTCGAGCTCAACGTCGGCTACTCGCACTCCGTCGTGCTGAAGCCGCGCGCCGGGATCACCTTCGAGGTGCCGACGCCGACGCAGGTGATCGTCAAGGGCACCGACAAGCAGCAGGTCGGCCAGACTGCCGCGGAGGTTCGCGCGGTCCGCAAGCCCGAGCCGTACAAGGGCAAGGGGATCCGCTATCAGGACGAGTACGTCCGCAGAAAGGTCGGGAAGCGCGCATGAGCACGCTCACCACCCGCCAGGCGCGCGAGCGCCGGCATCGTCGGATCCGCGGCAAGGTCGCGGGCACCGCCGAGCGGCCGCGCCTGGCTGTCTTTCGCTCCAACAAGGGCATCTTCGCCCAGCTGATCGACGACGAGAGCGGCAAGACGATCGCCGGCGCCAGCTGGCTCGGCCTTGCGAAGTCGTTCAAGGGCTCGAAGACCGAGCAGGCGGCTGAGGTCGGCAAGGCTGTCGCCGCCGCGGCGAAGAAGGCCGGGATCGAGACCGTCGTGTTCGACCGCGGCGGCTACCTGTACCACGGACGCGTCAAGGCGCTCGCCGACGGCGCGCGTGAGGGAGGGCTTACGTTTTGAGCAGTACCGTTGAACGTGAAGTGATCGCCCGCGAGGACGTTCGCGAGCTCAAGGAGCGCGTGATCGAGATCAATCGCGTCGCCAAGGTCGTCAAGGGCGGCCGCCGGTTCTCGTTCACGGCGCTCGTCGTGATCGGCGACGAGGTCGACCGCGTCGGCGTCGGCTACGGCAAGGCGCGCGAGGTGCCGCTCGCGATCTCGAAGGCGGTCGACGACGCGAAGAAGAATCTGTTTACCGTCCCGAAGCACGGCACCACCGTCACGCACGAGATTCTGGGGGTGTTCGGCGCCGCGCGCGTCTTCATCCGGCCCGCCTCCGAGGGAACCGGCGTCATCGCCGGCGGCGGCGTCCGCGCCGTGCTCGAGCTCGCCGGGATCCGCGACGTGCTGGCGAAGAGCCTCGGCACCACGAACCCGATCAACATGGCCAAGGCAACGGTGCAGGGGCTCCAGAACCTGCGCCGCCCCGAGGACGTCGCCAAGATGCGCGGTAAGACGATCACCGAGGTGCTGCCGTGGCGCGCCCCAGTCGTGGAACCAGCCGAGGAACCAGCCGAGGAGCCCGTCGCAGCCGAGCCGGAGCCCGCTCCCGAGACGGTCGAGGCGACGACAGAGGTCGAGGAGTCCGCGTCGTGAGCAGCGTCAAGGTGACGCAGGTCAAGAGCGGCATCGGCCAGAACCCCGCCAACCGCGGCACGCTCCGCGCGCTCGGCCTCGGCCGGATCGGCAAGTCGAACGAGCTCAAGGAGACCCCGGAGCTCGCCGGTATGCTCAGAAAGGTCGCTCATCTCGTGAGCGTCGAAGGCGCGTAATGGCTGACGAGCTCAACCTTCACACTCTCAAGCCGGCGCAGGAGCGGAAGAACCGCAAGCGCGTCGGCCGCGGGCTGGGCTCCGGCAAGGGGCGCTACTCCGGCCGGGGGATCAAGGGGCAGAAGTCGCGCGCGGGCTCGAAGAAGATGCCTGCCGGTTTCGAGGGCGGCCAGATGCCGCTCGACATGCGCGCGCCCAAGCTGCGCGGAAACACGTCGGCCGACGCGATGCCGATCGGCCCGTTCCGGACGTACTCGCACCCCGTCAACCTGCGCGACCTCGACCGCGTGTTCGCCGACGGCGACACGGTCAATATCGAGGCGATGGTCGAGAAGGGCCTGCTCAAGAACACGAAGGCCGACGTCAAGGTGCTCGGCACCGGTGACCTGAAGAAGAAGCTCGCCGTCACCGCCCATAGCTTCTCGGCGAGCGCGCGCGAGAAGATCACTGCGGCCGGCGGCAGCGCGACGGCGCTCAAGGCGCCGAAGGACCCGCGCAAGAAGAAGCACAAGGCCGCCAAGCCGAAGGCCGAGGAGCCCGAGACGGAGGCGACGGAGACCGAGGCCGACGCGCCCGCCGCGGAGGCCGAGACAGAAGCCACCGCCGAGGAGTCGTAGGTTGTTCAGCTGGCTCGGCAACGCGTGGCGGGTACCGGAGCTCAGGCACCGCGTCCTCTTCACGGCGCTGATCCTCGCGATCTACCGGCTGGGCTCGTGGATCCCGGCGCCGGGCGTCGACTCCGAGACGATCAACAACTATTTCGAGGGACGGGGCGGGACGATTCTCGGCCTGCTCAACCTCTTCTCCGGCGGCGCGCTCTCGCAGTTCTCGCTCTTCGCGCTCGGGATCATGCCGTACGTCACGGCGTCGATCATCCTCCAGCTGATGACCGTGGTGATCCCGCGGCTCGCGGAGCTGCAGAAGGAGGGTGAGGCGGGCTACGCCAAGATCAACCAGTACACGCGCTACCTCACCGTCGTGCTCGCGGCGGCGCAGGCGACCGGATACGCGTTCCTCTTCCGCCGCCAGGGCGTGCTCGACGCCGACCTCGGCCGGATGACGCTGATCATCCTCACGCTCACGGTCGGCTGCACCCTGCTGATGTGGATGGGCGAGCTGATCACCAAGCGCGGGCATCGGCAACGGCATCTCGCTGCTGATCTTCGCCTCGATCCTCGTCGGCGCGCCGATCGGGATCGCAGCCTGGTGGAACGGCGGGCCGATGGAGAAGCTCTTCTTCCCGCTGATCGCGCTCTCGATCATCGCCGCGATCGTCTTCATCCAGGAGGGCCAGCGCCGGATCCCGATCCAGTACGCCAAGCGCATGGTCGGTCGCCGCATGACCGCGGGCGGATCGACCTACATGCCGCTGCGCGTCAACATGGCGGGCGTGATCCCGGTCATCTTCGCGGCCGCCGTCATGGCGTTCCCGCCGACGATCGGCCAGTACTTCCCGCAGACGCAGGGCTTCGTCAACGACCACTTCCTGCCGACGAGCCTGCCGTACATGCTCTTCCAGGGCTTCCTGATCGTCGTCTTCACCTACTTCTACACGGCGGTCCAGTTCAACCCGGTCGACCAGGCCGACAACCTGCGCCGCTACGGCGGCTACATCCCGGGCATCCGACCCGGTCCGCCGACCGCGCAGTACCTCGACCGCGTTCTGACCCGGCTGACGCTGTCGGGCGCGATCTACCTCGCGCTCGTGGCGACGCTGCCGACGCTCTTCATCCGCTACGGCGGCTTCTCGCAGGCGACCGCCGGCGCGCTCGGCGGCACCTCGGTGCTGATCGCGGTCGGCGTCGCGCTCGACACGATGCGGCAAATGGAGTCGCAGATGATGATGCGCTCCTACGAAGGCTTCTTGAAGTAGTGAACGTGCTCGTGCTCGGCCCCCAGGGGTCGGGGAAGGGAACGCAGGCGAAGCGCGTGGCGGCGGAGGAGGGGATCCCGCACGTCTCGACCGGCGACATGTTCCGCGCGCTCGACGACACCTCTCCGCTCGGCCGGGAGGTGAACGCGATCATGGAGCGCGGCGACCTCGTCCCCGACGGGATCACAATCCGGATGATCCGCGAGCGGCTGGCCGACGACGACGCCGGTCCCGGCTTCATCCTGGACGGCTTTCCCCGCAACCTTGCCCAGGCTGAGGCCCTGGATCGGATGCTGGTCGAGATCGGGCGCGGCCTCGACGTGATCTTCTTCTTCGACCTCGACGACGAGACGGCGACGGAGCGGGCGCTCGGACGCGCGCTGGAGGAAGGGCGCACCGACGATACGCCGGAGACGATCGCCCAGCGCCTCTCTGTCTACCATGAGCAGACCGAGCCGGTGATCGAGTACTACCGAACGACAGGAAAGCTGGTGCCATTGCACGCCGCGCACGCCGTCGACGACGTCTACGCCGAGATCCGCCAAGCGCTGGATCTCGTTCACAACACCTGATGATCATCCGCAAGTCACCACACGAGATCGGCAAGATGGCCGCCGCCGGGCGCATCGTCGCCGACACGATCGCGCACGTCGGCGACCAGCTCGAGCCCGGGATCACGACCGGCGAGCTCGACCGGATCGCCGAGGAGATGATCCGCTCGAACGGCGGCGTCCCGACGTCGCAGGGTTACCGCGGCTACCCGGCTGCGATCTGCATCTCGCCGAACGCAATGGTCGTGCACGGAATCCCTGGCCCGCACGAGGTGGCCGAGGGCGATCTGATCACGATCGACGTCGGCGTCACGGTCGACGGCTACATCGCCGACAGTGCCTACACGTTCGCCGTCGGCGAAGTCGGCGAAGAGGCGCAGCGGCTCCTGGACGCCGGCCGCGAGGCACTCGTCGCCGGAATCGCCCAGGCACAGGCCGGCAACCGCGTCGGCGACATCTCGGCGGCCGTGCAGCAGCACGTGGAGGGCGCGGGCTTCTCGGTTGTCCGCAGCCTCGTCGGTCACGGCGTCGGGCGCTATTACCACGAGGATCCGCACATTCCGAACTTCGGCCAACCGGGGCGGGGACCGCTGCTCGCGGAGGGAATGACGATCGCGATCGAGCCCATGATCACCGCCGGCCGACCGGAGGTCTTCGTGCACGAGGACGAGTGGTCGATCTCGACCGAGGACGGCTCGCTCGCAGCCCACTTCGAGCACACCGTGGCGATCACGGCCGAGGGCCCGCGGATCCTGACGCTGAGCGGCGACCGCGCGCCGGCCAGCCTGTCCGGCTGACGGTTACGGCGGCGCGCCGATGGGCGCATGATGTGTCCGATGCGGCGCGAGCTTCCTTCCGGCACCGTCACGCTGCTCTTCACGGACGTCGAGGGCTCGACGACATTGCTGCACGAGTCGGGCGCAGCAGGCTACGCCGCGGCCCTGGCCGAGCACCGCCGTGTCCTCCGCGAGGCCTTCGCCGCGCACGGCGGAAGTGAGGTCGACACGCAGGGCGATGCGTTCTTCGTCGCCTTCCCGACGGCGTCGGGAGCGGTCGCGGCGGCCATGGAGGGGCTTGACGGGCTGGCACCCGGTCCAATCCGCGTTCGGATCGGCATTCACACCGGTACGCCCCACCTGACCGATGAGGGGTACGTCGGCGAGGATGTGCACAAGGCGGCCCGGATCGCAGCGGCGGGTCACGGCGGTCAGATCCTGCTCTCGCGGGAGACGCGGGAGCTCGTCGACGGCGACTTCCTCGAGCTCGGGGAGCATCGCCTGAAGGATTTCGCCGAGCCGGTGCCCATCCTCCAGGTCGGCCCGGAGCGCTTCCCGCCGCTCAAGACGATCTCGAACACGAACCTGCCCCGCCCCGCGAGCTCCTTCGTCGGCAGGGAGCAGGAGGTCGAGGAGATCTCGGCGCAGCTGAAAGACGGGGCCAGGTTGCTGACGCTCACCGGGCCCGGCGGCTCGGGCAAGACGCGGCTCGCGATCGAGGCGGCCACCGAGCTCGTGCCGGCGTTCAAGGCCGGCGTCTTCTGGATCCCGCTCGCGCAGCTGCGCGACGCGACCCTCGTCACCGAGGCGATCGCTCACACGCTCGGCGCCAGGGACACTCTGGCGGCGCACATCGGCGAGCGGGAGCTCCTGCTCCTGATCGACAACCTCGAGCAGGTGATCGCTGCGGCGCCGGAGCTCGCCTCGCTCGTGGAGAGCTGTCCCAACCTGAGACTGCTCGTCACCAGCCGGGAGCTGCTCAGAGTCAAGGGCGAGCGCGAGTACCCGGTCGCGCCGCTCCCCGAGCAGGAAGCGGTCGAGCTCTTCTGCCTCCGCGCGCAGCTCGAGCCGGCCGCGGCAGTGCACGACGTCTGCCGGACGCTCGACAACCTCCCGCTCGCGGTCGAGCTCGCAGCCGCCAGGACAACCGTGCTCTCGCCTCAGCAGATCCTCGAGCGGCTCGCGGAGCGCCTCGACCTGCTCGAAGGCGGCCGGGACGCCGACGCCCGCCAGCGGACGCTGCGGGCGACGATCGACTGGAGCTATGACTTGCTCACGCCTGATGAGCAGGTGCTCCTCGCGCGTCTCGCGGTCTTCGCCGGCTGCACGCTCGAGGCGGCCGAGCAGGTCGCCGGCGCCCGGCTGAACGGACTCCAATCCCTCGTCGAGAAGAGCCTGGTGCGTCACAGTGACGAGCGGTTCTGGCTCCTGGAGACGATCCGGGAGTACGCGGCGGAGCGGCTCGAGCGCTCGGGCGAGGCCGAGGAACTGCGTCGGCGCCACGCTCGCTACTTCGGGGAGCTGGCGGCTGGGCAGGCGGCGGAGCTGCGCCGCGGCGAGCCCGAGGAAGGGCCGGTATCCGTGCTCGAGCGCGAGATCGACAACCTGCGCGCCGCCGTCGACTTCGGCCTCGAGACCGACGACCGCGAGCTTGTCCGGGAGATCACGGCATCGCTGCCCATGTACTGGCTCATGCGAGGCTTCTACGCCGAAGCGCGCTCCTGGCTCGAGCGTGCGCTCGAGCTCGACGACGCAGAGGACGACACTCGTCGGCGACTGCTCTCGGCCCTCGGAGTCATCGCCTACGCGCAGAACGACCACCCGGCTGCGGTGGCGGCGTCGGACGAGGCCGCAGCGCTTGCTGCGCAGCTCTCCGGGGTCATCGACCGGTTCGCCGTGCTCCGGGAGCAGGCGATTGCCGCCGCCCGCCGGGGCGACCTCGTCGCGGCCGAGGCAGCTCAGCAGGAGAGGCTCGCGCTCGCGCTCGCCGTCGACAACGGCGTCGGGGCGTCCTCCTCCCGGCTCAACCTGGCCTCGATCGCAAACGAGCAGCGTCGTTTCGATCGTGCCGAGGAACTTCTCGCCGAGAACCTCCCGTTCGTGCGCTCGAAAGGGCAGGCGCGGTGCGAGGCGTACACGCTCGCGAATATCGCCCAGACGGCGTTCTACCGCGACCGGGAGTCGGAGGCTGCCGACGAGGCGCTCCTCGCGGCAACGCGCGCGCTGCAGATCCGAGACGCCCCGCTGGCGGCGTACGCCCTCGATCTGGTCGCCGCCTCGGCGGCGGCGCGGGGCGACCACGTGCTCGCGGCGACGCTGCTGGGCGCCACGGAGAGCGCCAGGGAGGCGATGGGAGTCCCCGCGGACGACGAGGAGGACGAGATCCGGGCCAGGGCGAGCGCGCGTCTCGATTCGGAGAGCAACGCCGTCGAGAGCGCCCGCGCGAACGGGAGGGCGCTCGATCTCGCGGCAGCGCTCGAGCTCGTGGCCGATCGAGAGCCGTCTTTGCTATCCTGATCACCCCGCGCGGCACAGCGCCGTGCTTTGCTGCGCGTTCGCACCAAGTACCGAAATAGCAACCACAATTGAGGTCAATGGCAGTCAAGGAAGAGAAGATCGAGATGGAAGGCGAGGTCGTCGAGTCACTCCCGAGCACCATGTTCAGAGTGCAGCTCGATGGCGGCCATGCCGTTCTCGCCACGATCTCCGGGAAGATGCGCAAGAACTACATCCGCATCGCTCCGGGCGACCGAGTCAAGGTCGAGCTCTCTCCCTACGACCTCACCCGCGGCAGGATCACCTACCGCAACCGCTGAGGAGCAGTTTTCCAGATGAAGGTCCGTCCGTCCGTGAAGCCCATGTGTGAGCGCTGTCGTGTGATCAAGCGGCACGGGCGCACCATGGTCATCTGCACGAATCCCCGTCACAAGCAGCGTCAGGGCTAGGAGAGACACTTGGCACGAATCGCAGGCGTCAACCTTCCGAACCAGAAGCGTCTGGAGATCGGGTTGACCTACATCTACGGGATCGGCCAGTCGACGGCGCAGAAGATCTGCATCGCGCTCGACCTCGACCCGAACGAGAAGGTGAAAGACCTCACCGACGACGAGGTCAACAAGCTGCGCGGCTACATCGACGGCGAGCTGCAGGTCGAGGGCGACCTTCGCCGCGAGCGCTCGCAGGCGATCAAGCGCCTGTCCGAGATCGGCTGCCTCCGCGGCATCCGCCATCGCCGCGGGCTGCCGGTGCACGGGCAGCGGACGAAGACGAACGCGCGCACGCGCAAAGGCCCGAAGAAGACCGTCGGCCGCGGGAAGAAGGCCAAGGTCTAAATGGCGCCTCCTCGCAAGGCTGCGGCCAGGGGCCGCACGCGTCGCCGTGTCAAGAAGAACATCGCCATCGGCCAGGCGCACATCAAGACGTCGTTCAACAACACGATCGTCGCCCTCACCGACGGGGACGGGAACGTGATCGCGTGGGAGTCGGCCGGCTCGGCGGGCTTCAAGGGCTCGCGCAAGTCGACGCCGTTCGCCGCGCAGGTCACGGCCGATTCGTGCGCCCGCAAGGGGATGGAGCACGGCCTGCAGAAGGTCGAGGTCTTCGTCAAAGGCCCGGGCTCGGGCCGGGAGACGGCGATCCGGTCGCTCCAGGCTGCCGGACTCGAGATCCTCGGCGTCCGCGACGTCACGCCGCAGGCCCACAACGGCGTTCGCCCCCGGAAGCGGAGGCGCGTCTGATGGCGAGCGACCTGGGACCGAAGTGCCGTGTCTGCCGACGTGAGGGCATGAAGCTCTTCCTCAAGGGCGAGCGCTGCCTGACGGAGAAGTGCGCGATCGAGCGCCGCTCCTACCCGCCGGGCGAGCACGGCCGCGGCCGCATCAAGCAGAGCGAGTACCTGCTCCAGTTGCGCGAGAAGCAGAAGGCGCGCCGGTACTACGGCCTGCTCGAGAAGCAGTTCCGCAACTACTACGAAAAGGCGACGCGAGGCACAGGCAATGCGGGCGAGAACCTGCTCCGGATGCTCGAGACTCGCCTCGACAACGTCGTCTACCGGCTCGGTTTCGCGGGCTCGCGCGCGCAGGCGCGCCAGCTCGTGCGCCACGGCCACTTCCTCGTCAACGGGCGCCGGGTGAACATCCCCAGCTTCGGTGTACGCCCGAACGACGTCGTCACCATGAAGGCCGGCAGCCCCGCGGAGCCGACGATCCGGGATGCCACCGACCTCACCGCGTCGGTCGCCCCCTGGCTCCAGGCCGACCACGAGGGCCTCACCGGCAAGGTGCTGAAGTGGCCCGAGCGCGCTGAGATCGACGCGCCGGTTCAGGAATCGCTCATCGTCGAGCTCTACTCCAAGTAACCAGCAAGGCTCTATTTCCAGTACAGAAGGGATCGTTTTGGCTACACGCACTAGCTTGATGGACTTCCAGATTCCGCGGATCGTCCACGAGGAGATCAACGAGAACCGCGGCATCTTCGTGATCGAGCCGCTCGACCGTGGCTTCGGCTACACCTTCGGCAACTCGCTGCGCCGCGTGCTGCTCTCCTCGCTGGAGGGCGCCGCCGTCACGGCCGTGAAGATCGAGGGCGTCGCGCACGAGTTCACGACGCTGCCGGGTGTCCGCGAGGACGTCACCGACATCATCCTCAACCTCAAGAACCTGATCTGCCTCCTCCACGGCGAGTCGCCCGAGGTCGAGGTGCACATCGCGAAGAAGGGCGCCGGCGCGGTCACGGCTGCCGACATCCAGGCTCCCGCCGACCTCGAGATCCTCAACCCGGAGCTCGAGCTGGCGCAGCTCTCCGACAAGGGCAAGCTCGAGATGACGCTGACGATCGGCCGCGGCCGCGGCTACGTCCCGGCCGAGCTGAACCGCGGCCCGGAGACGACGATCGGCGTGATTCCGATCGACTCGATCTTCTCGCCGGTCCGCCGCGTCTCCTACGACGTCGAGGCCGCCCGTGTTGGTCAGCGCACCGACTACGACAAGCTCCGGCTCGACGTGACGACCGACGGCTCGCTAGAGCCTCGGGACGCGATCGGCCAGGCGGCCGAGATCCTGATCCGCCAGCTCGCGATCTTCACCGATCTCGACCGGATCGAGGGCTTTGCCGAGGCCGCCGCGGCCGAAGCCGGCGCCGAAGCGCCGACCGCGCATGGGATGGAGAACTTCCCGATCGAGGAGCTCGAGCTCGGCGTCCGCTCGTACAACTGCTTGAAGCGGGTCGGGATCGAGACGATCGGCGACCTGGTCTCCAAGTCCGAGAACGAGCTCGCAGCGATCCCGAACTTCGGCAAGAAGTCGATCGAAGAGGTCAAGGAGACGCTCGCGACCCAGGGCCTCGGCCTTCGGGGAGACGAGTAACGAGATGAAGCACGCCCGCGCAGGCAAGAAGCTGGGGCGCGATCCCGCGCACCGGAAGGCGCTCTACTCGAACCTCGCGGGCGCGCTTTTCACCCACGGGCGGATCCAGACGACCGAGGCGAAGGCCAAGGCCGTCAAGCCGCTGGCAGAGAAGCTGATCACGCTCGGCAAGCGCGGTGACCTGCACGCCCGTCGCCAGGCACTCTCGACGCTTCGCTCGCAGGACGTCGTGCACAATCTGTTCGCCGAGGTCGCTCCGCGCTTTGCGGAGCGGCCGGGCGGCTACACGCGGATCATCAAGCTCGGCGCGCGTCAGGGCGACGCCGCGGAGATGGTGTACCTCGAGCTCGTGGACTACGAGCCCGAGACCGCGTTTGCAGCACCGCGCTAGGCCACAGCGGGCATGAGCTCGCGGCCGATCAGCGCAACCATCTCGAGGTCTTGGTGGTCGAGGTGCTGGAGCATGACGCGCTCGACGCCGGCTCGCTCGTAGGCACGTAGCTGCTCGGCGGCTTCGTCGATCGTGCCGAGAATCGCGGCCGCACCTCGCAGCCTTCTGTACTCGTCCGGGCCGAGCGACTGGCCGGCGCGCTCGAGCCGTCGGCGGATCCGCTCGCGCGCTTCGTCGGCGTCGCTGCCGATCGCGCAAGCGGTCATCAGCGAGAGCGGGAGCGGCTGCCGGCCTTCGCGTTCGCACGCCCGCTCCAGCTTCTCGCGGCGCTCCGTGCACTCGGTGGGCGTTGCCGCCACGGTGTTGTACTCGTCGGCCCAGCGTGCGGCGGGGTCGATCGTGCCGGAGAGGCCGCTGCCGCCGACGATCAGGTGCGGACGCGATCCGTCGCCCCAGAAGCCGTTGACCGCCTCGATCTGCTCGGCGAGCCAGCGCACGCGCGTCTTCATGTCGGGGAAGGGGAAGCCGAACGCGTCGTGCTCCGCTTCCATCCAGCCGGTGCCCATGCCGAGCGACACGCGGCCGCCCGAGATCTCGAACGCAGTCTTGGAGGCGTTCGCGAGCACTGCGGGCCGCCGGAAGGTGACCGGCGAGACGAGCGTCCCGAGCTCGAGCCGCTCCGTCCGGGCGGCGAGTGCCGGGATCACGGCCCAGGCGTCGAGCGCGGCACGCGACGGGTCGGTCGGCGAGAGGTAGTGATCGGAGCGGAACATCGCCTCGACGCCGTGTTCCTCGCAGGCCCGAGCCAGCGCGAGCCAGTCCTCCCACGAGACGCCCTCCTGTCCTTCGATCATCAGCGCCAGGCGCATCCGGGCATCCTATGAGCCTGTGATCTTTCTGTTCTCGCTGCTGCTGGCGGTCTTCGTGCTCGAGGAGCCGTGGAACTGGGTCGTCGTCGTCCTCGGCGGGCTGCTCGAGATCGTCGAGACCACGTTCTTCCTCTGGTGGTCGAAGCGGCGGAAGGCCACCGTCGGCGCCGAGACGCTCGTCGGCCGGAACGCTGTCGTCTCGGTCGCGTGCCGTCCTCTGGGGCAGGTGCGCGTCGCCGGTGAGATCTGGCAGGCGCGCTGCGAGGCGGGTGCGTCGTCGGGCGCAGAGGTCGTCGTCCGCGAGGTCGACGGGCTGCTGCTCGTCGTCGAGCCGCTACCAGGCGACGGGTAGCGCCACGACCCGCCGGAAGCCGGGCGTCGGCCGCCATTCGAGCCGCTCGCGCGGTACGGCGAGCCGCAGCCCAGGCAGCCGCCGGAAGAGCGTTTCGAGCGCGACCTGAGCCTCGAGGCGTGCGAGTGGCGCGCCGAGGCAGTAGTGGCTGCCGCGTCCGAAGGCGAGGTGGCGGACGTCGCCGCGACGCACGTCCAGCAGGTCCGGGCCGGTGAACCGCTCCGGATCGCGGTCCGCCGAGCCGAGGATCGGAATCACGAGGTCGCCCCTCCGAATCGTCTGACCGCCGAGTTCGACGTCGGTCGCCGCCCAGCGGTTCAGGCTCCGCTCGACCGGTCCTTCGAAGCGGAGGATCTCCTCGACGGCGCCCGGGATCAGCGACGCATCCTCGCGCAGGAGCGCGAGCTGGTCGGGATGCTCGAGCAGGTTGAGCACCGCGTTCCCGATCAGGCCGACGGTGGTCTCGTGCCCGGCGACGATCAGCAGCACGACCGTCCCGAACACCTCTGCCTCGGTGAGCGCGTCTTCCTGGTCACGCGCCACCAGCAGCGCGCTGACGAGGTCGTCGGCCGGCTCGGCACGCCGGGCTGCGAAGAACTCTCCGAGGTAGGTCGACGAACTGGCCCATCAGCTCGTTGAAGCGGTCGACTCCCTCCTGAGTCGAGCACCGGGCTGATGATCGCGTCGGACCATTCCTTGAAGTGGTCCTGATCCTCGTTCGGTACGCCGAGCAGCTCGGCGATCACGGTGATCGGCAGCGGGAAGGCGTAGTCGGCCGACAGATCCATCTCGCGGCGAGGCTCGACCGCGTCGATGAGCTCGTCCGCGATCGCCTGGATCCGCGGCCGCAACTGCTCGACCACTTTTGGTGTGAAGGCTTTCGTGACGAGCCGCCGCAGGCGCCGGTGATCGTCGCCGTCACGGTTGAGCATGTGGTTGTCGATCACCTCGAGCATCGGGGACCGGTCGTGGGTCGCGAGCTCCTCCTCCGTCAGCGCCAGCCGCGGATCGCGGACGAACCGCTCGTCGTCGAGCAGCACCGCCGCGACATCGTCGTAGCGGGTGACGAACCACATCGGCGTCGTCCCGTCGAAGCCCGCCTGCTGAAGGACGGGCTCCTGCTCTCGGATCCGCTCGAAGACGGAGTACGGATCGGCGCGGAACTCGGGGCTGTAGAGGTCGTACTTGCGCTCGGTCGAGGCCATCCCCGCTGAGCTTAGACTGCGCGCCGGTGCTGGAGAAGACCCTGAAACTGACGGTCGAGTACGACGGCAGCGGCTTTCGCGGCTGGGCGCGTCAGCCGGGCGATCGCACGGTCGAGGGGGTCGTTCACGAGGCGTTGGCTGCGGTATTCCCTCGCTGGGAGGGGCTCGCCGTGGCGGGCCGCACCGACGCCGGCGTCCACGCGACCGGGCAGGTCGTGAGCGTTTCGGCGACCGGTGGCCCGCCGCCGGAGCGTACGCCCGCGGCGCTCAACGCGGCCTTGCCCGGCGACGTCGCGGTCGTGGCAGCAGAACAGGCCGCTGCCGACTTCTCGGCCCGCTTCTCGGCCCGCTCGCGGGCCTACCGCTATCGGATTCTCCGCCGCCGCACGCGCTCGCCGTTCTTCGAGCATCGCGCCCTCTGGTGGCCGCGGCCGCTCGACCTCGACGAACTCGCCGCAGCGGCGGCGCTGCTGCCAGGCGAGCACGACTTCACCGCCTTCACGCCCACCGAGACGGAGCACGAGACGCGCACGCGAACGATCCTCGCGGCGGCGTGGGAGGAGCACGGCGACGAGCTGCACTTCACAATCGCTGCCAACAGCTTCCTGCGGCACATGGTCCGGGCTCTCGTCGGGACGATGCTGGAAGGGCGCGAGCTCGCACCTCTACTGAAGGGCCGGCCGCGCTCGGAGGCGGGGGTCACCGCACCTGCGGCCGGCCTCTACCTCGAGCGCGTCGAGTACTGAGGCCATCGCTACGATCGACGAGTGCCTCCGATGCGCTTTCCGGTCGTCCTCTTCGACTTCGACGGCACCGTGATCGACTCCGGCGCGATCATCATCGCCTCGATGCGGCACGCAACGAAGACCGTTCTCGGACGTGACATCCCGGACGAGGAGCTCGGCCGCGCGGTCGGCGGCTCCGGCCTGATCGAGCAGATGCGCCTGATCGACGCCGACCGGGTCGACGAGCTGGTCGCCTGCTACCGCGCGCACAACGAGCCCCTGCACGCCGAGCTGGCCGAATGCTCTGGCATGACCGACGTGCTGACCCAGCTGAAGGAGCAGGGCCGGCAGCTCGGCGTTGTGACGGCGAAGCGACAGGAGACGGTCAAGCTCGCGTTCTCCTACCTGCCCCTGGAGCACTTCTTCGACGTCGTGGTCGGCTCCGACGACACCGAGCTGCACAAGCCGGATCCTGCGCCGCTCCGGCACGCGCTCGGGCTGCTGGGGGCCGATCGGGACGACGCGGTCTACGTCGGTGACTCGCCGTTCGACATCCGCGCCGCCAAGGCCGCAGGTATGCACTCGGTCGCTGTCACCTGGGGTCGGATCCACCCGCGGGAGCGTCTCGAGGCGGAGGAGCCGGACGCGGTCGTCGAGACGGCGGAGGAGCTCCTTGCGGCCCTCTGATGCGAAGCGCATCGCCGAGCTGCGCGCGCTGCTCCATCACCACAACCATCGCTATCACGTCCTCGACGACCCCGAGGTCACGGACGCCGACTACGACCGGCTCTTCGACGAGCTGAAGGCGCTCGAGGAAGAGCACCCCGAGCTCGCGACCGACGACTCGCCGACGCGGCGGGTGGGCGGGCCGCCGTCTGACAAGTTCCGGAAGGTCGAGCATCTCGCCCCGATGGGATCGCTCGAGAAGGTGACGACCGACGAGGGCCTGCTCAAGTGGGCCGACGACGTCCGGAAGCGCCTCGACTCGGACGAGCCGGTCGCGTACGTGATCGAGCCGAAAATCGACGGCTCGGCGATCTCCCTCGTCTACGAGAGCGGGGCACTCGTGCGCGGCGCCACGCGCGGCGACGGCCTGCGAGGCGAGGACGTGACCGTCAACCTGCGCACGATCCGCTCGATCCCGCTGACGCTGCAAGGGGAGGCGCCGCCGCCGCTGCTGGAGGTCCGCGGTGAGGTCTACTTCCCGCTCTCCGGCTTCCGCCGCTTCACCGAGGAGCAGATCGCAGCGGGGAAGGCGCCGGCCCCGAACCCGCGGAACGCCGCTGCCGGCTCGCTGCGCCAGCTCGACTCGAGGATCACGGCGGCGCGTCCGCTCGCCGTCTGGGTCTACGGCACCGGCTACCGCGAGGGCGTCGCACCGGACACGCACTTCGAGACGCTCGCGTGGCTGCGCGAGCGGGGCTTCCGGACGAACCCGTTCGCAGAGCGGCTCGAGTCGATCGAGGACGTGGCGGCCGCCTGTGCGGAGTGGGAGCGGCGACGTGCAGACCTCGACTACGAGATCGACGGGATCGTCATCAAGGTCGACTCCTTCGAGCAGCAGCAGCGGCTCGGCGCGCTGCACGAGCGCCCCCGGTGGGCCCGTGCCTTCAAGTGGGCGCCGCTGACCGCGGAGACGAAGCTTCTGACCATCGCGATTCGCGTCGGCCGCACGGGCGCGCTCAACCCGTGGGCGATCCTCGAGCCGGTCAACGTCGGCGGCGTCACGGTCTCGCGCGCGACGCTCCACAACGAGGAGGACATCAATCGCAAGCAGATCCGCGAGGGCGACCGGGTGATCATCCAGCGCGCGGGCGACGTGATTCCGCAGATCGTCGGGCCGGCCGGCAAGCATGCGAAGGGCACGAAAGAGTTCCGGATGCCGGAGCGCTGCCCCCTCTGCGACGCGGAGATCGTGAGACCCGAGGGCGAGGTGATGCATCGCTGCCCCAACCGCGCCTGTCCGTCGCGCGGGCTCGAGACGCTGATCAACTGGGTCAGCGCGGCGATGGACATCGAGGGCGTGGGGGAGCAGTTCGTTCGCCGGCTCTGGAGCGAGGGGCTCCTGCGCTCGATGCCAGATCTCTACCGGCTCACCGCGTCGCAGCTGGCGGAGCTCGACGGCTACGCCGAGATCTCCGCCCGGAATGCGGTCGCCGCGATCGAGCTCTCGAAGCAGCAGCCCTTCTCGCGCGTCCTCTTCGGGCTCAACATCCCCGACGTCGGCTGGGTGACGGCACGCAACCTCGCCCGCCACTTCGGCGAGGTGGACAAGCTGCTCGAGGCGAGCCAGGAGGAGATCCAGGAGGTCGAGGGCATCGGCCCCGACCGCGCCGAGGCGATCGCCGAGTGGTTCTCGGACGACCAGAACCGGACGCTCGTGGCGGAGCTGCGCGAGCTCGGCCTTCGCTTCGAGGTGGGCGCCGAGGAGAAGACCGATCGAAGGGCCGCTCACCGGCAGCCAGTACGTGATTACCGGAACGCTCGAGAGCTTCAGCCGCGAGGAGGCATCGGCGGCGCTGATCTCTCTCGGTGCCAAGGTCTCGGACAACGTCTCGAAGAAGACGACCGGGGTCGTCGTCGGCGAGAATCCCGGCTCGAAGGTGGCGAAGGCCGAGAAAGCGGGCGTGCCGATCCTCTCCGAGCACGATCTCCGCAAACTCGTCGCGAACGCGCCCGCCGGCGCTGCGGTGGAGCTACCGCCGCCCCGCCGCCGGCGCTGAGGCTCACGGAACTTGAAGAAATCGTCGGCGCAAGGTACCATGCGACGCATGGAACCCGGTGGAGCACGTAACTCGCTCTCCCAGCTCCGGCGCGGCGCGGTCGAGTACTGCGTCCTCGCGCCTGCTGCGAGGCGGGGAGCAGTACGGCTTCGAGCTCGTGCGCAAGCTGTCCGAGGTGGACGGGCTTGTCACGAGCGAGGGGACGATCTATCCGCTGCTCACGCGTCTGCGTCGCGACAAGCTCGTGACGACGTTCTGGCGCGAGTCCGAAGGCGGGACCACCGAGGCGCTACTACCAGCTCACCGACGGGGGCCGCGAGGCTCTCGCCGGCTTCAGTCGCGAGTGGGCCCGATTCCGAGATGGCGTCGACGGCTTGCTCGCAGAGGAGGCAACAGGATGACCACGCATGCCAGTCAACTCGTCGCGGACTACCTCAGGCGGCTCGAGCGAGCGTCGGCGTCGTTGCCGCGCACTCGCCGCACCGAGCTCGTCGCCGAGATTCGCGAGCACATCGACGATGCGCTGCTCGAGGCGGGCGCGGCCGACGAGGTCGCGGTGCGGAACGTGCTCGAGCGACTCGGTCCGCCCGAGGAGATCGCAGCTGCCGCCGCGCCTCCTGTCGGGAGCGATCGGGCGCGTCGGCAAGCTCGAGGTCGCGGCGCTGATCGCGCTGGCGGTGCCCTTCATCGGCTGGCTCTCGGCATCCCGCTGGTGCTGCTGTCACGAGCCTGGTCGGGCCGTGACAAGGCGTCGGCGTGCTGCTCGCCTCAATGCCGGTCTTCTCGGGAGTTCTCTTGGAGCGGGCGCCGAAACCGCGCGAGCGGAGAGTGGTTCACCGGGCGAAATCCCCGTCGATGCGACGACGTGTCCGGAGGGAGGAACCGGTGGACGACGGGTTGGGACCGATGGAGGTGTGGTTCTGGCCAGCGGACTTCCTCTGCGGGCTCGTCGGCCGCCGCGTACCTCGCGCTTCGGCTGCGCCGCACGGCGCAACCACGGGCACTCGAGGTCTAGGCGGCCGCGGCGAGCGCGATCGCGAAGCGGTCCTGCGCGATCCGCGCCCAGTAGCTCGAGATCGGGCGGCCGTTCTGGAGGATCGCGAAGACGTAGCGGTCGCGGACGAACCCGGACAGCGAGGAGGCCGTGCTCGTCGTGCCCGTCTTCGCGATCACCTGTCCGCGCGCCGGACGTGACTCGAGCCGGTCCTCGAGCGTGCCGTCGACACCGGCCACGGCGAGCGACTCGAGGAACGCGGTTCTCAGGTCAGCCGAGGCGAGCGCGGCTTCGAGCAGCGCGACGACGGCGCTCGCGGTCAGGCGATCGAGGCGCGACAGGCCCGACCCGTCGGCGAGCCGAACGCCGGCGAGCGGCACGCCCGCGTCGGCAAGTGCGGCGCGGACGACCCGCACGCCTGCGGCGGTCGTGCCCGCACCCACGTACGTCGCGCCCAGCTGCTTCACGAGCATCTCGGCGGTGAAGTTGTCGCTCTCCCGGCCCATGAAGCGCACGATCTCTCCCAGCGGCTCGGAGAGATCGCGCGCGAGCGGCAAGCCCACCGTCGTCAGAACGCCGCTCCGGCTGCGCTCGGCGACGCGCACGCCCTTCGCCTCGAGCGCCTGGCGAAGCAGCGAGGCGGCGCCGAGAGCGGGATTCGCCGACGTCCGTCCGCGATAGCGCCCCCGCTCGACGACGAGCGCCGAGAGCGGCGGCGACTCGCCGATGTAGAAGGTCGGCTTCCAGCCCGGACCGACCCGCCTCGCGTCGAACCACGACTCGTCGGCCACGACCGCTCCGTCGACGCGCCGGATCCCCCACGAGGCTACCTCGGCCGCGAGCCCGGCGAGATCCGCAGCCTCCAAAGTGGGATCGCCGAAACCGCGCAGCCAGAGATCGCCGTGCCAGACGTCCCCGACGAGCGTGCCGCTGCCGACGACCTCCGTGTGAAAGCGGTAGCCGGGCCCGAGGAGCGAGAGTGCCGCGTAGGCGACCGGCAGCTTCTGATTCGACGCGGGCACGAGCGAGAGCGACTCGTTGCGGGCGTACACGACGGTGCCGGTGCGGAGGTCGACGGCGAGCGCCGCCGTCCGCGAGGGATCGACGTTGGGGACGGCCAGCGCCCGCTCGAGCCGGAGCCGCAGCGTCGGATCGGCCGCTCCGGCAGGCGCAGCGGCGACGAGGACGACGAGCGCGGCCAGGCATGGGCCGACCAGCCGGGAAAGATAGGCCCAGCGGCCCATGCCGGGCGAGCCCGCACGGCGGATACTGAAAGAGTCTTGGACGACCGCCTTGCCGCCGCCTTGACCGAGGTTCGGTCTCTGCTCGACGTGCCCGCCGAAGCGGGCGCTCCTTCGCGGGTCGAGGTCGAGCGCACCCTGACGAACGGGTACGCGTACGCGCACCAGCTCGAGGGACGAAAGCTGCGGCTGGAAGCGCGCCTGCGCAAGGCGATCCGGAGCGGCAGCGCGACCGACGAGGTCGCGGCTATGACGGCCGACCTGGCCCGCGCCGACCAGGAGCTCGCCGGCGTCCGCGCCCTGCTCTCGTCGCTCCGCGAACAAGCGCTGTAGAGGAGGGCTTGGCGCAACATCGACTGAGCCGCCGGGGCGCACTGCTCGCCCCGAGGCGGCGTCCTCAGTCGCGCCGATAGCAACCACTATCGGCGCTCCCTGCGTCCTTGCCTCGAAACGAGCAGCGCACCCCGGCGACGAGCGACGTCACGCCAAGCCCTCCTACACGATTCCGGACCGGACGGCGTAGACCGCGGCCTGGATCCGGTTCTCGATCTGGAGCTTCATCAGGATGTTCGAGATGTGGTTCTTGACCGTCTTCGGGCTGATGTGGAGCTCGCCGGCGATGACGGCGTTGTCCTTGCCGTTCGCGATCAGCTTCAGCACCTGGATCTCGCGCTCGGAGAGCTCGGCCCGGATCGTGGCCGCCGCCTCGGGCGCAGCGGTGGTGGCGCGCACGTGCTGGAGGACTTTGCCGGCGATGTGGGGGGAGATCAGCGACTCGCCGACGGCCGCCGCCTCCAGTCCCTGCAGCAGGTCCTGGATCGAGGCGTCCTTGAGCAGGTAGCCGCACGCTCCGGCCAGGATCGCGTCCATCACGTCCTGCTCCTGGTCGGAGATCGTCAGCACGACGACCCGCGTCAACGGCGCGTCGCGGCTGATGTGGCGGGTCGCCTCGACGCCCGACATGCCCGGCATGTTCAGATCCATGACGACGACGTCCGGCGCGGCCTCGCGGACGTGGAAGAGTGCCTCGGCGCCGCTCGCCGCTTCGCCGACGACGGCGACGCCCTGCTCCTCGAGCAGGGTACGCAGCCCGTTCCGGAAGAGATCGTGGTCGTCGACCAGGAGGACGCGAATTGCGTGCTCACCGGTGTCCTGGATCAGTGCGCGCTCGGTCAGAGGCTGGGCAGTTTACTCAGCCGAGCGTGACGGTGACCGTTCGCCTGCCCCAGGCGAGCGCCTGCTTCAGCGTCGGGAACCAGAGGTCGATCACGTACCCGTGCACGGCGCCGCCCGTGTCGGCGGCGACACCCGTGCCGTACCCCGGGATCGTCAGCCGCGTGCCGAGCGGGATCAGGGCCGGGTCGACTGCGACGACTCCGGGAGCGGTCGGGACACCTGTGGCGGTGCGGCCGCGGATCGCGTAACCGGTCGACGTGACCGTGATCGTGCTGCCGGCCGCGAGCGTTCGAACGACGGGCGCCGACTCCCGACGGGGCTCAGCGGCTGCCACGGCGTCGTCCGCGAAACCGGCGCGGCTGCTTCCCGAGCCTGCGCTTCGATCTGGGCGACCCGGGCGGCGTTCAGGCCCTGCTGGTGGCGAAGCTGCGCGACGAACCGGTGCCGCTCTGCGGCTGTGGCCTCGAGCCGCTCCGCGCGTGCCCGAGCGGCAGCGACGAGAGAGTCGAGGTCGGCCTCCTGAGCTGCCAGGCGTGCGGTGAGCGCCGAGAGCCTGGTGCGGGCCGCTCGCGCCTGCTCGATGATCCGCTTGTTCGCGCCTGCGGCGCGACTGAGGCTGTCGAGGCCCGTCAAGACCTCGTCGAGCGAGGCCGCGCCGAGCACGATCGCCAGCGGATCGGCGTTGGCGGGTTGCTCGTAGAGTGCGCGGACGAGCTCCGCCAGCCGCGCCTCCGACACCTGTCTCGTCGTCCGCGCCAGCGCAAGCTGCTTGCGCGCCAGGGCCCGCTCGCGCTGGACGAACGTGCGCCGGTCGGTCAGGCGCCGCAGCTCACCGGCAGCTCGGCCGAGCTCTGCTTCGAGCGCGTAGAGCTCGAGCGTCGCGGCATCCGCGCGCGCTCCGAGAGAGCTCCCGTCCGCCCGTGCCGTCGCCGGCGATCCGGGCCTGGGCGAGTCGGCGGCGAGGGCGACCGGAACCGAGGCGATCACGAGCAAGCCCGTGACCACGGCTGCGAGTCGCGCCGCATCGCTCGTCCATTCCCTGCTCACGAGGGGCGGACCGTAGCAACTTTCCACAGACCTCGTCCACAGGCTCTGCGGAAGGTTTGTGCGCCGTGCGACAGAGTCGTTTTTGGCTTCGTTTGGCCCTGCAACTATCCGGCGAGCCTGCTAGGGTGCCCAACTTGTGACGGACCTGGCCCCCACCGGGTTGCTGCGGTCGCCCGATCCCATGAGTACGTGATCGACCCGGGCGCGCGTAAGACCTCGGCACTTCTGACGCTGCTGACCGCGATTCTCGTCGCGGCTGCCTTGGCGTCCGTGAAGACGGCCTCGGCCGACCCGAACGTCGACGCCAAGCGCGCCGAAGCGCAGAGCGTCCTCGACCAGATTCAGCAAATCGACTCTCAGCTCTCGCACGCGATCGAGTCCTACAACCTTGCGAACGTCAAGCTTGCCGAGATCCAGACCGAGCTGAAGTCGAACGCGCAGCATCTCGTGATCGCGAAGAAGAGCCTGCGCAGCGCCCAGACGCATCTCTCGCAGCGCCTCGTCTCCCTCTACGTGAACGGCGGCGGGGGAGGCGCTCTCGACGTGCTGCTCGGGGCCGAGTCGCTCGACGATGTGCTCAGCAGGCTGGATGCGGTCGAGCGCGTCTCCGACCAGGACTCGCGCGTGTTGCGCGAGGTCAAGAGCTTCCGCACCCAGGTGCGCCAGCGCAAGATGCGGCTCGAGCGCGCGCGCACGGCGCAGGCACAGGTGGTCGCGTCGCGCGCCGAGCAGAAGCAGTCGATCGAAGGCCAGCTTGCCGAGCGAGAGCGCATGCTCGCCTCGATCAAGGATCAGATCGCGAGCCTCGAAGCGGCGGAGCGTTTGCGTCAGCAGCGGCTGGCCGCGCAGGCACGGGCGCGTTTCACGGCAGCGCAGAGCACCCCCGCAACCACCCAGACGACCGAGACCGACTCGACCTTCTACGCCACGCCCGTCGAGGTGCTCACGCCGGCGCCGGAGGCCCGCTACGGCGGCGTCGTCGGGGTCGCGATGCAGTTCCTCGGCGTTCCCTACGTCTGGGGCGGCGCCAGCCCGTCCGGATTCGACTGCTCCGGCCTGATCATGTACGCGTACGGGCAGATGGGCGTCTCGCTGCCGCATCACGCCGCCTCGCAGTACGGCATGGGCGTCGGTGTCTCGCGAGACGAGCTCCAGGCAGGCGACCTCGTCTTCTTCAACGGACTCGGCCATGCCGGCATCTACATCGGCGGCGGCCAGTTCATCCACGCGCCGCACACGGGCGACGTGGTCAAGATCTCCAGCCTCTCGGACTCCTGGTACGCGGCGACCTACGTCGGCGCTCGCAGGATCTAGACGATCTAGACGCCCGCAGCCTGGTTCAGGGTCTCGCCCGCGTAGAGCTCCTCGAGCTCGGCGGCGAAGTGCTTGGCGACAACGCGGCGCTTCAGCTTCAAAGTCGGCGTCAACTCGTCGTCGTCCATCGTGAAGTCGCGCGGGAGAATCGTGAAACGCTTGATCTGCTCGTAGCGGGAGCGGTCGGCGTTGACCTCGTCGATGACACCCTGGATCAGCTGCCTGGCCTCGTCGGTCTGCGCCAGCCCGCCGATCTCGGTGGGGAGCCCGTGCTCGGCCGCCCAGGCCGGCAGTGCGTCGGGGTCGAGCGTGATCAGCGCTGCGATGTACGGCTTCCGGTCGCCGACGACCATCGCCTGTGAGACGTACTTCGACAGCTTGAGGTCGTTCTCGAGGTTCTGCGGCGCGACGTTCTTGCCGCCGGCCGTGACGATCAGGTCCTTCTTGCGGTCGGTGATCTTGACGAAGCCGTCCTCGTCGATCTCGGCGATGTCGCCGGTGCGCAGCCAGCCGTCGCCGGCCAGCACTTCGGCCGTCGCGTCGGGATCCTTGAAGTAGCCCTGGAAGACCGTCGGGCTGCGGATCAGCAGCTCGCCGTCCTCGGCGAGCTTGAGCTCGGTGCCCGGCAGCGCCCGGCCGACCGTCCCGAAGCGGTACGCCTCGTGCGTGTTCGTCGTCGCAGCAGTCGTGCACTCGGTCAGCCCGTACCCCTCGACGAGGAGGATGTCGATCGAGTGGAAGAACTCTGCGATCTCGGGCGCGAGCGGAGCGCCGCCCGAGATCCCCAGCCGGAGGCGTCCGCCGAGCCGCTCCTTCACCTTCGAGTAGACGAGCCTGTCGGCGAGCTTGAACTGGAGGGCAAGCCCGCGCGGCAACGGCTTGCCGGCCCGCCGGAGCGCGCTGACCTTGCGGCCGACGGCGAGCGCCCAGTCGATCAGCTTCCGTTTGGCGCCGGTCTCGGCGTCGAACTTGGCGACGACGCCCGTGTGAACCTTCTCGTAGACGCGGGGCACGCTCGGGAAGACGGTCGGCTTCACGACCGGCAGCGCCACCGCCGCCTGCAGCGGGTTGGGCAGGAAGGCGATCCCGTAGCCGACGTAGGCCCCCGAGAGGTGCATCAGGCGGCCGAAGTTGTGCGCCAGGGGGAGGTAGAGGAGCATCGTGTCGTCCGGGCCGGTGAAGCTCGGCAGCTCGTCGACGACCGCCACCATCGAGTAGTAGTTGCGGTGCGAGATCATGCAGCCCTTGGGCGGCCCGGTCGTGCCCGAGGTGTAGATGTAGGTGAAGAGATCGTCCTCCTCGATCGCCGCTGCCGCCTCGCGGAGCGCGTCCGGGTGCTCGGCGGCGTAGGCGCGGCCGCGCGCGGCGAGATCGTCCAGGTCGGCGAACGTCAGCACGTGCTGCAAGCGGGGGATCTCGGCGCGCGCGCCTTCCACCTTGCTTCGCTGCACGTCGTCCTCGCAGAGCACGCCGATCGACTCGGAGTGGTCGAGGATGAAGGCGGTCTCATTCGGGGAGCTGTTCGCGTAGATCGGGGCCGCGACGGCGCCGATCGAGCCCAGGGCGAAGTCGAAGAGCGCCCATTCGATGCGGCTCGAACCGAGGATCGCGAAGGCATCGCCCTTCTTGACGCCGAGCGCGAGCAGGCCGTTGGCGTAGCCCTCGACACGCTCGGCAGCCTCGGCCCAGGAGACCTCATTCCACGCGTCGCCGTCCTGCACGAGATAGGCGGGCGTCGACCGCCCGGCCGCCACCGCGTCGCGCCACAAGCGCTCGATCGTGCGCTGCTCGCTCACGAGTCGCACTTTATGTTGCAGGGAAGGCTTCGGCTAGGGCGAATCGTTCCGGTCCCCTACACTTGAAGGTGCTCATGCGCACGACTTGGAACGGCTCGATCAGCTTCGGCCTCGTCTCGATCCCGGTGGGCCTCGCCCCGGCGACGAAGCCTGCCGCGCGCTCGTCGGACGTCGCCTTCCGGATGCTGCACCGCGAGTGCGGCACGCCGATCAAGCAGAAGCGCTTCTGCCCGGTGCACGAGCGAGATCTCGGCCCGGACGAGATCGTCAAGGGCTGGGAGGTCGCCAAGGGCCAGTTCGTTGTCGTCGAGGACGAGGAGCTCGAGGCGCTGACCAATCACGACGACTCGCGCTCGATCGAGATCGCGCAGTTCGTCGACGCCGCCCAGGTCGACCCGATCTTCTTCGACCGCACCTATTTCCTCGTTCCCGCCCAGGCTGCGGCGGCTCGGAGGCCGTACGTGCTGCTGCTGAACGCGATGCGCGAGTCGGGCATGGCCGCGCTCGGCCGCTTCGTCCAGCAGGGGCGCGAGAAGCTCTGCCTGATCAGGCCGAAGGGGGACGCGCTCGCGCTCGAGACGCTCTTCCTCTCCGCCGATGTGTACTCGCAGGCCGAGATCGAGGAGGCGGTCGAGGAGACATCCGTGAAGAAGCCCGAGCTCGACCTCGCCCAGCAGGTGATCGCGAGCCTCTCAGGCGAGTTCGACCCGGCCGAGCTTCAGAGCGACTACCGCCGCGACCTGCGCACGCTGCTCGAGGCGAAGCTGGCCGGCGAGGTGATCGAGGCGCCCGCGCCGGACGTCGCCGAGACGCCGGTCGTCGACCTGATGGACGCGCTCCGCCGGTCGGTCGACGAGGCGAAGCAGGCCAAGCAGCCGGCCGCCAAGAAGAAGGCGCCCGCGAAGAAAGCTGCGCGGCCGACCAAGTCGGCCGCGCGCTAGCGAATCGTCAGGCGCTAATGAGCTTGGGGCAGTGCCCCGAGCGCCTCGAGTTGCGCCTGGAAGAGGGTCTTGTCGATCTTGCCCTGGTAGATCGGTACGCCTTCCTCGATGCAGACCCGGATCACTTCCTGCCGGTCGATGCCAAGCTCCTTCGACAACTCGTCCGGCGTCAGGTGATTCGCCATCCGTTCGCTCCTCCTCGTTCTGAGCAATGAAAAAGCCCGCTGGCGCAAGAAACTGCGCTCAGGCGGGCTCGGCCATCGCTCGCTCGTTGTTCGCGGGAATCAACGGGCCCGCGTCCCCAAAGTTGCCATGGTCAGCGAAGGATACTTTCCCCGGATGACGGCCGCAACGGATCTCGAGACCCGACGGCTCGGCTCGGTCGAGTACCACGTCGGCGGGTCGGGCGAGCCGCTGCTGCTCCTGCACGGGCTCGCCGGATCGACCGGCAACTGGGTCGAGCTCGTTCCGGAGCTCGTGCGCCGGTACCGCGTGATCTCGGTCGATCTGCCCGGGCACGCGCGCTCGGCGCCGCTCGCGCGGGGCGCGACGATCGAGGACTTCGCGGCCGCGGCGGCTGCCGTGCTCGCGGCGGAGGACGTGCGCGAAACCGTCGTCGCGGGGCATTCGTTCGGTGGGCTCGTCGCGATCAGGCTTGCCCGCAGCCGGCCCGAGCTCGTTCGGTCGCTCCTGCTCGTCTCACCGGCGGGAATCGCGACGACGAGGCGGCTGGCCCAGGTGATCGTGCTCACGTCCGCCACGATCCGGCCGGGTCGCCGCGTCGCGCGCTTCCGCTCTCGCTGGGCGGAGCGCACCTGGTACCGGCGCGCGCTCTTCCGGCCCTGGTTCGTCTCCGATGCGGACATGCTCTCGGCCCAGGCGACGCACGGCCTCCTCGCAGCGCAGACCCTGCATGCGGACACGAAGGTTGCGAGCCGCGCGATGCTGGCGGACGATCCGCGCGAGCAGCTCGCCGAGATCACCTGCCCGACGGTCGTGCTGTGGGGCGCCGGCGACCGCCAGCTTCCGCTCGAGGATGCCTTCGAGTACGCGCGGCGGCTGCGAGCAAAGCTCCGGCTCGTCGCCGACTGCGGTCACCTCGTCATCGTCGAGCGGCCGGCCGCCGTCCTCGACGCCCTCGAGGATCTCGCGGGTCAAGCTCGCGCGTCGTAGAGTCACGGGCGGTTGTGGCGGGTCGGCTTCAGTGCCGGGCGCAGCGTTCCGGTCGAGGTATTCGATGTCGATTGCGGTCGTGGGGAAGAACGCCGTATAGACGACGTCATCCGCCCCGACGTTGCGGGCACTGTGCGCGACGCCCGCTGGCACGAAGACGACGGAACGGCCGGCGACCGTCCTCGACTGATCGCCGAGCCGCAGCTCGGCTTCGCCAGACTCGATCACGATCGCCTCGTCGATCTGATGCCGGTGTAAGGGGATCCGCTCGCCCGGCGCGATCCGCTCGAGGATGACGCAAAGATCGTTGACGTACCCCTCGCTCGAGACCGGGTCGACGAGCGGCCCCGACCAGGTCGAGCGTGGGCGAAAGTCGTCGGGGTCGCCCGCGTCGGCGAGCGGCGTGAGCGGCGGGTTCGGCAGGATCGCCATCAGATGGGATTCTCGATCGCGATGAACTCCCACTCGAGATCGAAACGCTCCGCGAGGTTGGCGGACAGCGCCTGCACCCCGAGCCGCTCGGTCGCGTCGTGTCCGGCGGCGACGAAGTGGATCCCGAGCTCGCGCGCGATCTGAAGGCTGGGCTCGGCCGGCTCGCCCGTGAGGAAGAGGTCGTAGCCCTCGTGAGCGGCCCGGATCAGCTCGCCGGGTGCCCCGCCCGAGCAGATCGCCACCCGCTCGATGCGCTCCGGACCGAACGGGAAGACGACCGGCTCCCGGCCGCCGACGATCTCTCGGATGCGTGTGACGACCGCGTCGATTCCCGCCGGCTCGCCGAGGCTTCCACCCTGACCGACGTCGCCGAAGGGCCGCTCGACCGTCACGCCGAGCTCGGCCGCGAGCAGTGCGTTGTTCCCGAGCTGCGGATGAGCGTCCAGCGCGAGGTGGTACGCGAGCAGCGTGAGGTCGGCGGCGAAGAGCGCTTCCAGCCGGCCGCGCTGGCGCTGGTCGATCCAGACCGGCTCGTTGCGCCAGAACATGCCGTGGTGGACGATCAGGAGCTGCGCACCCGCCGCGGCGGCCCGCTCGAAGAGCTCACGCGAGCTCGAGACGCCGCAGGCGAGCTTCGACACCTCGTCTGCCCCGATGACCTGCAGGCCCGGCATCCCGTATTCGGGGAAGCGCTCGACGTCGAGCAGCTCGTTCGTGTAGGCGACGATCTCGTCCCGCTGGGCCATCGGGCGATTATCGCTACCCTTTCCCGGCTCGGGGTGTGGCGCAGCCTGGTAGCGCGCTCCGTTCGGGTCGGAGAGGTCCGGAGTTCAAATCTCCGCACCCCGATTAGTTGGCGCAAGATCGGGATCCGCGGGAGCGGATCCCGATCGCGCGAAGACCCCTGAAGGCGGCCGCTTCGCGGCCGCGGGCTCGTTCATCAGTCGGCGTCCGCCGCGCGGGAACGCCTAGGAAGACTTGACCGACTCGAGCCCGATCCACGCGGCCAGGTCGTCCAGCTCGGCCTGCACGGCCTTGGCCATCGCGCGCGTGAACTTGGCGTCCTCGTGGATCGCGTGCACCCGGAGTACGGAAGCCTTGCGGTCGGCGGTGGCGTCGACCTTCCCGACCAGCCGATCGTCGTGGAGCACCGGCAGGGCGAAGTAGCCCCAGCGGCGCGCGGCCGCGGGCTTGTACATCTCGAGCGTGTAGTCGAAGTCGAACAGCTCTAGGGCGCGGCGCCGGTCGTAGACGAGCCGGTCGAACGGCGACAGCAGCGCCGTCCGCCCCTGAAAGTCGGTGGCTAGCGCGGCGGGGTCGATGCGCCACTCGCCCTTGACGCCCTCGACCACAGCCGGCTCGCCGGCTTCACCGACGTCGACCGGCTCGATCGGCAATGCCGTGGTCTTCCGCCGGGCGATGCCGAGCGACGCGAGCCGCCGCTCGTTCCTGATTCGAGCCGCGTCCTCCTCGGATGGGACGACGACGTCGGCCGGGTACACACGCTCGGGGAGATCCCATAGCCGCTCGCGACCGACGCGCCCGGCGATCGCGACCTCCCCACGCATCATCAGAAACTCCAGCATCTGGGTGACGTTGCGGTTGTTCGTCCAGCCGGTCGAGGTCCACGGCACCACGCACGTGTCCGGGATCTCGCGCGAGCTCAGCGGCCCGGAGCCGCCGAGCAGGTCGAGAATGTCGCGCCGGAAGCGATCGTTGTCGCGGATCCACGCGTGCGTGCGCTCGTGACTTCGACTCGTCCGGCTGCCCGCGAGAACCAGTCCCAGGTCGCTCATCGGCCGCACCAGCGCGTTGTGCTCGAAGAGCGTGCGCTCCTCTTCCAGGGCCTGCCGAAGGTGGGCGGGCTGGTACGCCGAGCCGAGGCGGCTCCAGACGACGAGGTCTGCGTTCGGCGCAATCGCAGCGGTCGGGTCGATCTGCAGCAGGGTCAGCCGGTGCACGACCGTCAGCAGATCGGTTGGCCTGGGTGAGTCGAGCAGCTGCGCGCGAACGGCGATGCGCCGGGCCTGTGCCTTGGTGAGCCTGTGCACGGACGGAGGCTACGTCAATCGACGCCCGCCACCGGATAGCGTCGTCTGCGTGAGGGTCACCGCTGAGGCCGCACGTCGCTTCCTCGTCGCTCGCCATGCGCTCGCTCCCGCCCGGTCTCTCGCGGGAGGAATCGACGGGGTGCTCGAGGTCTTTCGTCGTTGGGGCTCGATCCAGTTCGATCCGCTCGCGGTTGCCGGCCGCACCCACGACCTCGTCCTACACGCGCGCGTGGCCGATTACGACCCCGCCTGGTGCGAGCTCCTCTACGAGCGCCGAAAGATCTTCGAGGCGTACAACAAGGGGCTCTCTTTCGTCCTGACGAGCGAGTTCCCGTGGTTCCGGGGGACGCTGAGCCTCGGCGCGCCGCGCGTCCTCGCCGAGAACGCCGATGTGGCGAAGCGGGTGCTCGAACGCATCCGCGCCGACGGGCCGCTCTCGGCGCTCGACTTCGAACGCGAGTCCGGGGCGACGACCGATTGGTTCGGGATGCCGACGAACGCCGTGCGCGCGGTGCTCGAGGCGTACTCGGTCACGGGCGTGCTCGGCCTCGCCCGGCGTGACGGCAACCGGCGTTACTACGACGTTCTCGAGCGGCTACTGCCGGCCGACGTGCTCGCGAACGAAGTGCCGGTGACGGAGCAGCTCCGCCACAAGCTGCTCTCGCGCTACCGCGCCCATGGCCTTCTCGGCGTCGGCGGCGGCGGAGACATCTTCAACGGCATCGGCCCCGCCAAGCCGGATCCGAGCTTTCCGGGGTTTCCCGGCAGGACGGCCCTGCGCGAGCAGCTCATCGACGACGGCGAGCTCGTTCCCGTCGAGGTCGAGGGGCTGCGCGGGAAGCGGTTGGTGCTCAAAGAGGAGGTCGGACTGCTGGCAGCTCCCCCGGAGCCGCCGCCTTCTGTTGCGTTCCTGCCGCCTTTCGATCCGGTGGTCTGGGATCGACGCCTCCTCGGGTCACTGTTCGAGTTCGACTACGTCTGGGAGCTGTTCCTGCCGCCGGCCAAGCGGCGGTGGGGCTGGTACGTGCTGCCGATGCTCTACCGCGACCGCCTCGTCGGCCGGATCGAGCCGCGCATCGACCGCGCCGCCGGTCAGGTGCAGGTGCTCGACCTCTGGTGGGAGGACGGCTTTGCGCCGCGCCGCACCGAGGGCTTCGTCGACGCGATGCGCGACGCGCTCCGCGCCTATCTGCGCTTCGCAGGCGCGACCAGCCTCGAGTGGGCACCGCACCTCGCGACGGAGAAGCGACTGTTTCTCACGCGGGCCCTAGAACGGGCCGAGAGGCAGGTTATTGTTGTGCTCAATGAAGACTTTCAACCTCAACAGCGACGAGTGGGACGGAACGCGGGACCGCGAGGGCTGGCGCGCCAAGGGCGCGATGGTCGGTCAACGTATCGGCGGTGAGCTAATCGGCGCGACCATGTCCGAGGTCGAGCCCGGCGACGGCTCTGGCCCTACCACACGCATTACCTGAACGAGGAATGGGTACTCGTGCTCCGCGGCGAGCCGACGCTGCGCACTCCCGAAGGTGAGCAGGTGTTGAAGGAGGGTGACGTCGTCTGCTTTCCGCGGGGCAAGGTCGGTGCGCATCAGATCATCAACCGAACAGGACTCGCCGATTCGCGTACTCATGCTCTCCTCGATGATCCGCGGCGAGGTGATCGAATATCTCGACACCGGGAAGCTTCTCGTCAAGGACGTCGAGGACGAAGACATCATGTTCGCGATGCCCGGAGCTACAGTCGAGTACTGGGAAGGCGAGGACTAGCTCCGGGCGAGTCGCGGACGCCGCGTCCCTTTCGCCGTGCCCCAAGCCAAGGACGTGTTCGGGAATGACGCCGGAGCGCGTGTCGGGCGTCAGCCGATTTGCTCGGCCAGCCCGATGAGGATCCCCTCGGGGCCTCGGACATAGCAGAGCCGATACGCGTCTTCGTACTGGACGACTTCGTCGACGAGCTGCGCGTCGTGCTTGCGGAGCCGGGCGAGCGTGTCGTCCAGGTCGTCCACGGCGAACATGACACGCAGATAGCCCAGCGCGTTCACCGGGGCGTTTCGGTGATCGGCAACCACGGGCGGCGTGAGGAAGCGCGAGAGCTCGATCGCACCGTGGCCGTCCGGCATACGCATCATGGCGATCTCGACGCGCTGGTCGCGCAGACCGGTGACGCGCCCAGACCAGTCTCCCTCGATCATCATTCGGCCCTCGAGCACGAGGCCCAGCTCGGCAAAAAAGGAGATGGCGGGATCGAGGGATTCCACCACGATCCCGACGTTGTCCATGCGTTGAAGCGTCATGCGGCGTCCCTCTAGTCGTGTTGTCGCGTGGACACGCCCATCCGACGAGCGTACCGGGTGATGGTTGCGCCGGGGGCGCGCCGCCACGTCCTCTTGGAGAGCCGCTAGCGCACGTGCCGTTGCCGCGGGTGGCCCTGCGGTAGGCGGGCGGCTGTGCGAGTGTCGGGAGAGTTTCCTGAGCTGCGGTCGCAACCTGGAGGTCATCGCCGCTCGCGTGTCAGCCGCGAGCGGGCCGGTACCTACGAATCGTCCCGTAGCGAGCGAGCGGGCGATGAGCGGAGGCTGAGCGTAAAGACGCTTACAGCTCGCGCAGCGCGGCGACGACCTCGTCGACTGTGTGCACGATCTTGCCGCAGGACTCGATCGCGCCGCAGACGAATAGATTCATGCCGCCTCCGACTGCGCCCTGCGTTCGCCGGCGTTCGAGTCGTAGATCGGTCGCGATCGCGACGATGCCGCGGTAGCGCTCGCTTTCGCTTCGCACGAGCTCTGCGAACATCCCGATCTCGCACGCGGTGCCGTCGTCGACCATTGCTCCGTCGAGCCATGCGACGAGCGCGTTTGCCGAGCGGAGACCCTCGGTGTCGACCCGGTAGACCTGCTCGACCGTGACATCTGCGAGTTCGGGGAAGTGCTCGTGTGGGACGAAGCATTCGAAGCCTTCCGTGCGCAGCCGCGCGGCGAGCTTGTCGAGCCACGAGCGCTCGGCTTCGGAGAACAAGGGGCCGGCAACGTAGAGGCGCAAGGCGCCGCACGCTACCGGACGGCCCTGCGTCCGGTTGCGGATGTCGCCCGAGGACGAATCGAGCCTGACGATCAAGGGCGGTGGTTGCGAGAGGCGTCCGTCGGCTGCCATTTTGGTGCCAGCGTTCGCGAATGTGCCCTGAGCACTAGATCTGGCCGAAGCCGATGAGTTTTCGGTGGTCTGTCAGTCTCGACCGCGTACGGGTCCTTCAGCGGGCAGAACGTTCTCGCCTGCAGTAACCACCCAGGAGAACGCATGAAACTTCTTCTCACTTCCTCCGGCATCAGTAACCCGAGCATCGATGAAGCACTCGTCGGCCTGCTCGGAAAACCGATCGCGGAGTCGAGCGCACTCATCATCCCGACCGCGATCTATCCCTTTCCTGATGGTGCGGCCGGGGCATGGCGAGCGGTCTGCGGTAAAGCCCCGAGCCCTTTGTGCGACGTGGGTTGGAAGTCGTTGGGGATTCTGGAGCTCACCGCACTGCCCAGCATCCAAGAGGAGAGCTGGGTCCCCATGGTTCGGGAAACCGACGCCTTGTTGGTGTGGGGCGGGCAATGTTCTCTACCTGTGTCACTGGATGCGGCGGTCAGGACTTGCGGACCTCTTGCCGTCGCTCAGCGAGTCGGTCTACGTGGGGGTGAGCGCCGGGAGCATCGTGATGACCCCCTACAACTGCGACGCGGAGTTCAACCTCCAGTACGTGCCCGCAGGCAGCGATCAGGCGCGTGAAGGCGATAGGGCGCTGGGGTTGGTCGATTTCGCGTTGCGCGTACATCTGGATCGCGAGGGCTTCGAGGACTCCTCCATGGCCAACGTGGAAAGGTGGGCCTCCGAAATACCAGTGCCGACGTACGCGATCGACGATCAGACCGCGATCAAAGTGGCGGACGGTGCGGTCGAAGTCGTGTCCGAAGGGAACTGGAAACTGTTTACCCCCGGCCCGGAAGCAAGCTATGGGGGTTGAGACAAGCGCGCTCGGCTGGGCCAGTGTTCGGGAATGTCCCCTGAAGACGCTACGTGTCCCTGCCCGCCGTGGTCTGCCTGTTGACCACCCGACGGCGGAACCTCAGCAGTCCGACGGCGAGCGCGGACGCAAGCACCGTAGCCGGAGAACGTCGCCTGGGCAGCGTTCGGGATACGCCTGACGGCGTCGTCTCGGCGCGAAGAACGTCAGCCGACTGCCCAGACGGCGACCTCGTATTCGTCTACCGGATCGCCGCCTGGTTCTAGAGCCTGCTCCCGGAGCTCGTCCGCCCGCTTGCGGCTTGCCAGCATCGCCTCTTCGCTTTCCCAGAGCGTAACGCCGACCCCTCTACCTGCTGACCGATCCACGAGCAGAAACGCGCCCCGGTTGCCAGCGATTTCGCGAATAGACGAGATGCCCTCCTCGTAGTGGACAATTGCTTCTTGGACATGCTCGGGTGAGCCTCGATACGTGGTTGCGCGTGCGTACACGCAAGCCCTCCTTGTGGTTGTCGTGCCCTGACGTCAAGACCCTAGGCCGTGCGGCGCCGGCACGACGGACACACGCTCCCGGCGAGACGTCGCTTGGGCCAGTGTGCTCTCGCCCGAGGCGAACGAGTTGCGCTAGCCGGGGATCTCGTCGAGGTCGGCGCGGCCGCGGCCGAGCGTCGTCGTGATCACCGAGATCACAATCGCAGACGAGGCGACGAGCGAGGCCCAGAGGACGCCGGAGAGCTCGTCGGCCCAGCCGATCGCGTCGTCGAGCGAGATCTCGCCCGGGCCGGTCGCGGCGAGCGCGACTGCGACGGTTGCGAGCGTCAGCTCGAGCTCGTAGCCGCCGAGGAAGCCTTTCGGCCAGACGACGGTCGCGATCGCGTTCAGCATCACGGTCGTGAGCAGGAACGCGGCGAGCGGTGTCAGGAAGCCGGCCGCGAGCATCAGCCCGCCGCCGAGCTCGGAGAGCCCGACGACGATCGCGAGCGCCGCCGGCCGCCGGTAACCGAGCGAGGCGAAGAACGGCCGCCGTCCCCTGCGGCCCGCCGCCGCCGAAGGAGCCGAAGAGCTTCTGTGCGCCATGGCCGACGAAGAGGAGGCCGACGACGAGCCGGAGCAACAGCAGTCCGTATTCCACGCGGCGATTATGCCCGGATCTCGTAGCGGTGCACGACCGCGGTGCAGAGATCCTCGACGTAGTCGAGCCCCGCAGCCTCTGCGATCGACCGCGACTCCTCGGAGACGATTCCGAGCTGGAGCCATAACGCCCCGGCACCGACCTCGACAGCCTCCTGCGCGTGCGGCGGTGTCGCGTCGGCGCGCCGGAACACGTCGACGAGATCGATCGGCCGGTCGATCTCCGCCAGCGCGCGCACGCACGGAACGCCGAGCACCTCGTCGCAGTCGGCCGGCCGCACGGGGATCACGTCGTAGCCCTCCGCGAGCAGATAGCGCATCACCCCGTGGCTCGGCCGGTCGGGGTTCGGAGAGGCGCCGACGAGGGCGATCGTCCTCGCGTCTCTCAGGATCTCGGCCGGCGTCCGCATCTGCCGAGCGTATCCTCCGAACGTGATTCGGGCCGTTCTCTTCGACGTCGACTTCACGCTGGCGCGGCCGGGGCCTGAGCTCGGGCCGGAGGGCTACCGGCGGGTCGGCGAGCGGCATGGGCTCGCGCTTGATCCGGCCCGCTACGAGGCGGCGCGTCAGACGGCACTGGCCTCGTTGCAGCGCCACCCCGAGCTCGAGCACGACGACGAGCTCTGGATCCTGTTCACCGAGGAGATCGTGCGCGGCATGGGCGGCGACGCCGAGGGCGCCCGAGCGTGCGCCGAAGAGCTCGTGCGGGCCTGGGAGGCACACGAGCGCTTCACGCTCTACGAGGACGCCCTGCCGGCGCTGGCAGCACTGCGCGAGCACGGCGTCAAGATCGGGCTCGTCTCGAACGGCAGCCGAAACCTCGAGGAGTTCGTCACTCACCACGCGCTCGACGTCGACTGCGCGGTCGGCTCCCGTGCCTTCGGACGGACAAAGCCCCACCCGGAGATCTTTCGGCACGCTCTCGCCCTGCTCGGGGTCGAGCCCGAGGAGGCGGCCATGATCGGCGACTCCTACGAGGACGACATCGAGGGCGCGCGGGCGCTCGGGATGAAGGCGTTCCTGCTCGACCGCGACGGCCGCCGGCCCGACGAGCCCGACTGCCTCCGCGACCTGTTCACGCTGCCGGCGGCTCTCGGCCTAGCAACGCTCTGAGCTCTCGCAGCTGCGGAGCGTCTCGACGGCCGGGGCGCCGCCGCTCCACGTGAGGCGGATCCGCAGCGAGGCGGCGTTGTTGGTGTAGCTGACCTCTTCGAGCCGCTGCTCGGGGTTGGCGCGGTGCACGAGGGTGTAGATCCCGGCCGGGATGCCGCGCAGCTCGAGGTTCTGGCCGTGGAAGTGAGCCGGATAGAGGTCGGTGTAGCCCACCGACGTTCCCTGCTCGACCTCGAGCGCTGTCGGGATTCGAGGCGGCGCAGTTCCCGTAGAACCGGCCGCCGGTGAAGATCGCGACGCGCCGCCGCGCCAGCCCGTAGTGGTCGGCGAGGCAGAAGCCGCTCTTGTGGTCGCGGACGACGAGCTTGCCCTCCTGTGTCCGCAGCTCGTAGCGCTGGAAGTCGAGGAGATGCCAGTGCGTGTGCGACGGCGAGGGCGTGTAGCGAAGCCGCCCGGCTTCGGTGTACGTACGCGCGCTTCCGTCCGAAAGGCGGACGAGCTGCTGCGCCCGCATCGGAGCGAGTGCCGACCCGCGCCGGCCTCGGACCCACACCGGCCCGTCGCCGATGTTGTCGGTGGCGGACGCGAAGCCGAGCTTCGTGCCGGCAATCGTGAGCCGGAACGGCGGCCGCTGGTCGAAGTCGGGCAGCAGTTCGCGGGGGCCGGTCTGGGGCGTGCCGGAGTCGCTCACCTTCTCCGGGAATGGCTCGCCCGGCTCCAGCGTCCGAAAGCGGAGCTGTCCGCTCGCCGTGAACGCGGGTGCGACCTGCTCGCCCGGCCCGCCCGCCGCCCGTAGCTGTGCCCCGCCGTCGACGCCGACGAGCCAGATGTCGAAGCTGCCGCCGGCGAGCGGGGAGGCTGCGAACGCGATCCTGCGCCCGTCGCCGCGCCAGGCGGGCATTGCGTTCACCTGCTCGCCGCCGGCCAGACGGCGGAGGTCGCCGCCGTCGCGGCGGATCACGTACAGGCTCGTCTTGCGCTCGCCCGGCTCCTGCCGGACGAAGACGATCCGGCGCCGGTCGGGCGACCAGTCCGGCTCGCTGTCGTGCGCGGCCGTGTTCGTGATCCGGTTGTCGCCGACGAAGAGATCGCCGTCGCGGGACGAGACGACGAGGTTCGGAAGCGCCGCGCGCGGCCTCGGCCGCCGTGCTCCAGGCGACGGCGGCAAGCAGCGGCAGCGGCGCGAGCGCCGCCGCGATCAGGACGAGTCGAGCTCTGCCCGCCATGCACTCGTATGCTGCCCGACCGGAGCGGACGGCACGCCGGCCACCTCTCCGAAAGCCTGTGCCGCTTCGGCGAGAGTCGCGACCGGCCCGACGCAGACGTCCTCACCGTCGAAGAGCTCGAGCCACTCGGCGAGTGGGCGGCCGGCGAAGACGGCACCGAGCTGCGCAGCCAGCTCCTCCTGCGAGTCCGCGACGAGCTGACGCTCGCCGAGCTCGGGCCGTCCGATCAGCTCGCAGAGACGGCTGAAGAACTTCGGCTCGAGCGCGCCGACGGTGAGGTGCCGCCCGTCGGCGGTCTCGTAGATCCGGTAGCAGGCGAGCCCGCCGGTGAGGAAGCGCGGCAGCGGGTCGCCGCCGAGCCGGTGCGCGACGAGCTTGTGAGCGCCATGCGTCATCGAGACCGTCAGGCGGGCGCCGCGGCCGGTGCGCTCCCGCTCGAGCAGCGCCGCCAGGATCTCCGTCACCGCGCCGAGCGCGCCGGCGGCGAGGTCGGCGGGCTGGAGCGGGGGCAGGCCGGGCGCGGTGTCCTCGAGCACGCCCGCCCAGCCGAGATAGTTGAGGTCGTGCCCGGCCCGCGCGGCGTGCGGCCCCTCCGTGCCGAAGCCGGTGATCGAGCAGTAGACGGCAGTCGGCGGCGCATCGTCAGGGCCGACGCCGAGCCGCGCCGCCACGCCGGGCCTGAACCCCTCGAGCACGATGTCCGCGCGCGCGAGCAGCGCCTGGGCGAGCTCCGGCTCGGCCTTCAGGTCACATGCGACCGACTCCTTGCCGGCGTTGAGCGCCTCGTCCCACGCCGGCGCGACGTGACGCATCGGATCGCCCTCGGGCGGCTCGACCCGCACCACCCGCGCCCCCAGGCGTTGCAGCTCGCGCGACGCGAACGCGCCCGGGAGGTACCGGGTCAGGTCGACGACGAGCCGTCCGGCCAGTGGCTGCACCGCCGCTGAACGTACTACAGTCAAGGGCGTTGACTGAACGTTCAACCAACGGGACGGACAAGCGCCGCCTCATCCTCGACGCGGCCGTCCGCGTGTTCGCGAGGAAGGGCTACCACACCTGCCGGGTCGGCGACATCGCCGAGGAGGCGGGGATCGCGCACGGGCTGCTCTACCACTACTTCGCGTCGAAGGAAGAGGTGCTCGAGACCGTCTTCCGGGAGAACTGGAGCCAGCTGCTCGAGGCGTTCGCACGGATCGAGTCGTCGGACGAGCCGCCGCTCGCGCAGCTGAGCGCGATCGCGAAGGTGCTGCTTCGCTCCTGGCGCGACCAGCCGGACCTCGTGCGGGTGATGGTGCGAGAGGTGGCGCGCAGCCCGCACCTCCAGGCCCAGGTCGACGAGATCGGCGCCGGCTTCCTCGTGATCCAGCGGGTGATCGAGCGCGGCCAGGCGGATGGGTCGTTCCGCCCCGAGCTGGACGCCCGCCTCGCGAGCTGGATCTTCTACGGCGGGCTCGAGGAGCTGCTGACCGGCTGGGTGCTCGGGCAGCTTCCGGACGGCGACGAGGAGGTGGCCCGTGCCGAGCGGACCGTGGTCGAGCTCGTCTGCGGCGGGCTCACTCGGGACGGCGCAGCAGCTCCCGTCTGAGCCCAAGTACACCCGTGTCGTCTGGGTGCTGGGGCTGGGCGCGTTCGGGCTCGCCTTCTCGCTGACGACGACGGCGGCGTATCTGCCGCCGCTGCTCGGGAAGTTCACGAGCTCGACGACGCTGATCGCGCTCGTGCTGGCCGCGGAGGGGCTGTTCGCGATCACGCTGCCGCTCGTGATCGGGCCGTGGAGCGACTCCTTTCACACTCCGCTCGGCCGGCGGCGGCCCTTCATGCTCGTCGCGCTCGGCCCGATCTGCTTCTGCCTCGCGCTGATGGCGTTCATGCCCAGCCTCTGGACGACGGCGCTGCTCGTCTTCGCCTTCTTCTTCGCCTACTACGTCTACGAGCCGCCGTACCGCGGTCTCTACCCCGACCTGCTGCCGGAGCGGCTCTACGGCCGGGCGCAGAGCGCTCAGCACCTGATGCGCGGTCTCGCTCTCGGCATCGGCGCTGATCGGCGGCAGCGCCCTCTTCCTCGTCTGGCCGGCCTTTCCGTTCCTCGTTGCGGCGGTCGTCGTCACGGCGGCCTGCGTCTCGCCGGTGCTCTTCCTGCGCGAGGACGGCGGCCACGGTCGCGTCTTCGAAGGCGTCCGGGCCTATCTCAACCACAGCTGGCAACGTGTTCCGGCGCGACCCCGAGGTGCGTCGCTTCCTGATCGCGAACACGGCCTGGGAGGCAGCGTTCGCAGGCGCCCGCACGTTCGTCGTCCTCTACCTGACGGTCGGGCTCGGTCAGCCGCTCGGGACGACGACGGCGGTGCTGGCCGCCGTCGCGGCCGGCTACATCGTCGCGGCGGCGGGATCCGGCTTCCTGGGTGACCGCTTCGGCCTCAGCCGGGTCATCTTCGTGGCGTCGATCGTGTACGGACTCGGGCTCCTGCTCGGCGGCTTTCCCACGGAGTGGCACCGGTGGTATCTGCCCGTCGTCTTCGTCGTCGCGATTGCCGGCGGCATGGTGATGACCCTGGCATGGGGTCTCCTCTTCAAGTTGATGCCCCCCGCGGATCGCGGTGCGATCTCCGGCCTCGCGACGACGACGAAGGGGATCGGCCTCCTGATCGGGCCGCTGCTCGCGGGAGCGGCGATCGACCTCCTCTCGCGGTCGCTCGGCCAGACGAACGGCTACCAGGCGCTCTGGCCGATCCTTGGCGTGCCGGTGCTGCTCGTGCTCCCGCTGGTGGCGCGGCTCTCAGCGGCAGAGCGGCACGCCGGTGCGGGACAGCCCGAAGGCCCAGAGCCGATCGTCTAGGACGTAGAAGGCCGTGGTCGCGTTCCGGCCCGGCAGCACGAGCGCCGAGTAGTGGCCGCACTCGCGGCGGATCAGCGAGCCGTACAGGGCGGTGACGCGGGCCGCGGAGTCGCCGAGCACGAGTCCTCGCGTCGTCCGCCAGCCGGTCGGCTGGTAGAGCGTGAAGACGGCCGCGACACGGCCGGCGCGGAACTCGACGCCCGCTGCGCGTGGCAGGAAGGCGAAGTAGTTGAAGTACCAGGTCAGATGCTCGCAGCCGCGGCAGGTGCCGTAGGCGCGTCCCCAGCGGCGCTCGACCTCGGCCTTCGTCGCGCCGAGCGCGATCCCGCCGAGGCTCTTGCCGGGCACGAGCACGCCCGTTCCGGGCGGGGCGGCAGCGGCAGGTACCGCCAGGGCGAGCGCGGCTGCGATCACGAGAGCGAGGCGCACTCTGGGAGAATACGGCGCCGTGAAACGGTTCAACCTCTTTGACGGAGAGCTCGACGACGAGTGCACGCAGCCGGCCGGCTTCACCTGGCGCGCAGCGCGGCTCGGCCCGAGGCTCGGCGCGGAAAGGATCAGCGCGAGCGTCTACGAGCTCCAGCCCGGCGAGCGGTCGTTCCCCTACCACTACGAGTACGGCGCCGAGGAATGGCTCCTCGTCGTCGCCGGCCGGCCGACGCTGCGCGCGCCGGACGGCGAGCACGAGCTGCGACCAGGAGATGTCGTCTGCTTTCCCGAAGGGCCCGAAGGCGCGCACCAGATCCGCAACGGCACCGACGAGCCGATCCGCGTTCTGATCGCGTCCACGACCGGCACCCCCGACGCCGCCGTTTACCCGGACAGCGGCAAGGTCGGGCTCTGGACCGGGAACGACGCCGATCCACCGCGCCTCTTCAAGATCGACTCGGCCGTCGACTATTGGGACGGCGAGAGCTAACGAAAAGCGTTCTCGCCGGTCAGCGCGTTGCCGACGACGAGCGTGTGCACCTCGTGGGTGCCCTCGTAGGTGAGGACGGACTCGAGGTTGTTCACGTGCCGGATCACCGGGTACTCGAGCGTGACGCCGTTCGCGCCCAGGATCGTCCGAGCCGAGCGGGCAACCTCGATCGCGCCCCGCACGTTGCCCATCTTCCCGAGGCTGACGTGCTCCTGGCGCAGGGTGCCGGCGTCCTTCATCCGGCCGATGTGGAGCGCTGTCAGCAGGCCGCGGTTGAGCTCGAGCGCCATCTCGGCGAGCTTCTGCTGCGTCAGCTGGTAGGCCGCGACGGGCTTGTCGAAGACGATCCGCTCCTTCGCGTACTCGAGCGCCGACTCGAAGCATGCCCGGCCGGCACCGACGGCGCCCCAGACGATCCCGTAGCGCGCCTCGTTCAGGCAGGAGAGCGGGCCGCGCAGGCTGTCGATCTCGGGGAACATGCTTTCTGCGGGAACTCGGACGTCGGCGAGCACGAGCTCGGAAGTGACGGAGGCGCGCAGCGAGAGCTTCTTGTGGATCTCCGGCGCGCTGAAGCCGGGGGTGCCCTTCTCGACGAGGAAGCCGCGGATCGAGCCGTCGTCCGTGCGCGCCCAGACGGTTGCGACGTCGGCGATCGTGCCGTTCGTGATCCACATCTTGGCGCCGTTCAGGATCCAGTCGGAGCCGTCGCGCCGGGCGGTCGTCCGCATCGCGCCGGGGTCGGAGCCGGCGTCCGGCTCGGTCAGGCCGAAGCAGCCGATCGCCTCGCCCGTGTGCATCGGCGGCAGCCAGCGCTGCTTCTGCTCCTCCGAGCCCCACTTCCAAATCGAGAACATCGCGAGCGAGCCCTGGACGGAGACGGCGCTGCGCACACCGGAGTCGCCGGCCTCGAGCTCGAGGCACGTCAGCCCGTAGGCGACGGCGCTCGCCCCGGGCAGGCCGTAGCCGTCGAGGTGCATGCCGAAGAGACCCAGCTTGCCGAGCTCGGCGATCAGCTCGCGCGGGAGGATCCCCTGCTCGAACCAGTCGCCGACGTCGGGCAGGACCTGGTCGCGCACGAAGGTGCGGACCGTGTCGCGGATCGCCTTCTCCTCGTCGCCGAGGAGGGAGTCGATCGCGAGGAAGTCGAGCGGGTCGAGCGCGGTTGCCTTCTCGGTCACGGCCATGGGCGCAAGGGTACCGTGGCAGATGGTTGATCGGCAGGTACCGCACGCGCGATGACGATCCAGACACAGCGCCGGACACCACCCTCGTCCTTGCCAAGGCAGCCAGCCTTGGCTGCGGCCGAGTGCGGCCTCCGGCTTGGTCTGGATCGCCCTCGCGAGCACGCCAACTACCGATCAACCATCTAGTGCTCGCGGCGATCGCTCAGGCCCTGACGCTGCTCGTCTCGGGGTCGCTCGACGCCGAGGTGGCTGCGATGACGCCGCGCGAGAAGGCAGCGGCCATCGTCGTCGCCGGGATGCCGGCCGGCGACGGCTTCGGCGGCGTGCTCGTCCGCCAGTGGAACACCGACGCGCCGCGGCCCCGCGGCGCACTCGTCTTCGCCGACCAGGAGGGCGGGACGGTGAAGACCTTCCGCGCGCTCGCGCCCTGGCGCGCAGCGTCCCAGTACCGGAGCTCGGCCGAGGCGTTCCGCTCCGGGCGCGAGACGGCGACCGGGCTCAGGCGCGCCGGTGTGCACGCGGCCTTCGCGCCGGTCCTCGACCTCGCCGACGGGCCGCTCGGCTCGCGGCAGTTCGGGCGGCCGGAGTACGGCGTCGCGTTCGCGCGCGGGCTCGGCAGTGCCGCGTGCGTCAAGCACTTCCCAGGGCTCGGCTCGACGCCGGTCTCGACCGATGAGGCCCGCGTCTACGGCGTCCTCCGCAGCCAGGATCTGGCGCCCTTCCGAGCTGCGGTCCGCGCCGGCGTCCCGTGCGTGATGGTCGGGCACGCGATCTACCCACGGCTCGGTCCTCGCCGCGCGTCGTTCGAGCCGAAGACGTACCGGCTTCTGCGCCGCCTCGGCTTCCGCGGCGTCGCGATCACCGACTCGCTCGGCGTGCTCGGCAGCCCCTACGCGCCGTTCTGGGCGCGGTTGGCGATTCGGGCCGGTGCTGACCTGGTGCTGACGACGAGTGCGCGCGATGCGAGCCGGATCGTCGACGCGCTCGTGCCGCTCGCGCAGGCGGGTGAGCTCGACGCGAAGCTCGTCAGGGTGCTGCGCTACCGGCGCTCGTTACGGTGACGGTCGCCTCGGCCGTCCTCGTGCCGAACGCGCGCGCGGTCAGGCGGTGCACGCCGGCCGGCTCGGCATCCGCGTTCCAGCCGAAGGTGTAGGGCGCCGCCACGTCCGTCCCGCGCAGCACGCCGTCGACGAGGAACTCGACGCGCTCCGCGCGGCCACGGACGTCGACGCGCCAGAGCACGAGCCCGCGCACCTCCTGCGCCTCCTGAACCGACTGGCCGACGATTGCGAGCGGCACCGGCTTCGGCGCGGGTCTCGCAGCCGGCTTCGGCTTGGGCCGGTAGACGACCACGGGAATGCGGCGGACGGCGGTTCGCCCGTCGACGGACGTCGCCACGACTTGAAGGACGTGGCGACCAGGCTTCGCGCGGGTCGTGCCCCACGCGAAGAGGAAGGGCGGGCGACGGTCGACAACTCGAGTCCTGCCGTCGACTCTGAACACCATCTTCGCCGCCTTCGCGCCCCAGGGGCGCACGCGGAGCCGGATCTTCGTCGGCGCCCGCATCCATGGCCGTGCACCGGCACTCGTCAGCGCGAACGACTTGTTGTCGACGACCACCCGCGCGCCCTCGACGTCGTAGCGGCCCGGGCCGGCGATGCCGTGCACCTGCAGCTTGTAGCCGCGGTTCGCCAGCTTCGCCGTGTTGAGCGGATACGCGAACGGCCGCCGGCTGTCGACGTGGACGACGCGACCGTCGACGATGAACTCGACCCGCTTGATGTCCGGCGAGGCCTTCGCGCGCCAGGAGACGATCCCCCGCAGCGGTCCCTCCGGCACGAGCGGCTTCACGCTCAGCCGGATGACGCCTGCGTAGCGCCGGACGAGGCCCAGGTAGTGCTGCCAGTTCCAGTTCGGGCCCGGGATCGGTGTGGTGGCTCGCGCCGCCACGTCCGCCGCGGCCGTCCGGCACCTCGTGATGGCCGATCACGTGCGCACGGTCGATCGGCATCAGCGAACGCCGCGCGATCCACGCGGTCAGGCGCGCCGACCTCTGGTACTGCGCGCTCGTGAAACCCAGGGGGCTGTAGGTGAAGCCCTCGTGCTCGATGCCGACCGACTGCTCATTCGTGTCCCAGTGGCCGGCGTGCCACGCGATGTCGGACAGGTGGACGAGCTGGACGATCCGGCCCTTGCGCGAGACGACGTAGTGAGAGGAGGCGTGCGCGCGCGGGTTGCGGAGCCAGCTCACAGACCCCCAGAAGCTTCCTTCGGTGACGTGCAGGACGACTCGCTCGAGCGACTGCACCTGCCGGTGGGCTGGGGTGAAGTTTCCCGTTCCCTTCAGCCAGACGATCGGCGGGCGGGCGCCGACGGCTGCGTCCGCCGTGGGAACGAGGAGGAACGAGGCCGCGATCGCCGCGACGAGGACAGACAGCCGGAGACCCATCTAGATGGTTGATCGGTAATTCGCGTGCTCGCGAGGGCGATCCAGACCGAGCCGGGGGCCGCACTCGCTCGCGGCCAAGGCTGGTTGCCTTGGCAAGAGCGAGGGTGGCTTCCGGCTCCGTGTCTGGGTCGTCATCGGGAGTGCGAGGAATTGTCGATCAACCATCTGAGCCGTTCACCGTAACCACGGAAGGTCAGAAATCGGTTAAGCTTCGGCTTGACTGACTAGTCAATCGATACTGCGGGAGAGAGATTATGGCGATCATCGAGCAGGGTGTCGGTACGGGCGTCTCGTTCGCTCTGACCGAGGAGCAGAAGGGTCTCCGTGAGCTCGCGCGCGAGTTCGCCGACAGGGAGATCCGGCCGAAGGCGGCCGAGTACGACGAGCACCAGACTCATGCCGCCGACCTGGTCGAGAAGGCGCACGCGCTCGGGCTGATGAACCTGCATGTGCCGGAGCGCTTCGGCGGACTTGGACTGTCGACATTCGAGGGGATTCTCGTCGGCGAGGAGTTGAATCGCGGCTGTTCCGGGATCGGCACGACACTCGGCGCGAACGCCCTCGGCGCCGGCCCGGTGATCATCGCCGGCAGCGAGGAGCAGCAGGCGAAGTGGCTGCCGCCGCTGCTCGAGGAGCCGATCCTCTGCTCGTTCGGGCTCTCCGAGCCGGAGGCGGGCTCCGACGTCGTGAAGCTGAAGACGACAGCCGAGCGCCGCGGCGACGAGTACGTCCTCAACGGCTCCAAGACCTTCATCACGAACGCCGGCCACGCCGCCTGGACGGTCGTCTTCGCGAAGACCGACCCGAGCAAGGGCCACAAGGGCATGTCGGCGTTCATCGTCCCGATGGACACGCCCGGCGTCCAGATGGAGAAGCACCTCGACAAGATGGGGCAGCGCGCGACCGACACCTCGGCGTTCGCGCTCACCGACGTCGTCGTCCCGGCCGAGAACCGGATCGGCGAGGAGGGCGAAGGCTTCAAGATCGCGATGCAGACGCTCGACTTCACCCGGCCGGGCACCGCCGCAGGCGCCGTCGGGGTCGCGCAGGCCGCCTACGAATACGCAGTGGAGTACGCCAAGCAGCGCGTCACCTTCGACGTCCCGATCGCCATGCACCAGGGCGTCAGCTTCATGATCGCCGACATGGCGACCGAGATCGCCGCGTCGCGCCTCCTCGTCTGGCAGGCGGCGTGGCTGCACGACCAGGGCCAGCGGGCAACACTCGAGTCCTCGTTCGCGAAGCGCTTCTCGGCCGACACTGCGATGAAGGTGACGACCGACGCGGTGCAGGTCTTCGGCGGCTACGGCTACATGAAGGAGTATCCGGTCGAGAAGCTGATGCGCGACGCGAAGCTGTTCCAGATCTACGAGGGCACCTCGCAGATCCAGCGGCTCGTGATCGCGAAGGAGATCTTCCTTCCGAAGAACTAGATCGTGAGCGCCCGCTGGAAGGGCGGCAGGAAGCCGGGCGAGAAGCGGACGTCGCCGATCCACGCGAGCAGCCGGTCGACCTCGCGTTCGATCGCCTCGCGAGCGTCGCGGCCGACATCCTCGAGCAGCTCGTAGACGATCTCGCCGTCGCGGCGCTGGCTCCAGCCGCCGACGACGCGGCCGTCCCACCAGACGGTCGGGCCGGCGTTGCCGTTCGAGTCGAAGAGGGTCGGGCCGTGGGGGCCGAGGTACCAGTCGCGCTCCTTCCAGCCCATCGTCGTCGGGTCGAGCGTGGGCAGGAGTGCGGCGGACGGCTCGGGGAGGGGCGTCGGGTCGAGGTCGTCGGCGAGGACGTAGCCGGTGGCGCCGTCCAGCTCGACTTCGGCGTGCGGGATCGCCGCCAGTGCGGCGCGGGTCTCGCGCGCCGTCCAGCCCGTCCACCAGCGCAGATCCATCTCGGTGGCAGGCCCGAAGCGCGCAAGCCAGAGGCGGAGGAGCTCGGCCTGCGCGCCCACCGGGTCGACCTCCTCGATCGGCCCGCCCAGCCAGTCCTCGGTGGTGACCCAGCGGAACTGTGGGCTGATCCAGGTGCCGCGGGGGCGCCCGCGGATCAGCAGCCCGTCCATGGCGAGCTGCGGCAGGACGCGCGCGGCGGCGCTCTGCTCGCCGACCCAGCGCCCGGAGCCGAAACGGAGCTTGGTCGCCAGCAGCGGAACGTCGGCCACGACCTCGCGCGTCATCGCCTCGCCGCGCTCCGCGACCGCGGCGAGCGCGGCCCTCTCGGCGCGGGCGAGCCAGGCGGCCGGGCGGGCCGAGACGCCGCTGTCGCGGACGAAGCCCTCGAGCCGCCTCCGCTCCCGCGCCGCGACCCCGCGGGTCGCTGCGGCGAAGACGACCGGGACGAGCTCGCGCGGCATTCCCCAGAGCGTCCGGCGCATGGCGAGCATCCGCACAAGGCCTCGCTCCTCGTAGAGGGCGCGCTCGACGTCTGCGGTCGCGACCCCTTCGCTGCGCGCCTGGATGGAGAGGAAGACGGTGACCGCGTCGGTTGCGTGCAGGCAGACGAGCGAGCGGGCGACCGTGAGCGGGTCGGACGCGCGCGTCGCCGGGTCGAGGCGGTGACGCATCACGAGCCGGGCGCGTCGTTGCTCTACTCCGATGCGGTGCACGGGACGTAGGATCGCATCGTGGCGATCGAGATCGATCTCAGCGGTCGCGTTGCCCTCGTTACCGGCGGCTCGCGCGGCCTCGGACGGGCGGATGCGCTCGCGCTCGCTCGAGCCGGCGCGGACGTGGTGATCGCGGACATCCAGGTCGAGTCCGACGAGTCGACCGAGACGGCGGAGTCGTACGGCGTCCTCGCGCAGGTCGCGAAGGCGCAGGGGATCGTCTACACCGAGGCGACGGCGAAGGAGATCCAGGAGCTTGGCCGGCGCTCGGCCGCGATCAAGTGCGACGTCACCGACCGCGACCAGGTCAAGGAGACCGTCGACCGCGTCGTCGAGGAGTTCGGCTCCGTCGACATCCTGATCAACAATGCGGGCACGCTCGACCACGTCGGCCAGTTCACAGACCAGAACCCGGAGCTCTGGGAGCGCGACCTCCGCGTCAACCTGACCGGCGGCTTCAACTGCGCGCAGGCCGTCTGGCCGCACATGAAGGAGCGGGAGTGGGGCCGGATCATCAACATGGCCTCGGTCGCCGGCACGCTGGGGGGCTTCGGCCAGGCGAGCTACTCGACGACGAAGGCCGGCATCCTCGGCCTGACCCGGACGCTGGCGATGGAGGGAGGCCGCCACGGGATCACCTGCAACGCGATCGTGCCCGGGATCATCGGCACCGAGGCGTTTCACTTCGCCAACCCGGCGATGAACGAGCGGATCGCGAACCGCACGGTCTTCAAGCGGCCGGGCGAGCCGGAGGACATCGCGAACGCGATCTGCTTCCTCTGCTCCGACCTCGCGAACTACATCACCGGCGTGCAGCTGAATGTGAGCGGCGGCGTTGAGCTGTTCGTTTTCTAGCGCAGGATGAGCATCCGCTCTCGCGGACGCTCATCGCGCGAAGACCCCTGAAGGGCCGCTTTCGCGGCCAAAGGCGTGACGATTTGAACGTACGGGTGGGACACGGAATCGGCTTTGAGCTCTCGTCCGAGCAGCGGGAGCTGCGCGACCTCGCGCACGACTTCGCCGAGCGGGAGCTGCGGCCGATCGCGCGGGAGTGGGACGAGCGGAGGATTGCCCGCCGGAACTGCTCGGCAGGGCGGCGGCGCTCGGGCTCACCTCGCACGCGATCCCGGCCGAGTACGGCGGCGGCGGCGTCTCGGCAGTTACGTCCATCCCTGATCGCCGAGGAGCTCTCGTGGGGGTGCGCCGGCCTGTCGGCCCCGATCGGCGCGACGATGTTCCCGGTGCGGCCGCTGCTGCGCTCCGGCACGGACGAGCAGAAGCAGCGCTGGCTGACCCGGCTCGCCTCCGAGGAGGGCTGCCTCGCGGCGATCGCCTTCACCGAGCCCGGCGCGGGCTCCGACGTCGCCGGGATCCAGGCAACCGCCCGCCGCGACGGCGATGAGTACGTCCTCGCCGGCGAGAAGTGCTACGTCACGAACGGCGGCATCGCCGAGCTGACGATCGTCTTCGCCAAGCTCGAGGACGCGATCACGGCCTTCCTCGTCGAAGCCGGCGATCCGGGCGTGACGGCCGGCCGGAAGGAGCCGAAGCTCGGCCTGCGTGCCTCCTACACGGGCTCGATCCTGCTCGACGAGGCGCGCATCCCGGTCGACCGGCTGCTCGGAGAGGAGGGAGAAGGCTTCGCGATCGCAATGGACTTCTTCCTGCACTCGCGGCCGCAGGTGGCTGCATCCGCGGTCGGGATCGCCCGTGCCGCCTTCGAGTACGCGACCGACTACGCGAACGAGCGACGCGCCTTCGGCAAGCCGCTGATCGCGAAGCAGGGCATCTCGTTCAAGCTCGCCGACATGGCGATGCAGATCGAGGCGTCGCGCCTGCTCGTCTGGCGTGCGGCCGCCGCGGCCGACACTGGTTCTGTAGGCACAGCCGAGGACGCGGGGCTGCTCGGCTCGTTTGCGAAGGCGTTCGCCGCCGACGTCGCGATGGCCGTCACGACCGATGCCGTCCAGGTGCTCGGCGGTGCCGGGATCATGCGCGACCATCCGGTCGAGAAGTGGCTTCGCGACGCCAAGGTGCTCCAGATCGTCGAGGGGACGTCCGAGATCCAGCGGCACGTGATCGTGCAGTACCTTCGCCGATAGCTGAGCTCCTGGCTCTGGCCGGGACGACAGCTACACTGGCCGTCCGGTGGGGGCCGATTCCACAACCGTTCGCGGCGGTACGGCGAGCGCACGCTCGGCGCGCCTCGTCGCGCGCTGGGTTCTCGTCGCGGCCGCTCTGGCCGCGGTTCTGGTCGCCCTGATCGGGCTCGCCTTCGCCGGCTCGACCGCCCGGATCGCCGACGGCGTCACGATCGCGGGCGTCGAGGTCGGCGGGCTGTCGGCGAGCGAGGCGCAAACGCTGCTCGAGCAGCGCTTCGAGCGGGTCGCCCATGAGCCGATCGTGTTCACGGCCGGCGACGACCGCTTCCCGATCAAGGCGACGACTCTCGGGGTGGAGGCCGACTGGGCGACTGCGCTCGAGACCGCCTCGCGCGAGGGTGAGGGCTTCGGGCCGGTGCGCGGCTTCCGCCGGCTCCAGGCGCGCTTCTTCGGCGAGGAGATCGCGCCGCCCGTCCAGGCCTACACGGCGGCGCTCGACTACAAGATCGCCTCGCTCGCAGGGGCGATCGATCGAAAGCACGTCGAGGCCGAGCTCGTCCGGCGCGGCCTCGACATCGAGGTCGTTCCCGGGCAGAGCGGCCGCAGCCTCGACCGTGACGCGGCAGCGGCGACGATCGTCCGCTCGCTCGCGCGGCTCGATCGGGGCGTGCCGGTGGCGCTGCCCGTCCGCGTCGATCCGGTCGACGTGACCGCGGCCGACCTCGCCGTGGCCCGGAGACAAGCCGTGACCGCGCTGTCGGCCCCGGTCCGGCTCGAATACGACGGCACCCGCTGGAAGCTGCCGCGCTGGCGCATCGCCGAGCTCCTGACGCTCCCGACCGCCGGCTCGACGCGGCTCGCGATCGCAGGCGCCGGAGCCGAAGCCTGGTTCGGCAAGCTCCGCAAGACCGTCGAGCATGCCCCGGTCGACGCACGGTTCGACGTGAACGCCGGCAAGGTCAGCATCATCCCCGACGAGCCCGGCCTCGGCGTCGACGTAGCCGCAACCGCGAAGGCCCTGCTGGCGGCCGCGGTCTCGCCCACCGCCCGTACCGCCGAGCTCGCCGTGCGCACGACCACGGCCGAGCGCACCGCCGCCGAGGCGAAGACGATGGGGATCACCGGCGTCGTCGGCAGCTACTACACGACCTACGGCGGGATCCCGAGCCGCCTGCACAACGTCGCCCTCGTCGCGCAGCTGATCGACGGCGCGCTGATCGCGCCCGGCGACACGTTCTCGTTCAACGGCACGACTGGCGAGCGAACCGCGGAGAAGGGCTTCCAGGAAGCGCCGGTGATCATCAATGGTGAGCTCCAGACCGGTCTCGGAGGCGGCATCTGCCAGGTCTCCACCACCGTGTTCAACGCGGCGTACGAGGCCGGGCTCGAGATCGACGAGCGCACGAACCACGCGCTCTACATCTCGCACTATCCGCTCGGCCGCGACGCGACGGTCAATTACCCGGACCTCGACCTCAAGTTCACGAACGACACCGACAAGTGGCTGCTGCTGCGCACATTCGTCGGTGCGGGCTCGCTGACGGTCAATCTCTACGGCTCGCCGCAGAACCGGCGTGTCGAGACGACCGAGCGGCCGCTGCGCGTCGTCGGTGCGCCGGTGCTGAAGCGAGTGCACGATCCGAGCATGGAGAAGGGCCAGGTCGTGGTCGAGGAGTACGGACAGCCGGCGCGGGCGACCAGCGTCAGTCGCACCGTCTACGCGGCCGACGGGACGAAGCTGCACGACAACACCTGGTACTCGTCCTACCGCTCGGAGCCGAAGGTCGTCCGGGTCGGCACGAAGCCGAAACCGAAGCCGAAGCCCGATCCGAAGGCAAAGCCGTCGAAGGCGGATGACCTGGACGACGTGGACGATCTGCTGGCGCCGCCCGCGTCCCAGGCTACGACTCGGCCGTAGCGACCGCCTCGGCGAACCAGGCCGGGATGCGAGTGGGGAGCCTCGTGGCGGCGTCGACGGTGGCATGCGCCGTATGACCGTCGGCCACGACCACACCCTCGTGCTCGACGACGTACTCGTAGCGGAAGCGCGCGCCGCGGAGGTCGACGCAGCGCGTCCAGATCCGCAGCCGATCGTCGAAGCGCACTGCCGTGAGGTAGCGCACGCAGGCCTCCGTCGTCAGCGCCTCGATTCCCTGGGCCTGGATGCTGCGGTAGCCGCCGGCGTACTCGGCGAGGTAGGCGACCCGCGCCACCTCGAGCCAGACGAGGAAGGCCGCGTGGTGAGCGATGCCCTGGGCGTCCGTCTCGGCGAAGCGGACGACGACCTCGGTCGAGAAGTTGTAGCCCTCCATCGCAGCACTCTTGCACGGGGCGTAGGCCTGCAGCTCGCGCTGGCGCTCGCCGCTGCGGCGCTCCTCGCCGGCGGCTTCTTCGCGCTGCGGCAGAAGACCTAGGCCGCCGCGCGCCGGACGGTGCGCTCGTCGAGGACCCGATGGCAGTCCGAGCAGACCTGCTGCTCGATCTCGTACGGGATCCCCGCCTGCTGCCGCAGTGCGTGCGCGACCACAGCCCTGTGCTCGTGCAAGAGCTGAGCTTGCAGTTCGCGCGCGCTTGTGTCTGGATCGATCGTCATCGCCCTCTCACGTTAGTCATCGTTGCCCCTGGCACAAGTGCCAGTTTTGTGAACAAACGGTCCCGAGGTCGCTACCGTTCAGTCATGCGTGTAGTGCTCGTGTTACTCCTCGTGTCGGCTGTCGCCGTTGCCGGCGGCGTCACGGAGGCCGGAGGCACGATCCCTCGCGATCCTGTGCCCAGAGGCTCCGAGAACTCAGACGCCGGCAAGGCGAAAAAGACGGTGGAGCGGTGCCGGCCGAAGTCGGTGCGGCGTGTAGGGACGACGCGGACGAGCTATGCGGCCGTCGTGCGCAAGCGCGCGATCGCGTTTCGCCGCCCCGGACAGTCGGAGCTGGCCAGGTTCGGGCCTCGGAATGTCAACGGCGTCCCGACCGTGTTCGCCGTGCTCGCGAAGCAGGTCGACCGGCACTGCGGCGTCAGCTGGTATCGGGTGCAGCTGCCGATGAAGCCGAACGGGATCACGGGCTGGGTGCGTCCGTATGCGGTCGACGTCGTCCCGCTGACGACCCGGATCCAGGTCGATCTCTCGGACCGGCAGGTGACGCTTTTCGTCCGCGGCAAGAAGGCGCTCACGGCGCGGGCGGCGATCGGCACGAGCGCGACGCCGACGCCGACGGGCCGCTACTACGTCAATCAGCGGTTGATCCCCGGCGACACGTCCGGGCCGTTCGGGCCGGGTGCGATCGGCATCTCTGCGTTCTCGGAGGTGCTGACCGGCTGGGTGCAGGGCGGCCCGATCGCGATTCACGGGACCAATCGGCCCCAACTGCTCGGCCAGGCGGTCTCGAACGGCTGCATCCGCATCCACAACGAGAAGCTCGTCCGGCTCTTCCGCCGGGCGCTGGCGGGCACGCCGGTTACGGTTCGCGCCTGAGGGGTACCATCGCCGTCATGGCGAAGACACAGCAGAAGGACATCATCACGCAGGTTCGGGGCCTCGGCTCCGAGGCGTTGCAACGGCTCGCCGACGTCCCCGGCGGCTCGAAGCTGATGGAGATGGCGAACGACTCGCGCTCCCGGCTGGACGAGATTCAGAAGAAGCTGCGCGGTCTCGACGAGCTCGAGAAGCGCGTCGCGAAGCTGGAGCGGCAGCTGGCCGGCGAGGCGAAGAAGAAGCCGGCCGCGAAGCCCCGGAAGAAGCCGGCTGCCCGGAAGCCGAAGCCGGCGTCGACATCGACGCCGACGTCAGCCGAGCCGCCGAAGAGCCCCCCGGCCGCCTAAGCAGCGGGAACGCGGACGCGCAGGGCGCCCGGGGCGACCTCGAAACGGGCAGGCGTCGTGCCCGGCTGCTCGCCGTCGAGCTCGACCGGCAGCGGCGCGTCCGCGTCGACCGTCACGACCGAGCCGCGCAGCAACTCCGCCTTCGGATGCGGCAGGTGGCGGCCGCGGTAGGTCTTCGGCAGCGTCACGAGCAGGTCGCGCTTGGTCAGGTCGCCGATCGTGAGTACGTCGAAGAGGCCGTCGTCGGGCTCGGCCTCGGGGCAGATGATCATGCCGCCTCCGAAGGTGCGCCCGTTCGCGACGACGACGTCGTGCATGTGACCGATGCGCGTCTCGTCGTCCACGGCGAGACGAAGCTCCGAGTTCTGCCAGCGCGCAAAGACGGCCAGCGTCGCCCAGAGGTACGAGATCTTGCCGCCGAGGGCCTTCGACGTCGCGTTCGCCCGCTGTGCGATCGCACCGCTCATGCCCGCGCTCGCGACGTTCGCGAAGTACGTCTCGGCCTCGGTTCCGTCCCAGGCGCGGTAGCGGACGCGGCCGAGGTCGATCGTCCGGGGCTTCCCCGTCACCGCGACGTCGATCGCGCCCTCGAGCTTGTGCGGGATCCCGTAGGTGCGGACGAAGTCCCAGCCGGTGCCACGCGGGATGACGGCGATCTCGACGTCGTCGCGCCCGGCGATGCCGTTTGCGACCTCGTTGACGGAGCCGTCGCCGCCGACGACGACGAGCAGCGTGGCGCCGCCGACCGCCGCCTCGCGCGCGAGGTCACCGAGCTGGCCCGCCCGTTCCGAGAAGAGCGTGTCGCCCTCGAGCCCGCGCGTGGCGGCGCGGTGCGCGATCTCCGGCCAGCGCTTCCCGGTGGCGCCGTTGTCCGACGCTGGGTTGACCAGGAAGACGGTGGTGCTAATGGCCGGACGTCGCGGTGGCGAGCGCCACGCGCGTCATCCGGTCGACGGCGGCCTTCATCTCGTCGTCCGTTACCCGCTTGAACTCGCCCTCGACGATGATGTCGCTGACGATCAGAAGGCAGCCGGCCTGCACGCCCTTGAGCGCGCCGACGGTGAAGAGCGCCGCGGCCTCCATCTCGACCGCGAGGACGCCCCGCTTCGACCAGCGCTCGTACTGGCCTTCGTCCGGGTTGTAGAAGAGGTCGCTCGAGACGATCGGGCCGACGTGCATCTCCTGGCCGATCTCCTTCGCGACGTGGACGGCGCCGTGGATCAGCTCCCAGCTCGCGGTCGGGCAGTGCGGCTCGTTGCCGACGAGGTGCATCGCGGTCGAGTCGGCCGGCACGGCGCTGATCGCGACGATCATGTCGCCGAGCTTGTGGTGCGCCTGCAGGCCGCCGCAGGTGCCGACCCGGAGCAGCTTCTTGACGCCGAGCTGGATGAGCTCCTCGAAGACGATCGTCGCGCCCGGGCAGCCCATGCCGGTTCCCTGAACCGACACCGGCTTGCCCTTCCCAGGTGCCCGAGTAGCCGAGCAGCCCGCGCTCGGAGTTCCGCTGGACGACGTCGTCGAGGTAGGTCTCGGCGATGTACTTCGCCCGCAGCGGGTCACCGGGAAGCAGGCACGCATCCGCATACTCGCCCGGCTCGGCTCTCACGTGGATCGGCATCCGCGAGAATCTATACGGCGGAATGAGTGGTGGTGTCGTCCTGCTGGTCAGCGTGGTCGTAACGGCCAGTCTGTTGCTGCTCGTGGTCGCAGCTTCCGCCTTCCGGGGAATGTCCGGACGCCGGCGCTCGCTCGCCGCGTTTCCCTTGGCTCTACTGCCGGTGCTGCCGGCGGGAGTGCTGAGCGTCTACGTCTTCGGCGAGGACAGCTACCGCGGGAACGGGATCAGCCGTTGGGACGCTTACCGCTCGCCGGGAGGGGCGCTCGGACCGATGTTCGTCGTCACGATTGCGCTCTTGTGCGCGTGTGGGCTGCTGATCTTCTATTCATGCCGGCGCGGCAACGTGCGACTGTTGCGCGGCGCAGCACTGGTCGGCGGCCTGACGTCAGCCGTCCTCGTGACGGCGACGACGATCGGGTTCACCGCGAACTAGGCCGGGAACGGGCAGGATCAGGCTGTGGCACAGGTGATCGAGCCGACCCGGGAGCAGATCCTCCACTACTGCGCGGACGACCCGGTCGAGCGCGTCTTCCTCGAGGACGTGGCCCGTCGTGGGCTCGGCAAGTTCGCGGCCGTCGAGGCGGAGGGACAGATCCTCGCGCTCTGCCACACCGGTGCGAACATCGTCCCGTCCGGCCGCGGCTGCGGCGCCTTCGCCGCCGACGCGGTGCGGGCGAGGGCGCGAATGGTGATCGGCGAGCAGCAGGCGGTGTCGGAGCTCTGGGACGCGGTGCGCCGCAAGTTGCCCCGGCCGCGCGAAGACCGGCCCGGCCAGCCCGTCTACGTGATCACGGCCGCTCCGGAGCCCGGCGGCAGCGGGTTGCGGCCGGCAGCTCTCACGGATCTCGAGCTGCTGGTGCCGGCGTGCGCGAGGGCGCACAAAGTGGAGCTCGGCGTCGATCCGCTCGAACGCGATGCAGACGGCTTCCGCTGGCGGACGCGCGCTCAGATCGAGGACGGCCGCTCGTGGCTCTGGGTCGACGACGGGGTGATCCTCTTCAAGGCCGAGGCGTCGGCGTGGACGCCCGCCGCCGTGCAGCTACAGCAGGTCTGGACCGACCCTGAGGCGCGGGGGTCGGGGAACGCGAGCCGCGGCCTGCGCGACCTGATCGGCCTGCTGCTGCGGCGCGTCCCGCGTGTCTGTCTCTTCGTGCGCGCCGAGAACGCGCCGGCGATCGCTCTCTACGAGACGATCGGGATGGAGCACGTCCTCGACTACCGCAGCGTCCTCCTTTGAGAGAGCTCGTTCTCGCGCGGCACGCGGAGTCGGAGTGGAACGTGCTCGAGCGGCTGAACGGCGATCCGTCGGTCGAGGTGAGATTGACCGAGGCCGGACGTGAGCAGGCACGCGAGCTAGGCCCGCTCGGCGGGCCGGTCGACCTGGTCGCGCATACCGCTCTCTCACGAACCCGGGAGACCGCCGAACTGGCTTGGCCAGGCGTACCGTTGCTCGAGGTGCCGGAGTTGAACGAGTACCGAGTCGGACGGTTCGAGGGAACGCGGTGGACCGAGGGCTTCGACCAGTGGATTCTCACGGCGACACCTGCGGACGCCAGTTCCCGGCGGCGGAGAGAGTCGCGTGACCGCGGTGCAGCGGTTCGTCAGCGGGTATCGCAGGCTGCTCGCGCGGCCGGAGGAACGAATCGCGGTCGTTGCGCACGGCGCTCCCGTTCGCTACGTCCTGCTCGCACTCGAGGGCAAGCCGCCGACTGCCGTGCTGGAACCAGTCGAGCGCGCGAAGCCGTTCATCATCGACGCCGGAGCATTCAGTCGTGCGGTCGACGTCCTCGAGGCCTGGGTCGCTGCGCCCGCCTTCTAGGGCACACTGAAGCGATGCTGGAGCGCGTCGAGGCCTTCATCCGCGAGCACGAGCTGATCGAGCCCGGCGGCGAGATCGTGGCGCTCGTCTCCGGCGGTGCCGACTCGACCTGCCTGTGGCATGCGCTTCGCGAGCTCGGCTATCGCGTCTCCGCGCTCCATGTCGCCCACGGCCTCCGCGGCGCCGAGTCGGACGAGGACGCGCGCTTCTGTCGCGAGGCGCTCGGTGCGGAGGTAGTGGACGCGACGGGATCGACCGAGGCGGAGCTCCGAGACGCGCGCTACGGGGTCGCGACCGATCGCATCCGGGCCACCGGCCACACGGCTTCGGACCAGGTCGAGAGCGTCCTGCTCGGCCTCGTCGCCTCTGGCTCGCCGCAGCGGATCAAGGCAAAGCGAGAGGACGGCGTCGTTCGGCCGCTGCTCGGGGTCTGGCGCGAGGAGACGCGGGCCTACTGCGACGTGCACGGGCTCCCCTACCGCGAGGACTCGTCCAACCCGGGCACGAAGCGGGGCCTGATCCGGGACGAGATCCTGCCGCTGCTGGAGCGGCTCGACACGCGCGCCCGCGCGTCGCTGCTCGCCCTCGCAGACGAGCGTCCGCGGCTGCCGCGCGCGCTCGAGCGAACACTGGCGGATCTGCTCGCGAACCACGTCGGGACGAAAGCCGCCGATCTCGGCGGGGGCGTCCGCGCCGTCCGCGAGTACGGCACGCTGCGGCTCGAGGGAGCGGTGACGTGGGGGCCGTGGACGATCGAATCAGACCGTCCGGGGCTCGAGGTACGCGCGCGCCGCCCGGGCGACCGCCTCGCAGGCCGGCGGAAGAAAGTGCAGGATCTGCTCGTGGACGCGAAGGTGCCGAGGGCGGAACGGGACGATTGGCCGCTCGTCGTCCACGAGGACGAGGTCGTGGCCGTCCCGGGAGTCGCCGAGGCGCCGGGGTGGGAAGGAGTCGTGACGTGGAGACGGTGAAGGATGCTGTCGGCGAGGTGCTGATCGAGGCGGACGCGCTGCAGGCGCGGATCGCCGAGCTCGGGGCGGAGGTCTCGCGTGAGTACGAGGGACGCGACCTGCTGCTCGTCGGCGTGCTCAAGGGCGCCGTCTTCTTCATGGCCGACCTGATGCGCGAGCTCTCGATCCCGTGCGAGATCGACTTCATGGCGATCTCGAGCTACGGGGCCGGAACGGACTCGTCCGGCGTCGTCCGGATCCTCAAGGATCTCGACGAGAACATCGCCGGGCGCGACGTGCTCGTGGTCGAGGACATCATCGACTCGGGCCTGACGTTGTCGTACCTGATGCGGAGCCTGCGGGCGCGCAAGCCGGCGTCGCTCGAGATCTGCGCCCTGCTGACCAAGCCGACCAGGCGCGAAGTCGAGGTTCCGGTGCGGTTCGTCGGCTTCGAGATCCCGAACAAGTTCGTGATCGGCTACGGGCTCGACTTCGACGAGCGGTATCGCAACCTGCCGTACGTCGCGGTGCTGCATCCGGACCTGATTCCCCCGCATTGAGAAGGGATTAAGGCCCGGTATCGGAACTGGGACAGAGCGGGTTTGGCGGCCATGAGGCTGCTACCCTCATCTGACCCCTGTGAACAGATTCTTCCGCAGCGCTCTCTTTCCCCTGATCGTGATTGTCATGCTCGTCTTCCTGGCGAGCAGGACGCTGTTGCCGTCGCGCAATGCTGATCAGAAGGTCACGTACTCGGAGCTGATCACGCGGATCGACCAGGGGGACGTCCAGGAAGTCCTCTTTACGCCGAACCGCAACCAGATCACCGCGACGCTCGTCGGCGGCGAGAAGGTCAAGGTCAACTATCCGAACGACCACTCCGCCTTCGCCGTCGAGGAGAAGCTGCAGGCCCAGAACGTCAACTTCGACTCGAAGGGCAAAGGCTCGAGCGCCTGGTGGACGATCCTCACCTCGCTGCTCCCGTTCGTGCTCCTGATCGGCTTCTGGATCTTCCTGATGAACCAGATGCAAGGCGGCGGCTCGAAGGTGATGAGCTTCGGCAAGTCGCGTGCGAAGCGGATGACACCCGACTCGCCGAAGATCGGCTTCAAGGACGTGGCCGGCGCGGACGAGGCGGTCGAGGAGCTGCACGAGATCAAGGAGTTCCTCGAGAACCCGAAGAAGTTCCAGGCGCTCGGCGCGCGGATCCCGAAGGGCGTCCTGCTCTACGGGCCTCCCGGCACCGGCAAGACGCTGCTCGCGCGCGCCGTCGCCGGCGAGGCGGGCGTTCCGTTCTTCTCGATCTCGGGCTCGGACTTCGTCGAGATGTTCGTCGGCGTCGGCGCCTCGCGCGTCCGCGACCTGTTCGAGCAGGCGAAGCAGTCGAGCCCCTGCATCATCTTCATGGACGAGATCGACGCCGTCGGCCGCCATCGCGGCGCCGGTCTCGGCGGCGGCCACGACGAGCGCGAGCAGACGCTGAACCAGCTGCTCGTCGAGATGGACGGCTTCACGATGACGGACAACATCATCCTGATCGCCGCCACGAACCGGCCCGACATCCTCGATCCCGCGCTGCTCCGCCCCGGCCGCTTCGACCGGCAGATCGTCGTCGACCGTCCCGACCGGATCGGCCGCCGCAAGATCCTCGAGGTGCACTCGAAGGGCAAGCCGCTGGCGCCCGAGATCGACCTGGACACGCTCGCTGCGGGCACGCCAGGCTTCACCGGCGCCGACCTCGCGAACCTGATCAACGAGGCCGCTCTCCTCTCGGCCCGCTACGGCAAGAAGACGATCGGCCAGGAGGCGCTCGAGGAAGGGATCATGCGCGTGATCGCGGGCCCGGAGAAGAAGGCCCGGTTGCTCGGCGAGAAGGAGCGCAAGATCACGGCCTACCACGAGATGGGCCACGCGCTCGTCGGCCAGTACCTCGAGAACACGAACCCGATCCACAAGATCACGATCGTCTCCCGCGGCCAGGCGCTCGGCCTGACGATCTCGCTGCCGACCGAGGACCGCTACCTGACCACCCGCTCGGCGCTGATGGACGACCTGTCGATGACGCTCGGGGGCCGCGCCGCCGAGGAGCTGGTCTTCCACGAGGTGACGACCGGTGCTGCGAACGACCTCGAGAAGGTGACGGCGACCGCGAAGGCGATGATCATGCGCTACGGGATGAGCGAGAAGCTCGGCCCGCGCGTGCTCGGCCGCGACCACACCCAGCCGTTCCTCGGCCGCGAGATGGGCAACGAGCCCGACTACTCGGACGAGATCGCGCGCGAGATCGACGACGAGATCCGCCGCGTGATCGAGGAGGCGCATGCCACCGCGCATCGCGTCCTCCGCGAGCACATGGAGGAGCTGCACATGCTCTCGGCGATCCTGATCGAGCGCGAGACGATCGACAAGGATCAGTTCGAGCGGCTGCTGGCCGGCGAGGCTCCGGAGTCGGTCTTCCCGGAGGAAGTCACGGTCGAGCCCGAGCCGGCAGGCGAGGAGAAGGAGCGCAAGCCGGCCCCGAAGCCGAAGCCGCGCCCCGTCCCGGGCGTCTCGATGCAGCCGCCTGAGCCCGATCCAGCCGCCTAGCTCGTTCGGCGCGCCGCCAGCGCGAGCAGCGTGAGCACGCCCACCGCTGCCACCGCGCCGAGCGCGTCGATCGCCGCGCCGCCCGACTCGACGCCGTCGACGACCGCGAGCAGGACGACACCGACGGCCGTCACGCCGGCGAGCTCCGCTGCGATCAGTGCGAGCCGGCGGAGGTACGCCCCCGGCTCGTCCGCGACCGCGCCGCGAAGCTCGAGCGACCAGTAGGCGAGCTCGGCGACGGCGAGCAGCGCCGCGGCCACGAGCGGCGCCCTGACGTCCAGCGCGTCGCCCTCGACGCCGACCAGCGTCACGTAGGCGGCGCCGAGCAGCGCCACGGCGACCGGAACGGCGAGCGCGACGCGGACGACGAGCCCGAGCGCCAGCAGCGCGGCCGCCGTCGCCCCGAGCACCGCGTTGCCGCGGATGAGCGCGCTCTCGTCGGCCGCGAGGGCCAGCCACGCTCCGACGCCGGCGGCAAGCAGGACCGACGCGGCCCCCACCGCTACGCGCGCACGAGCCGAACGTGACGCCGGAATGCCCTCACCCCCTCGAGCGATGCTTCGAGCGGCCGATCGTCGTGCCAGGTCGCGACCGCGACGCCGAGGCGCTCGTAGCGGGCGCGCAACTCCTCCCGCCGCAGCAGCCAGAGCCTGTGCGCGAGCCGGTCGGCCTCACTCGGGCCCGGCTCCGCGAAGCCGATCGGCGAGACCTCGACGATCGCCAGGTCGTAGCCGCGGGCCCGCAGGTCGGCGAGCGCCTCGACCGCGCGCTCGTCGAGCAGCGGCGAGATCGCCAGCACGAGCGCCTGCGCCGGCAGCGTGCGCGCCGGGATCACCGAGACGTCCTTCCAGGCGTAGTTGAAGACGATCTCAGACTCCAGCAGCGAGTCGACGATCCGGTAGCGCTGACCGAGCCCCATGCCCGGCGTCAGCCAGCGCAGGCTGCCGCCGAACGAAACCAGTCCGACCCGGTCCCTGCGCTCGAGGTAGCGGGTCGCGAGCGTCGAGGTGGCGCGCACTGCCAGGTCGAGCGTCGAGCGGTCGCCGGCACGCGCGTCGGCGAACGTGTCGAGGAAGAGGATCACGTCGGCGTTTCGCTCCGGGTGGCGGTCGTTGACGACGAGCCGGTCGCGTCGCGCGCTTGCGCGCCAGTTGATCGAGCGCACGCGGTCACCCGGCGCGAACTCCCGCAGGTCGGCGAACTCGACGCCCTCGCCCTTCTGCCGCGCGACGTCGTTGCCGGTCGAGGGCTGGGTGGCGACCGGCGGGACGATCTTGCGCAGCGTCTCGGGCAGCGGGTAGACGCGGACGCGCGTGGTCAGGTCGATCCGGTCCTCCCATACGAGCGTGCCGAGCCGGTCGCGGGCGCGCACGCGAATGACGCCGATCTCGTAGTTGCCCCAGCGCACGCAGCGGAGCCGCAGCTCGAGCGTCCGCTCCTCCTCCCAGCCGAGCCTGATCGACTGGACTGCGTGCCCAGAGGCGACCTCGAGGCCGTTGGGAACCACCAGCTGGAGCTCGAGCCGCTCGACCGGACGGTCGGAGGCGACGATCAGCTCGACGCCGAGCTCGTCTTCTTCGAGCGCGCGCTCCTTGTCCAGCGACAGCCAGACGCGCAGCTCCGGCGGCCTTGCGAGCTGCAGACCGAGCGCGAGCAGGAGCGCGAACGGGACCGCGAGTACGGCCGGCTCGGGGCGGCGCAGGGCCAAGGCCGCGAGGACGAAGAGGGCGGTCAGCGCGGCGTACGCCGTCACCCGCGGCGACGACGAGCCGCTCATTCCGCGGCCGGAGTGGGCTCTTCGGCGGCCGGTGTCGGCACGGTGGAGAGGAGATCGCGGACGACGTCGTCGGCCGAGAGGCGCTGCACCCAAAGCTCGGGCTTCAGCATCAACCGGTGCGCGAGCGCCGGCACCGCGACGGCCTTCACGTCGTCCGGCGTCACGAAGTCGCGTCCCGAGAGCACTGCCTTGCAGCGGGCGAGCTTCAGCACGGCGAGGCTGCCGCGCGGGCTGGCGCCGACTGCGGTCGACGCGCTCGTGCGCGTGGCCGTGACGAGATCGACGATGTAGCCGCCGACCGCCCCGCCGACGTGCACTTGCTCGATCGCCGCTTGCAGCTCCAGCAGCATCCGGCCGTCGATCACCGGGTCGAGCTCGATCTCGTCCTCGCGCCGCTCGAGCCGTCGCGCGAGCACCTCCCACTCGTCGTCCTTGCTCGGGTAGCCGAAGGAGACGCGGAGCAGGAATCGATCGAGCTGCGCCTCCGGAAGCGGGTAGGTGCCCTCGTACTCGATCGGGTTCTGGGTCGCCATGACGAGGAACGGCCGCGCCAGCGGGTGTGTGATTCCCTCGATCGTCACCTGCCGCTCCTGCATCGCCTCCAGCAGCGCGGCCTGCGTCTTCGGCGGAGCGCGGTTGATCTCGTCCGCGAGCAGCAGGTTCGTAAAGATCGGCCCCGGCCGGAACTCGAAGTCGGCGTCCCGCTGGTTCCAGATCGAGGAGCCCGTGACGTCGGAGGGCATCAGGTCAGGCGTGAACTGGATCCGGTTGAAGCCGGTGCTCGTCACCTGGGCGAACGAGCGCGCCGTCAGCGTCTTCGCCAGGCCCGGGTAGTCCTCGAGCAGCACGTGGCCGTCGGCCAGCAGGCCGAGCAGAACGAGCTCGAGCGCGTCGCGCTTCCCGATCACGGCCCGCTCGACCTCGTCGAGCAGGCGCGTTGCGTGCTCCTGCACCTGCCGCAGCTCCATCAGAGCGCCTCCAGCGACGCGACGGTGCGGCGAAGCGACCCGGCGTCGAGGCCGGGCGCGAAGCGGTCGTCCGGCGGCTCGCGGTCGCCGCGCACGATCTCCCATGCGTCCTCGCCGAGCGCCTGCCGCGCCGCGGCGGGCTCGCCGTCGAGGTCGATGCCGCGGCGCGAGGAGAGCAGCTCGCGCGCGGTCCGGCGCAGGGAGGGACGCAGGCGGTAGTGCAGGTCGAACGCGGTCGCCATGCCGAGAGTGACCTCGCGCTCGATCTTCGCGAGCTCCGGCAACCGCTCCTGCTGCTCCGGTTTCCGGCGCAGCGCCGCATCGAACCTGGATGGGCCGCCTCCCGGATGCGCAGCCCGCACGATCCCGACGAGGTGGAAGAGCGCGATCGTCGCGAGCGTCAGCAGGTAGACGTGCACGATCAGGCCGGCGCGGCCCGTCAGCACGATCAGGAGCACCACGAGCGTGATCGTCAGCAGCACGGGAAGCCGTACGAGCAGAAGCACTTTGTTCATCGGATCGCGGTCATCGGCTCGTGTCCATCGGCTCGAGGGCCCGCTCGCGCTGCGCCTCGAGAGCCGCCGCCCGCTCCTGCTCGGCCAGCGCACGGGCGGCCAGGAGGTCGTCGCGGACGGTTTCCAGCGCCTGGATCGCCTGCTCCTTCATCTCCGGCTCCACCGCATGCTGCGAGAACTTAGCCCTTTCGAACAGGTCGGTGAGCCTGCGCGCAGACCCCGGTGTGACGGAGAGGTCGGCCAGCATCCGGCGGAGATACTCGAACGGGGCCTCGGCGGCGCGGCGTGGCAGGCCGTGCGACGCCAGCACCTGTTCCAGCCGCGCGTAGCAGGCGATCACGGCGCGGCGTGGGTCGGGCTCGGCGCGTAGGTCGTCGAGCGACACGTCGAGCGCTTCCGCGACGGCGTCGGCGAGGAGCACGCCGCGCTCGCCGCGCGCACGCCGACGCTTCCGCTCCGACCACCAGAAGCCGGCGACCGCGAGCGCGACCAGCGCCAGCGTGATCCCCACCGGGATCCATGCGAACTCGGCCTCGTACGACTGCTCGGGCGGATTGTTCAGGGCTTCGCCGCCGCCGGGTGCCTGCGGGGTCGTGAGCGTGTTGTCGACCTGCCGCGACGAGATGTCACGAGCCAGGAACAGCACCGCTCCGAGCAGCACGAGCATGCCGATCGTGCTCCGGAGGTCGCGTCGGGGCTTGACACCGGTCTGCACCAGCCACTTGCGGCGCAGCGCGATCAGGTAGAGGAACAGGGCGGCGCCGGCGAGCAGCGAGACGATGTAGAGGCTGAGCAGGATGTCGAGCAGCGTGTCCGCGGGCCGCCGCGCGCCCCCGGTTCCGGACGAGGTCGATCCGCGTGAGGCGACGGCGACGAGACCGAGGGCGAGGAGAACCCCGACCGCGGTCAGGAACGCGTTGCGACCGCGGTGGGTAACGTCCATCGCAAGGTGAGACGAGTGTCGGTGGAGGAACGTTTGCAGCGCCGCGTTTCTCCCGCCAGACGCTGAATCCGCGGGAGCGGATCCAGCGTCGGCAAAACCCCTAAAGCGGCCGCTTCGCGGCCGGCGTGGGACTACTCTCCAGCGAGCATGAAGCGAAGTACGGTCGAGGAACGTCTGCCACGCCCCTCGGTGATGGGGATCGTGAACGTGACGCCCGACAGCTTCTCGGACGGCGGCGAGCACCTCGAGCCGGAGACCGCCGCCGCCGCGGTGCGGCGGATGGTCGCGGAAGGAGCCGCCATCGTCGACGTGGGCGGCGAGTCGACGAGGCCCGGCTCGGACGGCGTCTCGGTCGACGAGGAGCTGCGCCGTGTCGTCCCCGTGCTCGAGCGGCTGGAGGGGCTGCCGTTCTCGATCGACACCGCGAAGAGCGAGGTCGCGCGGCGTGCGCTCGCGCTGGGCGCGGAGCTCGTCAACGACGTCACCGCCCTTCGCGGCGACCCCGAGCTTGCCGGTGTCGTCGCCGACTCGGGTGCGTATCTCTGCCTGATGCACATGCAGGGGGAGCCGAGGACGATGCAGGCAGATCCCCGGTACGACGATGTCGCCGACGACGTGGCCGCGTTCCTCGAGGAGCGCCTCACCTTCGCTGTCGCGGCCGGGATCCGCGAGGAGCGGATCTGCCTCGATCCCGGGATCGGGTTCGGCAAGACGGCGGCGCAGAACTTCGAGCTCGTCCGGCGGCTCGACGTGCTGCTCGCGCTGGGACGGCCGGTGCTGATCGGGCTCTCGCGCAAGAGCTCGCTCGGGAAGCTGTTCGACCCGAAGGCGCGCGTCGGCCCGCTCGGTGCCTCGGTCGGGGCGGCCGTGGCCGCGTTCGAGCGCGGCGCGTCGATCTTCCGCGTCCACGACGTGCGCGAGCACGTCGAAGCACTGACGGCTGCGGCGGCGATATGCGGATAGAGGTCGCCGGGATCACGCTGGGCGGCAGGCACGGCGTGCTCGACGAGGAGCGCCGGGACGGGCAGGCGTTCGTGTTCGACGTCACGCTCGAGCTCCGCGAGCCGGCCGAGGACGACATCGATGCCACGGTCGACTACCGCGATGTCGTCGCCTGTGTTCGCCAGGTGTCCGACGGACAGGCGTACCAGCTGCTCGAGTCGCTGGCGGCGGCGATCGCGGATGAGTTGAAGCAGCGCTTCGCGGTGACCGCGGTCACGGTTCGCGTCGGCAAGCCCGAGCTCGAGCTCGACGGTGGCCGCGCGACCGTCACCGTCGAGCGATGACGCGCGCGTACGTCGGTCTCGGCGCCAATCTCGGCGACCGGGAGGCGACGATCCGAGCGGCGGTGGCGGCGCTCCCGGGGGTGGTCGCCGTCTCGGCGCTTGCGCGAGACCGATCCGGTGGGCGACGTCGACCAGCCGCGGTTCCTGAACGGCGTCGCCGCGCTCGAGACGGATCTCTCCGCGCGTGCGCTGCTGGATGTCTTGCTCTCGGTCGAGCGGGAGCTCGGACGGGAGCGGCGCGAGCGCTGGGGGCCCCGGACGATCGACCTCGACCTGCTGCTCTACGGCGACGAGACCGTCGACGAGCCGGGCCTGACCGTCCCGCACGCGCGCCTGCACGAGCGCCGCTTCGCGCTCGAGCCGCTCGCCGAGCTGGATCCGGAGCTGGTCGTCCCCGGCCGCGGACGCGTGAAAGACCTGCTCTCGGAGCTAGACTGAGGCTGATGTCCCACCTCGACGATCTCGACGAGTTCGAGGCCGAGCTGGAGCTCGCGCTGAAGCGCGAGTACACGGCCGTCTTCGGGCTCTTCCGCTACTGCATCCTCACCGCGGACGCGACCTACCTCTGCAACAAGCTCGACCTGAACGTCTCGCAGCAGGCGAGCTACCCGTTCTTCCACGTCAAGATGGAGGACGTCTGGGTCTGGGACAAGAACCGGCCGACCCGGATCATCCCGCGGGCCGAGGTGTACACCTCCAGCGACGTCACCGTCGAGGAGCTGCGCGGCGAGAACGACGACCCGAAGCTGACCGCGGAGGCGCTGGCCGAGCGCCTCGGCGAGCGGTTGTCGACCGACGACGACACGCCCTAGGGGCGTCGTGCTCTTAGCGGTCGACGTCGGCAACACGCAGACGGTGCTCGGCCTGTTCGAGGGCGAGCGGCTCGCCGACAGCTTTCGGCTCGCGACCGACCGCAGCCGCACCGGCGACGAGCTCGGCGTCACGCTCGCGGCCCTTTTTGAGCTGGAGGACGTCGACGGGATCTGCCTCTCGACGACCGTGCCGGCGCTCCAGCGCGAGTGGGAGCGCGTTGCCGAGCGTTGGGCGCAGGCACCGCTCCTGACGGTCGGGCCCGGGATCAAGACCGGGATCCCGATCCGCTACGACGATCCGCGCGAGGTGGGGCCGGACCGAATCGTCAACGCCGTTGCGGCGTGCGAGCGTTACGGCGCGCCGTGCATCGTCGTCGACTTCGGGACATCGACCAACTTCGACATCGTGTCGCCTGACGGCGAGTACGTCGGCGGGGTGCTCGCGCCGGGGATCGAGATCTCGATGGACGCGCTCTTCGCACGGGCGGCGCGGCTCGTGAAGGTCGACTTCACCGCGCCGCCGACGGTGATCGGAAAGACGACGGTGGGCGGTCTCCAATCCGGGCTCGTGTACGGCTTCGCCGGCCAGGTGGACGGGATCGTCGGCCGGATCCGGGAGGAGCTCGGCGTCGAGGCTCAGACGGTCGCGACGGGTGGCCTAGCCGATCTGATCGCGCCGCACGCCCGCACGCTCGACCGCGTCGATCCGCACCTGACGCTCGAAGGCCTGCGAATCGTCTGGGCGCGGAACGCCTAGCCGCCGCGCGAATTTGCTAACGGCCGGGCCGCGAAGCGGCCCCTTCAGGGATTTGCGCGGCCGGAATCCGCTCCTGCGGATTTCGGCCATGCGACGGCAAATTCAGCCGCCGCCGTAGATCGAGATCGGCAGGTCGAGCATGATCTCGTTCCCGGCGGGTAGCTCGGCTTCGAGCTCGGCCAGCAGCGGCAGCGCGCCGGGCGCTGCGGCGATCAGCAGCCGCTCGACCTCCTCGGTCGACCCGAGCACGACCAGCTCCTGCTTGAACGGCCGCGGGAAACGGCCGCGGCCCAGATACCAGCCGTAAAACTTCTTCAGGAACCCAGAGGCGCGCCGCTCCCCGAGCTCGCGCACGGTCTCGCGGATGAAGAGGACGAGCTCGGCGACGACTTCCTCCCGCGTCGGCTCGCGGTCGTCGCCGTCGACGATCTCGCGCAGCGCCCACGGATTGCCCTGCGCGCCGCGGCCGACCATGACGGCCTCCGCACCGGTCGTGGCGAGCACCGCCTGGGCCCTGGCTCGGGAGGTGACGTCGCCGGACGCGATCACCGGGACGTCGACGAGGGAGACGAGCTCGGCGGTGAGCGAATGGTCGGCCGAGCCCGTGTACATCTGCTGCGCCGAGCGCGGGTGCAGTGTGAGCGTTTCGGCGCCCGCCTCGACGAGCTTCGGACCGACCTCGAGACAGGTGCGCGAGCCGTCGCGGAGACCGCGGCGCATCTTGACGCTGAGCGGCACGTCGACCGCGTTTGCGACCGACTCGACAATTGCGCACGCGCGCGCCGGGTCGTCCAGCAGCGTCGCGCCGGCGCCGGTCTTCGTCACCTTTCGCACCGGGCAGCCGAAGTTGATGTCGACGAGATCGGCGCCGGCCGCCTCCACCATCCGCGCCGCCTCGGCCATCGTGCGCGGCTCCGAGCCGAAAATCTGGATCGCGAGCGGGTGCTCGTCGGTCGCGACGCGCAGGTAGCCGAGGGTCTTCTCGTTGCGGTGCTCGATTCCGGCGCAGCTGACCATCTCCGAGCAGACGAGGCCGGCGCCAAAGCGGCGACCCTGGCGGCGGAAGGCCTGCACGCTGACGCCCGCCATCGGGGCCAGAACCAGTCTCGTCGGGATCTCGACGTCTCGAATCCGCCAGCTTTCACGCAGGTCGATGCTCATGTTTCGTCGATGGTACTCGGAGGTATTGACCCCGTCCGAGTACGCCGCTACCATTCGCGCCCGCTCGGCGCGCTTTCGCCGGGGTTTGCCTTAGGAGGTCAGTTGAAGGAAGTCATTCTCACGCCTGAGGGCTACGAGAAGCTGAAGTTGGAGATCGAGACGCTCTCGACCGAGAAGCGCCGCGAGGTCGCGGACCGCATCCGGGTCGCGCGCGAGTTCGGCGACATCTCCGAGAACGCCGAGTACGACGACGCGAAGAACGAGCAGGCGATGCTCGAGCACAAGATCGCCCAGCTCGAGGAACGGCTCTCGAACGCGCGCCTGATCGAGACGCGCAACGTCGATCTCAGCGTCGTCTCGATCGGCGCGAAGGTGCGTCTGAAGGACGTCGACGCCAACCACACCGTCGAGTACACGATCGTCGGCTCAGCCGAGGCGGATCCCGCCGAGCTCAAGCTCTCGAACGAGTCGCCGGTCGGCCGGGCGATCATCGGCAAGAAGAAGGGCGAGACCGTCGAGGTCACCGCCCCAAGAGGATCTCTCAAGTACAAGATCCTCGACATCAAAGCGGCGTAGGCTTCCCGCCCATGTTGCCGAAGCGCTTTCCCGACCGGGACGAGATCGCCGCGGTCCGGTCGCACGCCGAGGCGCTCGAGCCGGGCGCCGAGGACGGGAAGCGCGTGTTCCGGCTCGCCGGGCGGGTGCTGGCGCGCCGTGAGATGGGGAAGATCACCTTTCTCGACCTCGTCGATCGCAGCGGCAGGCTGCAGCTGATCGCCGACAAGGTCGACGTCGACCTCGGGGACATCGTCGGCGTGACCGGGAATCCCGCGAAGTCGCGCCGCGGCGAGCCCTCGCTCAAGGTCGCCGGGCTCGAGTTGCTGGCCAAGAACCGCGCGCCGTTGCCCGACACCTTCCATGGGCTCACCGACGTCGAGGTGCGCTACCGGAAGCGCTACCTCGACCTCCTGATCAACGAGGAGACGCGGGCGGATTTTTTGCTCCGCAGCCGGCTCGTCGCCGCGATCAGGCGTCAGCTCGACGCGGACGGGTTCGTCGAGGTCGAGACGCCGGTGCTCCAGCCGCGCTACGGGGGCGCGTTCGCCGAGCCCTTCGTCACGCGCTGGAACTACCTCGACCAGGACTTCTACCTCCGGATCGCGACCGAGCTCTACCTCAAGCGTTTGATCGTGGGCGGGCTCGAGCGCGTGTACGAGATCGGCAAGGACTTCCGCAACGAGGGGATCTCGTACAAGCATTCGAACGAGTTCACGATGCTCGAGTGGTACGAGGCCTACGCCGACTATCGCGACACGATGGAGCGCATGGAACAGCTCGTCGAGGCGGTCGTGCTGGAGGTGACCGGGACGACCAGGACGACTTTCCGTGGGCACGAGCTCGATCTGAAAGCGCCCTGGAAGCGGTTGCGGTTCACCGACTCGCTCGCGGAGCACGGGCTCTGGATCCGAGACGAAGCCGGACTGCGGGCGGCGCTGGACGAGCGGGGCGTCGATACCGAGGCCGACAAGGATTGGGCTCAGCTCGTCGATCATGCGTTCAGCTTCTACGTCGAGCCGAACCTGACCGACCCGACGATCGTCTACGACTACCCGATCGAGATCTCGCCGTTCGCGCGCACGACGGACGACGACGAGACGCTCACCGAGCGCTTCGAGTACTTCGCCGGCGGGATGGAGCTCGGGAACGCGTTCTCCGAGATCAACGACGCGGAGGAGCAGCGCGAGCGCTTCCTCCGCCAGTCCGAGCAGGTCGAGGGCGAGCAGGAGGACCCTGACTACGTCGAGGCGCTCTCCTACGGGATGCCGCCGACGGGCGGGCTCGGACTCGGGATCGACCGGCTGGCGATGCTCTTGACCGGGCGGGACACGATCCGCGACGTCATTCTCTTCCCGGCGCTCAAGGATCGTCCATAGGAGTGCCGGACGACCGACTGCTCGTGCTGGCCACAACGGCCGCCGGCGCGGTCATCGCCGTCGTGGTGACGCTGCTGCTGCCGTCGGTCTACAGCGCCGACGCGTCGATCGCGCTCGTACGTCAGGGGCAGCCGCCGGGCAGCGACCCCGTGCTCGCGAGCGCAGCCGTCGCGACGTCGGAGCTCCTGCACAGCAGGGCGGTCGCCCAGTCGGCGGCGGCGAACCTTCGACTCGACGAGAGCCCGGAGGACCTGCTCGACCGGGTCGAGGTCGAGACGGAGCCCGAGAGCTCACTGGTACGGCTCGTCGTCGAGGCGCCGAGTGCGGACGAAGCACGGCGGACGGCGCAGGAGCTGGCGGAGGTCTCGACTGTCCTCTTCAACGACCGCTTCGCGCCGCAGACGTCCGCCACGATCTGGGAGCCGGCTCGTGCAGAAGAGGATCGTGTGGCCCCGAAGCCGGCGCGGAATCTCGCGCTCGGGGCACTCTTCGGCGCGCTCGTCGGCTGGGCCCTCGTGGCCCGGTCTCGGAGTCGTCCCGGAGACGTCTCGGAGTCGTCTCCGAGACAAGTGACGATTGACACGCAGCCGATCGAGCCGGAGACGGCGGCCAGGCCTGCGCCGCCCCCGCCACCGGCAGTCATCCCCGAGGAGCCCGAGCCCGAACCGACGCCGGTGCCCGTGCCGGTGCCGGCGGAACCTGAACGCCCCGGCGAGTGGACGATCGCGAGCATCGAGCGGCTGCTCGCCGAGCAGGGTGACGCGTTCCCGGATCGTCGCGAGGAACTCGGGTTCTATCTCGAGTCCTTCCGCGACGTCGCCGATCCGAACGGCCGGTTGCCTGCGGGTGTGATGGCAGTCATCGACGACGTCTTTCGAGAGCTGATCGAGACAGTCTGCCCGCTAACTCGATCAGATTCGCAGCCCGACTGCTTGACGCCATCCGTCCCGCCGCCCATAGTTGAATCGCGGTCATCAGCGGCGTCGTGACGGGGTGGGGGAGTGCGGAGCAGAGAGTCGACCGGGCTGCGGCACCGGTTCTCGGTCAGAGTGGTCATCGGGCTCACGCTCGGCCTCGCCCTGCTCGCGCTGCCCGGCCTGACGGGGAACTCGCCGGCGCCGGTCGCGGCCGCTGCGGCGCTTCCCCTGCCCTCCGGGTTCACCGAGCAGACGGTCATCGGCGGGCTCGAGCAGCCCTCTGCTGTCCGGTTCTCACCGGACGGGCGCGTGTTCGTCGCCGAGAAAAGCGGCGTGATCAAGGTGTTCGACAGCCTCGCCGACACGACGCCGGACGTCTTCGCGAACCTGAACACGAACGTGCACAACTTCTGGGATCGCGGCCTGCTCGGGCTCGCGCTCGACCCGAACTTCCCGGCCAGCCCGTACGTCTACGTCCTCTACACGCACGACGCCTTGATCGGAGCGACCGCGCCGCGCTGGGGCACGCCGGGCGTTCTGTCCGACCCTTGCCCGACGCCGCCCGGGGCAACGAACGACGGCTGCGTGGTCAGCGGTCGGCTCGCGCGTCTGACTGCGGCCGGAAACACGATGACGGGGCCGGAGCAGGTGCTGCTCGAAGGCTGGTGCCAGCAGTACCCGAGCCATTCCGTCGGCAACCTCGCCTTCGGCGCTGACGGAGCGCTCTACGTGTCGGGCGGCGACGGTGCTCACTTCGGTATCTCCGACTACGGCCAGCGTGGGAACCCGTGCGGCGATCCGCCCGGCCCTACCGGCGCGAACCTGACGGCTCCGAGCGGGGAGGGTGGGGCCCTCCGCAGCCAGGATTTGCGCACGAGCTCGGACCCGGCCGGGTACGACGGCGCGATCCTCCGGCTCGACCCGGCGACCGGCGCCGCGATGCCCGGAAACCCGCTCGCGTTCGACCCGGATCCAGGCGCGCGCAGGATCGTCTCCTACGGCTTCCGCAATCCCTTCCGCTTCGCCGTCAAGCCCGGGACGAATGAGCTCTGGATCGGCGACGTCGGCTGGAACTCGTTCGAGGAGATCGACATCGTCCAGCCCACGCAGGTCGAGAACTTCGGCTGGCCGTGCTACGAGGCCAACGCCCGTCAGAGCGGCTACGACGCTGCCGACCTGACTCTCTGCGAGAGCCTCTACACGACGCCGAACGGCGTCAGAGCAGCCGTTCTTCTCCTATGCCCACAATGCGCCGGCCTTCTCCGGCGACGCGTGCGCGTCCGGTGCCGGCTCGGCGCTCGCCGGGATCGCGTTCTACCAGGGCGGCTCCTATCCGGCCCGCTACAACGGCGCGGTCTTCTTCGCGGACTACTCGCGCGATTGCATCTCGGTCCTGATCGGCGGCTCCGCTACGGCTCCCGAGGCATTCGCCGTGAACGCCGCCAATCCGGTCGATCTGCAGGTCGGCCCAGGCGGAGACCTCTTCTACGTCGATCTCAACGGCGGCACTGTGCGCCGGATCAGCTATGCCGAGGCGCCGCCGCCCCCGCCTCCGACCGGTGGAACCTCGTATCTCAGCGACATCGCCTGGGTCTCGTCGGCGAACGGGTGGGGGCCGATCGAGCGTGATCGCTCGAACGGCGAGCTCGGGCCTACCGACGGTGCGCCCTTGCGCCTGAACGGAACGACGTTTGCGAAGGGTCTCGGCACGCACGCGGAGTCCGAGGTCGTGGTGTCGCTCGGCGGCTCATGCTCTGCCTTCCGGGCCACGGTCGGCGTGGATGACGAGGTCGGTTCGCAGGGTTCGGTGCGGTTCCAGGTGTACGGAGACGGGATCAAGCTCTGGGAGTCGGCTGTACTCACCGGGGCGACCGCGTCGGCTCTCGTGGACGTGAACGTCTCCGGCCGCTCCTCGCTTCGGCTGGTCGTCGACGGGAACGGCCAGGAGGACTACGACCACGCCGACTGGGCCGACGCGCGCATCGTCTGCTCCACCGGCGACACGACGGCGCCGACCGTGACGGGCGTATCGCCGCCGGCGGGAGCAACGGGTGTGGCGTCATCGGCACGTCCTTCGGCGACGTTCTCGGAGCCGCTTGCGCCCGGATCGGTGTCGACCTCGACGTTCACCTTGCGGAAACAGGGCGCCTCGGCAGACGTTGCCGGGACGGTGGCGTACGACGGGGCTGCTCGTTCGGTGACGCTGACGCCGGCGGCCGCACTGGAGGCCGGCGCGTCGTACACCGCCAGAGCCGTGAGCGGCGCCTCGGGGCTGAAAGACGTTGCCGGAAATCCTTTGGCGGCCGATCACACGTGGTCGTTCACGGTCGCCGCGGGGTCGAACACCGCGCCGACGCCGACGATCGACAGCCCGGCCGTGGGTACGAAGTGGGCGGTCGGCGACGTGATCTCGTTCGCCGGTTCGGCGGCCGATGCGCAGGACGGAACACTCGCCGCCTCGCGGCTCTCGTGGGCGCTGATCCTCCAGCACTGCGCCACGGCCGGCTGTCACAGCCACCCGATCCAAACGTTCAACGGTGTGGCGGGCGGCTCGTTCACGTCGCCCGATCACGAGTATCCGTCCCATCTGGAGCTGCGGCTGACGGCCACCGACTCGGGCGGCCTCACCGGCGTCGCAACCATCCTGCTCGATCCCAAGACGGTCGACCTGGGCTTCGCGACGACGCCGACCGGCCTGAACGTGGTCGTCGGCAGCTCGGGCGCTCTGACGCCCTTCTCGAGAACGGCAATCATCGGCTCGCAGAACTCCGTCAGCGCGCCGTCCCCGCAGACGAGCGGCGGGCAGCAGTTTGGCTTCTCGTCCTGGTCGGACGGGGGCGCGCAGTCGCACACGATCACTGCGCCTGCGACGAACACCACCTATACGGCGACGTTTACCGCGGCCGGCGGGACGACGACCAGATACGTCAGCGACCTGACGTGGGTCTCGTCTGCGAACGACTGGGGGCCGGTGGAGCGAGACCGGTCGAACGGCGAGGCGCTCGGGGGCGACGGTGCGCCGCTGACGCTGAACGGCGTCGTGTTCGCCAAAGGACTCGGAATGCACGCCGCCGCGAACCTGGTTGTCGCTCTCGACGGCGCGTGCTCACGCTTCCAGGCGACCGTCGGCGTCGACGACGAGGTCGGCTCGCAGGGGTCGGTGCGGTTCCAGGTGCTCGGCGACAACGTCCTGCTCTGGGAGTCGGCCGTGCTAACGGGCGCAAGCGCGGCAGTCCCTGTCGACGTCAACGTCTCCGGCCGCTCGTCGCTGAAGCTGGTTGTCACCAACGGCGGCAACAACGAGGACTTCGACCACGCGGACTGGGCCGAGGCGCGGATCGTCTGCGGCGGCTCGCCCGACACGACCCCACCAACGGTTGCGAGCGTGGCCCCGACTGCCGGGGCGGTAGGGGTAGCGCAATCGGTCAAGCCGGCAGCCACGTTCTCCGAGTCGATGACGTCGGCGTCGGTGACGTCGACGACCTTCACGCTCCGCAAGGCGGGCGCATCGTCCGACGTCGCCGCGTCGGTGGCCTACGACGGCGCAACGCGGGTTGCGACGCTGACGCCGGCAGCGCCGCTCGACGCAGGCGCCTCGTACACGGCCCGGGTGGCCGGTGGAGCGGCCGGCGTCAAGGACAGCGCAGGAAACGCACTGGCGACCGACTTCACCTGGAGCTTCACGGTGGCGGCGGGACCGATTCGGGCGTTCCCGGCCTCGGTCGTCGTCGAGACCGGCACCGTCGTCGGCGGCAACGCCGCCTCGCTCGTCGCGGACGACAACAACTACTACCTCGTCAACTCGACGACGACCGGGACGCGGACGACATCCTGGTACGGGTCGATCGCGGGGATCCCGAACTCGCTCACGTCGCTGACCGTCACCTACCGCGGGTCAAACACGGCGACGTGCACCCAGACCGTCGACATCTGGCGCTGGACGACGAGCCTCTGGGTGACGCTGGCGACCCGCAGCACCGGCACGGCGGAGTTCACGCACGCCGGGCTCGCGCCGACCGGCACGCGCGCTGACTACGTCAGCGGGACGTCCGGCAACGGCGAGGTCAGGGTGCGCGTCCGCTGCACCCGGTTCGCCAGCTTCACCGCGCGCGGCGAGCAGCTCTTCATCGACTACACCCCGTAGCAGGCCGGGTTACAGTCCCCCGTCGTGAAGGCTGTGATCTTGGCCGGTGGGTACGGGACGCGGTTGAGCGAGGAGACCGGCGTCCGGCCGAAGCCGATGGTGGAGATCGGCGGCAAGCCGATCATCTGGCACATCATGAAGACCTACTCGGCGCACGGCATCGACGACTTCGTGATCGCCGCCGGGTACAAGAGCTACCTGATCAAGGAGTACTTCGCGAACTACTTCCTCCACACGGCGGACGTCACGTTCGACATCGCGAAGAACGAGATGGTCGCCCATTCGTCGTCCGCCGAGCCGTGGCGGGTGACGATCGTCGAGACGGGCGATGCGACGATGACCGGCGGCCGCTTGAAGCGGCTCGCTCCGCACCTCGACGGCCAGACGTTCTGCATGACCTACGGCGACTGCGTCGGTGACATCGACGTCGGGAAACTCGTCGAGTTCCACCGCGAGCAGCAGGTGCACACCACGGTCACCGCCGTGCGCCCACCGGGCCGTTTCGGCGTTCTGGCGGTCCGAGAGGGCGAGGCGCGGATCGACAGCTTCATCGAGAAGCCGGAGGGCGAGCTCGGCTGGATCAACGGTGGCTTCTTCGTGCTCGAGCCGGCAGCTCTCGACGCGATCGACGGCGACGCCTCGATCTGGGAGCGCGAGCCGCTCGAGTCGATGGCGCGTCAGGGGCAGGTTGCCGCCTACCGGCACAGCGGCTTCTGGCAGCCGATGGACACGCTTCGCGACCGGATCGTGCTCGAGGAGCTGTGGGAGTCCGGCGAGCCGCCGTGGAAGGTCTGGTAGGCGGGGTCAGACCGCGGGTGAGAACGCGGCGCCCTGCTCGGCACGCAACTCGTCGCTGAGCCGCCCTGGGGCAGCTCCACGTCGTCGTACGTCAGGGCTGAGTCCCGTGCGACTGCGCGGCGGAGCGTGCAGCCGTCCGCGACGCCCATCGGCAGCAGCCGGTCGGACGCCGCCACGTCCGCGTTCTCGGCGAGGCCGTAGGCGAGGTAGCCGCCGGGGCCGTCGAGGACGTCACCCGGAGCGAGGTCGACCTTGGCGGTCGCCACGACTTCGACCTCGATGCCGCCCGCCGGTGCGAGAGCCGCGTCGCCGAAGTGCACCGCGCGCGCGACCGTGGTCGGCACCTCGAAGTGGCAGAGGTGGTGCGCGGTGTAGAAGCAGTAGAGCGGCCCTTCACCGAGCTTGTAGAGGCTGAGGTAGTGCTGCTGCGTCGGATGCGGATGCGCACCGAGTACGAACACGCCGGCGCTCGGAGCAGCGCCGACGACGTAGTCGACGATTCCCTGCCCCTGCAGCAGCTCGCCCGCATCGAACGCGAGCGCCGCCTGCTCGATCGGTGTTCCCTCCTCCACGGTCGGGCCGTGCATCCCGCGCTTCGCGACCCTCATCCCCGTCGCATTGGCGACGATCGCCTGCTCGAAGGCGATCTTCGTCCCGTCGGCGAACGAGGTCACCATCGAAGGACTCTGGCCCCACTGCTGGGCGAACTCCTCCTGTGTCGTCGGGTTCCGATACGGGTCGTGCAGGCCCTTGATGTTGCCGCAGAGCACGGGCGTGACGCCGATGCCCTGCACGAAGCGGTAGAGGTTCATGATCACGCCGGGCTGGTCGCCGTCGGCGTTCGTGTACACGACCCCGGCTCGATCGGCCCGCTGCTTCAGGATCGGGCCGATGGTCCCGTCCAGCTCGGCATTCATCAGGATCGCGTGCTTGCCATGCTCGATCGCGCGGAGAACGACCTGCGCGCCGAACTCGACCGTGCCGGTCACCTCGACGATCGCATCGATTCCTTCCGCCTCGCTGAGCAGGAGCGCATTCGCGGTCACGGCCGGTCGGCCGGCGGCGACCGCTCGCTCGAGCCCGGCCACGGTCTCCGCCTCGACTGTGATCGACGACACCTGCGGCCTCGTAGGCCTGGTGGGCGCGCGAGAGTGTCCGGTTCGCAATCGCCACGAGCTCCATCCCCGGCGTCGCCGTCACGATCTGGAGGGCAATTCCACGACCCATGAACCCTGCGCCGACGAGCCCGACGCGGATCGGATTGCCATCCTGCTCGCGCTCCCGGAGAGCACGGTCGACGATGATCACGCCGACACACTTACGGGTCGGTAGTCGGGCCAGCTCGCGTCCTTGGCCGAGATCGTTCGCTCGGCCACGTGCGGCCAAGTGATGCCGAAGGCAGGATCGTCCCAACGAAAGCCGCGCTCGTTGTCGGGGCTGTAGGCGGTGCTGACCTGATAGAGGGCCTCGGTGTCCGGCTCGAGCGTCTGGAAGCCGTGCGCGCAGCCTTCGGGAACGTAGAGCATGCGCCGGTTCGCGGCCGACAGCTCGACCCCGACCCACCGAAGGTACGTCGCCGACTCGGGTCGTAGATCGAGCGCGACGTCGTAGAGCGCGCCGCGGACACACCGCACGAGCTTTGCCTCCTCATGGGGAGGCAGCTGAAAGTGCATGCCGCGCACGGTGCCGACGCGCTCGCTCAGGGACAGGTTGGCCTGCGCGACCTCGGGATTGAGCCCGTGCTCCTCGAACTCCCGCCGGCAGAAGGCCCGAGCGAAGAACCCGCGCTCGTCGCTCTTCGGCTCCAGCTCGACATGAACACACCGACGACCTCGGTCTCCGTGAAGATCACCCGGCGACTCCCGTGGGTTGCCAGCGCAGGCGGTCGTCCAGGCGGCCGGCGTCGAGCAGCCGCCGGAGCCGCAGCAGCCGCACGAAGCGGTCGCTCTTGAAGTCTTCCAACGTCAGCTCCGACTGCCGGTAGGCGTCGTGCAGCTCGGCCGCGCCGCGCCGTGCGTCCCACTCGAAGCGGAACTCCGGAAAGGCGCGCGCGAACGCACCGAAGTCGACCCGGTAGCTGCGGGGGTCGGGGTCGCCGGTGCCGGCGTACTCGACCGTGCAGCCGGGCACGGTTTCGCGCACGATCTCGCCGAGCTCCCGCACCTGGTAGTTCTCGTCGGGGCCGCCGATGTTGAAGGCCCGGCCGTGGACGAGCTCCCGCGGTGCGCCCAGCAGCGCCGCCGTCGCCGCCGCGATGTCCTGGATGTGGACGAGCGGCCGCCAGGGCGTGCCGTCGCTCATGATCTTGACGCTGCCAGTGGTGACCGCCCAGCCGACGAGGTTGTTCAGGACGATGTCGAGCCGCAGCCGCGGCGAGGCCCCATAGGCGGTCGCGTTACGCATGAAGATCGGGGAGAAGTCGTCCGTGGCGAGGAGCGCGAGGTCGTTCTCCGAGCGGACCTTCGACTCCGCATAGGCGGTCAACGGCTGCTGCGGTGCGTTCTCATCTACCGGCGTGTCCCCGTCCTGAGTGCCGTACATGCTGCAGGAGGACGCGAAGATCAGACGCTCGACTCCCGCCTCGCGGGCCGCACGTGCGATCGAGAGCGTGGCGCCGTAGTTGATCTCGGAGGTCAGCTCGGGCGCGAAGTCTCCGAGGGGGTCGTTCGAGAGTGCCGCGAGATGGACGACCGCGTCGAAGCCCTCGAGGTCGACGGCTGTGAGGTCGCGGACGTCGACTCGCCGTTCTTCAAGGGGAGCAACACCTTCGAAGAGGTCGCAGCCGTCGTAGAAACGCGTGTCGACTCCGACGACGTCATGGCCCGCGGCGGCGAGCACCGGAATCGTGACCGAGCCGATGTAGCCGTGATGTCCGGTTACCAGCACTCTCATCTGGTTCTGCTCCCTCCTCGGGTCTCGTCGTCCACCAGCCGATGCCGGACGCATCGTAGTTTTAACCGGGTTATCTTCAAGTCCTGGTCAGCGGCTGGCCGAACAGGCCGGCGACGAGCCGGTACGAGAGATCGCGGAGGACAGCCGCGGTGGCGTCGAACTGTCTCTGGTTCGCGTGCAGCGGATCTGCGATCTCCGGGATCTGGCGCGCGGCGTGCCCGGCCCGCGCGTCGTGTGCCAGCTCGAGGCGGGCGCGGGCGCGATCGACCACGCGCGGAACGTCCGAGGGCGGCACCTGCTCCAGGAGCTCGACGGCCTCGGGCAGCGTGAACGTGCGTTGGCGCGGCGCTCCACACTCGACGACGGCCACCGAGACGTGCGACAGCTCGAAGCCGACCACGAGGTCCACACCCGCGAGGTCGCTGCCACGCACGTAGCACGCCTTGTGCTCGGAGAGGTCGATCCCCCAGCGACCGGCGGCCGAGAGGGCGGTGGGCAGCACACCGGCCGCGCCGACGTCGAGGGTGCCGGCAGACGTGACCTCGACCGGCATCCCTCGGGTCAACTGGTGCAGGAAGGCTTCGACGAGCGGGCTGCGAGCGCGGTTCCCCGTGCAGACGACGACGATCTCGAAAAAGTCGGTCTCAGGTTGCGTTTGGTCGTCCCCTACCATGCCGCACCGCCGCCGGCCGGACGAGGGCGACGGAGACGGGGACGCAGATCAGGGAGGGCCAAGGGCCTTTTCACAGAATTCCAACTACCATACGAGCAGGGTCGATAACGGATTGATTGGGATCATTGCCTAGGTCTACACCACTGCAGCAGCCGGGCATTTCGACGGTTGGCGATTTCTTCTCGGCGCTTGCACGTCGTAAAGGCGTGCTGCTGGTCAGCCTCGTCGTCCTGCCACTGGTCACAGTCCTCGTGACCCGATCGCAGACACCGTTGTTCGCCGCGGACGCCAGTGTGCTCGTCAAGCGCGAGAACCTCGCCCTGACGCTCACGGGCAACGTCGATCCGGGCTCGTACCAGGATCCGCACCGCTTCGCGCAGACGCAGGCGAAGCTGGCAGAGTCGCCGGAAGTGGCAAGGCGAACGCTCCGCGCGCTTGGTCTGTACGGCCGGAGCCCGCAGGAGCTGCTTGCGAACGCCTCGATCGAGGCCGAGCCGAACATCGACCTGCTCAGGTTCGAGATTCGCGATCGCGACCCCGAGCTGGCGGTCGACCTGACGAATGAGTACGCGAACCAGTTCGCGGTCTATCGCGGCGAGCTCGACACGACGGCGATCACGCGCCTGCGGACGGACGTCCGGCAGCGGATCGAAGAGCTGCGCGACAGCGGCGACCAGGAGTCGCCGCTCTATCAGAGCCTCGTCAGCAAGGAGCAGGAGCTGCAGACGATCGAGACGCTCCAGACGTCGAACGCGCTGGTCACCCGAGAGGCGGACGATGCGTATCAGGTCGAGCCGCAACCGGTCCGAGCCGGGATCATCGCAGCGGTGCTCGGGCTCGGGCTCGGCCTCATCCTCGTCTTCCTCGCCGAGGCGATCGACACGCGCGTGCGCACGACGGAAGAGCTCACGAGGGCCCTCGGGTTGCCGCTGCTCGGCAAGCTGCCGCGGCCGCCGCGCCAACAGCCGAACCGCCTGGCGATGCTGGAGAATCCGGACTCGATCGAGGCCGAGGCGTTCCGGATGGCCAGGATCAACATCGATTTCGCGAACCTCGACCGCAGCGCTCAGACGATCATGGTCACGAGCGCGATCGAGAAGGAAGGCAAGTCGACGACGATCTCCAACCTCGCGGTCGCGTTCGCGCGCACGGGTCGGCGCGTGATCCTGGTCGATCTCGACCTTCGCAGGCCGTTCATCGGCCGCTTCTTCCACGCCGAGCGGCGGCCGGGCCTGACGGATGTCGCCCTCGGCACGGTGAAGCTCAACGAAGCGCTGATGCCGATCAAGATCGGGGCGCCCGAGCCCGGACGTACCGGCGGCCGGGACGGTGCGCAGAGCGGCACGCTGCACGTGCTGCCTGCAGGCCCGAGCCCACTCGATCCCGGTGAGTTCGTCACGAGCCGCGCGCTCGACTCGATCCTCGCGGCGCTCCGGGAGCGGGCGGACATCGTGCTGATCGACGCACCGCCGACCCTTCCGGTCGGTGACGCGATGGCGCTCAGCGCCAAGGTGGACGCGCTGATGATCGTCAGCCGCATCGGCGTCGTCCGGCGTCAGATGCTGACCGATCTTCATCGCATGCTCGAGACCGCGCCGACCGAGATCCTCGGCGTCATCGCGACGGGCGCGTCGGTCACGAGCACCTATGGGTACGGCCTCTACGGGACACCGCGCGCGGGCGAGCGCCCGAGTCGGCTGCCGACGCGCGCACTGCCGCCGCCGCCCCTCCAGAAGGAGCCGCGCCAGCAGCCTGCGCCACAGAGACTGCGGCCGATCGCGACGCAGCCGCGCCAGGAGCCGAAGCCAGCGTCACGCCGGAGGACGCGCACCGACCCGACGCCGCCCGAAACAGCGCCCGAGACGGAGAAACGCCAGGCGGAGCGACGCAGCTGACGTGCGCGTCGCGATCGCGCACGACTGGCTGGTGCGCTACGCGGGCTCCGAGCGCTGCGTCGAGCAGATGCTCGCCGAGTTTCCCGGCTCACGGCTGCTGACGAGCCTCGTCGACCGGCCGGCGCTGCCCGCGAGCTTCGCCCAGGCAGAGCCGTCGTTCCTGCAGAGAGTGCCGGGCGCGACGCGCCGGCACGAGCTCCTGCTGCCGCTGATGCCGGCCTCGTGGCGCTTCCGGGAGGCGGTGGGCGATGTCGACGTGGTCGTCTCCAGCAGCCACGCGTGCGCGAAAGCCGTCCGCGTCGAAGGGACGATCCCGCACGTCTGCTACTGCCACACGCCGATGCGCTACGCGTGGGACTTCGAGTCGGAAGCGGCCCGCGTTCCCCGTTCGCTCCGGCCCGTGGCGCGGCCCGCGATGGCCTATGCCCGGCGCTGGGATCGCGAGATGTCGAGGCGGGTGACGACATTCGTCGCCAACTCGACGGCGGTCGCGGCCCGGATCCTGGCGGCGTACGGCCGGCGGGCTGAGGTGATTCACCCGCCCGTCCGCACCGACTTCTTCACTCCCGGCGGCGAGCGCGGCGACGACTATCTCTACGTGGGACGGCTCGTCAGCTACAAGCGCGCCGATCTCGTCGTCGAGGCGTTCCGCGGGCTGCCGCAGCGCCTGCTCGTCGTCGGCGAGGGCCATCTGGAGGCCGCACTCCGCGCCGATGCGCCGAAGAACGTCCGCTTCCTCGGCAGTGTCGGCGACGAGCAGTTGCGCGAGCTCTACCGAACTGCGCGCGCGCTCGTCTTCCCCGCGAACGAAGACTTCGGCATCGCCATGGCGGAGGCTCAGGCCTGCGGGACGCCGGTGATCGGCCTCGCGGAGGGTGGAGCGCTCGACATCGTCGCCCACGGACGGACGGGCTGGCTGCTCGAGTCCGCCACCGTCGACGAGCTCAGGCAGACGATCCGCCAGACCGACGGCGAGCGGCTCGACGCTGCTGCGATCTCGGGCGAGGCGCAACGCTTCTCGTCGGAGCGGTTCCGCGCGGCGCTGCGCGAGACGGTGGAGGCTGCGATCGACGAGCACGGCGAGCGCCCGTCCGGACGGCAGCCCGCGCGGGCGGCCTGATGGATCTCGTCCGGCGACTGGGGGTCGGCCCACTGCCGCTCGCGGGTGCGGCGCTCGTCTGCTCGGCGAGCGCGTACGCACTCTCGGGCGGGAGCGCCGTCATGGCGCTCGGCCCGCTCGTCGGCCTGGTTGCGGCGATGCTCCTCCTGCGGCCGGGCGTGGTGCTGACGCTGTTCTTGGTCGCGGTCGTTCTCTTCGAGGACGACCCAGTCGGCTTCCTCCCGCAGCGGCACGTCCTGTACGGAGGCACTCCCACGCTTGCCGAGACCGTCTTCGTGCTGCTCGTTGCGGCTACCGCAGTCGATTTGATCCTCAGACGCCGGCTCACGCTCCTGCCCGCGCCGTTCACGTTGCCGCTCCTGATGCTGGCGGTGGCCTCCGTGGGCGGCGTCGTGACCGGCTACCTCGCCGGCGCGGATCCGCTGACGATCCTCAACGTCCTCCGGCCGCTGCTCGTCGTGATCGTGCTCCCGATCGTGATGGTCAACCTCATCCGCGATCTGCGGGCCGTGCAGGCGGTGGCGGTCGGCGGCATCGCCCTCGTGGCGATCAAGTCGTTCGAGGGGCTCTTCTCGTGGGCAACGAGCAGCGGACGTCCATACGGCGGGACCACCCTGACGTTCTACGAGCCCGCGGCGAACATCCTGCTCCTGCTCACGGTCGCGACCGTCGTCGCAGCGGTGATCAAGGGCGTGCCGCTCTCCTGGTGGGTTCGCGGTGCGTCCGTTCTCGCCTTCGTCACCCTGATCCTCTCGTTTCGCCGCAGCTTCTGGATCGGGATGCTGCTTGCACTTCTGCTCGTCCTCCTGCTCGGTAGCGGCGTTCACGGCTGGCGCTTGCTCGTGCCAGGGCTGCTCGTCGCCGTGACCGCGGGCTACATCGCCGTGCAGTACGTCGGCTCGCAGGATCTTCAAGGATCGGTCGCGGAGCGAGCCCTCACGCTCGAGCCGTCCCGCCTGGTCGCCAACAAGGAGGACCGGTACCGGATCGACGAGCAATTGAACGTGGTGGCGGAGATCAAGGCGCATCCGATCGGCGGTCTCGGCTTCGGTGTGCCGTGGCGGGCGACACATGCCGTTCCCTTCGAGTGGGAGGGAGGCCGCATCTATGTGCACAACATCCTGCTGATGCACTGGCTGCGGAGCGGCGTTCTCGGGTTCCTCGCGTACCTCAGCCTCATGGTCACGCTGCTCGTCACCGGCTACCGGCTGGCGGGGCGGCTGCAGGAGGGCTGGTTGCGCGCAATGACGCTGGCCGTGGCGGCGGTGGTACCAGGGCTGATGGTGATCGAGCTCACCGCAGCGTACGGGGGCGTCGACTACCGCTTCTCGGTGGTGCTGGGCGCGATCGTGGGCTGGGTCGCGGCAGTGTCGAGAGTCACAGCGGAGGATCCTGCGGTGGTCGGTTGAGCGACGGGGCGGACGGCCCGCGGGCCGTTCTCTTCGTCCATCCGGTTTCGGGAGTCGACGCCGGCGCGGAGACGTACCTCCGCCTCGTCACCGGAGGCCTCGCGGCTCGCGGGATCGAGGTCTCGGCTGCGCTTGTCGGCCGTCGAAGTGAGGTCGACGCGGGACTTGCGGCCGATCTCGCCCGACGCTCCGTCCAGTCATTCTTCGTTCCCGGCCTCAGAGGCGTACCTTCCTTGCGGGCGCGTGTTGCGAAGCTGCGTCCGCAGCTCCTGCACTGGAACCTCCCCGAGCCCTTCTCGTTCCGTGGCGGCGCGTGGGTGCTGCTGCCCTGGGGGCGTCCGAGCGTGACGACCGATCACTTGCCGATGCTGCGCAATCGCCGCCTCTGGGAGCGTGTCCGGCGCCTTGCCAACCGCAAGCTGGACGGCGTCGTCGTCGTCGGCGAGACCAGCTGTCGCGACGCCCGCGAGCACTGGGGGCCGGGCCTGCCGATCTCCATCGTGCACAACGCCGTCGAGGCGCGTCCGTTCACGGAGCGGCGCCTCGCCGACGGGGCGCCGCTGCGGTTGCTCTTCCTCGGGCGCCTGGATCAGCAGAAGGAACCACTGTTCGTGCTCGACGTCGCGGACGCCCTGCGCCGACGCGACGTCGACTTCCGGCTCTCGCTCGCCGGGGATGGGCCGCTTCGGGAGGCGGTCCGAACGCGGATCACCGAGCTCGGCCTGAGCGACGTCGTCGACACCCCCGGCTTCGTCTCCCCGCCGTGGGGCGAGTACGACCGCGCGCACCTGTTGCTGGCTCCGGCACGCTTCGAGGGCGCACCGCTCGTGCCGCTCGAAGCGTTGGGCGGCGGGCTGCCGGTGCTCGCATCTGCGATCGGGCCGCACGCTGACCTCGCGGCCGTGAGCGGCGCGGTCAGAGTGCTGCCGACCGGCGACCCCGAGCCGTGGGCGGACGAGGTCCTGCGCATGGCGGCCGATCTACCGGCGCTGAGCCGCATCGCGCGCGGGATCGTCGAGACGCGCTCGGTCGAGTCGATGCTCGACGGCCTGCTCGAGGTGTATCGCGGCGTGCTCGCGCACCCTCAGCGCTAGCTCGACCGGGCTTGACGCCAGGCCGCAAGCCGTTCGCGGGCCTGACGGCTCCGGTGGCTCGTGATTCTCCGCTCGAGGTCGGCGACGTTGCCGCTCGAGAGCGCGCGCAATGACCGACGTTTCGCCAGCGTCGAGCGCAGGTTGCGGACGTTCCAGATCCAGGCACGACCGACCGCGGGCCGGCGCAGAACCGTCATCTCCACGATCGTCTCGAGCGCCAGGCCGACCAGAGCCGGCGCGACCTTGCGCCAGCGGAGGACCTTCAGGTGCGTGTAGATCCCGTTTCGCATCTCCTCCTGCGCCCACCGCTTGCCGCCGCCGCTCCCGCCTTCGAGGTGCACGACCGTCGTGTCGAGCGCCTCGACGACGCGCCAGCCGCGTAGCCACGCTCGCCAGCAGAGGTCCGTGTCCTCCCAGTAGAGGTAAAAGACGGGGTCGAAGCCGCCGAGGTCGGTCCACGTCGAACGGCGAACCATCATCGAGCAGCCTGGGACGGTTGCGGTCTCGGCCGAACCGGTCGCGGCGGGCCGATCGGCGGTCTCGGGGGACAGGACCGTGGGGCTGAGGATCCCGATGTCCGACTCCGCCGTCATGCGAGAGACCAGCCGGTCGAGCCACTCCGGCGTGACGAAGACGTCGGCGTTCATGAACACGAGAAACTCGCCGTTCGCCAGCTCTGCACCCTGGTTCGCAGCGTTGCCGAAGCCGACACCGACCTCGTTCGAGACCGTCGTGACCTCGGGCGTGCGTTCGCGCAGGTAGGCCACTGTCCCGTCGGACGACTCGTTGTCGACGACGATCACCTCGAAGTGCGGATACGTCGTCGCCGCGAGGTGCTCGAAGAAACCGGGTAGGAGCTGCTCGTCGTTGTGCATGACGACGACGAGCGAGACGAGTGGCGTGGTCGGATCGGGCATCGGCTTCAGGGTGTCAGAGACGTGGTCGGTGGCGGAACGTGAGGACGCCACGGTAGTAGTGCCAGAGGTAGACCCACGGGACGAGCAGAGCAACGAACGCGAGCGGGAGCAGGTCTGCTGCGCGCACCGAGCGCCGGTGCGCCAGCGCGAGCCCGTTGGCCGCCCACCCGCCTGCGACGGCCGCGGCGCCCGCGAGCAGCAGCGGTGTGCTGCCGAGGGCGGCCCCGGCAACGAGGACGACCGCGGCGAACACGAGCAGCAGCGCGGCGAGATGGCGCGCGTGGCGCAGAGAGACCGGGCCGAGCGTGCGGGTGCGGTTGAAGCTGCTGAACGCGTCCGGGTGCTCGCGGCTCAGCAGGGGATCGAAGTAGTAGCGGCGCGCGAGCCGGACCGGCGACAAAACCGAGCGTTCGAGCGGTGGGTGGTGTGCGATCAGTTCCGGCTCGTACGCGATCGTGGCGCCGCCGCGCTCGAGGCGGAAGAAGAGCTCCAGGTCTTCGCGGAAGTGGAGCTTCCTGGCCGGGTCGAAGAACCGCTCGTCGAAACCTCCGGCGGCCCGCAGCACCTCGGTGCGGTAGACGACGTTGCCGCCGAGATGCGCGAATTCCGACTCGGTCGCGTGCGTAAAGGGGGAGGTGCTCTCGGCCGGGATCGTGACGCGCCCCTCGAAGCCGTCGGCCGCCGTCGTTGCGGCGAGACGCGTCGCGGTGGCCAGCCAGTCGTGGGCCGGCACCTCGTCGGCGTCGAGGAACGCCACCCAGTCGGTCTGCACGCGCTCGAGTGCTCTGTTTCGCGCCGCTCCCGGCCCGCCGTTCGCCGTGCTTCGCACGACATCGAGCTGAATTCCCGCGAAGGACGTGCCCAGCCGGTCGGCCACCGGCGTCGGCGAGGCGTCGTCGGACACGATCACGGGCAGCGGGCTCTGAGGGTCTGCCTGCTCGGAGAGCGCCGCGATCAGCGTGCGGACGTGCTCGACCGACTCGTAGGTCGGCACGACGACCGTCAGCGTCGGCGTCATCGGCCAAGCTCCTCGTGCAGGGCGACGAGCGGCTCGGCCACTGCCTGCCAGTCGTAGCGCTCCTCGACCAGCCGCCTGCCGTTGCCGGCCAGACTCCGCGCGAGGTCGTCGTCCTCGATCACGCGGACCGCGCAACGTGCCAGGTCGGCCGGCGTCTCGGCCAGCAGCACGTGCTCGCCGTCGCGGACAGCGAGCCCCGAGACGCCGAACGCCGTCGAGACGACGGGAACCCCGGCGGCAAGGGCCTCCAGCACCTTCAGACGGGTGCCGCCGCCGGCTCGCAGCGGGACGACGAGCGCCCGCGCCGCGCGCAGGTGCGGGACGACGTCCGGAACATCGGCGAACACTTCGACCGCGTCGCCCGCTCGTGCCTGCAGGTCTCGCCCCGGCGACCGGCCGACAAGCTGGACCGATGCCTGCGGCACCTCCGCGCGCACCAGGGGCAGGATCTCGTCGACGAGCTCGGCGGCCGCCAGGCTGTTCGGCCGGTAGCCGAAGTGGCCGACGTAGAGCAACATCGTGCCGGGCTCGACCGGACCGGCCGGGAGCCCGGCGGCATCGACTCCGTTGGGGACGACGACGACTCGGCGGGCACCGAGCGACTCGAGCATCGCCGCATCGTCGTCGCTCGTCGCCACGACCGCCGCGGCCGCGCCGACGGCGGCTCGTTCGAACCGCTCGGTCTTCGTGGCCTCCCAGGCCCAGCGCAGCCGGTGCAGCCGCCTCGGCTCCTCGCGGCCGACGCGACGCAGCACATCCGCCTCGATGTTGTGGGCGTCCAGCACCACGGGGACGCCCGCCCGCAGCGCGGCCGGGACCAGGAACGGCTGCTCCGCCTGAACGGTCCGCCACGTCCCACGGGCGGCGAGCTCACGCATGGCCGGAGAGTCGAGCCGCGCCGCCATGTGCGGGCGCAGCGGCGAGGTCAAAGCGGCATGCAGCGACCCACGCTGGTGGCCCGCCGGGATGACGGTGAACGGCTCCTCGCCCTCGGCAGGGTGCCAGTCGAGAGCTCCGACGTCGACGTCGAAACGCAGGGCGAGCGCGCGTGCGAGGTGGAGCATCCGCAGACGCAGCCCCGAGTTCGGCGGCTGCAGCGGCTCCCCCGTGAGCAGCAGCAGCCTCACGGGATCAGCGTCGGGGCCGCGGGATCATCGCCGCTCTCGCGGTCGGCAACGGTGACGACGGACGCGCTGACGGCAACTGCGCCGGTCAGCTCCTGCAGCGAGACGCCCTTGGTCAGCGGCAGGGCAACGATGTAGGCGGCGATTCCGAGACCGACCTGGAGGAGCGGCGGCACCGCGTAGCCGAGCGCGAGCACGACTGCGAGCACCAGAGCTGCGGGCACGAGCCGCAGCAGCCGGTCGAGGGGCGCCTGGAGCCGCAGCCGCCGGGCAGCGTAGGTGAAGGAGAGGATCACCACCACGATCTCCGTGATCGTCATCGCGATCGCCGCGCCATAGGTCCCGTACGCCGGCACGAGCAGGCCGAGCAGGAGGAGGTTGACCACCAAGCCTGCGAACGAGGTGAGAAGCAGCGCTCGCTGCTGATGTCCCGCCAGCAGCGCAGCCTGGACGATCGCGGCCACGAACGACAACCCGGCAGCGGGCGCGAGGATCGCGAGGGCGACCCCGGCCGAGGAGTACTCGCCCAGGCCGGGGATGACCGGCAGCACTCGTGCCGCCGTCATCGCGCCGAGAATCGAGATCGGGACGGCCAGGATCATGATCGAGGCGACCGCCCGCGTGTAGCGGCGTTGGAGCACCTCATGCGGGCCGAGGAAGCTCCGGGCGAAGACCGGCTGGACCACGGCCAGGGCAAGCGCGGGCACCAGCAGGATGACGTCGAAGAAGCGCAGCGCGGCGCCGAACTGCCCCACCTCGCCGGCGCTCTTGAGCCGGTCGAGCAGCACAATCCCGGACGTCGTGTACAGCGTGATCAGGACGCCGGCGAGGCCGATCGGAGTCGCCGCCAGCAGGATCGGCCGCCAGAAGCCGAGGCGCAGCTGCCGTGACAGGGGCGCGAGCCGGATCGCGAGGCCGACGATGATGGTGCCGTTGAGGAGCTTCGCCCCGACGTAGAGCCAGAGGAACGCGTAGACATCGGCGTCCTGGGTGATGAGCACGACGATCCCGACCAGCGTGACGACGGCCTCGAGTGTGTCGGCGATCGCGACTCCGCCGAGCCGGAGGCGCGCCGTCAGCGAGCTGCGAAACGTCTCGGTCCAGAGCAGCAGCAGGACGACGCCTGCGATCAGCACCGCCGTCCGAGTGCGGGAGTCGTAGCCGCCGACGACCAGGACGACGGCGAGCAGGCCGTACGAGATCGCGCCGAGAAGAGCTCGCAAGAGCGCGATGCTGGGAACGAGCTGAGCCTCCGCCTCGGGGCGCTGGGCGATCTCGCGCGTGACGACCGGGTCGAAGCCGAACGTCGGGATCACGCGGAAGATCACGACCAGGCCGAGCGCGAGCGTGAAGACGCCGAGCAGCTCGGGGCCGAGATAGCTCGCGAGCAGGCCGAACGAGATGAACTGGATGCCGAGCGCGGTCGCCCGCCCTCCGAAGATCTGCAGAAAGGCCTTCGAGGCTGCGCGAGAGAGCGATCCCTCGGCGGGAAGCACGCTCACGGACGCCGGAGCTGGTAGAGGCGGACGTCGACCCCGGTGAAGGAGCGGACCGAGAGCAGCCGGCCGCGGGATTCGAGCGACCGGTCGAGCTCGGCGATCTCGGCGTCCTCGGCATGGCTGACGACGACCCACGCCCGCCCGTCTCCGTCGACGGCTGCTGCGGCGGCCTGCGGAGTTCCCGCCAGGTTCTCTGCCTGCAGCTCGAGCTCACCCCAGCGGTCCTGCGGGTAGGCCGGGCTCGGAGACACCGGATCGGCTGCGCCCCGCCGGCGGTAGTACTCGAAGGGGATGCGCGTGTAGGGCGCATAGAACGTGATCCGGTCACCCGGCTGAGCGACGCGGAGGACGTGCGAGGCCGCGTCGCGCCACCCTTCGTTCTCGGCGTCGTAGCCCCGGACGAGGTCGGCGGTGAGCAGTCCCAGCGCGAGCGCCCCGGCGACCAGCACCACGGGCCGTGGCAGCGACAAGAGCCCGAGTGCGGCGAGGGTCGCGAGCGCCGGCAGCGAGACGATCAGGTAGACGGCGAGAAAGATCGGCTTCACGGTGGAGACCACGAGGCTGAGCACGAGCGGTGTCGCAAGCCAGGTGGCGACCAGCATCAGCGGCCAGCGACCGTACCGCGCCAGGCTCCGGCGAAAGCCGACGAGCGCCGCCACGCAGCAGACGAAGTAGGCGATCGCCGAGAAGGGCCCACCTGCGAGCTTCGCGAGTGCAGCCACGACGTCGGTCGGTCCCGGCGTCGGGATCCAGTCGATCTGGCCCGAGTCCTGGCGCAGCATCGTCAGCGCCAGGGGAGCGACGAGCACCGCCCAGAGGGCGAGCACTCCGAGCTGCCAGCGCCGTGGCACGTCGCGGCGCGCGAGCGCGACCGCGAGCATGTGTGCGAGGACGACGAAGCCGGCGAAGACGTGAACATAAGTGGCGAGCGCGGCCACCAGGACGTAACTCGCCGTCGCGGTCTTCGAGCGCCGGTCGAGGGCGACGACGAGCAGATAGGTCGCGAGCGTGACCAGGAAGACCAGCAGCGCATAGCCGCGTGCCTCCTGGGCGTAGCGGAGGAAGTACGCGTTGACGGCGAGCAGGGCGGCGGCGACCAGCCCGGTGCGCGCATCGAACAGGCGCCTGACGAGTAGGTAGAGCGTGGGCGGCGCTGCCGCCGCGAACAGCACCGAGAGTGCGCGCACCGTGAACTCGCCCTCGCCCAGGTTGAGCCAGAGGTGCAGGAGCACGTAGTACAGGCTCATATTCGCCTGGCTGTCTCCGATCAGGGCAACGAGCTCGTCCCACGGAAGCCGTGCCGCCGCGACGCTGAATGCCTCGTCGAGCCAGATGCTCTCGCTCCCGAGGAAGAGCAGGCCGAGCACGAGCGTCACTGCTGCGAAGCCGCCGAGGATCGCAGCCTGACCACCAAGCAATCTCCCGCGCGCTTGCTCGGTCATCGAGCGAGACAGTAGCCGTGGGCGTCGGCTGACGCCCACGGCTTTTCGAGCGGAGCTAGGCGGACCAGGTCACGGAGAGCCGGCGCCACGCCCAGGCGGGAATCTTCGCCGGGGCCGTGCGGGGCCTCGTCGCGGGGCTCGCCGCGCGGGCACCGCTGAACTCACCGTGACCGAGCTTCCAGCGCGCCCACGGCCAGAACCACTGCGGTAGGCGATCCGGGCCAGGCTGCCCGACGGAAGACGTCGAGCGGACGCCCCTCCCGCCGCGCGGCGGGTTCGAGTTGGGCTTCGGCTTCGGCTTGGCCGCCGGTGCCGTCGGAGCAGCCGGCGGGCCTGCCACCGGCGGGGCCGGCGTCGCGGCCGGCGGCGGAGTCGGTGTCGGGTGTCGTCGCAGGCGGCGGCGCCGGTGTCGCCGGCGGCGGGCCTGCAGGCGGAGGCGTGGGAGCTCCGGCCGGCGGCGGCGTCGGTGCGTCCGCGGACGCCCCGATCAGGTTCGCGAGCTCGGTCCACGCCGGCTTCGCGCTGTCGTCGGCGCGACGGAGGCCGTAGCTCTCCTCCTTGCCGCTTCCGGAGTCACGGTCCCACTGGTAGACGAAGACCAGCTCGACGAAGGAAGACCAGTCGACGATCGCGCGCTTGACGGCATCGCGTGTCCACGCCGCCTGGGTCGCCTCGCTGACTCCCCCGCCGGCATAGGTCGACCAGCCGAACTCGGTCAGCCACAGCGGCCGCGAGACGCCCTTCGCTGCCGCGAGGTCGCGGAAGAGGGTGACGCGATCGAACCGCCAGGCCTGCCCGAGCTGGGCGCAGGTGGCGTTGGTCGAATACGGACCGCACTCCTGACTGTAGGGGTGCAGCGACCATGCGTCGACCGCCTCGTGGAGCTTGGGGTCGGCGGCGATCAACTGGTCGAAGTAGTCCTGCTTCCCGAGCGCGTAGTTGCCGGTGTCGACGTTGGCGGCCAGCTTGATGTTCTTGCCGACTGCCCGGACGCCCTGTGACGTCGCCCGTACGAGCTTGGCGTAGCGCGACGGCGCGAGATACGGGCCGGGCATGTACGGCTCGTTCCAGATCTCCATCTTGGTCACGGGTCGCGCAGCGAGCTCAGGGTGCTGCTGCCAGAACGTGCCGTTGGCGCCGTAGCGAGCGGCGAGCGTCGCTGCGTAGTTCGCGAACTGCGCGTCGGTCCAGTTCGACCACGTCGCTCCGTAGTCGAGCAGCAGCATCACGTTCACTCCTGCCTTCGAGGCGCCCGTGAAGAGGGCGTCTCCGCGCGAGAAGTTCCATTGGCCCTGCTTCGGCTCGACGATGTCCCAACGGAGCTCTTCCCGTACCCACTCGACGCCGCCCGCGCGAGCCCTTGAGTACTGCTTTGCGATTTCATCCGCACCGAGCCACACGAGGTGGCCGTTGACGCCGACCCGCCCGGAATAGGCCGAGGTGGCTGCGGAGGCGGCCGAAGCCGCATTGGAAGAGGTGGTCACGGTGCCTGAGACGATTGCAACTGCAAGTGCGGTGATGAGGGTAGCCCAGAACGTGCGGCGCCCAACGAGGTGGTGCAGGCGGCGAATTGTCATACGCCGACCATCGGAGGGCCCCAAAGGCCTCTTGACCGCTGACCCTCGTTAGAGGGATCCGAGTCGCGAGAGAGCTACCCGTCTTGACCGGCCGGTGCCGTTTCCCTGAGCGCGGCTGCGATCTCTTCGCTACTGGGATAGAGCCGTCGCGCTGCGAGCAGCTGGCGTCGCGCGGCGGCACCCCTGCCGAGCTCGAGATAGACCCGAGCCAGCTCGACCCGGGGGCCGACCGAGCGCGGCTGCAGCTCGACGGCCTCTCGCAGCGGTCGGACGGACTGGGCGATCGTCGGGGCGAGTGCGGCTTCCGCGAGGAGCGGCTCGACCGCGAGCGGGTCGAGCCGGCGCGCCCAGTCGAGTGCCTCGACGCTCACCTCTCCCTCGAGCGCCGCGGTCGTGATGCGGGCGCTCAGCCACGGCGGCAGGAAGGCGAAGGCCGCGACTGCCGCCATCGCAGCAGCAGCAAGCACGGCGAACCGGCGGCTCAGCTGGCTGCGGTCCGAGTCTGCGAGGCCGATTCCGATCAGCGCGAACGCGGGCAGGCCCACGGCAGGGAAGGTCCAGATCCAGTCGCCCGTCGCATGGACGACGAAGTACACCGTCGCGCCCAGCGCTGCGACGCCTTCCGGCGTCGTGCGGCGCCGGATCAACCCGAAGAGTGCGGCGACGAGTCCGGCGGCGAGCAGGACGAGTCCGACGATGCCCGTCTCGAGAAGCACGTCGAGCGGTAAGGAGTGCGCGCGCGCCGGCGTCTCGTCGCTCCTCGCGTCCTCCAGGTACGCGGGGCCGAAGCCGCGGCCGCCGATTCCCGCGACCGGGTGGTCGGCGAAGCCGTTCAGGCTCACGCGCCAGAAGTCGTAGCGGTTCGAGCCGAGGTTGACGAGGTGGCTGCTGCCGCTCGCCGTCGGCGAGTAGCCCTTGAAGGCTTCCCATTTCTGAGAGAGCGTCTCGCTGGGATCGTCGAGCCTCGGCGCCGCGATCGCGCCGACGATCACGACCACCGCAACGGCGGCGGCCGCTACGACGAAGCGCGCTGCGTGCAGGACGCGATCCGGGACGCGCAAGCGGTTGTCGATGAGTGCGTAGAAGAGCCCGAGGACGAACCCCACCGCCGCTGTCGCGAGGGCCGCTGCGGCGGCGGCGCGTGCTGCAGCTGCGTCGCCCGGCGAGCGGAAGGGAGCCGTGAGCACGTCGTACCGGGTGAACACGAGCGCCGCAACCGCCAGCGTGGGCGGGAGCAGCCGCAGCCGGCCGGGCGCGACGGCGAAGAGCACGACCGCGGAGACCGCGAGCGCGATCCCGCCGCCCTTGCTCTGCGTCAGCAGCCAGCCCGCGAGCATGGCCGCCGCCAGCCCGAGCGCGACTGCTCGAACGCCGGCATTCATGCCTCTGCGGGCGGCGATCACGACCGCGGGCCAGAACCCGATCAGGAAGAACGCAGCCTGCGCGTTCACGTATGAGATCGGTGCCGTCAGGCGCCCGTCGGTGATGAGCAGCGTCGGCCGGCCGTCGTATCGCACCGCCAGAGCGGCGGCGACGGCGCTCGTACCGAGCACGAATACGACGACGACGAGAGCCCACATCCGGGCACGGGTAGTTTTTAGCGTTAGGACTGGAAAAAGAAGTGAGAGCGCGTAGAGTGTGCACACGAGCAGTTCATCCCGGGCGAGGGACGGAACTGGCGACCAAAAGAGTGAAATGCCGGTCCACACGCCGAGAGCGATGAGGGAGCCGGCGGCAACAAGGGGGAGTCGGGAAGTGCGGGGGCGAGATCCAAGGAGAACAGTGGCGGCAAGGACGGTCAGGCCGAACGCGTACGGCAGCCAGTCGGGCGCGAGAATGCTGCCGTCGTGGCGCCACGCGAGAGCGACCGCGCACCCAAGCATGCACAGCACCGGGAGCACGCGCACCGAGTCCGAAACGGCGGCTTGGAGTGCGGGGCTCGGGGAGGTACGAGGCATCGAGAGTTAACTACCCGCGAAGGATGGGCACAAGGGCATGCGGGGCCTTGTAAAACATCGGGCGGCAAAACCCTTTAATGCGGCAGAGGAAGTGGGGGAGATGTTGAAAAAGAGCAGGCTCGGAATTCTCGCGACGGTAGGCATCGTCGTGCTCGTGGCGGTCTCCGTGGCGGTGGCTGCGACACCAAGCCAGATCTACGCCGACTACGCCGACAACAACCGGCTCGACCAGTCGTACTCCGACAGCGATTTGCAGAACGCGCTGAACAACGCAGAGATCCAGGGGTACGGAAGGCCGACGGTGACGCCCGGTTTCCGCACCGAGGTCAAGAAACAGCTGGGTGGCGACGACGTCGCCGCGTCTCGCTCGGGCGGCACACTGCCGTTCACCGGGGTTGACCTGGCACTCCTGACGGCTGGAGCGGTGTTCCTGCTCTTGGTCGGCTGGGGCTTCCGGCGATTCGGCCGAGTCCGGTCCTAGACAAGCGGTCTAGGGAAACGTAGCGAGGTTCGCGGTGATCCAAATCACCGATTCAGTCCCGACCGTGGATACGGTCCACGACCTCTCGGCACGTGCCGGGCGGCGGCACTTCGAGCTCGGGCTCGGCGGTCACCTGCGGTGGCGGCTCGGCTCGCTCGTGGCCGACGTCTCGATGCTCGCGCTCGCGGGCGTGGCGACCACGATCGGGGCCAGTGCAGCGGGCGCCGGCGTCTCGAGCCTGTGGACGCTCGGCTATTCCCTGCTCGTGCTCGTGCTGCTCGCCGTCCGTGGCCTCTACGGAGCGACGTTCGGCGTCAGCATGTTCGACGACCTGCGCAGGATCGTTGCCGCAACGAGCCTGGCGGCGATCTCGCTGCTTGCCCTGACCGCGCTCGTCGGCGCCGGTGGCGACACGATCGACCAGACCCTGCGGCTCTGGCTGTACGCGACCGCGTTCATCTCTGCCGGCCGGGGCGCTCTCTACTGGTCGCAACGACAGGAGCGCGTCGCCGGGGAAGGCCTGCGGCCGACGCTGATCGTCGGCGCCGGACGCGTGGGACGGCTGACGGCGCAGCGTCTCGCCCAGATGCCCCAGCTCGGCCTGAAGCCGGTCGGGTTCCTCGACAAGGAACCGCTCGCCGAGGACGCCGAAGGGCCGCCGCTGCCGGTGCTGGGGGCGAGCTGGGACCTGGAGCAGGTCGTACGCGAGCACGACGTCGAGCAGGTGATCATCACCTTCTCGACCGCACCGAACGACGTGCTGCTGCGGCTCGTCCGCCGCTGTGAGGAGCTGGGCGTCGCCGTCGCCGTCGTGCCTCGACTCTACGAGCGCACGACGACGCGGCTCTCGGTCGACCACGTCGGCGGCCTGCCGCTCGTGTCGGCGCACCCCTCGGATCCGCACGGCATTCACTACGCGCTCAAGTACGCGCTCGACCGGATCGTCAGCCTGGCGCTGATCGTCCTGCTGGCACCGCTGCTCGCCGGAGCAGCGCTCGCGACCTATCTCTCCGTCGGCGAGCCGATTCTCTTCCGCCAGCGCCGCATCGGCCGCGACGGCGCCGAGTTCGCCATGCTCAAGTTCCGCACGATGAAGACGGCCGACGACACCGAGCCGCCTCCTTCGTTCGCTCCGGGGACCGGGCTCGCGCCGGGCGGTGTCGAAGGTGCCGACCGTCGGACGGGGGTTGGGCGGTTCCTGCGCAAGACCTCACTCGACGAGCTGCCGCAGCTCTTCAACGTGCTGCGCGGCGAGATGAGCCTCGTCGGCCCGCGGCCGGAGCGCCCGGAGTACGTCGCCACGTTCGACGATGCGGTCTATCGCTACGCCGAGCGCAGCCGGGTGAAGGCCGGCATCACCGGCTGGGCGCAGGTGAACGGGCTGCGCGGGCAGACGTCGATCGCCGACCGCGCCGAGTGGGACAACCACTACATCGAGAACTTCTCGCTCTGGCTCGACGCCAAGATCCTGCTGCTGACGGTCGCCGCAGTGTTCGGACGCTTCAGCTCCGGCGAGTAACTACGCCCCGGTGGTTCTGCGGCGCAGCCAGCGGTGACGGCATGGTCGTCCGATACGATGACGCACAGACCTTCGATCCGGGGAGGGATTGGCCTTACTCCGGAGCTGAGCTGGAAGGAGGGTCGATAGGTGTTCGAGCGATTTACTGAACGGGCTCGCCAGGTTGTCGTCCTTGCGCAGGACGAGGCCCGCGCCCTGAAGCACAACTACATCGGCACGGAGCACATCCTGCTCGGCCTGCTGCGCGAAGAGGAGGGTCTCGCGGCGCGCGTGCTCGAGTCGCTCGACATCACGGTCGAAGAGGTTCGCGCGCAGGTGGCGCGGATCGTCGGCCAGGGCGACGAGGTCACTACCGGCCAGATCCCGTTCACCCCGCGCGCCAAGAAGGTGCTCGAGCTGGCGCTGCGCGAGGCGCTCTCGCTGGGCCACAACTACATCGGCACCGAGCACATCCTGCTCGGGCTCGTGCGCGAGAACGAGGGCGTTGCCGCACGCATCCTGCTCGACTTCGACGCCGACGCCGAGAAGATCCGCAACGAGATCATCCGCATGCTCTCGGGCCCCGGCCGGCGCCAGCAGGGCTCCGGTGGTGGCTCCGGCGAGAAGGCGAAGAGCTCGAAGCTGCTCGACCAGTTCGGGCGGAATCTCACCAAGGCCGCAACCGACGGCAAGCTGGATCCTGTCGTCGGGCGCCAGACCGAGATCGAGCGCGTGATGCAGATCCTGTCACGCCGCCAGAAGAACAATCCGGTGCTGATCGGCGAGCCCGGCGTCGGCAAGACAGCCGTCGTCGAAGGCCTCGCCACCCGCATCTCCACGAACCAGGTCCCCGAGCTCTTGAAGAACAAGCAGATCTACACGCTCGACCTGGCCGCCCTCGTCGCCGGCTCCAAGTACCGCGGCGAGTTCGAGGAGCGGCTGAAGAAGGTGATGAAGGAGATCATGCAGCGGGGCGACATCATCCTCTTCATCGACGAGCTGCATAACCTCGTCGGCGCCGGTGCGGCCGAGGGCGCAATCGACGCGGCCTCGATTCTGAAGCCGGCGCTCGCCCGCGGTGAGCTGCAGACGATCGGCGCGACGACGCTCGACGAGTACCGCAAGTACCTCGAGCGCGACGCCGCGCTCGAGCGCCGCTTCCAGCAGGTGCGGGTCGAGGAGCCGTCGATCGACGACACCGTTCAGATCCTCCGCGGCCTCCGCGACCGCTACGAGGCGCACCACCGCTGTCAGATCTCCGACGACGCGCTCCGCGCGGCCGCCGAGCTGGCCGACCGCTACATCCAGGACCGGCACCTGCCCGACAAGGCGATCGACTTGATCGACGAAGCCGGCTCCCGGCTCCGGATCAAGACGATGACGGCGCCGCCGCGCTACCGCGAGCTCGAGGACGAGATCGAGCGGGTGCGGACGGAGAAGGAGAACGCGATCGAGTCGCAGGAGTTCGAGAAGGCCGCGTCGCTCCGCGACAAGGAGCGGAAGCTGACCCAGAAGAAGAAGGAGCTCGAGGAGAACTGGCGCTCGGAGGAATCCGAGGAGCAGCCTGAGGTCGACCGGCCGGAGATCGCGGACATCGTCTCGATGTGGACGGGCATCCCCGTCTTCGAGCTGACCGAGGCGGAGTCGCAGAAGCTGATCCGGATGGAGGACGAGCTGCACAAGCGCGTGATCGGGCAGCACCAGGCGATCGTCGCGGTCTCGAAGGCGATCCGCCGCGCCCGCGCCGGGATCAAGGACCCGAAGCGCCCAACCGGCTCGTTCATCTTCCTCGGCCCCTCCGGCGTCGGCAAGACGGAGCTGGCGCGAACCCTCGCCGAGTTCCTGTTCGGCGACGAGGACGCGATGATCCAGGTCGACATGTCGGAGTACATGGAGAAGCACTCCGTGTCCCGGCTGGTCGGCTCCCCGCCCGGTTATGTCGGGTACGACGAGGGCGGCCAGCTGACCGAGGCGGTCCGGCGCAAGCCGTACTCCGTGCTCCTGCTCGACGAGATCGAGAAGGCCCATCCCGACGTTTTCAACATCCTGCTCCAGATCCTGGAGGAGGGGAAGCTGACCGACTCGCAGGGCCGCAAGGTCGACTTCAGGAACGCGATCGTGATCATGACGTCGAACATCGGCGCCGGCCAGATCGCGAAGAATCAGACGCTCGGCTTCTCGATCGGCGACGAGCACGGGCTCAGCTACGACGAGATGAAGGGGCGGGTCACCGGCGAGCTGAAGAAGGTCTTCCGGCCCGAGCTCCTGAACCGGATCGACGAGATCATCGTCTTCCACAAGCTCGAGAAGGAAGAGATCCTCACGATCGTCGACCTGCAGCTGCACCGATTGCGCGAGCAGATGGCGGGCTACGACGTCGCGATCGAGCTGACCGAAGGGGCGAAGGAGGTGCTCGTCGAGCAGGGCTTCGATCCGGCAATGGGCGCCCGGCCGCTGCGCCGCGCGATCCAGCGTTTCATCGAAGATCCGCTCGCGGACTTCGTGCTCGGCCGCAGCCTCAATCCCGGCGCGACGATCGTCGTCGACCGCAAGGACGAGCTCACGGGCGAGGAGGACGAGTCGCTCGTCGACATCAAGATCGTCGAAGGCGAGCCGCGAGCGAAGGTGACCGTTCCGCCCGAGGAGCCCGAGTCGGCAGAGGCCGACGAGCTCCCGGCCGACGAGGAGTAGTCGAGAGGCCGCCGCAAAGGCGGCCTCTCTCGTTCTAGCCCGCGAGCTTCTTGCGGGCGCCGGTGCGGGGATCGACGCGGAAGACCGCCCCCGGCTCGATCGCGGTCACGATCAGTCGGCCGTCCGGCAGCACGGCGACGTCGCTGACGTGTAGGTCCTCGAAGAGGGTCGTCGGCTTCCCGCCCGGCTCGAGCCGGCGGAGGCTGCCGCCCGTCAAGCTGCCGCCGGCGAGGAAGAGAGTCCCGTCACGGGCGACCGCGATCCTGTTGGTGTCGACGTCGTCGACGACGAGCTCAGCTCGGCCCGTCGCAGCGTCGATCCGCCGGACGCGCCGCGAGTCCTCGGCAACGAGGATGTCCCCGGCGCGATCGAAGGTGATCCCGTGGGGCCGGTCGAGCCCACCCGCGACCGGGATCTTCGCGATCCGGCCCGTGGGCGAGATCCGCGCGAGCACGCCGTTCATCGTCACCGCGTGAACGACGCCGGCTGGCGACACGGCGACCGCGGTCGCCTGTGGCAGGCGGGCGAGTGTCGTCACGCGCTTCGCAGCGCCGACGCGGCGCACCAGGCCGGCGTGGAAGTCCGCGACGTAGAGCACGCTGCGCGTCGCCGCGAGCCCGACGGGCTCGTCGAAGCCGCCGGCGTGGACGCTCCGGCGTCCGGTGCTCGGATGCACGAGCACGATCCGTCGAGCGGCGCCGTCGGCGACGAAGACCCGCCCGCCCGGGTCGACGACGACCGCGTACGGATGGCGCACGGCGGGCTCGGCCGCTGTGGTCGAGCCGGACGCGACGGCACGGTTGCCGCCGCCTGCCGCAAGCAGCGCGGCGGCGGCCAGCAGCGCGACTGCGATCCTGACGACGTGCATGTGAGTCGTCTACACCGGATCCGACCCCGAGGTTCCCGTCCAACCGCCGGTGTCAGACTCGTGTCCGAGACGTGCCGGAGTCGTCTCTGACACCACCTGTCCGATTCGGACGTGTTCTTCGTGACGATTAGGCGTCGGGCGAGGAACAATTCCGTACCATCGGCCGTTCCTGCCGTGTGCGCCGGGATGGTGAGGCAAGTCGAGGACTGGCCGTGGTCGGGACTGGCGACGCTGCGACCAGGGGACGAAGTCGACACAGTCCCGACACCGACCTGGCACATCCCCGTCCGCCGCGCTGGCTAGCCTCGACCCTATGGCCAAGGCAGCAGTCAACTACGCCTGCACGGAGTGCGGCTACTCGGCGGGACGGTGGTTCGGCAAGTGCCCGGGCTGCGACGCCTTCGGCTCGCTTGTCGAGGAGGCTCCGGCGGCCGCCGCGAAGGTCGCCGCCAAGCCGCTGCTGCGCCTGGTCGACGTCAACGCCGAGGAGGCGACACGGATCTCGACCGGCGTGCCCGAACTCGACCGTGTCCTCGGCGGCGGCCTTGTCCCCGCGAGCCTCGTCCTCGTCGGGGGCGAGCCTGGGGTCGGGAAGTCGACGCTGCTGCTGAGTGCGCTCGGCGCCATCTCAGCCGCCGGCCGCCGGGCGCTGCTCGTCACCGGTGAGGAGTCGACCGCACAGGTGAAGCTGCGCGCCGCCCGCCTGGGCGGCACCGACAAGGTCGAGATCCTCGCCGAGACCGAGCTCGACGCCGTGTGCGCGACGTTGGAGCGCGAGCGCCCCGATGTCTGCGTGATCGACTCGATCCAGACGCTCTATGCCGCCGACATGAGCTCTGCACCCGGCTCGGTCGGCCAGGTGCGCGAGGCGGCGGGGCGGCTCCTCCGCGTCGCCAAGGAGCAGAACGTGGCCACGATCCTCGTCGGGCACGTGACCAAGGACGGTGCCGTCGCAGGCCCGCGCGTGCTCGAGCACCTCGTCGATTGCGTGCTCCAGTTCGAGGGCGACCGCTACCACGCCCACCGCATCCTCCGGGCGACGAAGAACCGCTTCGGCTCGACGAACGAGCTCGGCGTCTTCGAGATGACCGGCGAGGGCCTCGTCGGCGTGCCCGATCCATCCGAGCTCTTCGGCAAGACACTTCCCGGTGAGATCGGTGCCGCCGTCGCCTGCGCACTGGAAGGGACGCGTCCGATTCTGCTCGAGATCCAAGCTCTCGTTGCCCCCACCGACCTCGCGATGCCGCGGCGGGTCGGCACCGGCGTCGACCCTAAACGCCTCGCGATGATCGTAGCGGTGCTCTCGCGGCACGCTGGCGTGGCGCTCGGCACGGCCGACGTATTCGTCAACGTCGCCGGAGGCCTGCGCATCGACGAGCCGGGCGCCGACCTCGCGATCGCGCTCGCGATCGCCTCGGCTGCGCGTAACGCGCCGGTGCGCGAAGGAGTCGCGGCCTTCGGTGAGATCGGACTGACGGGACGCCTGCGGCCGGCGGCTCAGTCCGAGCGGAGGCTCGAGGAGTGCGTCAAGCTCGGTGTCGTGGCCGCCGTGGCGCCGGCCGGAACGCGCAGCCGTTCGCAGATCCGGATCTCCGAGTCGGGCACGCTGCGTGAGGCACTGCTGACCGGGCTCGAGGCGGCGCAGAAAAACCCCCGCAAATCGGCCTAAACGGCTAAAAGAGCGCGTTTTCCAGGGGTTTCTGCTATGCTGTCTGCCGCATGCCGGTGAGCCTTCGAGCCCGCCGGCTTCTTCACTGAGACAGACGATTTAGCTCAAAACGAAGGGGAGGCTCGCTTGTTCGAGGTTGGCGACAAGGTGGTGTACCCGCACCACGGAGCAGGCACGGTCGTGAAGAAGGAAAAGCGCGACGTGCTGGGGCAGACGCGCGAGTACCTCACGATTCAGATCCTGCACAACGACATGACGGTAAACGTGCCGGTCGAGAATGCAGAGCAGGTCGGACTGCGCACCGTGATCGACGAGGACCTGGTCAACACCGTCGTCAAAGCATTGACCGCAGGCGAGTCGGAGATGCCGAAGAACTGGAACCGGCGCTTCAAGCACAACCGCGACAAGATGAAGACGGGTGACATCTTCGAGCTGGCCGAGGTCGTGAAGAACCTCTCTTTGCGCGATCACGAGAAGGGCCTTTCGACGGGCGAGAAGCAGATGTTCGTGAAGGCGAAGAAGATCCTCGCCTCCGAGCTGATGTACGCCAAGGCCGTGGACGAGGAAGAGGCCGCCGAGTGGCTAGAGGGCGTGCTCGCGGGTAACGGCGAAAAGCCGGCGAAGAAGACCAAGGCGAAGGCCGCCGCAGCGACCGCGTAGAGCGCCGCGCCGGATCATGAGCGTCTGGGCCCTCCTCGTCGCTGCGGGGACGGGAGCGCGGCTGGGAGAGGAGCGGCCCAAGGCGTTCGTCAAGCTTGGAGAGCTGCCGCTGCTTGCCGAGTCTCTGCGCCGGCTGGAAGAGTCGAGCTGGGTCGACGCGATCGTCGTCGCCGTCCCGGCCGACTGGGAGGAGCCGGCGATCCTGCTGGCCGAGGAGCTGGCGGCGACCAAGGTCATCGCCGCCGTCACGGGCGGCCCGACGCGAGCCGAGTCGGTCCGCCTGGCGCTCGCCGAGGTCCCCGAGGACGCACTCGTGATCCTCGTGCATGACGCCGCCAGGCCGCTCGTCGGCGACGAGGTGATCGAGCGCGTCCTGGCGCCGCTGTCCGAAGGGTGGGACGGCGTCGTGCCCGCGCTGCCGCTCGTCGACACGGTCAAGACCGTCGACGGCGATCGGGTCACCGCCACGGCGTCGCGTGAGAACCTCGTCGCAGTGCAGACACCCCAGGCATTTCCGGCCGCGAAGCTGCGCGAGGCATACGCGGGCGACGTAGCAGGAGCGACCGACTGCGCCTCCCTCGTCGAGGCGCTGGGCGGGCGGATCAAGTGGGTCGAGGGCGACCTCCGCCTGCTTAAGGTGACGACCGGAGCCGATCTCGAGCTGGTGGCGTCGTGGCTGTGAGCGCGGTCGTGTTCGACGTGGGCGAGACGCTCATCGACGAGACCGGCATGTGGGAGCGAGCGGCCGCGACCGCAGGCGTTCCCGCCTTCACGCTGATGGGCGTCCTCGGCGGGCTCGCCGCCCGTGGCGAGCATCACACTCGCGTCTGGGAGCTCCTCGGCGTCGAGCAACCCGTTTCGACCTGGGATCCGGACGAGTTCTACGCCGACGCGATTCCCTGTCTCAGCTCGCTGCGCGAGCAGGGAATCCTCGTCGGGGCGGCGGGGAACGTTCCCGCCGGTCACGAGGAGCCGCTTCGGGACCACGTCGACCTGCTCGGCTCGTCCGGGGCGTGGGGGGTCGAGAAGCCGGCGGCCGGGTTCTTCGAGCGGATCGTCAAAGAGATGAGGCTTCCGGCCGCCGAGATCGCCTACGTTGGCGACCGGGTCGACAACGACGTTCGCCCGGCGCTCGCAGCAGGCATGGTCGCCGTGCACATTCGCCGTGGGCCGTGGGGACATCTGCACGAGCCGCCCGCCGAGGCGATCCGCATTCGTTCGCTGAGCGAGCTTCCCGAGACGCTCGATGTCTGAGCTCCGAATCGGAATCGGCGTCGACGCTCATGCGTTCGCGGACAGCGTCCCGCTCGTCCTCGGAGGGGTTGCGATCGACTTCCCGCGTGGGCTTGCCGGCCACTCCGACGGCGACGTGATCGCGCACGCTCTAACCGATGCCGTGCTCGGGGCGGCCGGGCTCGGCGACATCGGCTCGCTCTTCCCCGCAGGGGATCCTCGCTGGGAGGGCGCGGATTCGCTCGACCTCCTCCGCGACGCCTACGCCCGTGTCCGGGAGGCCGGCTACGCGCTCGTGAACGCCGATTGCGTGCTGATCGGCGAAGAGCCGAGGATCGCGCCTCATCGCGAGGAGATGCGTCACCGGCTCGCCGGGGCGCTCGGCTGCGAGCCCGACCGCGTCAACGTTCGTGCGACGACGACCGACGAGCTCGGCTTTGCCGGCCGTCGTGAAGGTCTTGCTGCCCACGCCGTCGCCCTCCTGGAGCGCGCATGAAGCTCGTGCGCTACGCCGACAGGCCGGACCTGCTCGAGACCCGCTTCGAGCGTCTCTCGCAGGTGACGTTCCCGGAGTACATGCACAACAACACGCCCGGGAACCTCTACTGGGGCCGGCTCTACTCGGACTTCCCGGACTTCCAGGTCGGACTGCTCGACGGCGAAGAGCTTGTCGCCGAGGCGCATGCGGTGCCCGTGCCTTGGGACGGGACGGTGGCGGGTCTCCCATCCGGCTGGGACGAGGGGTTCGTGCAGGGGATGACGTCGGGGCTCCAACCCGGCGCGCTGATGGCGCTGGCGATCAGCGTGCTGCCGGGCCGGCAGGGTCAGCGCCTCTCGTCGCGGATGATCCAGGCGTTCCGCGACACGGCGCGCGCGGCCGGACTGGCGAGCGTGCTCGCTCCCGTGCGGCCGACGTGGAAGGAGCGCTACCCGCTGATCTCGATCGAGGAGTACATGACGTGGCGGCGCGAGGACGGCGCGCACTTCGACCCCTGGCTGAGGATCCACGAACGGGTCGGAGGCGAGATCCTTGCCGCCGCGCCGCGCTCGATGGTGATGGAGGCTCCGGTGTCCGACTGGGAGAAGTGGACGGAGATGCGCTTCCCGGCGAACGGCGAGTACGTCGTTCCCGGCGCGCTGGCGACTCTCTCGGTCGAGGATGGGGTGGGTCGCCACGTCGAGCCGAACGTCTGGGTGCAGCACCGCGCTTTGGTCGAACCCTCCTCCTAGGCGGGAAGGGCAAGCAAACCGTCCTCGACGACGACGAGGCCGTCGCGAACGAGTGAGTCGGCCGCGTCGCGGTCGAGCGACTCGACCGGGCGCGGCTCCTCGGCGACGAGCCGGAGCAGCGCTGCCCGGCGCTGCCGGAACGAGCCCTCGAAGCGGGACTGCTTGCGCAGCGGCTCATAGCGCCGTCCTCGCGAGGGACAGTCTTCGGCCAGCGGGCAGACGCCGCAGCGCGGCACGCGCGCGAGGCACACGGTCGCGCCGAGATCGAAGAGCGCCTGGAGGGACTCCGGCCCGAACGCGTGGCCGGTGCGCTCCTGGATGCGCGCGACGTTCGTGTCGACGGGCAACACCGGCTCGTCGAATGCTTGATTGCGGATCGCGGCGGCGGTGTACGGGCCGATCCCCGGCAGTTGGGTCAAGTCGTCGGGCCAGCCCCGCTCGGCGATCGCGCAGGCGGCTCGGTGCAGGTTGAGCGCGCGCCGGTTGTAGCCGAGCCCCTGCCAGGCGCGGATCACGTCGGCCGGCGAAGCGGCGGCGAGGGCCGCCGGCGTCGGCCAGCGCTCGAGCCAGGCGAGCCAGCGCGGGATCACGCGCTCGACCTGCGTCTGTTGCAACATCACCTCGCTGACGAGGATCGCGTATGGATCGCGCGTCTTCCGCCAGGGGAGATCACGTCCACTACGGCCGAACCAGGCCAGGAGCAGCTCGTCCACGACGTCGAGACTAGTCGCTACCGAGGACGAGCTGGCTGTCGCCGAACTCGTGCCAGCGATAGCCGTGCTCGACGGCCGCCACATAGCTGCGCCCGAGCAGTTCCTCGCCGGCGACCGCGCGAAGGATGTCCAGATGCGACGACTGCGCTTCGTGCAGTCCGCTGAGCAGGCCGTCGACAGTCCAGAGGCCACGCTCCGGAGTGACCACGAGGCTCGTCCACCCCTCACCGGCATCGACGGAGCCGTCCGGCCGGGCGACCGACTCGAGCGCGCGGACGACGGTCGTTCCGATCGCGACCACGCGCCCGCCCCATTCGTGGACGGCGTTCACGAGCCTCGCAGTCGCTGCGGGAACGCGATACCGCTCCGGGTACGGTCGCTCGCCTCGCTCTTGCGACGAGACCCCGGTGTGCAACGTCACCGGTGCGACCAGCACGCCGCCCGCGACGAGCCGCGTGATCAGCTCGGTCGTGAACGGACGTCCGGCGCTTGCCATCTCGGCGCTGCCGGGCTCAGCCGCATAGACGTTCTGGTACGTGGCGAGCGGCCATGGACGCGGCACGTAGCCGTAGCGGATCGGGCGGCCGTGGCCACGCAGGTACGCCTCGATCTGCCGCGGCAGATCGAGGCGCGCCAGCCACAGCCGGACACCGGCGTAGGGGGCGAGGATCGTGGCCGTTGCACCCTCCGGTAGCGCCAGTTGCTCGCCCACGACGGCGCCAGCGAACGGCACGTCTCCCAGCCGCAGCTCGACGATCCAGAAGCGGTCGGGATCTCGGCCCTCAACCGGCGTCGAAAAGCGCAGCTCGAGTGCGGTGCCGTCGGCGCGTGTCGCGTCGACCGCGGCCGCCAGCGTGGCCGAGGTGTTCAGCACGAGCAGGTCGCCCGGCCGGACGAACTGCGGCAAGTCGCCGAACCGGCTGTGGACTATCGTCCCCTCGGCACGGCTGACGACCAGCAGGCGGACGTCGTCTCGGGCCAGCCCTTTTGCCTCGGGCGGCTCCTGCGCCTCGAGACCGTCCGGCAGCTCGAGTTCCAGCGCGCTCACGTCGAGGCACCGACCACGTCGCGGGCGCTGTAGGAGCCGCTCCGGAGATCGCCCTCGATCAGCGCGAGCAGGCCTGGGACACTCTCTTCCGGGAGCGGCCGGTCGGAGATGTCCTCGCCGGGAAACGCCTCTTGCTGCATCTGCGTGCGCATGTCGCCCGGGTCGACCGCGTAGGCACGGAGGCCGGGATTCTCGGCACCCAGGATCGCCGTGATCTGCGCCAGCGCGGCTTTCGACGAGCCGTAACCACCCCACTGCTCGTAGGGCTCGACGGCCGCGTCCGAGACGAGGTTGATGATGCGGGCGCCGTCGCTGAGGCGAGGAAGGGCGACCTGAATGAGCGCGAGCGGCCCGAGCACGTTCACCTCGTACACGCGGCGCAGTTCCTCGAGTGGGTAGTCGGCGAGGTTAGGTAGCGGCGTCGGCCCGAGCTCGCTGGCGTTGTTGACGACGAGGTCGATCGAGCCGCCGGCCGCCGCCACCAGCTCCCGACGGTGCTCAGGATCGGCGACGTCGCCCTCCAGAGCAATCACGTCGAGCCCGGCGACGGCGCGCTCGAGCGCACTCCCGTCGCGGGCATCGACGACTAGGTGCCAGCCGCGCTCGGCGAGTGAGCGTGTGAGCGCAAGCCCAAGGCCACGGGACGCTCCCGTGACGATGCCTTGCATCTCTGTCTTCGCGGTCTTTCCATTCATGAGAAGTTACCGTACAAGTTAAAGTGAACTTGAAGTCAAGTACGAATCTGTGATTTCATGCTCCCGTGGCCGAGTTGTTGACGATCGGCGAGGTCTCGCGTCGCAGCGGCGTCGCTGCGTCGGCCTTGCGCTTCTACGAGGAGCGGGGCTTGATCGTCTCCGAGCGACCCGGTTCCGGGCACCGCCGGTATCAGCGGCCGGTCCTGCGGCGGATAGCCTTCATCGTGTTCGCCCAGCGGATCGGGCTCACTCTCGACGAGATCGGCGGGGAACTCGCGAAGCTCCCGCCCGATCGCGTGCCGAATCGTCGCGACTGGTCGCAGCTCTCACGGGGATGGAGCGCACGAATCGACCAGCGAATCGCGGAGCTCGAGCGCCTCAAAGCCGGATTGACAGAGTGCATCGGCTGCGGCTGCCTCTCGCTCGAGCGGTGCAAGCTCGCAAACACAGACGACCGCGTGGCGAAGATCGGCCCCGGCCCACGCTTCTGGCTCGGCGACCCGCGGCCGACCTAGTTCGAGGACGTCTCGATCTCGCTGCCGAAGCGGCGACCGTAGACTCAAAGCGTGGCCACGCGCGTTCGTTTTGCCCCCAGCCCGACCGGCTCCCTGCACCTCGGCAGCGCCCTCTCGGCGGTCGTGAACCGGCGCCGAGGAGACTGGTTGCTGCTGCGGATCGACGACACCGACAGTTCGCGTGAGGTCGCAGGCTCGCTCGATGCGATTCTCGTCGACTTGGAGTGGCTCGGCCTGCCCTGGAACGACGGGCCGGCGCGGCAAAGCGAGCGTGCTGACCGACATCGTGAGGCGGCGGTCTCCGTGGGCAAGCCCGACGCCGACGGCTCGCTTCGCTTCGGCCGGACGACGCTCCTGCGTCCGGACGGCACCCCGACCTACCATCTGTCGAGCGTGGTCGACGATCACGACTTCGAGATCACGCACGTGATCCGGGGGGCCGACCACCGCTCGAACACAGAGCTGCAGCGCGAGCTTGCGCGCGCGCTCGGATTCGAGCCGCCGGAGTACGTCCATCACGGGCTGCTGCTCGGATCCGACGGCAAGAAGCTGGCGAAGAGGGCCGGAGCGCCCACGCTCGCCGCCTACCGTGAGGCCGGTGTGCCGGCCGAGGCGCTGCGGGCATACCTCGAGGAGCTCGGCGAGCCGGCGCACGACGTCCATCTGGACGAGCCGCGCATCCGCCGCCTCGCGATCGACGCCATTCAGGCACTCTCGGACGAGGAGCTCGCGGCGCGTGCGGGCGCGCCGCCCCAGCTCGCCGGTGCGCTTCGCGGCGCCCGCGATCTCGTCGAGGCGCGCGCGATGGCCGCGGCCATTCTCGAGCCGCAGCCGGTGACGCTTCCGGAGGAGGCGCGGCCCACCCTCGCGCGCTTCACCGAGCTGCGGTCGAGCGGCCTGGACGGCAAGGAGATCGTGCGCGAGCTGAAGGCGGTGGGCGGCGACCTCAAGGCGCTGCGGCTGGCTCTCACCGGAGCCGAGCGAGGTCCAGAGCTCTGGGCGGTGATCGCGGCGCTCCCGCAGGACGAGGCGCTGAGACGGGTCGATGCGGCTCTATAGCACCCTCGCCCGAGACCTCGTCGAGCTGCCCGAACCGCCGGGGCCGATCGGCATGTACGTCTGCGGCCCGACCGTCTACGCGCGAGCGCATTTCGGCAACGCGCGACCGTACGTGATTGCGTCCTGGGTCGCACGCTGGCTGCGCTTGTGCGGCCACCAGGTCACGCTCGTCCACAACATCACGGACGTCAACGACAAGATCTACGAGGCCGCGCCCGACGCGAGCGCCGAGCTCGCCGCGCGCGCGACCGCCTGGTACCTGGAAGATGTCGGCCGCTTTGGCCTCGACGAGGTCGACCACTTTCCCAAGGTCACCGAGTCGATGGCAGAGATCGTCGCGTTCATTGCAGAGTTGATCGAGCTCGGCTTCGCGTACGAGGTCGACGGCGATGTCTACTTCCGGGTCGCAAAGCAGGCCGACTACGGCCGCCTTTCCGGCCAGCGACCCGACCAGGTCGAGGAGCAAGAGCCGAATCCGCGCAAAGAGGATTCGCGCGACTTCGCGCTCTGGAAGGCGAACAAGCCCGGCGAGGACACGTGGTGGGAGTCGCCCTGGGGCCGGGGCAGGCCGGGTTGGCACATCGAGTGCTCCGCGATGGCCCAGAAGCTCCTCGGTCCCGCATTTGAGATCCACGGCGGCGGGCTCGATCTCGTCTTCCCCCACCACGAGAACGAGCTTGCCCAGTCGAATGCGCTCGGCCACGAGTTCGCCCACGTCTGGATGCACAACGGGATGCTCCGCATGACCGGGGAGAAGATGTCCAAGTCGCTCGGCAACATCGCGCCGATGAACGAAGTGCTCGACGAGTGGGGACGCGAGACGGCGCTTGTCTATTACCTCACCGGGCACTGGCGCAGCCCGATCGACTTTTCGGACGAGCGCATGGCGGAGGCAGCTGCTCGCGCGGAGGGTTTCCGAGAGGTGTTCCGCAACCCCTCCCTGCCGGCGAGTGGTGACGCGTGGGGCCGCTTCGAAGCAGCGCTGGCGGACGACTTCAACACGCCTGATGCTCTCGCGTTGATGCACGAATGGCGAGACCACGACCTGCTTCGGCGCGCGCTCGATGTCTTTGGCCTGGCGACGCTCGCCGAACAGGAGGATGCGCCCTCCGAAATGCATGCGCTGGCGGCCGGACGGCAGGAAGCGCGTGCGGCGAAGGACTTCGAGCGCGCCGACGAGTTGCGGGAGCAGATCGAGGCGGCCGGCTGGGACGTGCGAGACGACCCGGACGGCTACAGGCTCGTCCCCAGGCAGTGAACCGGGAGCAGGTCTACGGCCGCCGGCCGGTCCGCGAGGTTCTGCGCGGCCCGCGGGAGGCGCTCGAGTTATGGGCGACCGAGCGTGCCGTGGCGGCCGAACCGTGGCTTCAGGACGGTCTGCGCGTCCAGATCAAGCCGGATCGGGAGCTCAGCGAGGCGGCCGGGACCCGCGACCACCAGGGCTTGCTGGCGTGGTGCGAGCCGTACCGCTACGCGGATGCGCACGAGCTCGCCGCCGGCGACCTGCCTCTCCTCGCCTGTCTCGACCAGGTCACGGACCCACGCAATCTCGGCGCGGTGATCCGAAGTGCCGAGGGAGCGGGGGCCACGGGAGTGGTCGTGCCCGCGCACGGCTCTGCGCTCGTGACGCCCGCCGTGTGCCGCGCATCCGCAGGTGCAGTCGAGCATCTGCCGGTGGCGGTCGTCCCCAATCTCGCCCGCTATCTGAACGAGATCAAGCGTGGAGAACTGTGGATCTACGCGGCAGCGGCGGAGGCCGAGCAGAGCATGTGGGAGGCCGACCTGACCGGAGGGCTGGCGCTCGTGTTCGGGGCCGAAGGGAAGGGTGTGCGGCCGCTCGTCCGCCGAGCCTGCGACGCGACTGTGTCGATTCCGCTTTCGGGCCGCGTCGCGTCGCTCAACGTCAGCGTCGCGGCTGCCCTGCTCCTCTACGAGGCGCGACGACGGCGCGATGGCTGAGCCGACGCTCTACCTGTTCGACGGGCACAACGTGCTCCACGCCGGCTCCTTCGAGGATCAGCGTGAGCTCACCGACGTGCTCGCCTCGTTCGTCGCGTTGCGCGGCGCCCGCGGGGTGCTCGTCTGGGACGGGGTCGGTGTCGACACCGAGATCGGGCCGCTCTCCGTGCGCTTCGCGCCGAATGCCGATGCACTCCTCGAGCGCCTCGCGGCCGATTTCCGCGAGTCGGAGATCGTCTGCCTCGTCTCGTCCGATCTCGCCGTGCGCGGCACGTCGGGGCAGCAGGTGCAGAAGCGATCGTCGGCCGCGTTCGTCTCCGACCTCGAGCAGACGAGGCACGAGGAGCGGCACGGCTCCCGTCTTGGCGATTCGCTGGACGCGGAGACGCGCCGCCGGCTCGAGCGCTGGCGACGCGGCCAGCCGTGAATACGAACACACGTTCCTAACAGAATATATCTTCTGCAATGCTCTTGTAACTTGCGCGAACCCTTGCTATGTTCTTCCTCAACCTCAGGGTGAGAGTTGAGCGTCCGGCACGGCGGTCGCCACGATTCTTTCCCGCTATTTGCAGGGAGACCGCCATGTCCGCTCACACCGCCACCGCGGTCAAGTCGGCCCAAAAGGTTCAACGAGAGCTTGAGGATCTGCAGCTGGTGATGAAGGCGCGGAACGGCAACCAGGCCGCGCTCGACGCCCTGATGCGCCGCTACACCGGTTTCGTCCGCCTGAAGGCGAGCTCGTACTTCCTCGCCGGCGGCGACTCGGAGGATCTAATTCAGGAGGGGTTGGTCGGTCTCTACAAGGCGGTACGCGACTTTCGCGCCGACAAGGAGACCTCGTTCCGCAGCTTCGCCGAGCTCTGCGTGACGCGGCAGATCATCACGGCGATCAAGACGGCGACGCGCTTCAAGCACCAGCCGCTGAACCAGTACGTCTCTTTCAGCCATACGCCGGCGGGGCAGGACAACGACGGCGAGTGCACGCTCGGGGATGCGCTCCCAGGCCCGTCGACGAACGACCCGTCGGTGTGCGTGATCTCGACGGAGGAGCTGCAGAGCCTCGTCTTCACGCTCGGAACCGGGCTCTCACGGCTCGAGGCGGACGCGCTGCGCTGCTACCTGGAAGGGCTCTCCTACGAGGACATGGCCGTCGAGCTCGGCTGCGACTGCAAGACGATCGACAACGCGCTCCAGCGGGTCAAGCGGAAGATCCTGGCGCACCAGAAGACACGCGAGGTCCTGAACTAGCGCGGATACCATGTCCGGCGCCCGTGCCGGAGTAGCTCAGCTGGTAGAGCAACTGATTTGTAATCAGTAGGCCGTGGGTTCGAGTCCCTCCTCCGGCTCCACGAACGATTGAAGCCCCGTCCTCCGTTGCCGGAGGACGGGGCTTCGCGGTTCCTGGGTCAGCTGCCTTCGAGAAGCGCGCGGTCGAAGAAGCCGACGACACGGCGTTCGTACTCAGCCGGCTGGTCGTAGATGCCGCCGACGTGCTTGGCGGTCGGCATCGCCCAGATCTGCTTCGGGCCCTTTGCCAGCGCGTAGTACTCCTTGCTCATGTGCTCGACGTTGCCGCCGTTCGGCGCCCAGATCACGAAGAGCGGTTGCTTGATCTTCGGGGCGACATCGGTCAGGTTCGGCGGCGGCGCGGTGCTGGAGAGCACGGCCGTCGCGGTCGTCATGACCAGTGCCTGCGGCGCGAGCAGTGCCCGCGTCAGACCGTCGTATTCCTCCATCTGCTCCGAGAACTGCCGGGTCCCGGCCCCTTCCGAGACGACTGCGGCGAGCTCGTCGGTCTCGGCAGCCGCCTGCAGCATCAGCTCGCCGCCGACCGAGAGTCCGATACCGCCGATCCGGCCTGGATCGACGTCGGGCCGCGCCTTGAGGAACTCGATCGCGGCGAGGATGTCCTTGTCGCCGCCCCAGCCGAGCAGGTTGCTGTCGCCCTCGCTCTTGCCCTCGCCGCGGCGGTCGAAGAGGAGGACGCCGTAGCCGTGGCGGGCGAGCATGCGCGTATGTGCCCGCGGGCCGCTGCGCCCCGGAAAGGCGATCACGGCGGCGCCGTTCTTGGAGGGGACGTACCAGCCCCGCAGCTCGAGGCCGTCGCTCGTCCGGAACGACACGTCTTCGTGGGCTGCTCCGAGCTTCGCCTCGGGAACTCCCTGCCGCATCACATGCGTGATCACGTAGCTGAATCCGACCGGGAAGAGGACGAAGTTGAAGCGATCGCGGCGGCGACCGTGATCAGGCCCCTGCGGGTGTACCTCCACCGGCGGCTGTCGTTCAGCTTCCGGGATTGCCACAGCGTTGCGATCCCGACGCCGATCAGAACGAGGCCGGCCGGGAGCAGCAGCAGGCCGGTGTAGTCGTCGCCGGAGGGGCCGACGGTCACCGTCGTGTGACCGGCGGAGGTCGCTGCGAACACGAGCGCGAGCAGCCCGGTGACGATCGCAATCGTCGCCCGGAGACCCGCACGGCCGCGGTGGTACGCAGCTCCTGCGATCCCGAGGAGAGCGAGGGACACGAGGCCGCCGGGATGATCGACAGCGGACGTTCCAGGCTCGGGCTGGATGAAGGAATCGTCGACGACGTGGAGGCCGACGGTCGCCATGGCTCCCAGCGCCAGGGCATCTGCCGTCACGCGGGGCAACCGGATGGCGCGGGCTGACGGAGTCGAGCTGGCAGCTGTGGATTGCATGAGGTCTCCGTTCCAGAGGGAGTGGCCGGTGGCGCCCGCATCGAAGCGGCGCCACCGGCGGGAGGTGGAGCTAGGACGCAGCCGGTGCCGCGTCGGCCGGAGCGGGCTCGGCCGAAGCGCCGTGCTCGAGGCGGGGGAGCCACTCGAGCCAGCTCGGCAGGTACCAGTTGCGGTCGCCGAGCAGCTTCATCGTCGCCGGCAGGAGCACGGCGCGGATCAGCGTCGCGTCGATCAGGATCGCGACTGCGAGGCCGATGCCCATTTCCTTCATGTCGATCACCGGCAGGATGGCGAACACCGAGAAGGTGCCGACCATGACGACTGCGGCGCTGGTGACGACACCTGCCGTGGACTTGATCCCGTGGGCGACGGCTTCGTCGTTGGAGAGACCGCGGTCAAAGGCCTCGCGGACGCGGCTCAGGACGAAGACGTGGTAGTCCATCGAGAGCCCGAACAGGATCACGAACAGGAACATCGGCAACCAGGGCGTGATGCCGCCGTTCGACTCGAAGCCGAGCAGGCTCTCGCCCCAGCCCCACTGGAAGAGCGGCGACGAGGATGCCGTACGCCGCTCCGACGGAGAGGAGGTTGAGCAGGATCGCCTTCAGGGCGACGACGATCGAGCGGAACGGATCGAGCATGATCAGGAAGGCGAACAGGAGCACGAAGCCGAAGACGAGCGGCGCGGTGGTCGCCATGCTGGACTCCCAGTCCTTGTCCAGGGCGGTCGTGCCGGTGACGGCGTACTCGACGCCCTCGACCTCGCCGAGCGTGCTGCGGAAGCAGCGTCGTCGCGCAGCGTGGCGAGAGCGGCCTGTGACTTGTCGTCGGTGCTCGTTCCCGCGAGCGGGATCGAGGCTGGCGACGGTGCTGTCGCGGCTGACCTCGAGCTCGATCGGGCCTTTCATCTGGCCGGATGCGAGCGCTTCCCGCTTCAGCTCGACGATCGCGTCCTGGATCGCCGGTGTGCGGACGTCGTCGGCCTGGATCGCGATGACGGCCGGGTCGTTGCCGCCCGGGAAGGCCGCGTCGAACTTCTTCAGCGGCTCGATCTCCGGGATCGAGATGTCGTCGACGCCCGTGGTGGCCGTGTTCAGCGACAGCGCGGGCACGGCCAGCGCGACCAGGACGGCGCCGGCTGCGACAGCCGAGACGACCGGGCGGCGGAGGACACGATCGAGGATCGCGCCCCAGAAGCGACTCTCGCCGTTCTTGCTGCGGAGCCGGCCCAGGAACGGGATCGCGACCCTTCTCGACCTTGTCTCCGAGCCTGCCGAGCAGGGCGGGCAGGACGGTGAGCGAGCCGATCATCGCGACGGCGACGACCATCATCGTGCCGATCGAGAAGGACATGAACGTCTTGTCGCCGGAGAGGAACATGCCGGCCATCGCGATCAGGACGGTGACGCCCGAGATCAGGACGGCGCGGCCGGAGGTGGCTGCGGCGGCCTCGAGGGCGGCGTGCTCGCTGCGTCCGGCGGCCCGCTCCTCGCGCTCGCGGCGGAGATAGAAGAGCGAGTAGTCGATTCCGACGGCGAGACCGATCAGGAGGATGACCTCGGCGATCTGCTCGTCGACGGCGATGAACTGGCTCGGCAGCGCGATCAGGGCCGTCGTCGCCATGACCGCGGTGATCGCCAGCAACAGCGGGATCAGAGCCGCGACCGCGGAACCGAAGACGAACAGCAGGATCACGAGCGTCAGCGGAATCGCGATCAGGCCGGCCGTCTTCAGCATGTTGTTGAAGGCAGCGTCGGTCGCCTTCGTCGTGGTGACGCTACCGAGCTGGTTGACCTCGAAGCCCGGATGCTTCGGCGGCGGTCTTGTCGACTGCGGCCTCGAGCTTGTCGATGTACGCGATCGCTTCCTCGTAGGTCGCCGACTTGGGGCTGGTACTGGACCATCGCCGAGTGACGGTCGTCGAGACGAGATCGGCGTGACCGGCGTCGAGCGGCGTGTCGAGCTTCCGCACCTGCGGGAAGCCGCTCGACCGTCTTGGCGACGTCCTCGATCGCGGCCTTGAAGGCCGGATCGTCGGCCGTGAGCGTCTTCGACTGGATCAGGACGATCTCGCCCTGCTCGTCGGCCGCGTTGCGGAAAGCCGGATTCGATGATCTCGGTCGCGGTCGCGGCCTCGCCGACGGCGAGGTCGTCCGTCTCCAGGTACTTCGTGCCGACCTGGCCGCCGATGACGACGGAAGCGACGACGAACGCGACCCAGCCGAAGACGGCGGTCTTCCAGTGGTTCGCGCTCCAGCGACCCATGCGGGCCGCGAGGTTGTTGCTGTGCTTCAGAGGTGACATGGCGTGCGGTTCCTTTCGGGTTCCTGCGGGGCGGGTGGTGGTTCTAGGCTGCCCTGGCCTGGGACGGCGCGGAATGCGGCGTCCAGGCCTCTTGACGTGCGGGCAGCCGCACCGGTGTGACGGCGGGTGCCTGCAGCCGGGAGGCGACGAGCCAGCCGGCTGCGACGACGAGACCGCCTGCGACCGCGTCAAAGAGGAAGTGGTTGCCGGTGCCGACGATGATCAGCAGCATCAGCCCGGGGTACGCCGCGCCGAGCCAGCGAAGCCACCGGTACGGGGCGAGCTGTGCGAGCGCGACGCCGACGATCAGGGCGTAGCCGAAATGGAGGCTCGGCACGGCCGCGATCGGGTTGTAGAAGCTGCCGAGCAGGTCGGAGCTGAGGTCGAGACCGGTGTTCTTCGTGACCGTGTCCGCGAAGCCCATGTTCGCGAGCCGGGGCGGCGCGGCCGGATAGAGGACGTAGCCGACGAGCGCCAGCGCGGTGCTGACGATCAGCGTCGAGCGGAGGAACGGAAACGCATGCGGGCGCCGTCGGTGCACCCAGACGAGGACGGCGGCGGTGCCCGCGAAATGGAGGAGGACGTAGAGGAATCCGAGCAACGCCGGGACGCCGGCGACCGAGCTGACCAGGTTCTGGACGTCGCGCTCGACAAAGAGATTGAGGCGGCGCTCGAGCGCGACGATGTCAGCGGTGTGCGCTCGTGCAGCCGCCCAGTCCTCGCCGCCGAAGCCGCGGACGAGCTCGTAGGCGCCGTACAGGGCGGCCAGCGCTGCGAGCTCGATCCGGCCGGGGTAGGGCCGGCCGGCCAGTCTGCGGATGCGATCGAAGGACATGGCTGCAGCCTCTCAGCGCCTCGACCGCGGAACGATGCGGGCTGCCAGCGTCTGCAGGTGCGGATAGCCGTACACGTCTCAGAGGTTCCGGCCGTCGACCCGAGCGGTATCCGGGATCACCCCTGGCCGACCCTGGTTTCCCGGAGATTTGACACGACCGGAACGGCCATGCGTCGAAGGAGCCGGGATCCCGGTCGACGTCCGCGTGCCTGCCGCGGTCGCGGAGGCCGACGTTGTGCTCCACGTCACGGATCAGCTCAGCTGCGGAGCAGCGCGAGCACTGCGAGCACGCGGCGGTGATCCTCCGCCGTCGCGGGCAGCCGGAGCTTGACGAAGATGCTCGTGACGTGCTTCTCGACTGCCCGGAGCGTGACGAAGAGACGCTCCGCGATCGCCTGGTTCGAGCGGCCCTCGGCCATCAGCTCGAGCACCTCGCGCTCCCGCGGCGAGAGCTCGTCGACGGGATCGTCGCGCCGGTGCCTCCCGACGAGCTCGCTGACGACGGCCGGATCCAGAGCGGAGCCGCCCTCGGCGACGCGGCGAACCGCGGCGGAGAACTCGGCCAGGTCGGCGACCCGGTCCTTCAGCAGGTAGCCGACTCCTTCGGCGCTGTCGGAGAGGAGCTCCATCGCGTATCCCGGCTCGACGTACTGCGAGAGGACGAGCACGCCGGTGTCGGAGTGGCGTTCGCGAATCTCCTTCGCCGCGCGCAGTCCCTCGTCTGTCTGCGTCGGCGGCATGCGGATGTCGACGACGGCGACGTCCGGTTTGTGCATCGCGACGTGGCGGAGCAGGTCCTCCGCGTTCCCTGACTGTGCGGCAACGTCGAAGCCCGCGTCCTCGAGCAGGCGGGCGATCCCTTCGCGCAGGAGCACCGAGTCGTCGGCGAGGACGACTCGAACCGGTGTCGCGCCGGGTCGCGCGCGCAGCTGTGGGAAGTCGCCGCTGCTGCCCTCCTCGTCGAGCTGGAAGATCCGCTCCGGCTCGGGGAGGTCCGGTAGCGACCACAAGCCGAGGTCGCGCAGCGTCCGCCCGGGGCTCAGCGCGGTGGCGGCGGCTTCGGAGGTGACGATCTGGCCCCCGTGGCCGGCCGAGGCGATCCGGTAGGCGCGGTGAACGTCGACGCCGACGTAGCCGTCCTCGTTCAGCGCGGCCGTGCCCGTGTGGAAGCCGATGCGGACGCGAACGGCGGTGGGCCAGGAGTGGGCGCCGAGCCGGCGCTGCGCATCGCCCGCGGCGTCGGCGGCAGCCTGGGTGGAGGCGAAGGCGGCGAAGAGCTCGTCGCCGCGGGAGTCGACCTCGTGGCCGCCTGCGTCGGCGACGGCGGCGCGGAGCAGGCGGCGGATGTCGGCGAGCACGTCCTGCCAGCGGTCGTCGAGGTCGCGTGCGAGGCGGGTCGAGCCCTCGACGTCGGCGAACAGGAAGGTGACGGTTCCGGTCGGGAGCGAGCTCACGACCGTCAGTCTAGGACTGTTGGCGCATGCCAATCCTCCTAGGCTGCGACGTCCAGAAGCTCGGGGCTGCGGCGCGCCGCATAGGCGAACGGGTGGTAGAAGGCATCGAGGGCGCGTGCGGGCTCGACCTGGAGCTCGAACGACGCGTCGCTCGCGAGGTGGAGTACTTCGACCGAGACGGTGCCGTCCTCGGGTGACCACCAGAGCATGACGTCGATGCCGTCCGCTCTGCGGTGGGCCAGATCGGTTCTGTGGCCTGCGAACATGGTGTCCTCCTGGGCTGCGGTGGCTGAGTTCATGACTGCACCCTCCCAGGCTGCGCCAGCCGCTCCCATGCGGCAGGCAGGCGTCTCGAGGTGCGGCCAGCCCTACCGGTGAGGGTCGGGTTCCAGCGGGATCTCCGCGCGCACTCGCGTGCCACCCCCGGGTGGGCTGTCGACGGTGAGCTTCCCAGCCAGGGCCTCGACTCGGTCTGCGAGACCACGGAGGCCCGAGCCGCCGTCGGGATCGGCGCCGCCGACCCCGTCGTCTGACACTTCCACGGCGACGCGGCCGTTCTCACGGCCGACACCGACGCGCACCGATGTCGCCTGCGCGTACTTCGTCACGTTCGCGAGCGACTCGGCGATCACGTAGTACGCGGCCGCCTCGACCGCGCTCGGGAGGCCTTCCTCGCACTGCTCGAGGTCGATCGGAACGGGCGAGCGCGACGCCAGCGCCTCGACGGCGGCGGTGAGCCCGCGGTCGGTGAGCACAGCAGGATGGATCCCGCGCGCGAGCTCACGGAGGTCGTCCAGAGCCGCCGCCAGCTCCTCCCGCGAGCCCTCGATGATCGCCTCCGCGCCGGCGGGGTCGGTGTCGAGCTTCGACTGGGCGAGCCGGAGCGAGAGGGAGAGAGCCACCAGCCGCTGCTGCGCGCCGTCGTGGAGGTTCCGCTCCAGGCGCTGCCGTGCTTCGTCTCCGGCCTTGACGATCCGGGCCCGCGAGGCGCGCAGCTCCTCCTCCTGCCGCTTGCGGTCGGTGATGTCCGCGAACAGCGCCATGTGGCTCAGCACCTTGCCGGAGGGACCCCGGATCGGCGCGGCGGAGATCTCGACGTCGATGGTCGCGCCGTCCTTGCGGATTCGCTTGCTCTCGACCCCCGTGTAGACCTCGCCCGCACGAACGCGGCGGAAGAGATCGCGGAGCTCCTCGGAGCGTCCCGGGGGCTGATGCTTCGCGAAGCCACCGACCACCTCGTCGGCGGTCCAGCCGAAGATCCGCTCCGCGGCGGGGTTCCAGCGTGTGATCCGGTCGTCGAGGGCGTATTCGACGATCGCGACGGGCGAGGCCTGGATCGCAGCCCGTAGCCGCTCCTCGCTCGAACGCAGCTCGGCCTCGCGCCGTTCGCGCTCGGTGACGTCGACCCCGCACACGAGGACGAGATCCGCTCCGGTCACGTCGACGATCGGTGTCGCCATCCACGCGACTGCAAGCTCGCGCCCGTCGCGGGCACGCCAGATCGAGACGCGCTCGGCCGGCTCGACCCGGTTGAAGGCCGAGGCGATCCCGACCCGCGCGAAGTAGTCGTCCTCGGGCCGGAAGAGCTCCAGGAAGTTCCGGCCGCGCATCTCGTCCTCCGACCAGCCCATCGCCTGCTCGAAGCCCTTGTTGACGGCATTGCCGACCACTGTCGCCTCTTCGTTGACGACGATGAGGAGACTCGGCGTCGCGTCGGCGATCTTCCGGAGGAGGTCACGCTCGCGCCCGAGCTCGAGCTCGCGCTGCTTGCGCTCCGTCACGTCGAGGCCGCCGCAGATGACGTTGCGGACGTTGTCGTGCTCGTCCCGAAGCGGCGCGGTCGACCACGCGATCGTTCGTTCCTCGCCGAGCTTGTTCACGAACGTGTGCTCGAAGGCAACCGAGTTGTGGAACGGTGCGGCAGCCTCGAACCTGAGTCGTGACTCGTCCCGCTCCTCCGGCGCGACGAAGACGTCCCAAAACGCCTGCCAGCGCACCTCCTCGGCGTCGGCGTAGCCGCTGGCACGCACCGACGCGAGGTTCAGGTTCGCGATCCGGCCGTCTCGGTCGAGCGAGCAGAGCAGGGATGGGGAGGTGTCGACGGTCGTCTCCAGGAACGCGATCTGCGCGCGCAGCTTTGCCTGGAGCCGCTCGTTGTCGAGCCAGAGACCGGCTGCTGCGGAGATCGCACCGACGAGCTCGGGCTCGTCGGCCAGCATCGGATCGTGGATGAGTGCCGCGGTCGGCCGCCCCGCGTGCTCGACGAACGTGACGTGCCGGCTGCCGTCTCCTTCCTCGAGCGGCTTCCCGTCGGCCGAGACGTAGCGGCCGGGGTCGGGCAGCCAGTAGGCGACGTCGAGCGTCGGGTCGTTCAGGGCTCGCCGGAGCGCATCGCGAAGCGCGGCGCCGCGACCGAGCTCGAGCAGGAGGTCGCCCACTCCTGAGCGGGCGAGCCGGCTGCGGAGCACGCCGGCGAGAAACGCGATCGGCACCATCGCGAACGCGACGAGGAAGACGTAGTAGAACGGCTCGTCCGCGCCCTCCGAGACGGCGCCGGCGATCAGCTGGAGGAGAAGCACGACCAGCACGAGCGCCCCGGTGCCGAGCACCGGGCCGAGCGCACGGCGGAGGGCACCCTGGGCGCGCCTGAAGCGCGTCACGACGATGACGAACACCGTGAGGACGAGCGCCAGCGCCAGGATGCCGACGACGGCACCGACGATCGAGGCGGCGCTGTCGCTGTCCGTGACCGCGATCGTGCTCAGGCAGTCGGCGCAGTCGGGGTCCGGCTGCTCCTCGACCAGGAGCTGGGCGGCACTGCCGACGAAGACGAGAGCGTACGTGCGCTACGACGAGGAACAGGTCTCGCCGGCCTTGGAGCCGTCCGGACGGGAACGCGAGCAGCAGATGAACGAACGCGCCGAGCGCGAAGGCTGTTCACGAGGACGCCGATCGTGAAGATCCAGTCGTTGCTCGACATCGTCAGCGCGCCCAGGAACCAGAGGTAGGCGACCGCGACGAGCAGGACTCCGGTGCGGTTGTCGGGCCGCCGCCAGAGCGCGATCACGCCCGAGGCGAGGAATGACAGGCCGACGGTGAGCGCCAGCGCCAGGAACGCGCCCTTGTTCTGTTCGTGGTCGCTCGTGAGGACGAGCGCGGTGCCGACCGCGGCGAGGACGAGACCTCCGGCCGCCAGGGGGACGAGCGTGCGGGTTCTCATCCGAGCAGGTCGGACAGGGCCGGGCCGCTCAGCTCCGCTTTCGCGATGAAGCCACGGGCACCGCTCTGCTCGATCAGCCCGCCGTAGTCGCACGCGTCCCGGCTCGAAACGAGGACGACGGCCGGAGGGCCGCCGTTCAGGCCGAGGGCCCGGCAGACGGAGAAGCCGTCCATGTCGGGCAGCTGCACGTCGAGGAGGAGCACGTCCGGGTTGAGGTCGTGCATCGCCGCCATCGCGGCCTTGCCGTCCTCGGCCTCGCCGACCACCTGAAATCCCTCCGCTTCGAGGATTGCACGCGCTGAGGCGCGGAAGCTCGGGTGGTCGTCGGCGATGACTACGGTCTTGGGCACAGGCGTATCGTGGCAGAAGCCCTGCCGGGTGTCAGTACGGGCAACCGTACTTCTGCGAAAGCGGCTTTCGATTGCGCTCGGGGCCGCACGCGGGAGAGAATCGCTGCATGTCTCTCCGCGAGCAAGCGGCCGCCGACGAGCTCCTCGCGGCCCGGGAGCGCTACGTCGCCCGCGGCGTGGCGACGCCGAAGCTCGTCGTCGTGCGCGCCGAGGGCGCTCAGGTCGAGGCGGCCGACGGGACGACCTACCTGGACTTCGCGGGCGGCATCGCCTGCCAGAACACGGGTCACGGGTTCGCGCCCGTGGTTGCCGCGATCCACGAGCAGGTCGACCGCTTCCTGCACCAGTGCTTCATGGTCGGCACCTACGAGCCGTACGTCGCGGTCTGCCGCCGGCTCGCCGAGCTCTCGCCCTGCGCAGGCTCGGAGCAGAAGTCGATCCTCGTCAACAGCGGCGCCGAGGCGATCGAGAACGCGGTCAAGATCGCGCGCGCAGCGACGGGCCGCGCCGGCGTCGTCGTCTTCGAGAACGGCTTCCACGGCCGCACCCTGCTGACGATGGCGATGACGAGCAAGGTGCGCCCGTACAAGGCGGGGTTCGGCCCGTTCCCGGGCGAGGTCTACCGCGCCGCCGCTCCCTACCCGTACCGCGGCGTCGACTCCGACGCGGCGATCGCCTCGCTCGAGCACCTGTTCAAGAGCGAGGTCGAGGCGGAGTCGGTGGCCTGCGTCGTGCTCGAGACCGTTCAGGGCGAGGGCGGTTTCATCCCGATGCCGCCCGACTATCCCGCTCGGCTGGCCGGGCTCTGCGCGCGCCACGGCATCCTCTACGTCGCGGACGAGGTGCAGTCGGGCGTGGGGCGGACCGGGCCGGTGTGGGCGATCGAGCACTACGACGGCGTTCGGCCCGACCTGCTGGTCTCCGGCAAGTCGCTCGGGGGCGGGCTGCCGCTGGCCGCCGTCACCGGCCGCGCCGAGGTCATGGACGCGCCCGGCCCGGGCGGGCTCGGCGGCACCTTCGGCGGCAATCCCGTCGCGTGTGCCGCAGCCGCCGTTGTGCTGGACACGGTCGCCGATCCGGAGTTCCGGACCCGGGCAGACCAGCTGGGTGAGACCCTGCGCGCGCGCCTCGATGAGATCGCGGCGCGCCACGAGCAGATCGGCGAGGTGCGAGGGCTCGGGCCGATGCTCGCGCTCGAGCTGCGCGAGCGGAGCCCCGACCTCGCGCAGGCCGTCACGGCGGCGGCCTTCGAACGCGGCCTTCTCCTGCTGGCCTGCGGGCTCTACGGCAACGTCCTGCGCCTGCTGCCGCCGCTGACCGTCACCGATGCGGAGCTCGAGCATGGACTCGACCTGCTCGAGGAGTCGCTTGCCGCCGCAAAGTGACGCCGAGATCGACATTCGCCTGGCCGGCCTGCGCAAGCGTTACGGCGACGTGACCGCCGTCGACGGGATCGATCTCGAGATCGGTCGCGGCGAGTTCTTCACGATGCTCGGTCCGTCGGGCTCGGGCAAGACGACGACCCTCCGCGTGATCGCCGGGTTCGAGCGGCCGGATGAAGGCACGGTCGAGCTCCGCGGCAAGGACGTGTCGCGACTCCCCCCGTACGCGCGCGACGTCAACACGGTCTTCCAGGACTACGCTCTCTTCCCGCACATGACCGTGCAGGAAAACGTCGAGTACGGGCTGCGCGTAAAAAAGGTGCCGCGAGCCGAGCGCCGGCGCCGCGCCGAGGAGGTCCTGGCACTCGTGCGGCTGGAAGGGTTCGGGAACCGGAAGCCGGCACAGCTCTCGGGCGGACAGCGACAACGCGTCGCGCTCGCCCGTGCGCTCGTGAACCGGCCTCAGGCCCTGCTGCTCGACGAGCCGCTCGGCGCCCTCGATCTCAAGCTCCGCCAGCAGCTCCAGATCGAGCTGAAGGGGATTCAGCAGGAACTCGGGATCACGTTCGTCTACGTGACGCACGATCAGGAGGAGGCGCTGACGATGAGCGACCGCCTCGCAGTGTTCAACGACGGCAAGATCGAGCAGATCGGGTCGCCGGCCGAGGTGTACGAGCAGCCGGCGAGCGAGTTCATCGCCGGCTTCGTGGGCGTCTCGAACGTGCTCGAGCGAGCCGGCCGCCGCTTTACAGTGCGGCCGGAGAAGATCCGCCTGCTCGGCGAAGGCGAGCACTCGGAGCAGGGTGTCAACGTGGAGGAGGGCCGGATTCGCGACGTCGTGTACGTCGGCTCGGTGACGCGCTTCCACGTCGAGCTGGACGCCGGCGGAGAGTTGACCGTAGTGAGCCAGAACCTCGAGAGTGGGTCGAGCGAGGCACTGGAAAGGCAGGGAAGCAGGGTCCGGCTCGTATGGCGGCCGGAGCACGTGTTCGTAATCCAGACCGGGTCGAACGGAGGAAAGTGACGATGCAGGTGAGAGTGGGACGCTGGGCAGCGGCGACGCTGGCGACAACGTTTCTATGCGTCATGGCCGCGGGGTGCGGCGGGGACGATGACGAGGCGGGCGGGACGACGGGCGGCGCGACGACTGCCCAGAGCGGCACGCCGGAAGGGATGATGCAGTCGCTCGGCGAGGGCGAGGGAGAGGTCAACCTGATCGCGTGGGCCGGCTACGTCGAGGACGGCAGCACCGATCCGAAGGTCGACTGGGTCTCGGAATTCGAGACCGCTACCGGCTGCCAGGTCAACGTCAAGACCGGCAACACCTCGGACGAGATGGTCACGCTGATGCGGACCGGGCAGTACGACGGCGTCTCGGCGTCGGGCGACGCAAGCCTGCGTCTGATCGCCGCCGGCGACGTCGCGCCTGTGAACCTCGAGCTGATCGAGAACTACCAGGGCGTCTTCGAGGGGCTGAAGAACCAGCCGCACAACACCGTCGACGACGTCCCCTACGGCGTCCCGCACGGGCGCGGGGCGAACCTGCTCCAGTACCTCACCGATACCGTCAAGCCCGCGCCGGATTCGTGGAGCGTGGTCTGGGACGAGAACTCGCCGTACAAGGGCAAGGTGACCGCCTACGACAGCCCGATCTACATCGCCGACGCGGCCGTCTATCTGAAGGCGACGCAACCGGACCTCGGAATCACCGACCCGTACGAGCTCGACGACGAGCAGTTCCAGGCTGCCGTCGACCTGCTGAAGAAGCAGCGGACGATCATCGGCGAGTACTGGTCCGATTACACGAAGCAGATCGCGGCGTTCACCGGCGGCGAGAGCGTCGTCGGGACGACGTGGCAGGTGATCACGAACGTGCTCAAGGGCGAGGACGTGCCGGTCGAAGCCGTGCTGCCGAAGGAAGGCTCGACGGGCTGGTCGGACACGTGGATGATCTCGTCCGAGGCGAAGAACCCCAACTGCATGTACATGTGGATGAATCACATCATCTCGCCGAAGGCGAACGCGGCCGCGACTGAGTATTTCGGCGAGGCCCCGTCCTCCAGCGAGGCGTGCGCGCTCACCGCGAACAAGGATCACTGCACGATCTTCCACGCGGACGACGAGGAGTACTTCGAGCAGATCTACTACTGGAAGACCCCGCAGGCGGACTGCGGCGACGACCGGGGGCAGGTCTGCAAGGACTACGCCGCGTGGACGCAGGCCTGGACTGAAATCAAGGGTTGAGCTCGCTCCCTGAGGCGACGGAGGCGCCGCTCCGGGAATCCCCGGGGCGGCGCCTCTCGTCGTATTTTCACCGGCATCCGCGGCTGGGGCTCGGCCTGCTGCTGACGGCGCCGCTCTCGTGGCTCGGACTCGCGTACCTCGGCTCGCTGGCCCTTCTCTTCGTGGCCGCGTTCTGGCGGCTCGACCCCTTCACCTCGGAGGTCGTCCGCGACTACGGCTTCCAGAACTTCCGGTTGCTCTGGGAGAGCGAGGTGTACCGAACGATCGCGCAGCGGACGGTGCTGATCGCCATCGCGGTGACTGTCACCGACGCCGTGCTCGCGTTCCCGATCGCCTTCTACATGGCTAAGGTCGCCTCGCCGCGGACGCGCAACCTGCTCGTCGTCGCGGTCCTGCTGCCGCTGTGGGCGAGCTACCTCGTCAAGGTCTACGCCTGGCGCGTGATCCTGCAGGAGCAGGGCGCCCTGAACTGGGCGCTCGAGCCGCTCGGGCTCTCGGGGCCGGGCTTCGGCAACGTCGCCACCTGGCTCGTCTTCTCGTACCTCTGGCTGCCCTTCATGATCCTGCCCGTCTACGCGGGGCTCGAGCGGATCCCGCATTCGCTGCTCGAGGCGTCCGCGGACCTCGGCGGACGGGGCGCGCGCACGTTCTGGCGGGTCGTGCTGCCGCTCGCGTTGCCGGCGCTGGCGGCCGGCTCGATCTTCACCTTCTCCCTGACGCTCGGCGACTACATCACGCCGCAGCTCGTCTCGAGCACTCAGTTCATCGGCAACGTCGTCTACGCGAACGTCGGCGTCGCGAACAACCTGCCCTTCGCGGCCGCCTTCGCGACGGTGCCGGTCGTCGTGATGGTGGTCTACCTCCTGCTCGTGCGGCGGCTGGGGGCGTTCGAGGAGCTGTGACTTCGCGCGCGGGAGCCTGGGTTTTGCGGGGCGCGACCGCGCTCACGCTCGCGTTCATCTACGTGCCGCTGCTCGTGATCTGCCTGTACGCGTTCAACGAGCGGCGCTCACTCGCGTGGCCGATCCCGGGGCTGACGACGAAGTGGTTCGGGCGCGCGATCGACAACCCGGGCGTGCGCGACGCCCTCTTCGTGTCGCTGAAGGCGGCGGCGGGCGCGACCCTGATCGCGCTCCTGCTCGGATCCCTGGCGGCGCTCGCCGTCGCGCGCTTCCGATTCTTCGGTCGTGAGGCGATCTCGTTCCTCGTCATCCTCCCGATCGCGCTGCCGGGGATCGTGACCGGGATGGCGCTGAACGCGACGTTCCGCAACCTACCGGAGCCGTTCAGCGTCGAGCTCGGGCTCTTCACGATCATGGTCGGCCACGCGACCTTCTGCATCGTCGTCGTCTACAACAACGTCGTCGCGCGGCTGCGGCGGACGGCGGGGTCGCTCCAGGAGGCATCGGCGGATCTCGGTGCCGACGCGTGGCAGACCTTTCGGTTCGTCACGTTTCCGCAGCTGAAGACGGCCGTGCTCGCCGGCGCGCTCCTCGCCTTCGCGCTCAGCTTCGACGAGGTGATCGTGACCACTTTTCTCGCCGGCGCCGACCAGACGCTGCCGATCTGGATCCTGAACAACCTCTCGAGGCCGAACCAGCTGCCGATCGTGAACGTCGTCGCCGTCTTCGTGATCCTGCTCTCGATGATCCCGGTGTACTTCGCCTCGAAGCTCTCGAGCGAGTCGGCGGGCGCGGGTACGACCGGCGTCGGAGGTGGCGCTCGCTAGGCCGGACTTGTCGCTGCGGGGAGCTCGACGACGAACGTCGAGCCTTCACCGAGCTTCGACTCGACCCAGATCTTTCCGTCCATCCTGCGCACGAGCTCGCGGCAGATGTAGAGGCCGAGGCCGGTGCCGCCGATGCCGCGGGTCATGTCCGGATCGAGCCGGTAGAACTTCTCGAAGATTCGGCGGTGCTCGTTCGTCGGGATCCCGAGCCCGGCGTCGACGATCGTAAAGCGGATCCCGCCGTCGCCGTTCGCGACCGAGAGCGCCACCCGGCCGCCCTCGGGCGAGTACTTGATCGCGTTGTCGACCAGGTTGACGAGCACCTGGCGGAGCTGGCCCGGGTCGGCGACGACTCTCGGCACTTCCGCCGGGACCTCGAGCTGGAGATCGATCGTCTCCGGCAGGTGCGTCCTCGCCGCCTCGACGACCGAGCTCGCGAGCTCGACCGGATCGCACCGCTCGATCGCCAGCGGCAGCTGGTTGGCGTCGAGCCGGCCCGCGACGAGGAGGTCGTTGACGATCGTGCCCAGCCGGTCCGACTCGGATGCGATCACCCCGAGCAGCTGGTCCTGGATCTCCGGATCGAGCGTGATGTCCTTCCGTCGGATTGTCTGTGCCGAGCCGTAGATGGCCGCCAGCGGCGTGCGCAGCTCGTGCGAGACGGTGGCGACGAAGTCGGCCTTGAGCTCCTCGAGCGCGCGCTCCTCAGTGAGGTCGCGGAAGGCGTACACGGTCCCCTCCTCGAAGCCGACGCCCGAGCCGGAGATCCAGAGCTCGCGGCCGCCGAACTCCACGGGCACCGTCTCCGCGCGAACCGGCTCCCCCGGCTTGCTCGCGACCGGAATCAGGGGCGAGAGCTCGTTCCAGCGGTGGACGACGTCCTCGATCGGGCGTCCGAGCACCTCGTCCTCGGTCATGCCAGTGATCGTCGTCGCGGCGGCGTTCCAGAGCCGGATCACGCCGTCTTGGTCGACCAGGACGACGCCGTCGGCGACCGCTTCGAGCGCGCGCGCCGCGCGGCTGCGGCGCCGAGCCTCGTCGTAGAGTCTGGCGTTGTCGATCGCGGCTGCGGCGTGGCGCGCCAGCTCCTTCGCGAGCGCCAGGTCGTGCTCGTCGTAGACGCGGCCCGACTCGGCGGTGACGAGCGTGATCGAGCCGAAGACCTCGCCGCGGGCGACGAGGGGGACTGTGACATACGAGCGCGGGGCGAGCGCGCGGGCGATCTCGAGCTGTGCCGGGTCGAAGCCGAAGGCCGCCAGCGCCTCCTCGTCGACCTCGCCGACGAGGACGGCCTCGTGCGACTGCACTGCCTGCGCGCCTGCGGCCGCGGACGCTGCCAGCATCGTCGCCTCGAGCTCTCGCGCGAGCGCGAGCTTCAGCCGGTCGCCGTGCTCCAGCGCGACTCGCTCGAGCCGCCCGTGCACGAAGATGTCGACGGCGCACCAATCGGCCACGTGAGGCACCGCCAGACGCGCCACGTCGGCGAGAGTCTGCTCGTAGTCGAGCGAGCTGCCGAGAACCCAGCCGGCCTCGGCGAGGAACCGCTGCCGCTCCTCGGCGAGCTTGCGGTCCTCGATGTCCGTGCTCGTCCCGAACCACTTGAGGATCTCGCCGGTCTCGTCCCGCATCGGTGCGGCGCGGGCGAGGTGCCACCGGCACGACTGGTCGGACGCACGGGTGAGCCGAAACTCGACCTCGTAGGGCTCGCCGGTCGCCAGCGCGGCCGACCAGCGGGCGAGCGTCTCGGGCAGGTCGTCGGGATGGACGACATCGTGCCAGCCGGACTCGAGCAACTCTTCCGCGGAGCGGCCGAAGTAGTCGAGGACCCGTTCGTTGACGTAGTCGAGCCGGCCGTCCGGCAGCGCCGTCCAGACGTGCTGGGGGATCGAGTCGCCGAGGAACCGGTAGCGTGCCTCGCTCGTGCGCTCGAGCGCCGCCAGCTCCTGCTCGGCGATCAGCGCATCGCGCCGTCTGAGCTCGACCGTCTTCTGCCAGAGGTCGACGAAGACGGCGACCTTCGCCCGCAGGATGTGCGGGTCGAACGGCTTCATCAGGTAGTCGACCGCGCCGGCGTCGTAACCCCGGAAGACGTGCTCGGCGTCCTTCGAGATCGCGGTCAGGAAGAGGATCGGGATGTGCTGCGTGCGCTCGCGCGCCTTGATCAGCTCGGCGGTCTGGAAGCCGTCCAGCCCCGGCATCTGGACGTCGAGCAGGATCGCTGCGAACTCGTCTTGCAGCAGGAAGCGCAGCGCCTCCTCGCCCGATCCGGCGCGGACGAGCTCCTGTCCGAGCGGCTCGAGGATCGCCTCGAGCGCGAGCAGGTTCTCGGGCCGGTCGTCGACCAGCAGCAGCTTGACGGGCGACTGGCTCACGGGCAGCACAGCCCGCGGAGGAAGGGGCCGATCTCCTCGAGCGGCAGCACCGCGTCGGCCTCGACAGCCGCGAGAGCCGCCTCGGGCATCGTCCTCCGCGTTGCCGTGTGCGGGTCCTGGACGATCCCGACGCCGCCCCTACGCTTGATCGCGGCCAGGCCGGCGGCACCGTCCTCGTTGGCGCCGGTGAGGACGATCCCGACCGCCCGGTCGCCGTAGGTCTCCGCGATCGACTCGAAGAGCACGTCGATCGAGGGCCGCGCAAACTGGACGCGCTCCTCGACCGAGAGCGCGAAGCGGCCGGCGTCGACGAGGAGGTGGTAATCGGACGGCGCGATGTAGACATGGCTGGCCTCGATCGGGTCCTTGTCGTGCGGCTCGCTGACCGGACGCTCGCTGTGGCGCTGCAGTAACGACTCGAGCAGGCCGCGGCTCGACTCCGGCGAGCGGTGCTGCGCGATCACGATCGCCTGCTCGAGCTCGGACGGAATCCCCTCCAAGAGCGTCTCCAGCGCGTGCAACCCTCCCCAGGAGGCTCCGATCGCGATCACCTCGTAGCTCATGAAACTTTCCTGAACAGCCGCTCCTCGGCGTCGAGCTCCTCGAACGAGTGCTCGTGCGGCGAGAAGCGCACCGTCTCCTTCTGCCCAAGTGCGAGGACACCGAACATCGCCAGGCTCTCGTAGAAGAGACGGTGGACGTGCTCCTGCAGCGCGGGCGTGAAGTAGATCATCACGTTGCGGCAGGTGATCACGTTGAACTCGTTGAAGGCCGAATCCGAGACGAGGTTGTGCTGGGCGAAGACGACGCCGTCGACGAGCGCCCGTGAGAAGCGCGCCCCGTCGTAGCGGGCGACGTAGTACTCCGAGAACGATCGGCCGCCGCCGGCGCGAATGTAGTTCTGCGTGTACTCCTGCATCTTGTCGAGCGGGAAGACGCCCTGTTTCGCTCGCTCGATCACGGCCTCGTTGATGTCGGTTGCGTAGATCCGGACGCGGTCTGTGAGCCCCTCCTCGGCGAGCAGGATGGCGAGCGAGTAGACCTCCTCGCCGGTCGAGCAGCCTGCGACCCAGATTCGCGCGAACGGGTAGGTCCGCAGCACCGGCACGACCTTCTGCCGCATCGCGAGATAGAAGGTCGGGTCGCGGAACATCGCCGTGACGTTCACCGAGAGGTCGAGCAGCAACCGCTCCATCACCGCCGGGTCGTGCAGGAGGAGGTCTTGCAGCGCCGAGATCGTCTCCACCCGCTCGCCGTCCATCCGCCGCCGCACGCGCCGGCGCAGCGACGCCGGTGCGTACTCCCGGAAGTCGAAGCCGTAGCGGCGGTGAATCCCCTCCAGCAGGAGCTCGATCTCGATCTGCTCGAGCTCTCCGCTGTCCTCTACCGGTAGAGCCACACCCGCATCAGGGACAGAAGCTGGTCGGTGTCGACGGGCTTCGTGATGTAGTCGGACGCCCCGGCCGCGATCGAGCGCTCCCGGTCGCCCTTCATCGCCTTCGCGGTCAGGGCGATGATCGGCAGCTTCTCGTACTCGGGCAGCTGCCTGATCGCGAGCGTCGTCTCGTTGCCGTCGAGCTCCGGCATCATCACGTCCATCAGGATCAGGTCGACGTCGCCCGCAGCCTGCAGGCATTCGATCCCCTCGCGGCCGTTCTCGGCGAAGACGACCTCCATCCCGCGCGCCTCCAGCGCGCTCGTCAGCGCGAACACGTTCCGGACGTCGTCGTCGACGATCAGGATCTTCTTCCCGGCGAAGACCGCATCCGCCTCGTGCAGCTGCTCCAGCATCTGCCGCTTCGAGTCGGGCAGCTTCGACTCGACCCGATGCAGGAAGAGCGATGTCTCGTCGAGTAGACGCTCCGGCGAGCGGGCATCCTTGACGACGATCGTCTCGGCGTAGCGCTTCAGCTTCGTCTCGTCGCGCCGGGTCAGATCCTTGCCCGTGTAGACGATCACCGGCAGCCCGCGCGAGCCGTCCTGGGTCTTCACCTTCTCCAGCAGATCGAACCCGGTCATCTTCGGCAGCTTCAGGTCGAGCACCATGCAGTCGAACGGCGGCCCGGCGTCGAGCGCCGCAAGCGCCTCCTCCGAGGAGCCGACCGCGACGATCTCGATGTCGCCGTCGCCGCCGACGAGCTCGACGATCGAGGCGCGTTGCAGCGCGTCGTCGTCGACCACGAGCAGGCGGCGGACCGTGCGGTCGATGAAGGACTCGATCCCGCCGAACACCTCGGTCAGCGCCTCCTTGGACGCCGGCTTCTGCACGAACGCAGCCGCCCCCGCCAGTAGCGCCGGCTGCGCCTCCTCGACGGCCGAGACGATGTGTACCGGGATGTGCCGGGTGGACGGATGTCGCTTGAGGCGCTCGAGCACGGTCCAGCCGTCGAGCACCGGCAGATTCATGTCGAGCACGATCGCATCGGGCCGGAACTCGCGGGCGAGTGCGAGGCCGGTGTCGCCACGCAGCGCGACGAGCCCCTTGAAGCCGCACTCGCGCGCGACCTCCAGCTCGGTGCGGGCGAAGTCGGCGTCGTCCTCGACGATCAGCACGACGCGGTCGCCGGCCTCGATCGACTCGCGATCGTCCTCGATCTCGTTGGTGACGATCAGCGCCGGATCGAGCTCGGGCTCGTCGCCGTTGTGGCTGGCCGCAGTCGCCGGTGAGAGGCCCGCCGAGACAGCATCGAGCAGCTCGGCCGGTGTCGCCGCCGGTGTCGTCTCGACGTAGCGCTCGGGCAGGTAGAGCGTGAACGTGCTGCCCTCGCCGGGCGTCGAATCGACGTGGATCTCGCCGCCGAGCAGGCGGGCGATCTCGCGGCTGATCGAAAGGCCGAGCCCGGTGCCGCCGTAGCGCCGGCTCGTCGTGCCGTCCGCCTGCTGGAACGCCTCGAAGATCAGACGAAGCTTGTCGGCCGCGATCCCGACGCCCGTGTCGGCCACCGAGAAGCCGATCACGCGCTCGGCTCTCGCGAGCGCCTCGGCCGCGAACTGGCGGTCCTCCGCCTGTGCCACACGCATCACGACGCTACCGTTCTCCGTGAACTTGAACGCGTTCGAGAGCAGGTTCTTCAGCACCTGCTGCAGACGCTGACGGTCGGTGACGATGGTCGGGAGGGCGTTCTCGGCGAAGTCGAGCTCGAACGCGAGCCCCTTCTCCTCCGCGACCGGCCCAAACGACCGCTCGAGTGCGGCGAGCTCGTCGGCGACGGAGATCTCCGTCGCGTGCACGTCCATCTTTCCCGCCTCGACCTTCGAGAGGTCGAGGATGTCGTTGATCAGTCCGAGCAGCTCCGACCCCGCGTTGTGGATCGTGGTCGCGAACTCGATCTGCTTCTCGGACAGGTTGCCGTCGGGGTTGTCGCCGAGCAGCTTGGCGAGGATCAACAGCGAGTTGAGCGGCGTCCGCAGCTCGTGCGACATGTTTGCGAGGAACTCGGACTTGTACCGCGACGAGACCGCCAGCTGCTCCGCCTTCTCTTCGAGCGAGCTGCGCGCCTCCTCGATCTCGGCGTTCTTGATCTCGATCCGGCGGTTCTGCTCTTCGAGCTGCTGCGAGCGCTCCTCGAGCTCTTCGTTCGTCTGCTGCAGTTCCTCCTGCTGCGTCTGAAGCAGCTCCTCGGACGCACGCAGCGTGGACGTCTGCGCCTCGAGCTCCAAGTTCGAGCGCTTGAGCTCGTCCTGCTGCGCCTGCAGCTCCTCCGACTGGCTCTGCAGGTCCTGGGTCAGCTGCTGCGACTGGAGCAGCAGCTCCTCCGTCCGCATGTTCGCCTGGATCGTGTTCAGCACGACGCCGATCGATTCAGAGAGCTGGTCGAGAAACGTCTGCTGGATCTCGGAGAAGGGTGCGAACGAGGCGAGCTCGACCACGGCCAGCACCTGCTCCTCGAAGAGGACGGGCAGGACGATGATGCTCGCCGGCGCCGCCTCGCCGAGGGCGGACGTGACCTTGATGTAGTCCTCGGGCGCCTGCGTGATCAGGATCGACTTCCGCTCGAGGGCGGCCTGCCCCACGAGCGCTTCGCCGAGCTTGAACCGGTTCGCGATCGACTTGCGCTCCTTGTAGCCGTAGGTCGCGACCAGCTGCAGCTCCTTCTCCTCCTCCTCGACTCCCTCGGTGACGTAGAAGGCGCCGTGATGGGCGTCGACGAGGGGGGTCACCTCGCTCATCAGCAGTCGCGCGACCGTCTTCTGATCGCGCTGGCCCTGGAGCATCCCGGAGAAGCGGGCCAGGTTCGAGTTGAGCCAGTCCTGCGCCGCGTTCCGCTCGGTCGTCTCGCGCAGGTTCCCGATCATCTGGTTGATGTTGTCTTTCAGGTCCGAGACCTCACCTGCCGCCTCGACCGTGATCGAGCGGGTGAGGTCGCCGGAGGTCACCGCCGTCGAGACGTTCGCGATCGCGCGCAGCTGTGTCGTCAGCGTCTCGGCCAGCCCGTTGACGTTGTCGGTCAGGCCCTTCCACACGCCCGAGACGCCCTCGACCTGTGCCTGGCCGCCGAGCTGGCCCTCGGTGCCGACCTCCTGCGCGACGCGGGTGACCTCTGCGGCGAACGTCGAGAGCTGATCGACCATCGTGTTGATCGTTCCGGCGAGCCGGCCGACCTCGCCCTTCGCCTCGACCGTGATCTTCTGCGAGAGGTCGCCCTTCGCGACGGCGGTCGTCACGGCGGCGATGTTGCGCACCTGCGAGGTGAGGTTGCCGGCGAGCAGGTTCACGTTCTCGGTCAGGTCCTTCCAGGTTCCCGACACGCCGACCACCTCGGCCTGGCCGCCGAGCTTGCCCTCGGTGCCGACCTCGCGGGCGACGCGCGTCACCTCGGAGGCGAAGGCGGAGAGCTGGTCGACCATCGTGTTGATCGTGTCCTTGAGCTCGAGCACCTCTCCCTTGACGTCGACGGTGACCTTCTTCGAGAGGTCGCCGTTCGCCACCGCGGTGGTGACCGTGGCGAGGTTGCGCACCTGCTCGGTGAGCGAGGAGGCCATGAAGTTGACGTTGTCGGTCAGGTCGCGCCACGTCCCGGAGACGCCCTCGACCGTCGCCTGGCCGCCGAGGCGGCCCTCGGTGCCGACCTCGCGCGCCACGCGCGTCACCTCGGAGGCGAAGGCGCGGAGCTGGTCGACCATCGTGTTGATCGTGTCCTTGAGCTCGAAGACCTCGCCCTTGACGTCGACGGTGATCTTCTTCGAGAGGTCGCCGTTCGCGACCGCGGTCGTGACCGTCGCGATGTTGCGCACCTGCTCGGTCAGCGAGGAGGCCATGAAGTTGACGTTGTCGGTCAGGTCGCGCCAGGTCCCGGAGACGCCCTTCACCTGCGCCTGGCCGCCGAGCTTGCCCTCGGTGCCGACCTCGCGCGCGACACGCGTCACCTCGGCGGCGAAGCTCGAGAGCTGGTCGACCATGGTGTTGATCGTCGACGCGAGCTGGGCGACCTCGCCCTTCGCCGCGACGGTGATCTTCTGCGAGAGGTCGCCCTTCGCAACGGCGGTCGTCACGTCGGCGATCGCGCGCACCTGGTCGGTGAGGTTGTTCGCGAGCTGGTTGACGTTCTCGGTCAAGTCCTTCCAGGTTCCGGAGACACCGATCACCTCGGCCTGGCCGCCGAGCTTGCCCTCGGTGCCGACCTCCTTCGCGACGCGCGTGACCTCGGCGGCGAAGCTCGAGAGCTGATCCACCATCGTGTTGATCGTCGACTTCAGCTCTGCGATCTCGCCCTTCACGTCCACGGTGACCTTCTTCGAGAGGTCGCCGTTCGCGACCGCGGTCGTCACCTCGGCGATGTTGCGCACCTGGGCCGTCAGCGAGCTGGCCATCGTGTTCACGTTCTGGGTCAGGTCGCGCCAGACGCCGGAGACGTCCTCGACCTCGGCCTCGACGCCGAGCTTGCCCTCGGTGCCGACCTCGCGGGCGACGCGCGTGACCTCGCCGGCGAACGCCGACAGCTGGTCGACCATCGTGTTGATCGTCCCCTTCAGCTCCGCGATCTCGCCCTTCGCGTCGACGGTGATCTTCTGCGAGAGGTCGCCCTTCGCGACAGCGGTCGTGACGTCCGCGATCGCGCGAACCTGCGTCGTCAGGTTGCCGGCGAGCAGATTGACGTTGTCGGTGAGGCCGCGCCAGGTGCCGGAGACGCCCTCGACCGTCGCCTGGCCGCCGAGCATGCCCTCGGTGCCGACCTCGCGCGCGACCCTGGTGACCTCGGCCGCGAACGACGACAGCTGGTCGACCATCGTGTTGATCGTCGACGCGAGCTGGGCGATCTCGCCCTTCGTCTCGATCGTGATCTTCTGCGTCAGGTCGCCCTTGGCGACCGCCGTCGTCACCTCCGCGATCGAGCGCACCTGCGCGGTCAGGTTGTCGGCCATCAGGTTCACGTTCTCGGTCAGGCCGCGCCAGGTGCCGGAGACGCCCTCGACCTGGGCCTGGCCACCGAGCTTGCCCTCGGTGCCGACCTCGCGGGCGACGCGGGTGACCTCGGCCGCGAAGGCCGAGAGCTGGTCGACCATCGTGTTGATCGTGCTCTTGAGCCGCAGCACCTCGCCGCGGGCATCGACGGTGATCTTCTTCGAGAGATCGCCCTGCGCGACCGCTGTCGTCACGTCGGCGATGTTGCGCACCTGATCGGTGAGGTTGTTCGCCAGCGTGTTCACGTTCTCGGTCAGGCCTCGCCAGGTCCCGGAGACGCCCTCGACCTGCGCCTGGCCGCCGAGCTTCCCTTCGGTGCCGACCTCGCGGGCGACGCGGGTGACCTCGGCCGCAAACGTCGCGAGCTGGTCGACCATCGTGTTGATCGTGTCCTTGAGCTCGAGGATCTCGCCCTTGACGTCGACGGTGATCTTCTTCGAGAGGTCGCCGTTCGCAACAGCCGTCGTGACGGCCGCAATGTTGCGCACCTGGCTCGTCAGGTTGCCGGCGAGCGTGTTGACGTTGTCGGTCAGGTCCTTCCAGACGCCCGAGACGCCCTCGACGCGGGCCTGGCCGCCGAGCTTGCCCTCGGTGCCGACCTCGCGGGCGACGCGGGTGACCTCGGCGGCGAACGACCGCAGCTGGTCGACCATCGTGTTGACGGTCTCCTTCACCTCGAGCACCTCGCCGCGGACGTCGACGGTGATCTTCTTGGAGAGGTCGCCCGATGCGACCGCCGTCGTCACCTCGGCGATGTTGCGCACCTGCTCGGTGAGGTTGTTCGCCAGCGTGTTCACGTTCTCGGTCAGGTCCTTCCACACGCCGGAGACGCCCTCGACCTGCGCCTGGCCGCCGAGCCGGCCCTCGGTGCCGACCTCCTTCGCGACGCGGGTCACCTCGGCCGAGAACGAGCGCAGCTGGTCGACCATCGTGTTGACGGTCTCCTTCAGCTCGAGCACCTCGCCGCGGGCGTCGACGGTGATCTTCTTCGAGAGGTCGCCGTTCGCGACCGAGGTCGTCACGGCGGCGATGTTGCGCACCTGGCCGGTGAGGTTGCCGGCGAGCGTGTTCACGTTCTCGGTCAGGTCCTTCCACACGCCGGAGACGCCGCGCACTTGCGCCTGGCCGCCGAGCTTCCCGTCCGTTCCGACCTCGCGGGCGACGCGCGTCACCTCGTCGGCGAAGCTCGAGAGCTGGTCGACCATCGTGTTGACGGTGTTCTTGAGCTCCAGCACCTCGCCTTTGACATCCACCGTGACCTTCTTGGACAGGTCGCCGTTCGCGACGGCCGTCGTCACGTCGGCGATGTTGCGCACCTGCCCGGTCAGGTTCGAGGCCATCTGGTTGACCGAGTCGGTCAGGTCCTTCCACGTTCCGGAGGCACCCTTGACCAGCGCCTGGCCGCCGAGCTTGCCCTCGGTGCCGACCTCGCGGGCGACGCGCGTGACCTCGTCGGCGAAGCTCGAGAGCTGATCCACCATCCCGTTCACGGTCGTGCCGATCCGGCGGAACTCGCCGCGCACCGGCTGGCCGTCGATCTGCAGCTGGATCCGCTGCTTCAGGTCGCCGTCTGCGACCGCGTCGATCACGCGGGCGACCTCGATCGTCGGCCGCGCCAGGTTGTCGACGAGCTCGTTGACCGCCCCGATCTTCTCCGCCCAAGAGCCCGGCGCCCCCGCGACGCTGGCCCGCTCGGTGATCCGGCCCTCGCGACCCACGACCCTGCTGATCCGGACGAGCTCCTTCGTCACCCGCTGGTTGCGCTCCACGAGCGCGTTGAACGCGTCCGCGACCTCGGTCAGCGCGCCCTCGGCGCGCAGGCGGACGCTGAAATCGCCGTCCCGCGCTGCTTCGAGCGCCGCGACGAGCCGGTCGAGCTGCGCGCCGGTCAGCGGTGCGGCTCCGTTCTGCGAGCGCGTGCTGGCAGCGGTCTTCCGGGCGGGCCGCTTCGTCCGTCCTCCCGAGGTCGGCACTGTGGGCACAGGAACTCCTTTTTCTGAGCGTTTCTGAGCGGGGGTCAGCATGAGCTCTCAGGCTCCTGGCACGACTATGCCCGTTGTGGCGCGATGATTAACGGCTGCCGAGCGCCTGCTCGAGGTCGTCCCAGAGCTCGTCGACGGGCTCCAGCCCGACCGAGAGCCGCAGTAGCCCTACGGGCACCCGATCGCCCTCCCAGCGATGCCGGCTCTCGAGCGTCGAGGTGACGCCGCCGAGGCTCGTGGCGTTCACGATCAGCCGCAGCCCCGTTTCGACCGCGTGCGCGTCCTCGACGTCGAATGAGAGCAGCGCGCCGAAGCCCGGATAGCGGACGTTCGCGACTGCGCGATGCGCCTCGAGCCGCCGTACCAGCTCGGTTGCGGTCTCGGTCTGGCGTTGTACTCGTACCTCGAGTGTCTTCAGCCCGCGCAGCAGCAGCCAGGCCGAGTCGGGGGCTGCGACGATGCCGGTGCGCGTCCGCAGCTCGAGCAGGCGAGCGGCGTGGTCGGCGTCCTTGCAGACGACGGCGCCGAGCAGGACGTCGTGGTGCCCGCCGAGATACTTCGTCGCAGAGTGGAGCACCAGGTCGCAGCCGCGCTCGAGCGGGCGCAGGTGGACGGGTGTCGCCGCGGTCGCATCGCAGACGACGATCCCCGAGTGCGCGGCTGCGGCCTCGAAGTCGGGCATCGTCAGAAGCGGGTTCGACGGCGCCTCGATCCAGACGAGGTCGGCGCCGGGCGGCGGCGGGCCGGTCTGGTCGAAGAGCACGTACCGGAGGCCCCAGCGCTCGAGCTCGCCGAGGAGGACGCCGGTGCCGTAGTAGGCGTCTCCGGCGAGCGCGACGGTCGAGCCGGGGGAGAGGAGCCCGAGCACGATCGCGGTCGCGGCGCCCATACCGGAGGAAAAGAGCAACGCCTGGCCGCCTTCCAGCCCGCCGAGCGCCCGCTCCGCCTCGACGCCGACCGGGTGCGCGTTTCGCGCGTAGTAGAACGGCCCCGGCTCGCCGTCCACGTAGGGCCAGGTGGTCGAGCGGTCGAGCGGCTCCATGGGGCTCAGCCTACGCGGCTCTGCCGGCGCTTCGGCGTCGCATAGGATCGCCGCGTGACGGAGCGCGAGACGCACAGGGTCGAGATCGAAGGGGTCGTTCGCGAGCTGCCGCTGTTCGAGGTGGCGCCTGGCCTGCGGATCGCCGTCTTCAACCTGCTCGGCGACACGGAGGCCGTCGAGGCAGCCGCGCGGGGTCTCGCCCGCCGGCTCGGGGACGCCGACGGTGAGGTGCTCGTCACCGCGGAGACGAAGAGCGTCCCGCTCGTCTACGAGCTCGCGCGTGTGATGGGGAAGCCGTGGGTCGTCCTCCGCAAGGCCTACAAGCCGTACATGGGCGAGGCGCCCTCGGCGGAGACGGTCTCGATCACGACGGGGCATCCGCAGTCGCTCTATCTCGACGAGAAGGACCACGGGCTCGTGCGCGGCAAGCGGGTGATCATCGTCGACGACGTGATCAGCACGGGGAGCACGCTCGAGGGGATGCGGGCGCTCGTGGGCCAGGCCGGCGGCGAGGTCGTCGCCGAAGCGGCGGTCTTCACGGAGGGCGACGCCGAGGACACGACGGGGATCGTCTCGCTGGGACACCTGCCGCTCTTCCCCGGCTAGCCATGGCCGAGACGCACGACACGACCGCCGCCAAGCTCGCCTGGCTGCAAGAGCTCTCCGAGCAGGCCGCGCATGCGGGCAACGAGAAAGCCGTCGCGCGCCAGCGGGAGCGGGGCAAGCTGCTCGCCCGCGAGCGGGTCGAGCAGCTGCTCGACCCCGGCTCGTTCGTGGAGCTCGACCGCTATGTCCGGCATCGCAATCCGGACTTCGACTCGATGGCGAACCGGCCCTACGGCGACGCCGTCGTCACCGGCTACGGCGAGATCTTCGGCCGCAAGGTCTTCGTCTTCTCACAGGACTTCACCGTCTTCGGCGGCTCGCTCTCCGAGGTCTTCGCGGAGAAGATCTGCAAGGTGATGGACATGGCCGTCAAGTACGGCTGTCCGGTGATCGGGATCAACGACTCCGGCGGCGCGCGGATCCAGGAGGGCGTCGTGTCGCTCGCCGGCTACGCCGAGATCTTCTGGCGCAACGTCCAGGCGTCGGGCGTCATCCCGCAGCTCTCGCTGATCCTCGGCCCCTGCGCAGGCGGCGCCGTCTACTCGCCCGCGATCACCGACTTCGTGCTCATGACCGAGGGCAGCTCGTACATGTTCATCACCGGCCCCGACGTCGTGAAGACGGTGACGGGTGAGGAGGTCTCGTTCGAGGAACTCGGCGGCGCGGTCACGCACGCGTCGCGGTCGGGCGTGGCACACATCACCGCGGCCGACGAGCAGGCCTGCCTCGAGGACGCGCGCTACCTGCTCTCCTTCCTGCCGCAGTCGAACCTCGAGCGCGCCCCGTACGCGTCCCCCTCAGATCCCGTCGATCGCGAGGCGCCCGAGCTGGACACGTTCATCCCCGACGAGGCGACGAAGCCGTACGACATGAAGCAGGTGATCGCGAAGGTCGTCGACGACGGCGAGTTCCTCGAGGTGCAGCCGCTCTTCGCTGAGAACATCGTCTGCGGGTTCGCGCGGCTCGGCGGCCACTCGGTCGGCATCGTCGGCAACCAGCCGCGGGCGCTCGCGGGCGTCCTCGACATCGACGCCAGCGTGAAGGCCGCCCGCTTCGTCCGCACGTGCGACGCCTTCAACGTCCCGCTGGTCACGTTCGTCGACGTACCGGGGTTCCTGCCCGGCACCGAGCAGGAGTGGGGCGGGATCATCCGGCACGGCGCCAAGCTCCTCTACGCCTTCGCCGAGGCGACCGTCCCGAAGCTGACCGTGATCACCCGCAAGGCCTACGGCGGCGCCTACGACGTCATGAGCTCGAAGCACATCCGCGCCGACTTCAACGTCGCGTGGCCGACCGCAGAGGTGGCGGTCATGGGCCCCGAGGGCGCGGTGAACATCATCTTCCGCTCCGAGCTGGAGGAGGCGGCCGATCCCGAGGCGCGCCGGGCCGAGCTGATCGCCGACTACAAGGAGCGCTTCGCCAACCCCTACCACGCCGCCGAGCGCGGCTACGTGGACGAGGTGATCGAGCCGCGCCGGACGCGCCCGATCCTGATCTCGGCGCTCGAGGTCTCGCTGACGAAGCGCGAGCCGCGGCCGCAGCGCAAGCACGGCAACATCCCGCTCTGAGCTGCTCGGCCGGGCGGCCGCGAAATACGTCGCCAAATACCTCCCCCGGGCGAGTCCCAAAGGGACATGTCTGGGGACAGTCCCCAGACATGTCCGGCGCAGACCTGGCGGCTGCGGACGAGGTGGAGTGCGATAGTGTCTAGGCAATGCCTAGGCAGACATACTCGGCCGCCGAAGCCGCCCGCGCGCTCGGGATCAGCGTCGACACGCTCCGCCGCTGGGATCGCGACGGCAAGATCCGAGTCGAGCGCGACTCTGCGAACCGGCGTGTCGTCGCCGCCACGGAGGTTTCCCGGCTGCGCGGCCCGGCCGGCGACGAGACGCTCTCGGCGCGCAACCGCTTTCGCGGCGTCGTCCGCTCGGTCGAGCTGGACGGTCTGCTGGCACGGGTCGAGATCGACATCACCGAGCCGTCGCGCGTCGTCGCGATCGTGACGCGCGAGTCGGTGGACGAGCTCGGCCTGAAGGCGGGGATGAGTGCGGCCGGCGTCGTCAAGTCGACCTCCGTGATGGTGGAGCGATGAGACCGCGGGCACTCACGGCATCGCCACCGACGCTCGACCGCCGGCGGCTGCTCATTGCCGCGACCGCAGGCGGCCTCGCGCTCTCGACCGCCGGCGCGTTCCCTCGCGTGGCGTCCGCGGCGACCGACGACGAGCTCGCGTTCGCCAACTTCGGCGCTGCCTCCGAGCTCCTGCTCAAGGATTACTACGCGCAGGTGCGGGCCGCCAAGCTGTACAAAGGGTCACTCGCAGGTGCATTCACGCGTTCCGGCTTCGCCGCCGGAGAGCACGTCGTCGCTCTGTCGAACCTTCTGGTCGACTCCGGCCAGTCCGCACCGCTCGCGGAGGACTTCGAGTTCGCCTGGCCCGCGGCGACCTTCAAGACCCGGAAGGCGGCCGCGACTGCCGGCTTGACGATCGTCGACGCGCTGCTCGGCGCCTACCTCACTGCGTCGGCGACCAGCCCGACGCAGTCGGTGCGGGTCCTGTTCTCGAGCCTCGCCGCCAGCCTCGGCGAGCAGCGCTCGATGCTCTTGCTCGCCCGCGGACGTACCGCGATCGGCAACTCGTTTCCAGCCGCTGTCGACCTCGAGACCGCGAGCGCTGCGGTGGAGAGGTACCTCGGATGATCGTCAGAAGAAGGCTCATCGTGCGCCGGACCGGACTTCTGCTCGCAGCATCGCTCCTCGTCGTCGTCAGCTCCCTCGCAGGCTCCGCGTCCGCGCAGCCGCAGCAGGCGGCCGCGCCCCTGAACATCTACGCCGCGGCGTCGCTCACCGAGGCGTTCCGTGCCCTCGATCCCGGCCAGCGCTACAACTTCGCCGGCTCGAATGCGCTCGAGACTCCAGATCACGGCGGCGCTCCTGCGGACATCTTCGCCTCAGCCGCGCCCGATCTGACACGCAGAACCTCTTCCGTGACGGTCTCGTCGAGAAGCCGCGTCACGTTCACGACGAACCGGCTGGCGCTCGATCGGTGCCCCGTCGAACCCGGCGCGGATCCGGACGATCTACGATCTCGCTCGAAGCGGCCAAGCTCAAGCTCGTGTCGCGGGCGCGAAGGTGCCGGTCGGCCGGCTACACCCGCGAAGTGCTGAAGCGGCTCGGCCTCCTGCGCGTGCTTCGCAAGGTCGTCAGCCAGGAGTCGGACGTGAAGGGGATCGTCGGCAAGCTCGCACTCGGGCGAGGCCGACGCCGGCTTCGTCTACGTCGACCGACGTCCGTGCCGCCTCCGCACGACTGATCGCGATCCCGATCCCGCGCGCTGCGCAGCCGACGCGTCCGCTATGAGGTCGCGGTCGTCAAGCGCTCCGAGAACCGCGAGGCCGCGCTCGAGCTCGTCGCCGACCTGCTCAGCACGGACGGACGGCGGGAGCTGGCGAAGGCCGGCTTCGGCGCTCCCGTGAGAAGACGCCATTCGCGCTCGCGCTTCGGGCGGCGATCGTCGTCGCGGCGGCTCGCGTTCGCCTTTCTCTCGCTCCCGATCATTGCGATCTTCGTCGACGTTCCACCGGGGAGCTTCTCGACGGCATGAACGATCCGGCCGCGATGACGCGGCTGCTCGTGACGCTGAAGACCGACTCTGATCGCGATACGCGTTGATCCTGCTCTTCGGGACCCCGACCGCCTACTGGATCGCCACGCGCTCGTTTCGAGCGCACCGTGCCTCGTGACGCTGGTCGAGCTGCCACTCGTGCTGCCGCCGGCCGTGGCGGGCATCGGGCTGATCGCCGCCTTCGGCCGGTTCGGCCTGCTCGGCGGCACGCTCGACGTCTTCGGGATCGATATCGCGTTCACGCAGGTCGCCGTCGTCATGGCCGTGATGTTCGTCGCCAGCCCGTTCTACATTCGGGCCGGGATCTCGGCGTTCGAAGCCGTCGATCCGCGTTGACCGGTGCGGCCCGCACGCTCGGCGCCGGGCCCGCCCGCACCTTCGTCCGAGTTGCGCTGCCGCTCGCGGCGGGCGGTCTCGGCGCCGGCGGGCGCTCGCCTTCGCCCGCGGGATCGGCGAGTTCGGCGCGACGATCATGTTCGCGGGCTCGCTGCAGGGCGTCACCCAGACCCTCTCGCTCGCGGTCTACGAGCAGTTCGACGTCGACTTCGACGTCGCGCTGGCGATCGGCGCCGAGCTCGTGATCATCAGCGCCGCGGTCCTCCTCCTCGTCAAGCTCCTCCCCACGTGGACACGCTCGAACTCACCCTCGACCACGCTCTCCGTCCGTTCGGCTCGAGCTCGAGCTCGAGCTCGGCGGCGACGACGCTCGCCCTCGTCGGGCCGTCCGGGGCGGGGAAGATCGAGCGTGCTACGTGCGATCGCAGGGCTGCTGACGCCCGATCGCGGGCGCATCGCGCTCGGCCGTCAGACCTGGCTGGATACGAGCTCCGGCGTCGATCTGCCGCCCGAGCGCCGCTCCGTAGGGCTACGTATTCCAGGAGTACGCGCTCTTTCCGCACCTCGATGTGCGGCGCAACATCGGCTTCGGTGGGCGCGACCGAGTGGACGAGCTTCTGGAGCGGTTCGGGATCTCCCAGCTCGCGAACGCGCGCCCGGGCGACCTCTCCGGCGGCGAGCGGCAACGGGTGGCTCTGGCGCGGGCGCTCGCCCGCGATCCTGACGTGCTCCTGCTCGACGAGCCGCTCTCGGCTCTCGACACGCACACCCGCCGGGTCGTGCGCGGCGAGCTGGCCGAGCTGCTCGCCGAGTTGCGGTCTGCCGACGCTGCTCGTCACGCACGACTTCGAGGACGCCGCCGCGCTCGCGGGCCGTGTCGGCGTGATCGTCGAGGGCCGGATCCTCCAGCTCGGGAGCTCCGCAGAGCTCCTCGCCGCGCCCGCAGATGCATTCGTAGCGAGCTTCACGGGCGCGAACCTGTTGCACGGGACGGCCCGGCCGGGTGTCGACGGGCTGACCGAGATCGTCCTCGACACCGGCGGCTCCGTCTGGTCGACCGATCCAGGGAGTGGAAGAGTGGGCCTCGCCGTCTATCCCTGGGAGGTCGTCGCTTGCCCACTCCCAGCCGGCCGACTCCGCCGTCAACCACCTCCGCGGCGAGGTGCACTCGCTCGTCGCGCTCGGCAACCGTGTGCGGGTGCGCGTCGGGCCGCTGACGGCCGAGGTAACCGCCGCGTCGGCCGAGCGGCTGGCCCTGACCGAGGGGGAGCCGGTGGTCGCGACGTTCAAGGCGACCGCAACGCGGCTCGTGCCCCTGGCCTAGGCGGGGATCGCGGCAGCCGACCAGGCGGTGCCGATGCCGAGCTCCTCGGCGAGCGCGGCGACGACCTCGGGATCGAACTGGGTTCCCGAGCACCGGGCGAGCTCGGCGATCGCCTCGTCGTCCGTGAGGCGCCCCCGGTAGACGCGGTCGGATGTCATCGCGTCGTAGGCGTCCGCGACGAAGATGATCCTGGCGCCGAGCGGGATCTCGTCGCCGCCGATTCCGTCCGGATAGCCCGAGCCGTCCCAGCGCTCGTGGTGGCGCAGCACCCAGTCCGCGACCGGATCGACGCCGAGGCTCTCGAGCATCCGGAAGCCGATCTGCGGGTGGCGCTCGAGCACGAGCCGCTCCGTCTCCGAGAGCGGGCCCGGCTTGCGCAGGATCTCCTCCGGGATCGCGAGCTTGCCGAGATCGTGCAGGCTGGCGGCGAGCCGGGTCAGCTCGACCTGCTCGCGGTCGGCTCCGAGTCGCGCGGCGAGGCGGGCGGCGAGGTCGGAGACCCGCTCCGAGTGCGAGCCGGTGTACGCGTCGCGCGCATCGACGGCCTTCGCCAGGCTCGCGGCCGCGCGGAACCGAGCGGCGCGGTCGGGCCCGGCGGCGAGCCGCTTCAGCTCCGCGATCTCGACCACGTCGGGCCGGTAGATCCGGACCTGGTTCTTGCCGTACTCCTTTGCCCAGTAGAGGGCGCTGTCCGCCCGGCGCACGAGCTCATCGCGCGCGAGCTCGTCGCGCGGCACGGTCGCGATGCCGGCGCTGACGGTGACCGGGCCGGCCGGGAGCAGCTCGACGGAGGCGATCCGCTCGACGATCGCCTGCGCCGCCGTGCGGGCGCCTTCCTCGTCGCGTCCGGGCAGCAGGATCGCGAACTCGTCGCCGCCGAGGCGGAACGCCTCGCCGCCCTGGCGCAGGTTCGTCGCCAGCTGAGCGAGCACCTTGTCGCCGCCGGGATGTCCGAAGCGGTCGTTGATCCGCTTGAAGTCGTCGATGTCGACGAGGCAGAGGCTGAGCGGATAGTCCTGGGTCCGCGAGTCGGCGAGCTCATGCTCGAGCCGGTCGTGGAAGTGACGATGGTTGCCGAGCCCGGTCAGCGGGTCGGTCAGCGCGAGCCGCATCGCCCGGAGCTCCCGGAACGTCGAGCGCTGGTAGAGCGCGATCGCGAGCAGCGGCCCGACGAGCGCGATCGAGAGGAACGGCGAGCGCTGCCAGAGCACGACGAGCATCAGCGCCGCCGAGGCCATCAAGCCGAACGGGAGCGCGGTGACCGCGATGCTCGTCCGGGCGACGTCGGCGAACGGCTTGCGCGCGCTGACGCTGATCACGAGGCTGATCAGCAGCAGATTGACCCCGAAATGGACGAGCGCGGCGATCACGACCTGCGCGAAGAGGAGCGCAGCCTCGTGACCTCGCAGCGGCTCGATCGCAGCACCGGCGACGACCGCCGCAATCGAGAGCACCGAGGCGTTGTAGGCGACGCGGATCGGCGGCCGGTGCTCGAGCAGCTGCATGATCGGCGCGGCCATGCCGACGATGACGCCGGCCTCCCAGCCGTAGTGGACGATGCTCGCGGTGCAGAACACGAACCCGAGCGAGACGCCGCCTGTGTCGATCCCGTCGAGCGGGACCGGGTAGCGCTCCGCAAGGGTGGAGGCCGCGAGCAGCCCGGCGATTCCCGCGAGTGTCGCGGCGTCCGGCGGCGAGAGCACGAACGAGACCGCGGCCGACAAGGCGACCACGAGCCCGAGCAGGCCCACCGGGATGACGACGGCCGCCAGGCGCGAGGGCAGTTTGGCCCCCGCGCTCACTGGCTCGTCCTTACCAGCCCCAGGTGAGGAGCTGCCAACCCCAGGTACCTGACGCCGCCGCAAGGCCGGAGAGGACTACGAGAAGTGCGATCAAGCGAGTCGTCGACCACTGCAACATGCTTTTCTTCCTTCCTTACCGCGGGGACGCCAGACGGATTGAGTTTGACCTTCCGGCGGTCGGCCGTAATCCCTCGAAGGGGTGATTTGCAGGTGCTTCTCAGCTGACGATCCGGATCGACCCCGAGCCGACCGAGGACGAGCGCCTGGCGATCGTCGCCGCCCTCGCAGCGAACCCGACCACCGGCCGTAACCTGCGGCCGCCCTTCGCCGTTGATGAAGCATGTGCTGCCGCTGTGGAGACCATCCCGCCCGTTCGGCCGACGAGCCCTTCTGCCCCATTTGCGTGATCTCGATCAAGGTCGAGGTCGCCCGGGGGCTGACGCAGCTGTCCGGGTATCTGAGCGCTTGGGCCGCGTTCGGCGACTGGTGCAGCCAGCGCCAGCCCGCCTAGCGACTTCGCGGGATCAGGCCGCCGTACCCCGGAGGACGCGGGGCGCCATTCGCGCGTAGTCGATCCCTGACACCCAGGTGAGCACGAGCGCGACGAGGAGTGCCCACCAGGCGATGCTGTCGTCCCACGCGCCCGCCGCCGCGAAGCCGCCGATGGCCGCGGCCATTGCCTGGGCCCAGGTCTTCAACTTGCCGAGATCTCGGGCGGGGATCACGATCCCGCGCTCGAGCGCCGCCAGCCGCAGGCCGGAGATCAGGATCTCCCGCGCGACGATCGCCGCGACCATCCAGGCCGGCCAGACGCCGTCTTGGATCAGCATCACCAGTACCGCGAGGACGAGCACCTTGTCGGCGATCGGGTCGAGCAGCGAGCCGAGCTGCGAGGTGACGCCACGCCGCCGCGCGATCCGGCCGTCGAACCAGTCCGTTGCCATCGCGACGCAGAAGAGCGCGGTCGCCCAGTACTCGTTGTGCGGGAACTCCCACGCGTAGAGGAGCACCACGATCGGCACCGAGACGGCACGGGCGACGGTCAGCTGGTCCGGGAGCGTCATCGCTTCGATGAGAATACGCGGCGGCATGGCGCCCTTCTCGAAAGTGCTCGTCGCGAATCGCGGCGAAATCGCGGTCCGGATCTTCCGGACGCTGCGCGAGCTCGGGGTCGGCGCGGTCGCCGTCTACTCCGAGGCCGACCGCGACGCGCTGCACGTCCAGGCCGCGGACGAGGCGTTCCTGGTCGGCCCCGGCCCGGCCACCGAGAGCTATCTCGTCGGCGAGCGGATCCTCGACGCGGCAGCCCGGGCCGGGGCGGAGGCGATCCATCCCGGCTACGGCTTCCTCGCCGAGAACGCCGCCTTCGCGCAGGCCGTCGAGGAGTCCGGACTGATCTGGATCGGACCGCCGAGCGCTGCGATCGAGCTGATGGGCTCGAAGACGCGCGCGCGGACGGCGATGCGCGACGCGGGCGTGCCGATCATCCCCGGCACCACCGATCCCGTCGAGACGGTCGCTGAGGTGCTCACGCTCGGCGAGGAGGTCGGCTACCCGCTGATCGTCAAGGCCGCGGCGGGGGGCGGCGGCAAGGGAATGAAGCTGGTCGAGAGCCCTGGTGAGGCGGAGCGCGCCTTCGAGTCGGCTCAGCGCGAGGGCGAGAAGTACTTCGCCGACGGCCGCGTCTACGTCGAGCGCTACCTCGTCGACCCGCGCCACGTCGAGGTTCAGGTGCTCGCCGACGCGCACGGCAGCGTGATCCACCTCGGCGAACGCGACTGCACGATCCAGCGGCGGCACCAGAAGCTGATCGAGGAGACGCCTTCGCCCGCGGTCGACGACGCGCTACGGGCGCGGATCGGCGCGATTGCGGTCGATGCAGCGCGCGCCGCTGACTATCGCTCCGCAGGGACGATCGAGGGCCTGCTCACTACAGACGGCGACTATTTCTTCATGGAGATGAACACCCGGATCCAGGTCGAGCACACCGTCACCGAGGAGGTGACCGGAATCGACCTCGTCCGCGAGCAGGTGCTGATTGCGGCGGGCGAGCCGCTTTCGATCCGGCAAGAGGACGTGCGCCTGCGCGGGCACGCGATCGAGTGCCGGATCAACGCAGAGGACGTGGCGAGCGGCTTCCTGCCGGCGCCCGGCCGGATCACGCACTATCGCGAGCCGAGCGGGCCGGGCGTGCGGGTCGACTCGGGCGTCGCCGCGGGCAGCGAGATCAGCGGGCTCTACGACCCGATGGTCGCCAAGCTGATCGTCACGGGCGTCGACCGCGAGCACGCGCGCCTGCGGATGCTGCGCGCCCTCGACGAGTTCGAGCTGGGCGGCCCGCCGAACCTGCTCGGGTTCCACCGGGCGCTGCTCTCGCACCCGTGCTTCGTCGCCGGGGCGACCTGTCACGGGATCGTCGAGTCCGAGGAGCTGGCTGCCCAGGCTGCGGCGCTCACCAGGGAGCCCGTTGCTCAGAGCACCGCTTTTGCCTCCACACCGCTGCGGCCGGAGGTGCGCACGGTCGAGGTCGGCGGCAAGCGCTTCGACGTGACGGTGCTCGAGCCGGAGCCGCCCTGGGTCGAGCTCGCGCGCCGCCGCCGCGAGCGCGCAGCCTCAGGGGCCGGAGGTGCCGGCAGCGAGGCGGTCGTCAGCCCGATGCAGGGCACTGTGCTGAAGGTCGAAGTCGCCGACGGCGACCAGGTCGAAGCGGGCCGGGTCCTGTGCGTGGTCGAGGCGATGAAGATGGAGAACGAGATCACGGCCCATCGGGACGGCACGGTCGCGGAGCTGTCGGTTTCGTCTGGCGATGCGGTTTCGAGCGGGCAGGTGATCTGCCTCGTCGTCGCGTAAGCCCCTCTGCGCCGAGACCTCGCGCGCCGACGCCGAGCCCCTCTCGGCGACCGCAAGCCGCGTCGACACCTGGATCCTGCTCGAGTACCGCGGCCTCTGGGCCCACGACGCGGTCGACGGCTCGACGCTGAGCCGCGAGGTGAAGGACTACCTCGTCGCCGAACGTCAGCTGCTTCCGCACGCGCGGATCATCTTCATCCGCCGGGCCGAGCGCCGGGTCCAGGACGGTCTGCTCGCCTTCGTCGCCCGCACGACCCTGGCCGGCCGGGAACTACGCCGGCTCGACCTCGACCGCTACGACGATTTGATCGGGCTCGAGCTGGGGACGGCCGGCGTCGCCGTCGAGCACCCGCTCTTCCTCGTCTGCACGCACGGCAAGCACGATCGCTGCTGCGCGAAGTACGGACGCCCGCTGTACGACGCGGTGCGGGAGCAGGTCGACGAGGGCTGGGCCTGGCAGTCGTCACACGTCGGCGGCGACCGCTTCGCCGGCAACCTCGTCACCCTGCCTGACGGCGTCTACTCCGGCCGTGTCGCTCCCGCCGAGGCATGGGCGGTCGTCGAGGCGGCGCTCGCCCGACGGGTGTACCTCCCGCGCTACCGGGGCCGATCGTGCTACGGGTTCGCGGCCCAGGCAGCCGAGCTGGCCGTCCGCGAGTCGACGGGCCTGCTCGGTCTCGATGAGGTGCTCGTCAGGCGGATCGACCCCGCTGACGAACGCTGGCACGCCACGGTCGAGGCGGCGGGAGAGGTGTACGAGGTCACCGTCCGCCGCGAGGAGGGCGAACCGACCCACCTCACCTGCTCGACGGCTCGGATCAGGCGGCCCAGCCGCTACGTCGCAGAAAGCCCTCCCGTACGAGCCTCTTGAGCAGCACGAGACGGCCGGCCGCATCGAGCCCGCCCGGCAACTGGGAGGCGTCGAAGGGGCCGTCGCTCGAGACCAGGAACTCGAGCTCGGCCGTGAGCCGCTCGGGGAACCGGAGCCGGCGTCCCTCGAAGACGAGCGTCGACCCGTGCAGGTCGGCGATCACCGTGTCGCGCCGCTCGAGCTCGGTGTCGGCGGTCAGCTCGCCGAGCGCCAGCAGCTCCGAGAGCTGACCGTCGAGGATCGGCCTGCGGCCGAAGACGAAGCGGTCGCGCGCCCGCTCGCGGACGGCGTCGGAGTCGAGCGCGGGTACCGCTGGTGGCTCGGCCGCGTCGATCGCCTGCCGGAACTCGAGGTCGCCCTCGAGGTGGTCGATCGCGACTCGGGCCTCGTCGACCCAGCGGCGGACGTTGACCCCGACCGTGATGTGCAGCGAGTCCGAGCCGGACGTGAGCGCCTGGTGGAGCCAACCGCGCGGCAGGTACATCGTGTCGCCGGCCCGCAGGGTGACGTCCAGCACCGGCTCGCCGGGAGCGCCGAGTGCCGAGCGGTAGCGCTGGTTCTTCAGGGGCAGCTCCAGCGCGGGCTCGTAGACGAGCCAGCGTTTCTCGCCCGCGACCTGGAGCGAGAGCACCTCGTGGGTGTCGTGATGGACCGGCAGGCCCTGGGAGCCGCGCGGCGTGTAGTAGGCGTTCGCCTGCGCGGGGTGGCCGAGGTAAGCCTCCAGGTGGCGGCAGTAGCGGGCAAGTGGGAGCCAGAGATGGTGCAGCCCCTGGAGCACGATCGTCGCCCCGCGTTCGAGCTCCTCGAGTACCCGGCGCACGTCGGCGACGCCGGTGAAGGCCGCCGGCCGCCAGGGGAGGTCGGTCGTGTAGCCGGAAGGTGACTCGCCGGCCTTGACGAGGCGGAACCCGGGCGTCCTGATCCCCGTCTCGGTGACGAGCCGCTCGACGTCCCGGACGGAGAGGAGATCGTCGAAACGCCCTGCCTCCGCGCGCGGGACGACGAGCGGCTTGCGCTCCCAGTACTCGCCGAGGAACTGCTCGACTTCGACCGGGTCGAGCGCTCGAGCGAGCGAGTTAGGCGTCGTCGGAGTCCGAGTCCGAGTCGTCCGCGTCTGCGTCGTCCGCGTCGCCATCGGTCGTGTCCGTGTCGTCGCCGTCCGCGTCGTCCGTCACCGGTGTTTCTTCCACGGCCGTGATGTCCACGATCTCGTCGTCGGCCAGTGTCGTGGTCTCGTCGCGCATCGTTCCTCCTCGGTTTCGGGCGGTCGTCGCTGAGGTTACCGCGCGTCAAAGCATGTGCGAGCGGTCGGTGATCCAGACGACGATGCCGTTCATCCCGTCGGGCGGTTCGCCGACCGCCTGGAAAGGGCCGAAGGAGACGCGCACGTAGCTGCCGTCGGCGAGGGCGCCACGAGCGGAGAGCGTCGCGCGCCAGGTCTGGTTAGGCGCGAGCCGCTCGGGCGGCTCCGGCACGATCGTGGCGGCGCGGCGAAGCGGCGGCAACCCGTTTCCCTGAGCCGCTTTCTCGAGCTCGGCCGGATCGCCGGTGGCGAAGAGCATCAGGCCGTAGACGGGATTGATCTCGGTGCCGCCGGCCGCGAACGGGATCCCCGTCGAGTTGGTCACAGCGATGTCGACCGACCAGCCGCGCCTGGTGACCGTCAGCTCGCCGACGAAGAACACGAGCCGCTCGCCGGTCGCGGGGTAGCTCTCGCGCCAGTCGAGCGTCGCCTGCTGCGGCTCGGCGGCGCGGGCCGGCGCGAGCGGCTCCGGCTCGGCCCCTCCGCAACCGGCCAGCCAGAGCGCGGCGAGCACACTGAGGGTGCGGCGCATCGGCTCAATCTACGCAGGTAGAGTCGCGCGCGCCGTGGATCTCTACGAGTATCAGGGCAAGCAGCTCTTCGCGCGCTTTGGCATCCCGGTCTCGGAGGGGCGGCCGGCAACCACCGCAGCCGAGGCGCGAGCGGCGGCCGAGGAGCTTGGCGGGCAGGTCGTCGTCAAGGCGCAGGTGCTCACCGGCGGGCGCGGGAAGGCCGGCGGGATCAAGCTCGCCGACGATCCGGCCGACGCCGAGGAGAAGGCGGAGCAGATCCTCGGTCTCGACATCCGCGGCCACGTCGTGCGCACGCTCTGGATCGAGAACGCCTCCGAGATCGAGAAGGAGTACTACCTCTCGATCACGTTCGACCGCGGCGTCAAGAAGCCGCTGTTCATGTTCACGACCGAGGGCGGAATGGACATCGAGGAGGTGGCCGAGAAGACGCCCGACGCGCTCGTCCGCCTACACGTCGACCCGCTCGAGGGCTTCCAGCCCTGGCAGGCTCGGCGTCTCGTCTACGGCGCGGGCGTCGACGACCCCAGCGAGCAGAAACAGATCGCGGCGATCATCGGCAAGCTCTACGAAGCCTTCGTCTCGACCGACGCGATGCTCTGCGAGATCAACCCGCTGATCGTGACGCCCGAAGGTGAGGTCAAGGCGCTCGACTCGAAGTTCACGGTCGACGACAACGCGCTCTACAAGCACGCCGACATTGAGGGGATGCGCGATGTCGCGGCGGCCGACCCGCTCGAGGCGCTCGCGCGCGAGAAGGGCGTCACCTACGTCAAGCTCGACGGCGAGGTGGGGATCCTCGGCAACGGCGCCGGGCTCGTCATGTCCACTCTCGACGTGATCGCCCTCGTCGGAGGCACGCCCGCGAACTTCTGCGACCTCGGCGGCGGCGGCGACGCGGAGGGTGTCGTCGACGCGCTCGAGGTGATCGTGCAGGACCCGCAGGTGAAATCGATCTTCTTCAACATCTTCGGCGGGATCACGCGCTGCGACGAGGTCGCACGCGGCATCCTCGAGGCGCTCGAGCGGATGACGATCGAGCAGCCGATCGTAGTGCGGCTCGACGGCACGAACGCCGAGGAGGGGCGAAAGGTGCTCGCCGACGCCGCCCCGAAGGGGCTTTACGTGGAGGCGACGATGCTCGACGGGGCGCGGCGCGCGGTGGAGCTCGCCCAGAGTGGATCTGAGCAGTGATGGACTGGTCCTCCCGCGCCGAGGCCTACCGGAACGCGCCCGAGCAGCGCGAGGGTGCCGACCTCGACCTGATCGTGGAGTGGGCGGCAGGCTCGCGCACGGCGCTCGACGTGGCGACCGGCGGCGGCCACGTGGCCCGGCGGCTGCGCGAAGCAGGCCTCGAGGTCGTCAGCGCCGACCCGGCTCCCGGGATGCAGCCCGACGTGATCTGCCGGGCGGAGGATCTGCCCTTCGCCGACGGTGCCTTCGATCTCGTCGTCACCCGGATCGCGCCACACCACTTCGATGACATCGCGGCCGCCGTCGCCGAGCTGGCCCGCGTCAGCCGCGACCTCGTCGTCGTCGAGGACACGCTCTACGTCAGCGAGCGGGTCGAGGAGGCCGAGAAGCTGCGCGACCCGACCCACGTCCGCTCGTACTCCGAGGAGGAGTGGCGTGCGTTCCTCGAAGCCGCGGGCATGGAGGTCGAGGCGGTCGAGGCCTTCGAGAAGCGCCATCCGCTGGCCGAATGGCTCGCCCGCTCCGGCACTCCCGACGAGGACGCCGAGCAAGTGAAGCGGCTGCTTGCGGCGCAGATCGAGGGCGACGAATACGTCGACACGAAGCTCGTCTTGAGAGCGAGGAAACGCTAGTGGCGATCATCGTCGACAAGGAGACGAAGCTGGTGGTCCAGGGACTGACCGGGTCGGAAGGTTCCTTCCACGGCCTCCGCAACAAGCGCTACGGCACCCAGGTCGTCGCCGGTGTGACGCCGGGGAAGGGCGGCCAGGACGTCGAGGGGATCCCGGTCTTCGACACCGTCGCCGACGCGGTCGCCGAGACGGGCGCGAACACGTCCATGGTCTTCGTGCCGGCGCGCTTCGCGGGAGATGCGATCTACGAGGCCGTCGACGCCGGCATCGGGACGGTCATCTGCATCGCCGAGGGCCTCCCGGCCCACGAGATGCTGCGGATCTACACCTACATCCGGCCCAAGGGCGTGACGATGCTCGGCCCGAACTGTCCCGGCGCGCTCTCGCCCGGGAAGGCGAACGTCGGGATCATCCCGGCCGAGATCTTCACCGAGGGGAACATCGGGTTGGTGTCGCGCTCGGGCACGCTGACCTACCAGATCGGCCACGAGCTGACGCAGATGGGGCTCGGCAACTCGACGATCGTCGGGATCGGCGGCGATCCGGTCGTCGGCTCGTCCTTCATCGACATCCTCGGCAAGTTCCAGGATGACCCGCAGACCGAGTACGTGGTCATGGTCGGCGAGATCGGCGGCGACGAGGAGGAGAAGGCGGCCGCGTTCATCGAGGAGCAGATGACGAAGCCGGTTGTCGCCTACATCGCCGGCTTCACCGCGCCGCCCGGGAAGACGATGGGCCACGCGGGCGCGATCATCTCCGGCTCGTCGGGCACCGCGCAGGGCAAGAAGGAAGCGCTCGAGGCGAAGGGCGTCCGCGTCGGCACCTCGCCGACGGAGGCCGCCGAGCTCGTCGCCGAGGTCGCGCGCGGCTGACCGCCGGCACACTCTCGGCGCGCTCTCGTCACCATTTCGTCCCCGGGACTGTCCCCGGGTTGAGGCCCGGGCCCGCGTGGCCAGCCAAGCACTTCCAGCCGTCGGCTTCACGTACCCACGTTTGTGTCAGGCGAAGTCGGAACGTCTCGCGGTCGCCGTCTCGCTCGACCTCGTCTTCCGCGACGGCGATGAGGACGCCTGTGTCGCCTGCGATCACGATCGTCACTTCCTCGAGCCGCTGCGCATGCCACACGAGTTCACCCGCTGTGTTCGAGGTGACATAGCTGTTGCGATCGAAGACCTCGCCGCGAAACGACGTCCAGCGGAAGTCGGGATGGAGGAGGCCGCCCAATGCCTCCGGATCACAGTCGGCAAGCGCCTGCGCACGGCGCTCGGCCGCGGCGAGGATGGCTCTCCGGTCGTCCGTCACACCGACCAGCGGGCTTCGAACTCGCGCTGCTTCGCCGTCCGCTCCCCGAGCGAGAGGCCGAGCGTCGCCAGCTTCGTGCGCGCGATCTCGCGGTCGAGCTCGTCCGGGAAGCGGTGCAGGCCCGGCTCGAGCCCGCCCTGCGCGAGCAGATGCGCCGAAAGGGCTTGCACCGAGAACGACAGGTCCATGATCTCGACCGGGTGCCCGTCGCCGCCGGCGACGTTCGTCTGGCGGCCGTCGGCGAGAACGTATGCGTGGCCGCCGCCGGGAAGCGCATGCTCGGTCACGCCCGGCCGAACCTCCTCGCCAGGCCCGAGCCCGTCGATCGCGACCTCGCGCTCGTGGTGGCCGCCGTTCGCGATCACGACGCCGTCCTTGAGAAACCGCAGCGCCTCGGCCGGTACGCAGTCGATCGCACCTGTCGCCGAGACGAGGACGTCCGCCTCCGGGAGCGCCTGCTCGAGCGAGCCGACGCGGTGCCCGTCCATGTGTGCCTCCAGCGCCGCGACCGGGTCGATCTCGACGACGGTGACGCGGCCGCCGGCTCCGCGCGCCGCGCGGGCGAGCCCCTTCCCGACCCAGCCGTAGCCGACGATGCAGAACTCGCGCCCCGGGAAGCTGAGGTTCGTCAGCCGGTCGATGGCGGCGAGCGTCGACTGGCCGGTGCCGTAGCGGTTGTCGAACAGGTGCTTGCAGAACGCGTCGTTGGCCGCGATCGCCGGAAAGGTGAGCTTGCCGGCCGCCGCCATCGTCCGGAGACGCATGACACCCGTCGTCGTTTCCTCGGTCACGCCCGAGAGCGTGGCCGCGACATCGGGCCGGCGCTCGACGATCCGAGCGGTCAGCTCGGCGCCGTCGTCGACGACGATCTCCGGGCGGGTGTCCGCGACCGCGAGCAGGTCGGCATCGAACTCGTCTGCCGAGGCCCCATGCCGTGCGTGCACCTCGATCCCGCGCGCGACGAGCGCCGCGCAGATCGCGTCCTGCGTCGAGCCGGGGTTCGAGCCGGAAGCGACGACGTGGGCGCCCGCGTCGGCCAGCAGCGTCGCCAGGTAGGCGGTCTTCGCCTCGAGGTGGACAACGACGGCGACACGACGCCCACTCAGCGCCCCGTCGGCGAGTCGCTCGCGTGCGAGCCGGTTCAGAACGGGCGAGTGCTTCGCGACCCACCGAATCCGCTGCTCGCCCGTCGGGGGCGAGCGACGGATCGGCGATCGACGAGCGAGCGGCCGCAGACATGCGGCGAATCTAGCCCGTTAGATCTTGCGGCGGGGGCGAGACGGGCCCCACTTGGAGTTGCGTCGCTTCGACTGGTAGACGAGGCGGGGCGGGGCGACCGTCATGCCCTGGCTGACGAACGTCTCGGTGTGCCCGAGCATCCGTGCGACGTGGCTGACGTCGGCCTGCTGCTCGGGCAGGACGAGCGTGACGCCGATGCCGTCCTTGCCGGCGCGGCCGGTGCGGCCGACGCGGTGGACGTAGGCCGTGTGCTCCTCCGGCGGGTCGAAGTTGATCACGTGCGTGATGTCGTCGAGATCGAGGCCGCGGGCGGCGACGTCGGTTGCGACGAGCGTCCGCACCGTTCCCTGCTCGAAACGCTTCAGCGCCCGCTCGCGCTGGTTCTGGTTCATGTCGCCGTGCATGGCTACCGCCGAGACGTCGTGGCGGGCGAGCTTCTGGACGAGCCGGTCGGCGCCGCGCTTCGTGCGAACGAAGACGAGTGCGAGACCGTCGTCCCTCCCGAGCAGCTGCGCCAGCGTCTCGACCTTGTTCTCGGCCGTGACCGGGACGAACTGGTGGTCGATCTCGCCCTGCTCCTGGTCGATGGTCAGCTGCGCCTCGAAGTGGGACGGGTTCTGCGTGTACGCGCGGGCGAGCTCGCCGACTTTGCCGTCGAGCGTCGCGGAGAAGAACATTGTCTGGCGCTGCTTGGGCAGGCGGGCGACGATCCGGTCGACCTGAGGCTGGAAGCCCATGTCGAGCATCCGGTCGGCCTCGTCGAGGATGAGCATCCGCACGCCGTCGAGCGAGACGATCCGGCGTTCGACCAGATCCTGCAGGCGGCCGGGCGTCGCGACGAGGATGTGCGCGTCGCGCGAGGCCTTCGCCTGCGAGCCGATCGAGATGCCGCCGTAGACGGCGGCCACCTTTAGGTCTTTGGCCGGGGCGATCGTGCCGAGCTCCGCGGCCACCTGGGCGGCGAGCTCTCGGGTCGGGACGAGGACGAGCCCGGAGGGTCGTCCGTCGCTCGGCTTCAGCCGCTCGACGAGCGGGACGGCGAACGCGAGCGTCTTGCCGGAGCCCGTCGGCGACTTCGCGAGCACATCGCGGCCCGCGAGCGCGTCCGGGAGGACGAGGCCCTGAATTCTGAACGGAGCATGGATGTCACGTTCGGCGAGCGCCTGGGCGACGCGCGCGGATACACCCAGCTCGAGGAAAGACTGCATTCGGTTGTAACTCCTTCGTGTTAAGTCGAGATCCGCCTGCCTCGACTGCCTGGCTCAACGCACAGGAGAAACCGAAGAAGAACAAACCTCACAGGACGACACCACGCCGTCCATGAGCAACACGGTAGCAACAAGACCTGACCCTCCGCGTCCGCCAATAGGGTGGTTCTCGTGATTTCGTTCGCCAGAGGCGCTCCAGCGCCCGAATGTCTTGACGCCGAGCTGCTTGCGGATTGCGCCCGTTCGGCGATCGAAGGCGATCCCTCGGTGCTCGCGTACGGGGCCGGCGGGGGCTACGGGCCGCTGCGGGAGTGGCTGGGCGCTCGCCACGGGGTCGACCCGGGCCGGGTGCTCGTCACGAACGGTGGCCTCCAGGGCTTCGTCTTCTACGCGGAGGAGCTCCTGGCGGAGCGGCCGGGTCGCGTGCTCGTGGAGGCGCCGACGTACGACCGTCCGCTGAAGATCCTCGCCAGGCTCGGCGCCGAGGTCGTGGCGCTGCCGATGGACGAGCAAGGCCTCGACCCGGACGCGCTGGCCGAGGCACTCGGCGCGGGCGAGACGAGCTTCGTCTACACGATTCCGACCTTCCAGAATCCGAGCGGCCGGACGCTGTCGACCGAGCGGCGTGAGCGGGTCGTCGAGCTGGCGGCGGAGCACGGCGTGCCGGTGCTCGAAGACGACCCCTACGGCCTGGTGCGTTACGAGGGAATTGCGCCGCCGTCGCTGCACGAGCTCGAAGGCGGCGAGCCTCGTCACGTACGCATCGTCGTTCTCGAAGACGGTGGCGCCGGGCGTTCGCGTCGGCTGGTTCGTCGCCCCGCAGGCGCTGGCCGCGCGGCTCGAGGCACGCGCCGTCTCGACCTACATCTCGCCGCCGTTTCTCACCCAGGCGACGGTCCACGAGCTGATCGCGCGCGGCGCCTTCGAGCCCAACCTCGAACGGATCCGCGGCCTCCTGAAGCTGCGGCGGGACGCGATGCGCGACGCGCTCGAGCGCGAGCTGACCGGCGTCGCGACCTGGAGCGAGCCCGAGGGCGGCTACTTCCTCTGGGTCGACCTGCCGACCAGTGCGGCCGAGTTGCTCACGCGCGCCGAAGCGGCTGGGGTCACGTTCGTCAAGGCGAGCCGACTTCTATCCGGACGGCGCCGGTGGATTCGACTCCGTCCGGCTCGCGTTCAGCTTCGCCTCACCGTCGGAGATCGGCTCGGGCGTCTCTACGCTCGCCGATCTGCTGCGCGACTGACGACGGCGGTACAGCTGCGAGAGCAGCACGCCGCCGACGAGGCCGGCGAGGAGCGAGAGCAGGATCACCCAGATCAGCGACGTGCGCGCCTCGCCGAAGACGAAGTCGACGCCCGCCTCCTCGTCGTTCCCGACGACGAACGCGATCAGGTAGCCGCCGATCAGGATCAGCAGCCCGACCCGGATCCACAGCCGCGGCTGCCAGCGGTGCTCGAACTCGTCGCGCGGTTCCATGCGCGGACCTTACTCAGGCAGCGGCGAAAGCGGCTACCGGAGTTGGACGGGGGACGAGGCGTGGCTGTGGGGGTGGCTCGAGCGCACCGGCCGCCGCGAGGCGGAACGTGGGGCAGGGGGAATCGCCGGGGAGAGCGCACAACCCCGCACGGCGGAAGTAGCAATCTTTGCAGCTTGCTTCAGTACGCTTGCTCATGCTTCCCTTCGCTCGTTTCTCGTCCCCTCCGAACAGGGCGGATAATGGCGACGACCTCGTCAAGGTTCAACCCCCCTTTTGAGGAAAGTCGTGCAATTTCCGGTGCATTCACGACCCCGCGAAAGTTGCTGCTATCTACGCTTTTTTCGACATAGTTGCCAGCGCGCGCAACGCCTGTCGAAAACTCTCCACAGCGATCACGGGAAGATCCCCTGCGTAGCGGCGGGCTTCGTCCGCGTTATCCCCAGCGGGCGCGAGGAAGACATCGGCGCCCGAACGCCTGGCGCCGATCACCTTCTGCTTGATGCCGCCGACGGGCGAGACGTCACCGTTGAGCTCGAGCTCGCCGGTGGCGGCGACGCGGAGGCCGCGGTCGACGTTGCCGCGGAGCTCCTCCATCAGGTCGAGCGCGAAGGCGAGGCCCGCAGAGGGCCCGCCAACCCCACCGAGATCGATGTCGACGTCGATCGGCAGCTCGATGTCCGCCGACTGCTCGACCTGGATCCCGACGATCGGCCGGTCCGGCTCGTCCGGGCTCGCGACCGTTCCCACTTCTTCGGTTCGCGTTGCTCCGCCGGCTCGCACGCTCAGCTTGACGGGCTCGCCGGGCTTGCGCTTCGCGATCAGCCGGCGCAGGTCCGCGGGCGTTCGCACGGGCTCGCCGTCGACCGCGACGATCACCTCGGTCGGCTCCAGCCTGCCGTCCGCCGGCGCGTCGGGTGCGACCGCGGCGACGAGCGCGCCCGCCGGCTCGGCGCGGACGTCGTAGCCGAGCTCGCGCAGCGCGACGGCGGCGGCGACCTGCTCGGAGCGGTCCATCTGGCGGAGTGTCTGCTGGCGGCGGTCGCGGAAGCTCGAGCCCGGCGGCACGAGCGCGTCCGAGGGGACGATGTCCGCGCCGTCGGGCCGGGCAGCGCCGAGCCGTTCCTCGAGCAGCGAGGCCTGGCGCACGACCACGTCGACGTAGTAGATCCCGCCGGGCAGGTGCGGCTTCTCGCCTGCGACTGTCACCTTGTCCGCGAGCGGCTTCGCGCGGTCGGGCAGCAGGAGGTAGCTGTCCGAGGGGAGGAACCACGTGGCTCCGACGGCGATGAGGGCAAGGAGGAGGCCGGCGCCGATCAGGCGGCCGGGCCTCAGAGCAGGCTCCGCGTCAGGCCGCCGTCGACCCCGATCGTGCTGCCGCTGACGTACCCGCCGCGGTCGGACGCCAGGAAGCAGACGACGTCGCCGACCTCACGTGCGAGACCGAGTCGTCGCAGGGGAATCGTGGCGAGATCCGCGTCGCTTGGCCCGTCGGGATAGACCTCGCGAACCCGATCGGTGTCGATCCGGCCCGGCGCCACGGCGTTTACCGTCACGCCGGCAGGGCCGAGCTCGCGCGACGCCGACTTCAGCCAGCCGACGAGGCCCGGCCGGATCGCGCCCGACAGTGCCAGCGTCTCGATCGGCTCCTTGACGGCACTCGAGGTGATTGCGATCACGCGGCCGCGGCCGCTCGCCTCGAGGTGCGGCCGGCAGAGGCGGACGAGCCTGATCGAGGAGAGCAGGAGCAACTCGACGGCTTCTTCGACCATCTCGTCGGTGATGTCGAGCGCGCTCGTCCTCGGCGGGCCGCCCGAGTTGAGGACGAGCACGTCGACTCCACCGAACGCGTCCAGCGTGGTCGAGACGAGACGCTCCAGATCGGCGGGGTTGCTGACATCGCCGCGTACCGCCAGCGCGCCCAGGCGCTCGGCCTCGCGCTCGAGCACGTCGCGCCGGCGGGCGAACATCGCCACGTTCGCGCCCTCGGCTGCGAGCGACTCGGCGCAGCCGAGCCCGATGCCGGCGGATGCGCCGCAGACGATGGCAGTGCGCCCGCGAAGACCCAGCTCCATCGACTAGGTGGTGAGCACGCCGACGACCTCGCGGACGGCGTCCGCGGAGGCCTTCAGGGCCTGCTGCTCCGTGTCGTCGAGATCGAGCTCGACGATTCTCTCGATCCCCTTCGAGCCGAGCACGACCGGCACGCCCATGTAGAGGCCGTCGATCCCGTACTCGCCCTCGAGGTAGGCGGTGCACGGGAGGACGCGCTTCTCGTCGAGCACGATCGCGTCGACCATCTGGGCCGCCGCGGCGCCGGGCGCGTACCAGGCCGAGGTGCCGAGCAGGTTGACGAGCTCGCCGCCGCCCTTCGCGGTCCGCTCCACCATCGCCTGGATCCGGTCCTCCGCGACGAGCTTGCGAAGCGGGATCCCGCCGACGGTGGTCGCGGTGACGACGGGCACCATCTGGTCGCCGTGGCCCGCCGAGCACCATCGCGGTCACGTCCTTCACCGACATGCCGGTCTCCCAGGCGATGAAGGCGGAGAAGCGGGCGGTGTCGAGGATCCCGGCCATCCCGAGGACGCGTTCCTTCGGCCAGCCGGAGACGTTCTTGGCCACGTGGCACATCGCGTCGAGCGGGTTCGAGACGACGATCAGGATCGCGTCCGGGCTCGAGCCGACGACCTGCTCGGTGACGGAGCCGACGATCTTCTCGTTCGTCGACACCAGGTCGTCGCGGCTCATCCCGGGCTGGCGCGGGATCCCGGCGGTGATCACCACGACCTCCGAGCCGGCGGTCTCCTCGTAGCCGTTCGAGCCGGTCACGTTCGCCTCGTAGCCGAGGACGGCCGCGGCCTGGTCGAGGTCGAGCGCCTTGCCCTGCGGCAGGCCCTCCTTGATGTCGACGAGCACGACGTCGGCGTAGTCCCGGCGCGCCAGCTCCTGCGCGCACGTCGCGCCGACGTTCCCGGCTCCGACCACAGTCACCTTGTGTCTCACGAGCTGTCTCTCATGAACTGGCCTCCAGCTTCTCGATGATCGCGTCCGCGACCTCGCTCGTGCCGACGGCGGTCGGGTCGTCGCGGGACGGCTTCATGTCGTAGGTGACACTCCTGCCCTCCGCGATCACCGCGGCGATCGCCTGCTCGAGCCGCTCGGCGGCCTCGTTCTCCTCGAGGTGGCGCAGCATCAGCATGCCCGAGAGCATCATCGCCATCGGGTTGACCTTGTTCTGGCCCGTGTACTTGGGAGCCGAGCCGTGCGTCGGCTCGAAGACGGCCGCGTTCGCGCCGAAGTTCGCGCCGGGCGCCAGGCCGAGACCGCCGATCAGGCCGGCGCAGAGGTCGGAGACGATGTCGCCGTACAGGTTCGGGAGCACGAGCACGTCGTACTCCTCCGGTCGCTGCACGAGCTGCATCGAGAGATTGTCGACGATCCGGTCCTCGAACTCGACGTCGGTGTTCTCGGCGGCGACGTCCCTGGCGACGGCGAGGTAGAGGCCGTCGGTGAACTTCATGATGTTCGCCTTGTGGACGGCGGTGACCTTGCGGCGGCCGTTGCGGCGCGCATAGTCGAAGGCGAACTGGACGATCTGCCGCGTCCCCGTCTCGGAGATCGGCTTGATCGAAATGCCCGAGTCGCGGCGGATGTCGGGATAGCCCTTCCCGCCGAGCCAGTCCAGCAGCTCGTCCGCGTCCTCGGTGCCTTCTTCGAACTCGACGCCGGCGTAGAGATCCTCGGTGTTCTCGCGGATCACGATCAGGTCGACCTCGTCGTACCGGGAACGCACACCCGGGTAGGTCTTGCAGGGGCGCACCTGCCCGTAGAGATCGAGCGCCTTGCGGAGGCCGACGTTGACCGAGCGGAAGCCGCCGCCGACCGGCGTCGTGATCGGTCCTTTCAGCGCGGTCCCGTTCCGGCGAATCGACTCGAGCACGTGCTCGGGCAGCGGGTTGCCGTCGTTCTGCTCCATCACATCCGTGCCCGCGTCCTGAACGTCCCAGTCGAACTCCGCGCCGGTCGCCTCGAGGACGCGGCGGGTCGCCTCGCTCAGCTCGGGGCCGGTGCCGTCGCCGGGGATCAATGTCACGCGATGCGCCATTCGGCGCCGGACTCTACCGACCTGTTAGCGGCTGCCGTTGCGGGTAATGTCCTGCGCGATGGCCGTCCCGAAGAAGTCCGTCGCGCTCTCGGGCGTCTCCGTCGCCGAGACGAGCATCTGCTCGATCGACCCGGACGAGGGCGTGCTGATGTACCGGGGCTACGACATTGCAGGGCTGGCGGAAAACGCGAGCTACGAGGAGGTCGCCTACCTCCTGTTGGAGGGCGAGCTGCCGAGCGGGGACGAGCTCGACGGGTTCAAGGAGCAGCTGGCGGCGGCGCGCGAGCTGCCCGGTGCGGTGACGACGATCATCGATGGGAACGCGATGGACGCATCGCCGATGGAGACGATGCGGACGGCCGTTTCGGCCCTCTCCTTCTCCGACGAGGCCGAGGACGCGATCGACCGCGAGAACGAGCTCCGCAAGGCCGTAACGCTGATCGCGCAGCTGCCGACGATCGTGGCGCGCTACGAGCGGCGCCGCCGCGGCGAGCGGGCGGTCGACCCCGACCCGTCGCTCGACTACGCGGAGAACTTCCTGACGATGCTGCGCGGCGAGGCGCCGACCGCCGAGGAGGCGCGCGCCTTCGAGGTCGCGATGATCCTGCACGCGGAGCACGAGATGAACGCGTCGACCTTCACGGCGCGCGTCGTCGCCGGCACGAACGCCGACATGCACTCGGCGATCGTCGCGGCGATCTGTGCCCTCAAGGGGCCGCTTCACGGCGGCGCCAACCAGGCCGCGATTGCGATGTTCGAGGAGTTCGGCAGCGCCGCCGGCGTCGCCGAGGGTGTCCGCGCCCGGCTCGAGGCGAAGCAGCCGCTCTACGGCTTCGGGCACCCGCTCTACCGCGCGATGGATCCGCGCGCGCCGATCCTGCGCGGGCTCTCGGAGCAGTTCGCCGACGGGAGCGAGCCCAATTTCCTCGAGATCGCCCAGGCCGCCGAGCGCGAGGCACGCGAGCAGAAGGGCCTCTGGCCGAACGTCGACCTCTATTCCGGCGTCCTCTACCACTACCTCGGGATCCCGACCGACCTCTTCATCCCGCTCTTCGAGATGAGCCGCGTCGCCGGCCAGGCGGCGCACGTGCTCGAGCAGCACGCGGGCGGCAAGATCATCCGGCCGAGCGCGGAGTACGTCGGCGAGCGGCGCCGCGACTACCCCGTGAGGGCAGAAAGGTGAGCGACTTCAAACCGGGCCTCGAGGGTGTCGTCGCGTTCGAGACGGAAATCGCGGAGCCCGACCGCGAGGGCGGCGCGCTTCGCTATCGCGGCGTCGACATCGAGGAGCTCGTCGGCAGCTACCGCTTCGAGCAGGTCTGGGGCCTGCTCGTCGACGAGAGCTTCTCGCCGGGGCTGCCGGCCGCGGAGCCCTACGAAGGCGGCGGGCTGACGGGGAACACGCCGGCCGACCTGCAGGCAGTGACCGCGCGGCTCGGCGCCGAGTGGGGCGTCAAGAAGCTGATCGACATCTCCGACGACGAGGCGCGCGAGGACCTGCGCCGCCTCTCCGCGCAGTTCATCTCGATCGCGGCCCAGTCGGCGCGGATCGCCGATGGGGAGAGCGACCGGATCGCGCCGCAGGCGGTCGCGCAGGGCGAAACGACGGCGGAGCGCTTCTTCCTCGAGTGGCGGGGCGAGGCCGACCCGAAGCACGTGCAGGCGCTCGACACCTACTGGATCTGCACCTGCGAGCACGGCCTTAACGCCTCCACCTTCGTGGCGCGGATCACCGCGTCGACCGGCTCCGACTGCGCCGCGGCGCTCTCGTCCGCGGTCGGGGCGCTCTCCGGCCCGCTGCACGGCGGTGCGCCGGCCAGGGTCCTGCCGATGCTCGACGCCGCGGCCGAGTCGGGCGATCCCGAGACGTACGTTCAGGGCCTGATCGAGCGCGGCGAGCGGCTGATGGGCTTCGGCCACCGCGTCTACCGGGCCGAGGATCCGCGCGCCCGCCTGCTCAAAGGGACGGCCAAGGAGCTCGGGGCGCCCCGGTACGAGGTCGCCGACAAGCTCGAGGCCGCAGCGCTCGCCGCGCTGCGGCAGAAGTCGCCCGATCGCCCGCTCGAGACGAACGTCGAGTTCTGGTCGGCGGTCGTCCTCGACGTCGCCGGGATCCCGCCCGAGCTCGCGCCGGCGATGTTCGCCTGCTCGCGCACCGCCGGCTGGTCGGCGCACATCCTCGAGCAGAAGCAGCTGAACCGGCTCGTGCGTCCGTCGGCGCGCTACGTCGGCCCGAGCGCCCGCTCCGCTTCGACGATCTCGTGACCCTCGCCGAGGCGGCAGCGCAAGCCGACGAGCTGGCCGCCGCCGGCGACCAGAAAGCACTCGCCACCCTGCGCCAGCAGTGGGACGAGGAGGTCGAGCACGCTGCCCGCAACGCCGACTACCGCATCCGGGCGCAGGCCTACCGCGCGATCGCCCAGTTCCGCTTCCGCCAGAAGCTCGAGCTGGTGCGACGCGGCCTCCAGGACGAGAGCCCGGCTGCGCGCGGCTCGGCGCTGATCGCCCTCGAGAGCCTCTCGCGCGACCATCCCGGCGACGTGAACTCGATGCGTGCCCTCCTGCACGAGCTCGCGTCGAACGACCCGAACATCGCAGTCCGCCGCCTCGCGATCGTCTGCCTGAAGAACGGCTCGGCGCAGCGCGAGACGATCCTCGTCCTGAACGGGCTCGCCGACGACGACGAGCAGGACGGCGAGCTGCGCAAGACGGCGAAGGCCGTTGCAGCGGCGCTGACGAAGCGGGCCCGCCAGAAGTGAGCGCCCTCGTCGGCGTGATCATGGGCTCGCGCTCCGACTGGGAGACGATGCGGCACGCCTGCGAGACGCTCGAGGCGCTGGAGGTGCCGTTCGAGCAGCAGGTCGTCTCGGCGCACAGGACGCCGGATCTGCTCTTCGAATATGCGCGATCGGCGGAGGAGCGGGGACTCCAGGTGCTGATCGCAGGGGCCGGGGGTGCGGCTCACCTGCCGGGAATGGCCGCGTCTAAGACGGCGCTGCCGGTGCTCGGCGTGCCGGTCGAGTCGAAGACGCTGAAGGGGATGGACTCGCTGCTCTCGATCGTCCAGATGCCGGCCGGAGTCCCGGTCGGGACGCTCGCGATCGGTCGCGCCGGGGCGGTGAACGCGGCGCTGCTGGCCGCGGCGATCGTGGCGCGCTCGGACGACGGTGTGCGCGAGCGTCTCGCACGCTGGCGGGCCGAGCAGACCGACGCGGTCCTCGCGCATCCCGATCCAGGCGCGTGATCGTCGCCGTCATCGGTGGCGGCCAGCTCGGCCGCATGCTCGGCCTGGCGGGGATCCCGCTCGGGCTCTCGTTCCGTTTCCTCGACCCGTCGCCGGACGCACCGGCCGCCGAGGTGGGCGAGCTGCTCGTCGGAGCCTACGACGACACGGCGCTTCTCGACCGGCTCGCCGACGGCGCCGAGGCCGTGACGTACGAGTTCGAGAACGTGCCGGTCGAGGCGGCAGAGCGGGTCGGCGCGACCCCCGCAGCCGCCGCGCTCGAGGCGTCGCAGGATCGGCTGGTCGAGAAGCAGCTCTTCCGCCGGCTCGGGATCCCGACGCCGCGGATCGACGAGGAGGTCGAGACGTTCCCGGCGATTCTGAAGACCCGCCGGCTTGGCTACGACGGAAAGGGACAACGCCTGGTGTCAACGCGCGTTGCGGGAACTGTCCCCGAACACGTCCTGGAGGAACGTGTCTCGTTCGACCGTGAGCTGTCCCTTCTCGCCGTGCGCGGACGGGACGGGGAGACCGGCTTCTACCCGCTGGTCGAGAACGTGCACGAGGACGGGATTTTGCGAACGTCGCGCGTGCCCGCTGCCGAGGCGCCGCAGGCCGAGGCGGAGGAGTACGCGTCGAAGCTGCTCGACGAGCTCGGCTACGTCGGCGTCCTCGCGCTCGAGCTCTTCGACGTCGGCGGCCGCCTACTCGCGAACGAGTTCGCTCCGCGCGTCCACAACACCGGCCACTGGACGATCGAAGGCGCGGCGACGAGCCAGTTCGAGAACCACCTGCGCGCCATCCTCGGCTGGCCGCTCGGCTCGACGGAGTCGCGGCCGTCGCTGCTCGTCAACCTGATCGGCTCGATGCCCGATGCGGCCGAAGTGCTCGCAGTCCCCGGCGCGCACCTCCACCTCTACGGCAAGGAGCCTCGCCCCGGCCGCAAGCTCGGACACGTGACGCTCGTCGACCCGACGCCGACGAGCGAGGACGCAGTGAGGGCTCTGTTCTAGCTAGGTCGTACGCCGTCGCGCATGGGGGTGCGCGCTGAAGTACAGCTCCCGCCGGCGGCGATCGGAGACGTGCGTGTAGAGCTCGGTCGTGGACAGGTCGGCGTGCCCGAGCATCTCCTGGACGCTGCGGAGGTCGGCGCCACCCTCGAGCAGGTGCGTCGCGAACGAATGGCGGAGCAGGTGCGGATGGACGCGCCCAGGCTCGAGGCCCGCCTTCTCGGCCAGACGGCGCAGGATCAGGAACGCGCCGGCACGGGTGAGCGGGCCGCCGCGCGCGTTCAGGAAGAGCTCGGGCCGATTCCGCCGATCGAGGTGCGGGCGTCCCATCGCGATGTAGCGGCGCAGCGCGTCGACGGCCGGCCGGCCGAGCGGGACGAGTCGCTCCTTCGACCCCTTGCCGAGCGCCCGCACGATCCGGTCGTCGAGGTCGACCGAGCGGCGCTGCAAGCCCGTTGCCTCGCTGACGCGCAGGCCGGCGCCGTACAGCAGCTCGACGAGGGCTCGGTCGCGCATCGCGCGCGGCGTCGTCCCGCCGGCGGCGTCGATCAGCCGCTCGGCCTCCCCGGGCGAGAGACGTCCGCGGCAGGGTGCGAGTGCGGCGCGGGAGCTGCAGCGCGGCGGCAGGGTTGTCCTCTCGCGCGCCGAGCAGCATCTGGTGGCGGAAGAAGGCGCGGACTGCGGCGATACGGCGTGCGACTGTCGAGGCCGCGATCCCGGCCGCCCGCAGCTCGGCGAGCCAGCGCTCGAGCTCCTCCGTCGTCGTCTCGCTCACAGGCCCGCGGCGCCACGCGCTCAGCTGAGCGAGATCCCGCTTGTAGGCGTCGACGGTCCGCGGCGCCCGCCGGGTCGCGAGGAGCGCGAGGAAGCCATCAAGATCCGGGTCGGGGCGGCTCGTCACGGCCGTCACCGATTCACCGCTGGCGGACGCCTTCCTCTACGAACGGGGATGGGAGGAGTCGTAGACCCGGCGTAGACGCCGCGCGTCGACATGGCTGTACACCTGCGTGGTCGAGAGCGAGGAGTGCCCGAGCAGCTCCTGGATCGTGCGGAGGTCGGCGCCGCCTTCGAGCAGGTGCGTGGCGAAGGAATGCCGCAGCCGGTGGGGGTGGGGGAGGAGACGACGGAGCGTGCTCGTGTCGAGCCGCCGGCCCCGCGTCGAGAGAAAGAGCGCGTCGTTCGCACCCCTGACGAGCGCCGGACGCGCTTCGCGGAGATACCGCGCGACGAGGTGCGCCGCTTCCTCGCCGAGCGGGACGACACGCTCCTTGCCGCCTTTCCCGCGGACGCGCACGTGCTCTTGCTCGAAGTCGACGTCCGCGAGATCGAGGCCGACCGCCTCGGCACTGCGGAGGCCGGCCGAGTAGACCAGCTCGACGAGGGTGAGGTTGCGCAGCGCGAGCGGGCCTTCGCCGGCGAGCGAGTCCAGGATCGACTCCACCTCCTCGCGCTTCGGCGCCTCGGGCAGCCGTTGCGGTCGTCGCGGCCCGAGCGACGCATCCGGGACGCGAGCGGGTCCGAGCGTGAAGCGCAGGAACGAGCGAACGGCCGCCAGCTTGCGCGCGATCGTGGCCGGGGCGAGGCCGTTGCGTGCCCGCCCGAGCTCCGCGGCGTAGTCGACCAGCACGCGCACGTCGATCTCCTCGACGCTCGTTCGACGCCGTTCGAGCCAGCTGTCCAGCTCGCGCAGATCCGACGCGTACGCCCGTCGCGTCGACTCGGCCAGGGCCGGCGAGGCCAGGTAGCGATCGATCGCGGTGGCGGTGTCCACTCCGGTCGAGTTCCGACCGTCGTCTGCCGTTCCTGCCATACTGCGCCGCTTCGGGGTCAGACGGGCATGAGAAATCGGGCGAACACCAGGAAGAAAGGGGTGCTCCTTGCGGCGCTCGGACTCGCGCTGCTCGTCGTTGCGCCCGCCGGCGGCGCGCGCTTCGGCATCGCCGACGACGCCGGCAAGTACGCCGAGGACGGTGGCGCCGCATTCTTCACCGATGCGCGCGCACTCGGCTCGTCCGAGGTGCGGATCTCCGTGCACTGGGATCCACAGCGGCCGAACACGATCGTCGAGGAGTCATTTCTCGACTCGCTCGCTGCCGGTCGCCAAGGCGCAGGGAGTCGGCGTCGTCTTCCACGTCTTCCCGTTGCATCCCACGGCGATCACGACCACGCCCAATCGCAGCCGACGACTTCGCGTCCTTCCTGCAGAAGCTCGCGCGGGCCTACCCGCAAGTGCGGCAGTTCGTCGTCGGGAACGAGCCGAACCAGCCGCGCTTCTGGCGGCCGCAGTTCCTCACCGGCGGCAGGCCGGCTGCGGCTGCGGCGTACGCCGCGTTGCTCGCGAAGTCGTACGACGCGCTGAAAGCCGTCGACCCCCGCATCCGCGTGATCGGGCTGGGGTTGTCGGGGCGCGGCAACGACTCGCCGTTCGCGCTCTCGAACGCGTCCACCTCGCCGGTCCGCTTCCTGCGCGACCTCGGCGCGGCCTACCGGGCCAGCGGCCGCGTGCTGCCGCTGATGGACGAGCTCGGCGTCCATCCCTATCCGCGGTCCGACCGCGACTCCGTCCTCGCCGGCGATCGCTGGCCGAGGGCGGGCGTGGTCAACCTGGCGCGGATCAAGCAGGCGGCCTGGGACGCCTTCGCCGGGACAGGCCAGCCCACTGTTGAGCAGGGGCTGAGGCTCCGGATCGACGAGATCGGCTGGCAGGCCGCTGTGCCGGCGAGCCGCCGCGCCGCCTACAACGGCCGCGAGACGTCTGCCGTCACGTCCGAGCAGGCGCAGGCCGCCAACTACGCGAAGCTGATCGCACTCGCCGCCTGCGACTCGAGCATCTCGGCGGTCTACCTGCTCCATCTGCGTGACGACGCGAACCTGGAGCGCTTCCAGTCGGGCGTGCGTCGTGCAGACGGGTCGGCGCGGCCGGCGTACGCAGCTGTCCGGACGGCGGTGGCGAAGGCCCGCCGCGGCTGTACCGGCAAGCGCGTCGCCTGGCATCACGCCACCGGCGTCATCGGCAGGCGGGCAGACTTCCGGATCGGCCCCGGCTCCGCCTCCAGACTGCGCCGGAGCTGGGGGTTCAACGTGACCGCCGCGGAGGAGGCGACGTACACGGGCGCCGTCTTCCCCGCCGCGACGGCGACCGCCTCGATCCGGAAGCTGGCTTCGAAACGGACGCCGGGTGCGCTACTCCAGACGAGTGGCCGCATCCGTGCCGGCTGGAAGCCGCGGCTGCGGTTCACCGGATCGTTGCGGCCGGGCAGCTACGTCTACGCCGTCCGCCTGCGAGCGAGCATGAATCCGCGTCGAGCGAGCGTCCTCGTCAGCCGCCCGTTCACCGTCGGCTAGCCAAAAAACTAGCCTTCCGCCGTCCTGAGACTGGCGTAGGATCGGTCGGTCATTCGCAGGAGACTTCTTCACCTAAGTACCGCTTTCGGCATGGTTTTGCTGCTGGCCGCGACGCTGGGCGCGTCGAATGCGGCACCGGCGGAGCAGCCTCAGGAGTACATCGTCGTCCTGAAGTCCTCCTACAAGGGCAGCGCCGCGACTGTGGCTGCTCAGCGCGCCCAGGCCACCGACAGCCCCACCGGACTCGTCTTCGAGCATGCGCTGAAGGGATTCGTGCTCAGGCTGACGCCGACCCTCGCCGAGCGGCTCCCGCTGCTCGACTCGAGGGTCGCATACGTCGAGCGCAACGCTCCCATTCGGGCCGTCGCGATCCAATCATCGGCGCCGTGGGGGCTCGACCGGATCGACCAGCGCTCGCTTCCCCTCAGCTCCACCTACAACTACGCCGCGACCGGAGCCGGAGTCAACGCCTACATCCTCGACACGGGCATCCTGACCACGCACTCGCAGTTCGGCGGACGCGCCTCGCTCGGATTCGACGCCTTCGGAGGCAGCGCCGTCGACTGCAACGGCCACGGGACGCATGTCGCCGGCACCGTCGGCGGCTCCACCTACGGGGTCGCGAAGGCCGTCAATCTCATCTCCGTGCGCGTGCTCGATTGCGCCGGCAGCGGCACCATGGCCGGCGCCGTCGCGGGCGTCGACTGGGTGACGGCGCACCACGCCGCCGGAGCGCCCGCGGTCGCCAACATGAGCCTCGGCGGTTCCGCGTCCACTGCGCTCGACACCGCGATCGCGAACTCGATCGCTGACGGCGTCACCTACGCGGTCGCTGCAGGGAACGGCAACAGCTGGGGCTTCGCCGTCAACGCGTGCACCACGTCCCCGGCCCGGGTCGCCGCCGCGATCACGGTGGGCGCAACCGACGGCAGCGACCGTAAGGCGAGCTGGTCGAACTACGGCAACTGCGTCGACTGGTTCGCGCCCGGCGTCTCGATCACTTCGGCCTGGTGGACGGGCACGAGCGCCACGAACACGATCAGCGGGACCTCGATGGCGACACCGCATGTCGCCGGCGCTGCCGCCCTCTACCTCCAGGGCCAGCCCGTTGCATCCCCCGCTTCGGTGGCCTCGTTCCTGTTCGCCGCGACGACGAAGGGGATCGTCACCTCGTCGAGCACGACGAACAATCATCTGCTCTTCGTCGACTCCGGCGGCGTCCCGCCGCCGCCACCGACGTATGCCTGCTCGAACGGCGCTGATGACGACGGTGACGGCAAGGTCGATTACCCGGCCGATCCGGGCTGCACCGGCCCGACCGACAACGACGAGTTCAACCCGCCACCGCCGCCGCCGCCGACCTACGCCTGCTCGAACGGCGCTGACGACGACGGCGACGGCAAGGTCGACTACCCGGCCGATCCGGGCTGCACCGGCCCGACCGACACGAGCGAGGCCGATCCGCCGCCTCCACCCCCGCCGACCTACGCCTGCTCGAACGGTCTCGATGACGACGGCGACGGCAAGGTCGACTATCCGGCCGATCCCGGCTGCTCGAGCGCGACCGACAACGACGAGTTCAACGCGCCGGCGCCTCCGCCGCCCCCGCCTCCGCGCAGGCGCTAAGACTCAGTCCGACCGATGACGTTCGCGCTCGCCACCGGAGCGGAAGCCCGCTGGACCGGCACGCCCGGTCCGCGTGCGGTCGTCTGCGTCAACGGCGGCACGGCAGCGGAAACGCCGGGAACCTGGAGCGCCTCGGTCGAGTGGCTCGTCCGCCAGCTCGCCGAGCACCGGCCCGAGCTCGCTTTCCTGGAGGTGCGGTATCGGGTGAAGTCGTGGCGCCGGCTCGAACTCTGCGTCGAGGACTGCAGTGCGGCGATCGCAGCAGCACGGGAAGCCGGCGCCGAAGCGCTCGCGCTGCTGGCATTTTCCATGGGCGGAGCCGTGGCAGTGCAGAACGCCGGCCGGCCCGGGGTCGAGGTGGTCGTCGGCGTCAATCCGTGGCTGCCGCGGGAGCTCGAGCTCAAGCGCCTCGTCGGCCGGCGGCTGGCGATCGTGCACGGCGCACTCGACGCGCCGCTGCCGGGCATCCCGGGCGTCAAGCCGTCGTCGTCGAAGCGCGCCTGCGAGCGAGCCCGCGCGCTCGGCGTCGACGTCGAGCGGTACGTCGTCGGCGTCGGGCTCCACGCCGTTGCCCTCCGCCGGCGCAGCGGCATGCTCGTGCCGCTTCCCGGGGCGAAGCGCTACCGAGACCTCGTGGGCCACGAGCTCGACCGCTTCTGCGCGTAGGGCTCTACCTGGCGCTTCGGGGTGCGACGCACGTGCTCTTGCGCCTGCTCTACCGGATCGAGGTCGCCGGCCGCGTGCCACAAGGCCCGTGCGTCGTCGCGGCAAACCACGAGTCGCTACTCGACCCGCTCGTCCTTGCGCTGTCGGCGCGCCAGCCCCTTCGCTTCCTCGCGAAGGTGGAGTTGTGGCGCTGGCCCGCGGGCGCGTGGCTGATGAACGCGCTCGGCGGGATTCCGATCCGCCGTGACCGACGCGACCTTCTTTCGGTGGGCCAGGCCGAAGAGCTGCTGCGGGCGGGACAGAGCGTCGCGATCTTCCCGCAGGGAACCATTCGCGGCGGCCCCTGGACACGCGGAGCAGCCCGGCTCGCCCTGACCACGGGCGTCCCGCTCGTGCCCGTGCGCATCGTCGGCACGGCGCGCGCGCTCTCGCGGCGGCGGATCGGCTTTCCCCGGATCCGGGTTCTCGTCGGCGAGCCGATCGCCGTAGCCGCCGCCAAGCCGACGGTTGCGGCCGCCAAGGACTTGACGCGAGAGCTCGAGGCTCGAGTCCGCGCGCTCGGCTAGCGGGTCCGTACGCTGTTCTCATGCCCCGCGGACGAGGACGCGCGTTCGACTTGATGGAGCCGCCGGAGCGTCCGGCGGATCCCGCCGTGCGCCGCGCGTATTTGCACCGGATCGCCGCGCTCTTCCGGCCCTACCGACGGCGGCTCGCGGGAGTGCTGGCGCTGATCCTCTTCTCGTCCGCGCTCGGCGTCATCCCCGCACTGCTGCTGAAAGAGGTGATCGACGACGCTCTGCCGAATCAGGATCTCTGGCTCCTGAACTGGCTGGTGGCGGGGATGGTCGGGATTGCGATTCTGACCGGGGCGCTCGGTGTCGTGCAGACACTGCTCTCGAACCAGGTCGGCCAGCGCGTGATGCACGACCTGCGCACGGCCGTCTACGAGCACCTGCAGCGGCTGTCGCTCGCGTTCTTCACCCGAACGCGCACGGGCGAGGTGCAGTCGCGGCTCGCGAACGACATCGGCGGCGTCCAGGAAGTCGTCACGTCGACCGCCACGTCGATCGTCTCGAACTCGACGACGGTTCTGGCCACGGTCGTCGCCATGTTCATCCTCGACTGGCAGCTGACCCTCTTCGCGCTCGCGCTGCTGCCGATCTTCGTCTGGCTGACCAAGCGGGTCGGCGACCAGAGGCGGAAGGTGGCAAAGGTGCGGCAGGAGTCGATGGCCGACATCTCCAGCCTCGTCCAGGAGTCGCTCTCCGTCTCCGGGATCCTGCTCGGCAAGACGATGGGCCGCTCCGACGAGCTCGCGGGCCGGTTTCGCGGCGAATCGGAGCGGCTGGCCGACCTCGAGGTGCGGGCGCGGATGACCGGACGCTGGATGATGGCGTCGATCCAGACCACGTTCGCCGTCATGCCGGCGCTCGTCTACCTCTTCGCCGGCCACACCGGCGCGGTCACGATCGGCACCCTGGTCGCGTTTACGACCCTGCAATCGCGCCTGTTCTTCCCGGTCGGCTCACTGCTCGGCGTGTCGCTCGAGGTGCAGACCTCCCTGGCGCTCTTCGACCGCGTCTTCGAGTACCTCGATCATCCGATCGACATCGAGGAAGGGACGCGACAACTCGACCGCCCGCGCGGCGATGTCACCTTCGACCGCGTCCGATTCCGGTACGAGGACGGGCCCTGGACGCTGCAGGAGGTCTCCTTCGCGGCCCCTGCCGGGAGCAAGACGGCACTCGTCGGCGAGACCGGCTCGGGCAAAACGACCGCCGGCTATCTCGTCGCACGTCTCTACGACGCCACCCGCGGCAGCGTTCGGATCGACGGCGTCGACGTGCGCGACCTCACGTTCGCGTCGCTGGCGGCCACCGTCGGCGTCGTCTCGCAGGAGACCTACCTCTTCCATGCGACCGTCCGCGACAACCTCCGCTTCGCCCGGATGGACGCGAGCGACGAGGAGGTCGAGGAGGCTGCGCGCGCCGCCCAGATCCACCAGCTGATCGCCGGCCTCCCGGACGGCTACGACACCGTCGTCGGCGAGCGCGGCTACCGGTTCTCCGGCGGCGAGCGCCAGCGGATCGCGATCGCCCGGACGATCCTGCGCAATCCGCCGATCCTCGTCCTCGACGAAGCGACCTCGGCGCTCGACACCCAGACCGAACGCGCGGTCCAGGAGGCGCTCGAGCGGCTCGCGGAAGGCAGGACCACGATCGCGATCGCGCACCGGCTCTCGACCGTGCGGGACGCCGACCAGATCGTCGTGCTCGACCACGGCCGAGTCGCCGAGATCGGGACGCACGAGGAGCTGCTCGCGGCGGGCGGCCGCTACGCCGCGCTCGTCTCGCGCGACACCGAAGGAGTACTCGGCTAAGAAGGCGGTGCGAGCACGTTCAACGTGCCGGTCATGCCCTGGTCGGCGTGCGTGGGGATGCTGCAGAAGTACTCGTAGTTGCCGATCTTCAGCGTCAGCTCGGTCGTGACGGTGTCGCCCGGCGCGACGTCGGGGGTCTTGCCGATGCCCTTGATCGTCAGGTTGTGCGGGACAGAGCCGTCGTTGCGGAGCGAGACGGTGAAGGTGCCGGGCTCCTCGAGGATCAGAAACGGCGGCGCGTAAGGCGAACTCGCTCGCGAACACCTCGTAGTCCGCGCCGCTTGACGTGGTCGTGTCGGTGGCGCCGAGCCCGAGGTCGTCGTCGCCGTCGCTGCCGCCGCCGCAGCCGGCGAGGAGGAACAGGAACAGGGCCAGAACCGAGCTCCGCATCTGGCTCAGGATAGTCGGAGCGCGTCGAGCAGCAACTCGGCCGGCAGGCCGTGCGCGGTGTTCCCGTCCCGGCCGGTCATCGTCGGGGCGGCGAGCAGCGCGTTCAGGATCGACTCCTCGACCGCGTCGATCACCGCCTCGTAGATCGAATCGATCCGGAGGTCGTTCAGCATCCGCAGCGGCAGCTCGGCCTGCTCGGAGTCGAGCCCACGGTTGCCGGTGGCGAAGCAGAAGCCGAAGTCGCCGCTCGTGTGCTCGCCCATGCCGCCGGTGCGCGCGATCCCGAAGCCGACCCGCCGCGCGACGTGCTCGCACTGGATCGGCAGGAGCGGAGCGTCGGTACCGACGAGGGCGATGATCGAGCCGGCGCCTGCCGCCGCTTCGCTCACGGGGAGCGGCACCGCCTCAGGCCCGATCCGCTCGCCGACCGGAACACCGTTCACCCGCAGCCGGCTGCGACGGCCGTGGTTCGCCTGCACGAGGACGCCGACGGTCCAGCCGTCCTCGACGACGCGTGAGGCGGTCCCGATCCCGCCCTTGAAGCCGTGGCAGACCATGCCGGTGCCGCCGCCGACCGAGCCTTCACGCAACCGGGCCGCCCGCGGCGTCGGCGAACGCGCTCGCGACGTGCTCGGGCTTGACGTGGGCGCCGTTGATGTCGTTCAGCAGGCCGTCCCAGGTCTCGCCGACGACCGGCAGGCTCCAGTCCCGTTCGCCCAGCGACATCCGGGCGGCGATCGCGTCCCGGACGACGCCCACCGAGTGCGTGTTCGTGAGCCCGATCGGAGTCGTCAGCAGACCGGAGTCGCGAACCCATTCGAGCCCGGTCAGCTCGCCGTTGCCGTTGATCCGGTGCGCTCCCGCGAAAGCGCAGGTGGCGGGAGGCACGACAACGGTGACGCCCGTGCGGACGCTTTCGCCCTCAATCAGCGTCGCGTGGCCGACAGCGATCCCGGGCACGTCCGTGATCGCGTCGGCGGGGCCGGACGGGAGCCGGCCGATGTCGATGCCGAGCTCCCGAGCGCGCACGCTGCGAGCGTAACCCCGACCCGGAACCCCGCGAGCACCTACCATGCACGCGTGGCGATCGCTGAGCCAGCGACGGGCCTCTCCGAGCACGGCATCCGCGCCGCCGGCGAGGTCTTCCGCAACCCGACGACCTCGATGCTCTACGCGCACGCGCTCAAGCGCGGCGACGGACGCCTTGCCGAGGGCGGTCCGCTCGCGGTCGACACGGGCAAGCACACCGGCCGTTCGCCCAAGGACAAGTTCGTCGTCCGCGAGCCGGGCTCGGAGAAACGGATCTGGTGGGGCGACGTCAACGCCGCGCTCTCGGAGGAGCACTTCGAGGGCCTGCGCGAGAAGGTCGTCGAGCACATCGGCGACAACGACCTCTACATCGTCGATGCGTTCGCGGGCGCCGACCCCAAGCATCGGATCGCGGTTCGCGTCGTCACGAACCACCCCTATCACGCCCTCTTTGCGAAGACGATGTTCATCGATCCGTCCGACGACGAGCTGCGAGACTTCGAGCCGCAGGCGCTCGTCCTGCACGCCCCCGGGCTCGAGGCCGACCCCGATGCCGACGGCACCCGCAGCAGCACCTTCGTCGTCCTGCACCCGTCGCGGCAGGAGGTGCTGATCGGTGGCAGCTTCTACGCCGGGGAGATCAAGAAGTCGATCTTCACGCTGATGAACGACCGGCTGCCGCTGGAGAGCGTCTTCCCGATGCACTGCTCGGCCAATGTCGGCGAGGACGGCGATGTCGCGGTCTTCTTCGGGCTCTCGGGCACCGGTAAGACAACACTCTCAGCAGACCCGGAACGGCGCCTGATCGGCGACGACGAGCACGGCTGGGGCGACGACGGCGTCTTCAACTTCGAGGGCGGCTGCTACGCCAAGGTGATCCGGCTCTCCGCCGAGGCCGAGCCCGAGATCTACCGGACGACGCGCAGCTTCGGGACGATCCTCGAGAACGTCGTCCTCGACGAGCGCGGAGTCGTCGATCTCGACGACGATTCGAAGACCGAGAACACGCGCGCCGCGTACAAGCTCGAGCAGATCGCGAACGCGCTGCCGGCGAAGCGTGCCGGCCACCCGCGCTCGGTGGTGATGCTGACGGCGGACGCCTTCGGGATCCTGCCGCCGATCGCCCGGCTGAGCCGCGACCAGGCGCTCTACTGGTTCCTGTCCGGCTTCACGGCGAAGCTCGCCGGCACCGAGATCGGCGTCAAGGAGCCGCAGCCGACCTTCTCGGCCTGCTTCGGGGCGCCGTTCTTGCCGCAGCCTCCGGTCGTGTACGCCAGGTTGCTCGCGAAGAAGCTCGACGAGCACGGCGCCGGCGTGTGGCTCGTCAACACGGGCTGGACCGGAGGCCAGTACGGCGAGGGCCGGCGGATGCCGATCCAGGCGACGCGCGCCCTGCTGCGTGCTGCGCTCTCGGGCGACCTGGCCGGAGTCGAGTATCGCGAGGATCCGCTCTTCGGCTTCAAGGTGCCGGTGGCGGTGCCGGGCGTCGAGTCGAGCCTGCTGAACCCGCGGCTGACGTGGGCCGACCCGACTGCGTACGACGCGAAAGCCCGCGAGCTGGCGACGTTGTTCCGGAACAACTTCGAGAAGTTCGACGCCGACGACAACATCGTCGCCGGCGGGCCGCGCGCCTAGACCTCGACGCGCTCGCGCAGAACGTTCGCGAGTTGCGTGCGCGACGTGACGCCGAGCTTTCGGTAGGCGTTCCGCAGGTGAAACTCGATCGTCTTCGGGCTGAGGAAGAGCTGGCCCGCGGCTTCCTTGTTCGAGGCTCCGCGCGCGACGATCGTCGCCACCTGGAGCTCTTGAGGTGTGAGCTCCTCCCGCGCGTCGGGAGCGGCGCGAAGCCGTTCGCCCGATGCAGCGAGCTCAGTCCGTGCGCGTTCCGCCAAGGGGCGCGCCCCGAGCCGCTCCAGCTCGCTGAGCGCGCTTCGGAGCGCGTTGCGGGCCGCGACGCGCTGCCCCGATCGCCGCAGCTGCTCGCCGGCCAGCAGCTGAGTTCGAGCTCGTTCGAGCGGCCGCCTGTCCTGCTCGTGCAGGGCGAGCGCTACCTCGTACCCTGCTCGGCCGAGCAGCGCACTGCAACGCGCGGCCGCAGCGAGCGCCCAGCGCCGGCCGCTGAGGGTCGCCTGCTCTTCGAAACGCTCGAGCGCAGTCTCGGCGTCGGCCGGTCTCCCGGCCCGGACGTACGCCTCAACGAGGTCGGCGCCGAACGGAACGAATCCCGGCTCGCCGACTCCGGCCGGCCGAAGCAGCGCCTCGGTCGCCTCCAGCTGCTCCACCGCAGCCTCCGCGTCACCGCCTGTCAGCTCGACCAGGGCGAGCGCGTGGCGCGTTTCCGCGACGATGCGTCGCGCTTCGATCGGCTCGGCCGCTGCGAGTGCCTGACCGGCGTGCAGTCTCGCCTCGTCATCGAGCCCGAGCAGTGCCTCCACGGTCGCGAGCCGACCCAGACCCGACGATTGCTGGACGCGCCCCCCGATCTCTGCGGAGAGCTGGACGGACTCGGTTCCGGCCGCATGTGCCGCGGCCAGCCGGCCGACGCGAGTCTCGAGGTAGACCAGCCCGTTCAGAGAAAAGGCGAGCTCGGCCAGCGCACTGTTCCGGCGGTGCGCGACGATTGCGCGCTCGATGATTGTCCGTGCCCGGTCGTACTCCTCCGTCATCGTCAGTGACCAGCTGATCTCGACCGCCGCTCCGGTTGGCCCGACGGCCTCCTCGAGGCCGGCCGCCCGCGCGAGCCAGCTGCGGCCCTCCTCGAAGCGGCCGAGGCGAAGCAGGGTGTGCGCTATGTGGCTCGGGCCGATCGGTCGCGGCTCGTGCACGAGCGTGTGCGCACGCTGGTAGACCTCGAGCGCGTCAGCCGACTCGAGCCGCTGGCTCAGCACGAGTCCCATCGCGTTCAGGATGCGGGCCGCCCGCGCCGGATCGTGCGGACGAACCGCGTCGACCTCGGCGGCTGCCAGCTGACGTGCCGCATCGGCGTCTCCTTGCCAATAGAGGATGTCCACGCGCAGCCCCTGGACGTCGGCGCGCACCAGCGGATCGTCCGTGAGGACGAGAGCCTGCTCCGCCAGATCCCACGCGTGATCGCGATGCCCGGCGTCGTGGGCCGCCGACGCTGCGCCGGCGAGCCGGACTGCGCGTGAAGCCGGGTCGACCGAGAGGTCTGCCGCTTTCTCGAGCGCGCGCGCTTCGGCCAGCACACCTCCGCGCTGCCGAGCCCGCGCAGCCGTTCGCTCGAGGTTCTCCGCAATTGTCTCGTCAGGGCCGATTGCTGCGAGGGCTCGATGCCAGGCCTGACGGTCGGGCTCCTGCTCGGGATCGAGACGTGCCGCCACCGCCGCGTGTGCTGTGCGCCGCTCTTCGGCGGTGGCGTCCCCGTAGACAGCGGACCGGACGAGTGGGTGCCGGAACGCGACTCTGCCGCTGTCGAGCTCGACGAGCCCGGCCGCTTCGGCTTCCGCGAGCCCCGCGGACGCCGGCAGCCGCACGTCCGCAGCGGCAGCTTCGATCAGCGCCGCACGAGTCGCGGGCGAGAGCGTTCTCGCGCGGCGCAGGAACGTCGTCTCGAGCCGCCGGGTTGTGACGAGCGGCTCCGCGAGCGGCGCCAGCCCGGCCAGCTGTGAAGAGCTCAGGGCCGTTGGCAGCTCGAGGATGCCCAGAGGATTGCCGCCGGCAGCGTCCAGCAGCCGGTCAGCGACGTCGGGTGCGATTGCTCCGGCGGCTCGATCCAGCAGAGCCGCCGCCGACTCGCGCTCCAGCGGCGCGATGGCGAGCTCCCGCACTCCCTCCCAGCGGACTTCCGAGTCCCTGCGGACCGCGCAGACGACGGCGACTCTTTCCAGCCGCAGTCTTCTCGCGACGAACGCCAGAGCCTGCGTCGACGCCGCATCGGTCCAGTGGACGTCGTCGACGAGGCAGAGCAGCGGTTCCCTCTCGGCTGCGAGGGCGAAGAGACCGAGCGTGGCGGCCGCGATCGCGCCCACGCCGGCTCCGGCTGGGGGAGCGAGGGCAAAGGCACCGAGGATCGCGCCGCGCTGAGGGGGCGGCAGCGTGTCCGCCAGCTCAATGACCGGGATGAGGAGCTCGTGGAGCGCCGAGAAGGCGAGCTCGGACTCCGACTCGACGCCGGCTGCGCGCAGAACGCGAAACCCGACGGCCTGCGCGGCGGCGTAGTCGAGGAGAGCCGACTTGCCGATTCCCGGCTCGCCCCGAAGGAGGAGGCTGCCGCCAGACCCGGCCGCCGCCTGCTCGAGCAGCGCGTCGAGCTCAGCTCGTTCAGACCCTCGGCCGATCAGCACGGCACAAGCTTAGAACTGTTGAACCTAGGGTTTTCCCCGGCGCGACCGCGCACGGGGCCGTCCTACTCTCGCGGCATGAACCTGACGCCGACGCAGTGGGAAGTGGCGACGCTCGTGGGGCGCGGAATGCGAAACGAGGAGATCGCCGAGCAGCTCAGGCTGAGCGGGAAGACAGTCGAGTGGCACCTGACGCGGGTCTACCGCAAGCTCGGCGTCCGCTCGCGAACGGAGCTCGTCGTGCTGCTCGCGTTCGGTGACACCGGGGGTTTCCCGTGGGTCGGAACGACGGCGAAATGAGCCGTTCGGCCGGTTGCGGTTGTGTGTTTGGGCTGGCATTCCTGTCAATTACAGACGAGGTCGAGGCGCCGCGGGCGCGAGAGGGGGAACGAGCATGAAGCGGTACGCGTTCGGCGCTGCGGCGCTGATGCTGCTCGTCGCCGGTGGCGTGGGCTACGCGGCGATTCCAAGCAGTGAGTCGGCCGTGATCAGCGGCTGCTACGAGAGGAACACGGGCCTGCTGCGGGTGATCGACGCGCAGGCTGGCAAGACGTGCACCAAGTGGGAGGTCCCGATCAGCTGGAGCCAGAACGGGACCGAAAGGCGATCAGGGGTCGCAGGGGCTCGCCGGCCCGCAGGGCGTGAAGGGCGATTCAGGGAGCGGCCGGCGCGAAGGGCGACAGCCGGGCGCGGCCAGGGCGTGCCGGGCGTGCAGGGCGAGCGGGGCCTGGCGCAGCGGCGAGCGGGGTAGATCTGCGGACGTCGAGCTCAGGGTCCACGGGCCCGAAGGACGACAAGGGCGATGCCGGAGCGGGCGTCGTCTGGCGCGGCGACTGGCGGGGCGGCGTCGGTGCCGGTGCGCCGAACTACTCGGTCGGCGACCTCGTCCGCGATAACGGTGTGGTTTGGATCGCGCGTCAGGAGACGGGTGGTGGATGTGTCTTCGGCGGCGGCACGTCCTCGTGCCCGCCGGCCCCCGGAGAGGACGAAGCCGTCTGGCAGCTGTTTGCGGAGGACGGAGCTGCCGGGGAGCAGGGTCAGCGAGGTGATCAGGGTGCGCCTGGCACTCAGGGGCCGGTAGGACCGCAGGGTCCGCAAGGGGCGAAGGGCGATACCGGCGCTGCTGGACCGCAGGGGCCGGCAGGCGGTCTCGCGGGGTACCAGATCGTCGACAGTGGAATTGTCGAGCGTGCCGACTACTCCACGAATCTGGTCGCCGAGTGCCCCGCTGGGAAGAAGGTCGTCGGCGGAGGTGAGTTCGTCCACGGCGGAAAGGCCTACGCGAGTCGTCCGGTCCACGGCTTCTCGAACCGGGCCGATGGCTCTGGCTGGGTCGTCAATGTCGTCTGGGAACTGCCTCTCGGCGGCTTCGTGTCCGCGTACGCAATCTGCGCGAACGCATAGCCGTAGGAACGGGGTCAGGTCTGCGTTCGCGCAAACCTGACCCCACGCCACACCTCTTGCCGAGGCAGCCCGCGTGTAGCAGAGCAGGGGCCAGCGCTAGCGGCGCACCGGCTGCACCCTTTCGGATAGCGTCAACGTCGGTGGACGCGAAGCACGACGTACTCGTGATCGGGGCGGGGTGCGCAGGCATGCGCGCCGCGATCGAAGCTCACGATGCGGGCGCCGACGTCGCCATCGTCTCGAAGCTGCACCCGACCCGCAGCCACTCCGGCGCGGCCGAGGGCGGCATCAACGCCGCGCTCGGGAATGCCTCCGAGGACGATCCCGAGACCCACGCCTACGACACCGTCAAGGGCTCCGACTATCTCGGGGATCAGGACGCGATCGAGATCCTCTGCAACGAGGCGCCCGACGACGTCTACCAGCTCGAGCATTGGGGCGCAGTCTTCTCCCGCACCGAGGACGGCAGGATCGCGCAGCGGCCCTTCGGCGCCGCCGGCGCTCCGCGAACCGCGTACGCCGCCGACATCACGGGGCACGTTCTCATCCAGGTGCTCTACGAGCAGCTCGTCAAGCGCGACATCCGGGTCTACGAGGAGTACTTCGGCTGGCGCCTGGTCGTGGACGACGACCGCTGCCAGGGCGTGATCGCGTGGGATCTGATGAACGGCGGCCTGAAGGCGATCGGCGCCAAGGCGACGATCCTCGCCACCGGTGGCGCCGGCCGGCTCTATGTCGGGACGACGAACGCCTACTCCTGCACGGGCGACGCGATGACGATGGCTCTGCGCGTCGGCGTCCCGCTGAAGGACATGGAGATGATGCAGTTCCACCCGACGACGCTCTCCCCGACCGGCGTGCTCATCACCGAGGGCTGCCGCGGCGAGGGCGCGTACCTCTTCAACTCCGAGGGTGAGCGCTTCCTCCAGCGCTACGCGCCGAACGCGATGGAACTCGCCTCGCGCGACGTCATCTCCCGGGCCGAGCAGACCGAGATCGACGAGGGGCGTGGAGTCGACGGGAACGTCCTGCTCGACCTGCGGCACCTCGGCGCCGAGAAGATTCTCGAGCGTCTGCCCGGAACGCGCGAGCTCTCGATGGTGTTCGCGGGCATCGACCCGATCAACGAGCCGATCCCGGTCCGCCCCGGCGCTCACTACCACATGGGGGGCGTCGACACCGACGTCTGGGGGGCGACGTCGCTCGAGGGCCTCTATGCCGCAGGCGAGGTCGCGTGCGTCTCGGTGCACGGCGCGAACCGGCTCGGCGGCAACGCGCTGATGGAGACGATCACCTACGGCCGGCGATCGGGCGGCCATGCGGCCGAGTACGCGCTCTCGCACACGACGGTGGCGGTGCCGAGGTCGCAGCTCACCGACGCCGAGCGCGACGTGAAGACCCTGCTCGCGCGCACCGACGGCGAGCGTCCGTGGCGGATCCGCGACGAGCTCGCGACGACGATGCACGAGAACTTCGGCGTCTTCCGCCGCGAGGAGCAGATGCAGCAGCAGGGGGACATCGTCGAAGGGCTGCGCGAGCGCTACGAGAAGGTGGTCGTCGAGGACAAGGGCGACGTCTTCAACAGCGACCTGACCCAGGCGCTCGAGCTCGGCTTCCTGCTCGAGCTCGCGGCCTGCATGGTCGTCTGCGGGATCGCCCGCAAGGAGAGCCGCGGCGCCCACGCGCGCCCGCACGACTTCCCGGACCGCGACGACGAGAACTTCCTCCGGCACACGCTCGTGACCTGGGAGGACGGCGAGCCGAGCCTCGACTGGCGGCCCGTGACGATGACGAAGTGGCAGCCCAAGGAGAGGACCTACTGATGGCCGTCGAGCAGACTGCGCACAAGCCGGAGACGACGATCGACGTCGCGCTCAAGATCTGGCGCTCCTCGAGCGCGACGGGCGAGCGCGAGCTGAAGCTGTACGAGTTCGAGGCGCCCGAGTGGGTGACGCTGCTCGACTGCCTCGACATCGTCAAGGACCGGTTGGACGGCTCGCTCGCGTACCGCAAGAGCTGCCGGATGATGATCTGCGGCTCGTGCGGGATGCGCATGGACGGCGCCGCAGTGCTCGCGTGCAAGACGCGCATGTACGACATCGCCCGCAGCGGTCACGTGCCGGTCGTCTCGGCGATGGGGAACCTGCCGGTCGTCAAGGACCTCGTCGTCGACATGGAGCCGTTCTGGGCCAAGTTCAACGCGATGAAGCCCTACCTCCAGCCCGGCTACGACCAGCCCGAGGACGGGCGCGAAAACGTGGTCTCGCAGGAGCGGATGAACGTGATCCACAAGGAGTCGCTCTGCATCAACTGCGGCTGCTGCGTCTCGGAGTGCAACGCGTGGGACGCCGAGCCTGAGTTCCTCGGTCCGCAGGCGCTCGCGAAGGGGATGCGCTTCGTCGGTGACCCACGCGACGCGGCCACGGCGGAGCGCCTCGACGCGTACTCCGGCCAGCACGGGATCTGGGAGTGCACGCGCTGCTACTTCTGCAACGAGCGCTGCCCGAAGGGCGTCGACCCGCGCGACGCGATCGCCAAGCTCGGCGCCGAGGCGATGCACCACGGGATCGACGACGACATGGGCGCGAAGCACGCCAACTGGTTCGTCAACTCCGCGAAGACGACGGGCTGGCTGCGCGAGACCGAGCTCGTGCCCAAGACGCAGGGCATCGTCTCCTCGATCAAGGAGATGAAGTTCGCGATGGGGCTGCTCAAGCACGGCAAAGTGCCGGTGCCGTTCCCGCCGCACGTGGCCGAGGGGGTCAAGGAGTCGCGAGCCCTCTTCGACCTGGTCAAGGAGCAGGGCCGCGACGGTGCGCTCGGGATCGTCCAGGGCGAGCGTGCCCTGTCCCGCCTCGAGCACGAGCACGGCGACGGCCATGCCAGTCGCGACTCGGCGGACGTGACCCCCGGCGAGGAGCCCACGAGCGGGGGTGGCGAGTGAGGAAAGTCGCCTACTACAAGGGCTGCCTGGCGTCGCTCTCGGCGAAAGAGCTCGACATCTCGACGCAGGCCCTGTCCCCGAAGGTCGGGCTCGAGCTCGTCGAGCTCGAGACGGTCACGTGCTGCGGCGCCGGGGACATCCACGAGGCCGAGCCGGACTACTACCTGCACCTGAACGCGCGCATCCTCGCCTACGCCGAGGCCACGGGCTGCGACACGCTGATGACCGTCTGCAACGTCTGCACGCTCAACCTGCGCCAGGCGAATCACCAGCTGCAGGGCGACACGGTGCTGTTGGAGCGGGTCAACGACAACCTCGCGAAAGTCGGCGTCCCGGAGTACAAGGGAACGGTCGAGGTGCTGCACTTCCTCTGGCTCGTCGCCGCCGGCGAGGGCTACGACCTGCTGAAGACGGCTGCGCACAAGGGCCTGAAGGGCCTGAAGGTGGCGCCGTTCTACGGCTGCCAGATCCTGCGGCCGTCGAAACTGCTCGGATTCGAGGACCCCGACCGGCCGTCCTCGCTCGAGCGAATCATCGAGGCGTGCGGCGGCGAGGCGATCGACTATCCCGCGAAGATCAAGTGCTGTGGCTTCCCGATCATCCAGGCTCGGGAGGAGACTGCGCTCGACGAGCTGATCCAGCCGATCGAGCAGGCGAAGGAGGCCGGGGCGGATGCAATCGTCACCCCGTGCCCGCTCTGCCACCTGTCGCTCGACGCGTGGCAGACGAAGCTGAAGAAGAAGACCGGCAAGGATTTCCAGATGCCGATCCTCCACCTCTCGCAGCTGATCGGCGTCGCCGCCGGGCTGACCGACTCGGAGCTCAAGTTCAAGCGTCACGTCGTCTCCGTGGATCCGGTGCTCGAGAAACTCTCCGTGTGAGAGCAAGGTTCCGGCCGTTCCGACGTCTTCATGACTGGAGGGACGGTTTCAGGCCCGGTGATCCTGGGGGGCGCCGGGCCTGATCACTCTCTGGATCACGATCGGGGCGACCGCTCTCGTAGCGGTTGCCCTGGCGTACGGCTGGTTCGAGGCCGGCTGGGTGCGCCTGCGGTTGCTCGACCTGCCGGTCGACGATCTGCCGCCCGAGCTCGACGGCGTGCGGATCGCGCACCTCTCCGACTTTCACCTCGGGCCGCCGTCGCGAGGGGAGACGGCAGCGCGCAGAGCCGTTGCCTGGGTGCGAGAGCGAAAGCCTGACCTCGTCGTCGTCACGGGCGACCTGCTCTCGAGTCCGAAGGGTCGTGCGACGCTCGAGGAGCTGCTCGCCGGGCTGAACGCCTACGTCGTCCTCGGAAACCACGATGTCCGGACAACCCGTGACCCCTTCTCCCGCCCCGGCGACCTCGAAGGCCTCCCGGCGACGCTGCTGCTCGACGACTCCCGCACCGTCGCTTTGCGGGTTGAGCGGGTGCAGATTGCAGGAGTCGCTCCTCGGCTGGGTGCGCCCGTGCCGCCTCCGGACAATGCCGCCGGCCTGCGGATCCTGCTCAGCCACTACCCGAGGCTTCGTGCCGACGGGTACCAGCTCGTGCTCGCCGGGCACATGCATGCCGGCCAGATCGTCCTGCCCTATCCCGGCGGCAAGCTGCGGCTCGCTCACCTGCGCTCGCGCCTGAACGAGGGTGTGTACCGAGAACGCGGCGTCACGCTGCACGTCTCGCCCGGGCTCGGCACCACCTTCGTCCCGTTCCGGTTCTTCGCCCGGCCCGAGGCGACCGAGCTCGCTCTAAGATCAACAGCGTGACCGAGGGCCAGTCACTGATCTCGCCCGAGGTGCTCGGCACCTACGCGGCCGACGCTGCGCGCGAGGTGGCCGGGGTTCACGACCTCGTCCGGAGCGCGCTCCACCGGCACGACGGTGTCAAGGTGACGCGGGAGGATGGGCGAGTCGGGATCGAGCTCCACCTCGCGCTGGATTGGGGCGCGAACGCGGGCGCGGTCGGCGCCGAGGTGCAGGCACATGTCGCCGACTGCCTGGCCCGAATGGCGGACGTGCGTCCCGAGACCGTCGACATCGTCGTGGACGAGTGGCACAGCGCGTCTTCGGCCTGACCGGCGCGACGCTCGAGCGCGCGCCTGCCGTCTGCCAGTCGTGCGTCTGGTGGCAGTCTCGGCAGGGCCGGACCGTCGAGAAGGAGCGTTGGACGGAGCGCGCCGAGGAGGAGTGGGGCGCCTGGGGCGCGTTCTACCGCGACGACGACGGCCGCGTGCTCGGCTCGATCCAGTACGGCCCGTCGCACCTCTTCCCGCACGCGTCCGAGCTGCCCGCGGGACCCCCGAGCGACGACGCGGTGCTCGTCACCTGCCTCTTCCTCGAGTCGAAGGCGGCACTCTGGGTCGAGCAGTCGCTCTTCCTCGCCGCGATCGGCGAGGCGCGGGACAAGGGCGCGAAGGCCCTGGAGGCGTTCTCCTACCGCTACCCGGAGGGCGAGTCGGCGTACGAGCGCTTTCTCGTCCACCGAACGGTCTTCCCGCGCGACTTCCTCGCCGACTTCGGCTTCGAGACGGTGCGCCAGCAGGGCCGCGTCGAGCTCTCGCGGCTCGAGCTCGCCGGCCTTGCGCCCGTCGCCGAAGGGAAGCGGGAGGCAGTGCTCCGGATCGTCAAAGAGGCGTTCACGCCGGCGCCGGTGCCGCAGCGTCCCTGACCGTCAGCGGCCCTGACCGTCAGCGGCCCTGACCGTCAGCGGCCCTGACCGTCAGCGGCATTGCGCCGAGCCGGCATCGGTGAACGTCGAGCCGGCGACCGGAACGAAGCGCCAGTCGTACGCCCCCGGCCGCAGCGTCAGCCGCAGCACGCCGAACGTCTCTGTGTTGACGACGCGGCTGGCGGGCAGCCGCCGCACGACCGGATAGCGGCCGCGCCCGCCGGTTCCGACCACGAACGACCGGATTCCCGAGATCGGGGCAAAGCGCTCGTAATGGTGGTCGTGGCCGGCGAGCACGACGTCGGCGCGGCCGCGCGCAAGCGTCTCCCAGAGCGCCGCCATTGACGGGTCGGATCCGTGCAGGCCGGAACTGAAGCGCGGGTGGTGAAAGTAGGCCAGCGTGCACCGTCGAGGGCGCGCGGCCAGCACCTGCTCGAGCCAGCGCTGCTGCGGGGAGCCCAGCTCGCAGCCACCGGCGGGTTCGCAGTTCGAGTTCAGGACGACGACGAGCCAGGTGCCGAGCGTGTAGAGGTAGTAGCCGCGGTCGGGGAGGCTGAAGTACGCCTTCGCGGGCGCCGCCGACGGCGTGTTGTACTCGTGGTTGCCGAGCGCCGCACGCGTGCGGTTCCGAAACGCTCGCCAGGAGTAGCAGTCGCGAAACTCTCCCTCCGTTCCGCGCTCGTAGACGGCGTCGCCGAGAATGGCGACCGTGCCCGGGATCCGCGCGACGAGGGCGGCCGTCGCCTCGTCTCCGGTCGACGAGCACGAGGCGATGTCGCCGGCGGCCACGAGAGTCGGCGGCGGCGCCGCCAGCAGGGAGAGCGTCGAGAAGACGCTCGCAAGCAGGCTCACGCCGCCTCCACCGGCTGCAGCCGTCCGGTTGCCACGTCGAGGACGAAGCCCTCGACGCGGTAGTCGTCGGGCAGGAGCGGGGTCGTCTGCAGCCTCCGCACAGCGCCGGCGACACTCGCCTCGATCTCCTTGAAGGGCAGGAAGTCGAGCCAGCGCGCGTCAACGCCCTCATGCTCGAGCTGGGTGTACAGCTCCTCGTTCGTGAACGAGATCATCCCGCACTGTGTGTGCCCGATCACGTAAGCGGTGTCGGTCCCGAGCAGCCGGTTCGAGATCACGAGCGAGCGGAGTGCGTCATCGCTCGCGACGCCGCCCGCGTTCCGGATCACGTGCGCATCGCCCTCCTCCAGCCCGAGCGCGCGGGCCGGGTCGACGCGCGCATCCATGCACGTGAGGATCGCGAGCCTCCGTGCGGGGGTCCGCACGAGCGACGCCTTCTCGCCCCAGTTCGCGGCGTAGCGCGCGTTCGCCTCGCGTAGGTCGACTGGCAGCGGATCGCGCACTACGCGGCGACGCGCTGCTGGGCGAGCAGAAGCTCGGCGATCTGGATCGCGTTCAGCGCGGCACCCTTGCGCAGGTTGTCGCCGACGACGAAGAGCGCCAGGCCGTTCTCGCAGGTTGGATCCTTGCGGATCCGGCCGACGAGGACGTCGTCGCCGCCCGCAGCGTGGCCGGGCGTCGGGAACTGCTCCAGCCGGATCCCGGGCGCGCCGGCGAGAATCGAGGCTGCCTGCTCGGCCGAGAGCGGCTCCTCCGTCTCGATCCAGATCGCCTCTGCGTGCCCGACGAGCACCGGCACGCGCACGCAGGCCGCGCTCACCGGCAGCGCCGGCAGCTCGAGGATCTTGCGCGTCTCCTCCCGCAGCTTCTCCTCCTCGTCGAACTCGACGCCGTCGAACGCCCAGTCCATCTGCAGGTCGTTCTCGTCCTGCGACTGCGCTCGCAGACGTTCCATCGCCTGCGCGCCGGCGCCCGACACCGACTGATAGGTGGCCACCCGCACGCGCGAGAGCCCGGCCGCGTCGTGCAGTGGTTTCAGCGCGCACGTGAGCGGGATCGCGCAGCAGTTCGGGTTCGCGACGATGCCCTGGTGCTCCGCCGTGCGGTCGCCGTTCACCTCCGGGACGACCAGGGGGACGCCCGGCTGGAGCCGGTAGGCCGCCGACTTGTCGACGCAGACCGCCCCGCCGCGGACGGCGTGGGGGACGAGCTCGCGGCTCGCCTCGGTGCCGATCGAGAAGAGGCAGAGGTCGAGATCGCCCGCGGCGAGCACGGCCGGGGTCGCCTCCTCGACGGTCGTCCCGCCGAGCTCCTTTCCGGCCGACCGCGCCGAGGCGAACAGGCGTACATCCCGGTAGCCGCGCTCCCGCAGCAGCTCGACCGTGATCGTTCCGACTGCGCCGGTCGCGCCGACGACCGCTAGGCGCGGGCTAGGCAAGCTCGAACGCCTCGTGCAGGGCCTGCACGGCGCGGTCGACATCGCTCGACGGGACGTGGCAGGCGATCTTGATCGGCGAGGTAGAGACGATCGTCGCCTCGATCCCGGCCGCCTCCAGCGTCGCGAAGGTCTTGGCCGCGACGCCGGGGTGGCTCTTCATGCCGGCGCCGACGAGACTGACCTTGCCGAGGTCGTCGCGGGCGCTCCAGGAGACGCCCAGGTCATCGAGCGTGCGCGCAGCATCGGCCTTGTCCTCGACCGGAGCGGAGAAGACGATCTCAGCGTTGGTCTGCACGATCGTGTCGACGTTCACGGAGGCCCCGGCGAGCGCGCCGAAGAGCCGGGCGGCGGTCGTGCGCCTCGACCCGGTAGACGGTCTCTTCGCGCAGGTGCACCACGCCCGAGATCAACGCTTTCTCCAACATCTCCACGCTCTCCTCCTCGATCCACGTCCCGTCTCCTTCCTCGAAGCTGGACCGGACGTGCAGGCGGACATTGTGACTACGCGCGACCTCGATCGAGCGGGTGGCCAGCACGCGGGCGCCGGAGGACGCCATCTCGAGCATCTCGTCGAAGCTGACGCGCGTCAGCTTGCGTGCGGCCGGGACGAGGCGTGGGTCGGCTGAGTAGACGCCGCGAACGTCCGTGTAGATCTCGCAGTGGTCGGCGCCGAGGGCGGCTGCGAGCGCCACCGCGGTCGTGTCGGAGCCGCCGCGGCCGAGCGTCGTCACCTCGAACGCGGTCGAGACCCCCTGGAAGCCGGCGACGAGGACGATCGTCCCCTCGTCGAGCGCTTCGTGGATCCGGCGGGCACGCACCTCGACGATCTTCGCCTTGCCGTGCACCGTGTCGGTGACGATGCCGGCCTGCGAGCCCGTCAGCGAGATCGCCTCGTGGCCCAGGTCGTGGATCACCATGGCCGCGAGGGCGCACGAGATTCGCTCCCCGACCGAGACGAGCATGTCGAGCTCGCGCGGATGCGGCGTCGCCGAGACCTGGCCGGCAAGCTCCAGCAGCTCGTCGGTCGTGTGGCCCATCGCCGAGAGGACGCCGACGACGCGCTGGCCTGCTTCGCGCGCGGCCACGAGCCGCGCTGCCACGCGCTTCAGCTTCTCGGGGTCGGCGACCGAGGTACCGCCGAACTTGAGCACGAGCGTGCCGAGGTGTGGCGCCGGCGCGTCGGCGTCGACGGCCGGAACGGCTTCGTACTCGGTCGCAGCCATGCCGGCGAGTGTAGATGAGGCTCCGGGGACGACTCGGAAAAGCCCCGCAAAAAACACTGAACCGACGAACCCGAGGGCCCGTCGGTTCAGTGAGGCCAATCTAGGCGGCGAGCTGAGCTGCGTCAACTCCGATCCGTGCGAAAAGCCGCTCTTTGCGTGATTTCCGTCTAGATCTCGCGCCGGCCTGCGAGCGCTCTGCCGAGGGTCACCTCGTCGGCGTACTCGAGGTCGCCGCCGACGGGCAGGCCGCTCGCGAGCCGCGTCACCGTGGCGCGGTCGCGCAGGCGGTCGGCGAGGTACGCCGCGGTCGCCTCTCCGGTCATGTTCGGGTTCGTCGCCAGCACGACCTCGGTGATCTCGCCGCCGGCGACGCGGCGCAGCAGCTCGTCGATGCGGAGGTGCTCGGGCTCGACCCCGTCGAGGGGAGAAAGCGAGCCGCCGAGGACGTGATAGAGGCCGCGGTACTCGTGGGTGCGCTCGAGCGAGATCACGTCGACCGGCTGCTCGACGACGCAGACGACGGTTCGGTCGCGCCGCTGGTCGAGGCAGATCGAGCACAGCTCCTCCTCGGTGAGGTTGCCGCACTCGCGGCAGAACCGCACCCGCTCCTTGACCTCCTCGATCGCCGTTGCGAGGGCGAGCGCCTCCTCCTTGCCGGCCGAGAGGAGATGGAAGGCAAGCCGCTGGGCGGTGCGGGAGCCGATCCCGGGCAGGCGGGTGAGCTGCGCGACGAGGTTGTCGACGGAGGGGCTCAGCATCCCGTTCACCCTAGCCGTCCGTTCCGGACGTATCCGCTGTTAGAGCTGCGGTTGCGTGGGTTGAGCCTGGCCGTTCGGAGGTGGCAGCAGCCCGTTCAGCTGGGCCCAGCGGGACGCCTCGGTCCGGTTCGAGACGCCGAGCTTCCGGTAGACGTTCGAGAGGTGGAACTTGACCGTCTGCTGGGTCACCCAGAGCATCTTCGCGAGCGTCGCGTTGGAGTGCCCCTCGGCGACGAGCCGGAGGATCTCGCGCTCGCGCGGGGTCAGCCGGAGCACGTGTGCCTCGTCTGTCTCGCGGCTTCCGCCGGCGCCGCGCGGCGCCGGGAAGTACACGGACGGTTGGAACGCCTGCCGGACCGCGGTCGCCAGATCGTCCGGATGCGCCGTCTTGACGACGTAGGCCGCTGCGCCTGCTGCGAGCGCCCGGTCGATGTGCTCGATGCCCGTCAGGGACGAGACGACGACGACCCGGAGGTCGGGAATCGTCTCGCGTGCGTGCCCGATGCAGGCGATCCCGTCCATCTCGCCGTCCGCCATTCGGATTCCCGTCAGGAAGACATCGGGCCGGTGCTCGGCGATCAACTCGAGCGCCCGCGCGGACGCAGTCGCCTTGCCCGCCACGTGGACGTCGATGCGCGCGAGGATCCCCTCGAGCGCTTCCAGCCACAGAAGCTGTCGGTCCAGGAGCACCGCAGTGCGACCGGTCTCCACCGCCAAGTTCGCCGCCTTTCCTCTCTCCCAATCCCCGACCTTCCGGGGAGGTCGGACTGTACTCGACCCTGTGGAAAACGCAAGACCTGGGCGGAAGGACAGGCGGCGAACCGGGGAAAAGCTGTGGAGAACTCGGGCTCTCTAGAGGCCAGGCAACCCCAGGCCGCCGAGGCCGCCGGGCAGCATTCCCTGCATCTTCGACTCCATCAGCGCGCTCGCCGAGCGGAGCGCCTCGTTGACGGCGGCGAGCACGAGGTCGGCGAGCATTTCGGGATCGTCGGGGTCGATCGCCTTCGGATCGATCGTGATCCCAACGATCTCGCCGCCGCCCGTCGCCTTCACGGTCACCATGCCGCCGCCGGCAGACGCCTCGACGATCTCGTTCGCGGCCTCTTCCTGCGCCTGCTGCATCTGCGACTGCATCTGCTGCGCCTGCTGCATCAGCTTGTTCATGTCGAGCTTGCTCACCTGTTCTCCTCCACTTCGTGGGCGTCGAACTTGTCCTGCAGCATCGAGATCAAGGCTTCCTCGGTGAGCGGGTCGTCGGCGTCCTCCTCGACCGCGTCGGGCGCGTCGCCGAGTGCGAGCGTCACCGCGAGCCGATGGCCCGTGACCTCGTAGAGCGCATCCCGGATGACACCGACGTTTTTCGGCTCCTCCGCCTGGCGGCGATGGAAGTCGGCGGTCGCGGGAAACTCGAGCGTCAGTGTCTCGCCTTCGAGCACCGCCGGACGCGCCTCGCCGAGCAGCGACGCGACGGGAATCGAGCGTGACTGCACTGCGGGGAGCACGGTTCGCTGCCACGCGTCCTGCAGCTGCTCGAGTTCGAGCGGCGGCGTCTCGATCGGCGTGGCGGCGGACTCCGGCGGAGGCTGCGGCGCGGCCGGCGTCGGCTGCTCCGGCTGCTGCTGGGGGGCGGGTGGGGCGGCCGGGGCCGGGGCGGAGACGGCGGCCGGAGCGCCAGTCAGGCGCTGCTCCAGCTGCTCGACGCGGAACGCCAGCGACTCGCGCGAGAGGTCGGAGCCCGGCTTCGTCACCTTCACGAGCGCCAGCTCGAGCGGCAGCCGTGGGTCGGCGCCCTGCCGCGAGTCCTCGACCGCGACTGCGAGCAGGTCGCAGAGCCGTAGGACGGTCGGCGTCGGCAGCTGGTTCGCCTGCTCGCGGAGCTTCTCGCGCGTCTCGTCGGTGACGGGCAGGGAGTCGGGCACGTGGCCGATGTGCTGGACGAGCAGCAGGTGGCGGAGGTGCTCGAGCAGATCGGTCACGAGCCGGCCGAGGTCCTGGCCCTGCTCGGCGAGCTCCTCGAGGAAGACGAGCGCACCCGCGGTGTCGCGGTCGACGATCGCGTCGCAGAGCCGGAAAAGCGCTTCCTCCTCGACGGCGCCGAGCAGTTGCAGCACCGACTGGACGTCGATCGTGTTCCCGGTGGCGGAGGCGAGCTGGTCGAGCGTCGAGACGGCGTCGCGAAACGAGCCGCGGGCGTTGCGCGCGATCAGCGCCAGAGCGGCGTCGGGAACCTCGATTTGCTCAGCGTCTGCGATCCGGCGCAGCACCCGGGTCAGCTCCGGCAGGCGCGGCCGCGCGAAGACGAAGGTCTGGCAGCGCGAGCGCACGGTCGGAAGCACCTTCGCGAGGTCGGTCGTGCAGAAGACGAAGACGAGGTGGGGCGGCGGCTCCTCGATCAGCTTCAGGAGCGCGTTCCAGGCGGCGTCGGTGAGCTGGTGCGCCTCGTCGAGGATGTAGACCTTGAAGCGGCCCTCGGCCGGCTGCAGGATCACGCGCTCGCGAATCTCGCGAATGTCGTCGATCCCGCGCTGCGAGGCCGCGTCCATCTCGACCACGTCCAGTGATGTGCCGTTCGCGATCGAGACGCACGCGTGGCAGACCTTGTCCGGCGTCGGCGTCGGGCCTGCCTCGCAGTTGAGCGCCTTCGCGAGAATCCGGGCCATCGAGGTCTTGCCGGTGCCGCGCGGGCCGGCGAAGAGGTAGGCCTGCCGGAGTTGTCCGAGCTCGATCGCGTTGCGCAGGGTGCGGACGACGGCCTCCTGCCCGACGACGTCGTCGAAGTCCAGCGGGCGGTACGTGCGGTAGAGCGCCGTCACGCCTTCGATTGAATCAGGAATCGCGCGGCCGACGCCACGGCCGGCCGCGCGAGTTCCGCTCTAAGAGTCGCTCTATGCGCGAAAGCGCCCGCGACCGAGGAAGCCGAGCACGAGCAAGACGATCAGGACGATGATCAGGATGGTCAACCAGCTCATTCAAACGCTCCTTCTGTGGGGACTTCTCCGATGATCCCCGCATTCGGTCAGGGCTAACCCCGGTCACCCGCTGCTAGCTTCGCCGCGTGGCCACCGGCGAGCGAGTTCTGACGCGACGGGAGCTGAACCGCGCGCTGCTGGAGCGGCAGCTGCTGCTCGAGCGGCGGCCGCTGACGCCCGTGCAGGCCGTCGGCCGCCTCGGCGGTCTGCAGGCGCAGTCGACGCCCAGCCCGTACCTCTCCCTCTGGAATCGGCTGCAGCCGTTCGACCGGGACGACCTGACGCGCGCACTGCAGCGGCACCGGCTCGTGAAGGCGCTCGTCCAGCGCGGCACGCTGCACATCCTCACCCCGGCTGACTACTGGGCGTTCTCGACCGCCCGCCGCGAGCTCGGCGGCATCCTCTGGCCGCCGTCCTACGAGGCGCGGCTGCCGGCCGCCCGCATCCGCGAGCTCGCGAAGCTGGTGCTGGCAGAGCTCGAGGCGGGCGAGCTCAGCTTCAAGGAGGTACGAGCGCTGCTCGAGCCACACGAGGCTCCAGCCGTCAACGCGACGTTCCTCTGGCGCCGGGTTCAAGGTCAGGCGGGCATCGTTCACGTGCCGCCCTCCGGGATCTGGGGGTACGGCGGCCACGGCGTCTACACGGCTGCGACAAGTGTGATCGCGGGCGGGCCGCCGCAGCCGGAGGCGGCGTTCGATCAGCTGGTGCGCCGCTACCTCGCCGCCTACGGGCCCGCGACGAAGCAGGACGTCGGCCAGTGGGCGGGGATCCCGCGCCTGAAGCCGATTGCCGACTCGCTCGATCGACTTGCGCTACGGACCTTCCGGGACGAGCAGGGCCGTGTGCTCTACGACCTGCCGCGCGCGCCGCTTCCGGACGCCGAGACGCCCGCTCCGGTGCGACTCGTGCCGCGATTCGACAACCTGGTGCTCGCACACGCCGATCGCTCGCGCATCCTCGGCGACGTGCCGCCCTCGCGGATCGTCACGAAGAACGGGATCGTGCATGCGACCATCCTCGTCGACGGCTTCGTCGCCGGCACGTGGCAGCTCGAACGGGGCCGCGTGAAGCTCGAGCCATACGGGCGTCTGGGACGTGACGTGCAGCGCGCGCTGGCCGTGGAGGCCGAGCAACTGGAGGCTTTCGTCACCTAGGTAGCGCGTTGCGTCACCTCGGAGAAGCGGCTGAAAGGCGGGGCTACACTCGGAAAAGTGGCAGCCGCACCTCTGACGATCGAGCTTCCGGACGAGGCCCACGCACGGTCGCTGCTCGAACAGCTGCGGCAGTTCGAGGTCGAGCCGATGGACGTCGAGGGGCACTGGGAGCTTCGCGTCCACCTCGCCGAGCGCGATCCCGAGAGCCGGCGTCGCGAATGCGCTGACCACGATCGACGCGTGGCTCCGGACCGCGGACGTCGACTCGGTCCAGTGCATGTCGACGGTACGTCGTATGACCTCATTGCGTCGCCGAGTGGTGCAGAAGCGGTACCAGGGGCTGCCAGCCTGTCCGCAGGATCGCGACGAGCGAGGGCGGCGTGATCAATCGCGCCGGGCCGTCGGCGGGCCGCGGCGTTCGCGCTTCGTAGCCGCCCGCCGTCCAACGCACGAGCTGTGATCCCAGCACCACGTGCGGCGAGCCGTCCGAGAGGACGAACGCGCCGTCCGGAAGCTCGTCGATCGCCGCCTCGTGGTGGCGCTGCGTGCGCCGGCCGGGATGGAGCCGCTCCGCGTGGAGCTGGGAGTCGATCGCGTCCGCACCACGCTGTTCCGGGTGGAGCCCGCGCCAGATCGAGCCGAGCCGGTCGTAGTCCTCGCGGCGGCAGAGCGCACACGGCCGGTGGCCGGCCGCGAACGCGGTTGCCTCGTCGAGGAAGAACAGCTCGGTGAAGCGGCCCGGCTGCAGCAGAGGCGTCCGGTGCCAGCCGCGAAACTGCAGGCGGCAAGCGATCCAACGGCGGCCGTTGAAGCGGCGCCGGATCCGGCCCGCCTCGTCGTGCAGGCAGCCTCGGTTGCCGTAGACGAGCCCGCGCCCGGGGTCGGCGATCAGCTCGCCGAGCGGCGTGACCCGGTTCTGCAGCGGCATCTCCGCAAGTCAATCAGCTCCGTCGATCAGGCGGCCGCGACGCGAAGACGACATAGCGATAGGCCGCGCTGCCAGCGGGATGGCACGCCGAGAGCACGAGCCCGCGGAAGCGCAGGATCCAGGTCTCCCAAGGCCGCACGACGGCGGAGCGCCGGACGACGAAGCGCACGCCGTCGACCCGGATCGTGTCCCCGCGCCGCAGTGCCGGCAGCTGTGCGAACGGATGGCTGTAGGTCGTCCGGTGACCGGCGATCGCGAGCGTGTCCTGATCCTGGTAGTAGGCGTACGGGCCCCCGTTCAGCGACTCGGCGAGCCGGACGTCGAGCCCCAGCTTCGGGATCACGAGCGCGGAGCCGCTCGGGGATGCGGCGGTGGGGCCGGCCAGAGCCAGCCCCACCGCCGCTGTGAACAACACGCTAAGGAGTGAACGGAAGCGCACGCGGTTTCGTCTTCTTGGCCGTCTGCTGCTTCTTGACGAGCTGCTTCTTCTTGACGACCTTCTTTTTCTTCGCGACCTTGGCCTTCTTCTTGGCCTTCGGAGCCGTCTTGACGACGGGCTTCTTCACCGCCGGCGTCACGGTCGCGCCCGGCAGGCTCGCCAGCGTCGCCGCCTGGATCAGCTGCGGCGTGAAGCAGTTGCCGGTCGAGTCCTTGACCATCCCCGTCGGCACGGAGGTCTGGTAGCCGTCGATGTTCGGGCACTCGTCCGTTGGAGGCGGTGGCGGTGTGACGCAGTTGCCGCCTTCCCTGACCATTCCGGCGGGCACCGAGGTCTGGAGCCCTTCGAGGTTCGGGCACTCGTCGGTCGGCGGAGGGGGCGGCGGCGTGCCGCAGTTGCCGCTCGCGTCCTTGACCATCCCGGCCGGGACGGTGGCCTGATTGCCCTCGATGTTCGGGCACTCGTCCGTTGGAGGCGGTGGCGGCGTCACGCAGTTGCCGTTCGCGTCCTTGACCAGCCCGGCGGGCACCGAGGTCTGGAGCCCGTCGAGGTTCGGGCAGACGTCGGTCGGCGGCGGCGTGCAGCCGCTCGTCGGCCGGTTGATCGTGACCGAGCTCTCCGAGTTCGTGCCGTTGCTCGAGCTCTGGCCGTTCCCCCACGGCCCGATCTCCTTCACCAGCAGCCGCACCGAGCTCACGCCCGCTGCAACGGTGAAGCTGCCCGAGAACGCGAATCCGTTCGAGGACTTGAACTGGCCGCTCCCGACCTGCGCCGGGTTCACCGCGGCGCCGTTCGACTGGACGACGTACACGCGGACGTCGTTGTGCGTCTTCGCGAGCACGTTGCTCGTCTGCCACGAGGACGCCGTGAAGGAGACGACGCCCTGGCAATCGATGCTGCCGCTGATCCGGCCGTGATGCGCGAACGCCGACGGGGTCAGCGCCAGCGCCCCCAAGCACACCAGGACCACGCTCATACCCACCCTGAATCGAGTCACGATCTCCCCTTGTTCCGCAGTTTGCGAGCCGCAGCGTCTGGGATCTCTCCCGACGTCTATGCCTATTAAGGGTGACTCGGTGGCGTCGGAACATCCCTCGCGCGAGGGAAGAGTGCCCCCCGTCCGAGGGATCTGGGGTTTGGTGGTCTCCATCCCGACTACGCTCCGCCCTCATGTCTGGAGACGCCAAGCCGGGTTTGCGTCTCGTGCCCAAGCTGCCGCTGATCGCGCTCGTTGCCGGCATTGCGGCCGGCGTCGCGTTCGTCCTGGCGCAGTCGACGTTCGTCACGGTCGACGGTGCGATCCACGTGGGCTATGCAGCCACGATCCGCGACCTGCTCCAAGGTCACGGTGATCTCGCCGGCACGTACCTCGACTGGGCAGCCTGGACCGCGCCGAACATGCTCCCCGAGCTCGGCCTCGCCCTGCTGATGCTCGTGCTCTCGCCGGGGGCCGCCGAGGCCGCGCTCGTCGTCGTCTACGTCGTTGCCCTGCCACTCGCGCTGCTGTACGCGGTCCGAGCGTGGGGCAGCCGGTGCGGATGGCCTCAGCCTCGTCGCTCTTCCGCTGACGTTCTCCTACACGCTCCTCTTCGGCTTCTACAGCTTCTCCTACTCGGTGGTCATGTTCCTCGTGGTCGCCGGCTATGCCGCTCGCGTCCTGCCGCGCTTGCATTGGCGGAGCGCCGTCGTCCTCGCCACGCTCCTCGTCGCGACGTACCTGACGCACCTGATCGGGTTCGCCGCAGCAGCGCTGCTCGTTGCCCTCATGGTCGCAATGCACGCCGTTCCCGCAGGCCCGCTTGAACGTCGCACGCTTCTGCTTCGCGGCGCTGTCGCGTTGGCTCCCGCCGCGATCCTCGCGATCGAGTTCGTGCTCTCGACGAGCTCGGCGGAGACCGTCAAGCGCGACTCCCCGTTGGAGGTGCTGGCAGGCACGCTCTCGCTCGCCTGGGGCGTCGTGACCTTTCACAAGTCGGAGATCGTCTTCTCGTCTCTGCTCGCGCTGACCCTCGCCGTCGCGACCGCGATCGTGTTGGCCAGACAGGCGCGTACGCCGGCTCGGACCGAGCGACGCGGCGCTGCTCTTTTGCCTTGCTGGTCGTCGCCGGCTCGGCGTTCGCGCCGTCCGAGGTGGCGAGTGGCGGCGGCGTCCTCACGCAACGGCTCGCGCTCTTTCCCGTTTACGCACTGGTTCTGTGGCTCGCTGCACAGCGACCTTCGAGAGCGGTTGTCACGGCAGTCGGTGTCGCCAGCCTCGTCGCTGCAGTCGGCCTGGCGACCGTGCGCCTGCAGACGCACCGAGCGCTCGCCGCAGACGTTCGGGACGTCGAACAGGTGGCGCAATGCATCGCCTTCGGAGCGACGATGGTTCAGGTCAATCTCGCCGAGGTGATCCCAGGTTCCGCCGATCGAACGGGGTTCCTCATTCACGAAACGGGTCGACTCGCGGCGGCGACGCGGGGCCTCGATGTCGGCAGCCCGGCGTGGGAGGTGCCGTTCTACCTTCTCCAGTTCGATCCGCGCTTCGACGCAGCCGGCTCGCTGATCCCCGCCGGCGCGACCGTTCGCGACATACCTCCTCGAATCGATCCGGCGCGCTACGAGCGGGCAACGCGCGGCCGGCTCGACTACGTGCTCGTCTTCGGGCGGCCGCTCGCGACGTCGGCCGTCGTGCAGTCGCGGGCGTGGCGGACGTTTGCAGGTGAGCTCGGGCGCTCCTTCAGGCGTGTCGCGGTCTCGCCCCGCGGCCTCGTCGAGGTGTGGGAGCACGCGAGCGTCGCAGCGCGGGGCGAGTCGCGGCGCGCGAGTGCCCCGGACGGCGCCTGCGCAGTGCGCAACCTGCCCAGGTAGCCCAATACCGCGAGCCGCTAGGTGAGGGCGTCGACCGTCGCCGTCGCGACGATCCCTTCGACGCTGCGCGCCAGCTTCACGTCCAGGGTCACGAAAGCGTCTGCCTGCAGCTGCGTGAGTGCGACGTACTCGGCCTCGTAGGTCGAGGCCCAGCCCAGCTGATCCGCCACCTCCCAGGCGCGGCGCCGGAGCACTGCGTCACCGAGGAGCCGGATCGGCATCCGCCCGATGCGCACGAGCTGCTCGCGTGCGACGTCGGCCTCGATTTCGCCCCGCTGCACGGCCTCGTGCAGAGCCGACAGCGTCTGGGAGCGAAGGAGCGTCGGTGCGAGCAGCTCGTGCTCGTCTGAGACCTCGATCCCCGCGCTCGCCAGCTGAAGGACGACGCCGGCATCGACGACGAACCTGGTCATTGGACGCTCGAGACGAGGCGCGACATCGCGTCGACCGCTTGCGTTCGCGAGAGGCCCTGCCTGCGGACGAGCGAGCGCCAGGTCTCGAACTCGAGCGCGTGCCCGATCGCCGCTCTGACGCGCTTGCGGCGTGGCCAAGCCCGCGCCACCGCCTCGGCTACGGCAACGAACCTGTCGGCCATCTCGCCGCGAACGTTCTCGGGAACGACGGACGCGTCCCGGGCGAACAGCGCCAGATCGGCTTCGACAGACTCGAACCACACGTACATCTCGTCAAGAGCCCGGCGAAGCCGCCGCGCAGGGTCTTCGATCTCGACGAGCGCTGCCGAGTCCGGCATCGGATGGCTTGCGGCCCAGTGCGCGGAGCAGGCTTGGAAGAGCGTGCGGTCGTCGGGGAAGTGAGCGTAGACGGTATGCCGCTCGACACCCGCCCGCTCGGCGATCCCGCTGATCGTCGTCCGCCCGGGACCGATGCTCGTGTGCAGGTCGACCGCGGCCTCGACGATGCGCTGCCGCGTCTGCGCTTGGCGCCGCGCCCGTTCCTTCAGCTCGTACTTCCGATTCATTGCACACAAGTGTACCGGGAAACTTGACAAGCGCAATGGTGATCCCTATATTCGTTGCACATCAGCCGTGCAACGAAAGGAGAAACGACCATGATGTCTTTCGATCTCAACGACTTCGAGCTTGCACCCGCAGCACCCGGCTTGCGGGTCGGCTTCCCGGTTCACAGCGCCACCGGAACCGCCAGCACTGCGACGGTCCTGTTCGAGCTCGATCCGGGCGCCGAGCTCGGCATGCACACAGACAGCGCGGAAGAGCTCCTGATCATCGTGCAAGGCACGGCCGAGGCGCGTGTCGGCGACGAGGTCGGCCGGCTCGAGACGCACCAGGTAGGGCTCGTTCCGCCGATGGCGCCGCACGGGCTGCGCAACATCGGCGACGACGTCCTCCGCGTGCTCGGGACCTTCTCCGCGTCGACCGTGGTCTCGACGTTCGAGCGTCCGTTCGAGGAGAACGGACCGCAGGTGCTCGTCATCGGCTCGCCGGTCGCGCTGGCTGGACACCTCGAGGAGGCGGTACCTGCCTAGGCAGGCCTGCCCTCTCGCGACCTCCTCACGGGGTACTGGAGTGTGTTCCGTGAGGAGGTCGCGCCGCGAGCCACGGGGCTTCCGTGGCTCGAGGGCCGAGGGCGCACGAGGTGCGTCGTCGCCGCTGATTGCGCGGCAACCGAGCAGCGACGTGATCCCCTTTTCGCGCAGCAGGACGGGTAAGCACGTCCGCGGGTCGACGTCCTCGAGCACGATCGGCCGCTTCTCGGCTGCGACGCGGCCGGCGAAGCCGACGCCCGACGGGGATCCGCACGCCCTGCTCGACGTCCTCCTCGATCCCGACCGCCGCCCGCGCGACCAGCTCGTTCGCGCTGTTCGTCGATCAGCAGGACGGCGCAGGTGTCGGCCTTGAGGATTGCGCGGATCCGCGGCAGCAGCACGGCGAGGAGCTCGTCCAGCTCGAGGTGCGCGAGCGCGGCGTCGGTGATCGCCTGAACGTGCTCGAGCCGCTCGTCGCGCGAGCCGCTCGGCCGCGAACGCGCCGCGCGTGGTCGATCGCGAGCGCGGCCCGGTCCGCCGCGAGCTGCAGCAGCTCGACTGTCCTGCGGCGTAAAGCTGCGGTGGCGCAGCGACGCCGACGTGCAGCGACCCCGATCGCGTCGAGTGGGCGCACCTGGGATTGAACCAGGGACCTCTCGCGTGTGAAGCGAGCGCTCTCCCGCTGAGCTATGCGCCCCAAAAGAAAGTGTGACAGCGAGTCACAGGATAGCGGCGCTGCTACCCTCCGTTCTGCCCGGTCGCGCTAGGTGGGGAGTTAGCGGTTCCCTGTACCCGACATCCGCTCCAGCGGGGCCGAACGCCGTCCGAGGGCGGCTTCAACGGGATCAGGTCTCGCGCACGTGGCGTCGATGGTCGGGTTCCGCGCACTGAGAGCATCCGAACCGCGTCAGGTCCGGAAGGAAGCAGCGCTAAGGATTCCCTCTCAGGTGACGCGGTCTCGCCCGGCCGGAGCCGGCGGCGCGATCACCCCCCGAGGAGGCTTCTCGAAGACGGAGTGCGTGACCGGGCCTCACGCCCCTGGGCGGTCGGCTCCCGCCGGGCCGGTTTCAAGTGATCCCGGCTTCGACGACCTCGCGCCTCTCGCGCCGCTCCGCCCGGCGGCCCGTACCTCCGTACTGTTCCACCGGGCTACGCACCGCGAGCAGCGCGCCAGGAACGTGAGGAGCGTCACTCTCGGCGCGCTGGACGCTGAAGACGCAGCCCGGGTCGCCGCGTCTCATGCACTGGAGCTCCTCGATCGCAATCTCGTCGCCGTAGTAGGTGGCCGTTCCCAGGACGAGCCCTTCGAGCAGCGTGCAGAGGCCGCGCTCGGAGGTGTACGAGACGAGGACGCCGAGATCGCCGAACGCGTGCACGTGCAGCTTCGGCGGGGAGGCGCCGGGGATCGTGGCGCGCACCACCTCGTGGATCTTCTCCTCGATCCCGAGCAGGAACGCGAAACAGTCCGCGCTCTCCTCGTAGTAGGCCGGAAAGAGCTCGGTGAACGTCTGCTGCGCGACGAACGAGCCGAAACCGCGCTCGACGTCGGCGACCTGCTCGCCAGTTGCCGCCGCGAGCCGGTCGACCTGCGCCGCGAACGAGGTGTCGTCGTACGCCTCGTCGAGCTCGAACTGCCGGCCCTGCCAGAGCTCGGTGGCCTTCCGCTCGCCCAGACGCACGATCGAGTAGTCGCGCAGGCCGGCGAAGATCAGGCCGTGCACGCGACCCCTACCCCAGCTGCCAGCTGCCGCCGCGGAGGATCGGCACAGCCGTTCCGTCCGCCTCGATCCCGTCTACCTCGACCTCCGGCCCGCCGATCATGAAGTCGGTGTGGATCGTCGACTCGTTGAAGCCGAGCTCGGCAAGCTCCGCCTCGCTCGCGTCGGCGCCGCCGTCGATCGCCTCGAGAAAACCAGATCCGAACGCGACGTGGCAGGCTGCGTTCTCGTCGAAGAGCGTGTTCAGGAACACGAGCCCCGAGCGGCCGACGCGCGAGTCGCCGTCGACGAGTGCGATCTCGCCGAGCTTCGTGGCTCCCTCGTCGGAGCGCATCTGCTCGCGGATGACGTCGGCGCCGGCGCTCGCGTTCACCTCGACCGCCCGCCCGCCTTCGAAGCGGAGCTCGAGGTCGCGCACGATCGTCCCGGTCACGGCGAGCGGCAACGTCGAGCGCACGACGCCCTCGGTCCGTCGCGCGTCCGGCGACGTGAAGATCTCCTCGGTGGGCATGTTCGCGACGTGGCGCCGGCCGCCCACGGTCTCTTTGACCGCCGAGAGCCACCGGGTCCGCGGAGTCAGCCCGACCGTGAGGTCGGTGCCGTCGCCCCGGAAGTGAAGGCTGTCGAAGGCGCGCTCGTTCATCAGGTCGGCGCGTGCGACGAGCTTCTCGATGTGCAGTCGCCAGGCCTCGACCGGGTCGGGCTCGTCGAGCCGCGTGGCCGAGACGACGGCATCCCAGAGCCGCTCGACGTCCGGCTCGCCGAAGACGGTGGTCGCCCAGCCGTCGTTCGGATAGGCGACGATCGTCCAGTTGATCAGACTCTGGTTCAGCGCCTTCAAATAGCGCTCGGACAGCTCGCGCATGCGGGTCTTGCCGACCCGCGTGCCGTCGAGATCCGCCAGCAGCTCCGGCTCGGGGTCGCCGGTGATCGAGATCAGGGCGCCTCCCTGCTCGGCGATGTAATCGATTTTCGTCAGCACCCACGGCGGCGTCCAGCCGAGTGTCTCCTCGTCGGCGTGCTCGATCCGAGAGCGGCGGACGTGCTGGTCCGAGTACTCGACGTCGACGTACCGGGCGCCAAGGGCGTAGGCGCAGCGAGCGATCGCCTGCGCAAGCGGAGCGTGGTCCGGCAACGCCGTCACCCAGAGAACCTGGCCCTCACCGACGTTCGAGCCGACCTCGACGGCGAGCCGGGCGTAACGTTCGAGGCGTTCGTCAGGCGACATGGCGCGAAATCCTACCGCGGCGTTGCTACCGTCACGCGCGATGAGCCCGGCCACCGAGACTCCGGTCCGCGAGCCGAGGATCGGCGATCCCGGCGGTAGCTTCGACTCTCCGTGGCGGGTGATCGTGCTCAACGACGACCACAACACGTTCGACGGAGTTGCCCACGCCCTGGCGGCGGTGCTGCCGGGAGTCGGCTTCGAGCAGGGCATGAGCTTCGCGAACCGGATCCACTCGAGCGGCCGCGCGGTGGTCTGGTCGGGGCACAAGGAGACGGCGGAGCTCTACTGGGAGCAGCTGCAGGGTTACGGGCTCACGATGGCTCCCCTCGACCGCGGCTGACGCTGGTAGGTTCCCGCGCGTGCTGCTCGCGATCACGAACAACGGCAAGATCGGGCTGGCGGTACTCGCAGGCCTCCTGATCGTCTTCGCGCTGCTCTCGTCGTTCTACTTCCCCCGCCGAAATCCGGACTTTCCCGGCGACCGGCTCGGCCTGTTCACCGTCGTGACCGTGATCCTCTTCCTCGGGACGATGGGCGGGGTCTTCTACTTCGCGAAGGAAGAGGAAGAGCCGGGCCACGCCGAGGCGGCCGAAACGCACGGCGACGAGACGGGAGCCGAGCCGACGACGACCGCGCCGGAGAACGGCGGACCACCGGGCGACGCGGCCGCCGGCGAAGCGGTCTTCGCGTCGGCGGGCTGCGGCGCGTGCCACACGCTGGAGGCAGCGGGATCGAGCGGCCAGGTCGGCCCCAATCTGGACGAGTCGGAGCCCGCTGCCGAGCTGGTCGTCGACCGGGTCACGAACGGCCAGGGCGCAATGCCGCCATTCGGAGATCAGCTCGACGAGCAGCAGATCGAAGACGTGACGGCGTTCGTCGTCGAGTCCACCCAGGGATAGCGGCTCAGGGGTAGATACCCTGTCGCTCGCCCGGAGAGGTGTCCGAGCGGCCGAAGGAGCGCGACTGGAAATCGCGTACGCGTCGAAAGGCGTGTCGCGGGTTCAAATCCCGCCCTCTCCGTTGCGGTTGTTTCAGAGGTCGTCTCAAGAACCCGGCTCGGCTGGGCCGGGTTCTTGATCCGAATCGACCTGTCCTCCGCTGTTCCGCTGCGCACGGCAGTCGCGGGTGTCAGTATCCCCGCGATGAGCCTGACGCGCCGGTCGCGGCCCGACGCAGACGGACGAGCTGGGGTCGAATGAGGAGAGTGAGATGGAACCGTCATCGCTTGGTCTGCGCCTTGGAGCGGAGGCACTCGGCACGTTTCTGTTCTTCTTTCTCGGCTTCAACGCGGTCGCCGTTTCGGTCGACATCGGCGCCTCGGCGATCGGCAGCCTCGGGATCGCGTTCGCGTTCGGGCTCGGCCTCGCGCTGGCAATCGCGGCGCTAGGGCACATCTCCGGCGGCCACTTCAACCCCGCCGTGTCCCTCGGCCTCACAGCGGCCCGGAAGTTCCCACCGAAGGAAGTCCTCCCGTACTGGATCGCTCAGCTCGTTGGAGGCTTCGTCGCCATTGTCGCGGTCGCCCTCGTCTACTCCGGGGGCGCGGTCGACGCACTCGGGACTGCTCCTGGGGTCGGCATCTCGGACGGAGGCGCGCTCCTGCTCGAACTCATTGCGACCGCCCTCTTCGTGATGGTGATCTGCACCGTCGCGACAGATGACCGTGCGCCCTGGAAGGGCGTCATGGCGCCGCTGCTGATCGGGCTCTTCATCTTCACCGCGGCGGTTGCGATCGGCCCGGCGTCGGGCGGCTCGTTCAACCCGGCGAGATCGCTCGTCCCGGCTCTTTTCAACGGCAGCTTCGGCGACCTCTGGATCTACCTCGTCGGGCCGCTTGCCGGGGGAATGATCGGAGGAGCGCTCTGGCTGCTGTTCAGCCCGACTCCCGAGTACGAACCGGAGACGATCCGCGCAGCCGGCGGCCAGCCGCAAACCGGCGGCACGGCGGCGGGCTCGACTGACAGGGGGGACTGAGGAGCCCCGGTTGCCGATCCGCCGCGTGGAGGAGATTGCGACCGACCGGCACAATAGGGCGCATGGCCGCTGACAATGTCGAGCGCTCGCTGTCGCGGATCTCGGCCGAGACGACCGTGTCGACCCTGCTTCACACCGCCTGCGAGGAGCTCGTGACGACGCTCGACGCGGCCGGCTGCTCCGTGTCGCGGACGATCGGCGATCTCCTCGTCGAGCTCGCGCAGTGCATGCGCGCCGAGGATCCGCTGCCGCTGGCGCTCTACCTCGTCTCGGACTACCCGCTCACGCAGGAGGTGATCGAGCAGGGCGAGCCGCGGGTTGTCAGCCGCGCCGACCCGGATGCCGACCCCGCCGAGACCGAGCTGCTCGAGCGGCTCGGATTCGACTCGCTGCTGATGCTGCCGTTGCAGTCGCGCGACCGTTGGGGGCTCGTGGAGATCTACGGCGACGAGCGGGCGTTCGACAAGGACGAGATCGACACAGCAACCGCTCTCGTGGGCGGCATCGGCGAGCTCCTCGCCGAGCTCGAGAGCGGCGTGCCGAGGACGTAGCGAGCGTGGACGCGCCGCTCGCACGCGAGGCAAGTGCGCTCTACGAGCTTCCCGCAGGCGAGTTCACCGCGGCACGGAAGGCGCGCGCGACGGAGCTGCGGGGAGACGATCGCGAGCTTGCCGACGCGGTCGCGAAGCTGCCCAAGCCGACGGCCGCGGCCGCTGCCGTCAACAGGCTGGCGCGGCGTGACCCGTCGGAGGTGCGCGCATTGATCCAGGCCGGCAAGCGCCTGCGGGATGCTCAGGAGCGGGCGGTCGGAGGCCGCGGCGGCGGCGAGAGCCTCCAGGAGGCGATCAAGGAGCAGCGGGCAGCGCTCGAGCGCGTCCAGCGTGAGCTCCGGCGGCTGCGTCTCTCGGAGCCTGTGCTCGAGCGAGCCCTCTCCACGCTTCGCGCAGCTTCGATCGACCCGGAGCTGCAGCCGCTCCTCGAGCGGGGGCTGCTCGCACGCGAGGTCGAGTCGGCCGGGTTCGCGATCGATCCCGGCCTCGCAGTGGCGCCGGCGGGGAAGCGGCCGGCGAAGGCGGCTCGAGCGGATACGCGTGCAGAGACAGGGAAGCGGCGTCAGGCGGCGCGGACGAAGCTGAAGGCCGCAACGGCGGCGCTCGCGGACGCCCGGCGCGAGGCGGCGGCCGCCGAACGCGAGCTCAAGCGGGCGCAGGGCGCCGTCGAGAAGGCCGAACGCAACGTCGAGGAGCTCACCGAAGAGCTCGGAGGAGATCTGACGTCGTAGCCCGGCGCCGGCTAGCTATGTTCTCCCGCAGGGGCAATGACGAAAGGGAGGGCAGCGATGAGCCTGCGGATTGGCGACACGGCACCGGACTTCGAGGCGGAGACGACCGAGGGTCGACTCAGCTTCCACGACTGGATCGGCGACTCCTGGGCGGTCATGTTCTCGCACCCGAAGAACTACACGCCGGTCTGCACGACCGAGCTCGGGCACATGGCGAAGATCAAGCCCGAGTTCGACCGTCGGGGCGTCAAGGTGATCGGGCTCTCTGTCGACCCGATCGAGACCCACGCCGGCTGGGCGAAGGACATCGAGGAGACGCAGGGTCACGCGCCGAACTTCCCGACGATCGGCGACGCCGACTACAGCGTCTCGAAGCTGTACGGCATGCTGCCCGCCGACACCGAGGGTGACCCGCTCGCGCGGACGCCGGCGGACAACCAGACGGTGCGCAATGTCTTCGTCATCGGTCCCGACAAGAAGATCAAGCTGATCCTCGTCTATCCGATGACGACGGGCCGCAACTTCGACGAGGTGCTGCGGGTGATCGACTCCCTCCAGCTGACCGCCAACCACAAGGTCGCGACGCCGGTGAACTGGCAGCAGGGGGACGACGTCATCATCGCCGGCTCGGTCTCGGACGAGGCCGCCAAGGAGACCTATCCGGACGGCTGGGAGTCGCCGAAGCCGTACATCCGGATCGTGCCGCAGCCGCGCTGAGGGAGTCCCTAGAGCCCGTTTCGAAATGAAGCTCTGAGTCGGCGGAACGCGCTGGGCGGCGCGATGCCGCGTCCTCAGTCGCACCGATATGCCGCATATCGGTGCTCCCTGCGTCCTTGCCTCGCACCACCCAGCACGCCCCGCCGACGAGGCGTCACTCCGAAACGGGCTCAGCGCACCGCTTTCTTCACGAGCGCGACGATCTTCTTCTCCTCGGCGGGGGTCAGCTTCTTCAGTGCGAACGACGTCGGCCACATCGTCCCCTGGTCGAGGTCCGCTTCGTCGCTGAAGCCGAAGGTGGCGTATCTCGAGTCGAACTTCTCCGCGCTCTGGAAGAAGCAGACGATCTTCCCGTCCTTCGCGTAGGCGGGCATGCCGTACCAGGTCTTGGGCGAGAGGGTCGGCGCGGCGGCCGTGATGAGTCGTGTGCAGCCGCTTGGCCATGGTGCGGTCTGTCCCCTTCATCTCGGAGACCTTCTCGAGCAGGGCTTTCTCGCCGTCCGCCTTGGTCGCCTCCGCCTTCAGCTCCTTGGCGCGCTCCTTCATCGCCGCGCGTTCGGCGGCCGTGAATCCCTTGGTCGCTCCGGTGCGCTTCGTCGGAGTGCGCTTCGTCGAAGCGCTCTTCGTCGCGGTCTTCTTCGTCGCCATTACGTGCCTCCTGGCCTGTCGGTTCAGCGCATCGGACTCTACTGAAGCCATGGGTCGGTGGTTTCGGATCACCCACACCTACCTCAACTGTGGTTCGCGACTCGACACGCGCGCTGCGCGCAGCGGTCCGGTTGCGACAAGAGGCCTGGGGGCAGAGAGAGTCTGAACACCTGATCGCATCAAGGAGGTCGATCTATGGCTAGGAGAGTTCTGATCGTGAGCACGCTCGAGCACGGTGAGGATGAGCTGCAAGCACACGTCGGTGACGCCGACGAGGTCAAAGTGGTCGTGCCGGTGGTCAGACAGGGAGTGCTCGACTGGCTCGCGAACGATGAAAAGGCCTTTGGCCACGCGGAGCGGGTCGCTGAGCGCACAGCCGAGCAGCTTCCCGGCGAGACGGTCGAGACGGTCGCCGGTGAAGCAAACGTCGACCTGGCGGTTCGTGATGCTCTCGCAACTTTCCCGGCTGACGAGATCGTCATCGCCGTGCGCCCCAGTGATGAGGAGGGCCTGATCGAATCGCTCGCGACCGACAATGCTCCGCAGCGCGAGGTCGAGGGCGTGCCGGTTCGATTCGTCGTGATTCCGGACTAACGCCCGCGCCAACGTTTTCCAGGCCCGGGTCGCGGAAACAGACTCACCGTGCTGACGCCGTTGATCGTCTTGTTGTTCCTGGTACTCGTGTTGAGCCTGATCGGGCGGATGGCGCGGGCGAGCCGGAGGCGTTCCTTCGAAGAGGAGCAGCGCCGGCACGAGGAGCTCCAGCGAAGCGACGGCGACTCCGTCGACTCGATCTCGCCCTTCGGCCTGTTCCCGTTCGGCGGCATTCTCGAGGAGATGATGCGCGGGATGGAGACCCGCTCGTACGAGCTCGATCCGGAGACGGGCGAGTGGGTCGAGATCACGAGCGTCCCTCCCGCCCAGCCGGAACGAGAGCCCGAGCCTGCGGCGGAGCCGCAGCGGAAGAAGCGCAAGTCGCGAACGCGTTCCCAGGGCACCTCCTCGATGAGCCCCTTCGGGATGCTCGGCGGGATGGGAATGCCGAGCGATGGGAGCGGTGATTTCGAGGTGGAGCCACCGGACGAACTCACGACCTTCGAGGACGTCGGCGGGATGGACAAGCTGAAGCAGGAGGTTCGGGACACCGTCGGCCTCATGCTCGAGCACCCGGAGGACGCGGAGCGCTACGGGATCGACTGGAACGGGATCCTCCTCCACGGCCCGCCCGGGGTCGGCAAGACGTTCTTCGCGCGGGCGATCGCCGGGGAGTACGGGATGAGCTTGATGCACGTCTCCACCGGAGATCTCGTCGCTTCGCTCGTCGGCGGCTCGGCGCGCAACATCGAGAAGGCCTTCGAGACGGCGCTCCAGCACCTGCCCTGCCTCCTCTTCTTCGACGAGTTCGACTCCGTCGCCCAGCGGCGCGACAACACTCCCGACCAAGAGTCGCGGCGCACGGTCAACCAGCTTCTGACCTCGCTCGAGGCCTACCGCGACGAACGCCGCCTCCTGGTGATGGCCGCGACGAACTCGATCGAGCACCTCGACCCCGCCGTCATCCGGCCGGGGCGCTTCGACCGTCACATCCGCATCGACCTGCCCGATGCGGCGGCGCGCCGGGCGATCTTCGACGCAGAGCTCGACGAGCGCCCGACGGCGACCGTGGTCGACCTGGACGCACTCGTCCAGCGAACCGAAGGGATGACCCCCGCCGCGATCGCGAAGATTGTCGATGTCGCTGCGCTGGAGGTCTTCCGGAAGGCGACGGCATCGGGCGACCGGGTCGAAATCGACGACGAGCACCTGCTCGCGGCGATCGCGGCCTACGGCGGCGAGGATCGCCCGACGGTCGAGCACTGGTCGTGGGACTCCCTGATCCTCCCCGACGAGATCAAGGCGCAGCTCCAGCAGCTGCAGGCAGTGATCGAGGATCCGGAGTCGGCGCGGCGCTTCGGAGTCGATCCGCCGACGGGGCTCCTCCTCGCCGGCCCTCCGGGAACGGGCAAGACGACGGTTGCGAAGGTGCTCGCAGCCCAGGCGCGCGCCTCCTTCTATCCCATCTCGGGCGCTGACGTGATCAGCAAGTGGGTGGGCGAGTCGGAGCGGAACATCAAGCAGCTCTTCGAGCGGGCCAGGGAGAACCGGCCTTCGATCGTCTTCATCGACGAGATCGACGCGATCGCCGGCCGCCGCGGCGAGTCGCTCGGAGTTCACGACAGCCACGTCAACCAGCTGCTCGCGGAGATCGACGGCGTCTCCGGTCAGCGAGGCGTGTTCGTCGTCGGAGCGACGAACCGGCCCGACCAGCTCGACCCGGCCCTCCTTCGCGGCGGCCGCCTCTCCCGCACGATCGTTCTCGGGCTTCCGGACGAGCGGGCGCGGCTCGCGATCCTTCGGCTTCACACCGCCCGGATGCCCACCGTCGCGGTGGCGTTCGAGGAGATCGCCGCTGCGACGGAAGGCTTCTCGCCCGCCGACTTGCGGTCGGTCGCGCAGGAAGCCGCCCTGGCTGCGATGGCGCGAACGGGCGACGCGGAGGCTCCGGCAGTGAAGCACGAGGACTTCCTGGCGGCCATTGAGCGGCTGCGGGCGGGACGATCAGAGCTGCAGCCGCAGTATTCCTGACGTCAGAGCGCGCAAACGCTGTGACTTGACATGATCAGACTGAGATTATATCCTGGCAATGCAGTCAGATAACGAGACATGAAGGAGGAACGACTGTGGCAACACTGGTTCGCTGGGAGCCGATTCGCGAGCTGGCGACGCTGCAGACGGAGATGAGCCGGTTGATGAACGGCCTCTTCGAGAGCAACGGTCGCGCGGCACAGGAGTGGGTCCCCGCTGTCGACGTCTGGGAGACCGGGCAGGAGCTCGTCTATGCGTTCGATCTGCCGGGCGTGCCCGAGGACCGGATCGAGGTCGAGCTGCACGATGACACGCTCACCGTCACCGCAACTCGCGAGCGCACCGACGAGCGCAGCGAAAGTGGGTTCGTTCGCTTCGAGCGCCGCTTCGGCAGCTTCAGCCGCGCGGTCGGCGTGCCGGCCGGCGTGTCCGAGGCTGACATCAAGGCCGATTACCGAGACGGCGTGCTCGAGCTCCGGATCGCGAAGCCCGAGGAGCCGAAGCCGCGCCGAATCAAGCTCGGTGGCGGCCACGCGACGATTGACAGCGGCTCCGGGCAGGGCTCGGAGTCCTAAATCGAGGACGGGTCGGCGCCATGCGCCGACCCGTCATTTTCCTTCGCCGTGGGCGGGATCAGGCGAAGCCACTCCGCGCCGCCTGATCCGCACCGTCCCTCACTGTGTGGGCGCCGCCTGCTGGCTGTTGCCAGCGGACTCCTGAACCCTGTCCTGCAGGTTCGACGCCAGCTCCTGGCTCTGCTCGCGGCCGCTTTCCATCGCCGTCTCCGCGGCGTCTTGCGCGACCTGTTTGCCGCGCTCAATGGCGTCTCCCGCGGTTTCCTTCGCGGCGTCGACGAGGCGATCAGACACGGCGCCCATGCGCTCGTTCTCGACGTGCGTGGACGGGATCAGGAGACCGGCCACGAAGCCAACCGCGGCCGCGCCGACTGCAAGTCCGATCGGGTTCCGCTCCGCCGTGTCTTTGACGCGACCCACCTTTTCACCGCTTGGCACCGCTTTGGACGCGGTGCCGGTGACCGCGTCGCGAGCGCCCGTGAACTTGTCTTTCACGGCCTGCTTCTTTTCGTCGACGTAGTCACCGACGCGGGCAGAGACATCAGTCTTGTAGCTGAGCGCGTCCACTTCGTCGCCCACCCGGTTGCGTGTCTCCTCTAGCTCCGCGCGGATGTCGCTCGGGTCTTTGCCCATTCCACGTCCTCCTTCACCGTTTCGATGGTCTGCTCAGGAACAGGGGCGCCGGCCTCGCTGACGCGCTCCTTCCCGAGCTTTACAAGCACATAGGCGACAGCGGCAAGTGCGCCGCCGACGATCAATGCCGATGCCCACTCAGGCAGGAAGACCGAGAGGACGAGGATCAGAAACGCCGTCAAAGCCCCCGCCGCCATCAGTCCGACGACGCCCGCGCCGCCGATCATCCCCAATCCTGGTGCGGCGACTCGGCCTTTCTCCGCCATCTCCGCCTTGGCCAGCTCTACTTCCTGTCGAACCAGCAACGACACGTCCCGCGTGAGGTCGCGTGCGACCTCACCCAGCGGACGCTCACGCATATTCGCGCTCTGCTCGGTACTCGTCACCGATCTCACCCGCCCGTGCCGAGCTCACGGCCATCATTCGCATAGCCGTATGAACGGCCGTAGTTGTCGCCCCCGGCGGAGTCGTAGCGGCGCTCGGACGACGCCTTGAGGAAACGGGAAGCGGCCAGTCCGACCATCAGCCCCAGCCCCGCCACCATCCAGGGCCGGCGCCGCGCGAAGTCCTCGGCGTCACGAAGAAACTCGTCGCCGCTCGTCCGCTCGAGATACCCGCCGAACCGCTCGATCCGATCTGCGGCACCTTCCGTCATGCCGGCCACCTGCTGGCCCTCGCCCTGCTCGCGCAGCTGCTCGCCGCTACGCCGAAGCACCTTCGCCATCTGCCGAGCCTGCCCACCCGCTTGCGTGGTCCGCTCATCGAGCGTCTCGCTGACCTTGCTCCGACCCTGCTCCTTGAGCTCGGACGCCTTCTGCTGAGCCGTCGCGGCCGCGTCCTCCAGCTGCGATCCCGCTTGGCCCACGAGGCCTTCCCGGCCCGTCTCACTGGCCGTGTTCGTCATGCGACCCCTGCCTTTCCTCGGAGAGAACTGAAAGCATTCCGTTGCCAGTTCGAACCCTGTTTAAACGCGTTCGGGATGACCGAGCCGCGGCAGGCCGGATCCCGCGCAACGAGCGGGATTCGGCCGGTTTTCAGCGGAGAGGGAGGGATTTGAACCCTCGACGAGCCTAACGACCCGTAACGGTTTTCGAGACCGCCGCATTCGACCGCTCTGCCACCTCTCCGAGCGACGGACAGATTAGGGCTTTGGTCGCGATCCTCGTGCGGACCTCGCGAGCGGAGGGCGGCGACCCTTCAGGGGTTTGCGCGTCCGCAATCCGCTCCGCTGATTGCGGACACGCACCGGAAGGACGGAGAAGGAGGGATTCGAACCCTCGACGCAGGTTTATACCCACGTAACGCCTTAGCAGGGCGCCGCCTTCAGCCACTCGGCCACTTCTCCGTGGACGGGGATGGTATCTCAGCTCTCAGACTCCCCGACTGCACGAACCCCGGACGTGCAAGAGGCCGCTGCTGCGCATCGTAGGCGCTGCTCGCGGCCTCTCACTTCCTCACTGTGGGCTGCGGCCCCCACACAGAGGATCGGGACGTACGAAGCATCGGTCGGCGCGTGTGCCGCCGCGATCCCTCGACTCAGTGAAGCAGCGGAGTCAACCCCCTCAGAGGGATGGCGTGAAGCAGGGGCTGTACGCAAGTATGGGGCGCATCAGGTTCGGGTCCCGGGCGGCGGGACCTCGGAACTGTCGAGGCGGGAGCTTGATCCATGCGGCGGATCGCTCCCGCCTCATTCTTTGCTCAGTCGTGGATGCGGGCGATCAGCTCGCTGCGGCGCAGCACCTTCACCTCGCCGCCGTGCAGGCGCACTTCGAAGCCCGCGTCCTTCGGGAAGAGCACCTTGTCGCCGGCCTCGATCCCGCCCGCTTCGCCGCCAACCGCGGTCACGATTCCCGTCTGGCAGACCGACTCGGCCGAGGCGGGGATGATCAGGCCGGTCTTCGTCTCCGCCTCGTCCTCGGTCGGCTGGATCACGACGTAGTCATCGAGCGGCTCGAGCGTCAGGTCGATGCGCTGGGGATCCTGGACCATGCCTGGATGTTCTAGAGGCGTCCAGCTTCGATGATCCGGTCGAGGAACTGGCGCGTGCGCGGCTCTGTCGGCGAGCTGAAGATCTCTGCCGGCGGGCCCTGCTCGAGGATGACACCTGCGTCGAGGAAGCAGACGCGGTTGGCGATGTCGCGCGCGAAGCCCATCTCGTGGGTTGCGATCAGCATCGTCATCCCGCCCTCGGCGAGCTCGCGGATCACCCGCAGCACCTCGGCCACGAGCTCGGGGTCGAGCGCGCTCGTCACCTCGTCCAGCAGCATCAGCTCGGGCCGCATCGCGAGGGCTCGCACGATCGCAACCCGCTGCTGCTGACCGCCCGAGAGCCGCTCTGGGTAGTCGTCGCGCCGCTCCGCGAGACCGAACCGCGCGAGCAGGGCTGTCCCGTCCGCCTCTGCCTCCCGCCTCGGCGTGCCGAGAGCCTTGCGCGGCCCCAGCGTCACGTTGTCGAGCACGGTCATGTGCGGGAAGAGGTTGAAAGCCTGGAAGACGATCCCGATCCGCCGTCGCGCCCGGTTCTCGTCGACGCCGTCGGCGGTGAGCTCCTCACTGCCGAGAAAGATGCGGCCCTCATCCAGCGGCTCGAGCAGGTTGACGCAGCGCAGCAGGGTCGACTTGCCCGACCCGGAGGCGCCGATGAGGCAGACGACCTCGTGCTCGTCGACCGCCAGATCGATCCCGTCGAGGACGCGGACGTCGCCGAAGGACTTCGTGACCCGCTCGAGGCGGAGCTGCGCGCTCACCGGCGCTTTCTCCGTTCGCGCGCGATCAGGTAGTCGGTGAAGCGCGTCAACGGGATCGTCAGCGCCAGGAAGATCACGGCGGTCGCCACGTAGGGCGTGTAGTTGAACGAGCCCGCCACCTCGATCTGCGACTGTCGGAACGCCTCGACTACGCCGAGCAACGCCACCAGCGCCGTGTCCTTCGTCAGGCCGATGAAGTCGTTCAGGAGCGGGGGGATCACGCGCCGGATCGCCTGCGGAAGGACGACATGGCGGAGCGCCTGGAAGCGGTTCAGCCCGAGCGAACGCGCCGACGCCTCCTGGCTCGGGTGCACGGAATCGATCCCGGCCCGGTAGACCTCGGCGACGTAGGCCGAGTAGACGAGCACGAGCGAGACCGTCGCCCAGAAGAACTCCGACGTCGGCACGCCGGCGAGCTGCAGTCCGGGCACGCCGAAGCCGAGCAGGAAGATGAGCAGGATCGTCGGAATCCCGCGGAAGATGTCCGTATAGAGGGCCGAGAGGAACCGGAGCGGGAAGAAGACCGGCCCAGGAAGGCTGCGCAGCACGGCCAGCACGAGCCCCCACGCGAGGATGAACACCTCAGCGAGCAGGAAGAGCTGCACGTTCGTCTTGAAGTGCTCGAGGATGTCCGGGAACGACTCACGGAACTCGGGGCCGTAGAAGAAGGCTTCGCGAACGTCGTCCCAGCCCGGCGAGCTGACGACGGCGAGCGCGAGCCCTCCGAAGACCACGATCGTGCTCGCGGTCGCGATCGGCCATGCTGCGACCGCCGCCCCGGCCTCCCAGGATGCGAGAGCCGCGCCCCGCTGTTCGAGCGCGGTCTATTCGAGTACCGGGGCGCTCGTCTTCTCGGCGAGCCACTGCTGCTGGATCTCCTCCAGCGTCCCGTCGTCCTTCAGCGTCTGCCAGCGCCTCGTTGACGCAGTCACGGAGCGGGTTGCCCTCCTCGAACAGCATCCCGAAGTGCTCCTGGCCGCCCGACGACGGGAACTGGCCGACCACGGTGCCGTTCTTCACCTCACCGGAGCCGACGAGGAAGAAGGCAGTCGGCAGGTCGACGACGATGCCGTCGATCTGCTTGGCGTTCAGGGCAGACACGACGTCGTTCGACGTGTCGTAGACGCGCGGCTCCTTCGAGGGCTGGATCGTGTCCTGGATGTAGGTCAGGCTCGTCGTCCCGACCTGGGCGCCGAGCTGATACTCCGCGAGGTCGGCGGCCGTCGCAGCGTCCGCGATCGGGGTGCCGTCCAATGCGACGAGGGCCTGGTTGACGTCGTAGTAGGAGTCGCTGAAGTCGACCGCGCGGTCGCGCTCCTCGGTGACGGAGATCTGGTTGATGTCGAAGTCGAAGCTCTTGTCGCCGGGCCGGAAGGAGTTGTTGAACGGCACGACGACCCAGTCGACCTGCGTCCTTCGGCGAAGCCGAGCTCGTCCGCGACCGCGTAGGCGACAGCGCTCTCGAAGCCCTCGCCGGTGGCCGGGTCGTTGATCTCCCAGTCCGAGCCCTCCGGGGTTCCGCCCTCGAACCACGGCGGGAAGGCGGGGTTGTCGGTCCCGATCGTCAGCCGCCCGTCCGTGATCGTCTCGAGGCTCTCCGACACGCAGTCCTCCGCCGCGGCAGCGGTGGTCGCGGCCGCCGTCGTACCCGCCGTGTCCTCGTCGTCGGAGCCGCAGCCGGCGGCCAGGGCTGCGAGGGCGAGGACGAGCAGGAACGTGGCGAGCTTGCGCATGGGGGCCTCCCGGGCATCGAGCTGAAAGGGAGTTCGAACCTACCACGCGGTACCGTCTCCGGAAATGGCGTCCCCGTTCATCGAGCTCGAGGTCGGCAACCGGATCGTCAAGGTGACGAACCCGGACAAGGTGCTCTTTCCGGCGCGCCAGGAGACGAAGCGCGATCTCGTCGACTACTACCTCTCGGTCGGCGAGGGGATCGTGCGGGCGCTCTACGAGCGGCCGACGCAGCTGCGCCGCTTCCCGGACGGGGTCGAGGGCGAGCAGATCTACCAGAAGCGAGTGCCCGAGAAGCGGCCCGATTGGGTCGAGGCTGCGCGCGTGACGTTCCCGTCCGGACGGCATGCGGACGAGCTCTGCGTCACCGAGGTCGCCCAGGTCGCGTGGGCCGCGAACCTGGCCGTCGTCGACTTCCATCCCTGGCCGTCGCGTCGCGCCGACGTCGACAAGCCGGACGAGCTGCGGATCGACATCGACCCGCAGCCGGGCACGAGCTTCACGGACGGCAAGGCGGTGGCGGCTGTGGTGCGCGAGACGCTGGCCGAGATGGGGTGGACGGGCTGGCCGAAGACCTCCGGCAATCGCGGCATTCACGTCGCCTGCCGGATCGAGCCGAAGTGGGAGTTCCCGGTCGTCCGCCGCTGCGCGCTCGCCTTCGCCCGCGAGATCGAGCGCCGGCTGCCGAAACGGGTGACGACGGCGTGGTGGAAGGAGGAGCGCGGCAAGCGCGTCTTCATCGACTACAACCAGAACGCGCGCGACCGCACGATTGCGTCCGCGTATTCCGTGCGGGGGCGGCCCGACGCGACCGTGTCGGCGCCGGTCACCTGGGACGAGCTGCCCGACGTCGAGACGGAGGACTTCACGCTCGCCTCGATGCCGAAGCGCTTCGCGAAGCTCGGCGACGTCCAGGCGGGGATCGACGAGGCAGTGTGCGATCTCGGCGTCCTGCTCGAGTGGGTCGAGCGAGAGGAGGCTGAGGGCGTCGGCGAGGCGCCCTACCCGCCCCAGTTCCCGAAGATGCCGGGCGAGCCGAAGCGCGTGCAGCCGTCGCGGGCAAAGAAAGACGTGGGCTAACGGCACAGGTGGTGTCAGAGACGGGTGACTCAGATCAAACGGCGTTCGGCGGCCCAGCGTGTCAGCTCGTGGCGGTTCGAGAGTTGCAGCTTCCGCAGGACGGCCGAGACATGGGTCTCGACCGTCTTCACAGAGAGGTGCAGCCGTGCCGCGATCTCCTTGTAGCGGTAGCCGCGCGCGATGAGCTGCAGCACCTCCCGCTCGCGAGCGGTCAGGGTGTCGAGCTCGGGGTCGACGGCCGCCTCGCCCGAGCGGAACGCGTCGAGGACGAAGCCCGCGAGCCGCGGTGAGAAGACCGCATCACCATCCGCGGTGCGCTTGACCGCGTCGATCAGCTCCGCGCCCGAGATCGATTTCGTCACGTAGCCGCGCGCGCCGGCCCGGATCACGTCGATCACGTCTTCGGCCGCGTCGGAGACCGAGAGCGCGAGGAAGCGCACTCCTGGCCGCTCCGGCGCGACCTGAGCGATCACCGCGTGACCACCGCCGTCGGGAAGATGGACGTCGAGCAGGACGACGTCGGGATCGAGCTCGCGGATCAACGGCACCGCCTCGGCGACGGAGCCGGCTTCGCCGACGATCTCGACCGCCTCGCCGAGCTCGCTGCGGACGCCGGCGCGGAAGAGGTCGTGGTCGTCGACGAGCACGACCCGGCGGCGGCTCATGCCTGCCTCCCGAGGCGGAGCTCGACCTCTGTGCCCGCGTCCGAGGACGTCAGCGCCGCGCTGCCGCCGGCACGCGCCATCCGGCCGCGGATCGACTCGGCGATCCCGTGCGCATCCGCAGACACCGCTTCCGGATCGAAGCCGCCGCCGCGGTCGCGGACGAAGATCGCGATCTCGTCGTCGCCGACGTCGACGAACGTCGAGACCTCGTCGGCGCCGGAGTGCCGTGCCGCGTTCGACATCGCTTCGCGTGCGGCGAGCACGATTGCCTCGACGCGATCATCGACGGGCACGTCGCCGGTGCGGACGAGCTCCACCGGAACGCCGTGCAGCTCCTCAACCTCCGCTGCGGCCGCGTCCATCGCGGCTGCGAGCCCGCCTCCGTCGGCGGCACGCGGATCGGGGTAGAGCCACGAGCGCAGCTCGCGCTCCTGGCGGCGCGCAAGCGCAGCGACGCGCCGCGGGTCGCCGGCCTCACGCTGCACGAGCGCCAGCGTCTGCAGGACCGAGTCGTGCACACGGGCAGCCATCTCGGCGCGCTCCTGTGAGCGAATCCGCGCGGTGCGCTCGGAGTCGCGCTCGGCCGCGAGCCGCCACGCCCAGGGGCCGAGGACGAGCAGCAGCGCGATCGCGACAGCGCTCGACTCGAACGCGGCGTCACGGCCGTCCCCGGTCGCGTTCTGGTCGACGAACAGGATGACGCCGAGGGCGACCAGCGAGAGGCCGACCACGACCGGAGCGCCGCTCCGCCCGCGGGCCAGCAGGATCCCGGCTCCGCAGAGCGCGGCCGGCCAGATCAGCGAGTCGGAGAAACCGAACCCGCGGAGCGCGATCGCACCGGCGATCGCGAGGGCCACGTAGCCGAGCAGGCGCCTGCGCGGCGACGGTGGTGGGCCGTCCTCCGGAGCCAGGGCGAGCCAGGCGCCGCCATACGCGGCGATCCCGGCGCCGCCGGCGAAGGCGAGCAGCGCGAAGGTGAGCCGCACGAGCGTGGCGTCGACGCGCAGGCTCTTGCCGATCCCGGCGCACACGCCCGCGATCACGCGGTCGCCCTCCTCGCGCCGGAGGCGCGGGATGGCGAGCCGGTACGGCGTCGAGCTCAACCTCGCCGGACCTCGACGGCGCCAAGGCCGACATCCGCGTCGACGTCGAGCACAGGTGCGTCCGGCGTCGGGCCCGGCACGGTGATCCTCCGGTGGGCATCGATGCCGTCGTCACTCCTGCCGAGGACGTCCACCTCGCCGATCCCGGCCTGGACGTCGATCTCGAGCGCGACGCCTCTCGGCACCGTGATCACGAGATCCCCGACGCCCACGCTCGCATCGACGAACGTCGTGCCGGGTGGGAGCGCGACGGCACCGAGGTCGAGGTCGAGCTCGCCGATACCGAGCTCGTAGCTCCGCTCGAGGTCGGAGAAGGCAGCAGGCTGCTCGGACTTCTCGCCGATGCCCGACGAGACCGAGACCGGCGTCGCTGCGGCGGCCCCGAACCCCGCCAGCAGAAACAGGCCGAGAACGACGAGCCCGCCGACGCGCCGCTGGGTGAACGCGCCGACGGCGATCGCGACGCCGACGATCGCAAGTCCCGCCGCGAGTGCGACGGCGAGGTCGACGTCGTAGACGTCGAGCACGGAGAGCAGGCCGAAGAGGCCGGCGCAAGCGAGCAGCGCCCCGACGACAGGGGCGAACAGCGATTGCTTCGCAGGTGGTCGGGGCGGCGGCGGTGCCGGCTGCACGACCGTTGTCGCGTCGGCTGCAACGGCGGGCGTGTGCGCCGTGCGCGGCGGCCGGTCGCGGTTGGAGACGTGCCACCAGACCAGGGCGCCGCCGACGATCAGCGCCGCCAGCCAGACGTTCCCCGTGTCCGGCCAGAAGCGTGCCTCGGAGAGCGCGAAGAGCGCGCCGAACGCGAGCAGGCCGACCCCGACGAGCAGCCAGGGATGCTCGCGGTGCCCGCGGAGCGCCTCGACCGCGATCGACTCCTCGCTGCGCTCGCCCGGAATGACGAGATAGGCGGCGAGGTAGAGCAGCAGACCGGTTCCGCCGGCCAGCGCGAGCGCCGCGAACGCGATGCGGTAGATCAGCGGGTTGACGTCGAAGTAGCGGCCGAGGCCCGCGCAGACGCCGCCGAGCCAGCGGCCGTCGTCGGGCCGGACGAGCCGGCGCGGCGGCGCCTCGTCGAGCGCGGGGGTTGGGTCGAGAGTGGGAGTCGGGTCGATCGTTTCGGACATGTGAGCCTCCTTGGCTAGTGCTCACAGCATCGAGACCGCCGGGCCGTGGCGGTATCGGGCATCGCCCTGATCCGACCCTGATCTTCTCCGGAGGGCGTTCCGAGGGCTAGTCGGACCACCAGTCCGGCACCATCTCTGCGTCCCGGGGGTCGTCGCCGGCGCCGAACGCGAGGTATTCGACCCCGTCCGGGCCCGCCTCGACGTTGCGCATCGTGTCGGTGTCGAAGCGGATCGCGTCCCACTCGCCCAGCTCGACGATCTCGTCGTCGACTTTGATCCGCGCCGAGCCCCGGACGATGACGTAGACCTCTTCCTGCCCCGAATGCTTGTGGCCGAAGGGGACGCGGAAGTTGGGCTCCAGTTTCATGTGGCTGAGGCCGAGCGTCTCACCTTCGAGCGCGCCTCGCCCGAAGCGCGCCTGCAGCTCATCCGGCATGCCGAACTTCGGGGCCGCATTCTCGACGTCCTCTTTCAGATTCTTCTTCGTGTATCCGCTCATGGCGCGATCCTAATGCCGATCGATGTAAAGCGAGCTTGACATCGAATTGATGTCAAGCTAACTTGACATCGATGAAGAACGCAATCAGAGATCTCCGGGCGCGCGAGAGCCTCTCGCAGGCCGAGCTCGCCAAGGCGGTGCAGGTGTCGCGGCAGACGATCAACGCGATCGAGACGGAGCGCTACACGCCTTCGTTGCCGCTCGCGCTCGCACTCGCCCGGTACTTCAAGTCGACGGTGGAAGAGGTGTTCGATGACGGCGGTGCATAAGACGAAGTGGTTCTTGCCTCTGGTCTCGGTTGGGCTGGGGGTCCTGTTCCTCGGCGCGCTCTGGGCCGGTGGCGAGCGGCAAGGAGGGGTCGAGGCGCTCGCGGTGATGTCGGTGCTCGGCGCTCGTCTTCCTCATCGGCGGGCGCAGCGACTCTGATTCGCGGCCTGCGCGGCGACGGCCGGGACGAGTACTGGCAGCGACTCGACGTCCACGCGACGGCGATCGCAGGCTCGTGGCGATCGCGGTGATCCTCGGGATGTGCGTGTGGGAGTGGGCGCACGGCCGCAGACGGCAGTCCGTACGCCCAGCTCGGCGCGGTCTCCGGCGTCGCCTACGTCGTCGCGTTCGGCCTGCTCAGGTGGCGGAGTTGAACGGCAGCCGGTACCGGTGGCTCGCCGCGGCCGTGGCCGCGAGCGTGCTCGGCGCGGTCGGTGTCGCGGCTGCCGCGCCGCCGGCGTACGAGCTCTCGAGTCGGCGCATCGCTGCCGACGGGCGCGCGATCGTCGCGCTCGTGCAGGCCGGGGACGCCGCTGCGATCTCCGAGCGCTTTACGCCTGAGCTCAGCAAGGCAGTGCCGCTTGCCGAAGTCCAGCGGGTGCTCGCCGACACGCTGAGGACAGCGCCGATCGGCGCCCGCCAGACCGAGTCGGCTCTGCCGATGGCGCCCGGCCGAGGCGCCTACGCCGCCGTCCATCGCTGGGGCAAGCAGGCAATCATCGTGCAGCTCGTCCTCGACGCGCGCGGGACGATTGCTGCGATCAGTCTCGCGCCGCCGACCGCGCTTCCGCCCGACCCGCACGCAGGTCGCCGGCTGCGCGCCCAGATGTCGCTGCCGTTTCGTGGCACCTGGTGGGTCGTCTGGGGCGGGCCGACTGAGCGCCAGAACTACCACGTCGTCGCGCCCGGCGAGAGGCACGCATACGACCTCGTCGTGTGGCGGCTCGGCAGCACGCATCGCGGCGCGGGAACGAGGAACGCCGACTACTGGGCCTGGGGCAAGCCTTTGCTCGCGCCGGCAACGGGTGTCGTCGTCGAGGCCGTGGAAGGAGTCCGCGACAACCGGCCGCAGGTTCAGGTCGAGAACCGGCGCGATCCCGCGGGCAACCACGTCGTGCTCGACCTCGGCAACGGCGAATACGCGCTGCTCGCACACATGCAGCGAGGCAGCGTCCAGGTTCGAGCAGGCCAGCGCGTCCGTCGCGGCGAGCTGCTCGGGCGCACCGGCAACTCGGGCAACTCGTCGGAGCCGCATCTGCACTTCCATGTCCAGGACCGACCCGGCCTGTTCGCGGGAGCTCGCGGGCTGCCGGTGTCGTTCGTCGGCTACCGCGCCGACGGACGGTGGATTTCCCGCGGGACGCCCGTCCAAGGCCAGTTCATCGGAAGGGAGGACTCGTGAACACCGACGGCCACCCACAGCTGCCCCGGTGGCTCGCGCCGCTGCTCGTCGCCGCGGTCGCTGTGCCGACTTTCATCGCCTTCTGGATCGGCGGCCGCCCGAGCTCGGGGCGTTTTGGGCCACCGTGAACATCGTGTTCGCGCTCGTCATCGCGCTCGGCCGGCGCAGCGACACGATCCAGCTCATCAGCGGCACCGAAGAGGATGAGCGGACCCGCCTGCTCGAGTACCAGGCCGGATCGGCGATGGGCATGGTGCTCGTCGTCGCGCTCGTCGGTCTCTTCTTCGCCGACGCGGTTCGGGGCGAGACCGGACTCGTCTACGGGGTCCTGTTGCTGCTCGCGGAGGCAACGCGCCTCGTGACGCTCACGGTGCTCAACCGGCGGAGCTGAGCAGCGTCTCGACGGTGGGATCGTCCGCCAGCCGCGGCGGCCTCACCTCGCGCCAGGTGCACTGGGCCGGATCCTTGTCGGGCCGGAAGCGGATCAGCTTCGTGCCGTGGCGGAACCGGTGGCCCTGCACCTTGTCGTAGCGCACCTCCGCGACGAGCTCGTGGCGAAGCGGCGTCTCCTCGAGCCCGTCGGTGCCCCACCGGTTCGGCTCCGAGAAGCGCCGGGTTGAGCTCTCGTCCAGAAGCGGCAGGACGAGCCCGGCGATCTCGTCGTGGTTGCGCGCGCCAATCGCCGCCGAGCCGACATAGCCTGCCTCGCCGTCGTCGTCGTAGAGGCCGAGCAGCAGCGTTGCCAGCTTCTCGCGACCCGGCTTCCAGCGGACGCCGATGACGACGCAGTCGGCCGTCTTGTGCTCCTTCACCTTCACGACGGCCTCCCGCGAGCCGGGCTTGTAGGCGAGCCCGAGCCGCTTCGCGACGACGCCGTCGAGACCGGCCGCCTCGAAGCGGTCGAGCCAGGCTGTCGCGGCGGCCAGATCGGTCGTCGCGGGCGAGATCCAGAAGCCCTTGCCGCAGCTTCAGCAGCTCGGCTCGGCGCTTCTCGAGCGGCTGCTCGTGCACGGGCCTCCCCTGCCAGAGCAGCAGGTCGAAGGCGATGAAGATGGCCGGGATCTCGGCCGCGAGCCGGTTGACGCGGCTTTCGGCGGGGTGGAGCCGCATCTGCATCGAGTCGAAGTCGAGGACGCCGTCGCGGGCGATCACGATCTCGCCGTCGAGGGCCGAGTGGGGCGGCAGCTGCTCGCCGACGGCGCGAAGCTCGGGGAAGTAGCGCAGCAACGGCCGCTCGTTCCGCGACCAGAGCGCGAGCTCGCCGCCGTCGTTCTCGAGCACGCCGCGGAAGCCGTCCCACTTCGGCTCGTACTGCCAGCCGTCGCCGGTGGGTAGCTCGCGCACGAGCTCGGCCTCCATCGGCGGGAAGGGGACGTTGGGGCCGGGCACGATCTGGAAGGCTACTGCGATGGGCGAGCTCGACGGCGAGTGGAACCTCAAGCGCCTGAGCGGGCTGCTGCCGCCGCTCTACGGGGTCCGGAAGCGGATCTCGGGCACGCGCGGCCGGACGATCGCATTCGTGCCGCCGGGATTCCCCTTCGACGTCGCCGGCAGGGAGCTGCGCTACCGGGGGCTGCTCTCAGGGCTCGTGGACGAGCTGGAGCCGGACGGAGCCGGCTGGCACGGCGTCGCGCGCTACCGCGGCCGCGAGCTCGGCCGCTTCGCGATGACGCGGGTCAGTGCAACCAGGGGCTGAGGAACTCCTCGATCTGACCGCAGCCGCGGGGCAGCTCGAGTCGCGCCCGGACCTCCCGGTCCTCGACGACGAGGAGCGTCGGCAACCCCGAGACGCCGAAGCGGCTGACGAGATCGGGACGCTCGTCCTGGTCGACCACGAGCAGGCGGAACGTGCCGTGGTTGCGCCGGCGCTGGAGCACCTGAGCGAGAAAACCTTCGACTCGCCGGCACCGCCCGGAGACCGCCGAGGTGAAGAAGACGAGGCGCGGCTTCGTCGCCGGCGGGCTCGCGACCGTTGTCCCCAGACTCATCACCTTGCCCTTTCCCCGTCCGAGGCCGATCGCTAACTACGATTGCGCGATGAGACGGGTCGCGGTCACAGGGCTCGGCGCGATCACACCGATCGGCCTCGACGCCCCCTCGTCGTGGCGGGCGGCCGTGGCGGGCGAGAGTGGCATCGGCTTCATCGAGACGTTCGACGCGAGCGACTTCCCGGTGCGGATCGCCGGTGAGGTAAAGGGCTTCGACCCGGCAGGGGTCGCGCCGCCGAAGGAAGCGCGGCGGATGGATCGCAACGTGCTGCTCGCGCTCGGGGCGGCCCAGGAGGCCTGGCGGACGCGGGTATCGAGTCCTTCGACCCGGCTCGAGTCGGCATCGTCGTCGGCTCGGCGATCGGCGGCCTGCCCGGGATCGTGGAGCAGTCGAACGTCCTTCGCGACCGCGGCGCCGACCGAGTCTCGCCCTTCTTCATCCCGAGTGTGCTCGTCGACACGGCCAGCGGCCAGATCGCGATCTCGCTCGGCCTGCGTGGCCCCAACTACGCGCCGGTGTCCGCCTGCGCGACCGGCTCGCACGCAGTCGGGGAGGGGGCCGAGATCATCAGGCGCGGCGACGCGGATGTGGTGCTCGCCGGCGGCACCGAGTCGTGCATCCATCCGCTGATCCTCGCCGGCTTTTGCGCGATGCGCGGGCTCGTGGCGGAGGACGAGGATCCGACCAAGGCCTCGCGTCCGTTCGACGCCACGCGAGCCGGCTTCGTCATGTCGGAGGCTGCCTGCATCCTGCTGCTGGAGGAGCTCGAGGCGGCGCAGGCGCGTGGGGCGACGATCTACGCCGAGGTGCTCGGCTACGGCGCCTCGAACGACGCGCACCACCTGGCGCAGCCCGATCCGGACTCGGTCGGCGTGGCCGAGATGATGCGCGCGGCACTCGTCCGCTCGGGCGTCGAGCCGGAGCGGGTCGGCTACATCAACGCCCACGGCACGTCGACGCCGCTCGGCGACGCCGCCGAGACGCGGGCGGTGAAGCAGGTCTTCGGCGATCACGCGAAGCGGCTTGCGATCTCGTCGACGAAGTCCGTCACGGGCCACTGCTTCGGAGCGGCGGGCGCGATCGAGTCGATGATGTGCGCGCTCGCGCTCCATCACCAGCTGCTGCCGCCGACGATCAACTACCGGAACCCGGATCCGGAGTGCGACCTCGACTACGTCCCGAACGAAGCGCGGGAGGTCGAGCTGGACGTGGCGCTCTCGAACGCGATGGGCCTGGGCGGCCACAACGGCTGCGTCCTGCTCGGCCGCCTCGCGTGAGAGCCGCGCTTGCCGCGGCCGTGCTGCTGCTGCTGGCTGCTTGCGGCGGCTCCGACGAGCCCGACCCGGAGCTGAACGCGCAGCTGCTCGCCGCCGCCCGGGCCAACCGCGTCGACGAGGCGCGCGAGCTGATCGAGCGCGGCGCGGACGTGAACGTCAAGGACGGGACCGAGCAGAGCGCGTATCTGTACGCGACGAGCGAGGTCGGGCCGGATCCCGCGCTGCTCGAGCTGATGCTCGCGAACGGCGCCGACGTGAACGCGAAGGACAGCTACAACGGCACCGGTCTGATCCGCGCCGCGCACCGCGGCTATGCGGAGATCGTGCAGCGGCTGCTCGAGGCCGGGATCGAGGTCGACCACGTCAACCGCCTCGGCTGGACGGCGCTGCTCGAGGCGGTCATCCTCGGCGACGGCGGCGACGCCCACGTCGAGACCGTGCGAGTGCTGGTCGAAGGAGGCGCCGACGCGGAGATCGCCGACCGCGAAGGCGTGACACCGCTCGTCCACGCCGAGCGCAGCGGCTACGAAGAGATCGCCGCGATCCTCACTGCCGCAGGTGCTGATCGCTGATCGTCGAGCGCCCGCCGCACCGCGGCCAGGAGCTCGGTCGGGTGAAACGGCTTGCGGAGGAGCTCGGCCCCGTCGAGCGATCCCTCCGTCTCGGGCGCGTAGCCGGACATGAAGAGGACGGCAGTCTCGGGAGATCGGCCGCGCATCAGCGCGGCGGTCTCGGGTCCGGAGAGCCCGGGCATGACGATGTCGCTCAGCAGCAGGTCGAACGACCTGCCGTCTGCGAGCTCGAGGGCCTCGGCTCCGTCACGAGCGCTGACGACCTCGTAGCCGGCGCGACCGAGCATCAACTCGGTCACGTCGCGCACGACCTCGTTGTCCTCGACGAGCAGCACGGTCTCGGAGCCGGTCCTTCGGTGTCCGGCGGGGCTGTCCGCCGTATCGGCCCGGACCGCTCCGGCGACCGGGAGTCGCAGGGTGAATGCGGCACCCGCGCCGGGCGTGCTCTCGACGTCGACCGAGCCGCCCGACTCCTCCGCGAACTCGCGAATCGTCGAGAGGCCGAGGCCGGTGCCGAGGCCGACGGCCTTGGTCGTGAAGAACGGCTCGAACAGATGCGGCCGGACGTGCTCGGGGACGCCGGTGCCCGTGTCGGCGACGCGCAGGAACGCGACGCCGGCCTCGGCTCCCGTCGTGATCGTGAGTGTGCCGCCGCCGGGCATCGCGTCTCGTGCGTTGATCGCGAGGTTGAGCAGGGCCTGGTCGAGCCGGCTCGCGTCGACCTCGACGATGCAGGAGGCGAGAGCGGGGGGTGCGATCAGCTCGACGTTCGGGCCGATCAGGCGGCGGAGCATCGGTTCGGCGGAGGCGACGGCCTCGTTCAGGTCGAGAGAGCGGCTCGAACTCGACTCCTTGCGGCTGAAGGCCAGCAGCCGGCTCGTCAGGTCTCGCGCCTTGGAGGCGGCGACCGCGATCTGGTCGATCTCCTCCCGCAGCTCGTCGTTCGAGTCGCCGACCCGTTCGAGCGCGAGCTCGGCGTAGCCGGACATGGCGACGAGCAGGTTGTTGAAGTCGTGGGCGATCCCGCCGGCGAGCTGGCCGACGACCTCGAGCTTCTGCGACTGCCGCAGCCGCGCTTCGAGCTCCCGCCGCTCGGTGACGTCGCTGAAGACACCGTGCCACTGCGGCTCGCCGTCCTCCTCGACCAGGAAAGCGACGTCGCGCACCCAGACGTCGGTACCGTCGGGCCGGCGCAGGCGGTACTCCGACGAGAGCGGCCGGCCGTATGCCAGTGCCTGCTCTTCCTCGTACACGGCGTCGGCTCGGTCGTCGGGGTGCACGAGCGTGCCCCACGGAGCCGGGTGCGCGTGCCACTCCTCGGCCGTGAGCCCGACGAGGCTCTCGATCGCCGGGCTGATGTAGTGCCAGCCGCCGGTGAGCACGGAGCAGCGGTAGACGACGACCGGCAGTCGCTCGACGAGCGTGCGGAAGCGCTCACGCGTCAGCTCGAGCTCCGCCTGCGTATCTCCGAGCGCACGTGGCTCCGAGATGTTGGCCAGCAGTGAGCCGATGTCGAGACCCTTGACGAGTGCGTGCCGCAGCGGCTTGCGACGGTCGATCCCGTAGACGTTCCGCTTGCCGACGCGACGGCGATTCACATAGCCACCGGCAACGAGCTCGCCGACCACCGTCTGCACGGCCCGCTCGGTGATGCCGACCGCGGCGGCGATGTCCTTCAGGCGGACAAGCGGATCCCGGTCGATGCAGACCAGCACCTGCGCGTGCGCGGTCAGGAATGTCCAGGGCCGCTCGGTCGCGGCGTCGTACTCGACACGATCTCGCATACCTGAATGATCGTTCGCCTGTTCGAAAACTTGAGAGCACGTTTCGGAGTGACGACTAGAGCTTCATTTCGAAACGTGCTCTGAGGGTCAGCTGACGAGCTCGGGCCTGAGCTCGTGCACGGAGCCGATGACGGCGTCGGCCAATGCGAGCGCGTCGGCGCCGGGCGGATAGTGCGCGTTCGGGATCGCGATCACCCGCATCCCCGCAGCATGTGCGGCGCGAATGCCGTTCGAGGAGTCCTCGATCGCCGCGCAGCGGCCGGGTTCGACGCTCAGCCGTCGTGCCGCCTCGAGATAGACGTCCGGTGCAGGCTTGCCGCGCGCGACCTCCTCGGACGAGACGACGGCCGCGAACAGCGGTGCGATCCCAGCTCGCTCGAGCACCACCTCGATCAGGACACGGTTCGATGACGAGGCGACCCCGAGCGTGAACGACTCTGCGAGGCGCCGAACCGCCTCGCCGGCGCCGTCGATCAGCGGCAGCGACGCGCGGTAGCGCTCGAGCATTCGGCCCACGACCTCGTCGTTGATCTCGCTCCGGCGACTCGGCCAGGCCGATCCGGTCGTGCAGGTAACGCGACCACTCGGGCGAGCTCATCCCCATCATGTCGGCCTGCGCGTCGTCGTGCCAGGTGCCGCCGCGCTCGTGGGCCAGCTGCTCGCGGACGTCGTCCCAGACCTGCTCGCTGTCGACGACGACGCCGTCGAGGTCGAAGACGACGGCCTCGATCACGCGTAGTCGCCGCCGAGCCGGATGAGCGGCTCGCCCGGCTCACCCGGCTCCGCGCGTTCGACGAGGCCCAGGAAGAGCGTATGGTCGCCGGCGTCGTGCTCGGCGTGGAGGCCGCACTCGAGCCAGCCGAGCGACCCGCCGAGGAGCGGTCCGCGCCGACCGTCGACGGCGTCGATCCCCTGCCACAGCACGATCGGCGGCACGCCGCGAGCGAAGTGCTGCGCCAGCTCTCGTTGCTCCGCCCGGAGCAGCGAGACCGCGAAACCTCCCGCGGCGCGCAGGAGCTCGTGCAGCGCGGCCTGCCGGGCGATCGAGATCCCGACGAGCGGCGGCTCGAGCGCCAGAGAGGACAGCGACGCGACCGTCAGGCCGAGCCGCTCGCCGTCGAGGTCGACCGTGACGACGCTGATCCCGACCGGGTAGCGCCGCATCACCTCTCTGAGCTCGTCGCCACGCACGGCGACGATCTTAGGACTAGACCGCTCTACAGAGCGGATCGCCGGCCAGGAACTCCTTCTGCGCGAGGTGCTGGCGCAGGTCGAAGTCCAGGTCGTAGGCACCGAGCGCTTCGTTCTCCCAGTAGACGTCGGGCGTGACGCCGGGGCCGATGATCGTCGCGCGGTAGCGCGTACCGTCACCCTCGGGCCGGGCGCCGTGACGGTAGAACCCGTAGCAGAACTTGCCCGTGCCCTTGTGCATCAGGAAGCTGTTCTCGCGCTTCCAGCCGTTGCCGTAGGCCGAGTTGAACGTGTCGAGATAGAGGTTACGGCCGAACGTGTCGAGCGGAACGCCGGCCGAGGTGGACTTGAAGCCGTGCACGGGCTTCCCCAGGTACGTGAACGAGCCGAAGATGTGGTGGTAGCGCTTGTAGGCCCAGTTGAGGTGAATCGTCAACTCGGGTAGCGGCCCCTTCCAGTGCGAGAGCCGTAGCTCCCAGACCGCCTGTTTGACGGTCGCGTTCAGACCGTAGTTGGGGAGCGCGCGCTGCCACGACTGGAGTGCCCAGTACGAGCCGTCCGGCGCCTTGCACGCGGTCACGAGCCACTGCAGATCCGGACCGTCGTACGCGGTGCACGCGTTCTTGAACGTCTTCCAGACGTCGCGCTTGTAGGTGCCGTAGCCTCCGGAGTAGTCGAGCTCGAACTCGACCTGCTTCCGGGTCGGCGTCGGCTGGATCGCGTTGACCGCGCCCCAGGCGAGCACGTTCCAGCGCTTGCCACGGGCATTGAAGCTGACGAGCGCCTGCCCGTTCGCCGCGACCTTGAGCGAGACGTCGCTCGCGTTGCGGTCGATGATCTCGGAGGCGGAGGACGTGGCCGGAGCGACGAAGGCTGCTGCGACCGCGACAGCGAAGACGAGACGAACACGCATGGAAAAACCCCGTTCCCTGGAGGACATCTACTCCAGTTCTCGGCGGGTCGCGCGGGAGTCTCGACCACTGAGTTGAGGGATCCACGGCCGAGGGGCGGCTGGCTGAGCCGCCCCTCGAAGCCGTTCTCGTGGCGTCAGACCGTGCTGGTCGCCGGCCGCTCGCGCGTGAGCGCCACGCCGAGCCCGATCATCCCGATCCCGAGGCCGAGGTGGAGCCAGTTGTCGGCGTCGTTGGACGGGATCCAGTCGGCGGCGCCGACGATCCCGAGCAGCCAGAGCGCGAGATAGATCACGCCGCCGCCGATCAGGTAGGTGCGCGCCCCGCTGGCCGTCGCGGCGAGAGCGATGCCGGCGATGCCGAAGAGGCCGTGCACGATGTTGTGCAGGACGCTGACCTGGAAGAGACCGAGCAGCTCGGCGTTGCCGTCGTTGCCGGCGAACTCGAGCCCCTCGTAGAGATTCGTCGTGATGCCGGGGATGAAGCCGGCGATGCCCACGAGCAGGAAGACGATTCCCACCAGCCGGGCGACGTTCTGAACGGGCGTACGGTTCATGCCAACCTCCGGTGAATGGTCGAGCAGACGTGTTCCGCCTCGGGCGGAACGTTCCTCTGCTGCGCCTGCAACGCGCAATCAGCCGTGCGGCAGCTCTGCGCGCAAGGCGGTGCCTCCCGTCGGCTCGCTCGAGACGGCGAGCACGCCCCCGAGCGCGGCGACGCGATCGGACAGGCCGCGCAGGCCCGAACCGCGAGGATCGGCGCCGCCGACCCCGTCGTCGACGATCTCGATCGCTGTCCTGCTGCCGTTGACCGCGACCCTGACCTTCACGCACGAGGCGCGGCTGTGCTTGGCGGCGTTCGCGAGTGCCTCGGAGACGACGTAGTACGCGGCCGCCTCGATCGGCGGCCGGCGGCCGGTCGGCGGGCAGCTCGACGAGCTCCACCGGCAGCACCGCCCGTTCGGCCAGCGCTTCCACCGCAGCCGCCAAGCCTCCCTCGCTGAGGACGCGCGGATGCAGGCCCTGGACGAGCTCGCGGATCTCCGCCAGCGCCATCGTCAGCTCGGCCTGCGCGCCCTCGATCAGAGCAGGCACCTCGGCCGGCTCGGTCTCGATTCGCCTGCGGACGAGATGGAGGTGCAGCGCGACCGTGACGAGGCGCTGCTGTGCCCCGTCGTGCAGGTTCCGCTCGACTCGGCGGCGTTCCTCGTCGCCGGCCGCGACGATCCGGGCTCGTGACTCGGTCAGGTCTCGCGTCGCCCGGCGCAGGTCGGTCACGTCACGGACGATGGCGACGACCTCGTCGCTGCCGCACGGCACGATCGCGCGCCTCGAAGTCCTTGAGCGAGCCGTCGACCGTCCGGAGCTGGTAGTCGGTGGTGGCCAGCGCGCCGGTCTCCAGTGCCTCCGTGATCGCGCCCAGCAACGCCGCCGAGACGTCGTCGGGGAGCAGCTCGAAGAGGTTGCGGCCGACGACCTCGTCGGGAGTGTGCGCGAGCCGCGTGATGTCGCCGGCAAGCTCGAGGTACTCGCCGTCGCGCGAGAGCCGGAACATCAGATCGGGAATGGCATCGAGCAGGGCGCGATGGCGCGCCTCGACCGGTGTGGGAGCCCCGTCCACGTTCTTCATCGTAGACACGAAGCGCGAGGAGGCGGGGCCGTTTCCGGCCCAGCCTCCCCGCGCGTTCCTCCTCTGGGGGCAGGGGAGATCTTCAGCAGCTCGGCGCTGCCGCAGCCGTCACCGTCGAGGCGGCGGAGGTGGCGGGGGTGCGTTGTACTCGTTGGTGTCGGTCGCGCTGGTGCAGCCTGGGTCGGCCGGGTAGTCGATCTTGCCGTCGCCGTCGTCGTCGGCGCCGTTCGAGCAGGCGTACGACGTGGGCGGCGGCGGGGGTGGCGGGGGTGCGTTGTACTCGTTCGTGTCGGTCGCGCTGGTGCAGCCGGGGTCGGCCGGGTAGTCGGTCTTCCCGTCGCCGTCGTCGTCGACCCCGTTCGAGCAGGCGTATGACGGAGGCGGCGGAGGCGGCGGCGCGTTGTATTCGTCGTGTCGGTCGCGCTGGTGCAGCCGGGGTCGGCCGGGTAGTCGGTCTTGCCGTCGCCGTCGTCGTCGACCCCGTTCGAGCAGGCGTAGCTCACGGGCGGCGCGTTGTACTCGTTCGTGTCGGTGACGCCCGTGCAGCCCGGGTCGGCCGGGTAGTCGATCTTGCCGTCGCCGTCGTCGTCGACGCCGTTGGAGCAGGCGTAGGACGGGGGAGGCGGCGGTGGCGGAGTCGAGCCGGACTGGGTGCCGAAGGCCTGCGCCCAGTAGATCCGGCCGGTCGTGGTCGAGGCTGCGCCGACGCCGAGCGACTTGTAGCTCGGGTTCTCGATGTTGGCGCGATGTCCGGACGAGTTCAGCCAGCCCTGCATGACGGCGGCGGCGCTCGTGTAGCCGTAGGCGATGTTCTCGCCCCAGCCGTAGCTGCCGACCGGGTAGCCACACGCGAGCAGACGGTCGCCCGTGCTGCGGGCGACGGGCGGCGCCGGGTCGTTGTGCGTCATGTAGACGTACTTCGCCATGTGGCGCGCCTTCCAGACCGAGGCGTTCGTCAGCGTCGTGGACACCGTCAGCTGCGAGAGGCCCTTCGAGGCGCGGTGCTGGTTGACGAGCGTCGTCACCTGGGCGGCGAGATCCTGACGGAGCGTGCCCCAGTCGCTGCCGGTCGTGCAGTCGCCGACGACGGCGCCTGCGGCCTGCGGAGCTCCCGGAACGCCGGTCGGAGCGGTCACGACGAGCGCGCCGACGATGGTCACGGCGGCGAGCGCCCGCGTGAAGAACTGTGTTTTCGTCATGTCTCCCCTTCGTGTCGATGCACGTACGACGCGTCGAGTCTGCCGAGCGCCGACCACGTGCGGCCTCCGACCGAGACGGACGGTGACCCCCCATGCGATGCGGCACGGTAGCCGACTGCCGTCGGAGTTGCAAGGGCCATTTGGGGGGGTCGCGGCCATACGACGGAAGACACCGCCGGAACGCCGATCTTGCGCGGCTCCGAAGAAAAGGCTGACCGCGAACCTACCCGGCGGGCAGTTGCGCGCCCGTGACAGGAGTGGATAATCGGAAGCGAGGTTGGGGGACAGCTCCTGACCGAGCGAACCTCCGGCGGACCGTTGGGCGGCGACGGTCAGCCGGGGTTTCGCTGTGCCAGAGGTGAGAGCGGCGCGGACGGATCGCTGCTACGTTGAACCCAGCGCATTTTGCTCGAGCGTTGAAGCCTCCGAGGTTTCCGCCCGCAACACGAAGCCTTAGCGCAGCAGGAGTTCGTTCGAACTTCTTGCCCTGTGAGATGAACCGAAGGAGCATCACATGCATGCGACCATTCGCCGTTACGACGGTGTGGACCAGAATCGGACCGTCGAGCTGACCGGCAAGGTCAACGAGACCCTCGTCCCGAAGCTCAGCAACCTCGAGGGCTTCAAGGGCTACTACCTGATCGAGGCCGGCAACGGCATCTTCAGCTCGCTTGGTCTCTTCGAGACCGTCGAGCAGGCCGACGAGTCGACGAAGATCGCTGCCACGTGGGTCCGCGACGAGAAGCTCGAGACCGCGTTCCCGAACCCGCCCAAGATCACGAGCGGCAGGGTTGTCTCGCACAAGAACGGCATCGCAGTCGCCTAGAGCGGCCTGCTCGAAACGCACTCGCCGGGAGGACCCGCACGCCGGGGTCCTCCCGACGTGTGCCGTGTACGAGTGACCTCGCGCAGGCTCAGGGACTCGTCGTCGCGGCCGTCGATGCCGCAGGCTCCGGCGGCGCGCTGAAGCCGGTCGCGTACTCGATCTCGTCCTCGTATTCCTGCTTGAGCTCTTCGACCCACTCGGTCATCGCCTCGTTCTTCTTCGTCTGACCTAGCTGCTGCCGGATCGCGGCCTGTACCTCCTGCAACGGCGGTGTTGTCGCCGGCTTCACCGGGCCGAGTGCCTGGATCACGTGGTAGCCGAACTCGGTCTTGACCGGGGTCGAGAGCTCGTCGACCTTGAGCTCGAACGCCGTCTTGTCGAACGACGGCACGGTCTGACCCTTGGCGATCGTCAGCTTGCCGCCGCTGTCCTTCGAGCCGGTGTCCTGGGACAGCTTCTTCGCAAGCGCGGCGAAGTCGCCCCCAGCCTTGAGCTGGGCGTAGACGTCGTCGGCCGTCGCCTTCGACCGGACGAGGATGTGGCGTACCTCACGGCTCGCGGGCTGGCTGAACCGGTCGCTGTTGCGGACATAGAAGGTGTCGATCTCCTCCTCGGTCACCTTCACCTCGCGGGTGACGTTCGCGAAGATCTTCTCCGAGATGATCTGACCCCGGATGTCCTTGCGCACCTGCGCCTCGGTCAGGCCCTGCTCCTTCAGCTGCGCCTCGTACTTCTTCTTGTCGCCGCCGAAGTACTGCTTCTGGATCTGCGCCAGCCGTGCGTCGACCTGCTCGTCCGTGACCTCGATCTCGAGATCCTCCGCCTTCTGCTCGAACTGCTCACGCTGTACGAGCAGCTGCACGTACCGGTTCTTCAGCGTCTGGAGCTCCGCCGAGCCGGCCTTGGGGAAGTCGCGCTTCTGGTTCTCGTAGTCCTTCCTCGCCTGCGCGAGCAGGACGTCGAGCTCGCTCTTCGGAATCTCCGTACCGGCCACGACCGCGACCGCATCGGCAGGCACTCCCTCGTCGCCGCCGCTGCAGCCCGCGAGCACTACCACCATCATCACCAGTGCTGCAGCCCACCTCATGCGTGCTCGGGCCCTTGCAGGGAAAGGAGAAGCTGCAGCGCGCTGCCTTCCGGGAAGGGCGCCTGATAGCCGGCGGCCGTCGTCGACGTCCGGTCGAAGCGCTGCTCGGACTCCCGACCACTGGACGGGAGCAAGACCGCCAGCGCCATCGCCGCCGCCAGGGCCGTGACCGAGAGGACGTGGCGGCCGCGGGCACGACTCGCGACGGCGCCAGGCGGGCGCTCGCGCGGCGACACCTCGAACGAAGCTCCGCGCCTCGGCGTCCGGGAGCGGCGGGATCGCGTCCGCCGCGCCGGCCAGCAGACGCATGACGCGGCGCTCCTCGAGCTCGTTCAACGCAACTCCTCGAGCAAGAGGGCGCGAGCGCGCGCAGCCCGCGACTTCACCGTTCCGACCCGCACGCCGAGCACCTCGGCGACCTCGGCCTCCGGAAGGCGCAGCAGGTACCGCAGCAGCAGCACCTCCCGGGCAGGTGCGGGCAGCTGGTTCAGTGCGGCGAGCACGTCCACCGGGTCGCCGACCTCGACGGACGTCTCGACATTCGAGAGCGGCACGGCGCGGAAGCGCCTGCGGGCGCTGTCGGATGCCTTGTGCGCGGCGATCGCAGCGAGCCACGACCAGGCACGGTCCGGCTCGCGCAGCTGCGGCAGCCCCTGCCAGGCTCCAAGCAGCGTCTCCTGCAAGGCGTCGCGGGCGTCCCGCTCGTCGCCGAGCCGAAGCACCAGGAACCGATACAGCCGCTGCACGTACGGGGCGACGAACGCCTCGAAGTCCTCGTACGGCCGGGGCTCGGCGGCAGGCGGCAGCCCCTCGGCGCGAGCCGCGGCCGTCGCCAGACCTCGATGTTGGGGTTCGATGCGTCATCGTCTTCCTAAAGGTAGTCGCGCGAAGGTCCGAAAAGGTTCCCGCACCTGAGCGCGGCCGATCATCCGATTCGCATGATGACCGCGCTGCGCCTTGGCGCAAGGCTGAGAGCCCGATGTGCCGCTGGCTCGCATATTCCGGCTCGCCCGTGCTGCTCGAGGACCTGCTCTTCAAGCCGAAGCACTCGCTGATCGACCAGAGCCTGCACTCGCGGCTCGGCGCCGAGACGACGAACGGCGATGGGTTCGGGATCGGCTGGTACGGCGTCGGCGACACGCCTGGGGTCTTCCACAGCGTCGAGCCGGCCTGGAACGACCGCAACCTGCGCGAGCTCGCCGGGCACGTGCGCTCGCCGCTCGTGTTCGCACACATCAGAGCGTCCAGCGGCACCGCAGTTCAGCAGACGAACTGTCACCCGTTCCGACACGGCAACTGGCTGTGGATGCACAACGGGGTGATCAACGACTTTCTCCGCGTCAAGCGCGATCTCGTCTCGGCCGTCGACCCCTCGTTGTATCCGGCAATCGAGGGCTCGACCGACTCGGAGATCTTCTTCTACCTCGCGCTGACACTCGGGCTCGAGGACGATCCCCCGCGGGCAGTCGCGGAGGCCGTCGGCTTCATTGAGGCGACCGGCCGGCAGCACGGCGTGGAGCACCCGATTCAGATGACCGTGGCCACGACGAACGGCGAGAGCATCTGGGCGTTCCGGTACTCGAGCGAAGGCAAGTCTCGCTCGCTCTACTTCAGCTCGGACCTGCAGACGCTCCGGGCGCTGTACCCCGATAACGCTCAACTGCAGGAGCTCGGCGACGAGTCCAGGCTGGTCGTTTCCGAACCCCTCGGCGACCTCCCAGGAGCCTGGAACGAAGTGCCCGAGTCGAGCTGGGGCGTCGTCCAGCCCGGGCAGGACGAGATCCAGGAATTCACGCCGGCCGCATGAGCGCACTTGCCGATGTCCGAAACGACGGCGGGGGTGCGTACTTCGGATCCGGTTCGGCCGCGTAAAGCGCGAGGAGGCCGAGAGCGTCCGCAGCGGACATGGTTCATCGCGTGCAGTCAGCTCGGGAAGCAAGAGCGACCGCGACTCGATCGCGCGTCGGCAGCGGGTGGCAGCAGAGCCCTGTGCGGTCACGAACCCTTGTTCGCACCGACCTCTTGGAAGTCCAACTGATTACGGCATAGGCTCGCGCTGTGGAGCAGTGGGACTACAAGACGATCGTGTTGACCGGCGGCTTCATGGGCCGGCACAAGGAGGCGCTGAATCGTGCCGAGTTCGAGAAGAACCTCCACGCGCTGGGTCCTCGAGCACGCAGGCCGCCCACGACGTGGAGATGCTCATGGTGAAGTTGACCGTCGGGATGGCGACCTTCAACGACTTCGACGGTGTCTTCTTTACGTTGCAGGCGCTGCGTCTGTATCAGGACACGGACAGCGTCGAGCTCTTGGTAGTCGACAATTTCGGTTGCGATTCGACGAAGGAGTTCGTCGAGCAGTGGGCGGAGGGGCGATACATCCTCGCCAACGAGACGCAAGGAACCGCCGCCCCTCGAGACCGCGTCTTCCAGGAGGCCTTAGGCGATGCCGTCCTCTGCTGCGACTCCCACGTCCTGTTCGCGCCCGGGGTGATCGGCCGACTGAGGGCGTTCTACGACGACCACCCTGAGTGTGACGACCTCCTGCAGGGCCCGTTGCTGTACGACGACCTGCAGAACCTGACGACCCACTTCGGCCCGGAGTGGGGGGCGCAGATGTGGGGAGCCTGGGCTGTCGATCCTCGCGGACTCGATCCAGAGTCGGAGCCGTTCGAGATACCCATGCAAGGTCTTGGGGCTTTCAGTTGCCGTAGGAGCGCCTGGCTCGGCTTCAACCCACGCTTCCGCGGTTTCGGAGGCGAAGAGGGCTACATTCACGAGAAGTTCCGGCAGGCCGGCCACAGAACGCTGTGCTTACCGTGGTTTCGGTGGATGCACCGGTTCGGACGGCCGACAGGTGTCCTCTACCAGAACACATCAGAGGACAGGCTGCACAACTACGTGGTCGGACACGCCGAGCTCGGACTAGACCTTGCGCCCGTCGTCAACCATTTCGCCAACTTTCTGCCGGAAGAGACGGTCGCCCGCGTCACTGCAGCGGCGCTGTGGGAGGATCTCGACGCTCTGCCCGATGTCGGCCCGCCGACGTCTGCCTGACAGTTGGGCGCCCCGATTGTGGACCGATGACCGCGTCGGCCGTACAGTCAGGACGCGTACGTGCAGGAACACACATGGGTTCGGATTGTTCAACGGAGGACGCGGCGACCGCTGAACGACTGCGTCCTTGGCGAGCGGTCACGTCCGCGGTCGGTTGGATCCAGGCGACGGTGCCTCGCCGCCTCTTGTTGGGATGCATGGTCGCCTTCGTGCTCATCTACGGCCCCCTCGTGTACCGGCGCCACGATCGGTTCGCCTCGTTCACGCTCGACATGGCCATCTTCGACCAAGCGACCTGGCTCATCGCGCAAAACGACGGACTGTTCATGTCGATCCGCGGCCTGGAGATCCTCGGGCACCACGCCAACTTGGCTCTGTGGTTGATTGCACCCTTCTACTGGCTGGGCGCTGGACCACACTTCCTGAACCTTCTGCAGGTCGGATCGCTCGCGCTCGGCGCCATCCCGGTGTTCCTGATCGCCAAGGAGCGGCTGGAGGACGAGTGGTTCGCGCTCGTGATGGCGGCCGCCTTCCTCGCCCACCCGTCGCTTGGCTTCTTCGCGTGGGAGCTCTTTCACCCGGAGACCATGGCGATCACTGGCCTGCTGCTGGCCTACTGGTTTGGGCTAAGAAAGCATTGGACGGGGTTCGGCATCTCGCTCGTCTACGCCGTCTCGTGGAAGGAAGACGTGGCGCTGTCGGCCGCCGCGCTCGGCGTCGTCCTCCTCGTGCGGCACCAGCGGAAGGCTGGGCTGATCACGCTCGTCACATCGACGGCGTATTTCGTGTTCGTCAATCGCGGGCTGCTGCCCACGGTCGCGGGATCCACGTTCTACAACCACCTGTTCGGCGATCTAGGCGAGACCCCCACAGAGGTGGCGCTTACCGCGGTCAGCGACCCCGGGAAGATTGCAGACAAGATCTTCGCAGCTGACGCACGCACTTTCGTGTGGCAGCTCGCCGGTCCCTTCGCTCTGCTCGCCGTGCTCGGGCCGGTCCCCTTCCTCATCGGTGCACCCCAGCTGTTCATCGATCTGATCTCGTCGGCCGGCTTCACTCGCGTCTACACCTATCACTACGCCGCTCTCCCCATGGTGGGCATCGTCCTCGCATCGATCGAAGGGTTTGGCCGGATCAGCCGCTGGCGCCCGTCGCTGCGTCCGTTCTTCATCGGCCTTCTCGCCGCGTCGGCCGCGTCGGGCGCCGTCGCCTGGGGTGTGTCGCCTATCGGGCATCAGTACGACAAGGGTTGGTGGCCGTTGGCGCCCGATGCCCGACTCGAGACAAAACGCTACGTGGTGACGATCCCGCCTGGCGACGCCGCGGTCGCCGCTACGTACCACTTCACACCGCACATGACGCACCGGCGATCGATCTACGACTTCCCGAGCCCGTGGTTCTCGAGCAACTGGGGTGTCGCCGGCGAGAACCTCCACGATCCAAACGTTGTCGAGTGGCTCGTGATCGACCGGCAGGTCATCGGTCCCGCCGACCTCGCCTTGCTCGACTATCTGCTTGACAACGGCGAGTTCGAGACGGCGTTCCAGAAACACGAGATCGTAGTTGCACGGCGCGTGCGCAACAATCTAGGGCCTCGGGTGACACGCGACGAACTGGCCCCCACCGCGACGACACCCACTTCGATCGCCTCCCCCTGACTTCGAGCATGTGCGCTCGCGCGGGAGTCGACTTTCTGTTATCGACCGCCGCTACGCCGCCATCGTAGTAGTCGGAACGGTCGTGGTGGTCGGCGGTGCAATCGTGGTCGTCAGGGCGCTCCTCGTCGGAACCGTCGTGGTCGAATCGTGGTAGTCGGGACGATCGTGGTGGTCGGAGCGATCGTTGTCGTGGGAGGCGCGGTAGTCGTTGTCGTGGGAGGCGCGGTAGTCGTTGTCGTGGGAGGCCCGGTGGTCGGAGCGGTCGTTGTCGTGGGAGGCCCGGTGGTCGGAGCGATCGTTGTCGTGGGAGGCCCGGTAGTCGTCGTCGTGGGAGGCCCGGTAGTCGTCGTCGTGGGAGGCCCGGTCAGATCGTTGTCGTCGGAGGCCCGGTGGTCGGAACAATCGTCGTGGTCGTTCTCCCACGGAACTTCGGGAGCGAAGCTTTGGCGGGCCTGACAGACGCACCCAGCGAGATGATGGTCGGGGCCATGACCCCGGCTGCGACACCTGCTGCCCCTTGGAGCAGCTTCCGACGTGTGATAGCCGAGGCTGTCGAGTCCGACGGCGCCTCCAGCAGATTCGCCTCTGTGAGCTGATCCAGTGCCAGCAGTACAAGCTGCTCGTCTGGAACTGTCGTCGTCTCGAGAGCGACGATCTCGGCGAGCTCGGCTGTCGAGCGCCGACCGTCGCAGTGACGCCAGACGATGGCAGCGGTCGCGTTCAAGATGTGGAGATGCCCGTCTTCTTCGTCTAAGACGGCGAACTGGCCTCCCAAGTCTCGAAGTCGAAGTCCGGACTGCCGGGCACGTGGATACATTTGGGATGCTCCCTCCTATTCGCGCACAGGCTCGCCCGTGGGTCAACTCTAAAGTGGGTCAGCATACGCGTCAAGCGGCTCGCTCACGCTGACCGCCGACCGTCGACCGCGCGTGCAGGTCACAATGAGGACGATGAAGCGGGCTCATCCAAAGCCGGTGGGCGTCAAAGCTGTGAGCGGTACTCACCGCCAGACCGACGACGGCGCGGGCTTCGATTACTCGGGTATACCCGAAGGCTTTTATCAGAGGGTCCTCGAGCGCGGGCATCCCATTCGCCGTGCGTGGCACCTGCAGAAGTTCCAGCGTGTCATCGAGTGCCTGCCCGAGCGACGCGGGCAAGCGATCCTCGACGTGGGGTGCTCCGCCGGAACCTTCCTGTCGCTTGTCGACGAGGGATGGTTCACGCGCCAACTGGGCGTCGACATCATCGACAAGCAGGTGCGCTATGCGAACGCTCGTTTCGGATGCGAGCGTCGCCGGTTTCGCTGTATCCCGCATATCGAGGCGCTCGCCGACATAGGTGGGTCATTCGACGTAGTCACCGTGATCGAGGTCATCGAGCATTTGCCGCCGCGCGAGATTCGCGCGCTGCTAGAGCGCGCGAGCGCGATGCTCGTTCCGGGCGGAAAGCTCATTCTTTCGACGCCGAACTACGCCTCGACCTGGCCGCTGCTCGAATTCTTGCTCAACCGCTTCAGCGACGTCAGCTACGAGGAGCAACACATTACGAAGTTCACTGCGTTCAACGCGGTGGGAAAGCTCGCGGATATCGCGCCCGCGATACGCGAGCAGTTTTGCCTCGATTTCAAGACAACGACGCACTTCGCCGCCCCGTTTCTCGCGCCGCTGGGTCTCGAAACGTCGATGCGCATCTCCCGGGCCGTGCCGCACCGGCACTGGGGCAATCCGTTCGGGAACCTCGTGCTGATGCGCTATACGAGGGTGTAGAGGCGGTTCGGCGTCTCAGTGCCGCGAGATTCGATGAGCGCTGCTTGATCCGACAAACCTCGACCAAGGTTCCGTCGCAGAACGTCTGACTCTGTCCTTCGATCAGGCCGAGTGAAGACATCCATCGGCGTCCTGGCCTGATGGTCTCAGCGGAAACGGTGCGAATTCTCCACTGCTGGACTTCGAGGAAATGACCCGGCATACGAACGTCCGCCGCGCCGGGAACTCCTTCGGTGACTGCAGAGCCGGCGGACTGAGCGGAGAGAGCGTGGAGTACCAGGCGAGGCGCAACTGCCGAAGCACGCGAAAGTAGCGGCGGGGCTGGGATTCGAACCCAGGAGACGCTTGCACGCCCAACGGTTTTCAAGACCGCCCCGTTCGACCGCTCCGGCACCCCGCCCGGGACGACGAGTCTAGTCGCGGGACTCTGTTGCTTTGTAACCAAGCTCTCCGCGCTAGCGCTCAACCCGCTCGGGGGCGCCGTACGGCCGCAGCGCGTCCGGCACCCTGCCCTGGAAGTTCTCCAGGATCGCGAGCAGGGCGCGGTCGGTGACCATCGTCCCGTTCAGCGTGTGCAGCGGCTCGATCCCGCTCTCGCCGCGGGCGCGGATCCCGAGCCGGCGCGACTGGAAGTCGGTCGTGTTCGAGCACGACGTGATCTCGCGGTAGCGCTCCTGCGACGGGAACCACGCCTCGATGTCGAACTTCTTCGCCGCCGGCGCGCCGAGGTCGCCGGCGGCGACGTTGACGACGCGGTAGGGGAGCTCCAGCTTCTGCGCGAACGCCTCCTCGAGCGCGAGCATCCGCTCGTGCTCGGGCCACGACTCGGCAGGGGTCGTGTAGACGAACATCTCCACCTTGTTGAACTGGTGGACGCGGAACATCCCGCGCGTGTCCTTGCCGGCCGCGCCGGCCTCGCGGCGGAAGTTGGTCGAGAAGCCGGCGTAGCGGAGCGGCAGCTCCTCGGCGGGGAGGATCTCGCCCATGTGCAGCCCGGCGAGCGCGACTTCGGACGTTCCGGTCAGGTAGAGATCGTCGTCGGCGAGCGCGTAGATGTTCGAGCGCTCGGTGGGGAAGAAGCCGGTGCCGGTCATCGCCTCCTCGCGGACGAGCACGGGCGGCAACACGGGTGTGAACCCGTTCTTGACCAGATGGTCGAGCGCGGCGCGGTAGAGCGAAAACGCGAGCAACGCCGTGTCGCCGATCAGGTAGCCGAACCGCGATCCGGAGAGGCGCGCCGCGCGCTCCATGTCGAAGCGCCCGATCTCGGTGTGCTCGAGCGCCTCCGCCAGCTGCGGCGGCTCGCCGGAGCGCGAGAGCTCGACCGCGTCGTCCTCCTCGAGCCCGTCGGGGACCGACTCGTGCGGGGGGTTCGGCACCTGCGCGAGCAGGTCGTCCCGGGTCGCCTCGGCCGCTGCGTACTCCTCCTCGGCTGCGCGGAGCTGCTCCTTCACCTGCTGCAGCTCGGCGAGCTGCTCGGGCGAGGGCTTGCCCTTCAGCTTTGTCTTCCCGCGCAGCTCGTCGATCTGCGGGACGAGCGCGCGCCAGCGCTCGTCGGCTTCGAGCAGGGCGTCGAACGCCTCGGCCGCGCCTTTCCGCGCCAGCGCCGCCCGGTAGGCGGCCGGGTCGTTGCGTGCGGCCTTGAGGTCGATCATGCGCGTGAGTCTAGGACGGCTTCGAGCACCTGCGCGACCCCCTCCTCGGCCGGCCCCGGGCAGAGCCAGTCGGCGCGGGCCTTCAGCGCCTCGTGGCCGTTCTCGACCGCGATCGCGTAGCCCGCGCATTCGAGCAGCTCGAAGTCGTTCTCGCCGTCGCCGAACGCGACCGTGCCGGTGAGTGGCGAAGCCGACGTGCTCCGCGACGAACGTGAGCCCGGTTCCCTTCGAGATCTGCGGGCTCGCGAGCTCGAGGAAGTAGGGCAGCGACTTGGCGATGAAGAGCCGCTCGCCGAACTGCTCGACGAGGCGCGGACGGAGCGCATCGAGGTCACCAGGATCGGCGACGACGACGAGCTTCGTCGGAGGCTGCTCCAGCCAGGCGACGAGATCCCCGACCGGCGTCACCGGCAGGTTCTGGAACTCGGCGTACGCGCGGGCATGCTCGGTCACCTCGGCGACGTAGAGCTCATCGCCGACATAGCAGTTGAGCCCGAAGCCGGCTGCCTGGACGGCCGCGATCGCGTCCCGCGCGAGCTCGACGGGAATCGGCTCGTGCAGGAGCCACTCGCCGCTCACCGGATCGACCACGGCCGCACCTTGGTAGCAGACGAGCGGCGCCCGGATCCCGGCTGCCTGCGCGTACGGGAGGACGGAGCGGTACATGCGGCCGGTTGCGATCACGAACGGGATCCCGGCGGCGTGTGCGGCTGCGATCGCGGCGATCGTGCGCGGCCGAAGCACGCCGTCCTCCGCGATCAAGGTGCGATCGAGGTCGCACACGAACGCCGTCACCGGGCGCGGAAAGTCGGGTGGAAGGATCAGCCGGAGGTCGACTCGACGACGTACGCGGCGACGTCGGCGACTTCCTGTTCGCTCAGCTGATCGAACGCCGGCATCGCGCCTTTTCCGTTCGTGACCCGGTCGACGACGAGCGCGGCGTCGGGCTGGGTGTCGTCGAGGTTCGGGCCGACGTTCCCATTCGATCCCGCCGCCTCGAGCGTGTGGCAGCCGCCGCAGCCGGCCGAGGCGTAGATCGACTCGCCCGCAGCTGCGTCGCCCTCGACGGTCGGCGCCGGCGACCCCGTCGTCTCGGTCGGTCTCGGTCTCGGTTTCCGTGGTCGCCTCGGGCAGCGTGCCTTCGATCGTCTCCGGCGTCGGCGACACTTCCTCGACGCCGCCGCAGCCGGCAACCCCGAGTGTGAGGGCAAGAAGCAGGAGCGGGAGCGCAGCGCGACGCATCTGAGCTGAGTGTAACCAGCCTCGCTCGGGTGAGTAGCGGGCAAGTGCGACCGCGATCGCGGCGCCGATTCCGAGCACATCGCCGGGCGTATCGTTGACGACCAGCGAGACCGCGAGCCCGGCAAGAAACGCATCGAGCACGGGGGAGCGGGGCTTGCGGAGCGCGACTGCGACGAGGATCGCGAGCGAGCCGAGGACGACTGCAACTGAGCCGGCGCTCCGCGCGGTGCGCCGCACCGAAAGCTCGATTCGATCGGCGAGGTCTCCGGCCAGCGCGGTGGGTCCGTCCCCGACCGCGTCCGTGACGTGGCTCGAGCCGCCCGTGGCCGCGTCGAGCCCGAGCAGGAGCAGCGCAGCCACGACCGCGCCGGCAGCGACCCCGGCCGCCAGTCGCAGCGTCAGCCGGCGGCGCTGCAGGCGCAAGATCAGCACCAGGTAGGCGACGGCGAGCACCACGAGGCCACCGCCGTCGGCGCCGAAGCGATTGCCGCCGATCGTGACGAACGCGAGCGCCGCGACGCCGATCCCCGCGCGGCCGAGCAGCGCCGCGCCGAGGAGCGCGGGAGCGAGCAGCATCGTCTCGAGCAGGTTGTTGATCCCGTAGAAGCGTCCGGACTGGGAGGGGCCGAACGGCGAGAGCGCGACAGTCTCGGCATCGAGACCCAGTGCAAGCAGATAGGACGCGAGGATCGCCGCGCACGCCAGCCCGAGCGGGAGCACGAGCACGGCGATCCCGGCCGTGATCGCCAACGCCGGCTCGAGCCAGAGGTTCGCGGCGAGCGCAACGAGCAGCGCCCGGAGCGCGTAGGCGGGCTTGACGAGCGCGAGCCCGATCAAGAGGGCGGCGAGCGCGATCGTGAGCGGCAGGCGCCAGCGGTCGTTCCGCTCGATCCGGTCCTCCAGTGTCTCGAGCGCCTCGACCGGATCGTCCGTGGGGACGACCCGCAGGCGACCGGTCGCGACGTCGGTGACGGAGACGAGCCCATCGATCCTGGTCGAGTCGGACGTGAGCAGTCCGCGCTCGCCGAGCAGCGCGATCGGATAGCGCTCGTCGTTCTCGCTTCGGCCCGGCGGCGGCAGCGAGACGAGGATCTCCGCGCCGTCCGCGGCGCCGAGCTCGATCAGCGCCTCGCCCGGCGCGACCCCGCCGAGCAGGCCGTGCTCGAGCTTGCCGCGCACGAGCGCCGCGAGCGCCGCCTCGCGCGTGACCGTCGGCCCGGCTCCGGGAACGAGCAGGCCGACCGCGGCACGGTCGGCGTAGTCGGCCGGATCGAACGGCGGCACGACGCGCACGCCGGCCTGCGCGGGCGCCGCCGCGAGCAGAGCGAGCACGAGCAGCGCAAGTCGCATCGGGCGATTCTCCCGTCTGCGACGATCGCGGCGTGAGCCTCTCCGACGCGCTCCCCGTCTATCACCACAACGAGTGCCACTCGATTCACGTCGCGGCCACGCCCGAGCGGGCGCTGGCGGCAGCCCGGGAGGTCTCGCTCGAAGACGTCCCGATCGCGCGAACGCTCGTCCGGCTGCGGGGGCTGCGGGCCGCGCCGCGCGGCCCGCTCTGGGACGCGCTGCTGGCTCAGGGCTTTCAGCCGTTCGGCGACGACACGCTCACCCTGATCGGCAAGCCGTGGACGCGTCGCGGCGGGATCCGGCAGGTCGACGACTTCGTCGCCTTCGCCGAGCCGGGCTGGGCGAAGATGGCGGTCGACCTGCGCGCCGTGCCCGACGGCACCGGCGCCAGGCTCGAAACCGAGACGCGCATCTTCCTCACCGACAGTGCCTCGCGTCGGCGTTTCGGGGTGTACTGGCTCGTGATTCGCCCCTTCAGCGGCCTGATCCGCCGCAGCTGGCTCAAGGCGGCGAAGCGGCGCGCGGAGACGTAGGCTCTCCCGATGCTGATCGAGCGGAGCATGCACCCGGGGTGGCTCTCGAACGCCTATCTGCTGGCCGACGAGCCCGGCGGCACCGCCGTCTTCGTCGACAGCGGCGCGCCGCTCGAGCCGCTTCACGAGGTCGTCGAGCGCGAGAGCCTGAACGTGACGCACCTGCTGACGACGCACTCGCACCCCGATCACGTCGCCGGCGACGATGAGCTCGTCGAGCGCTACGGCGTCGAGATCGTCAAGGGCTCGCTCGAGACGGGTGGGCTCCGGATCCAATCGCTCGAGACCCCCGGTCACGCCGACGACCACCTCGTCTTCGTCGTCAACGACGTTGTCGCCTTCACCGCCGACATCCTCTTCAAGGACGCGGTAGGAGGCGGCCCGGATGCCGTGCCGATCCGCCGCTCCGTGATGGACGTCCTGATGACGCTGCCGCCCGAGCTGAGGGTGCTGCCGGGCCACACCGAGGAGACGACGATCGGGCGCGAGTGGGCCGAGAACCCGTTCGTGCTCTACTGGCGCGGCGAGGTCGAGTCGATCAGCGAGGCCGTCAAGGTCGGCGGGGAGGACGCCGAGCTCGTCGTCTGGTCGCCGGACTACGACGGCAAGGGGAAGGCGCTCGTCCGCTTCGGCGACGGTCGCGAGTCGATCGTCGGCGGCTCACGGGTCGAGCGTTGAGCTTCATCGTCGAGGAGCAGCTGGAGGAGTACGCGGAGCGGCACACGACGGCGCCCGACCCGCTGCTCGCGGAGCTCGCCGAAGAGACGCGCGCGACGATGAGCGCGCCGCAGATGCTGACCGGCCCGATCGAGGGCCGCTTCCTGGAGCTGCTCGTGCATGCCTCCGGAGCGAAACGGATTCTCGAGATCGGCACCTTCACGGGCTACTCGGCGCTCTCGATGGCCGCGGCATTGCCGGCCGGGGGCCGGATCGACACGCTCGACATCGAGCCCAGGCACGCCGAGGTCGCGCAGCGCTACTTCGACCGCAGCCCGTACGGGGCGAAGATCACGCTCCATCTCGGCCCGGCCGTCGAGACGATCGCGAAGCTCGAAGGGGAGTTCGACCTCGTCTTCATCGACGCCGACAAGACGAACTACGACAGCTACTACGAGGCCGTGCTGCCGCGCCTGAGCGAGCGCGGCCTGATCGCGATCGACAACACGCTCTGGAGCGGCCGGGTGCTCGACGACGAGCAGGACGAGAGCACGAAGGCGATCGTGGCGCTGAACGACAAGCTGGCGGCCGACGAGCGCGTCGTCTGCGTTCAGCTGACGGTGCGCGACGGCGTCACCCTGGTCCGCCGCGCCTAACCGCCATCTGGGCCACGTCGTCTCAGGTGACGATGAGCGCCAACCGCGTGGACGTCGAAGCTGCGGGCGTTCGCGCGACGAAAGCGCAGGTCGGCCCGTTCGATCTGCAGCTCCTCTCGTTTGCGCCGAACCACCGGATCGCGGCGTTCGACGTCGAGAAGGGCTACCTGGTCGTCGTGCTGGCGGGCGCGGTCGCAAAGTCGTTCGGCCGCGTGCGCTGGACGCTCGCGCGTGACAGCCTGGCGCTCCTCCCAGCCGGCGCAGCGCACACGAGCCACTTCGCCCGCGTCCCGACGTGCGTGCTGGCGGTGCGCGGCCGCGACGGTGACGCCCCAGTCTTCGGGACGCTGCTGCGACGGCTCCGCCATGTCAGGGCCGCCGCGTCGACGACGATCGGCACCCGAATCGCCGGTGAGCTCCGGGCGCGCGACGAGAGCTGGCCGCTCGCGGCCGAGGGTCTCGTGCTGCAGCTCCTCGCCACCGCCGGGCGGGCCGACAGCCCCGACCAGCGGCGTCGTCCGGCGTGGCTGCGGGATGTGCGCGAGCTGCTGCACGAACGCGCCCCGGCCTCGGCGTCCCTGAGCGACCTCGCCGGCGCCGTCGGCGTCCATCCCGTGCATCTGGCCCGGTCGTTTCGGCGCGAGTACGGCGTCACCGTCTGCCAGTACGCCCGCGAGCTGCGGCTCGAGTGGGCGACCTCCCAGCTGCCGCTGCCGGACACCTCGCTCGCCGAGATCGCGGCCGGTGCGGGCTTCGCCGACCAGAGCCACTTCACCCGCGCCTTTCGCGACCACACCGGCGTCACGCCTGGCCGCTACCGGGAGCTGGTCCGTAGCTGAGGGCCGGGCTCTTGCTTCCCGGCCCCCAGCCACGTCTTTAGAAGTCCCAGACGGTGATGAACCCCCGGTCGATGAAGAACGGGAAGCGCACCACCGGCGCATCGATGCAGTACTGCTCGCCCGTGCCGGGCCCGCCCGCGCCGAGCGTCGACGACATGTCGGCGGGGCCGCCGCGTCCCCGGTTGTCCTGCACCTGGAACCACATGTCGAGCCCGACCAGGCTCGCGCGCGAGCTCTCCTCGATCACGCCCCCGACCCACGCCTGGTTGCCCCTGATCGTGGCGCAGTCGAGCGAGCCCTTGGCGGTCAGCTCGACGCCGTCGCGAACCTGGCGGTAGTCGAAGCGGCCCTTGACGGTGCCGTCGGCGAACTCGATCACCCAGAAGGAGAACGGCCGCACGTCGAACGTGGAGCCCGCTGCGGTTCCGGCGAAGCCGTAGTAGCCGCCGGCTGAGCCGACGATGTGGCCGCCGCTGCCCGTGGCCGCGCCGGCGCCGACGAGCAGCAGTCCGGCGGCGATGAGTGAGATCAGGATCCTGCGCACGCATAACCCCCTGGTCGTGGCTTGACCCTGTCGAGGCTAGAAGTCGCCCGCACGCATGTCTTGAACGTGGCGCGAGGTCTGGAACCGGCGCAACCTGACCTGCTTCTTGGCCCTGTCCGGAACGGACAGTAGGTTGGGCCGATGCGTCTGCTCGTCGCCCGCTGCGAGGTCGCCTACACCGGCCGGCTCGACGCCTACCTGCCGGAGGCGGTCCGCCTGCTCCTGCTGAAGTCGGACGGGTCGGTGCTCGTGCACGCCGACAGCGGTGGCTACAAACCCTTGAACTGGATGACACCTCCGACGGTGATCGAGGAGAGCGACGACGTGATCGTCGTCCGCAAGCGCGCCGGCAAAACCGAGGACCGGCTCGAGATCCGGATCGCCGAGGTGCTCTCCGATCTCGACGTGCCGATGGACGAAGTCGCCGGGCTCGAGAAGGACGGCGTCGAGCGGCATCTGCAGGAGGCGCTCGCCGAGTGCCCCGACCGGCTCGAAGACGAGCTCCGGCTCGACCGCCGCGAGTGGATGACGGAGATCGGCCCCGTCGACCTGATGTGCCGTGACGGAGACGATGGGTGGGTCGCGGTCGAGATCAAGCGCATCGGCACGATCGATGCGGTCGAGCAGCTGACCCGCTACCTCGGCTTCATTCGCGCCGACGCGGCGAAGGAAGCGTGCCGCGGCATCCTGGCTGCGCAGTCGTTCAAGCCGCAGGCGCTCACGCTGGCCGAGTCGCGCGGGATCCGCTGCGTGGAGATCGACCTCGCGGTGCTGCGGGGGGAGCGCGAGCCCGAACTGACGCTCTTCGGCTAGCCGGTAGCCTCGCCGTCCGATGAGGCGGCGGCTGCCACCCGTGCTGCGCGAGCGCGACTACACGTCGCTGCTCAGCTCGAGCATCGCGTACGGGCTGGCGCGCGAGATGGTCTTCGTCGCGGTCGGGTGGCAGGTCTACAACATCTCGCGGAACCCGCTCGACCTCGGCCTCGTCGGCCTGGCCGAGTTCCTGCCGCTGCTGCTCTTCGCGCTGCCCGCCGGCGCGATCGCGGATCGGCTCCCGCGCAAGCTCGTCTACCTCGGCTCGCTGCTTGCCGACGCCGCGATCACGGCGCTGCTGCTGGTCGTCAGCCTCTCCGGCGCGCAGTCGCTGTGGCCGTTCTTGGCGCTGTCGTTCGCGAGCGGCTGCTCCGCCGCGCTCGGCAACCCCGCGATCCGCTCGATGTGGCCGAGCCTCGTGCCGCTCGAGCTGCTCACGCGTGCGCTCGCGCTCCGCTCCACGGCCACCCAGGCGGCCGTGGTCACCGGCCCGGCGATCGGCGGCCTGCTCTTCGCGATCAGCCCCGAGCTCGTCTACGGCACGGCCGTCGGCCTGATGCTGCTCTCGGTTGCCCTGACGATCCCGATCAGCGCGCGGGCGGTCGAGGAGGGGCCGGTCGAGCTCGTCGGCACGCGGTTCGGCTCGCTCCTCGCCGGCCTCCGCTTCGTCCGCCGGACGCCGGTGCTGCTCGGCGCGATCTCGCTCGACCTCGTCGCGGTGCTCTTCGGCGGTGCCGTCGCGCTGCTGCCGGTCTTCGCGCGCGACATCCTGGACGTCGGGCCGGTGGGGCTGGGTGTGCTGCGGAGCGCTCCTGCGGTCGGCGCCCTGCTAGCCGGGATCATGCTGACGCGCCGCCCCTTGCGCGGGCTGGCCGGCCGGAAGCTGCTGCTCGTCGTCGCCGTCTTCGGCGTGTCGATGGTCATCTTCGGGCTCTCGCGCTCGTTCGCGCTCTCATTCGTGGTGCTCGGCGTCAGCGGATTCGCGGACATGATCAGCATGAACATCCGCTCGATGATCACGGCGCTGGCGACGCCGGACGTGCTGCGGGGACGTGTCAACGCCGTCGAGATGGTCTTCATCAGCGCCTCGAACGAGCTCGGCGCCTTCGAGTCGGGCGCGGCGGCGGCTCTCGTCGGCGCTGTCCCCGCCGTCGTCATCGGGGGCTCGCTCACGATCGTGGCGGCGCTCGTCTGGCCGCGCCTGTTCCCCTCGATGGCGCGGATCGACCGGCTCGAATCGCTGCATCCGGCGGGCGGGACATAACGCTCGACGCTCGCTACAATTCCCGCTACGAGGGGCTATAGCTCAGCTGGGAGAGCGCCTGGTTCGCAATCAGGAGGTCGGCGGTTCGATCCCGCCTAGCTCCATCGAACAACTGCTCCATGGCACGCAACAGGAGGTCGAGATGCCGGCAAAGAAGAAGCAGAAGCAGGCGGCCGCAAGCGGGAAAGCGGTTACGCCGAAGAAGAAGAAGACGTCGCGCGGTAAGTGATCGTCGCGGCTTGTTGCCGCAACGGTCACGACCTCACGCCAGATTCGGCCAGCGCTTACGGAGCCGCCGCTCGAGGACGGGGCGAGCGGCCGCCCAGATCCGGCGGGCAACCCAGAAGAGAATGACGTAGCGCAAACGAAACATCGCTAGGTTTCTACACGCGGCTGCGGTACCTCAAACCCGCAGCACCTTTCGTCATGTGCACGACACTCGAGGAGGCACGGTGGAGACAGACGACACGACGCAGAACGAGGACGCCGAGCCGAAGCCCGTCGACCCTGAGGATGCGGACGAAGCCGGGTTCGTCGGCGGCAGCGGTGGCCCGGCCTCGATCATCTACGGCGACGACAAGGAGGCGGACGAGCACGGCGATCGCCTGACGCGGGGCCCGGAAGAGAGCCTCTGAGGATCGCGCAGCCGAGCGAGCGGGGACGGACGTGAAGGCACGGCGGGGGAAGGTCCTCGCCTTGGTCCTAGCCGGCGGCGAGGGCGAGCGGCTGAAGCCGCTGACCGAGAGCCGGGCCAAGCCTGCGCTCCGCTTTGGCGGCGTCTATCGGCTGATCGACTTCCCGCTCTCGAACTGTCACCACAGTCGCATCTCCGACGTCTGGGTGATCCAGCAGTACGAGGCACACACGCTCTCGGTGCATCTCGCCAACGGCCGACCCTGGGATCTCGACCGCACGTGGGGCGGAATGCGCGTCGTCCACCCGACGAAGGGGGACGCTGACGCTGGCTTCTACGAGGGAAACGCCGACGCGATCAACCGCAACCGTGAGGCGATCGAGGTCTTCGACGCGGAGCTCGTCCTCGTTCTCAGCGCGGACGCGGTCTACAAGCTCGACTATGCGGAGATCCTCGACCTGCATCGAGAGCGCGGCGCGGAGGCCACGGCCGTCACGACCACGAAGTCGTCGGAGGAGGCCTCACGGCTCGGCACGGTGGTGGTGGACGACTCCGGTCTCGTGACCGAGTTCGAGTACAAGCCGAAAGAGCCACGCAGCGACATCGTCACCACGGAAGTGTTCGTCTACGACGCGAAGGTGCTCCTCGACACGCTCGCCGAGCTCGAGGGCGAGGGCAAGGAGCTCTCCGACTTCGGTGACTCGCTCCTGCCGCGTCTCGTCGAGCGGGGCAAGACCTGGGCCGAAGACCTCGGCGGCTACTGGCGGGACCTCGGCACGCTCGAGAGCTACTGGCAGGCGCACATGGACCTGCTCGAGCCGGAGCCGCCGCTGCTGCTCGACGACGCGGAATGGCCCATCCTCACGCGCGCATCCCAGCGCCCACCGGCCCGCATCGAGGCGGGAGCGGAGATCGAGAGCAGCCTCATCTCACCCGGCTGCACTGTCAGCGGCCGCGTTGCCCATTCGGTGCTCGGGCCCGGCGTCGTCGTGGACGAGGGGGTCGAGGTCGTCGACTCGGTCGTCCTCGGCAGCTCGCGCATCAGTGCCGACATCCGACGCACGATCGTCGACGAGGGCGCCGATGTCGCTCAGGAGACGAGCGGCTCCGACGAGCCCGCCGTGGTTGCCTGACCGCACTTCTTCCCTGGGTTCAGCAAGCCCTTCGGGTCGAAGGTCTCCTTCACGGCAGCGTGTAGCGCGACCGCGGCCGGCTCCCACTGCCGCCCGAGCTGGCCGCCTTTGACGAGGCCGAGGCCGTGCTCGCCCGAGATGCTGCCGCCCAGCCGTGCCGCCAGCTCGAAGAGCTCCTCCGCTGCCGCCTCGGCCCGCTCTCGCTCGGCCTCGTCGGCGGGGTCGATCAGGAAGGTGGAGTGGAGGTTGCCGTCGCCGGCGTGACCCCAGCTGCAGGCGGCCAGGCCGTGACGAGCCCCGATCGCGAGCGTCTCGTCGATCGCCTCCGCGAGGCGGTCGAAGGGCACGACGATGTCCTCGCTCACCTTGCCGCCGCGCTCGGCCCGGACCGCGTGCGAGATGCCGTCTCGCCAGCGCCAGAGCGCCGCGATCTCCTCCGCGCCGGCGGGTGCCCAGACCGACACCGCCCCGTCGCCGAGAGTTTCGACGACCGCAGCGCGTAGCCGTTCGACCTCCTCGGCCGACCCGTCCACTTCGGTCACGACCATGAAGCCGGCGGCGGCGAGCGGGACCGGGAAGGAGGCGGCGGACCGGCGCAGCGTCTCGCCGTCGAGGTATTCGAGCGCGGCTACCGGGATGCCGGTGCCGAGGACGCGCGCGAGCGCATCGCAACCCGACTCCGTGTCTGCGTGCAGGGAGACGACCGGGGCGACCGCCTCCGGTGCGGGCGCGAGACGCAGCCACACCGAGGTGACGATCCCGAGCGTGCCCTCCGAGCCGACGAGCAGGCTCTTCAGGTCGTAGCCGGCGACGTCCTTCCGGATCGCGCCGCCGACGCGCACGAGCTCGCCGGGTGCGACGACGGCCTCGAGGCCGGTGACCCAGTCGCCGGTGACGCCGTACTTGAAGGCGTGCGGCCCGCCCGCGTTCGTGGCGACATTGCCGCCGATCTGCGACTGCTCCGCCGCCCCCGGATCCGGCGGGAAGAGCAGGCCGTTCTCCCGCGCGAGCCTGCGCACGTCGGCGGTCGTGGTTCCCGCTTCGACCTCCATTCGCCAGAGCAGCGGGTCGAGCGAGCGAACCTGCCGAACCCGCTCCAGGCCGAGGACGACACCCCCGAGCGGCACGGCGCCCCCGGCAAAGCCCGTGCCCCCGCCACGCGGCGTGATCGGGACGCCGCGCTCGTAGCACCACGAGACGACCTCGGCGACCTCCTCGGCGCGGCGCGGCAGCATCGACGGCGTCGGCCTTGCCGCTGAGGCCTCGTGCCTCGGTTGCATCGGCGAGGTAGGCCGCCGGTACGCCTGCGAGCACGACCTCGGCGCCGAAGCGGTCGCGGAGCGCGTGCTCGAGCTCGGCCATCGCGAGACGCTACATCGGCGGCTGCTACCGGAACCGTGGCTGCGGCTTAACCGAGCGGCAACGCTTCTGTCTGGATAGCCCTACTAAACTTGGGTCGTGATGCACGCTCCCGACCCGCACGCGTGGCTCGGCATCGAGCTGCGGCACCTTGCGGCCCTCCAGGCGGTGGCGGAGGAGCAGTCGTTCGTCCGCGCCGGGAAGCGGCTCGGCTACACGCAGTCGGCGATCTCGAACCAGATCGCGACGCTGGAGCGCCTCGTCGGCTCGCGGCTCGTCGAGCGTGCTCGGGGTGGCAGCTCGGTGTCGCTGACCCCGACCGGAAAGCCGCTGTACGAGCACGCGACGGCGATCATGGCCAGGCTGCAGGCGGCACGTACCGACGTGGCTGCGCTGCAGTCCGACCAGGGCGCCGTGCTGCGCGTCGGCTACTTCCAGAGCATCGGCCCCATCGCCCTGCCCCGTGTCGCCGCGGCGTTCCGCACGCGTGCGCCCTCGGTCCGGCTCGAGCTGGAGCTCGGTGACGCGGAGCAGCTCCTGCAGGAGGTCGTCGCCGCCGGCTCGCTCGACGTCGCGTTCGTCTCGGCGCCGGTGCGCCTGGAGGCGCTGGACTCGCTCCGTCTCGTCGACGATCCCTTCGTGCTGCTCTCCCCGCCGGGAGACGGGCAGCCCGACTTCTCGACGAGGCCGCTGCTCACCTACAAGCCCTGCTCGGTGCAGCTCGTGCACGAGGCGACGCTCGAGCGCACGCACGGCCTGCCCCCGGACCGCCTCGTCCGGCTCGAGGATGCGGCGACGATCCAGGCGCTCGTGGCGGCCGGATCGGCGTACGCCCTGCTGCCGTCGCTGGCAGTGACGGCGACCGAGCCGCGGCTCGACGTGCTGGAGGGCCCGCGACGGGAGATTCACCTCGTCTGGCAGCGCGACCGGTCGGCGACCGACACGCTCCAGCTCTTCCTCGACGCGACGAAGGCAACGTTCGCGACCATCGGGACGCAACCTTGGCGTAACGCTGCTTAATATTCCCTCAATATATTCAGGTTGAATTGGACTGACGAGACGCCGAAAGGTATTGTCTCCTTAGCAGCACCGAGCTTTGCGGCGTTCGGATCCCCTCCAGCGGGCAAAGCCTCAAGCGGCGACTCTGTCGCGTGATCTCGGCTCAGGTACGCCGCTGAGCCGAGATCACCGGAGTCGCAGCGTGACGTATTCCGTTGCGTGATCAGGTTATGAAATCCTCGAAGCAACTTGCGGCATCGCTGTCCGTCCAAAGTGCCGAGTCATTTCTCAGTCGCGATCCCGCGGCCTGAGTCGAATCGGAAAGGAAGCAGCGATGGAAAGAACGTCCGCAAGACGGAGGTACGCGGTGCTTGCACTCGCGCTCGGGGCGCTCGTCGCCCTCGTGGGTGGCGCCGCGTCGAGCCCGGCGGCCGCCCCGACCACGATCGTGTTCGGCGCCGAGCAAGAGCCGCCGTGCCTGAACGGCGTGCTCGCCGGCTGCAACAACACCTGGACGTCGTGGACCGTCGGGAGCGCGTTCGTCGGCGCCTACCGGCAGAAGCCCGACTTCTCGTGGGAGCCGTACATGCTCGACGGCGAGGCGAAGATCGTCTCGCGGAGCCCGTTCACGCTGCTGTACAAGATCAAGCAGGCAGCGGTCTGGAGCGACGGTCGGCCGATCACGGCGGACGACTTCATCTTCACGGCTTCGACGACGCTCAATCCGCGAAACGACGTCGCCGCTCGCACCGGCTTCGACCAGATGAAGCGGCTCGTCAAGGTGAACCCGAAGACGCTCCGGGTCATCTTCAAGCGCCCCTTCGCCTCGTACAAGCAGATCTGGAGCGGGGCGTTCGGCGTGCTGCCCAAGCATGCGCTGCAGGGTCGTGACTTCAACACGGTCTGGAACACGAACGTCAACAACCCGGTCAACGGGCAGCGGATCGGCAGTGGCCCGTTCCTCGTCTCCGACTACGCACGTGGACAGTCGCTGACGATGGTGCGCAACCCGCGCTGGTGGGGAAAGAAGCCCGGCGTCGAGCGGGTCGTCTTCCGCTTCATCACGAACACGGACTCCGAGATCCAGGCGATGCGCGGCGGCGAGGTCGACGCGATCTACCCGCAGCCCCAGCTGCAGCTCGCGTCGCTCTCCCGGCAGTCCGGGCTGAAGGTCGAGTCGAACGCCGGCTCGACGCTCGAGCACCTCGACTTCAACACCGGCCAGCGCGGCTTCGCGCTCTCGCGGGCTCCGTGGTTCCGGCAGGCGGTCGCGTACTCGATCGACCGGGACACGCTCGTGCGGCAGCTCTTCCGGACGCTGAGCCCGAACCTGAAGCCGCTCGAGAACCTCACGTACGTGAACAACCAGAAGGAGTACGCCCCGAACTTCGCCCGCTACAACGCCAATCGGGCGAAGGTCGACTCGATCATGCGGGCCCACAACTGCGCCAAGGGCAATGACGGGATCTACGTGTGCGGCGGCGTCAAGGCGTCGCTCCGGATCGGGACGACTGCGGGCAACCGGCTCCGCGAGCTGAGCGTGGAGATCATCCAGGCTCAGGCCAAGGCTGCCGGGATCGAGCTCAGGATCGACAACTCGCCGTCGCGGATCTTCTTCCCGGCCGTGTCGGACGAGAACTACCACATCGCCCTCTTCGCGTGGGTCGGGACGGGCGATGCGGCCGGTCAGGTCGACATCTACGGGTGCGGCGGCGGCTCGAACTGGAAGGCGTACTGCAGCCAGAAGGTGACGAAGCTGCTGCGGGACTCCGACGCCGAGCTCGACCCGGTGAAGCGGAGGAACCTGGTCGACAAGGCCGACAAGATCATGGCCCTCAACCTCCCGACGATCCCGCTCTACCAGAAGCCGACGTACTTCGTCTACAAGTCGAAGCTGCGCGGCATGCGGGACAACCCGACCTCAGCTGGTCCTACCTGGAACATCGAGGAATGGAAGGTCGGCGGGGACACGTAGCGAGTCACCGAGTTGTGTGGGCCTGCCCCCGGCGCTGCGGGGGCAGGCCCACACATTCCCTCGAACAAAGGCAGACATGATCACTTTCGTCCTGCGACGCGTGCTGTACAGCATTCCGGTACTGATCATCGCGAGCTTTTTGATCTTCGTTTCCGTCTCGGCTGCGGGCGATCCGCTGGCGACGCTGAAGCAGAACCCGCTCGTCTCGGACGTCACGCTCAAGAACATCAGCGAGAAGAAGCACCTGGACGAGCCGATTCCGGTTCGCTATCTCTACTGGGTCAAGGAGGCGGTGACCGACAAGTTCGGGACGCCGCTCCTGATCGACGAACCGATCTGGAACGACCTCAAGCGCGTAATTCCGCACACGTTGCAGCTGGTGCTGCTGGCGGAGCTCTTTGCGATCGTCTTCGGGGTTCTGATCGGGGTCTACTCGGCGATCAGGCAGTACTCGCTCTTCGACTACACGACGACCACGCTGAGCTTTCTCGGCTTCGCGATGCCCGTCTTCTGGCTGGCGCTGATGCTGCAGGTGCTCTTCACCAACATCGCGCTGAAGTACGACCTCCGCATCTTCTATACATCGGGGCTCAGTTCGACCGACGCCGGCGGGGGCTTCTCCTTCGTCGTCGACCGGCTCCAGCACCTCGCGATCCCGGCGATGACGCTCGCGGTCGTGAGCATGGCGCAGTACAGCCGCTATATGCGGGCGGCGATGCTCGAGGTGATCAACTCCGACTACGTGCGGGCGGCGCGGGCGAAGGGCCTCACCGAGACCAGGGTGACGATGAAGCATGCGTTCCGGAACGCGCTGATCCCGGTCGTGACGATCTCCGCGCTCAACTTCGGCGCCTTGATCGGCGGAGCGGTGATCACGGAGTCGATCTTCGGGCTCGACGGGATGGGGCCGTACTTCCTCGGCAACCTGCTCAGCCAGGACGCCTATCCGGTCATGGCCTGGCTGATGGTCGTCGCGACGATGGTCGTCCTGTTCAACCTGATCGCCGACGTCGTCTACGCGAGGCTCGACCCGAGGATCCGCTATGAGTGAGCCCGCAACGCTCCTCGAGGGGCGCGCCCCGGAGCCCGTCGGCCCCGAGCTCGGCCTCGTCTACGAGCACGGGCTCGAGCTCGAGTCGCGGAGCCAGTGGGCGTACGCGCGGCGCCGCTTCCTGCGCCACAGGCTGGCGATGGGAAGCCTGGTCGTGCTCGCCATCATCCTGCTCGCCGGAGCCTTCGCCGACGTGATCGCCCCTTACGCGTACGACGAGATCGACCTGGAGAACGCCGGCGTCGGCCCGACGCTCGACGGCAACCACTTCTTCGGCACCGACCTGCTCGGGCGCGATTACTTCACCCGTGTCATCTATGGGATCCAGACGACCGAGAAGGTGGCGTTCCTCGTCGCGCTGCTCTCGACGGTGATCGGTACCACGATCGGCGCGTTCGCCGGCTTCTACGGGAACACCGTCGACAACCTGCTGATGCGGTTCACCGACCTGGCGCTGACGCTGCCGGGCCTCGCCGTCCTGCTGACCGCCGCCGCCTTCCTCGGCAACGGTTCGCAGTACCGGACGGCGGTGATCCTGGCGCTGCTCTTCTGGACTGCGCTGGCCAGGATCGTGCGGGGGACGTTCCTGTCGCTCCGCGAGAAGGAGTACGTCGAGGCCGCCAAGGCGGCGGGGGCGGGCGATCTCAGGATCATGTTCCGCCACATGCTCCCGAACGCCGTCGGCGCGATCACGGTCAACGCGACGCTCGTCGTCGGGATCGCGATCCTCACCGAGGCGGCGCTCTCGTTCCTCGGCTTCGGGATCCAGCCGCCGACGCCGGCGCTCGGGAAGCTGATCGCCGACGGCCAGGACGTCTCGTCGGATCTCTGGTGGCTGGTCATGTTCCCGGGGCTGACGATCGTCCTGATCGTGCTCTGCATCAACTTCGTCGGCGACGGGCTTCGGGACGCGCTCGATCCGACCCAGCGACGTGCTCGTGCCTGAGGCCGACTGCGAGCGTTTCCGCGCGGTCGCCTCGTTGCGGCTCGATGCCGAGCTGACCCGGCTGGAGGCGGCGCGGCTCGCCGAGCACGCCGCCTGGTGCGGCGACTGCCGCGCCTACGCGTCGGAGCTGGCCGCGATCACGGCGCGGATCAGGGCGACGCCGGCGCAGCAGCCTGCGGCTCCGATCGCGCTCGAGCTGCGCGCGCCGGCGCGATCACCGAACCGATGGGCCCGGCCGGTGACGCACGCAGCGGCTGCCGTGGCGTTCCTCGTCCTGCTCCTGTCGGGCATCGACGGCCCCGGCGACCGCGGCCTGCGCCAGCCGGTCCCCGAGGCGGCGTACTTCCAGTCGATCGACTACGAGCGGCAGCTGCTGCACGCCGTCCGCCGCCCTTCAGGCTGCGCGGGGTGGTCAAGGCGGCGTAGCGTTCAAAAGACAAGCGACGCGGGTGACATGCCTGGCTGCCTAGTCGTCGTCGTCCCCGTCGTCGTCGTCGTCGTCGTCATCGTCATCGTCGTCGTCGTCTTCGCAGTCGTCCTTTTCCTCCTCGAGCGCCTTCATCGCCGCCTTGTGCCGCTTCTCCTCGGCCTTCTTGGCGGCCTTGGTCTTGGCGGCCTTCATGTTCGCCTTGTGGAGCTCCTGCTCGGTCTTGATCCTCTGCTTGACGGAGTCCTCGCACTCCTCTTCGTACTGGTCATCGTCCGGGCCATCGTCGTCGTCGTCGTCGTCGTCGTCGTCGTCGTCGTCGTCGTCGTTACTGGAGTTGGAGGACGAGAAGGCGCTGCTGAGAGACTTGGCTGCCTGCTGCGCACCAGCCGCGGCATAGGTTGCGCCGCCGAATGATGCGAGGGCAACCAGCATCGCCAACGTCAGGATCGAGGCGACGAGGATCCGCAGCCCGAAGTTCGAGCGCGGCGCTCGCGAGTTCGACGCGAACCGCCATGCGCTTGGAGGAACTCGGCTCTCGGCGCGGGCTTCTCCGACCGCAATCTGGTCTCGAGGTCCGAGTCCTTCGTTCGCTTCCTGATCCACCTCATCGAACCCTCCTGGCCGCAGTCGAACGAACGCTGTGAACCAAATACCGGCGTACGTGTCGAACCCTTACGCCTCCATCGCCGAGTCGCCGAGTACGGCACGTAGGCGTCCGAGCGCCCGATGCAGCGCAACCTCCACGGCATTCGTCTTCATTCCGAGCGCCTCGCCGATCTGCTTTGCCGTCAAATCGGCCCCGTACCGGAGCGCGAGCAGCTCTGCGTCGCGCGCCTCCAGCGACGCGACAGCTGCCGCGACGGTTAGGCGGGTGGTCGAGTCGAGCTCGAGATCCCCAGGGTCGGCTGGGCTCATGTCGTCCGTGAGCGGCGTGGTGGGCGGCGGCGCCGATGCGATCCGGTAGCGCGCGATGCCGATGAGCCACGCCGCGGGCTCTCCCTTCGTAGGGTCGTATGAGTCGCGGTAACGCAAAGCCCGCTCGAATGTCTCGCTCGTGATGTCCTCGGCTTCAGGCCCGTCGCCGATCCGGTACGCGACATACGCGTAGACGCGGCGGATCAGCGGCTCCGGGTTGCGGAGCGGGTCAACCGACACGCAAGGCTCCTCGGGCCGCTCGAGGGTTGCGCACCCGGGCAGGGTACGTCGCACACGCGGGTTACACAACCGACGAGGAAGCCGGAGACTGGGCTCAACGGACGAGAATCGCGACTGCCTCGCTGGCAACCCAAGGGTGTGACGCCGTGGGTCGTGCGGCCACGCGGAGGCTGTGCCGACCCCGGGTGTGCAGGACGACGCGCAGTGAAGACCGCCCAGCGTGCGAACGCCCGGGGCTGATGTCCTTCCAGCCGGATCGAGTCAGGCGTTGCACTGTCAGGACACCGTTCGTCGCCGGCCGAACCAGGGCGTGCAGCGCGAAGGCGGAGCCGAGCCGCACCTTCGTGGGCTTCCTGGTGATCGTGACCGTCCGCTTCGTCGGCTTTGAGAGGGAGGGTTTGGGGCTGACCGGCCGCGGTGGGGTGGACGGCGTCGGGGTTCCCGGCTGACGCACGTTCGTGCGGTCGCTCGGGCTTGCTTGCACCCGTGAGCGGGCCGGCACCCCCGTCGGTTGCTTTCGGCGTCGATGTCACCTTGCCCGGCGCGTAGACGGCAATCTCGGAGACGACCGCCGGCCCGTACCAGTGCCACTTCGGGTTGGCGAGACTTGCCGCGTCCGTCTTCCAACCGCCATGACGTTCACCGCCGTTGTAGCCGCCGTAGTAGACCTTGTTGACCGTGAGCTTCACCTGCGACACCGTTCTCGCCGGGAAGGTGACCACGCGCTTGACGATGATGGAACTGGCTTCGTACCTCTGCGACGGTCTGCCAGCTTTCACCCGGCGACGCTCGCACCTGCAGGTCGTACTCGCGCAGGCTAGGCACTGTGTTTCCGAGGGAGTGGGTGCTGACGACAATCCGATTGACGGGTCTTGGATCCTTCAGGGTCACAGTGAGCGAAGGTCTGTGAATCGCCGGGAGCCGACACCCACATCGGGAGCCCCGGGAGCTCGCCACCGCTGTTTGCGTGATCCATTCCGTCGACTGCGGCGGCTGCTGGGTTCGTCGCATTCGCGGAGGAAGCAGCGACGGTCGCGCCACCCGATCGCAGTGCCAGGTTGGCGCCGGCTGTTTCCTGAGCCTGTAGCTGCAGCCTGCCCTGACCCTGTACCGCGAGAGTAGACGGGGTCGCTGTCGAGCATGAGCTGAGTGCCGTCGCCCACAGTCAGTTGGTGCACCGCGCCGAGTGCTCGAGTCAGGCGCACCGCGCGGTCTGCGCCGCTGCTGACGACCACCGGCAGCCTCACAGAGTCGGTCCACGCAGCGATGAGCTCACCACTGTTGGCATCGCCTGCACGTGGGCCAAACCGGAGGGCATAGGCGGAGGGGAACCCCATGTCGACCTCCCCGAGGAACGGCCGTCCGGCAACCTGATTCTCCGCGGTCATGATCGCTAGTGCGGCGGGCTTGACGAAGCTGTCGAGCTGAATCGCCGAGAAGCTGGCGCCGTGGTCACCCCAGCCGCCCTCGGGAATGAAGTACGCCCACCGGTCAATCCCGAAGGCCCGCATCCAGAGCACGGCCCGCGCAGAATTGTCAGCTTGGCGCAAGAGGTTCGCCGGCCCATTCGACCACCAGGCGTGCTCGGTATTCCAGATCGGGATGGGCACTCCGTCTCTCTTGAGCAGGTCGCGGAGCGCGCGCAGCTGGGAGATCGTCCCGTCTTCTTCCCAGGATCTGTTGTGACCCGTGTACGGATGGATCGCGGCAACGTCCAGCCATCGCAGACCATCGGCGGCGACGATCCCCTTCCAGTACCCGACGCTGACACCGACAGTCGATCCGCCGACGACGACGGCCGACGGGTCTGCCCGGCGAACCGCTCGTGCGAACGGAGCGAGCACGTTGGTCACGTAGGCCGACGGAGGACCGTAGGTTGCGTTCGGCTCGTTCCATGCCTCCCAGGCGGGTACAAGGCCCTTCAGCCCCCGTACGACCTCTTCCACTCTGCGCTCCCAGGTGCCGTTCTCGACGAGTCCCTTCTCGATTCCTCCCTGGCCGACCTGGACCACGAACGTCACGCCCCGGCGACGAGCCTCGAGTGCGGCCGTCCGGAGGGGCTCGACGTAAGCGGAAACGTCCACCGCGGCCTCGGGGCCGTGCTTGAGCAGCGTCGGCCAGTCGAGCTGGACGCGCACCGCGCCGGTCCCGAGCTGGTCGGCGACAGCCACTGCACGCAGGGGTTCCGGGCCGCCCCAGCCCGTTCCGGAGGGAAGAGCGCTGAAGTCGAGGCTCATGCCCTCGCGGCGACCGTGAAGACGAGGGCGGTTCTGCCAACGGCCGCCCCGACCGTACGAGTACCGCATCGAGTTGATAGGCGCCGGGACGGCAGCGTGGTCGGCAGCGGGAGCGCCCGTCCACTCTCTCGGTCGAGGAACGTTGCCAAACGATCAGTCTGGCCGACACCGTCCTCACCCAGGCGAATCTCGTCGAAGTCCCGGAGTCTCCAACAGAGGTCGAGGTCACTCGAGAGTTGGCGCCACCATGGGTCGAAGACCGCACGAACCTCGACCTGCTCTCCGGGCCTGATGTAGCTGTGCGTCTGGTCGACGACCAGGCCTGCACCCAGGCCGAGCCGGGGTTCCTCGACGACGCCGTGGGTTGAAGTCGAGGCTCATGCCCTTCGCGGCGACGGTGAAGACGAGGGCGGTTCTGCCAACAGCCCTCCCCGACCGTACGAGCACCGCATCGAGTTGATAAGCACCTGGGCGCAGCATGTTCGGAAGCGGGAGCGCCCGTCCATGCTCTCGGTCGAGGAACGCTGCCAAACGGTCAGTCCGGCCAACGCCATGGTCACCTAGACGAATGTCGTCGAAGTCCCGGAGTCTCCAGCAGAGATCGAGTTCACTCGAGAGCTGGCGCCACCACGGGTCGAAGACCGCACGAACCTCGACCTGCTCTCCGGGCCTGATGTAGGTGTGGGTTTGGTCGATGACCAGGCCTGCACCTAGGCCGAGCCGAGGATCCTCGATAACCCCGTGAGTCGCCCGAATCAGCACGTCGGCCAGACGGAGACGCATGAGGTACTGATTCGTCGACCACGGCGTTCCGGCCACGACGTAGACGTTGTCGCCTACCACGACGACGCCGCTCCGTTCGCTGAGGCCGGCCGGGTCAAGCTCCTTCGGTATCACTTCGCCGAGCACCAATCCCTCGGCCGACAAGATCATCAAACCCCGGTGGACGTCTGAGACCAGCAGTCGGCCGTCGTCCAGCTGCGTTGCCCCTCCGAGCATGTAGAAGTGGAGGGGACCCGCCGCCGGGTTCGGATCCAGGTCGCGATGCCGATCTCCGAGGTACAGCGTCTGAACCCCTCGGGCGTCGAAGACGCGCACGTAGCGGCCGTCGTCGATGCCGACGAGACCACCTGACTTCGTACGCGTGAATGAGTCTCCGCGAACCAGGCGGGGCCGGCTGGGGATCCGTCCAATGTGAAGGTCGTCGCGCTCGGTGCGTCTCGGTAGACGACACCCACTCGCTGCTCGCTACCACGCCCGAGAACGAAGACGCTTCGAAGCGGAGCAGACGTTGTCCGTGTCCACAGGAGCCTGCCGCCACCGTCGTACTTGACCAACGTGTAGGGGTACCGCAACGCGTAGAAGTGCCCGGCGTCGTCCGCGGCAAGCGACGGTCGCTGAAAGTCCGTTGTCGGCAGGCTGATCGAGCCGCTCGGTGAACCCGCTCCGTTCAGAAGGCTGATTCGCCCCGTCTTGGGCTCCGGCACCGCCAACCCGCCTCCGAGCTGGACGGGAGCGCCGAGACTGCCAGGGCCGAAGATCCGCTTCGACGGCGATTGGGTTTCGTGGCGGCGAAGGAGTCGGAGAGGGGCACGCATCCTGTGCGCCGGCTCTCGAACCCGCTCGAGAAGGCGTTGCTGACGCCTGGCTCGCGGCGAGGGTGATGCAAGCTAGAAGTGCGATCACGCACCAGCGCATGCCCCCAACATCGGCACGTGACGGAGGATTCCTGAACGATCCGAAGCTGGATCCGGCGGATCCCCGTTTTAGCGCGCGGCATCCTGACGCCGAAGTGCTTCGCGAAGCGCGGTGAGCTCGGGGTCGAGTGGGTTCAGGCGCGAGGCGTGCGCGACGGCTTCACGTAGCGTCTTGCCGTCGCTCGCGACCGCGAGGTCGAACCAAAGATCCCAGTCCTCCGGGTTCTTCTCGATTGCCTGGCGGAAGCTCTGCCGCGCTGCGTTCAGGTCACCGTGCTCGAACTGCACTTCACCGAGCTGTTCGATCGCGTTCGCCGACCAGGGTGACCAGCGCATTGCCTTCCTCGCTTCGGCCTCGGCGGTCTGACGGTCTTCCGCGCGCTCGCTGGCTGCGAGCGCCCCGTTGCCGATCAGTCCCACTACTGCGAACGCCATGAGCGCCGCTACCAGGATCAGGATTCCTGCGCGCGCGCGCGACGAGAGCGCGCCGGCGTCGTCGCGTCTACCGGCGACGAGGATCGCGACGCCGCACAGCAAGGCCGTCAACGTGACGGCGGGCATCTCCCAGTCCCAGTCGACACCCGCGTGAACAAGGTAGGCCGCGTACGCACCGAGGGCGCCTGGGACCAGTGGGTGGCTGCCTGACACGAGCGGCTGCTGCGACCGGAATCGCGAGCGCCGCGAGCAGCAGCGCAAGTCCAATGAACCCGAGTTCTGCAAGCGTCTCGAAATAGAGGCTGTGCGCGTCTCGCACCTTGAAGGCGGAGGGACGCTCGCGGAGCCATTGCGCTTCGTACGTGCCGGCACCGGATCCCCGCACCGGGTCTTCCAGGAACTGCTCCCACGCGACTTGCCAGTGCTGGTAGCGCCATGAGCTGGAGAAGGTGAACAGTCGCGCGTCGAGATCCTGTGTCGGCGGCGGTGGCGGCGCACGAAACTCGTTGTATGCATCGCGCGCGGATTGCACCGGGTTCCCAATCGCGAACGCCCCGATTCCGAGGAGTCCTACGGTCGTTGCCAGCGCAACCGCCGACGCACGCCTGACGCGGCGGCTCGACTGCACCCTCGCCGCCAGCGGCGCGACCGCGACGGCCGATGCTGCCGCCAAGCCGGCGAGCATCAGCAAGCCGAACGCGAGTCCGCGGCCGTCTGCAGTGGTAGCTGACGGTTCTCCACCGCCGTCTGTCAGAGGCGACTGCGCGCTCAACCAGACCCCGGCAGCCGGAGCAATCCCGGCCACGAAGATAGCGACGCCGGTTTGCAGGCGGCGCGGATCGAACGCCAGCATCGCGATCAGACCGACTGCGAGCGCCAACCACGCTCCGCGCGAGAAGGTGAAGTAGACGGTCGCCGACAAGACAACGAGGCTGGCTCCGGCGAGACCGCGGCTCCACCATGAACGCCCCCGCCCGACGACCCCCGCTGCGACGAGGATCCCGAGAACGGCGAAGATGCCGAGCGCATTCCAGTAGCCCAGGGGCTCGGCCAGCCTCTCACCGGCTCGAGCTTCGTCGATTCCTGCTTCGGGAATCAGTCGCGCTGCCAGTGCATACGTACACACCGCCGCGACGCCGGCCAGCACGCCTCCGAGCAGCCACGACTCTCTCCCTTTCCGCACGATCAGGGGCGCAGCAAGGATGACCGAGACGTAGACGAGTAGACGTTCGGCCTCGCGAATCGGCTCATCCGCAGACGGCGCCCAGAGAAGCGAGGCGAATACCCAGGCAAGCAGTCCTGCCAGGGCCATGAGGAGCGCCAGTTCGGGACGCGTCAACTGCGGCCCGGATCGAAGCGCGACCGCTAGTCCGGCGACCCAGAGCAGGACGAGGGCGATCCAGCCCCAGGCTGTCTCGAAGTAGCCGCCGTTGACGGCGCCCACGATCCCGGGGCCCAACGCTCCAAGAGCAGCCGCAGCTAGAGCCTCGCCGCGAACCGCTCGCAACGAGGCTCCTGACATCGCAGTGAGGCCGGCGATCCCCGTTCCGCAACCGCGCTGCGCGAGCGGCTACTCTGCCGCTCGCGGATGGGGGTCTCTGGCGAAACGATGGATTCAGGCGTAGCCGTGTGGCTCACGGGTCTCTCGGCAGCGGGAAAGACGACAATCGCGCGCCTGGTCGGCGCCGAGATCGAGTCTAGAGGCCAACTCGTCGACTATCTCGATGGCGACAACGTCCGCGAGCATATCTCGCGTGGCCTCGGTTTCAGCAAGGCGGATCGGGAAGCCAACATCGAGCGGGTGGGGTGGGTCGCGTCACGGCTCGCACGAGCGGGCGCGGTTGTCCTTGTCTCGGTCATCGGTCCCTATGAAGAGGCACGCCGCCGCGCGAGGAAGATGGTCGAAGAGCACGCGCCGTTCGTCGAGGTTCACGTGGCTACGAGCTTGGAGGAGTGTGCGCGACGCGATCCGAAGGGCCTGTACGCGCGCGCGTTCGACGGAGAGATCGACCACTTCACCGGAGTGTCCGATCCCGTACGAGGAGCCCGCCAATCCAGACCTGCGGATCGACACCATCAACGAGAGTCCCGAGGCGTCTGCACGCCAGGTGATCGAGAAGCTGGAGGCGCTCGGCGTCATTCGGCGAGCCGTCGCATTTGATCGATGAAGTGCGCCTCCGAGAAGCTGTCGGCGTAAGCACGGATGTGGCTCGTGTCCCAGTCGCGCTCTAGCAGCGCGCCGACCGCCGTGGCGATCTCGCCGGCACCGGGCTCCGAGAAGAAGACCCCCGTGTCGCTCGTGACCGTGTCGAGGAACCCTCCCCAACGGAGTGCAGCCGTCGGCTTGCCGAACGACGCCGCTTCAAGCGGTGTGAGGCCGAAGTCCTCGCGCGATGCAGCGATCAACCCCGCCGAGTTTGCAAAGAGCCAGCGCAGGACGTCATCCGCCACGTTCCCCACGAGCTGAACGTTCCGTGGTGCGCTCGAAGCAAGGCGGGCCCGCTCAGGTCCGTCGCCCACGACGACAAGCTCTTGGTCTGGCAGTAACCGAAACGAGTCGATGACCTGCGAGACGTTCTTGTAGGGAAGGAGACGGGCGACGGTCAGCAGGAACCCGGTGTTCAGCTCCAAGGGCTGACGCGGCCCGTCCGGCGCCAAGCCCGGCGGAGGGTGGACGACCTCGGCAGGAATGCCGTATGCCTTCTCGATCTCCGCCGCGATGAACGTCGAGTTCGCGACATACGTGTCAGCGGTCGAGGCAGCCCTGCGATCGAACCGGCGCAGGAACGGAGTGAGTCCGCTCAGCGCGAGCTGGGCTCCGCGCGTCGGCCGATTGCCGAGGTAGTCCCCGGGTCGGTAGAGCCACTTCGCCGGCGAGTGGCAGTAGACGATCTTTCGGCCGGAGTCCGGATCGCGTGCGCCCACCCACTCGAACTGCAGATGACCACGTCGGCCTCGACCACCGACGTCCGGAATGCGAGCGGCAGGAGTGGGAGGGCCAGGCGGTGCCGGCGGCGGAGCGCACCGAGCCGGTTGATCCACAGCGGTTGGACATCGATCTCCCGAAACTCGGGAAACGTCGCGTGCGGGTCGTAGAACGAGGCGTACACCGGTGCTTGCGGAAAAGCGCGGGTCAGCGAGAGGACGACGCGCTCTGCGCCGCCGCGCTGCGTCAGGTAGTCGTGAACGATTGCGACGCGTGCTGCCGTGCCGGTCGACCCGCTCATACGTTCCACCCTAGACTCGGCTGCCACGGCTGATGACGATCCTTCTCGACGCAACGACGGCGGAGCACACCCGTGGCATTCGAACAGTCATCGAAGGCGTCGTGTCGGGCCTGCCGGACAGCGAGGAAGTGCTGGTGGTAGGAGGGCCGGAGCTTGCCGTCGCCGACGCGCGCAAGCTCTCCCTGACGCGCTCCCGCCTCGGCCGGCTCGCGTATCAGCGGCTGTTGCTGCCGCTGGACGTGGCACTGCAACAGCAGTCGGCGCCGCATCGGATCGACCGCGTCCTGCTGCTCGACTCGTACCTCCCGCTCATGCGCCCGCAGCGCGATCTTCGTTACGCGGCGCTCGTGCATGACGTGCTGCCCCTGACTCACCCGCATCTGTGGCCCATGTCCAAGCGGCTGGTGAAGAAAACGGCGTTCCGCTCGCTCCGACGGTCGCGCGCGACGCTCTTCACGTCGACGGAGCACAATGCCGCGGCGATTCGGAACCTCTTGGGTCGCGATGCCCGCGTGGTGCGATTCGGGTGCGGGCAGCTGCGAGACGAGGATGCGGATCGTGCGTTGCACTCGCCGTTGCGACGTCGGGGCGCTTACCTGCTCTACCTTGGCGCGCTGGAGCCTCGCAAGAACGTTCACACCGTTGTGAGTGCATTCGAGCTCGTGGCGCCGCACATTCCCGACCACCGGCTCGTGCTCGTCGGCGGCGGTAGCCAGTCGTTTGTCCGAGACCTCACCCAGCGCATCAGCCGGTCGGCTGTCCGAGATCGCATCGAGGTCCGGTCGAACGTTCCCCGTGACACCACAGTTCGTTTACTCGAGAGCGCGACAGCCTTGGTGTTTCCGTCCCTGGCCGAAGGGTTCGGCTTGCCTGTGCTGGAAGCTCTTGCCCTCGGTACGCCTGTGGTCGCAAGCGACCTCCCCGAGATCTCCTCCTGGGCTGGAGACGCCGTCTTGTTCGCCTCACCGGTCGACCCCGACGACTGGGTCGCGCCGCTGCTGACAGCTCTTGATTCGAGCGACGAGAGCCGGCGAGCCGGACAGCGTCACGCCGAAACGTACCGGTGGCGTCGCTGCGCCGAAGACCTACTCGCCTTCTGATCGTGAGCCGTTTTCTCATCGACGCGGTCGATCTCGGGCGGAATGAGAAAGGGCATCTCCCGGGTGCTTGCAAGCCTCGTGCCCGCGCTGCTTCGGAGCAGTAGCGACGAGATTCTGGTTGCCTGCACGACCGAGGGCGCAGCATTGTTGGACGCGCCCGAGAGCTGCCTCCACCTCGTGCGATTGGGCCTGAAAAGTAAGTGGGAGCAGTGGGGCCTCCCTCGGCTTGCCTCAGGTCTGGAGGCGGATGCCGTCTACAGCCACCGTGAGGCAGGGTCCTTGTGGGGCCCACCGCTCGTGCTGCACGTCCCGGAGGATCCTGAAGTGCGATGGCTGCGGAATCCGCCGGCCTCACCGCGCGATCGTGCGCGCCGCCTCTATAGCCGCGCGCTTTTGCGCAGCACAATGCGCCGCAGCGCGGTCGTCGGCGCAAGCACACCCTCGGTGGCCGACCAGCTCTCCACACGCTACGGGATCCCCAGGAAACTCTTCCGAGTTTTGCCGCTCGGCGTAGATCTACAACTCTTTCGTCCCGTTCATGTACCACGTGATGACTTCACCTTTCACCTCGGATCATCGGACCCTCGTGACCAGTCCGCCCTGGTTCTCGATGCCTGGGCGCTCGCCGCCAAAGACAATGCGAGAGTTCCACGACTTGTCATCGCAGGTGAACTTGGCATGGTCGAGGCCGACCTCCGCCGTCGCGCCGACTCGCGCGGGATCGACATCGAGCTGACCGGGCGACTGACCGACATTGATCTTGTTGACCGGCTTGCCAACGCCGCTGTGGTCGTCCAGCCCTCATCTGATGAAGGATTCGGTCTGCAACCGCTCGAGGCCCTGGCCGCCGGAGCACCGGTCGTCGTGACCGCCGCCCCCGCAGTCATCGACGTGGTTGGGGATGCAGCTGCTGATCGCTAGCGCTGACGCGGCCGGGATTGCCGAGCAACTACTGCACGCTCTGGCAGTCGCAAACGAACTTCGCCTGCGAGCGCGCCAACGAGCAGAGGCATACGGTTGTAGACCGCTCGGCGGAGGCCGTGCTCGACGCGCTCGCCGTTGCGGCCCCAAGGGGTCCCGGTTGAGGTCAGGATCGACGTGTGAGTCGGCCGGCAATATCCGCAGCGGTGTCGCTCGTCGAGCCCAGCAGAGTGGCAACCGCACCGCCTCGCCGTAGCAACGGCAAGGCGAAGGGTCGATGCCAGCCGGCGTGGCGCTGTCTGGACCGAACTCCTTCCGCGCGGCGGCTCGACGCTCGTCGCGTCTGGGTGGTGTGCGGCTCGGGCGCGCCCTCGTCCGGATCGCGCGGGTAAAGCTCGGTCTGCCGTTCCGCGACCCGTCACCAGGTTCGCGTATTGCGCGAGCCGCCGAGCCCTGCGTTCGCGCGCGCAAGACCCGTCGGGTGAGCGCTCAGGGCGGGGTTCCGCAGGAGAGCTCGTCGATGGCTCGTTCCTCGGCGAGGAGCGCCGACGCTCCTCCGACCTCGGGGATCGGTCCCGCTGTTGTATCCCGCTACGACAGCGCCGCGACGCTTGCGCTTCGACGATGACACGACCGAATTGTTCCACCCACGTCGCGTCGCGACGCTTGGGACGAGGGTGACGTGCATTCGTTGGTAGAGCTGGGCGAGCCCGCTGGAGAGAGCCAGCGGCGCACTTCGAGCCGATCGGCGACGCCGAGCCGGTCGCGAGGCGTCGCGCGCCGGCGCTTCTTCGGGTCGACGGCCAACGAGGGGACGAGCCGCGTCGGTCGAACTGTGTTGGTGAGCGAGCACGTGCACAGCATCGCGAACGCCTTTTCGGGAACCAGTCGACCGAACAAACCTAGACGAATCTCGTCGTCGTCGAGGGATTGTCTCCCAGCGCGGAAGACAGTTGGGTCATATCCGAGCGGGAGGACCTCGATCACCCCGGCGTATCCCTTACCCCGTGCGACGGACGCCGCCTGACGGCTACATGGGTAGAGCCCGGAAATTCGACGGTGGGCCGTCCTCTCGTATAGGAGGGAACGGTGGTGGCAGCCGCTTGTCGACGTTCTGCGCCGTGTACATCACGGCTGGGAGGCGCGTGGGTGAAGCACTGACCCATTGGGAGGCGGCCACGCTGAACGGCTCCTCGTGGACGTCGAGGACGTCTGGATCGACTTGCCGAATCACTTTGGCTAGCTCGGCCGAGCGCCTGTACCGGTGTCTGTTGACGTCACCAACCCGATTAACCGGGAGTTCGACAACGGTGACGTCACCCTCGGAGACGCGCGATTCGCCTTCGGGCCATGTCGATGGGACGACCAGCACGACATCGATTCCAGCCGCTCTCAGGGCGTGTTCGCGCGCACGGTGGGAAGCGTCGCGCCCACCGTGGTACACGCGCAGGACGCGAATCGTTGACGGCCCGTCCTCATTTGTCCCGCCCAAGTCGCCTCACGATTGCCCGCTGTTACGGCTGCGCGACGCGCACAGTTTCTACGGCACCCTTAGATCGGATCGAGACGGTTTCCGTCCGAACACGAAGACGAGGTCGCCTCGTGTCCGTCGCCACGGGAACGACATTGCGCGAACAAGTAGCAGGTAGAGGCGTTCGGGCAAGGCTCTACGGAAAACGCCGACATGGGTAAGGAACCGCAGCTCGTATGTCAGTCCAAGACGATCGAGAATTGGGGCGAGTCGGCAACGGAAATCGGTGCCTCGACCGTATCGGGGGCTTCGACTGCTGGAGGGCGGCGACCGAGTCTCCTTAGACGCCACACGGTCGACAGGCCTATCTTCAAGGGGGTTTCTGTTGCGCAAGGCTCAGAGATGTAAAAGAAGCCGTGTGGGCGAAGGACTCTATCCAGCTCCCTCAAGCAGGGCTCCATGTCAGAGAGGTGGTGGAGGAGCCCCTGACAGGTAACACAGTCGAACGCATCGTCCTCCGCCGGTAGATCTCGAACATCTGCGACCATGAAAGTGCAAGGGCCGCATCGGGGCCTCGGGTGACTTGGCCCTGGCGATCGCAAGCATTTCCTCCGAATGATCAACGCCCAACACGTCGAACCCGCGCTCGGCGAGTGCCAGGCTGATCACGCCGGTTCCACAGCCGAGGTCGAGCGCGCGGCCGAGAAAGAGGACTTGGCGGCCACGTAGTCCAAGTAAGGCTCAAGCAGGAAGCGATGATAGACGGCGTAGACGCTCGTGACTTCGTCGTCATAGGCTGCGGCTGTCAGACGGTGGAACTCAATGTCGCGGCGCGAGAAGTCGTCAGTCGGCGGCATGGTAAGTGCCTCATCCCCGGGCGTCGAGAACGCCATGCTCGCTACGGTTCGAGGTGAGGGGGCGTAGGAACCGCGCGGCGGAACGTTGAAGTCGAGTCGGCAGGGCGCTCAGAGCGCGTCCCGATCTCTCGCCGGTATCTGACTTCTCGAAAGATGGACACCAAGGATGTAGCTGGTCGTTCCTATGCAGAATGTCCCGAGAACAGCGATGCTTTCTGACCATTGCTGGATCGCAAGTCCTCCCCCGAGCGCCATTCCTGCAGCTGCCAAGCCGACGATGAACGCTCGCTGGAGCCGAATCATCTCTAGCGCTCCCTTGCCTCGCAACATAGGTTCCGCGGCAGCCAGCCACCCAATTGCAATCAGCTGCGCAACAACGGCTGCGACGACGGCCCCCCAGGCGCCGAATCGTGGGATGAGAGTGATAGCGACAAGGACGTCAACGAGTCGGCCACCGTGTAAGCCTTCAGCCGAATACCGGCCTGCTCCCGCGCGCTCACGAAGGCGCTGACTGAGTTGTTTACGGATCGATAGATCGAAACGAGCGCCAGAGGTAGCAGCAACCAAGCGGCCTCTGCGAATTCGTCCCCGTAGATGACCGGAGTGGCAAAGACCAGAGTCGGAACTACCGCCGCAGCGAGTCCACCACAGATGACTGAGGAGAGCCGGGTGATGCGGTCGAAAGCATCTTTGGCACGATCGGGCCAGGTAGACAGGATGCCGGCCACAGCCGGCAGGAGCGGGTGGATCAATGCATCGGCGGGTGCCGTTAGCTGTTGGCTCAGGCCGAACGCTAGAGCGAAGACACCCAACGCTTCAGGCTGGTCCAGTGCTTGCAGGATGAAAATCTCACTTCGAGAAAATACGAGCAAAGACACGATGCTCCCCACCCAAGTAAGGAGGGCAAATCGCCAATAGCTGCTGCCCAACCCACGTGGAAGCAGTGGGCGGAGAGTGGCCCTCCTCCGAACCCGGTTGAGAAGTGCGACGTTCAAACCCAGTGCAAGAGCGGGGACGAGGGCTCGCACAGCCCAAACTGAAGAAGCTGATGCGGCAATAACCGCGGCAGCGACGGCTGCCGCTTGAACGATCAGGTTGAGGCCGATCGAGATCTGTGCCGCTACGGCTGTTCGGTTTTCGATAGTCAGGCTCAGCGATGGACCACTGGAGAGACAGATCAGCACGACAGCGCATACGAGGGCGATGGTCTCCCATGCCGGCCCGTTCCATGTGAGCGCGACGACGATGAGGACAAGGATTGGCAACGCAACCGTGAGATGGAACCCGAGGCTGCGCTGGAGGAGGTCATCGGCTTCCTTGCGACGCCCGGCCGCCTCCGCCCGGCTGCCTCTCTGATCAGAGCAGGAACGAACCCGAAGCTCGCAAACGGGATGGCTAGACTCAAAATCGCCGTGAGGAAGGCGAGGTGGCCATCATCGACGACTCCGAGTATCCGTGCAATGATCGCGTTTGCCGCGAACGCGATCGGCAGATAAACGATCGTGTGGATCCCTGTCCAGAGCGAGCCCGCCATAGCGCGCCGCTGTAGCTCACCCGCGGGAAGGGTTGCTTCGTCCTGAGTCCTCACGGGAGGCTAGGTAAGGATTGCTGGTAAACCATGCGAGACAGCATTGTCCCGCAACTCCCGACCGCAGTCGGAGTCAGCGAACCTGAAGCGCCACCACTGTTGACCGACGTGAAGAACTTGCCACGGTGGATTGTGGCCGCACCCATGGTCACCAAGCTGCCTGGATTGCCTTGCCGGCTCCGATGGCGTACCGCCTGAGCGTGCTACATCCAGGGAATTGCACCAACGCGCATCACACCGAATGTTGACACACCGGCCAGCGAATAGTGATGGTGTCATTGCCGCAATGTCGCCTCCCACGGCATTAGCTCCGTCATCGCGGCGGCTTCGGAGAGCGGGCGCCCGACGTGGTGGTCGAGATGGGCGAGGCTTGTTGCGAGACTACGTCGTCCCGCATCGCGCTCGTATGCGCCGATCTGCGGCGCGGGTCGACCGCTTGGTTCGTGTCGCAACGGGCTGCCGCGTCGCTACGGGACCGTTTGAAGGAATGATTCTTGACCGTGCGTCCTGGGGGCATCTGTCGCCTTACCTCATGGGGTCGTACGAGTGTCAGCTCGTCGCCGCGCTTGAGGAGCTGATGTCAGCGGCACCCCGACGTGTGATCGACGTCGGTGCGGCTGAGGGTTACTACGCCGTGGGTCTGGCCATTCGGCTTCCTGACGCCGAGATTCATGCGTTCGATACGGATCCGTGGTCACGCCGTCTGTGCCGGCGCACGGCACTGCGAAACGGCGTCACGAAACGTGTTCACGTGCGGGATGCCTGCACGCACGGAGATCTGGAGCGTCTTGCCGGGAGGGATGCGTTGTTAATCGTTGACTGTGAGGGCTGCGAGACTCATCTACTCAATCCGGTCGCCGCCCCGCGGCTCCGCGAAACCCCGATGATCGTGGAGTTGCACGATTTCCTCGACCCGTCGATTTCGCAGCGCCTACGTGAGACCTTCGCGCCGACGCACACGATTCGAATCATCCCGGCTGAAGAGCGCGACCCAGGCGCATGGTGCGGGTCGGTTGGACTGTCGCCTGAAGCCCGGAAAGCGGCGGTGAGTGAATGGCGGCCCACATCCCCGCCTATGGCGTGGGCGGTTCTCTCACCCGTCACTGCTGAGCGAGCGCCCACGCGATCGTAGCGGCCTCAGAGTCTCATTATTGCGGGGTGGCCTGAATCGCAATCACGCGGTTTGCTCGGGACGAACCTTCGGTCAGCTAGACACCACCTTCACGCCCGTATCAGGGCCTCGGTACGGTTTGCCTGTGAAGGCGATCGCGACGATTGGGACAGGCCCCCAAGCAACGTTGCTCGAGCGAAGCCTTCGTACGTTCATGTCGTATGCGACGCGTCACGGCTATGACGTCGTCGTGGGGGACGGGCAGATGCCGGAACCTCGTCAACCTGCGTGGGCCAAGGTTCCGCTGGTTCGACGGTTGCTCGACAGCTACGAATTGGTCTTATGGCTCGACGCCGACACGATGATTCTTGACTGCAGCAGGGACATCGCAGAAGAGCTCGACTCAGAGTCCTTCCAGGCTCTGGTCGCTCACGGTCACTCCGACGGTGGCACCCCGAACACAGGGGTTTGGCTCCTGCGCGGAAACGACCGCGGCCGGGCATTCATGGACACGGTTTGGAACACAACGGACTTTGCCGACGAGCTCGGCTGGTGGGAAAACTCAGCCGTCATCCATCTGCTTGGGCTCAGCTGCGTCTGGCCGCCGCGGCTAATCAACCCTGACGCAGATTGGCTCGTAGGAACGCAATGGCTGCCGGACGACTGGAATCGCATGACTAACGTCGATCCCGATCCGGGTTCGGCCAGGATCCACCACTTGGCGGGGGAGCGACACTCATTCCGGCTGTTGCAGATGACTGCAGACGCTCACCGCATCGAGGGCCATCTCTGGCGGGAGCGAGTTACTCGTTTCCCATGGACGGTCGTGGTCCTATTGCGACAGCGGCGGGCCTACAGCGTCGCCAAGCAAGCCATACTGCGCCTCCAAGACCGGTTCCCCCGGGGTAAGCAAGCCTGAGTAACCGTGTGCCCGTGACGGAATATCAAACCGTCAAGTGACTAGAGCACGCCAACGCGCAATCGAGCGCTCGTTGACTGGGAGCCTAAAGGCAGTCTTGCACCAGGCTCGGGCGCGGCGCGACCGTCGATGGTGGGAATCCCTCTTGACGCCGATGGTCGACGCCCGCACGTCCCGCGCGCTGACAACTGCACGGGGCCGCGGCGTGACCGAGCCAACCGAGATCCAACTGCGAAACGGCTGGCGATTGCTCCTGCGTCCGCACGGCACCGACGTCGCGGTGCTCCACAAGGTTTTCATCGAGAATGAGTATCGTTTTCCCTTTCCGTTTGAGCCAACCACGATTATCGACGCCGGCGCTTACATCGGGCTGACTGCACTTTGGTTCCATCGCGAGTACCCTCAAGCGCGAGTCGTGGCCGTCGAGCCCGATCCTGATAACTTCGCACTGCTGAAGCACAACACTCGAGATGTGGAACAGATCGAATGCGTCCATGCAGCTCTTTGGAGCGACCGATCCGGTGTCACGTTGGAAGATCCAGGAATCGGCGCTTGGGGAATGCGCGTTGGTAGTGATTCGGAAGCCGGGCGTGTGTCCAGCGTGAACATCGAGAGCTTGTTGGAAGACCGTGGTTGGTCGCGCCTCAATCTTCTCAAACTTGACATTGAAGGCGCGGAGAAGCGTGTGCTTGAGCACTCGAGCGCCTGGATCTCGTGTTGCGACGCAGTAGTCGCAGAGCTGCACGACCGTTATCTACCTGGGTGTTCGCGAGCCGACTATCGAGCTACTGACTCATTCGAGTTCGACGCGGTTCGTGGCGAGAATGTCGCGTGTTGGCGATCAGTGCCGTGAGATCTCCATTGGAGACGGTCTCGAGGGTCAGGTGTATTCGCGTGTGTGATTGACGACCAACCTCGTTTTCAACTTGAGCTGTTGAGGTGGTATGCCACCCTAACGCGTTCAGCGGGGGTCGACCCGCGTGACCTAGTCGTGCATCTTGTCGGGGGAGGCACGTCGCCTGTTCTGGACTACATGCGCAACCAGTGTGTACGCTTGACGGAGGTTGATCCTTTCGACGGTCGGTCGCCGCACTGCAACAAGATTGCCGGTGCGCTAGCTCTCGATCCGGTTGGTGAGATCGTCGTGCTGACGGACAGCGATGTGGTGATTCTTGAGGATTTGCGGCGCATCAACGTGCCGGCGCGTCGACTTGCCCTAAAGCAAGTCGACGCTGGGAATCCATCGCTGCAAGTCTTGAAAGCCGTCTTTCACGAGGCCAAGCTTGTCGTCCCTGCCACTATTCCGATCGAATGGCGACCAGATGAGAGTACATTGCTCGGCAACGGAAATGGCGGGCTATACATTCTTCAGGCGGCGCTTCTCCCGGAGTTGGCGGCGGAGTGGAGCAGATGGGCACGATGGCTACTCGATCGCTCCTCTCTTCTTGGAGACTGGTCAGTGCACGTCGATCAGGTTGCGATGTGCATGACGCTGGCCGCCACGGGTGTGCAACCACTCATCTTAGATGCCCGCTGGAACATGCCGATCCATGAGCCGAATCTGATTCCCAGCGACGTGTCGCGCCCAGCAGTGATTCACTATCACGACCAAGGTGACGACATTCTTCTACGAACAACAGGAGTTGCTGTGATTGATGAGGAAATCGCTTGCGCCAACGAAGCGATTATCGCTGTATGGCGTGAGTGCTTTGGTGAGGTGCCAACGAAGAAACGCGCCACTGGAACGCGGCTTAGCTCGATCGTGCGTCGCTTTGGCAGCTTGAATGAAGCTCTGCAAGCGAAGTTTAGGTGGCGAATGTAGGTGTCTCAGCGGGGTCGCGACGAAACACAAGTCCTAAGACATCAACCTGAGGAGTACTCAGCGGACAAGGACATTCCAGCAGCAGACGTAGGCCTACGGCAGCGGCTTCTTGGATTACATCATCCACTGTGCCATGCAGTGAATCGAGCTCAACCTCGATGCCGAGCACGCGATTCCATAGAGCACGGGTGCCTGCGGCGACGTCGATGGTGACAATCGCCAGGCCATCGGGCATGAGATAGTCCGTCATGTTCGCAAGACCTGCGCGGCGGACCGCAGCGGGAACATGCTCTAAGACGGAGACAGACACTACAAAACCAAGCGACTCGGAATCGAAGAGGCCCGACGTTTCTACGCCCGCTCTGAGGGACACAACGTCCCACGCCTCGTACCCGACCCAGTCCCACTCGCTGACGCCAAGTCCCGTAGGATGCGACTGTTGAGCGTCGGGGTCAACTACAGTTGTGGTCATTCGAAGCTGTCGGAGGGCAATCGGAAGCGGAGACTTCCCAGCGCCAAAATCCGCAATCTCAGGCTTTCTTCCGTGACGCCGGCTATCAACCGGTAGCAAGACCCACGGATACTCCCACCACCGTGGTCGATGGCTTGTCGACCATCCGTCGAAGCATGCTTGTGCAGAGTCGCTGCATCTTGTAAGCGCTTATGGCAAGTCGCGGCTCGCCGCATCCAGTGAGGACGGCAGCTGCGGCGCGAGCGGCGCGGACGCGCGCCCTAGCGTCGTCTCTCATCGGATCGTGCCTCCATACTGAACCGTTCCTGTCAACCCGATCGAACCTTCAGGCATGCAGTCGCCTCTGGTTGGGTCGAGAGCTTGCTGCGGGGGACAGTGGGAGTGATCCGATGATGATCGGGGAGTTCGACACCCAGCATGAACGGACAGCGCGGCCGCGAGCGAGGGCACTGGCGTTCTATCTTCCTCAGTTTCATCCGATTCCGGAGAATGATGAGTGGTGGGGTGCAGGGTTCAGCGAGTGGACAAATACAGCGAGAGCGCGACCTCTCTTCCCTGGGCATGTGCGACCTCACCTTCCCGCTGATCTAGGATTCTACGATCTTCGGTTGTCGGAATCGCGTGAAGCCCAGGCCGAGTTAGCTCGCCGTTACGGCGTGGCAGCTTTCTGTTACTGGCACTACTGGTTCGCGGGACGCCGAATCCTGGAGCGTCCATATGCAGAGATGCTTTCTGCCGGGAGGCCCGACTTCCCGTTCTGCCTTGCGTGGGCCAACATGACATGGAGTGGGGTGTGGTACGGCAAGGAAGATCAGATTCTAATTCAGCAGACGTACCCGGGGCCCCAAGATGACAGACGGCACTTCGATCACATCCTCCCAGCGTTCGAGGATGCTCGCTACTTCCGTGTCGACGGCAAACCGTTGTTCTACGTGTTCCGACCCGAACTGTTGCCAAATCCAGCGGCATTCGTCGAGCTGTGGCAGGACATGGCGGCCGACGCAGGACTCGTTGGTCTACATCTCGTTGCGGAAGTGAGCGATCTCCTTGGGAGAGGGCCAACGTATACCGGCGCAGTGCCGGATGGCTTCGACAGTAGCGTTTACGTTCGGATCCCCGCCCACGTCGACCGTTGGGAGACGGCAAAGATGAGAGCTGGTAGGAAGCTGCTGCGATGGCCAGAGCGATATCGGTATTCGTCTCGTTACCTTCCCCCTCCACCTAGCCTCGGTGCGTCTGAGCGAATTCATCCCTGTGTGTATCCGAACTGGGACAACACTCCTCGGTCCGGACGCCATGGCCTTGTTGTCACGGGCTCGACGCCGGACTTGTTTCGGCACCAGGTACGGTCAGCGCTCGAGTACGTAGCGCCACGCGACGATCAGCATCGTCTGCTCTTCATAAAGTCTTGGAACGAGTGGGCTGAGGGCAACTACCTCGAACCCGATTTGAACACGGCCATGAGTATCTCTGCGCACTTGCGGATGAGTTGTTTGCCTGAGTCGAGATCACGATCGACGCAGCACGGTGACAGGAGACTGCGGATAGCGATGGCGTCCGACTATCTGCCGAGCGACAGCAAGATGGGTGTCGGGTATCAGGCCCACGCATTGGCCAACGCCCTCGTCGCTCGAGGTCACGAGGTCACGGTCTTCAGCTCGTCGGCGCCGGCGCCAGAGGCGAACTACTGCACGATCACGGTTCCGCTCGACGGCCACTTGCGCACATTCAAGTTTGCCCTCGCCCTGAGGAGGCGCGATTGGAGCAGCTACGACGTGCTGCACGCTCACGCTGGCGACTACCTACTGAAGCGACGGGGCATCAAGGCACATGTACGCACGGTTCACGGTAGTTCATTAAGCGAAGCGAGACACATCCGTGGCTTGCGGCCGCGTCTCGCGATGGTCTTCTACTGGTCATGTGAGATGCTCGCGACCGTGATCGCGGACGAGGCTGTCGCGGTCTCCAATAACACGAGGCGCCGAAGGCCGTGGATCAGAACGGTGATTCCAAACGGCGTCGATCTGACGAAATTCAAGCCAGGGATTCGATCGGAGAATCCCTCGGTGCTCTTCGTGGGTACATACGCCTGGCGCAAGCGAGGCAAGCTGTTGGCCGAAGTATTCGAACGAGAGGTTCGGCCAAACTTCCCAAACGCGGAGCTGTGGATGGTTGCGGAGGATGCGCTCCCTCACGTCGGCTTGAAACGAATGGGACGTGTGTCGGAAGCCGAGTTAGCTGAGTTGTACAGTCGTGCTTGGGTCTTCTGTTTGCCGAGCACGTACGAAGGTTTCGGCATCCCCTACGTCGAGGCCATGGCCTCAGGCTGTCCCGTAGTGGCTACGCCTAATCCGGGTGCGCGAGAGGTTGACTGATAGCGGCCAGTACGGTGTGTTGGTCAACGATGCCGCGCTCGGACAGGCGTTGTCGAGTTTGCTTGGATCACAAAAAGAGCGCGATCGCCTGTCGTGGAAGGCTCTAGTCCACGTCCGCAGATTCGACTTATCGATGATAGCTGCAGAGTACGAGGCGCTCTATCTGCGGCTGCTCTCGCGGAGAGCGTAGCTCGAGCTGGATCGCTAACACATCGGCGGCACAGCGAGTCGTTCGTGTTGCCCTTCTAGCGACCGCAGCGATCGGAAGAGATCCAGTTGTGCGCGACTAACGTCAGGATCGTTTGTCATGTCGATCTCAGAGAAGTTCGAGTGGCGCAAGTCTGGATCGACGAGACTGTTGATCTCGTCAAGCGCCGGGCGTCGCACCGGAAGTCCGTTTCCGGCCAAGAAGTCGTAGACCCGTTCCGTCACCACACCGGGTTGTGTAACTAAATCTTCGTACGAGATGACAAGCGCGGGTAACCCCTTCGCGTTCGTCAGGAGTGATCGGTTGTAGCTCTCCCAGAGCGCCAGCGACCGCTTCGTCTCAAAGCCGTCTCGGTTGCTTAGCGAACGTGCGACCTCGAGTGGATGACGGTGGATGATCACCGCCAGCAGCCGCGGTCGAAGCGCACGGCGCCAGAACGGGAGCGTGAGCGATGTGCGCGGATCCTTCCAAGTCCAGATCGGCGCGTCCCCATACACGAGCCGGAACACACGACGTGCCCGGCCCACCTCGACCAGCAGTCGTGTGCTGCGCTCCCAGCCTGGTGGAAGGTGTGGCGGTGCATCCCAACTCCCGCCGAGCCGTCGCAATAGAAGCTCTTGGAAGTCCGTCAGGTTCGCACTCTCCCAGTAACCCTTCGCGTTCCTCGAGTCGGCCTCGATCAGGTCGTCCGACGCCCCCACCGGGATTCCCGCAAGGTTTACGAGCCCGGTGAGAGCTGATGTCCCGCTCCGATGCATTCCCAAGACGACGACTCCCGTTGTCGCGTCGGGCGGCGGCGCGAGTGCTGCAGCGACCTCGAGCAGGCGCACGCCAGCGGGCCTGAATCTTGTACTCAGCGGGCGCAAGAGATTGGCGTCGTTAGGTGTCGCGGGCGGAGCGGCTTAGGTGGCCACGAAGCTTGGAACCGACGGCATCTCGGCGAACGGGATCGCTTGATCTCCAGCCGGCCTTACGCGAACTCGAGGCTGCCCCAGCTGCGATACCGAGAAGCCCGATTGCGATGCGAACCAGCCGCCTTGCTGGGCGATGATGTGTAACCATCAATACCCGCTTTGCCTCGTCGGCGAGCCACGTTCTGAATCGATGCGATCCAAGACCATAGTTCCGCGCGAGCAGCAGTGCGTGATTGCGGCGAGCCCAGAACGAGTAGCGGTAATCAAATCTCCGGCCCTTTACATGTGGCGCCCCGACGTGATCGACCACCGCTTCGGGCGCGAAAACGGCCTTGTAGCCCATCGCTCGTAGTCTAAGGAACATGTCGGTGTCTTCTCTAAGCCCACCTACGCCGCGAAAGTCATCGCGAAAACCACCCAGCTGCGCGAGCGCATCTCTCCGAAACGCCATGTTCGCCCCGATGCCGTGGTCGACCTCGATCATCCTTCCTGGATCGGCGGCAAAGTAGCCCGTTAGCCGGCCGTCTTCGCGTATCCGGCCAATCGCGTCGATTCCTTCGAAGTCCTCGCCAGGGTGGCCATTGCAGGTCCGTCCTGCTACCCCACCCACACTAGGATCGGAGAAAGCGTTCAGGAGGCCTTGCACCCAGTTCTCTCTGACGTTGGCGTCGTCGTCGACGAACGCGACGATGTCGCCAGTGACGTGCTCAAGCCCGATGTTACGCGACGTCGTCATGTGGCCTGCTCCTCCCGGGAACCTGATGTGTCGAGCCCACGTGAACTGTCTGACTACTGCTTCTGTCAGATCGTCCGGACTCGCGTCGACCACGAACACTTCGGACGGGGATGGTCGGACGCGGCCCAGATGATCGAGGCATGACCTCACGAATTCTGGGCGGCACCACGACACCACGACAACTGAGACTCGTATCGAGTTTCTCAACGGACAGTTTCCTCCCACCTGATGGCGGAACCCTCCAGGGATCGAACGAGGGCTGCTTCGAAGTCGACGCTCCGTTGCTCCCACGACGGAGGTGCACTTTTGGGACCGCGTGAGCTAGGCGCAGAGAGGACTTCGGCTACTCGCCGAGGAAAAGCCTCCCGTTCCACCATGTAGAACTCGTGCGCAAACTCACGGAAGCCTGCAACTGGTGTTGCGACGGTAGGCGTGGCGATTGCGAGGCACTCGTAGGCCTTGATGGGATCGAGACTCTCCATGAACGGCGAAACAAGATGCGGCACGATCACCACATCTGCGTGCTGGAGGTACGCAGGCACGTCGCGGTAGGGCCTCGGACCGAGCAGCACAACATTCTCGACAGCGGCGAGCACCTTTTGGGAGTCGGAACAAAGGGAGTTCGGCCCCACGAATGCGAGTGTCAGCGACGGTAGCGCGCGGGCTAGTTCGAGTACGAGTTCGACATCTACACGCGCGTCGTGAATCGTTCCCGCATAGACCGCGACAGGCGCTGTGGGCATGTCGGCCGGACGCGGACGCGGACGCCGAAAGTGCTCAGCGTCGACCGCGTTTCTGACAAGCGACACCGCTCGGTTCGCGCCTCGGCTCTCGGCGAGCGCCGTCGAGCAGACGACGACCTCGTCAGCCTTCTTGAGGGCGAGCTTGTCCAATCGCCGCAGGCGGGCGAGCTCGCGCGGTGCGAAGGGCACGAGAAGCCAGTCGTCCGAAACGTCGTACAGCGACGGCCAACGTGTTTTCGCGATGAGCGGCGCGTAGGTGACGTCGTTGATCCACAGCGCGGGACGTGAGAAGCCGACCAGGCGAGTCGCGGCGACCACTTGGCTGCGGAGCAGTGCATCAGCCGCCGGGCCAATCCGCCGGGGAAGGAGCTTCAACGGGCAGAGAACCCGTAGTCGTCCGTCCGCCGACACTCGCCGCAATCGCGGGCGGGTTGGCCAACGTCGCTTCGACAGGTCGTAGAGGACGTCAGTCGGGGGCTCAACGAACAGCACTCTCAACTCGGGGTTCCGTTTGAGGAGCGCGTCTGTCAAGAAGTTGTTCCGATTCCACACGTCGTCCCAGCTCTTCAGTGAGCAGACGACGAGTTCCCTCAACGACTCGGGTCCTGTTTGGCTGTCGCTCCCGACGCTCACGGGTCGACGCCGAGTGACCTGCCGCCGAACGCGCTGCGACGGGGACCGCGCAGATAGAGGAGCCCGCGGTGCGCGGCGGCGCGACGTCGGCCGCCGGTGAACACGACAGCCCTTCCAGCGGCTCCGGCGACGGCTGCTCCACGGTAGAGCCACCAGCCGGCCGATCCATGCCACTTCCGGATGCAGGTCTCTTGCCCCGCATGGAACAATTCCTCCCGGCGCGTGGAGTCCGAACTTGCGCCAGCACCGCTGTGGCGTGCAACGGCTTCGCCATAAACTTCTGAGCTCCATCCGAGCGCACGAGCGCGTTTCTGCCAGTCCGTCTCTTCCGAGTAGAGGAAGAAGCGCTCGTCAAAGTGTCCGACCTCCTGGAGGGCTTCCCAGCGCAGCAACAGGACAGCGCCGATCACGAATGTCTCACTCGCAGGCAGCCACCGCCCTACGCCGACGGCGTCACCCCACGCGCGCAGCGGAGTCGGAAACGGCCAGACAACCTGTTCCGGTTCACCGGCAGCGTTGACGACCCGCGGTGCAAGCGCCGCAACCTTTCCGTTGTCGTGATCCTGCATTCGCTCAGCGAGCAGGTGTAGGTCATGGGGCGCGAGGAGTGCGTCCGGATTCAGTAGGAGGATGTCCTGGGCCGGCCCGGACATGAGGCGTTCGAGCGCGAGGTTGACTCCCGCCCCAAAGCCCAGGTTCTTACCGGGATCGATGTACTCCGCGCCACGCGCCTGCGCTATCTGCTGAACGGCTTGCGAGCTCGAGTTGTCGACGACGGTGACGTCGACGCTGCCTTCGAGCGCAGCCAGACACCGGTCGAGTTGTTCGGCAGGCCCGTATGCGACGACGATCCCGTGTACCGGGCGCGTCATGTCGGTACCTTCAACCGGCGACGGTCGGCAAGCGCACCGCAGGTCATACCGACTAGCAGCCAGGCCAACACGGGAGTTCCCCGCACCCAGTAGACGTCCACCAGGCCATGCGCGACAGTTGCGACGAGAACGCCTGCGGCGGCCGTCGCCAAGTCGAGATACCTGAGCCGGTGCAGCACAAAGACGATCCCGAGAATGAGGATCACGAAGCTCGCCGCCAGGGCGTAGCCTCCCTCCGCCGCCTGGAGAAGCAGCACGTGGTGTGGTTCGTCAGTCCGAGTGCCGAGCTCGGGATCGCCGGAGAGATAGTTGCCGATGCCGATGCCGGTCCACGGATGGTCGGAGATGATCCGCTGCGCATCTGCCGAGTACGCCTGGCGGATCGAGAGCGCGTAGGCCGCCGGCGAGTTCGTTCCGGCGCTTAGCGTCGTCACTCGCTCCTGGACGCTGGCCGGCATGAGCACAAATGCAGCGACGGCCGCTGCAATGAGTGGGATAGCGCGCGTCAGCGCAGTCCGCAGGCGAGCCTCATGGAAGAAGACGATCACGACTGTCCCGATCGCCGTGGCGATCACCGCGCCGCGGCTCTCGGTCAGAAAGAGCGCCGGTATCAGAACGAACACGCAAGGAAGCAGTCGTCTCAGCGCCGGGAGTGCGACGAGTACGAGGATCGCGTTTGCGATGAACTGGCCGACGGGGTTCTTCTGCATTCCCAGGCTGTTGAACTGCCAGACGACGGCAAGCACGGTCGTCGACACGACGTAACCCTGAAGTAGTGGTATGTGCTTGCCGTGGAGCGCCGCGAAGGCGCCGACGAGCAACGGCAGGAGAAACAACTCCAGCCGTTGCGCCGTTTGTGCGACCTCCGCAAGACCGAAGTGGAACGGAAGGAGCAAGACGATTACCACGGCAAACTGGAGGACGAGGAGCCCGACGGGCCTCAACGCCGCGAACGATGTCGCGGACTTTGAGATGACCGCGCCCACCGCGATGCCACTCCCGATCAGCACGAGCAGCAGGTCACTGAGCGCCACGCTGTAGCTTCCGCCGGCTCCCCCGAGGCTCTGAACGAACGGTATGGAGGCACCGAGCAGCACAAGCGGGACAGTCGGATGGACCCAGAGCCACAGCACCAATGGGAAGAGCGCGACGCTGAAGGCCAGAAACGGCTTCTCGGTGCTCAGGCCATAGCCCACACCGGCAGCCGCGAGCACGGCGAGCGCACCCCATGTGACCAGACGGAGCTCTCCGAAAGGACGTTGAGTGCGTCTGCCGCCAGCCCATGCCGGCACGTGTCCAACGCTCATCGCTCGCGAGCGCCGAAGGCGTCTAGCACGATCCGTCTGTCCCCCTCAGCATCACGGGAACCGTCCCGAAGATCAGGCGTACGTCCTGCCAGATCGACCACGTGCTGACGTAGATGTAATCCAGATTGACCATCTCGGAGAACGGAATGTCGCTGCGGCCGGTTACCTGCCAGAGGCCGGTAATCCCAGGCTTGAGGTTCAACCGCTTGCGTGCCCAGTTGTCGACGTGGCGATCCTCTTCGAGGATGAGCGGTCGAGGACCGACGAGACTCATTTCGCCTCGGACAACATTGATCAGCTGGGGGAGCTCGTCGAGCGAGTAACGCCTCAGAACGCGTCCGACTCGGGTCACTCGAGGGTCGCCGGCCGCTTTGAACATCCGGGAGTCACCCGCAAGATGCTTGTTCAGATGCGCAATCTCGTCCTTCCGTTCGTCGGCCCCCACGGCCATTGTCCGAAACTTCACGATTGTGAAGGGCTTTCGGCCCTGCCCCATCCGAACTTGCCGGAAGAACACCGGCCCACGCGACTCCAACACCACCGCTACCGCAATCGCGAGCATGAAGGGGGACAGCAACACCAAGCCTAGGACGCCGCAGCACAGGTCCATCGCCCGTTTCAACAGCAGGCTGGAGCGCGAGAGTCTCGCCGGAGGCAGACCCAACAACGGGAGCCCCTCGGCGGCGTGCATATGTACGTGGGGGCCGAGTACTTCGAAGAGGCGTGGCACGAGGTCGATCTGGACGTCGAGGTCGTCGAGCGACCGCACGAGTGCGACCATCTGCTCGTGTGAGTCGCGGGTGAACGCGACGATCACGCGTTCGACATCGTGTTGACGGACGATCGAACGAAGGCTGGCAGGTCCTCCGAGGATCGTCAGATCCCTCAAGCCGGCCCCGCGCTCTCGCGGCTCGTCGTCGACGAATCCCACCAGCCTCACTCCATACTCGGGGTGCTGGTGGATCTTGCGCGCAACGCTTTGGCCGACCAGTCCGGCACCGACGATGACCGTGTTCTGCTGGTACGACGCTGACCGCCGGCACAAGGTCCTGGCGCCGACACGGGCGACGGGAACGAGCACTGCACCTGCCAGCCAGAAGCAGACCAGCTTGTGAACTTGGGGATTGGCGATATCCAACAACCACGTGGCCGCGTAGAAGACCCACGTCCCGACGGTGAGCATGTTGAAGACTCTGGCGACATCGTCGACCGTGGAGTGGTCAGCCCGCTCCTCATCGCCCTCGTACAAGCCGTAGAACTTTGCAAGCAGAATCCACCCCGGGAGGGTGAGTGCGAAGAGCGCTATCTCGAACGAGGCCGAAACCCGGTTCGGGAAATCGGGTCCCTGCGAACTGCCGTAGAGCCACTGTGCAAATAGGAAGGCGGTCATCAGGCCGACAACGTCGGCGCCGACCAAAGCGCGCCGAACGAGCCAGCCTCGGCGCCTTCCGGGCACCGTGTTCGCAAGAGCGCCGGCAATCGGCGCGGCCTGAGTCTCGGCGACCGTGCGTGACTGCCCAACGATTGTTTCGCCTGAAGGCATTCGACCCCCTGCTACGTGCCCGCGTGAGTTCGGTTAGCCCGAATTCGATCGACTGACAGTTCGTCAGGGTCACGGCGGCCATAGCCGTAGCCGCGGTAGCTGTTGCCCTCGTCCCGTTGCGATCCCGTCACCACGAAGCCCAGCCGGCGCGCTCGCATGCGCTCGAGGAGGCGGCGCATCTCCGTCAGCATCCCCCGTCGCATCTGGCTGAGCAGCGTGACCAGGATCACGCCGTCCACTTCCGAGCTCAGCTGGACGGCGTCGCCGACACCGAGAAGCGGCGGTGCATCCAGGATGACGACATCGAACTGCTCGCGAAGCTGCACGAGGATTTCCGAAAGCCGGCGTGAGCCGACAAGCTCGCCCGGATCACCCGGGACTGGTCCAGCCGGAAGAACGAGCAGGGAACCTCGGCCGTCGTCATCTGCAGACGGCCAGCCTTCGTCACCGGCGCGGGTGGCGGGGGGATCGAGGTCAATAGGAATAAGCGCCTCCTCGAGCTGAACATCTCGCAGCACGACGTTCGTGACCCCCGGCCTCCCCTGGAGATCGAAGAACTCGGCGAGAAATGGCCTGCGGAGGTCGAGATCGACAAGCGCAACGCGTGCGCCTGCGCGGGCACACGTCACCGCGAGATTCGCGGCAGTGGTGGATTTCCCCTCGCCTTGCAGGGCGCTCGTGACCAGGATGCAGCGCGTGTCGGTGTCGAGCGTCGCGAACTCGATGCTGGTGCGAAGCATTCGGAACGTTTCGGACTGCGGTGCGCCCGGATCGTCCAGGGTCACGAGCCGGTGCCGTTTTTGAAGCTTTCTCGCGGGAGTCGGAATCCGCGCGAGCAGCGGCAGGCCAAGGCGCTCACCTATCTCTTCCGCGGAGCGCACGCGGGTGTCGAGAGCCTCGAGCAGCAGAGCAAGCCCGAGGCCGAGTGCGAGTCCCAATGCGATGCCGATCGCCGCGTTTCGCACCGGCCTCGGCGAGACCTGGGTTGCCGCTCCGGCCGACCGGATCAGGCTGGCCCGCGACGTTTGGAGTGCCTCGGCGGTTGCGAGTTGCTGTTGCTCCTCCTCGATGCCGCGGTAGAAGTCGCTCTCCTGCCGACCTTCGCTTCGAAGCGTCTCGAGCGTCTTGGCGAGACGGTCTCGGGCCCGAGTCAGCGATTGGGTATCGAGCTGCCGCCGGTAGTTGGCGAATGCCTTGGCGTAGGACGTCGCAAGCAGCTTCGCAACCTTCGGATCGCTGTCGGTGACGGAAAATTCGAGGATTTCGGTCACACCCTTGGGTGCAACGTCTGACTGTGCGAGCAGAGCTAGTGGCGTCCGATCGGTGCGGCGTGCGAGTGTCAGCGCTCGGCGCGCGACCTCAGGCACTGCGGCGAGCTCGGCCTCAGTCTCGATCGAGACAGGCGTTTGGCCGGAGCCTGCCACGATGTCGGGAACGTTCTGGGTGTTGATGTAAACGTCAGCAGTTGCCCTGTACTCGTCCGTCTGAAGCACGGAGAAGTAGGTTGCGGCCGCGGGCACGAGGACCGCGCAGAGCAGCACGATCCAAAGACGTCGCCTCAGAACAGACAGATATGTTGCGAGCGTAGGCCCGCCGTGCCGTATTTCCCCTGTCAAACCGCAGTCCCCTCAATTTGAAACTCTGAAATATTCACGGTAGACCTGATCGAAACAACCCGCAAGAGGTCATCCGGCCAGGTCGGGTAGGTCAGGCAACGCGCTGAAACCCGGCCGCTGCGCGAGCTACCCTGGGTTGGTCATGCCGGAAACCCCCTTCCAGCGGTTCGCCGCGATCGCATTGCTGATCTCGTCAGCCCTGCTGATCGTCCTCGCAGTTCGCGAAGCGTCGGGATCAGACAAGCTGGGGGCGGCGGAGCCGATCGCCGAGAGGGTCACGGCCACATCGCCGCAAGAGGCTCGGGTGACGCAGGCAGAAGCAGCGCCTGTGGAGACAGCCCCGGCCACGAAGCCGAAGCCTCGGCCGGCGCCTCGGCTCACGAGGCTGCAGCTTCTGGCTTCGGGCGGCGACAGCTGGCTCGACGTCCGAGCCGGATCGGCGCAAGGCAAGGTGCTCTACGCGGGGACGCTCCCGCAGGGCGGGGAGGTCGACGTGAAGGCGAAGCAGCTGTGGATCCGCTTCGGCGGTGCGTCCGATCTCACCGCTGAGCTGAACGGCAAGCCGCTCGAGCTTCGTGCGGGCACGTACAACGCGCTGATCACTCCGGACGGGCTTCAACTCGTCGCCGGCTGAGCGCGCCGCAGCCCGTATCCAGCCGGGCCAGTGCTGCGTTGCATCGTCGAATGGAGTGGGGGAGCCTCTTGCGGCGGAGGGTCATGCCAGTGGTGGCAGGAACCGCGCTGCTCGTCGTGGGCGCGGTTGCGGCCGGTGCCGCGGCTGCGGGTCCGGCGGCGGTCGTGCCGCCCGTGCCGACGGTGACAACGCCGCCGCTGCCGCCGACGCCGTCCGTCACGACGCCGACCGTGCCCGTGCCACCGCCGCCGACCGTGCCTGTTCCGGTGGTCACAACGGCACCTCCCGCGCCCAAGCCTCCGGTGCCTGTGCCGCCCGCGCCCAAGCCTCCGGTGCCGTGCCGCCCGCCCCAAGCCACCGGCGCCCAAGCCGCCGGTGCCCGTGCCACCCGCACCCAAGCCCCCGGTGGCCGTTCCCGCACCGGCGCCCGCGGCCGGCCCGGTGAAGCCGGCGCCCGCGCCGAGTCCCGCAGTGCCGGCCGTAGCGACCAAGCCGAAAGCGCCGGCGGTCTCCACCCAGCTCCAGCGGCGCCTGCTGTGACAACGGCAGCGGCTGTCCGGTCCCCATCAGCAGCATCAGGTCAGGCGAACTCGACGTCACCGATCCAGCAGCAGGGGTCGGCGGTATCCGGTGCATCGTCGTCGCCGACCTACTCGTTCTCGCCTTCCCTGGCTTCCACGCCGACGAGCACGCAGCAGAAGAAGGCCGGCGGCCAGAAGATCACGAGCTCGCGGCAGCGCTTCGCCAACACCGGCAAGAAGCGCGGCGCGACCGTGATCTCGTTCCTGCTCTCCCGCTCTGCGAAGGTCGTGCTCGGCATCAAGGGACCGGGCCCGAGTTGCGAGCTCGCCGGCCGCGTCCCGGTCGCCGGCGCAGGAGGGCCTCAACCGGGTCCGCTTTGACGGCACGGTGAAGAAGGTGACGCGCCAGACGAAGGACGGCGTGACGCTCGAGTTCGACCGGACCGTCACGCTCCAGCCCGGGACGTACATGCTCGAGCTGACCTCGAGGGCGGGCAAGCGCAAATTGGCGCAGACGTTCGTGACGATCGTCGATCCGCAGGCGCCGGGAAGGCGAATACCTCCGGCCGCAGTGCTCCTCCCGCGATCGCGTCGCGATCACGCGACCGACCGACGGCGCCTTGATCGACTCGCAGGGAAGCGATTCGCAGGGAAGCATCGCGAGCGCCCAGAGCGCTTCCGGCGCGGCGGTCACGCAGAGCGACGAGACGAACGATTCTGACGTCCTCGGCAAGACCAGCCCGAACCTCGGACAGGCCAAGCCGCAGGCGAGCGGTGTCGCCATCCCCGGGGGCACCGAGGATGACGGCGGGCCGGCTACCTGGAGTCTTTCCTGCTCGCAATCGTGCTCGCCTCGCTGCTCGCACTCGCCGTCGCCGTGTTCGGTTCGCTGCGCCGCGGCCGCCCGGTCAGTTAGCGGTTCGCCCGGCGCGACCAGAGGCGCTTCGCGCCTAGGAGCGTCCCGATCACGGTCACGACGAGCAGGAACGCCTTCTTCCCGCGCAGCTTCGACTCGCCGCCGGCGCGGCGGCGCATGTCGACCGGTACTTCCGCGACCTTCAGGCCGGCGTCGTCGAGTCGGAGCAGCGCTTCGACTTCCGGGGCGCCGGTCTCGTACGGCACGGCGAGTACCGGCAGCGCCTTGGCGGAGGCGGCGTAGAGACCGCTCGTCGCGTCGTGGAACGGCCGCCCGAGCGCCAGCCGCATCGAGCGGCGCAGGAGTCCGGTACCGAGCTTGCGGATCCCCTCCGGCTCGTAGCGGTACGGCTCGTAGCCGGGGCCGCTGACGAAGCGGGAGCCGACTGCGACGTCGGCCTCGCCGGATCGAACCAGCTCGAGCAGCCGCCGGAGCTCGGCCGCGGGGTGCTGGCCGTCGGCATCGACGCGGCCGCAGTAGGCGTAGTCGTGCTCGAGCGCCCACGCGTACCCGGCTGCGATCCCCGCCTGGAGTCCGCGGTTCTCGCCGAACGACAGCACCTCGGCGCCGAGCTCTCGCGCGACGTCCGCCGTGCGATCGGTCGAGCCGTCGTCGACGACCAGCACGTCGACCTCGGGCAGCTCGCGGCGCAGTTCGGCGAGCACTGCGGGGAGATTGCCCTCCTCGTTCCAGGCGGGCACGAAGACGAGCGTGTCGCTCATCTGGTGAGATCCGTGAGGAGCTGCGCCAGCTCCGCGGCCGAGCCGGCCTCGCGCACGGCGAGGAAGATCGTGTCGTCGCCGGCGATGCACCCCGCCACCTCCGGCAGCGCGGCCTTGTCGAAGGCGAGCGCGAGCGCGTTCGCGTGCCCGGGCGGCGTGCGCACGACGACGAGATTCTGCGTCGGCTCGATCCGCGTCCCCCAGCGGCGGAGCGCGGACGAGAGCCCGCTGATCCGGTCGCGGTCAGCCGCGCCCGCCCGGGCGTAGATGCGCCGGCCGTTGTCGGCGCGAACTTTGACCAGCCCGAGCTGCGCGATGTCCCGCGAGACAGTCGCCTGCACGGCGTCGACACCCTCGTCACGGAGCGCCCGCACGACCTCGGCCTGGGTCGAGAGCTCCTGCCGGTCGACCAGCTGCAGGATCGCCACCTGACGTTCGCGCTTGTTCATGCACGGTGATGGTAGAAGGCGGCGTGCCCTCCTATCCATACGTCCATCGCGAGCGCGTCCGCTTTCGGGACTGCGACGCGATGGGACACGTCAACAACGCCGTCTTCTCGACCTACCTCGAGGAGTCCAGAATCGGCGTGCTCGGCGGCCTCCACGACTTCATCCTGGCCCGCGTCGAGATCGACTTTCGCTCCGAGCTGCGCCACGGCGAGGAGGTCGAGGTGCGGACGCGCTGCTCGCGGATCGGGACGAAGAGCTTCGACCTCGAGCACCAGATCGCGGTCGGCGAGCGGATTGTCGCCGAAGCCCGCAGCGTGCTCGTGTCCTACGACTACGAGCGCGCTGCGAGCGTTCCCGTCCCGGACGAGCTCCGAGACCGCCTCAGCCGCGGCTGACCGCGGCGCGCAGCTCCGCTGCGATGTCGGCAGCAGCCCCGAGATCCTCGTCCTTCGCCGCTGCCTGGAGCTCGTCCAGCAGCGTCGCCAGCTCTTTCGCTTTCGCGGCGTCGAGCGTGCGCGCGAACCGGTCGCGGATCCGCGCGAGTGTTGCTGCGTCACCCGCGACGTGACCCGGCTCCGCTGCGGCCGCGTCGACCTGCACCTGCCGCGCCCACAGCTCGAAGCGCGCTTTGTCGATCGCGGCCGGACTGCGGTGGCGCAGCAGCAGGTCGAGCGTCGCTTGTCCTGCGTCCAGAGCCGTTCTCTGCGTTCCGGCCGCGTTACGGGCTCCAACCGCGGGCGCGAGCCCGTCGCCGGCGAGCGCGGTCAGCGCGCGGGTCATCTGCGCCGCCAGGAGCGGAGGCACCTGTGCGCTCGCGCGATACCGGCCCCATGCTGCGTCCAGCCGCTCGGCCGCAGCCGACACGGCCCGCCAGTCGCCGACGCCGGCAGCGTCGTAGACGGCGACGGTGCTCTGCCACAGCCGCTCCAACGCGGCGGGCGCAGAGCCGGTAAGAGCATCGGTCGGGACCGCGAGCGCGAGGTCCTCGAGAGCGCCACCCGAGCCGGTCTTGAACTCGCCGTAGCCGGGCGCGAACACCTTCGTCTCGTGCGCGCCGTCCTGGTGGAGCTCGTCGACGACGATCGCGTCGCCGACTCGCCCCTGGGGCCCGCCGAACTGCTTCCCCACCGACTTGACTGTGACTTCCTCGAAGACGATCCCGGGGCTGTTCTCGGGGCGGTAGACGTCTCCGCGCTGCGGCTTCGCCGGCATGATCATCGCCGCCGGGCCCTCCTTACCGGCCAGCCAGGTCCCGTCACGGTCGGCCACGGCGCCGTCCTCGTAGTTGAAGACATCCTCGCCGAGGTACCAGACCGCACCCTGGTCGTCCTGCGCGTACCAGTCGAGCGCGACCTCGAGGATGCGGCCGTCGAGGTAGGCGACGTACTGGGAGACGAGCGTCTCGACCTTCTTGCCGTCCCACTCGATCGTCTTCGTGCCCGGGAGCAGGGTCGTCTCGACGCGCAACATCCGGCCGTCGTCGTTGCCGAGCAGCAATGCCGAGTGGAGCCGCGAGATCGGGAAGAGCGGATTCGTGATCTCCGTCGGCCGCGAGAACACGGGCGTTCCCACGTCGACGCGGTCGCTCGTCGGAGCGCAGCCAGAACCATCGTCCGTGCCGCACTCCGTCGGTGCCGCGGCCGTTCGGGTGGTCGTTCCGGAGGCGGCGGGACCCTCGTCGCTGCTGCAGCCGGTGGTGACGAGCGCGCCCGCCGCCGCCAACGCGATCACGCCGCGCCACATCAGTCGTCTCCCTCCTCGTCGTTCTTGCCGTCGTCGTCTGCTTCCTGACCGACGACCTTGAAGTTCTCGTCCAGCTCGACCTCGACCTGACGGCCGTCCGCGAGCTTGACCTCGACCCCGTATGCGGCCCCGTCGTCGCCGATCTCGGTCTCAGTGACCGTGCCGCCACCGGTATGGGCCAACGCCGCAGCGGTCGCCTTCGCGAGCGTCGAGCCCGTCAGCGGCTCGTCGTTGTCCCCGGCCCCGCCCGCGATCGCGAAGCCGGTCGTGACGGCCGCAGCGACGAGAACGAGGATCCCGATCAGAACCAGCTTGCGCTTCATCAGTGCCTCCTGTCCGAGTGTTCGCGCTTCAGGCTACGAGGCTCGGATGAGACGGCGATGAAAGCAGCTGCCGCTACAGGCCGGGTGTCGACGACCAAGGCAGCCTGAACAGAATCAAGCTGTCCTCGACGCCGACCGTCACGAGGCTGGCGACTGCGTAGAGCCGACCGCTCGTCGCGCTACCGGCGTCGGGCTCGGCGAGCACGTCGCGCTCGAACACGAGTAGCAGCTGGAGCGTGGGCGACTGCGGCAGGGCCACGACCACGAGATCGGTGGTCTGATTCTGGAACGCGCGCGCTGCGAGAGCAAACGCCTCGAGGCGAGCGGCCGGCGCTCCGCCGCCGATCGCACAGCGGCGGAGCGGGCCGCGGGCGCAGAGCTGGTAGTAGACGCCATTCGCGGCGGAGACGCTCCGTCCCGTCCAGGTCGCGGATGAGAGCTCGAGCGTCGTCACGGCCGCCGTCGACGACGGTTCGGAGACGGGGATCGCGCCGCTCGCAGCGCCGGCGAGTCCAAGTGCGAGGGCAACTGTGCAGAGCACGACCTTCATGTGCACCGGACGAAACGGGCTCGTCGAATCTTCCGAACCGACGAGGTCTTCAGGGAGCGGACTCGAGGGCGAAGCGGACGACTCGCTCCTCATCCTGCTCGGCAAGCCACACGTCTTCGGCAAACGCGATCGCGCTTATGTGGCTCCCTTTCGGCAGTCGGAGACGCGGGCCTCCAGCCGGAACGACGCGAGCGACGCGGCCGGGAAGCGCAAGCCAGAGCTCCGTACCTCCTGCCAGCTCGGGCCCGTAGCCGTTCGCGCGGTGACCTGGGAGGTCGACGAGCGTCATACCCGCGCCGTTGATCCGCAACAGGCGGTTGTCGCCGGCCAGGCCGACCCAGACAGCCCCGCCGGCGATCGCGAGCGAGCGGCCGCCGCGAACCGGTAGCCGGATATCCACGGTCCCGGTGCGCGGATCGATCCTGCTTACTTCGTTGCCACCGCCGGTCACGACCCAGACGCCCCCGGCCGCGACGGCGATCGCGCCGGGCCAGAGCTCGCTTCCGAGCTTGGTCGTCGCCAGCACGCGCCCGGTCTGCGGAGCGACCCGCGTGACTGACGCATCGAGCTGGCTCGCAACCCAGACCGATCCGTGGCCGACGGCGAGCCCGCTCGGCAGGCCGCCCACCTTCGTCACGCCCTCGACCTCGTTCGACGCCGGGTCGATCCGCAACAGTCGGTCGCCGAGGAGGTCGAGCGCCCAGATCGAGCCGAACCCTGCTGCGAGCGCGACGACAGTGCCGCCCGGGCGGATCCGGGCGACGACTCTGTTCGTCGCGGGGTCGATGCGCGCGACCCCGTCCAGGCCGAGTGAAACCCAGACCGCGCCTGGGGTCGCGACCAGGCTCGAGGGAGCGCCACCGACATCGATCGTGACCGGGAGCCCGCTTCCGCGTGCCGCTTCCGTGCGCACCGGCCCCCCGGTGAAGGCTGCATTGAGCGGAAGTGCGGCCCCAGCGACACCGGCGAGGAACGCCGAAGCGAGTGCGGTCGGAAACACGAGTCTCATGGCGATCGTGGCCATGAGGTCAGTCTCGTTCTCTTCGCCCGGGGGAATCCCCAGGTTTGAGCCGCGCGGGTGACTACTTGGCGAGCTTCACCGCGAGCTCGGTGCGGGAGCGTACGTGCAGCTTCTTGTAGATCTTCGACAGGTTCCACTCCACGGTCTTCGGGCTCATGAAGAGCTCGTGTGCGACCTCGACGTTCGAGTGTCCAGCGGCAACCAGGCGCGCGACGCTTTGCTCGGTTGCGGTCAAGACACCGGGACGGGACGACCGGCCGCCGATCTGGCTGAGCTCCGCACGGGTCTTTTCGACCCATAGCCTCGCACCGAGGCGTTCGAAGGTCGCAAGCGCGGCCCCCAGCGTCGTTCGGGCCGCGAGGTTCTGTCTGGCGCGCCGCTGGACGCCACCGAGCATGAGCAGCGTCTTGGCATCCTCGAGCGGCCACGGCATTTGCAGACCCGCCATGCACTCGACGGCACGTTCGAGGTAGTCGATCGCCGCGGCCGAGTCGCCCTCGGCGGCGGCGACGAGTCCCTGCGCTCGAGCCGTAAAGCCGGCGAGCCTCGGAATCTCGAGTCGGTCGGTGAGCGCCACGAGGCGTTGGAGCTGCCGCCTTGCGTCAGCGAGCGCGCCGAGCGCGACGAGACACTCGACATCGGCGGCGAGAAGCTCGGTAACAGGCTGGCTGGTGCCGGGCAGGTGTTGCTCCGCCAACTCGATGGCAGCCGCAAAGCACTCGTGCGCCTCGGCAGGACGCTCCGATACCTGGGCGATCTGGCCGAAGATCGACTTGGTAAGCCACTCCATCTCGATCCGCTCGAACTCGGACGGGACCAGCCCTTCGAGGACCTGTAGCGCCTCCTCGGCGTCGTGGCGTGCGCGGTCGAGGTCGCCGCGCGGGAGGGCGACGCGCGCCTGCCACAGGAGGCACATGGGCTCGAGCGACTCGCGCCCCGTCTGGACCGCAAGGTCGTGGGCTTCCTCGGCGTAACCGGCTGCGGCCTCCAAGTCCCCCGAGATGCGCGCGCACTCGCACAGGCCGACGAGGACGTTCGGAAGAGCCGGGTCACCCGTGCGCTCCATGGAGCCCGCGGCGCGGCGAATCAGCTCCATCGTCGTCTGGCACTCGCCCCGCATGAATACCGCTCGGGCGTACTTGAGTCCAGGCCCGTCATAGCTCATCGCTCCGCTCGACTCCTCGAGCTCGAGAGCTCGTAGCCAGAACTCATCCGGGGGCGGCTGTCCCTGAAGCGTCAGCTTCATGCCGTGGATCCCGAGCGCGCGCGCGAGAAGATCCGGCCTCCCGAGCTTCTCCGCCAGGACGATCGCCTGCTCGGGGGCATCAGAGCTCAGGCGCTGTTCGCCCACGTGGACTTCGGCCACCTCGATGAGGACCATCGTCTCCAGCTCCAGCTCGTCCGTGCCCTCGAGCTCTCGCACGGCGCGCTCGTAACAGGCGAGAGCTGCCGCCATGCCGAGGGTCCCAAGCCGCGCTCTGCCGAGTTCGAGCTCCGCCGCCGCGCGCTGGCCACCGGAATCGAGCTGCTCGATTTGGCGCTCGAGGAGCGCCTCTGCGTGCAATGGATCACCAGCGGCGACGGAATAGCGCGCCCAGGCCAGGCAGCGGTCGTGGGCCTCCGCACGCCGGTCTGGCGGCGTCAGCTCGAATGCTTGCCGCGCAAGCCTGACAGCGGCATCTGCGGCGCCACGGGCGAAGACACTGGTGGCAGCAACCTCGAGCGCGGCAGCAACGATCTCGTCTGGCCCGGTCGTCGCCTCGGCCAGGTGCCGCGCACGCTCCTCGGGAGCGCCGACAACCTTCGCCAGACGCCGATGAAGGTCACGCTTCTCCTCCGGAGCGCTGTCCTCGTACAGCGTCGATGCAAAGAGCGGGTGCGTGAACCGGAGCACCTCGCCGTCCCGATCGAGAACGCCTGCGCCTACCGCCTCGTTCACCCCGGTGACATCCCCGCCGGTCGCCTTCTGGATGACGGCGACGGTCGGCTGAGAGAGCGCCGCCGCGGCAAGCGCCGCCTTGCGGGCTGCGGGTGCGAGCAACGCGAGGCGGTCGCGAACCACGTCGTGGAGCCGCGCCGGTACCGGCATCGGCTCCCCCGGTTCGAGGCGGTGGCCCGACCGCAGCAGGCCGGTGGCAAGCTCGAGCGCGTAGAACGGATTCCCGCCAGACGCCTCCTCGAGCTGATGAAGCGTCGGACGCAGCAACTGGACGCCGAGCCGGGCTCGGATCAGCTGATCGAGCTCGCCGAGCCCGAGCGGTCCGACCTCGATCCGCTCCGCGGCTTCGAAGCTCTCGAAAGTCGAGCCGGTCCGCAGCGAAGCGAGGACGCGCACGGGTGCCTCGCCGAGCCTGCGCTGGGCGAACTCCAGGGCGCTCGCCGAGGGGGTGTCCAGCCACTGAACGTCGTCGAGTGCGACGAGGATCGGTTCCTCGGTTGCCAGGCGCCGCAGCAGCTCGAGCAGCGCGGCACCCACCGCACGCTGGTCGGTGGGCTTTCCTTTGGCTTCCTCGAGCAGCAGTGCGATCCGGAGCGCACGACGCTGCAGCGCCGGCAGGCCTCCGATCTCGTCGTGCGTCTCTGAGAGCAGATCGCCGAGAGCGACGAACGAGAGGTCGCGCTCGGCCGCCGCCGGTCGCGCCTCGAGAACGCGAAAGCCTCGCTCGCGAGCGCGCTCGACACCGGCCCGCCACAGCGTGGTCTTGCCGATCCCTGCCGCGCCCTCGAAGAGCAGGACACTGGACTGCTCTGTTTCGGACTCGAGGAACGAGCCAGCTCGAGCGAGCTCCCGCTCGCGGCCGAACAGTGTGGTCACAAGCGAAGTTTCCGTCATCCTTCCGCGGAAGGGAAGCTGACGAGAGAGCGTGAAGCCGCTACGGCTGCGTGTCGGCACCTCTTCGGACCACGGCCACGCTGACGAGCCGCGGCCCACGGCTGTCGATCAGCTCGAGATCGACCTCGTCGCCCGGGTCGCGGTCGGCGAGGAGCTTCGACAGGTCGGCGGCCGAGTTGACGGGGACGTCGTCGGCGACGGTGATCACGTCGCCGACCGCGAGCTCGGCTTTCTCGCCGGGGCCGCCGGGGTAGACGACGGTGACGACGGCTCCCCGGATCGACGCATCGAGGCCGAGCTGCACCGCAGCCGCGTCGGTGTCGACGGAGCTGAACGCGATCCCGAGCCAGGCGTCGGTAGCCGGCGTCTGGTTGCGGATCCGCTCGATCACGGGCAGGGCGCCGTCGATCGCGATCGCGAAGCCCACGTTCTCGGCTTCGGCCAGCCGCACGCCCGCGGTGTTGATCCCGATCAGGCGCCCGAAGCGGTCGACGAGCGCGCCGCCGGAGTTGCCCGGGTTGATCGCGGCGTCCGTCTGCAGCAATCCCGTCAGGTCGCCGTTGCGGCCCTCGATCGTGCGGTCGAGGCCGGAGACGATTCCAGAGGTCACGCTCGGACCGCCGAGGCCGAGCGGGAACCCGACCGCGAAGACGGGGTCGCCGAGCCGCAGAGTCGATGAGCGGCCGACGCGGAGCGGGACGAGGTTGGTGGCCCCGACGCGGATCACGGCGAGGTCGCGCTCGGGCGCGGTGCCGATCACGGTGCCCGTCAGAGGGCGGCGGTGGAGCTCGTCGTTGAAGACGACCGTGACGCTGGTCGTGCCCTCGACGACGTGGTTGTTCGTGACGATGATCCCGCGCCGGTCGAGCACGACGCCTGAGCCGTCGCCCTCGCCGCCGCCGAAGGACTTCGTCCGGACGTTGACCACGGATGGGAGCACGCGGTCGACCGTGTCGGCGAGCGAGCTGACGGTCAGATCGGGGGGAGGCGGCTGCTCCTCGGGGAACGTGACGGCTCGGGCGGTGTCGTCCGCGTCGCGGTCGTCGCACCGGTCTCACTCTCGTCATCGCCTGTGCAACCTGCCAGCGTGAGCGCAGCGAGGGCGAGGACGACGGCGAGCGCCCTCACGGGAGCCTCGGGAACGTGACGACGCCGATCGCGGAGGCAACGAGCAGCAGCAGGATGCCGCCACCCAGGAATGCGAACGTCACCTCCTCCTTTCGCTTGACCTTGCTGACGAGCGATCCCATCGATTTGTAGGCATCGCGCAGGTCGCCGGCGCTCTGCGCCTCGTAGAAGCGGCCGCCCGTGACGGCTGCGATCTGACGCATCGTCGGCTTGTCGGGCGGCACCGGGATCACGCGCGACGCGCCGAAGCGGTTGAACTCGACGACGCCCTCGGGGGTGCCGAGCGCCACCGTGTAGACGGGAATCTTGAACGACTTGGCGCGCGCAGCGCCTTCGAGCGGCAGCAGTATGCCCTCGGTCTGCGAGCCGTCCGAGAGCAGCAGGATCGCAGCCGGCCGGTCACGCCCGGCGCTACCGGCCTCAGCGGCGCGGGCGACCTCGACGCCGCGGGCGATCCCGTCGCCGATCGCGGTGCCGCGCTGCGGGTAGAGGTAGTCGATCGCGTCGATCGCGAGCTGTCGGTCCTCGGTCGCCGGAGCGGCCACCTCGGCGGTCTCGGAGAACGCGACGACGCCGACCTGGAAGCGCTCCGGCAGGCCCTTCATGAACTCCCGCACGACCTTCTGCGCAGCCTCGAGACGCGTCGGCTTCACGTCCTCGGCCTGCATCGAGCCGGAGACGTCGATCACGAGCACGACCGTTGCCTCCTCGCGGTCGGCGAGCCGGTTCATGCTCGGCCGGGCGAACCCGACGAGGAGTGCTGCGAGCGCGAGCAGGAAGAGAGCGAGTCCGGCGTACCGCCGCCACGAACGTGTGCTCTCGACCACGCTCGCGAGCACATCCAGATTGGTGTAGCGGACGGCGTAGCGGCTGGGGCGCCGCTGCAGGTAGCGAAAGCCGAGCACGAGCAGCGGCAGCGCGAGCAGCCCGAGCAGTAGCCAGGGGCTGGCGAAGCTCATCTTGCGTTCCTGGCGCAGATTGCGTGCACCTGCAGCTCGACCCGCACTCCGGTCGGCCGCGTGACGCCCGATCGCACCGTCACCACGAGCCGGTCGCCCGCGCGGCGGGAGAAGGCTCGCACCGAGCCGAGGACGGCCGCCGACGGGGCCGCGCGCGTGCGGAACGCCACCGCCTGCGAGGACGAGAGCAACCGCTCGCCCGGAAGGCAGGCGTGCTGTACGCGGACGGTGGCGCGCACGGCGACGTTCACCGACTTGACGCGCCGGATCGCCGCCTCTTCCACCGGGGCGACCGCGGTCAGGCTGCGGCTCGGGTGCGCGATCGTGCGGCCGCGCGCGCCGCCGCCTCCGCCCGGAATGCAGCCGAGGAGCGGCCGGAAGCCCGCAAGCCGGCTCGTCGTCCTGGCGACGAAGACGGCCGCGCGTCCGGTCGTGACACCTGGGCCGACAGGCCCGCCGAGCGTCCCGAGAAAGGTGATCTCGAGCGGGCCGCTTCGGTCGGAGTCGAGCCCGCCGATCACCTGGCCGCGGCCGGGGCAGGCGAGCTGCCAGTAGGTCGGCGTGCCGCCGCCCGGCACCTGAACCCAGGGGCCTGCGACCGGGATGCAGACGAGCAAACCGTCGCACTCGCGGCCGGCGGAGGCGCTCGCAGGCGCGATCGCCGCGACGGCGGCGGCGACGACGAGAACGGGGAGGAGGCGGATCACGGCAGCCTCCCGAAGAGGAGCGCCGACATCGCGCCGGCGGCCAGCAGCAGGGCAGCGCCGGCGGCGGCGAACGCGGCGGTGATCTCGCGCTCTTCCTTCACGTGCCCGACGCGCGAGCCGAGATCGTCGTAGACGGCGCTCAGCTGGGCGGCGGTCGGCGCGGCGTAGAAGCGCCCACCGGTCGCCTGCGCCACCCGGCGCAGCGTCGGCGCGTCGGGCGGAACCGTCACTCGGGTCGTGAAGCCCTCGGCGTCGACGACCTCGACGACACCGTTCGCGGTGCCGAACGCGACCGTGTAGACCGGGATCTTCAAGCGCCTCGCCCGCAGCGCCGCCGGTACCGGCTCGAGCACGCCCTGGGTCTGCGCGCCGTCCGAGAGGACGAGAATCGCCGCCGGCGGCCGCTGCCCGTCCTCGATGCGCACTCGCCGCGCGACCTGGACGGCCCGGGCGATTCCCTCGCCGAGCGCCGTCCCGTCGCCGGGGCGCAGGTTCTTGAGCGCCCGCTTCGCCGCCTCGCGGTTCGCGGTCGCCGGGAGGACCGTGTTCGCCGTCTGAGCGAACGAGACCATCCCCACACGGTACGTCTCCGGCAGCTTGTCGATGAAGCGGCCGACGACTTGCTGCGCGACAGCGAGGCGGCTCGGCGGCACGTCCTTCGCCAGCATCGACTTCGAGGTATCCATCGTCAGCACCACAGTCGCCTCCTCGCGCTCCACCGTCAGGTTTGCATGCGGCCGCGCGAAGCCGACGGCGAGAATGGCGAGCGCGAGCAGCGCCAGTGCGGGGGGCAGGTGGCGAAGCCAGCCGGGCCTGCGGCCGACGAGATTGGGGACGAGGGCGGGGCTCGCGAAAGCCGCGGCCTGGCGCTCGCGCCTGCGCTCGAGCAGGATGTAGCCGACGACCGCCAGCGGCACGGCCAGCAGCGCGAGCAGCGCGAGCGGCCACTCGAAGCTCATCCGAGCCTCATCGCCGGCCTCCGCGCCGGCGCAGGTGCTGCGCGAGCGGCCGCAGCCAGTCCCCTGCGGTCGAGAGGACGACATGCCCGACGCCGAGCGAGGAGAACTCGCGCGCGATCTCGGCCCGCTCGGCCGCAGCGGCCTGCGCGAACCGCTCGCGCAGCCGCGCACTCGCGGTGTCGACGCGCAGCTGCCGGCCGGTCTCGGGGTCGACGAGGCGCAGCTCGCCCACGTTCGGCAGCGTCTCCTCGCGCGGGTCGCGAATCTCGATCGCGAGCACGTCGTGGCCGCCCGCGAGCTGGAGTAGCGGCGAGCGCCAGTCGCGGGGCCCGCGGAAGTCGGAGACGACGGCGACGAGCGAGCGCTGCCGGGCGAGCCGGGAGACGAGTCTCAGCGACGTGCCGAGCGAGGTCGCGCCGCCTCCTTCGAGCAGCGGCTCATTCCGCAGCGAGAGCAGCAGGCCGAGCATCCCCGCCCGGCCCTGCCGTGGCGGGATCGTCTGTGAGTTGCCGTCGCCGAAGGTGACGAGACCGAGCCTGTTGCCGCGCCGGCTCGCGAGGTGCCCGAGCGCGAGCGCGACGCCCTCTGCCACGTCGGCTTTCCTCCGCTCGACGGTTCCGAAGGACATCGACGCCGAGACGTCGAGCGCGAGCCAAGTGACGAGCACCCGCTCGGCCATGTCGACGCGCACGTGCGTCTCGCCGGTGCGGGCGGTCACATTCCACTCGATCCGGCGAACGTCGTCGCCAGGGATGTAGGGGCGTACCTGCGCCAGCTCGCTGCCCGCACCGAGCAGAGAGGAACGATGGTCGCCCGCGAGCATCCCCTCGATCCGCCGGCCGATCGTCAGGTCGAGGGCGCGGAGCAGCGGCTCCGGCAGCGGGCCCGGCCCGGGGCGGTCGGGTGTGCGCGCGAGCGCGTTCGCCTCGGGGGCGATGGTCAAGCCGCGGTCACTCGCTTGCTCAGGTCGAGCTCGGGCGCTTGCACCTTGGCGAGCACCGCGTCGAGGATGTGGTCGGCGTCGACCTGCTCGGCGAGCGCCTGGTAGCTCAGCACCAGCCGGTGTCGCAGCGCGTCCTTCGCCAGCGCTTCCACGTCCTGCACTACGGCGTAATCGCGTCCGCGGATGAACGCGAGCGCCCGCGCCGACTGGACGAGGCTGATCGGGCCGCGCGGGCTGGCGCCGAACGAGACGTACGGCGCGAGCTCACCCAGCCCGTAGGTGCCCGGCTCGCGGGTCGCCGTGGCGAGCTGCACGGTGTAGCTGATCAGGCCCGGATCGACATAGACCGCGGCGGTCGACGCCTGCAGGTCGCGCAGGCGCTCCAGCTCGAGCACGCGCCGCAGCTCCGGCGCCGCCACGAGCGAGCGCTGGACGACGGTCAGCTCCTGGTCGTGCTCGGGGTAGCCGACGAGGATCTTGAGCATGAAGCGGTCGACCTGAGCCTCCGGGAGCGGGTACGTCCCCTCCGACTCGATCGGGTTCTGGGTCGCCATGACGAGAAACGGCTGCGGCACCAGATGGGTGTCCTGGCCGATCGTCACCTGGCGCTCCTGCATCACCTCGAGCAGGGCCGACTGCACCTTGGCCGGCGCGCGGTTGATCTCGTCCGCGAGCAGGAAGTTGCAGAAGACGGGGCCGAGCTCGGTGTCGAACTCGCCGCTACCCGGGCGGTAGATGCGCGTGCCGACGAGGTCCGACGGGACGAGGTCGGGCGTGAACTGGATCCGCTGGAAGCTGCCGCCCAGGACCTGCGCGGTCGTCTTGATCGTCAGCGTCTTCGCCAGGCCGGGCACGCCCTCGATCAGGAGGTGGCCGCCGGCGAGCAGGCAGACGAGCACGCGCTCGAGCATCGCGTCCTGCCCCGCGATCACCCGCTTGATCTCGAAGAGGGCCTGTTCGAGCAGCTCGCGCTGCTCGTCCGCGCCGAGGGTCTTCTCGCTCACCGGTCGCTCCTTGCTCGAGGGTATGGATCAAGTCAAGCAAACCCCGATTGAGAGACGGTTAAGAATTCTTGGCCGGTCGGCGTACGAGCGAGCCGAGCACGGCGCCGAAGAGCGCGTGCACGGCGACCTCCTGGCCGAAGACGCGGCGGTTCCGGAGCAGACGGCGGCCACGCGCCGCTGCGCCGGTCGGGATGGAAGCGGTCGACCACCACCATCCCGGGCCAGAGGGCGGCGTTCTCGAGCTCGGCTGCGACGATCCCGGTCTTCCAGCCGCGCAGGCCGAGCCGTCTGAACGCGACGCCGGCCGCGGCGCCGTTCGCGAGATGCAGCGCGATCCCGGCGGCGCGCCAGTACCGCCGCGAGAGCGGCGCGCCGAGCAGGCGCACGTCGGAGTAGTTCGTCCGGAAGAGGCGCTGCGCGAGCGGCTCGGCGGCGACCCAGGTGGCCGCCGCCGTCGCTCCCGCGAGCGCCGCCCGCACGTCTCCGTCAGTCGGACGGATTCTCGACCTCGCCACGCCACGCGCCGCTCTCGGCACCGCGCGACTCGATCAGCTCCTTGAAGCGCTTCAGGTCGCCCTGGACGCGCCGACCGTCCATGCCGAGCGTCGAGCCGATCTTCTCGGTGACGCCCTCGGGCTCCCAGTCCATCTGCACCATCACGCGCGTCTGCGCGTCGTCGATGCGGTGGAAGGTGACGACGCCGGCGTTGCCCTTGCCGCTCGTCGCGTTCCAGGCGACACGGTGGTCGGCGTGCTGCTCGGTGATCTCCGCGTCCCACTCCTGACGCTGGCCACCGACCTCGGCGACCCAGCGCAGGTGCGTATCGTCGACCTGCCGGACCTCCTCGATCCCCTCCATGAACTGCGGGAACTCCTCGAACTGCGTCCACTGGTTGTACGCCGTCTCGACCGGGACCTCGACGTCGATCGACTCTTCAATCCGTGCCATGTGACCCCTCCTTGCTCGTTTGTGATCCGAACCATACTGTTTCCTATGTGGAGCTTTGGATAAACATCCTGTTGAGAAAATGAACGCGACCCTGACAATCGGACAGGTCGCGGAGCGGACGAGCGTGTCCGTTCCGACGCTGCGCACGTGGGAGGAGCGGCACGGCTTTCCCCGCCCGAGCGCCTGGCGAGCGGCCACCGCCGCTACCGCGAGCGCGACTGCGAGGCGGTGCTCGAGATCGTCAGGCTGCGCGGCTCCGGCCTGTCGCTCGAGGCTGCGATCGGGCGGGTTCTGCGTGAGTCCGAGCCGCTCCAGACGTCGCTCTTCGCCGGTCTCCGGGCTCGGCGGCCCGAGCTGGCACCGTGGCTCGTGCGCAAGCAGTCGCTCGTCGCGATCAGCCGGGCGATCGAGGACGAGTGCGCCGTGCGCGCCGAGCCGGGGGTGCTGATCGGGAGCTTTCAGAGCGAGCGCTTCTACCGCGCGGCCGAGCCCCGCTGGCGCGAGCTGGCGCGGACGATGTCGCTGTCGCTCGTCTTCGCCGACTTCGAGCGCCTGCGCGAGCCGGCCGGCGCGCCTGTAGAGGTCCCGATCGACCGAGCGTCGCCGCTCTCGCGGGAGTGGGCGATCGTGTCGGACGGACCGGGTTTCGCCGCCTGCCTCGTGGCCTGGGAACGGCCCGGCCAGGGGCGCGTCGCGGATCGCCGCCGCCGCTTCGAGGCGATCTGGTCGGCCGAGCCGGAGCTCGTCCGGCAGGCGACGGCGATCGCGCTCGGGCTCGTCTCCGGCTCGGCGCCCCAACTCGCTGCTCGGGCGCGTGAGCAGCTCGGCGAGCCGCGGGCACCCGACGCCGCGACGCTCCGCTCCGCGACGGCCCTGACCAACCGGATCGTGTCGTACCTCGCGTGATGCGCACCGCCGTCGTCCTCTTCACACGCGATCTCCGCGTCCACGATCACCCGGCGCTGGCTGCGGCCGCCGAGCGCGCCGAGCGGGTGCTGCCGCTCTTCGTCCTCGACGAAGGCCTGCTGGCGCAGTTCGGGGCACCCAACCGCGTCGCCTTCCTGCTCGACTCGCTGCGCGACCTCGCCGGCTCGCTCCGGGCGCGGGGCGGCGATCTCGTGGTGCGCCGGGGCGACGTGGTCGCCGAGACCGTTCGCGCGGCGCGGGACGCCGGTGCGGACGCCGTCTTCGTGAGCGAGGACGTCAGCGTGTACGCCCAGGTGCGCGAGCGCCGGCTCGAGCGCGCACTGGCGGGAGAGCGGATCGCGCTCGAGACGTTCCCCGGCGTCACGGTGATCCCGCCCGGCGAGGTCGCACCGGCCGGCGGCGACGCCTTCATGGTCTTCACGCCGTACTGGCGGCGGTGGCGGCAAGAGCCGCGCCGCCCCGTGCTCGAACCGCCCGCGCAGATCACGCTGCCGGCGGGCGTCTCGCTCGGCGAGCTCCCCGAGCTCCTTGAGCTCGTGCCCGGCGAGCCGGCGCCGGAGCTGCCCCGCGGCGGCGAGGCCGCCGGCCGCGTGCGTCTGGCCCGCTGGCTCGACGACGGTCTGGCGCACTACGAGGCGCGGCATGACGACCTCGCCGCCGACTCGACCTCGCGCCTCTCTCCGTTCCTCCACTTCGGCTGCGTCTCGCCGGGCGAGGTCGCGGAGCGCGCGCTCGGGCGACGACGGAGCCGGAGCCGAAGCGTTCGTCCGGCAGCTCTGCTGGCGCGACTTCCACCATCAGCTGCTCGCAGCCAGGCCGGAGACGTCGCGCGACGACTTCAGGCCGCGGGCGGCAGAGTGGCGCGTCGACGCGGACGCGCTGCAGGCCTGGAAGGACGGCCGCACCGGGTTCCCGCTCGTCGACGCCGGCATGCGGCAGCTCCTGCGCGAGGGCTGGATGCACAACCGCGCGCGCCTGGTCACCGGCTCCTTTCTGACCAAGCACCTCGGCATCCACTGGCGCGAGGGTGCGGCCCACTTCTTCGACCACCTCGTCGACGGCGACGTCGCCAACAACACGGGCAACTGGCAGTGGGTCGCGGGCACCGGCACCGACACCCGCCCCTACCGGATGCTGAACCCGATTCGGCAGTCCGGACGTTACGACCCTGACGGCATTTACGCGCGGAGGTACGTGGAAGAGCTAGGCACCCAGGATTACCCAGAGCCGATCGTCGAGCACGAAGAGGCCTATGCGCGCTTCCGCGGAGCGATCGCGCGATGACCGGGTGGGAGACGACCGAGCGGCTGCTCGACTCGGGCGGCTACGAGTCGCGGCAGCGCGTGATCTTCGCCGACCAGGTCGTCGAGGCCTCGGACTCGGGCGCCCGCTGGCTCGGTGTCACCTACTGGCGCGCGGTGGACGGCTTCACCCGCGGCGGTGTGCGGGCGACGTGGGAAGCGGGCGGCGGCCGGCTGCGCCTGCTCGGCGGAGCCACCCTGCTCACCTTCGGGCCGCCGGAGCTCGCGCACGATGACGGCGTCGTCTCCTGCAGGCACGAGATCCGCGGTGGTCTGCTCGCGATGCGGGCCGGCGGGTCGGTGACACTGGCGCAGCAACCGGTCGAGGAGGGCTACGAGCTGAGCGTGACGGTCGAGGAGTACCTGCCCCGGCTGGCGGGAGCCCTGTACGCAAAGGGCCAGAGCCCGTTCCACGCCGCAGTCAGCCGGCGTTACTTCGAGCTGCTCGAAGGGGGCAAAGCCGCATGAGAGTCACGGTCTTCGGGGCGACCGGCGTCGTCGGCCAGGCGGTCCTGCCGCTTCTCGCCGGCAAGCACGACGTCGTCGCCGTCTCGCGCGAGCCGCGCGAGGATGAGGGCGGTGTTCGGTGGGTCGAGGCCGATGTGGCCTCGGGCGAAGGCGTCGCGGAGGCGCTGGAGGGCGCGAGCGTCGCCTACTACCTCGTCCACTCACTCGGCACTCGCGACTTCGAGCAGCAGGACCGGGCGGCCGCGGAGAACGTCTCGCGCGAGGCGGCTGAGGCGGGCGTGACGCAGATCGTCTATCTCGGCGGCCTCGGCGGCGACGACCCCGACGCTTCGGCGCACCTGCGGAGCCGCCGGGCGACGGGCGAGCAGCTCGCCGCGGACGGCGTGCCCGTGACGACGCTGCGCGCGGCGATGGTGGTGGGCAAGGGCAGCGCCGCGTTCGAGACGATCCTCGGCCTCGTCAAGCGGCTGCCGGTGATGCTGACGCCGAGCTGGGTATCGACGCCGACGCAGCCGATCGCGCTCGCAGACGTTGCGCAGTATCTCGCGGGTGTCTGCGGCAACGCCGACTCCTTCGGTCAGAGCTTCGACGTCGGCGGTCCCGAGGTGATGACCTACCGCCAGATGATCGAGCGGATCGCCGGCCTGCTCGGCAAGCGGCCCCGGATCGTCGAGGTGCCGGTGCTGACGCCGGCCCTGTCCGCCCTCTGGCTCGAGCTCGTGACGCCGGTGAACGCGTCCGTCGCCCGTCCGCTCGTCGAGGGCCTGCGCAGCCCGACGGTCGCCCGCGAAGAGAGGATCCGGAAGCTGGTTCCGATCGAGCTCACTCCCTTCGACGACGCCGCGCGGGCTGCGCTGCCCTCCTAGCTACTTCGCCACGCTGGGCGGAACGAGCACGGTGTCGATCGCGTGCACGACGCCGTTCGAGGCCATCACGTCGGCGACGACGACGCGCGAGCTCCCGTTGAGCACGATCTTGCCGCCCTTGAACGAGAGCGCGATCTTCTCGCCTTGGACCGTCTTCACGGCCGCGCCCTGCTTGGCCGCCGCGACGGCAGGACCGCTCGGCACGCGCTTCGCCAGCACGTGGTAGGTGAGCACCTGGCGCAGGAGCGCCTTGTTGCCGGCGACCGCCGCGTAGGTGTCGGGGGCGGTCTTCTTCAGCTTCGCGAAGGCGGCATTCGTCGGCGCGAAGACGGTGAACGGCCCCTTGCTCGAGAGCGTCGTCGCGAGGCCGGCCTGCTTGACGAGCGCCACGAGCGTCGTGAAGCGCTTGTCACCGGCGGCGACGGCGACGATGGTCGGCTTCGCGGCCGTTTGCTCCGCTGGAGCCGCAGTGGCCGCCGTGGCCATGAGCCCCGCGCCGAGCACGGTTGCGAGCAGGAGAGAGAATGGATAACGCACGTTTACCTCCGGTCGGTGGTGATTGACGGTCGTGGTACGGATCCCGCTCAGAAACGGATCAACGCCACGCAAGATGGAGTGATCGAAAGTCGCCGCGGCGGCGAATACCTCTCGATGTCGATGTCGCTCGCCCTTCCTGCAATAGTTTCCCCCGTGCCCCTTGCGCCCGTCCCCGTCGACGACGTCGAGCTCGTCCGGCGCATCGCGGCGCGCGACACGGGGGCGCTCCGCGAGCTCTACGATCGCTACGGGGCGATCGTCCACGGGATGGCGTATCGAACGCTCGGCGACCGCCAGCTCGCGGAGGACTGCACCCAGGAGGTGTTCGTCGCCGTCTGGAAAGGCGCGGGACGCTACGACCCTGCGCGGGCGCAGGTGACGACGTGGATGCTCTCGATCGCGCGAAACCGCGCCGTCGACGCCGTTCGCTGGCACGAGCACAGGCGGGCCGAGCCCCTGCCGGAGGCGTGGTCGCACGGTGAGGCGCCCGACGCTGCCGAGATCGCCGTCGCCGCCGAGCAGAGCGAGCAGATCGCGGCGGCCCTCGCCGAGCTGCCGGGGGTGCAACGCGAGGCGCTGTCGCTCGCCTATTTCGGCGGGCTCTCCCAGGCGGAGATCGCCGATCGGCTCGGCGTGCCGCTGGGCACGATCAAGAGCCGGATCCGCCTGGCGCTCGAACGGCTGCGATCTGTGCTGCCGAAGTACGCCCTCGATGTGGAGCGAGGAAGCTGATGGACGACGAACGGGATCTCGCCGCCGGCGAAGCACTCGGAGCGCTCTCGCCCGACGACAAGGCGCGGCTCGACGAGCTCGTCCTCCGCGACCAGGCGCTGGCGGCCGAGCTCGAGGGACATCAGGCGACCGTCTCCGCGCTCGAGACCGGCGTGGCGCGGACTCAGCCGAGCGACGATCTCTTCGATCGAATCCTGGCCGAGGTGAATTCCCCGAGCGTCACAGCGGCGGAACCGCTCCCGCTCCCCGTGCAGCGGGCGCGGCGCTGGCGTCCGAGGGCGCTGGCCGCGGGTCTGGCGGCCGCCGCGGTGATCGCGATCGCGTTCGCGCTCAGCACGAGCGGCGGCCGCGGCGATCCCGACGTCCGCGCAGCGGTCGCGGGAACGGAGCAGTTCGCCGGCGTCAGCGGTGAGGCCAAGCTCTTTGCGCCCCAGGACTCGGGCGGCGTGCTCGAGCTCGAGCTCGACAACGTGCCCGCGCCCCCGAGTGGGCACCACTACCAGGTCTGGGTGCTCCGGGAGGAAGGCGGCGGTGCGATGGAGGCAGTCGGCTCGTTCACTCCGACCGACGATTCGCCTCGGCTCGAGTTTCAGCTCCCGGGACCCGGCCGGTTCGACGCGGTCGACGTCTCACTGGAGCCCGACGGCGGCTCGGCGGAGCATTCGGGCGTCAGCCTCGCCGGCGGCGCTTTCGGCTCGTAGGCCGGCAGCAGCTCCGGAACGCGTCCGCTGCGATAGTCGAAGATCCCCTCGACCCAACCGCGGACGAGTGCACGCTGGATCAAGGCGCCGAGCGGGCCGAGGAAGAGCCGGTAGCGGACGTGGTCGTAGATCTCGGTGCCGCCTGCCACCGGCGCCAGCCGGTGCGAGTGCTCCCAGAGCAGGAACGGGCCACGCCGCTGGACGTCGACGAACCCGCGGGGCGGGTTCCAGGCGACGATCTCCGTGCGCCAGCGGATCGGGATCCCGAAGAGCTTGAGCCGATAGCGGAGCCTCGCGCCGGCGGCAAGCCGAGCCGGCGCCTCGACGATCCGGAAGCGCAGCCACGGCGGCGTGATCTGCTCGAGGTTGCTCGCTGCGGAGAAGAATTCGAACGCCTCCTCGAGCGGCACGGGGACGACCTGCGTCCGCTCGAGCGTGTACTCGCGGGTCACGCGACGGCGCGCTGGTCCTTGGCCCAGGCGCCGAGCAGCCCGCGGTAGTGCCCGACGAAGTGGTCGTGCTCGTGCTCCGGGAAGGTCGACGTGACCGTGTCGACGAGCAGCCGGTCGAAGTCCGGGCCTTCCACCCACTCGACGAGCGCCTCGTCCAGATGCGGCAGCTTCGTGGCGCAGAACTCGTCGTACTCGTCGATCTGAAAGTAGGCGTCCGCCAGCTTGCGGTACTCCGCCAGCTTCTCCGTGTAGGAGAGGTCGTCGCGGTCTGCGATGGCGAAGTAGTCGCGTGTGGACTGGTTGATCCGCATCTCCCGCCCCGTAGCGCAGCAGAAGGCAGTCCAGCGCACGAGCGCCCGCAGCGCCCAGGGGAAGTAGTAGTGCAGGCTCGTCAGCGCGACGTCGGGCGAGGCGTTCGCGTAGTCGATCGGCGAGGCGACACCGTCCTTCACGATCGTCTCGCACGAGTTGAACTCCCAGCGGAAGAACGCGTTCACGAGCCGGCTGATCGAAACGACCTCGTCGCCGGTCTCCGGGCTGAGGAAATCGTGATCGACCTGGTAGCGGTCGTACATCGGCCGGTCGGGCTCGAAGTGCATCACCATCGTCTCGGCGCCGATCGAGAGGCTGCGTGCGAAGACGTCGAAGTCCTCGACCGACGCTTGCAGGTGCATCAGCCGCTCGCCGGAGCTGTCGTAAACCGCGTTCAGCTCGGTCGCGTCGCGGATCCGCGTGACGCCGACCCACTGGCCGCCGTCGAACGGCTTCATGTAGAGCGGATAGCCGATCCGGTCCGCGATTTCGGTCAGCTCGAACGACTTGTTGTAGCGCTCCGCGGTCTGCTCGAAGCGCTCGTTCGCGGGCGGCTGCTTGTGCGGGATCAGCCAGGTCTCCGGCACGTTCAGGCCGAGCCGCATCATCGCGCAGTACGCGGAGTGCTTCTCCATCGCCTGAAACGTGAACGGGTTGTTCAGGAGGTAGACGTCGTCCATCAGCGAGATCTTCTTCAGCCACTCGCGCGGGACGGTGTACCACCAGCCGAGCCGGTCGATCACGAGCGAGTAGCGCGGGCGCGAGCGCAGGTCGAACGGCTCGTTGAAGATTCGTTCGCACGTCAGCTCGTGCGTCTTGCCCTCGTGCTCGATCGGGCCGACCCGCGAGAGCAGATGCTCGAAGGCGGTGGGCCAGTCCTCCTCGGTGCCGAGCAAGAGGCCGATCAGGTGAGATTCGGTCTTCAAACGAATCGAGGCAGATGATGCGCGATCTGGGCTCGCCACGCGGGCCAGTCGTGCGGGGAGTCGTGCCCCCAGAGGTCGAGCTCGTGCGGGATCCCCTTCTCTGCGAGCTGGCCCGCGAAGCTCCGCGTGCTCGCGAGCGCGCCCGTCGTGTCCTCCCACATGCCCTGGCCCGCGAGCAGCACGAGGTTGACCCGGCCGCGGAGCCAGTCGAGGTGGTCCCCGCCGAGGTGGGAGACGTAGTCGGCGGGGTTGTTGAAATAGACGGCGTCACCGCGTTCGCCGCCGCCGACGACCGAGACGTCATAGACGCCGCTCTGGCAGATCGCGAGCGGGAAGAGGTCGGCGCGGCGGAGCGCGAAGTTGGCGGCGTGATAGGCGCCGAAGCTGACGCCGGTGACGGCGATGCCCGCCGGCCCGCCCGCGTCGTCGGCGATGAACGCGGCGACCTGGTTCACGATCCAGTCCTCGTAGCGCCCGTGCAGCTCCGCCCGCTGCTCGAGCGGGATGTCCTGGCGGTACCAACTGCCGGAGTCGTAGCTGTCGACGGCGTAGACCTTGACGCGTCCCTCCTCGATCAGATTGCCGATCGCGGCGATCATGCCGCGCTCCTCGTACTGCCACGCCGGCCCCTCTTGCGACGGGAAGGCGAGGAGTGGGCGGCCCCAGTGCCCGTAGACGAGCACGTGACCCTCGGCGCCGATCGCCGGAGACCAGAGCGGGACGTCGCGGCGCTCCATGCCTAGATCGTCTGCAATAGCCGGCGTAGGTGCGGGTCGAACGAGTCGCGCCAGGCGATCCAGTTGTGCCCGTCGCGGAACTCGTGCAGGCGCACGTCGTAGCCGCGGCGGCGCAGCGACTCCTCGAGCGCGCGGTTCGCCGGCAGGTTCTCCTCGACGGTGCCGCACACGAGCACGACCGGGATCGTCCGTTCGGGACGGTTCCGGTGCACGCCGCCGACGAAACGCGCGATCCGCTCGTAGCGCGGGAACCAGCGCTCGTGCGAGTCGGCGCGGCGGAAGAAGCTGCCCGACTGGAGGAAGAGCGCGTCGAACGTCGCCGGGTAGCGCCGGTGTGCGTGAAAGAGCGCGAGCGCTCCGAGGCTCGCACCGAGACCGATCCTGACCTGCGCCGGTCCCAGGCCGGGGAGGATCTCCTCCGCGAGCGCACGGGCGTAGCGCGGTGACGCCGAGTAGAGCTCGTTCCGGTCGGCCGGGCCGAGCAGCACTGCGCGGAGCGGTGGCAACTGGGCGAGCAGCGTCAGGAGGGCGGAGTGCTCCGCGTACTCAGGCCCGTCGTGCGCGATCAGCAGCGGGCTGCGCTCGGTCGCCTCCGGGTGCTCCCAGAGGATCGCGGGTAGCTCCGTCCGGAGGATGCGGCTGGCGATCGTCGTCACCCTTGGCTTGCCGAGCGCAGCTGCCGCCAGCCACTCCGGTGTTTCGTAGCCCGGCTCCTCCCAGACCGACTTGTCGCCCCACGGCCCGCTCGCGCGCTTCGGATTCGCCGGATCGACGATCCACTCGCTCTTCTGCTTCCGGTCGATCAGCTCGAGCTGGTACTCGAAGCGGGCGACGTCGGGCGCGGGCGCGCGGAGCTCCCAGGCCGCGCCGGCTCGTGTCAGCTCGTGCGGCAGCAGGCTCCGGAGCTCGTGAGCGAGGCGGACGGCGGCAAGTCGCCGCCTCGGATCGGGGTAGTGAAAGCGGAGCTCGATCGCGGAAGTGTGTCGAGTGTGTGCCAATTGGCGCGCAGAACCGTCTGTTTCGGCCAGGTCGGGCCGTTTCGGACACTAGGCAGCGCCGCGGGCCACGGCTATCACGACTCCTCCCAGTTCACGAAGGAGGAACGATGATCGAACGAATCCGGAGGCTGACCCTGCGTACCGCGCTGGTCGGCCTTGGCGCACTCACGCTCGCGGCCGGCGCCGCCACGGCGGGGCTCGAAGCCGCCCTCGAGGACGGCGTGATCAAGGCGTGCCGGCACAAGTCCGGCTATCTGCTCGTCCCCTCGCCGGGGAAGGCGTGCAAGAAGGCGGAGCAGTCACTGAGCTGGAACGTCAAGGGCCCGGCGGGGCCTGCAGGACCCGCGGGGCCGGCGGGTGTGGCCGGAGCGGATGGTGCGCCAGGGCCGGCAGGTCCGGCGGGTCCGGCGGGCCCAGCAGGTCCGCCCGGCCAGGGCGGGTCGATCGACTCGATCGGACGGCTGAGCGGGATCGCCTGCACGACCGCGGACGAGACGCCTGGAACGGTCTCCGTCGAGACCGAGGTCGACGGTGCAATCGTCCTCACGTGCGAGGACGGCACACCGCCGCCTCCGCCCGCGGGCGACAGCGACCTCGTGATCAACGAGGTCGACTACGACCAGATCGGAGCAGACGCCGACGGTTTCGTCGAGATCGCGAACACGGGCTCCGAGGCGGCCGACCTCACAGGCATCGCGATCGTGTTCGTCGACGGCTCGGACGGGCTCGAGTACCTGCGCAAGCCGCTGAGCGGCACACTCGCTGCGGGTGCGTACCTGGCGGTTCCGGCGGAAGCGCAGAACGGCGCGCCCGACGGCGTCGCGCTGATCGACACCGCTACGGGTGAGCTCCTGGACGCGCTGTCCTATGAGGGGCCGATCGCAAGCGCCGTGATCGACTCGCAGACCTACAGCCTCGTGGAGGGAGCGGCGTTGCCGGCTTCCGTCGCCGACTCGAACACCATCGCGGGCTCGCTGGCACGTCTCCCTGATGGAGGCGACACCGACGACGCCGCGACCGACTGGAACTTCACGACCGCCCCGACCCCTGGAGCCCCGAACGTGGGTGGCTAACGCCTCCTCTTCGCGAGCATCCGCGCGCGCCCCTCGGCGCCGACCTTCGCCCAGCGTTTGCGCTCCTCCGCCTGCAAGCGCCGGTCGAGCCGGCGCTCGAGGTGCGCCAGCTCGCGCTGCAGCTTCTTGTAGCTCTCCCAGCGTTCGGCCGGCAGCGTTCCGTCCTCGAGCGCGGCCTGCACGGCGCAGCCGGGCTCGGTCTGATGGGCGCAGTCCGAGAAGCGGCACTGTGCTGCGAGCTCCTCGACGTCGCCGAAGGTCTCGGCGAGACCTTCCGACGACTCCCACAGCTGGAGCTCGCGCAATCCCGGCGTGTCGAGGACGAGCCCGCCCTCCGGCAGGAGCACGAGCTGCCGATGCGAGGTTGTATGCCGGCCTTCGCCGTCGTCCTCGCGGATCTCCTGGGTCGCGAGCAGCTCCTCGCCGGCGAGCGTGTTGACGAGCGTCGACTTGCCGACCCCCGAGGAGCCCAGCAGGGCAATCGTCCGTCCCGGGGTGAGGTGGGCGCGGACGTGCTCGAGGCCGTCGCCGGTGATGTTCGAGATCGCATGCACAGCCACGCCGAACGCGATCGCCTCGACCTCGAGCACGCGCAGCTCGTACTCCGGGCAGAGGTCGGTCTTCGTCAGGATGATCACGGGCTGGGCGCCGCTCTCCCAGGCGGTCGTCAGATAGCGCTCGAGTCGCCGCAGGTTGAAGTCCTCGTTCAGCGACATCAGCAGGAAGACCGCGTCGACGTTCGCCGCGAGCACCTGCTCCTGCGAGGCCGCCAGGGCGACCTTGCGCGAGAACGACGTCCGACGCGGCAGGACGGCGTGGATCGTCGCGGCTCCCTCCTCAGGCCGGACGGCGGCGGCGACCCAGTCGCCGACCGCGGGCAGGTCCCCGGTCCCGGCCGCCTCATGTGACAGCCGTCCCGCCATGTCGGCGCGCAGCTCGCCGAGCTCGGAGAAGAGGACGTATGCGCCGCGATGCTGCTCGGCGACGCGCGCGGGTATGTGACCTGCGGCGGCGTGTGGTTCGAAATCGGTTGTGTGGCTGTCAGTCCAGCCGAGTTCCGGCAGTGCGTACAAGCGAGTCTCCTTGAGCGAGATGGATTGACGGGCGCCGTTCAAGACGAGCGCCTGCGCGGCTCAAGGGAGCTGCCGGGTTGTGCCGACGTGCCCTAGGGCCGCGGAGCTCTGAGGGTGAAGGGGGCAAACGCAGTCATCTGGGTCGAACCTCCTTCGCGTCGGGGACGTCTCAAAGTATGCACGCAGCTGGTGACGGAGTCGAATCTGAGGCCAGCTCGAAGCCTTCTGGTGTAGGTCTTGAACCAGACTAGGCAGGTCCCGAAAAGTGGTTACACTCGTGCGCGGCCGGTGGGGACCGGTGTTCCATTCTCAAGGATTTTCGATTGGGAGGTTGCGCTCGTGAAAGGTCGTCGGTACCGGCTCGTGCTGGGTCTCGTCTGCTTGCTCGTGTTCATCGGAGGCGCTGTTCCAGCCGCGGCGGACACCACTGCCCAGCCGCTGCCGTTCTCGCAGAACTGGACCGACATCAGTCTGATCACAGTCGATGACAACTGGTCCGGCGTAGCGGGCGTGATCGGATACCGCGGCGACGGCCTTGCCGCGACCGGAGCGAATCCGCAGACGGTCACGGCCGACGGCTCTGCAACTCCCGTCGACGTGAACGCAAATTCGACCAACACCAACTTTGCGACGGGCGGTGTTACCGAGTTTCATCTCACCAATCCCGTCGTTGCGCTGCAGGGGTCCGGAACCGCTCGCGCGCCACACCTGGTTCTCGCTCTCGATACGACCGGGAAGACCGGGATCACCGTCGCGTACAACGTGCGCGACATCGATGGCGGAAACACTGACAACGCCGTGCAACAGGTGGCGCTCCAGTACCGAGTCGGCTTCTCGGGCAGCTTCACGGACATTCCGGCGGGCTACGTGGCCGACGCGACGACAGGCCCATCGCAGGCGACGCTCGTCACACCCGTCAGCGTTGTTCTCCCGGGTGCTGCGAGCAACCAGCCGCTTGTGCAGGTCAGGATCATCACCGCGGATGCTGCAGGCAGCGACGAGTGGGTCGGCATCGACGACATCTCGGTTGGCTCAGGGGCCCCACCGACCGACGACGCGCCGGAGGTGGACAGCACGTCGCCTTCGAACGGAGCCAGCGACGTTCCCACCAGCTCGAACGTTGAAGTGACGTTCAGCGAGCCCGTGACGACGAGTGCAGCAGGCTTCTCGATCACGTGCACGAGCAGCGGCACACATACGTTCGCCCTCTCAGGCGGCCCGACGGCGTATACCCTGAATCCCGATTCCGACTTCGCCGTGGGCGAGGGGTGCACGGTTCGAGTCGAAAACGACGGTGTGAGCGACGTGGACACCGACGACCCGCCGAACAACATGGCTGCGGACTATGTCTTTTCGTTCACGACGGTCGGCGTGTTCGCGCGCATCCACGACATCCAGGGTGTGCAACACCGCTCGACGTACGACGAAGCAATCGTCTCTGGCGTTCCCGGCGTCGTGACCGCGCGTAAAGGCAACGGCTTTTACTACCAGGATCCACTGCCCGACACGGATCCGCGCACCTCTGAGGCGATCTTCGTCTTCACGGGCGCACCGACACCCGCCGTGGCAGCCGTCGGCCAGGCCGTGACGGTGTCGGGTCGCGTGACCGAGTTCCGCCCCGGAGGCGACGGGACAGCCAACCTGAGCACGACGGAGATCGACCGAGCGACGGTGACCCCGGCCGGCCCGGGAGCGGCGATCGCCCAGACGGTCGTCGGCCAGGGCGGACGCCGGCCACCCACGAGGGTGATCGAGGACGACGCCCTGACCGGCAACGTCGAGACGAGCGGCGTCTTCGATCCGGCCACCGACGGGATCGACTTCTACGAGAGCCTCGAGGCGATGCTGCTTCGCGTGAACAACCCGGTCGTCGTGGGCCCGGATACTGGTGACTTCGGCGAGATCTGGGTCTTGGCCGACAACGGCTCGGGCGCGGGCACTCGGACAAATCGCGGCGGCATCCTCGTCCGGAAGCTCGGGTCGGCTCCGTACCCGCACGACTACGAGCGGGGCGACTTCAATCCGGAGCGGATTCAGCTGGAGGACGACATCGTCCCGAACGCAACCCCTGTCGTGAACGTGAGGGACAGGTTCACGACGGCTGCGGTCGGCGTGCTCGACTACAACTTCGGCAACTTCGAGCTTCAGCTCACCTCGGCGCTCACTCGCGTCGACGGCGGCCTCCAGCGGGAGGTAACGAGACGGCAGCGGCAAGGCGAGCTCGCGATTGCGACCTTCAACGTCGAGAACCTCTCTGCGAACCCTCTGACCAACCCGCCTGCGAAGTTCGCCGCGCTGGCCGGCCTGATCGTGAACAACCTGCGCTCGCCGGACCTGATCGCCGTCGAAGAGGTCCAGGACAACGACGGCGCCGCTTCGCCGGCCCCGACCGACGCATCACTGACCTGGCGGACGCTGATCGCGGCTATTCAGGCGGCAGGCGGTCCGACCTACGACTACCGGCAGATCGACCCGCTCGCGAACCAGGACGGTGGTGAGCCGGACGGCAACATCCGCGTCGGTTTCCTTTTCCGCTCCGATCGCGGTCTTTCGTTCGTCGACCGCCCCGGCGGGACGGCCGTCAACGCGACGCACGAGAACACGGCCGTTCCAGGGGCGCAGCTCACCTTCAGCCCGGGCCGCGTCGACCCGACCAACCCGGCGTTCACAAACAGCCGCAAGCCGCTCGCGGGCGAGTTCCGCTGGCGCGGGGAGACGTTCTTCGCCGTCGCGAATCACTTCAACTCGAAGGGCGGCGACCAGCCGCTGTTCGGACGGTTCCAGCCGCCGCTGCGGTCGAGCGAGACGCAGCGGCACCAGCAGGCCGCGATCGTGAACGCGTTCGTCGACGAGCTGCTCGCCGCCGACAAGCGCGCGAAGGTCGTCGTGCTCGGGGACATCAACGACTTCGAGTTCTCGACCACGACCGCGATCCTGAAGGGCGGAGTGCTGACGACTCTCGTCGACACGTTGCCGAAGCCGGAGCGCTACACCTACGTGTTCGAGGGCAACTCGCAGGTGCTCGATCAGATTCTCGTCACCAAAGCCCTGCTGGGTGGCGGAGACGACGACGATGACGACGACTCGGGCTCGTCTGGCCTCTATGACGTCGTGCACGTGAACGCGGAGTTCGCCGCTCAGGACAGCGATCACGATCCATCGGTGATGCGCGCCCAGTTCGGCGGCGACGATGACGATGACGATGACGACGACGACTGAGCGACGGCGCCTTGCCATTGCGTAAACGGAACTAAGGGAGAGGAAAGGAAACGTTCACATGAGAAAGACAGTCTTCGTACTTGCGGCGTTCGCGCTCGCCGCGATCGTGGCCCCGAGTGCGCTCGCGCGCCCAGCAATCAAGCAAGAGCAGGCAGCAGTCACCCAGGTCCGGCTGCTCGCGTTCAACGATTTCCACGGCCATCTCGAGGCGGGAACGCCCGGGACGATCCAGACCGGCTGCTGCGTCACAAACTCGGCCGGTCAGCCGGTCGCGATCACCGTGCCCGCAGGCGGCGCTGAGTACTTCGCCACGCACCTGAAGGCCCTAGGCTCCGAGAACGCGAACACGTACGTGGTCGGCGCCGGTGACCTGATCGGCGGCACGCCGCTGCTTTCGGGCCTCTTCCACGACGAGCCGACGATCGAGTTCATGAACTACGTCGGGCTCGACACGATGGGCGTCGGAAACCACGAGTTCGACGAGGGGCTTCAGGAGCTGCTGCGGATGCAGTACGGCAACGAGCGCAGCACCGGACTTGCCCGCGGCCGCAACTACAGGCCGGCCCGGAACGATGGTTGTCATCCCGTTGACGGCTGCCAGGACGGAACGCCGTTCTACGGCTCGGTCTTCCAGTTCCTCGCAGCAAACGTGGTCTACGAGGGCAGCAACGACACAGTCCTGCCTCCGTACGAGATCAAGCGCACGTCGACCGGCGAGCGGATCGCCTTCATCGGCGAGACGTTCGAGAACACGCCGCTCGTCGTCACGCCGTCAGGCGTGGCCGGGCTCGACTTCCTCGACGAGGCCGACGTGGTCAACGCCCTCGTCCCGGAGCTGAAGCGGAGGGGCGTCGAGGCGATCGTGCTCCTGCTCCACCAGGGCGGTTTCCAGAATCCGCCGCCTGCGTCGCAAGGCGGTTTCACGAACGTCAACGCCTGTCAGAACTTCGCCGGCGCCGATCTCCTCGACGTCGTCAACAGGCTCGACCCCGAGGTCGACGTGGTCGTGAGCGCGCATACGCACGCTCCCTACATCTGCACGTTCAACAACCGGCTCGTCACGAGCGCGGCGTCCTTCGGCCGGCTGATCACCTCGATCGATCTGACGATCGACCAAGGCACCAGGGACATCGTTTCCGCGACGGCGGTCAACAACATCGTCAGGCAGACCGTGGCGAAGGACGCGGGCACGACGGCGCTCCTGGCGCGGTACAAGGCGCTCTCCGATCCGATCGCGAACCGGGTCATCGGCAGGATCACGGGCGACCTACCCTCGGCCCGCGACACCCCGAGCGGCCAGGTCGCCTCGGGCGAGCAGCCGATGGGGAACGTGATCGCCGACGCGCAGCTCGAGGCGACGAAGGCGAGCGACTTCGGCAGCTCGGTCGTTGCCTTCATGAACCCGGGCGGCGTCCGGGCTGGCCTGTTCGTCAACCAGATCAGCGGCGGTGAGCAGCCGGGTGAAGTCACGTTCGGCGAGATGTTCAACGTGCAGCCGTTCTCGAACACGCTGGTCGTGAAGACGTGCACCGGTGCACAGATCGAGGCGCTGCTCGAGCAGCAGTTCGTCGTCCAGACGCCGAACCCGCGGATCCTGCTGCCGTCCGACAGCCTGCGCTACACGTACACGGCGAGCGGGCCGGCAGGTGACAAGGTCGATCCGGCGTCGATCAAGATCGACGGCGCCGTTGTGGACCCGGCTTCGGGCTACCGCGTGACGATGAACTCCTTCCTCGCCGACGGCGGGGACGGCTTCAGCGTCTTCACGCAGTGCACGCAGCCGCTCGGCGGCGAGGTCGATCTGGACGCAGCTGTCCGTTACTTCCAGGACAACTCGCCGATCGCACCGCCGTCGCTGACCCGGATCACCCGCCTCCCGTAGGCGGCAGGCAACAGGGTGGGGGTGGCTTCGGCCACCCCCACCGGTCTCTGTAGCGTCGAGGGATGCAGCCCTCCGGCATCTGGGCCGGTGTTCGCGCTGGGCTTCCGCTCGCGCTCGCGCCGATTCTCTTCGGCGCCGCCTTCGGCGTGCTCGCGATCGACGCCGGCTTCGGGACGCTCGGCGCGGTCGTGATGTCCGCGACCACGTTCGCGGGCTCGGCCCAGTTCGCAGCGGCGTCGATTCTGGACATCGGGCGGAGGGGCTGCGGCAGCGATCGTCGCGGCCGTGCTGCTGAACGCGCGCTACATCCCGCAGAGCCTCGCCGTCGCCTCGATCTTCCCCGGCTCGCGCCGCCGCCGCTTGCTCGAGTCGCAGCTGATCGTCGACGAGTCGTGGGCGATCGCCGGCCGCGGCGGTCGCTTCGACTACGGCGTGCTCGCCGGAGCGGGGATCCTGCTCTACGTCCTCTGGGTCAGCAGCACGGCCGTCGGAACGATCATCGGCGATCTGCTCGATCCCGAGGCGATCGGCCTCGATGCTGCGTTCCCCGCGCTTTTCCTCGTGCTGCTCGCGCCGTACCTGCGCAGCCGCCGCGCGCTTGCCGCAGCGCTTGCCGCAGCGGCGATCACCCTCGTGCTGATCCCGATCGCGCCGCCCGGGGTGCCGATCGTCGCCGCCAGCCTCGCCTGCCTGGTCGGGCTGCGCCGGTGATCTGGCTCGTGATCGCCGTCGTCGGCCTCGCGACGGTGGCATTCAAAGCGTCAGGCCCCGTTCTGCTCGGCGGCCGGGAGCTGCCACCGCGAGCAGCCGCGCTCGTCGACGTGCTCGCGCCAGCGATGCTGGCGGCCCTCGTCGTGACCCAGGCAGTCGGCGGTGACCGCGAGCTCGTGTTCGACGAGCGGCTCGCCGGCCTTGCTGCGGCGGGCGCCGCGATCGTGCTGCGCGCGCCGATCATCGTCGTGATGACCGTGGCGGCCGTTGTGACCGCACTGATTCGCCTGCTCTAGGATCGCGCGCCATGGAACGCGTCGAGGAGATGGTCGAGCGCGTCTGGCCGGGCCGGAACGCGCAGGTGGAGCCGCTCGGCGGCGGGATCACGAACCGCAACTTCAAGGTCACTGTCGACGGCGCCGCCTACGTGCTGCGGATCGGCGGCAAGGACACCGAGCTGCTCGGGATCGACCGGCACGCCGAGCATCAGGCGTCGCTTGCGGCGGCGGCGGTCGGAGTCGGTCCGGAGGTGGTCGCGTTCGTGGAGCCCGATGGGTATCTCGTCACACGCTTCATCGAGGGCGAGGTCGTCCAGCCGGAGGCGATCCGCGCGCCGGGGCCGTTGCGGCGGGTCGCCGAGTCGCTGCGGGCGATCCACTCCGGCCCGCCGATCCCCGCTCGGTTCGATTCTTTCCGCGTCGTCGAGGCGTACGCGGCGACCGCCGCCACGCACGGGATCGCGATTCCCGATGCCTTCGAGGGGGCACGCGAGACGGCTGCGCGGGTCGAGCGCGAGCGCGGTTCTGTGCCCGCGCGGCCGTGTCACAACGACCTGCTCACGGCCAACTTCATCGACGACGGCGACCGAATCCGGATCGTCGACTGGGAATACGCCGGGATGGGCGACGTCTTCTTCGACCTGGCCAACTTCTCCGTCAACAACGGGCTCGACGCTGGTGAGAGCTCCGACCTGTTGCACGCCTACTTCGGCGAGGCGACACCGGCGCACGAGCGGTCGCTGACGCTGATGCGCTTCATGTCCGACTTCCGCGAGGCGATGTGGGGAGTCGTCCAGCAAGCCCTCTCGGACCTGGAGTTCGACTTCCGGGGCTACGCGGACCAGCACTTCGAGCGGCTCGAGCGGACCGCCGCCGAGTCCTCGTTCCGCCGCGCCCTCGGTTGACTACCGCCGCGAAAGAAAGAGCGCCGCAGCCGCCGTCGCGTGCGCGAGGACGGAAACCGTCGCCACGAGCTTCAGGGTCGTGTTCATCGTCACGAGAACGCTTATCGGCCGTCCGCCGTTACGGCTTGACAGCCGATTTCGCGCTCAGCCGACGGTGAAGGTTCCGCTCATCTGGCTCGCGTGCGGATCGCAGACATACGAGTACTCGCCCGCTTCGAGCTCGACGTCGAACGACTCCTCGCCTTCTGCGCCCACGTCGGTCGCGACGTCGACGCCGCCCGGTCCGGTGAGGTGGAAGTTGTGCGCCGACGACTGGTCGTCCACGACCAGGGTGTAGCTGCCGGGCGAGAGGCTGTCGGCGCCTGCGACGCTGATGTCGAAGCCGGGCCCGACGCTGCCGGTGATCTCGGTTCCGGACGGCGCTGCGGCCTCCGTCTCCTGGGTGGTCGTCGCGGTCGCGTCCTCGTCGTCGTCACCACCGCAGCCGGCCGCGGCGAGCGCGATCAGCAGAAGTGGCAGGGCGATCCAACGGCGTCTCATGGTCGTCTCCTCTCGGACGGGTTCAGGGGTGACTACGCGTCGGACGCGAGAGCGGTTTAGTTTCTCCGATGCGAACGCGCTCGAGAGCGGTTGTGATCGGCGGCGGTGTCGGCGGCTGCTCGATCCTCTACTGGCTGACGAAGCTCGGCTGGGACGACGTCGTCCTCGTCGAGCGCGCCGATCTCACCTCCGGCTCGACGTTCCACTCGGCCGGCCTCGTCGGGCAGCTGCGCGGCTCGCTCTCGCTGACCAAGATGATGATGACGAGCGTCGACCTTTACCGGACGATCGGCGAGGAGGTCGGGCTCGAGACCGGCTGGCGCGAGGTCGGTTCGTTGCGTCTCGCCTCGTCGGAGGAGAGGCTCGAGGAGATCGCGCGCCAGGCCGGGTGGGCGAAGACGTTCGGCTTGCCGCTCGAGCTGATCTCGGCGGCGGCGGCGCAGGAGCGGTTCCCCGCGATGACCGCCGACGGCGTCCTCGGCGCCGCCTATCTGCCGACCGACGGCTACATCGACCCCTCGCAACTCACGTTCGCGCTGGCCGAGGGCGCGCGACGCGGGGGCGCCGAAGTGCACACGGCGACGCGCGTCGTCTCGATCCGGGCTCGCGACGGTCGCATCGAGGCGGTCGAGACGGACAAGGGCGAGATCGAGACCGAGATCGTCGTCAATGCGGGCGGGATCTTCGCGGCCGAGTTGGGACGGCTCGTCGGGGTCACGGTCCCGATCGTGCCGATGGCGCACGAGTACCTCGTCACACGACCGGCCGGCCTGCCGCTCGAGATGCCGACGATGCGTGATCCCTCGCTCCTCGTCTACTTCCGGCCCGAGTCGGGCGGCCTCGTCATGGGCGGCTACGAGCGCGATCCGGCGCCCTGGTCGCTCGACGGCATCCCACCCGACTTCAACGGCCAGCTGCTCGAGGAGGACTGGCCCCGCTTCGAACCGCTGCTCGAGAACGCGATCAGGCGCGTGCCTGCGCTCGAGGAGATGGAGGTCGTGCGCCTGATCAACGGCCCCGAAGCGTTCACACCCGACGGCGAGTTCATCCTCGGGCCGACCGACGTGCGCGGCTTTTGGGTCGCCGCCGGCTTCTGCGCGCATGGCCTCGCCGGGGCCGGCGGGATGGGCAAGCTGGTGGCCGAGTGGATCGTCGAGGGAACGCCGAGCCTCGATGTCTGGCACATGGACTCGCGCCGGTTCGGGTCTGCGTACACGAGTCAGGCCTACACGGTCGCCCGCACGACCGAGATCTACTCGACCTACTACGACGTCAAGTACCCGGGGCACGAGCGGCAAGCGGGGCGGCCGCTCCGGGTCTCGCCCGGCTACTGGCGGCTGCAGGAGCTGGGAGCCTCGTTCGGCGAGAAGTCGGGCTGGGAGCGCGCCAACTGGTTCGAGCCGAACGCGGCGCACGGCGACGAGAGCCTGCGTCCGCGCGGCTGGGCCGGCCGCCACTGGTCGCCGGCGATCGGCGCCGAGCACCGGGCGTGCCGCGAGGCGGCGGCCCTCTTCGACGAGTCCTCGTTCGCGAAAATCGAGGTCGTAGGCTCTGGCGCGGCCGGTCTGCTCGAGCACCTCTGCGACAACCGGGTCGCCCGCGACGTCGGCGCGATCACCTACACGCAGATGCTGAACGCGAAGGGCGGGATCGAGTGCGACTTCACGGTCACTCGCCTCGCCGACGAGCGCTTTCGGATCGTCACCGGAACCGCGTTCGGGCGCCACGACCTCGCCTGGATCCGCCAGCACGCGCCAGACGACGGCTCCGTCACCGTCACCGACGTCACCTCGGCGTACGCGTGCCTCGGCCTCTGGGGCCCGCTGAGCCGGGAGATTCTGGCTCCGCTGACGACCGACCCGCTCGACTTCCCGTACATGCGCGCGCGGGAGCTCACGATCGGCTCGGTTCCGTGTCTTGCGCTCAGGGTCACGTACGTCGGCGAGCTGGGGTGGGAGCTCTATTGCCCGGCTGAGTTCGGGCTCGCGCTCTGGGACGCGATCTGGGCGGCGGGGCGCGCGCACGGCCTCGCGGCCGGCGGGTACAGGGCGATCGATTCACTGCGGCTGGAGAAGGGCTACCGCGTGTGGGGAGCCGACATCACCGCCGACGACAGCCCGTATGAGGCGGGCCTCGGCTTCGCGGTCAAGCTCGACAAGGACTTCCTCGGCAAGGATGCGCTCGCCGGTGCGGAGGATCCGGAGCGGCGGCTTGCCTGCGTCACGCTGGCCGACCCGCGTGCGGTCGCGCTCGGATCCGAGCCTGTTCGAGCCGGCGGCGAGCTCGTCGGCCGGGTCACGAGCGGTGGCTACGGCTACACCGTCGAGCGCTCGATCGCCTACGCGTACCTCCCCGATGCGAGCTGCCGGCCCGGGGTGGCGGTCGAGGTCGAGATCTTCGGCGAGTGGGTGCCGGGCGAAGTCGTTTCCGAGCCGCTCTACGACCCGGCGGGCGAGCGGCTGCGGGGTTAGGCCGCTCCTGGAAACCGGTACTCGCCGCCGCCGCCCGTCGTCACGACGCCGTCGCCGTCTTCTGTCCGCACGGTGAGCACGATCGACGACCCCCCCTCGGCGGCTTCGAGCTCGTCGGCGAGGAGGTCGACCAGCGCACACGCGACGTCGCCGGGCGCCGCGAGGACGGTTGCGTCGCCGGTCGTACTCAGGGTGACGTTGTGCGTCGGGAGCACGAGGGTGACGAGCGCAATCGCATCGGTAGCCGCCTGACCGAGCGAGAGGCTCCGCGGTGGCATCGACGCCAGCCGGACGAAACCCTGGAGCGCGCGGACGATGTCGGCGATCTCAGTCCCGGTCCTGTGCGTCAGCGCGACCCGCTGATGCAGCTTCGTTCCGGGCTCGGCGTCGTCGAGCGCGAGCTCTGCCGAGCCCACGAGCGCCACCAGTGGGTTCGCGATCTGGTGCAGCGCGCCGCGGGTCAACCGGCCCATTGTCTGGAGTTCACGCAGCTCGCGAGCGTCGGATTGCATGTCTCTATGATCCCCGGGCGGACGGTCGTCGCCCGCCCGATCCTATGCGTCTAGCCTTACCACTGCGATTCCTGGGAAACCCGTTGCTGCGGCCGGCGGGGTGGACGTGACGACGTGTCTGGTCGCCGACGATCACCCGGCCGTCGTCGAGGCAGTCGCGGACGTCCTGGTCGAGAACGGGATCGAGGTCACCGGGCGCGCCCGCGACGGGAAGGACGCGGTCGAGAAGATCGAGCTCGACAAGCCGGACGTGGCGATCCTCGACCTGCAGATGCCGGTCATGTCCGGGATCGAGGTGGCGCGCCAGATCGCGAAGTCAACCGTTGAGACCGCAGTCATCCTCTACACCGCGTTCGGTGACCGTGCGCTCCTGACCGAGGCACTCGACGCGGGTGCGCGCGGGTTCGTGCTCAAGGAGGCGCCCCTCGCCGAGGTCGTCCGCGCCGTCGAGCTCGTCGCCTCCGGCCGCACCTACGTCGATCCGGTCCTGGCCGGTGTCCTCTCGAGCTCCGCCGCGACCGAGAAGATCATGAGCCTGACCCAGCGCGAGCGTGACGTCTTACGCCTGCTCGCGGACGGGATGTCGAACGAGGAGATCGGCAAGGTGCTGTTCATCTCGCCGGAGACGGTGCGCACGCACGTCCGCAAGGCGATGGCAAAGCTCGACGCGGACACGCGCACGCAGGCAGTCGCGACCGCGCTGCGGCAGTCGCTGATCGCCTGACCTGCCAGGCGCTACGTCGTTGGGCGCGTGAGGGCGAACGGCATCCCGACGAGCACGGAGAGCAGCTGCCGGAAGTCCGCGGCCGGCATCGCTGCCGCCTCGTCGGTGTGCGACGTGGGGGAGTACGTGTTGTGTTTCGAGGGCCAGTACGCCCAGGCGACCATCGAGGCGAAGCGCTCGCAGCCGTTGGCGCCGTGTGTCAGGCCGGAGGTCTCGTAGCACCAGGCGCTTGCCCGCAGCTGCTCTTGCAGGAGTGCCCGCTTCGGCGCGTCGAGCACGAGGAAGTCGACCTGGTGGGCGTACTCGTCCATGATCGTCGCCCACGCGAACTTGCCGGTGGCGAGGAGCCCGCGGTCGAGCCAGATGTGACCGGGTGTGGCATGAGAGGAGCCATACGTGCCGACGTGGATCGTCACCCGCTGCGGGACGATGCCCCAGTCGAACGAGCTCGCGTTGAGTGCCGCCTGGACGGTTGCGCGTTCGGCGGGCCGCGCGCCGTCGAACACGTAGTTGCCCCCGCCCGCGAGGGCGGAGGCAGGGAGGATCAGCGCAAGAGCGAGAGCAAGGGTAAGACGCCGCAGCATTCACTCTCAGTCGTCGGGCTTTGCCCCGTCTAACACGATTCCCACTCCGGCCCGGCTGCCGTCACCCGAATCGGGGATGGCGGATACGCGGTTACGTGGGCGGCCGCAGCGTGGCGAACGGGTCGGTGATCTCGAGCCGGCGCGTGCGGAAGCGGTACAGCTCAGCGGGGCGGCCACCGGCACGCCCCGGCTCGCGCCGCGCGCCGGTCGCCTCGAGCACGTCGCGGCGGAGCAGGACACGCTTCAGGTTGGTCGCCGAGACGTCGTGACCGAGCGCCGCGGTGTAGAGGTTGCGTAGCTCCGAGAGCGTGAAGGCCGGAGGCGCCAGTGCGAAGCCGACGTTCGTGTAGGAGAGCTTGCCGCGCAGCCGCTCGCGGCCTGCGAGCACGATCGCGCCGTAGTCGAAGGCCAGCGCCGGGAGTTCGTCGACGGCGTGCCAGGCGGTGTCCCCGGGCAGGCTCGGCTCGACCTCGGCAGGGAGGATCGCGAGGAACGCCGTCGCGAGCTCGCGGCTTCCCGGAACGCGTTTCGGGTCGCTCCACGAGCCGAGTTGCTCGAGGTGGGCGAGCTCGCGAACCTCGACCTTCGCAGCGAGGTGGCGCGTGATCGAGTCCTCCAGCGTCTCAGTCGGCCCGAGCGTGCCTCCCGGCAGGGCCCACGAGCCCGACCCGGGCGCACGCGTGCGTTGCCAGAGCAGGGCGTGCAGGCGGCCGTCGCGAACTTGGAGCACAACGGCGAGGACGACCTGCCGAGGGCCTGTGGTAGGATCGCTTTCTAGTTTACGCCTCACAGTCTAAAACCCTAGCAGGCTCATCCTCGTGAAAGGCTCTCGATGCTGCGTGTGACTCCACTGGCGCTCGTGCTCGCACTTTTCCTCTTCGCCGGCTGTGGCGGTTCCGACGACGAGACCACGGCACCGACGACGACGACCGCTGCCGCCGAGCAGCTCCAGGTCGGCCTGATCACCGACCTCGGCCAGCTTGACGACGACGGCTTCAACGAGCTCGCGTATCGCGGCCTCAAGCGAGCGGAGCAGGAGCTCGGCATCAAGGGGCGCGTGGTCGAGTCCGCCTCCGCGGCCGACTACATCCCGAACATGACCTCGCTGGCGCGCCAGGGCTACGACCTGATCATCGGCGTGGGTTTCGCGCAGGGCGATGCGATCGGCAAGGTCGCGCAGCGCTTCCCGGCCGTCAAGTTCGCGATCATCGACGTCGACCAGGCGTTCGTGCCGGGCACGCCGAAGAACGTGCAGGGCCTGCTCTTCCGCGAGGAGGAGGTCGGGTACCTCGTCGGCTACCTCGCCGGGCTCGAGGAAGAGCGGCGCAGCGGCAACGATGTGATCAGCGCCGTCGGCGGCATGAAGGAGCCGCCTGTCGATCGCTTCATTGCGGGCTACTTCGCCGGCGCGGAGAAGGCCGCACCCGGCGTCACGACCCTGCTCGACTACTCGCAGGACTGGGACGACCAGGCGAAGTGCAAGGAGCTGGCGCTGAACCAGATCGCACGCGGCTCGAACGTCGTCTTCCAGGTTGCAGGCGGGTGCGGGCTCGGCGCGCTCAACGCGGCGGAGGAGCGCGGCGCCTGGGGAATCGGTGTCGATGCCGACCAGTCCTTCCTCGGCTCGCACATCCTCACGAGCGCGCAGAAGGGCGTCGACGCGGCCGTGTTCCTGACGATCGGGTCGATCAAGGACGGCAAGTGGGCCGGCGGCGGCAACTCCACGTTCGGCCTCAAGGAGGAGGGCGTCGGGCTCGGCAAGGTGAGCTCCGAGGTGCCGCCGGAGGACGTCGAGCGGGTGGCTGCGATCGAGCAGCAGATCGCGAACGGTGAGATCACCGGCATCCCCACGGAGGTTGGTGGCAGCTGACCTACGGGCTTGAGTTGATGTTGGGCCGCGGGCGGCCCCTTTAGGGGTCTTCGCGCGATGAGCATCCGCTTCCGCGGATGCTCATCTTGCGCCATCGGAACTGCCGCCGGCGATCGCTGCGACGATCAGGATCCGCGCCTTCGGCCCTGCCGGGGCGCTGAGGTCGTGCGCCCGTTCGCCGTCGAGGTAGACGTGCACGAGCGCTCGTACCTCACCGTGCTCGTCGAGGATGAGGTCGGCGACTGGCAGGGCGTGCAGCGCCTCGCCGACCGTACTCGCCTCGACCTCGAAGCGCTTCTGTCCGCCCGCCTCGGTTGCCAGCAGGCCGGGGAGGAGGACTATCGCCACCGCGCCACGACCTAGTGCGCTGCGGCAGCTTCGACCGAGAGGATCGGGGGCAGGTGGCGTGCCGCCTCGACGACCTCGTCGTGCCGCAGCGCGTAGATGTGACCGCTCTGCGTGCCCGCGTAGACGGCCTCGTCGTCGAAGCTCATCCCCTCTCGGAGCACGGCGGCCCACGCGGGCTCCTCCGCCACGATCAGCTTCCAGCTCGCACCGCCGTCGGTGGTCCGGTAGATCCCGATGCGCCCGTCGCAGGTGACCCGGTTTTCGGCGCCTTCCTCAGGAATCACGAATGCGGTGTCGGGATCGGAAGGGTCGAGCGCGAGAGCGAAGCCGAAGCCCGAAGGCAGGCCGTTCTCGTCCAGGCGCTCCCAGCTCGTGCCGTGGTCGTCCGAGCGGTAGACGCCGCAGTGGTTCTGCTGCCAGAGCCGCCCCGGCCGGCCGGGATGAGCGAGCACCTTGTGCACACATTGGCCGACGTCCGGAAAGCGGTTCTCGGGGGAGAAGCACGCCTCGGTGCCCTGGTTCGCCGTCTCCCAGCTCGCGCCACCGTCCTCGGTGCGGAAGACGCCGGCCGCGGAGATGCCGATCCAGAGCCGTTTCGCGTCGTCCGGGTCGAGCGTGATCGAGTGTGTGATCAGCCCGCCCGCGCCAGGCGCCCACTGGTCGCGCGTCTCGTGGCTCAGCACGCCCTCGTTCACCTGCCAGCTGGCGCCGGAGTCGTCCGAGCGGAAGAGGACGCCGGGCTCGCCGCCGAGCCAGAGCGTGTCCGGCTCCGACGGATGCCCCGGCTCGAGATGCCACGTCGACGCGAGCTTCAACTCGCTCTCCTCCGGGAGGCCTAGCCCCTCCGAGCGCTCCCAGGTCTTACCGAGGTCGGTCGAGCGCTGGACCGTCCCGCCGTAGACCCAGCTGTTCGCGCAGGCGTAGAGGCTGCCGTCGCGCGGGTCGACAGTGGCGTGGTTGATCGACCAGCCGGGAAGGAGCGGTCCTTCGACTTCGAAGGAACGCCGCTCGTCGTCGCCCCGGACGAGAAAGAGGCCCTTCCGCGTTCCGACGACCAGGAGCACGCCCACGACCCGAGCCTAACGGAGACGGGTTCGACGTCGCACGACGTCGAGCAGTCACGCTAGGCTCGCGCTCCGCGTGAGCGTCTCGACCACCCAGTACAAGAACCTCGTCGGCGGCGAATGGGTCGGCGCCGAATCCGGCGAGACGATGGAGGTACTGAACCCGTCGACCGGCGAGGCGATCGCGACCGTTCCGCGCGCCGGGGCCGAGGACGTCGAGCGCGCCGTCAGGGCCGCGAGCAAGGCCTTCGCCGACTGGAGTGAGAAGACGCCGAAGGACCGAATGGAGCTGCTGCTCAAGCTCGCCGACGTCATCGACGAGAACGCGGACGAGCTGTCGCGGCTCGAGTCGCAGAACGTCGGCAAGCCGATGGCGATTGCCGGCGACGAGATGCCGTTCTCCGCCGACAACCTCCGCTTCTTCGCCGGCGCCGCCCGCACGCTCGAGGGCAAGGCGGCCGGCGAGTACGTCGAGGGCTATACGTCGATCGTCCGGCGCGAGCCGCTCGGTGTCGTCGCCGGGATCACCCCTTGGAACTACCCGCTGATGATGGCCGTCTGGAAGCTCGGTCCCGCGCTCGCGGCAGGCAACGTGCAGATCCTGAAGCCGGCCGAGCAGACGCCGCTGACCACGCTGCGCTTCGCCGAGCTGGCGCAGGAGTTCCTGCCGCCGGGCGTGCTCCAGGTGATCACGGGCGACGGCGTCCCCGCAGGCGACGCGCTCGTGCGCCACCCCGAGATCCGCCTCATCTCCTTGACCGGCTCGGTCGAAACCGGGAGGCTGATCGCCACCGGCGCCGCTCAGACGAACCTCAAGCGCGTGCACCTCGAGCTCGGCGGCAAGGCGCCGATGGTCGTGCTCGACGACGCCGACCCGGCCACCGTCGCGGAGGCGGTCAAGATCGGCGGCTACTGGAACTCGGGCCAGGACTGCACCGCGTCGTCGCGGATTCTCGTGCACGAGCGGATTTACGACGACGTTCTCGGCGAGACGGTGAAGACGCTCGAGGCGATGAAGGTCGCCGATCCCGCGGACGGTGACGACGTCGACATGGGCCCGGTGATCTCGCGGGAGCAGCAGGAGCGCGTCCTCGGCTTCCTCGAGCGCGCCGTCGACGCGAAGGCCACGGTGGTCACCGGCGGCGAGACGATCGGCGACCGCGGCTTCTTCGTCAAGCCGACCGTCGTCACCGATGTGCACCAGGACGCCGAAATCGTCCAGGACGAGGTCTTCGGCCCGGTTGTGACGATGCAGCGCTTCGGCTCCGACGAGGAGGCGATCGCGATGGCGAACGGCGTCCGCTACGGGCTCGCTGCGTCGGTGTTCTCCCAGGACGTCGGCCGCGCTCTCGCCGCCGCCCGCAAGCTCGACTTCGGCACCGTCTGGGTGAACGAGCATCTGTTCCCGCTCGCCTCCGAGATGCCGCACGGCGGCTTCAAAGAGTCGGGCTACGGCAAGGACATGTCGAGCTACTCGATGGAGGAGTACACCCGCATCAAGCACGTCGCGGTGAAGCTCGCATGACGACCTCGGCGGCGCCTCCGAGTTCGACGGAACCCGAGGCCGCGACGCTCAAGCCGAACGCGATCGGCTTTCTCGACTCGCTCGTGATCGGGCTCGCGTCCACGGCACCGGCGTACTCGCTCGCCGCGATCATCGGCTCGCTCGTCGTCGTCGTCGGCATCCAGGCTCCCGGGGCGCTGCTCGCATCCTTCGTGCCGATGTTCCTGATCGCGGGCGCGTTCTTCTACATGAACCGCGCCGACCGCGACGCGGGCACGACCTTCTCCTGGGTGACCCGGACGCTCGGGCCGTGGGTTGGCTGGATGGGCGGTTGGGCCGTCTGCACGACCGGGATCCTCGTGATCGGCTCGCTCGCCGACGTCGGTGCGCGGTACACCTATCTGCTCTTCGGGGCCGACGGCGCGGCGGGCTCGAAGGCCGCCGTGATGACGCTCGCGATCGCCTACATCCTCGTGCTCACCTGGGTCTGCATCCTCGGCACCGAGCTCTCGGCACGGCTCCAGAACGTGATGATCCTGGCGCAGGTGGGGGCGTTGCTCATCTTCGCAGGGGTTGCGCTGGCGAAGGTCTTGGGCGGTGACGCAGGCCCGCAGGCGATCGATCCTTCCTGGTCGTGGTTCTCACCCTTCGCGATCGACGATCGCAGTGCGCTGATCACGGCGCTCCTGATCGGCGTCTTCGCGTACTGGGGGTGGGAAAGCGCCGTCAACCTTTGCGAGGAGACGTCGAACAGCCGGCTCGTGCCGGGTCTTTCGGCGTTGACGAGCACGGTGATCCTGCTCGTCACCTACGTGTCGGTCGCGGTCGCCGTCGTCGCGTTCGCAGGGCTCACGAGGCTGGAGGAATTCGACGACGACGAGGGGATCTTCGGCGTGCTTGCGCTCGACGTCCTCGGCTCCCCCTGGGACAAGATCGTCATCCTGGCGATCGTCACGTCAGCGGTGGCGTCGACCCAGACAACGATCATCCCGGCCTCGCGGACGACGCTTTCGATGGCCCGTAACGGCGCCTACCCGTCGATCCTGGCTCGGATCCATCCTCGCTACCGCACCCCTCACGTCGCCACCGCGGTCGTCGCGTTTCTCGCGACCGCCTGGTACGTACCGGCGAACATCATCTCGGAGAACTTCCTCTACGACTCGATCTCGGCGCTCGCGCTGATGATCGCGTTCTACTACGCGCTCAGCGGGGTGGGCTGCATCGTCTACTACCGGCGCGAGCTGACGAAGTCGGTCTGGAACTTCGTGATCATCGGCGTCGGCCCGGCCATCGGCGCCCTGATCCTTGCGTTTCTCTTCGTCGAGGCCACCCGGTCGCTCGCCGACACCGGCGCGTCCTACTCGGGCCAGGAGATCCTCGGGCTGGCCCCGCCGCTCGCGATCGGCTACGGGTTCCTCGTCCTCGGCGCGATCCTGATGATCGTCTGGCGGTACTCCGGGCGCGGCGACCGCTATTTCGCGCGGCGCCCCTTCGAGGCGGTCGATCCGGCGGTCGTCTCCGGCGCCGGCCGAGTCGACGAGGAGCCGGTCTGACGGCCGTCGACCTGCAGCAGGCCGCACGGGATCACCTCTGGCTGCACTTCAGCCGCATGGGCGGCTATCACGACTCCGAAGTGCCCGTGATCGTGAGCGGCGACGGCTGCTACCTGACCGACGCGAACGGCAAGCGCTACCTCGACGCGCTTGCGGGCCTCTTCTCGGTCAACCTCGGCTACGGCTTCGGCGAGGAGATCGGGCAGGCGGCGCTCGAGCAGATGAAGGAGCTGCCCTTCTACACCAACTGGTCATACGCGCATCCGCGCGCGATCGAGCTGGCGTCGGAGCTCGCGTCACTGGCGCCGGGCGACCTCAACCGCGCCTTCTTCGTCTCCGGCGGCTCCGAGGCCGTCGAGTCGGCCTGGAAGCTCGCGCGGCAGTACTTCCAGGCTCGCGGGAGCAAGCCAGTCGATGTCGACGACTCTCGCCACGACGAGCGTGTGGGGGCGCCGGCGCCGCGGAAGTACAAGGCGATCGCGCGCCAGGTCGCCTACCACGGGACGACGATGGGCGCGCTCTCGATCAACGGCATTCCAGCCTTGCGGATGCCGTTCGAGCCGCTCGTGCCCGAGGTGCGGCACGTCCGGAACACCAACCGCTTCCATCGTCCGCCGGACGAGACCGAGGCCGAGTTCACGGCGATGCTGCTCGAGAATCTCGAAGAGACGATCCTCGCCATGGGGCCGGAGACGGTCTGCCTCGTCCACATGGAGCCGGTTCAGAACGCGGGTGGTGCCTTCACCCCGCCGGAGGGCTACTGGCGCGGCGTCCGCGAGCTGTGCGACCGCTACGACATCCTCCTCTCCGCGGACGAGGTGATCACCGCGTTCGGCCGGGTCGGCCACTGGTTCGCGTCGGAGCGGTACGACATCCGGCCCGACATCGTCTGCTGCGCCAAGGGCCTCTCCTCCTCCTACGCGTCGATCGGCGCCGTCATGGCGACCGATCGCGTCATGGAGCCGTTTCTTCAGGACACGGCCATGTACGCGCACGGGATCACGTTCGGCGGCCACCCGGTCATGTGCGCGATCGCGCTCAAGAACATCGAGATCATGAAGCGGGAGCGGATTCTGGAGCACGTGCTGGAAAACGAGGGCGCCTTCCGCGCGACGCTCGAGACGCTCCTCGACCTGCCGATCGTCGGCGACGTGCGCGGGACCGGCTTCTTCTATGCGCTCGAACTCGTCAAGGACAAGGAGACGCGCTCGACGTTCACTCCCGAGGAGTGCGAGACCCTGCTCCGCGGCTACCTCTCCGGAGCCCTGTTCGAGCGTGGCCTGATCTGCCGCGCCGACGACCGCGGTGACCCGGTGATCCAGATCTCGCCGCCACTCGTCGCGGGCCAGGCCGAGTTCGACGAGATGGTCGGGATCCTCGGCGAGGTGCTGGCCGAGGCGGGCCGAAGGATGGACGCGCGGTAACAGTGTGGTTAACCGCCCTGCGGTGCTGTGCGCCCGGTCGGTAGGGTCCGGACGAACGCGAGGGAGGGCAGATGGAGAATGGGAAACCGGGCGCGGTCGTCGTCGCAGACGAGGTCACGCGCCGCTATGGAGAAGGCGACACAGCAGTCGACGCACTCAGGGGCGTCTCGCTCGAGGTCGAGCAGGGCAAGCTGACCGCGGTGATGGGCCCGTCGGGCTCGGGGAAGTCGACCCTGATGCACATCATGGCCGGGCTCGACAAGCCGACGACCGGCACGGTCGCGATCTCGGGCACGGAGATCACCACCCTCAACGACTCCGACCTGACCAAGCTGCGGCGCCGTCACATCGGGTTCGTCTTCCAGTTCTTCAACCTGCTGCCGATGCTGAACGCGGCCGAGAACATCGTCCTGCCGCTCTCGATCGCCGGCGAGAAGGCGGACGACGAGTGGTTCGACGCGCTGATCGAGAAGGTCGGTCTCGCCGACCGGCTCCACCACCGGCCCTCCGAGCTCTCCGGCGGGCAGCAGCAGCGCGTCGCGATCGCACGCGCACTCGTCTCGCAGCCGACCGTGCTCTTCGCCGACGAGCCGACGGGCAACCTCGACTCGGCGACGGGCGGCGAGATCCTGACCCTGATGCGCGACTCGGTCGACACCTACGGCCAGACGACGGTGATGGTGACGCACGAAGCGCGCGCGGCCGCGATCGCCGACCGGATTCTCTTCCTCGCCGACGGCGAGATCGTCCGCGACCTGCCGCGCTCGGAGCCCCACGACGTGCTTGCGACGATGGAGGAGCTCGCGGCCCGGTGATCAGGTTCGCGCTCAAGAGCCTCGCCGGCAGGAAGCTGAGGAGCGTTCTCACAGCGCTCGCGATCGTCCTCGGCGTGGCGATGATGAGCGGCGCCTACGTCCTGACAGACACGATCGACAAGGCGTTCGACTCGATCTTCGTCGATTCCTACGCGGGCACCGACGCGGTCGTGACCGGAAAGGACCCGGGCTTCAGCTTCGAGGGCGAGTCGGCGCAGGCTCCGCCGATCCCGGAGGAGACGCTCGCGCAGGTCCAAGGGGTCGACGGTGTCGAGGTCGCCACGGGGTCGGTGCAGGACTTCCAAACGAAGCTGCTGCGGCCGGACGGCGAGGCGATCGACACGGGCGGCGCGCCGTCGTTCGCGTTCGGGATCCAGACCGCGCCCGAGTACGACCGCTTCAACCCGCTCAATCTCGTCGAGGGTCGTTGGCCCAGCGGCGGCAGCGAGGTGGTGATCGACGAGGGCGTCGCCGGGGACGAGGATCTGGAGCTCGGAGACCGGATCGGCGTTGCGGCGCTCGGGCCGGCGCAGGAGTTCACGATCGTCGGAATCGCGAAGTACGGCGACCTCAGCTCGATCGGCGGGGCGACGTTCGCGATCTTCGACGTGCCCACGGCGCAGAAGCTGCTGGACAAGGAAGGGCAGCTCGACGCGGTTTCGGCCGCGGCGGCGGACGGGACGACGCCGGAGCAGCTGACGCAGCGAATCACCTCCGAGCTCGGCACCGACTTCACCGTCCGGACGGGCGTCCAGCAGGCCCAGGAGGAGTCGAGCGAGATCGCCACCTTCACGACGATCATCCGCTACTTCCTGCTCTCGTTCGCGGGCATCGCCCTCTTCGTCGGTGCGTTCGTCATCTTCAACACGCTCTCGATCACGGTCGCGCAACGGACACGGGAGTTCGCCACCCTGCGCACGCTCGGCGCGTCGCGGCGGCAGGTGCTGCGGTCCGTGATCCTCGAGGCGCTGGTGATCGGCCTCGGTGCTTCCATCGTCGGCCTCTTCGCCGGTCTCGGCCTCGCGGTCGGGCTGAACGAGCTGTTCAAGGCGCTGAACCTGGATCTGCCCCAGACGCAGACGGTGTTCGCGACCCGGACGATCGTCGTCTCGCTGCTCGTCGGGACGCTAGTGACGCTCATGGCCGGTCTCTTCCCGGCGATCCGGGCGACCCGTGTGCCTCCGATCGCGGCGGTCCGCGAGGGCGCGACGCTGCCGCGCGGACGCTTTGCGCGCTTCACGCCGTACATCGCGGGTGTCGTCGTGGCGCTCGCCGTGCTCGCGCTCGGCTACGGGACGCTCAACGACGACATCGGCACCGGCGACCGCTTCGCCCTCCTCGGTGTCGGCGTCCTCGCGTTGTTCTTCGGCGTCGCGATGCTCTCGTCGCGGCTCGTGCGTCCGCTCGCGGTCGGCGTCAGCCCGGTCGGCGAGTGGCTGACGGTCGTCGTGATGATCCTGCTCTGGCCGTTCTGGACGCTGCCGTACTGGCTGCTCCGGCACGGCGCGTTCGGCCCCGGCGACGCACTCGGACGCGTCGGAGCATTCCTGCTCGGTGGCCTGATCAACCCGCTGCTGATTCCGATCGTGCTGATCATGTGGGTGCGGAGCGCGGTGACGAGGTGGCAGCCCGAGTGGCCGATGGAGTTCCCGGGCGTGCTGCCGGCAAGGCGGATCAACCGCATCGGTCGCGAGAACGCGCGTCGGAACCCGGGCCGCACGGCGGCGACCGCGGCCGCGCTGATGATCGGGATCGCGCTCGTGACCTTCATCTCCGTGCTCGCCAACGGCCTGCGCGTGTCGAACAGCGATGCCATCGAGCGTCAGATCCAGTCCGACCTGATCGTCACCTCGCAGGACGGCTACTCCGAGTTCCCGGCCGCGGTCGGCGACGCCGTCGCCGACGTCGACGGTGTCGAGACCGTCAGCAACGTCCGGCAGGACATCGCACAGATCGACGGCGATGGCTCCAACCTCACGGGTCTGGACGACCGCGTTGCCGAGGTGTACGACTTCCGCTGGGAAGAGGGCTCGGACGAGGTGCTCACGCAGCTCGGCACCGACGGCGCGCTGCTGCCCGGGAACGTCGCCGATGACCGGAACCTCGCCGTCGGCGACTCGTTCACGGTCCGCTCGACCGCCAACCAGACGAAGGACTTCGTCGTCCGCGGCATCTACGAGGGCAGCCCGTTCTACCCGCTGCTCGGCACGGCCAGCGTCTCCCAGGAGGCGTTCGACGAGCTGTACGAGCGCCCGCGAAACCGCTTCACGCTGCTCAACGTCGAGGGCGATACGGCCGCCGCGAAAACGGCTGTTGAGGACGCGCTCACGGGCTTCCCCGATACCCGCACCCAGACCCGCTCGGAGTGGATCGACAAGGAGGACCAGGAGATCCAGCAGTTCCTGTTGCTGCTCTACGTCCTGCTTGCCCTCTCCGTGATCATCAGCCTCTTCGGGATGGTGAACACGCTCGCGCTGTCGGTCTTCGAGCGGACCCGGGAGCTGGGGATGCTGCGCGCGGTCGGGATGACGCGCCGGCAGACACGACGGATGGTCCGGCACGAGAGTGTGATCACGGCGCTGATCGGCGCGGCACTCGGGCTTCCGCTCGGGATCTTCCTCGCGGCGCTCGTGACGAACGCGCTCAGCCAGTACGACCTCCGTTTCGAGCTGCCGATCAGCCAGTTGGTCGTCCTCGCAGTCGTGTCCGTCGTCGCCGGGTTGCTGGCGGCGATCACACCCGCCCGTCGCGCTGCCCGCCTCAACCCACTCGAAGCGCTCCAGTACGAGTAGGCGTGCGCGACTCGGCCGGCCCGACTCCGCTGCCCGCAATCCCGCTGCTGATCTTCGCCGGGATCGACCTCGTGCTGGCGCTGCTCCTCCTCGTCGCGGGCGGCTTCAGCGTCCAGTTCCTCGCCGTCGCGGCGATCGGGCTCGCGCTGGCCGGGATCGGGCTCTGGAGCGTGTTCTCGCAGGCGGCAATCGACCGCGTTCGGCCGACCGACGAGGAGCCGCGTTCACTGCCGCGGTTGCTTCGCCCCCGGCGTCGGCGCGGGCCGCCGCCGTCATCCTAGGCCGGCTGTGCGCCTGACCCTTTGCGACGTCGGGCCCCGTGACGGCCTCCAGAACGAGCCGGAAACGCTCGCGCCGGAGAAGCGGGCAGAGCTCGTCCGGCGCCTGGCGGCGACCGGGTTGCCGCGCGTCGAGGCGGCGAGCTTCGTCGACCCCGAGCGCGTGCCGCAAATGGCCGGCGCCGAGGAGGTGGTCGCCGCCGTCGGCGAGGTCGACGCGGAGCTCTCCGGCCTCGTCCTCAACGAGCGCGGCTGGGAGCGACTGGCCGCCACCGGGATCGATCGCGTCAACGTCACCCTCGCCGCGACCGAGGCGTTCAACCAGCGGAACGGGAACGCCACGCTCGCGGAGGCGGCCGCACGCGTCGAGCGGATCCTGGCCGTTGCCGACCTGCCGTCGACTGCGACGATCAGTGTCGCGTTCGGCTGCCCGTTCGAAGGCGCGGTCGATCCCGGCGTCGTGGCCGAGCTCGCCGACCGGCTCGTATCGGCGGGCGCGGGGGAGGTGGTGCTGGCGGACACGATCGGCGTCGCCACGCCGCGGCCGGTCGCGCGGCTCGTCGAGCGGGTGCTGATCCTCGGCGTGCCGGTCGGCGGCCACTTCCACGACACGCGTCACACCGGCGTGGCCTGTGCCTGGACGGCGGTCGAGGCAGGAGCGACGGTGCTCGACGCGTCGGTCGGTGGGCTCGGCGGCTGCCCCTTCGCACCGCGTGCGACCGGCAACGTCGCGACGGAGGATGTGCTCTACCTGCTCGAGCGCGAGGGAATCGAGACCGGCGTCGACCTCGACGCGCTGATCGAGGTCGCTCGCTGGCTCGAGGAGCTGCTCGGCCGCGAGCTACCCGGGCGGGTCTACAGAACCTAGTCTCACGACGCCGGCCTCGGCCAGCTCCTCGATCTCGGCGTCCTCGTAGCCTGCCTCGCGTAGGAGCTCGGCCGTGTGCTCGCCGAGCAGTGGCGGTGCGGAGCGGTAGCGAACGCGTTCTCCGTCGGCCGAGAGCGGTGGTGCAACGACTTCGTGCCCGCCGAGCTCCTGGAGGATCCCGAGCGCGCGCAGCTGTTTCTCCTGCGCGACCTGGGCGAGGTCGTTCACCGGCGAGGCGGGCACGCCCGCCTCGCGGAGCCGGGTGAGCAGCTCCGCTGACCCCGTCGTCGCGATGCGGGCCTGCAGCAGCGGGATCAGCTGGTCGCGGTTCTCGACCCGGAGCGGGTTGGTAGCAAAACGAGGATCGGTGGCGAGCTCGGGCGCACCGACCGTCTCGCAGAGCTTCGTGAAGAGCCGGTCGTTCCCGGCGACGACCATCAGCTCGCCGTCGGCGGCGCCGAACACCTGGTACGGGACGATCAGCGGGAAGGCGGTGCCGGAGCGCGGCGAGGGATCATTTCCGGCAAGGACGTCGGTGAGTTGGTAGGGCACGAGCGAGAGCGCGGTCTCGTAGAGGGAGAGCTCCAGCGTCCGGCCGCGCCCCTCGAGGAGCGCCGCGACGATCGCAAGGGCCGCCCAGACGCCGGTGCCGATGTCGATCAGCGAGACGCCGACCCGCACGGGTGGCCGGTCGGCCTCGCCCGTGAGGCTCATGATCCCGGCGGCGGCCTGCATCAGCGGGTCGTACCCCGGCTCCGAGCCGAGCGGCTCGGCGCTTCCGAAGGCGCCGATCGTCGCGTAGACGAGGCGCGGATTGCGAGCGCGCAGCGCGTCCGGCCCGAAGCCGAGCCGCTCCGCCGCTCCCGGGCGCAAGCTCTGGACCGCCACGTCCGCGCCGTCGGTCAGCCGCAGCAGCGCTTCGAGACCCTCCGGCGACTTCAGGTCGAGCGCGAGCGAGCGCTTGCCTGCGTTCGCCGCGAAGAACATGACGCTGCCGCCCGCGAAGAACCTCGGCCCCCAGTCGCGCGCCTCGTCGCCGCGACCCGGATGTTCGATCTTGACGACGTCGGCGCCGAGGGCGCCGAGGATCTCGGTCGCGGTCGGGCCTGCGAGCGAGCTCGTCAGATCCAGCACGCGGATGCCGGAGAGCGGCAGGAACGCCATCAACCAATCATGGACGCAGCGCCTCTGCGAGGATGCCGGGAGTGTTCGAGTCGATCGTGGATGCCGTCTCCGGCTCGAACTGGAGCTATCTGATCGTCTTCGCGATCGCGATGATCGACGCGTTTTTCCCGATCGTGCCCAGCGAGGCGACGGCGATCGCCGCGGGCGTCGTCGCCGGCACCGGTGGCCTGTCGGTCGAGCTCGTGATTCTCGCCGCCGCGCTCGGTGCGATCGCGGGCGACAACATCACCTTCGGTCTCGGCCACTTCCTCGGCGCCCGCGTCGAGCGTCGCTTCTTCGCCGGCGAGAAGGCGCAGAAGCGGCTGAAATGGGCGCAGAAGACGCTCGACGAACGTGGGGGCTACCTGATCGTCGTCGCGCGCTTCATCCCCGGCGGACGGACTGTGACCGCGTTCACCGCCGGGTTCGTCGAAACGTTCCCGTGGCGGCGATTCTTCGTCTACGACGTGCTGGCCGGGGTCATCTGGGGTAGCTACACCGTCCTGCTCGGCTACTTCGGCGGCAAGACGTTCGAGGAGGAGCCCTGGAAGGGACTCCTCCTCGCGTTTGGGATCGCGATCGCGGTTACGGGAGTTGTTGAGGTGGTGCGGCATCTGCGTCGCCGCCGGGCGAAGCACGCCTGAGACCCAGGTCGCGCATGCCACGGTGGGCGATCACGGCTGCGGTGACCATCACGACGAGCGCGAGCAGGCCGTGCAGCCCGTGCACCCAGCCGCTGGCAGGATCCTCGTCGGGCGGCGCCAGAAAGAGCTGCACCGTGCCGAGCACGAAGAGGAAGAAGGTGAAGCCGATCCACTTCCAGGCGCGTGGCCAGGCGCCGAAAGCGGTCAGGAACACGAGCAGCTCGGCGAGGTGGATGATCGCGAAGCCGACGAAGCCGTGCGCGTCGAGGGCGTCCTCGCCGGCGCCCGAGATGTACGCCGTGATCAGGTACGCCTGCACGAAGATCAGCAGGACGATCAATGTCGCCAGCACGAAGTTGATCCACAAGAAGGTTCGTCTCATGGCGCGAGCCTACGACAGGCGGCGGATAGCCTCAAGCTGTGAGGCTGCATGTCACCGGCGCGACCGGCTATCTCGGGTCCGAGCTCTCCCGGCTGCGCCCGGACGCGTCGACGGAGCGCGTCGAGGTTTGCGACGCCGAGGCGGTGCGCGCTCTCTTTGAACGGGTGCAGCCCGACGTCGTCATCCACACCGCCTACCGGCAGGACGATCCGGAAGTGACCGCGGCCGGAGCCGAGAACGTGGCGCTCGGCGCTGCGGCCGTCGGCGCCCGGCTCGTTCACCTCTCCACCGACGTCGTCTTCGACGGCCGCAAGGGGTCGCCGTACGTGGAGGAGGATCCGCTCGCACCCGCCAGCGAGTACGGGCGCGCGAAAGCCGCGGCCGAGGTCCGCGTCGCCCTCGCCCACCCGACGGCGCTGCTGGTCCGTACCTCCATGATCTACGGCGGCGCACGCCCATCGAAGCACGAGCTGGCCGCGCACGACCCCTCGATGACGTTCTACACGAACGAGATTCGAAATCCCGTTCAGCTCGGCGACCTCGCCGCGTCGCTGCTCGAGCTCGTCGAGCTCGACCTTTCCGGCCCCCTGCACGTCGCCGGCGCCGACGCCGTCTCCCGCGCGGAGTTCGCCGAGCTCGTCTCGGGCGCGCCGGTGCGCAGCGAGCCCGCGCCCGCCACGCGCCCGCTCGACTGCTCGCTCGACTCCGCTCGCGCGCAGGCGCTGCTGCGGACGCGGCTGCGCGGGGTCCGGGAGCTGCTGGCGTGAACCGGCTCGCCGGCGAGACCAGCCCGTATCTCCTCCAGCACGCCGACAATCCGGTCGACTGGTACCCGTGGGGCGACGAGGCCCTGGCTCGGGCCCGCGCCGAGGACAAGCCGATCCTGCTCTCGATCGGCTACGCGGCCTGTCACTGGTGCCACGTGATGGAGCACGAGTCGTTCGAGGATGCAGCGACGGCCGCGGTCATGAACGAGCGCTTCGTGAATATCAAGGTCGATCGGGAGGAGCGGCCCGACCTCGACGCGGTCTACATGGAGGCGGTCGTCGCCATGTCCGGCCATGGCGGCTGGCCGATGACGGTCTTCCTGACGCCCGAGGGCGAGCCGTTCTACGGGGGCACGTACTACCCGCCCGAGCCGCGGCACGGGCTGGCGAGCTTCCGGCAGGTGCTGGCTGCGATCGACGAGGCGTGGCGGGAGCGGCGGGAGGACGTTGCCCGTTCCGCCACGCAGCTCGTCGAGGCCGTGCGGCGCTCGGCTGAGCTCCGTCCGTCGACCGAGCCGCTGACGGAGGCGGTGCTGGCGGCGGCCGTGCGGAACCTCGGCGCGACGTTCGAGCCCGCATACGGCGGCTGGGGCCGCGCACCCAAGTTCCCGAACGCGCCCGTGCTCGAATTCCTCCTGCGCCGCGGCGACGATCAGAGCCTGGCGATGGTTCGGAAGACGCTCGACGAGATGGCGGCCGGCGGCATGTACGACCTGCTCGGCGGCGGCTTCCACCGCTACTCGGTCGACGACCGCTGGCTCGTGCCGCACTTCGAGAAGATGCTCTACGACAACGCGCTCCTGGCACCGGCCTACCTGCACGGCTGGCTCGTCACCGGCGACGAGCGCTATCGCGAGATCTGCCGCGCGACGATCGAGTACATGCTCCGGGAGCTGGCTCTGCCGGAGGGCGGGCTCGCATCGGCGCAGGACGCCGATACCGAGGGGGTCGAGGGCCTGACGTTCACCTGGACGGACGCCGAAGGCGCGCCGGCGGAGCTCCTGGAGCCGTTCGAGCACGGTCGCTCGATCCTCCGCGGCGAGCTGGACGACGACACGAGGGCCCGCCTCTTCGAGGTGCGAGAGCGCCGGCCGAAGCCGCTCCGCGACGACAAGGCGATCGCGTCCTGGAACGGGCTCGCGCTGGCGGCGCTCGCCGAGGCCGGCCGGCGGCTCGAGCGGCAGGACTGGATCGACGCGGCACGGGCTCTCGGCGAGTTCCTGCTCGGCCCGCTCTCCGGCGCCGAGGGCACGCTGCGCCGGAGCTGGCGTGAGGGCCGGACGAGCGGCGCTGCGTTCCTCGACGACTACGCGAACGTGGCGCACGGGCTGCTCGAGCTGCATGTCGCGACCGGCGAGAGCCGCTGGCTCGTGGAGGCGAACCGGCTCGCGCGGCTGGCGGTCGAGCTGTTCGTGGACGAGCAGCACGGCGGCTTCTTTCTGGCAGATCGCTTTCGCGATCCGCTCGTCGCGCAGGACGAAAGAGTTCGACGACCACCCATTGCCCTCCGGTAACTCGATGCTGGCTCACGTCCTGTTGAGACTCGCGCGGATCTACGGTGACGACGACCTCGCGCGGCTCGGTGTGTCCGTACTCCGCCTCGTGCGGCCGGCGCTCGAGCGCGCGCCGTCGGCCTTCGGCTGGGCTCTCGTCGCGCTCGACCTGCACCTGAGCCCGCCGCGTGAGCTCGCGATCGCCGGGCCGGTCGACTCGGACGTCGCGCGCGCGGCGCTCGAGCCCTGGCAGCCCAACACCGTCGTCGCAGTTGGGCCTGCGGAGGAGGTGCCGCTGCTCGCCGGCAAGAGCCTCGTCGACGGGGCGCCGGCCGTCTACATCTGCGAGCGGTTCGCGTGCCGCGCGCCGGTGACCGACCCTTCGCGGTTGTAAATTGTAAAGGCTTTCGGCGCGCCCCAACTTCCCGGTCAGTTCCGTTGTCTAAGTAGGGGAGAAGGAGTAGTCTCGCGCCACAGCGGGCCTCTTTTCACGACCAAGAGGAGTCTTTATATGCGTAGGGCCTCAATCGCCGGGCTGGCACTCATCGGAGCGCTGCTCCTTGCCATCCCGTCGGCGTTCGCCAAGTCCGACCTCAAGGCGGCCGATCCGGGCATCACAGCCAGCACGATCGTAATCGGCGGGACGTACCCGCTGACCGGGCCAGCCTCGAGCTATGCGCCGATCCCGCAGGGGATGAAGGCGTTCTTCAGCTACATCAACGCCCGGCGTGGTCCGGACGGGAAGCGCGGCGTCTTCGGCCGCCAGGTCGTCTTCAAGTACCTCGACGACGGCTACAACCCGGTCAACTCCGTCCAGCTACAGCGGAAGCTCGTGCAGGAGGACAAGGTCTTCGCGATCGTCGGCACGCTCGGCACCGAGGTCAACCAGGCGGTGCGGCCGTACCTGAACTCGGCGAAGGTCCCGCACGTGCTCGTCTCGACCGGAGCCAGCGAGTTCGGCACGCAGTACAAGCAGTACCCCTGGACGCTCGGCTGGCAGCCGGACTACATCGCGGAGGGCCGGCTGTACGGCGGCGACATCCGCCGCAACCATCCGAACGCGAAGATCGCGGTCCTGTACCAGAACGACAGCTACGGCAAGGACTATCTGGTCGGCTTCAAGTCGGCGCTCGGCACGGCGAATTCCCGCCGGCAGATCGTCGGCGAGGAGGCGTTCGAAGTGACGCTCCCGAGCCCGTCCTCGCAGCTCGCGAAGCTGCGGGCGAGTGGGGCGGACACGCTCGTCATCTTCGTGACGCCGCGGCCCACGATCCAGACCTACGCGATCATCCGCGCCCTCAACTGGAAGCCGACGAACATCTACGTCAACTCGGTCTCCGCGACCGATGCGTTCATGACGACGGCAGTCGGCGCCTCCAGCGCCGCGACGGTCAACGGCTCGATCAGCGCCTCCTACCTGAAGGACCCGGCGTCCCCGACCTGGGACAACGACGCCACGGTCAAGCAGTACAAGGCGTTGATGACGAAGTACCTGCCGCGGGCCCGTGCCACCGACGGCCTCTACTTCTACGGCTTCGCGAAGGCGCACACCTTCGTGCAGGCGATGTACAAGGCCGGCCGCAATCCCACGCGACAGGGCCTGATGAACGCGCTGCTCTCGCTGAACGAGACCAGCCCGTACGCACTGCCGGGCGTCCGCCTGAAGACGTCCAAGACCGACCACTTCATCATCTCGCACCAGCAGATGATGCGGTTCAACAACGGCGGCTGGAGCCTGACGGGCCAGCTCGTCGACGGGCGCCCACGCGGGTAGCCCCACGCAGGACCTGAGAGGATCGTGGGGGCCGGAGACGGCCCCCACGTCTCTCTCATGGACTTCTTTCTCACCCCCGAGCAAGAGCTGATCCGTGACTCGGCCCGCGAGCTGTGTGCGCGCGAGCTCGTGCCGAACGCGCGGGCCTGGGACGAGGCGGAAGAGCTGCCGCGCTCGCTCGTCGGCACGCTCGCGGAAGCGGGTTTCCTCGCCGCGGCGCTGCCGGAGGAGCTCGGCGGCGGCGGCCTCGACTCCGTCTCCTACTGCCTGCTCTGCGAGGAGCTCGGCAAGGCCGACTCGTCGGTGCGCGGGATCGTCTCCGTCTCGAACGGGCTCTACGGGAAGACGGTTGCGAAGTGGGGGACGGAGGCGCAGCGAGACGGGCACCTGCCGGGCCTCGCGAGCGGCGAGCGGCTCGGCTGCTACGCGTTGACCGAGCCCGGCTGCGGCTCGGACGCCGCGGCGCTCGCAACGCGGGCCGAGCGAGACGGTGAGGGCTGGGTGCTGACCGGCTCGAAGGTCTTCATCACGCTCGGCTCCTGGGCGTCGACGGCGATCGTCTTCGCGCGCACCGGAGGAGAGGGGCCGAAAGGGATCAGCGCCTTCCTCGTTCCGACCGGCGCGGCCGGGTTCGAGGCGCGGCCGATGAAGGGCAAGCTCGGGCTGCGGGCGCAGGACACCGCCGAGCTCTCGCTGGACGGTGTCCGCGTGCCAGGGGACGCGCTCCTCGGCGCCGAGGGCGAGGGCTTCAAGGTCGCGATGTCAGCGCTCGACAACGGCCGGATCTCGCTCGCCGCCGGCTGCGTCGGGATCGCGCAGGGCTGCCTGGACGCCTCGGTCGCCTACGCGGGCGAGCGGGAGGCGTTCCGGAAGCCGATCTCGGCGTTCCAGCTCGTCCAGCAGCTGCTCGCCGAGATGCACGTCGAGACCGAGGCGGCGCGGCTCCTCACCTGGAGAGCCGCTGCGCTCGCCGATGCCGGTAGGCCGTACACGGTCGAGGCGGCGGTGGCGAAGTGGTACGCCAGCGAGGTCGCGGTGCGCGCCGCGAACGCGGCCGTCCAGGTTCTCGGCGGCTACGGGTACGTCGACGAATACCCTGTGGCGAAATACCTGCGAGACGCCCGCGTTACCACCCTGTACGAGGGCACGAGCCAGATCCAGACGCTGATCGTCGGCCGGCCCTGACCGGAGAGAGCGCTTTCACCTAAGGAGACCGAGGAATGCCCGAAGCCGTCATCGTCAGCGCCGTCCGCACGCCGATCGGGCGGGCCGGCAAGGGATCGTTCGTCGACGTCCGCCCGGACGACCTGCTCGCGTTCGCGATCAAGGAGGCCGTCGCGCAGGCCGAGGGCCTCGATCCGAACGAGATTGTCGACGTCATGGTCGGCTGCGGCTTTCCGCAGGAAAAGCAGGGGATGAACCTCGCCCGCCGCGCTGCCCTCCTCGCCGGGCTGCCGAAGCGCGTCCCCGGCACGACCGTCAACCGCTTCTGCGCCTCGTCGCTCCAGACCGCGCGGATGGCATTCCATGCGATCAAGGCGGATGAGGGGGACGTCTACGTCGCCGCCGGTGTCGAGTCGATCTCGCAGGTCGACGGCTACCCGAAGGACTCGGAGGAGCTGCATCCGAAGCTCGTCGGCGAGGGCGCGATCGCGAACGTCTACATCCCGATGGGGCTCACGGCCGAGAACGTGGCCGAGCGCTACGACGTCTCGCGCGACGACATGGACCGGTTCGCGCAGCGCTCGCAGGAGCGTGCCGTCGCGGCTCAGGCGTCGGGCTTCTTCGACCGCGAGCTGACGCCGTACACGAAGGAGGACGGTACCGTTGTCTCGGCCGACGACGGCCCGCGCGCGAGCTCGACCTTCGAGAAGCTGCAGGAACTACAGCCCGCGTTCATCCCCGACGGCAAGGTCACGGCCGGAAACTCGTGCCCGTTGAACGACGGTGCTGCCGCGCTCGTGATCATGTCCGAAGAGCGTGCCGCGGAGCTGGGCATGAAGCCGCGCGCGCGGATCATCGCCTCGGCCGTCACCGGGCTCGATCCCGAGATCATGGGCGTCGGCCCGATCGACGCGGTCAAGGTCGCCCTCGGCAGGGCGGGGATGACGATCGACGACGTCGACGTGATGGAGCTGAACGAGGCGTTCGCCGCACAGGTGATCCCGGTCTGCCGCGAGGTCGGCGTCGACCCGTTCGGCGAGAAGCTGAACCCGCACGGAGGCGCGATCGCGCTCGGTCACCCCTACGGAATGACCGGCGCCCGGATCATGTGCACGCTGCTGAACGACCTCGACACGGTCGACGGCACGATCGGGCTCGAGACGATGTGCGTCGGCGGCGGCCAGGGGATGGCGATGGTCGTCGAGCGCCTTAACTGAGCGACGACCGGCCTGACCTCGCGCCGCTCGAGCGGATCGCGCGCGAGGTCGCATCGGAATGGGACGTCGAGCTCGGCGAGCCGTTCGCGCTCGCGAGGTACTCGTTCGTCGCGCCTGCCGGCGACGACGCGGTGTTGAAGGTGACGCCGCCCGAGGACGACGAGTCGGACGAGGAGGCCGAGGCGCTCGAGCTGTGGGCCGGGGAGGGCGCTGTCCGGCTGCTGCGGCGTGACCGCGCGCGTCGTGCGCTCCTCGTCGAGCGGGTGCTTCCCGGTGACGACATCGCTCAGCTGCCTGAGGACGAGGCGACGCAGATCGCAGCCGAGGTCGGGCTCCGGCTCTGGCAGCCCGCGGCAGAGCCGTTCCGCTGGATCGGCGACTGGGTGCCGCGCTGGCTCGACCGCGCCGGCGGGCATCCGCTCGTGCCGCTCGCGCGCGAGCTCTACGACTCACGCGACATCGGACGCGACGTGCTCGTCCACGGCGACTTCCACCACCACAACATCCTCGCCTCGCCGCGCGGCCACCTCGCGATCGACCCGAAGCCGATGCTCGGCGAGCCCGAGTACGACATCCCGTCGTTCCTCTGGAACCCGATTCCGTACCGGATGGATCTCGGACTGACGGAGCGGCGGCTCGCGGTGTTCGCCGAGGCCGGTCTCGACGAGGAGCGGATGCGGAAATGGACGGTGATCCGGGGCGCCTACCTCGGCGCGGACGAGAACGAGATCGAGGTGCTCCGCGCGCTGCTCTAGCTGCGGTACTCGGTCCAGTAGCGCTCCATCGTCGTCTGCCGGTGCGCGCCGTGGGCGAGGTCGTAGGGAGCGATGTTGACCGCGCGGACGATCCAGTCGTCGCCGACGTCGAGGACGTTGATGCACGCAGGTGCCTGCTCGAACGGGCCGAGGAAGAGGCGCTCGCCGGTGAGGGCAAAGGAGAGGATCGCGCGGTTGACACCTCCGTGCAGGACTGCAAGAGCCGTGTCCCATTCGTCGGCGAGGAGCCGCTCGAGGGCCGGCAGGACCCGGTCGAAGAGCTCGCCGATCGACTCGCCGCGGAGGAAGCGCGCGTCGTTCGGCACCACACCGCGGAAGGCGTGCACGAACTCCTCCTCGAGCTCCTCCTCCGGGATCTCGGAGAAGCGGCCGCCGCCGATCTCATAGAGGTCGGGCCACGACTCCGGTGCCGGCTGTGGGCGCGACGATCGCGGCGGTCTGGAGTGTCCGCGGCGCGCCGCTCGTGACCACTCGGTCGAACGTGATCCCGGCGAGCGCGGCGGCGGCAGCGTGAGCCTGGGCGCGACCGGCATCGGTCAACGGCACCTCGCGCGGGTCGACGGGCCTGCCGTCGGCGAAGTACGCCACCTCGGCGTGCCGCATCAGGTACAGCCTCCGCCTCACTCGTACTTGGCGAGCTGCCGTGGGTTCGAGACGCGCAGCTTCTGCGCCACCTGCTCCTTCAGCAGCGCGACTGCGTTCTCGGGGACGTCGCCGGCGCGGATCCTGCGGGCGAGCTCCCAGTCCTCCTCGCGCGGCGTCGCCGTGGCCGCGAGCTCCCGCTCCGCGATCCCGAGGCCGTTGATCGCGACGAGCGTCCGGAACTTCAGCCGGTGATCGTCGAGGATCGGAAGGATCTCCTCCTGCAGGAACTCGCGGACCGCCTCCGCCAGCTCCTGGGGGGTGGGACGGTCATGCGGCATGGTCGATGAGGTCGAGCAGCTCGTACTCCATCTCGGCCGCGAGCCGGCCGAGCACGGCGAGCTCGACGCTCCGCTCCTGCGCGTTGAAGTGCCGACGTGACTGGGTCAGGCACCCGACCGCCCACTTGACGTTCCCGAAGACCTCCCAGACGAGCAGCTCGTCGCGCGTCGCCTCGATGCCGGTCAGCTCGGCGTAGCGCTCGAGATAGCGGTCGAGGTCGCCGACGCCGCCGAGATGCTTGTCGTCGGCGCCGAAGCGCCATGCGCGCACGAGCGGCCAGGCGAGATCCTCGACCGGGTCGGCGAGGTGCGCGAACTCCCAGTCGAGCACCGCCACGATCCCCTGCTCGTCGACGGCGATGTTGCCGATGCGCCAGTCGCCGTGCACGACGACGTTCTCCCGGTTCGTCGGGAGCCGCTCCTTCGCCCAATGGAGGCCGAGCTCGATCGCGGGGTGCGGCTCGCCGACCGAGTCGAGCTCCTCGTAAAAGCGCGCGATCTTGTCCGCCGACTGGAGGAAGGGCAGGCGTGACGGCGCAATCGCGTGGATCTTCGCCAGCTCTTCGGCCAACTGAACGTCGAGGCCGGGCGGCGGCGCCTTGACGATCCGGCGACCGATTGTCTCACCGTGGATCCGTTCCATCACGAAGGCCTCGCGGCCGTCGATCTCACCCAGGTAGGCGATCGGCTCGGGCACCTTTACACCGGCCTCATGCGCGGCCCGCAGCACCTCGAACTCCTGCTCGAGCGTCAGGGTCGCCTGGTGGATGACGCCGCCGGCCGCGCGCCGGATCAGTAGCTCGCGGCCGCCGGAATCGACTGCCCAGGCCTCTTTTGAGGCACCTCCCGCGAGCAGCACCGCACGTTCGACCGGCGCGTCGAGCGCCGCCGCGAACGCGTCCTTCACAACAGCAACTCCGCCATCACGTGGAGCGCCTCCTGCTGGCGCGTCTGGATCAGAAGCGTCGAGATCCCGGCTTCGCGCCACGCTTCCAGCCGCTCCGCGATCCGTTCCTTCGGGCCGACGAGCGCGATCTCGTCGACGAGCTCGTCCGGCACCGCCATCGCCGCTTCCCCCTTCATCCCGGAGAGGTAGAGCTCCTGGATCTTCGCCGCCGCCTCCTCGAAGCCGTAGCGCTGAGTGAGCGAGTTGTAGAAGTTCTTCCCGCGGGCGCCCATGCCACCGATGTAGAGCGCGAGCATCGGCTTCAGCATGTCGCGGCAGCCCTGGACGTCGTCGTCGACGAGGACGGGGCAGAGCGCTGCGATCTGGAAGTCGTCGGGAGCGTTGACGAGCGACGGTCCATGGAGCTCGCGGAAGCGGTAGGGGGAGAAGAAGATCGGCAGCCAGCCGTCGGCGATCTCGACCGCGAGCGCGACGTTCTTCGGGCCGAGCGCGGCGAGGAAGATCGGTACGTCGCGCCGGAGCGGCTTCAGGATCAGCTTCAGCGGCTTGCCCAGGCCGGTTGCGTCGTCGCCGGTGTAGGGGATGTCGTAGTGCGGGCCGTGGTGCTCGACCGTCTCGCGGCGAAGGCCGGCGCGGACGATCTCGACGTATTCCCGGGTGCGGCCGAGAGGCTTCCCCCACGGGACGCCGTGCCAGCCCTCGACCACTTGCGGCCCCGACGTGCCGAGACCGAGCAGAACACGTCCTCCGGAGAGCTGGTCGAGCGTGGCGGCGGTCATCACCGTCATCGCCGGCGTGCGCGCCGGCATCTGCATGATCGCGGTGCCGATCCCGATCCGCTCGGTCGTCGCCGCGATCCAGGAGGCGACGGTGACGGCGTCGGCGCCCCACGCCTCGGACGTCCAGACGGAGTCGAAGCCGAGCCGATCGGCCTCCTGCGCCGTCGCCACCGACCCGATCGGGTCGTCGTAGCCGAGCTGCATCCCGAGCTTCATCGAGCTACTTCCCATTCGAACACGTCCGCGAGGGACCGGTCTGGGGACTGTCCCCAGACACGTCTCAAAGAGACGGTTGGGGAAGAAAAGTTGCTGAATTGTTGGGAACTCACAGCTGCGGCACCATCCCCTCGGCGCCCTCGACCCGCGGTCCGGGGACGTTCGGGAACTTGAAGAGGGTGGGCTCGCGGCCTGGCTGGCACACCCAGGCTTGGCCGGTCTGCTCGCTCCGAGCCGCCACGAGCACGGCTTCCGCGATCTGCTCCGGCTCCATCAGCGGGAAGCCGGCGGCGTCGAGGTCGGCCTGCGCCGGCTCGGTCATCGCCGTCCGCACGATCCCGGGGCAAACGAGGTTGATTCGGATCCCGCGCGGCTCGAGCAGCGGCGCCAGCGAGCGCGCGTAGCCGACGACGGCATGCTTCGTCAGCACGTAGAGCGGGTCTGACTCCATCGGGATCAGCCCCGCGAGCGATGCGGTCACGACGAAGACGCTGCCGGACTGCATCCTCGGCGCGAGCGCCTGGACACCGAAGACGACGCCGTCGACGTTGACGCCGAGAATGCGGCGGTAGTCGTCGAGCGAGCCGTCGCCGGCGGCGAGCACGCCCGCGTTCAGGCAGACAAGGTCTGCGGGCTCGACCTCGACCCAGGCCAGGGGGTCGGAGACGTCGAAGCCGTCGACGAGATCGAGGCCGCGGACGGCGGCACCCTCGGCCTCAAGCGCAGCAACGATCGCGCGCCCGATCCCGCCGGCTGCCCCGGTGACGAGGGCGGTCTCAGGGAACAAGGACGACCTTTCCGGTCGACCTGCGGGACGCGATCAGGTCGTGCGCCTCGGTCGCCAGCTCGAGCGGGAACTCGGCGCCGACGACCGGCTGGATGGCGCCTCGCCGCCACAACGCCAGCAGCTCCTCGACCTCCTCGTGGACGAGCTCCGGCCGGAAGCCCAGCAGCCGGCCGAGGAAGAACCCCTGGATACCGACGTTGCGGCCAACCAGCCGCGCCGGGTCGGCCGGTTCCCAGGCGCCGCCGGCGAAGCCGATCGCGATCGCGACGCCGAGCGGCCGCAACGCCTGCACGCAGGCCGTGAAGACAGCGCCGCCGACCGGGTCGAACGCGACGTCGATGTCGTCCAGCTCCGTGATCTCCTCGTAGAAGACCGTCCGGGTCGCGCCGAGATCCCGGGCGAGCGCGAGCTTGTCCTCCGATCCGGCGGCGGCGGTGACCGTCGCGCCGAGGAAGACAGCGAGCTGGATCGCGGCCGTGCCGACACCTCCCGCGGCCGCGGTGACGAGGACGTTCGAGCCGGGATGGAGGCGTGCCTGCCGCATGAACGGGATCCACGCCGTCAGGTAGGTCGTGAGCAGCGACGCACCCTCGGCGTAGCTGGCATTCGGTGGCAGGTCGAAGATCCACTGATCGTCCACCGCGACGCGCTCCGCATACCCGCCCCCGCCGCTCCGCGCGAACGCGATCACGCGCCGCCCGTCCAGGTCGCCTGCCACCTCGTTCCCGAGGATCACCGGCAGCTCCGGCGGCTGCGGGTAGAGGCCGTTCCGCATCAGCACGTCCGCGAAGTTGATCCCGGCCGCCTTGACGTCGATCACGGACTGCCCGTCGCCCGCCTCCGGCTCCGGCACGTCCTCTACCGAGAGCGGCGCGCCGATCTCGTGCAGGACGGCCGCTTTCACTTCCCCGTGAACTCCGGCTTGCGCTTCTCCAGGAAGGCCATCACGCCTTCCGCGCCGTCGGCGCTGCCGATGCAGCGGATGAAGCCCTGGGCCTCGCGCCGCATCCCCTCGGAGAGCGGCAGGTCGCGCGTCTCTGCTGCGAGCTCCTTGATCACGCCCATCGCAAACGGCGAGCGCTCGGACAGCGTTCGCGCCAGCTCGAGTGCCGTTTCGAGCAGCTCTGCTCGAGATACCACCCGCTCGACGAGCCCCCAGTCGTAGGCCTGCGAGCCCGAGATCGGGTCGCCGCTGAGGTTGAGGTAGAGCGCCCGTCCCTGGCCGACGAGGCGCGGGAGCCGCTGCGTGCCGCCACCACCCGGGATCAGGCCGAGCTTGATCTCGGGCTGCCCGAGCTGCGCGTCGTCGGCGGCGACCCGGATGTCGCAGGCCATCGCGAGCTCGAGCCCGCCGCCGAGGCAGTAGCCGTGGATCGCGGCGACGACGGGCGTCCGGCCTGCATCCATCCGCGCCGCGAGCTTCTGGATCCCGCGCGCCGACCCGGTTTCCGCCGCTTCCTCGATCTGCTCGCGCATCGCCGGGAACTCGGTGATGTCGGCGCCGGCGACGAACGCCTTGTCACCCTCGCCCCTGAGCACGATCGCGCGCGTGTCGTCGGAGCGGTCGAGCCGGTCGTACTCTTCCTCGAGCTCCTCGAGCAGTTGCGAGGAGAGCGCGTTCACGGGCGGGTGGTCGAGCGTGACGATCGCAACGCGGCCGTCCTGTTCGACTCGGACGTACTCAGCCATCTGTCTCCTTTAGCTCTGTTTGCCTCATCTGGGGCCCATGCGAAGCGCCCCGTCGAGGCGGATCACCTCGCCGTTCAGGTACTCGTTCTCGACGATGTGCTTGACGAGCGCGGCGAAGTCGTCGGCGCGGCCGAGCCGCTTCGGGAAGGGGATCTGCGAGGTCAGGCTCTCGCGGATGTCCTCGCGCATCGGCCCGAGCATCGGCGTGTCGGATGGGCCGGGCGCGATCGTGACGACGCGGATGCCCTTCGACGCGAGGTCGCGCGCGAGTGGCAGCGTCATCCCGGCGACGGCCGCCTTCGACGCGGAGTAGGCCGCCTGGCCGATCTGGCCGTCGAAGGCCGCATTCGACGCCGTGTTGACGATGACGCCGCGGGTGCCTTCCGCGTCGGGCTCGCCTTCGGCCATCTTCGCCGCGGCGAGCGAGAGGACGTTGAAGGTGCCGATCAGGTTGACCTCGATCACCTTGCGGAAGCGGTCGAGCGGGAAACCGATCACGCGGGCGCCGCCGCCGATCCCGGCGCAGTTGACGGCGCCGTGCAGCTCCTCACACGAGTCGACGAGCTCCTGCACTGCGCCCGCGTCCGTCACGTCCGTCTCGGGCAGGTCGGCAATCACCACCGTTGCTCCCTCGCGCTCGAGCATCGCGGCGGTCGCCTCGCCGAGCCCGGAGCGGCCACCGGTGACGATGAACGTCTTTCCCTCGATCTGCACTACGAGACCGGCTGGCCGGTGAACTGCTCCCGTAGCGCGGTCTTGCGGAACTTGCCGACCGCCGTCTTCGGGATCTCGTCGACGAACTCGTACGCGTCCGGGAGCCAGAACTTCGCGAAGTTGGGCGCGAGGAACTCACGCAGCTCGTCGGGCGTCGCCGTCTGTCCCTCCCGGAGTACGCAGACCGCGAGCGGGCGCTCGTCCCACTTCTCGTGCGGCATCGCGATCACGGCCGCCTCGGCGATCGCAGGATGCGCCATCAGGGCGTTCTCGAGATCGACCGACGAGATCCACTCGCCGCCCGACTTGATCACGTCCTTCGAGCGATCCTTGATCATCACGTAGCCGAGCGGGTGGAAGGAGGCGATGTCGCCCGTCTTGAACCAGCCGTCCTCGGTCCAGCGGTCGGCCTGCTCGGGGGTGTCGTAGTAGCCTGCCGCGACCCAGGGGCCGCGCACCTCGAGCTCGCCCATCGCCTCGCCGTCCCAGGGAACCTCCTTGCCCTCGTCGTCCATCGCGCGGAGCTCCACGAAGGGGAGCGGGAGGCCCTGCATCGCGACGACGTCGAGCTGCGTCTCCTCGTCGGCGTCGCGAAACTCGGCCACGTAGTCGGAGGCGGTCGCGAGCGGCGAGGTCTCCGTCATCCCCCAGCCGTGCACGACGGTCTTGCCGTGCCGCTGCCGGAAGCCGGCGATCATCGAGCGCGGCGCGGCGGAGCCGCCCACCAGCATCGAGTGCAGCTTCGAGAGATCCCAGCGGTCTGGCTCCTTGTCGAGCATCCCGAGGATGCCCATCCAGATCGTCGGCACGCCGGCCGTGATCGTGACGCCCTCCTGCTCGAAGTCGTCGAGCAGCGTCTCCGGGTCGAGGAAGGGGCCTGGAAAGACCAGCTTCGCGCCGACCATCAGGCAGGTGTACGGATAGCCCCACGCGTTCGCGTGGAACATCGGCACGACCGGCAGCATCGTCTCCGCTTCGGTCACGTGCAGGCCGAGCGGCGCCGCCAGCGCCTGGCCGAGCGTGTGCAGGACGGTGGAGCGATGGGAGTAGAGGACGCCCTTCGGCATCCCGGTCGTGCCGCTCGTGTAGCACATCGCAGCGGCCGTGTCCTCGTCGAATTTCGGGTCGCCGTAGTCGTCCGGATCCGCACCGGCGAGCAGCTCCTCGTACGAGTCCTCGACGACGAAGACGTGCTCGATCGGCGTCTTGTCCTTGAACTGGTCCCAGAGCGGCAGCAGGCTTCGGTCGACGATCACGGCCTTGTCGCCGGCGTGCGTGGCGATGTAGCCGAGGTCGTTCGGATGCAGCCGCAGGTTGAGCGTATGCAGGACGTAGCCGCCGCACGGAATCCCGAGATAGGCCTCGAGATGCTGGTAGTGGTTCCAGCAGAGCGTGGCCACCCGGTCGCCCGGCTCGAGCCCGACTCCCTTGAGCGCGACGGCGAGCTGCCGCGCGCGCTTGCCGAAGTCCACGAACGAGTACCGGTGAAAGCTCCGGTCCGGCATCCGCGTGACGATCTCCTGGTGCGGGAAGTACGTCTCCGCCCGCTTGAGGATCGTCGGCAGCGTCAACTGGAAGTCCATCATCAGGCCCTTCAAGGGGTCTCCTTTCCGAGGTTCATCCGCAACTCGAGATCTTCGTCGCTCATCACGTGGCCGTCCCGCTCGACGTAGCCGTTCTTCCCGCCGACGACCAGGAGCACGAGCTCGTCGTCGCCGGCGTTCGAGATCCGCCGGGGCGTCGTCGACTCGACATGGAAGAGGCCGCCCGGCCCGAGGACGCGCTCCTCGCCGTCGACCTCCACCTTCGCGGTGCCGCTGTGGACGAAGTAGAGCTCGTCCTGCGTGTCGTGGTAGTGGTGGATGCCGGGGAATCCCGGCGGGTAGACGACGCCGTTGACGCCGAAGGCGGTGATCCCCATCGGGGCGCGGACCTTGCGGAAGCCGGCGCCGTCGCCGAGCTCGTCGAGGGACGAGAACGAATGCGCCATCAGGCAGCCCTCCTCGGGGCGTCGGTGTAGACGCGCTCGCCCTTGAACCGCCGGGCGTCCGCGTCCCACGGGAAGAAGATCGCGTTCCGCCAGGTCATCTTCTCGCCGGTCGGCTCATTGTCGAGCCATTTGGCGCTGTGCGTGCCCGTGACGATCGCCTCCTCGACGACGCCCTGCGGCCCGATGACGATGTTCTGCAGCTCGAAGACGATGTCCGGGAACGCGGTCAGGAGCTCGGTGTAGAAGCGCGCCGCACCCTCGTGGCCGTGCCAGGAGACGTCGTCGGGATAGACCGTGTAGACGCAGTCCTCCGAGAGCGTCGCCAGCAGCCCCTCGATCGACCGGTTGTCCTCCGCCTTCGAGTGCTCCTTCCAGAGCTCCCGGATCTCGTCGACCTCGGCCGGGTCGACGTCCATTCGCATCAGCTCGAGCACTTCCGCTTTCGGGACTGGCATGGAGCTCCTTGTCTAGTCGAGGAGGGCGGCTGAGACGACTTCGCGCTGCTTCGCAGCATGGCCGCCAAATGCGTCGATCCACTGCGCGCGCTTGTAGTAGCGGTGCAGGACGTGCTCCCACGTGAAGCCGATGCCGCCGTGCACCTGGATCGAGCGCTCGCAGGCGGCGACCGCCGTCTCGGCGCAGAACGACTTCGCCGAAGCGACCGCCACCGGGGCGCGATCGTCCTCCTCGGCCACGCACCAGGCGGCCCAGTAGGCGAGCGAGCGGGCGAGCTCGGCTTCGACGTAGGTGTCGGCGAGCGGATGCGAGACGGCCTGATAGGTACCGATCTTCTTGCCGAACTGCTCGCGGTCGGAGACGTAGGCGACGCCGAGCTCGAGCGCCTTCTGCGCGACGCCGACGGCCTCGGCAGCGAGCGCCGCGAGTAGCCGCAGGCGGACGGGCTCGAAACCGCCGAAATCTGAGACATGGTTGCTTCGAGCACCTTGGGCCAATCGGCCCAGCGGGCGCGTCTCGTCGACCGTCGAAAGCGTGTCGCCGGATGCGTCGGCGACGCTGCCGTCTTCCCGCAGCACCTTGTCGACGGCATCGAGATGAGGCACGAGGCCGTCGAGCTCGACCGACCAGGCCTGGTCGTCCAGCTCGGGGAGCGCGGGGAGGACGACAGCGGTCGTCAGGAACGGGCCGGAGTAAAGAGCGCGGCCCGCCTCCTCGAACAGGATCGCCTCGTCGACGAATGAGAGCCCGCCGCCGCCCCGCTCCTCGGGGACCGAGACGCCGAGCCAGCCGAGCTCCCGAAGCTCCGACAGCGGTGCGTCCGGGTTTGCCTCGAGAAACGAGCGTGCCTCGCGCCGCAGCTCCTCCTGCTCCTGGCTGAACGCGAACTCCATCAGCGGCAGTCTCTCATCGACTACGTGGCAGCCCGAGTACCCGCTCGGCGATGATGTTGCGCAGGATCTCCGACGTGCCGGCCTCGATCGTGTTGCCGCGCGAGCGCAGTTGCTGGTGCTGCCAGTAGTTCCCGTTCTCCATCACCTGCGCCTCGGGCCCGAGCAGCTCGAGCGCGAGCTTCGTCACGCGCTGGTTCGCCTCCGACCACCAGAGCTTCGCGCCGGAACCCTCCGGCCCCGGGATCCCGGTCTTCATCAGCGTCGTCAGCGAGCGGTAGTTCGTGTAGCGGACGGCCTGAAGCCCGATCCACTCTCGTGCGATCGCGTCGCGCTGCACGTCGGTCGCACCCTTCTCCTTGGCGAGCGCGACCAGCTTGCGGATCTGGCTCTCGAGCCCGGCGGTGAGCGCGAAGCCGAGCGTGCCGCGCTCGTGCAGCAGGGTCGTCATCGCCACCTGCCAGCCGCCGCCGATCTCGCCGACGGCGTTCTCGACCGGCACCTCGACGTCGCTGAAGAAGATCTCGTTGAACTCCGCCTCGCCGGTGATCTGACGCAGCGGCCGCACGTCGACGCCGGGCGCGTGCATGTCCACCAGCAGGTACGTCAGGCCCGCGTGGCGCTCGCTGTCGGGATCACTGCGGGTGACGAGGATGCACCAGTCGGCGATGTGCGCGAACGATGACCAAACCTTCTGGCCGCTGACGACGAAATGATCGCCCTCGAGCGCCAGACGGGCGGTCGTGCGCACGGCAGACAGGTCGGAGCCTGCATCCGGCTCGGAGAAGCCCTGGCACCAGATCTCCTCGGTCGAGAGGATCTTCTCGAGATGCTTCTCCTTCTGGGCCTCGGTGCCGTGGGCGATGATCGTCGGCCCGGCCATTCCGAGCCCGATCACGCCGAGATGCGGAGGCGCCTCGGCCCGCGCCATCTCTTCGAGGAAGATCGCCTGATGGCTGTACGGCGCGCCGGCGCCGCCGAACTCCTTCGGCCAGGTCAGCCCGGCGTAACCCGCCTCGTGCAGCTTCCGGCTCCAGTCGCGGCCGGCCTCCTCGAAGCGGCCGCGCCGGATCTCGTCGGTCAGGTTCGTCTCGACCCATCCGCGCAGCTCCGCGCGGAAGGCTGCCTCCTCTGGCGTGTCGCGGAGATCCACGGCCTGACTCTAGTCTCTCGCGGAGGTGACCATCGAGGCGTCGACGTCGCGGACTGAGCACACGCCGGCGAGGGCCATCGTCAGGTCGAGCTCTGCGGCGAGCTGCCGGATGACGGCCTCGACACCTGCGGCCCCGCCGACGGCGAGCCCGTACGCGTAGAGGCGGCCGAGCAGGACGGCGTCCGCCCCGAGCGCGAGCGCCTTGACGACGTCCGAGCCGCGTCGGATCCCGCCGTCCATCAGCACCGTCGCGTCCGGACCGACCGCGGCGCGCACCTCGACGAGCGCGTCGAGGGAGGCGACCGCGCCGTCGACCTGGCGGCCGCCGTGGTTGGAGACGACGATCCCGTCGACGCCGTGCACGAGTGCGAGCCGTGCGTCCTCGGCGGTGAGCACACCCTTGACGAGCACCGGCAGCTCGGTGCGCTCGCGCAGCCACGCGAGGTCGCTCCAGCGGAGGCCGAGGTTCGGGAACGCGGCGAGCGCCATCAGCGACGCCGTCTGCAGGTCGTCCTCCGGTGGCGCGTCCAGCCGTTCCCTGAAGAGCGGGTCGCTGAAGAACTGGGCGAGACCCTCTCCCTGCAGGAACGGGAGGTAACCGTTGCGGAGGTCGCGGTCACGCCAGCCGAGGGTGAGCGTGTCGAGCGTGACGACGATCGCGCCGTAGCCCGCTGCGGCGGCGCGATCGACGAGGCTGCCGGCGAGCTCGCGGTCGCCCCACCAGTAGAGCTGGAACCACCGCTGCGCGTCCCCCAGCTCGGCTGCGACGTCCTCGAGCGGCGTCGAGGCGGCGCTCGAGAGGATCATCGGCACGCCGGTCGCCTTCGACGCGCGGGCGACCCCGAGCTCGGCCTCCGCGTGGAGGATCGAGAGCACGCCGACGGGTGCGAGCAGGAAAGGAGCCGGTGAGCGGAGCCCGAGCACGTCGACGGACAGGTCGCGCTCCGCAGTGCCGACGAGCATCCGGGGACGGAGTCGACGCCGCTCGAAGGCCTCTCGGTTCGCCCGCACGGTCGCTTCCGAGCCGGCGCCGCCCGCGACGTAGTCGAACGGGCCCTGCTCGAGCGTCTCGCGCGCCTTCGCCTCCCAGTCCTCGGGCGAGACCGGCCATTCCGCTCCGCCGAGATAGATCGCGTTCTGGACCTGGCTGCCGGGCTCCAACACGGAGAGAGCGACTCTAGACCGTGAGCGGCCGGGCGCGCAGAGCGGCGGAGCGGCCGCGGATGCCTGCGCGGTGCAGAAAGCTGCTTCGGAGCCCGAGAACGCCTGGGCCGATCGCCGGGCCTGGGCGGTCGCGCAAGATGGACGTCGTCTCCTCGACGACCCAGCCGCTGAGCTCGAGCGCCTTCCGCAGGCCGCGGCGGTTGAAGACGAACCATTCGCTGCCGTCTCGCCGCGCGTCGAGCCGGGCGAGCGGGGAGGGGACGAGCTCGAGCGGCAGACTCACGGTGTCGAGCAGGATCAGGGACCGCCGGCAGACGCGTCGCAGGGCTTCGAGGCCGCCGATCGGATCGCGCAGCATCTGCAACACGTAGCCCATCACGATCAGGTCGAACTCGCCGGTCTCGGCCGGGTCGAGGTCGTAGACGCTGAGATCGAGCAGTTCCGCCCGCGAGCCCATCAGCTCGGCTGCGAGCGCGAAGTTTTGCTCCGAGTCGCGCCGGCCCTGCCGCTCCCGCAGCCGGTCTGCCGCGAACCTGTCGAGCCGCGAAGGATCGAGGACGTCGGTCGCGACCACCTCGCGCCGCGCCGCGCCGCTCGAGCTCGAATGCCCAGATAGCCGTCCATCGTCCCGACGTCGAGACAGCGCATCCCGGCGAGCGAGCGCGGCCACGGCATCCGCTCGGCAGTCGGGCGGAGATCCCAGCCTCCGGGCGTCACGACCCCCGGCGCGATCTCGATCGTGTGCCACCAGTCGAGCTGGGCGATTCGCTCCTGGGGCTTCACCCCCGGATCCTACGGCGGTAGGGTCGGAGCATGACCGAGCTGGCCGCTGCACCAGACGTCGCCGCCCGCCGCGCGGAGGTACGCGCGTTCATGGAGGAGCACGTCTACCCGAACGAGGCGGCGCTCGGCGCGTGAGGACGATGCTGCCGACCTCCTGATCGCCGAGCTGCGCGCGAAGGCGAAGGCCGCCGGACTCTGGGCGCCGCACCTGCCGCACGAGGCGGGCGGCAGCGGCTCGGGGTTCCTCGAGTACGCGCTCCTGAACGAGGAGATCGGTCGCAGCATGTGGGCGCAGCTCGTCTTCAACTGCCAGGCGCCCGACGCGGGCAACGGCGAGATCCTGCACCTGTTCGGCACCGACGAGCAGAAGGAGCAGTTCCTGAAGCCGCTCGTCGAGGGGACGGCGCGCTCGTTCTTCTCGATGACGGAGCCCGAGGTCTCGGGGGCCGACCCGACCGCCCTGCGCACGACCGCGGTGCTCGACGGCGACGAGTGGGTGATCAACGGCCACAAGTGGTTCTCGTCGTCGGCCGAGGGGGCCACCTTCGGGATCGTGATGGCCGTGACCGACCCCGACGCGCCGCCGCATCGCCGCATGAGCCAGATCCTCGTTCCGGCCGACACACCCGGGTACGAGCTGATCCGGCCGATTCCGGTGCTCGGGCACGCCGGCCGCGGCTGGTCGACCCACTGCGAGGTGCGCTACACCGATGTCCGGGTACCGCGCGACAACGTTCTCGGGGAGCCCGGCGACGGCTTCCGGATCGCGCAGAAGCGGCTCGGGCCGGGGCGGATCCACCACGTCATGCGCTGGCTCGGCCAGATGCAGCGCGCCTTCGAGCTGATGTGCCGTTACGCCCTCGAGCGGGAGGTCGGCGGCGTGCCGCTCGCCGAGAAGCAGACGATCCAGAACTGGATCGCCGACTCGGCCGCCGAGATCCAGGCCTGCCGCCTGATGACGCTCGACGCGGCGGGCAAGCTCGACGAGGGCGACGAGGCGCGCGTCGAGGTCTCGCTGATCAAGTTCTACGCCGCCCGGGTGCTGAACGACGTGATCGACCGCGCGATCCAGACCCACGGCGCCCGTGGCCTGACCGACGAGACGCCGCTCGGGTTCATGGCGCAGCAGGCGCGCGCGGCCCGGATCTACGACGGCCCGGACGAGGTGCACCGAATGGTCGTCAGCCGCCGGATCCTGAAGGAGTTCGCGGACGGCGGCACGTACACGTTCGACTAGCCGAGCTCGACCCTGATTGCGTGCGCCAGCTCCTCCGGCTTGAAGCCGTCCGGGCCGACCTCGCCCTGGAAGGCGACGCTCCCGTCACGGCCGATCAGATAGAGCCGGTCGGGCCAACCGCCGTACGCGGAGGCGACCGCGTCGTCGACGTCGTCGAGCAGAGTCGGGATCCGCGTCCGGAGCCGCAGCGCGCAGGCGTCGGCCGCCGCCGCCCGCTCCTCGAGCGAGACCGGATCGACGAGCGCGATCTCCTCACGGCGGTTGTCGGCGAGCACCCAGCCGTCCTCGGGGTGTGCCTCCCGGATGTAGACGATGAAGAACGCGACGTCGTCGCCGTGGCGGTCGTAGAGATCCTCCAGCTCGCCCAACTGGCGGCGGAAGGGCGGTCAGGTATAGGAGCCGAAGACGAGCGCGACCGGACGCTCGCCGGCGAAGTCTGCGAGGCGCACGCGCTCGCCGCCCTCGAGCAGCGGCAGGTCGAACGGGAAGGCGGGATCGCCCGGCGCGAGCTCCGGCGTCATCAGCTGCCCGTAGAACGGCGACGACATCACGTCGCCGAGCGTCAGCGGCGAGTCGGCCGGCGTCTCCGGCGCGCCCATCGGCCTACGAGAGGACTTCGCGGCGGCGCTGCTGCATCTCGGCCGTCGGCACGTTGACCTTCCAGACGAGGCCGAGGCGGCGGAGCAATCTGATCACGAGCCCGCCGATGTCGAGCTCCCAGGGCTTGAGGCCGTGGAACGCGGACGACGGGAACGCATGGTGGTTGTGATGCCAGGACTCGCCGAACGAGATCCAGGAGAGCCACCAGACGTTGCGCGACTCGTCCTTGACCCGGAAACGGCGCGAGCCGACGAAATGGCAGACCGAGTTGACCGACCATGTGATGTGATGGAGCAGGAAGATCCGGATCAGGCCGCCCCAGAACATCGCCTGGAGGCCTGCGCCGAGTGTGCCGCCCCAGATCCAACCGGCGATGAACGGCAAGATCAGCGAGACCGCCACCCACGCCGGGAACCAGCGTGAGATGAAGACCATGCCCCGGTCGGCGAGCAGGTCCTTGGCGTACTTCGTCCACTCGGCCCGGCCGACGGTCCGGAAGAGCCAGCCGATGTGCGCGTGCCAGAGGCCCGCGATCTTGCCGCGGAGGCCAGGGCCGAAGCCGGCGTGCGGCGAGTGCGGATCGCCTTCGCGGTCGGCGAAGCTGTGGTGCTTGCGGTGATCGGAGACCCAGCGGATCACGGGGCCTTGCACCGCCATCGAGCCGAGGACGGCGAGGCCGTAGCGAATCGTCCTGTACGTCTCGTACGAGCGGTGCGTGAAGAGGCGGTGGAAGCCGATCGAGATCCCGAGCGTCGTCAGGGCATAGAACGACCGCGAAGATGACCAGGTCGCGCCAGGTCACCCAGCTGCCCCAGAAGAAGAAGATCGACGCGAGGAAGGCGACGAACGGGATCGTGACCCCGATCAGGTTCGTGACCTTCTGCCCGCGGCTCATGTGCGCCTCGTCGACGGGTTCGGTCGGGGCTACGGTCGCGGCTTCACTCACGCGAGGCAGAGTAGCGTTCTTTTGCCGCCGCCCCGCCGACCCGAATAAGCTCCACCGGCCGATGGCCCTGCTCTCGCTGCGGAACGTCACCCGTCGCTTCGGCGGGATCGTCGCCCTCGACGGCGTCTCGTTCGACGTCGGCGAGGGCCAGATCGTCGGGCTGATCGGGCCGAACGGCGCCGGCAAGACGACGGCGTTCAACGTGATCACGCGCCTCTACCGGCCGAACGAGGGCGAGGTCGAGTTCGCGGGCCAGAGCCTGCTGAAGACGCCTGTGCACGGCATCGTCCGGCTCGGGATCGCTCGCACCTTCCAGAACGTCGAGTTGTTCAAGTCGATGAGCGTGCTCGAAAACGTGCTCGTCGGCGCCCACACGCGCGGCCGCCGGGTCGTGGACGATGCGCTCGAGGCACTCGACTACGTCGGGCTCGGGCCGATCGGCGGGAGGCCGGTGGCCGGGTTGCCCTTCGGCACGCTCAAGCGCGTCGAGCTGGCGCGGGCGCTCGTGTCGCAGCCGAAGCTGCTGCTGCTCGACGAGCCCGCCGGCGGCCTCAACCACGAGGAGGTGGCGGAGCTCGGGCGCTTCATCCAGAAGATCCGCGACGACCGGAAGCTGACCGTGCTCCTCGTCGAGCACCACATGAACCTCGTCATGGGCATTTCCGACCACGTCCACGTGATGAACTTCGGCAAGACGATCGCCGACGGCGTGCCCGCCGACGTACGAGCGAACCCGGCCGTGATCGAGGCCTATCTCGGCACCGACGAGCAGCCTGCGAAGAAGCCCCAGCCGGAGGACACCAATGGCGCTGCTTGAGCTGCGCGACGTCGAGGCGCGCTACGGGCAGGTGCGCGCGCTCGACGGGGTCTCGCTCGCCGTCGACGAGGGTCAGATCGTCGCGGTGCTGGGCGCGAACGGGGCCGGCAAGACGACGACACTGCGCGCGATCTCCGGCACCGTCCGCCGCGGCGGCACGATCAGCTTCGACGGCTCGCCGCTCGGCCGCCGGGGCCCGGAAGCGGTCGCCAAGCTCGGCGTCGCACACGTGCCCGAGGGCCGCGGCACCTTCTCGGAGCTCTCGGTCGAGGAGAACCTGCGGCTCGGCGCCTACACGCGGCGCGGCTCGCTCGACGGCGAGATCGAGCGGATGAGCGGTTACTTCCCCTGGATCGGCCAGCGGCTCGATCAGGATGCCGGCACACTCTCCGGCGGCGAGCAGCAGATGCTGGCGCTCGCGCGCGCACTGATGAGCCGGCCGCGCCTGCTGCTGCTCGACGAGCCGTCGCTCGGGCTCGCGCCCCTGGTCACGCGTGAGATCTTCCGGATCGTGCGCGAGCTGAACGAGCAGGAGGGCTTGACCGTGCTGGTCGTCGAGCAGAACGCCGCGATCGCGCTCGAGGTGGCGTCGCACGCCTACGTGCTCGAGGTCGGCAAGGTGGCAGTGTCCGGGACGAGCGAGGAGCTCGCCCGCGACGAATCCGTCCGGAAGTCGTACCTGGGGTACTGATGTCCGACTTCTTCCAGCAGGTCGTTGCGGGGCTCGGGTCGGGCGCGATCTACGCCTCGCTCGCGCTCGCGTTGGTGCTGATTCACCGCGCCACCGGGGTGATCAACTTCGCCCAGGGCGAGATGGCGATGTTCACGACGTTCATTGCGTGGGCGCTGTGGGCCAACCACAGCTGGCCGTTCGAGCTCGCGTTCGCCGGCACGCTCGTGCTCGCGTTCCTGCTCGGCGTCGGCGTCCACACACTCGTCATCCGTCCCGTCGAGCGCGGGCCTGTGCTCACGGTCGTGATCATGACGATCGGCCTCGTCCTGACGTTCAACGGCCTCGCCAGCCTGATCTGGGGGGCGGAGGTGCGGGCATTCCCGAGCCTGTTCCCGAACGAGACCTGGCAGGTCGGCGGCGTCTCGATCTCGCAGCAGGACGTCGGCACGGTCGCGATCGTGCTCGTGCTCGTGGCGCTTCTGTGGGCGTTCTTCCAGTACACGAAGATCGGCCTCGCGCTGCGCGCCTCGGCGCTCAATCCCGAGGCGAGCAGGCTCGTCGGCGTGCGCGTGGGCTGGATGCTCGCAATCGGCTGGGGCCTCGCCGCGATGCTCGGCGCCGTCGCCGGCATGCTCGCGGCGCCGACACTCTTCCTCGATCCGAATCTGATGCAGGCGGTCCTGATCTACGCGTTCGCGGCGGCCGTCCTCGGTGGGATCGACTCGCCGGTCGGCGCCATCGTCGGCGGCCTGCTGCTCGGGGTCGGCCTGAACCTGATCGGCTCGTACTTCGACTTCGTCGGCGCCGACCTGCGTCTCCCGGCCGCGCTCCTGGTCATCCTCGTCGTCCTGCTCGTTCGCCCGGCCGGCCTGTTCGGCAAGACCGTCACGAGGCGCGTGTGAGAGGCCGCGACCCCGTCCACGTGCTCATCTTCGTCGCGGCGGTGGTGGCGGTCTTCCTGCTGCCGCGCTTCATCAGCGACTTCCGCGCGCAGCAGTTCGCGTACGTCGGCGTCTACCTGATCGCGCTGATCGGCCTCAACATCCTCACCGGTATCACCGGCCAGATCTCGCTCGGGCACGGGGCCTTCATGCTGATCGGCGGCTACACGACCGCGATCCTGATCTCCGACCAGCAGCTGAAAATCGGCTCGCACGTCTTCTCGAGCGACATGTCGGATCTCTACACGATCCCGATCGCGGGCCTCGTCGCCGGGCTCGCCGGCTTCCTCTTCGGCTTCCCGGCGCTTCGCCTCACCGGTCTCTACCTCGCCCTGGCCACCTTCTCGATCGCGGTCGCCTTCCCGGCCATCGTCAAGAAGTTCGAGGAGTTCACGGGCGGCGGCGGCGGGATCAACATGTTCGGCCTCCCGGGGCTGAGAGGAGTGGTCGAGCCGGTTCGGATTCCGCTCATCGACAAGGCGCTCAGCTTCAACGAGTGGCTCTACTACCTGAGCTGGTCGCTCGCGCTCTTCATGTTCGGCGTCGCGTGGCTCCTGCTGCGCGGTCGCTTCGGCCGCGCGCTGCGGGCGGTGCGGGACAGCGAGCTCGCAGCGGCCTCGTCGGGTGTCAACCTCGCCCGCTACAAGACGCTCGCGTTCGGGATCAGCGCCTTCTACGCGGGGGTCGCCGGCTCGCTGCTCGCGATCGCGACCACGTTCGTCAACCCGGACACGTTCCCGATCACGCTCTCGATCTTCCTGCTCGTCGGCGTCGTCGTGGGCGGCCTCGGCTCGCTCTGGCCGCTCGTCTTCGGCGCCATCTTCATCCACTTCATGCAGATCGAATGGGCGCAGCGGATGGAGGCCGTGATCCCGGACTTCCTCCCGTTCCTGGGCGACATCGACACCGACGCGCCGGGAGCGCCCGCGGTCGCCTTCGGTGTCGTCCTGATCCTGATCATGCTCGCCTTCCCGAGCGGCGCCGGCGGCCTGTTCCGGAACCTCGGCGCGCTTACAACTCGCGGCTACCATCGCGTGCGCCAACCGAACTCGTAAGGAGCTCTCCGACCGATGCGCTCTCCCAAGCTCGTCCTTGCCCTGCTCGCCCTCGCCGGTGCGATCGCGACCGGCGCCACCGCCGCCGCCGGCGCCGACCCCGGGGTCTCCGGCTCGAAGATCCTGCTCGGCGGCACCTCACCGCTGTCCGGGAGCGCATCCGCGTACTCCTCGGTGGCGCGCGGCGCCAACGCGTACTTCCAGTACGCGAACGCGCGCGGCGGCGTCAACGGGCGCACGATCGAGTACAAGTTCGTCGACGACGGCTACAACCCCTCGCAGACCGTGCAGGCGACGCGGCAGCTCGTCGAGCAGGACAAGGTGTTCGCGATCTTCAACGCGCTCGGCACCGAGCACAACGTCGCCACGCGCGACTATCTGAATGCGAAGAAGGTGCCGCAGCTCTTCGTCGCCTCGGGCGCGACCACCTTCGGCCGCGACCACGCCAAGTACCCGTACACGATCGGCTTCCAGCCGAGCTACCAGGCCGAAGGCTGGATCTACGGCAAGTACCTCGCGCGGACGAAGCCCGGCGCGAAGATCGCCGTGCTGCTGCAGAACGACGACTACGGCAAGGATCTGCTGGCCGGCCTCAAGCAGGGAATCGCGCGCTCGAAGGTCAAAATCGTCGCCGCGCAGCCGTACGAGGTGACCGCGACCGACGTCCAGTCGCAGGTCGCGAAGCTGAAGACGTCGGGCGCGAACGTGCTGGCGCTGTTCGCGACGCCGAAGTTCGCGATCCAGGGCTACGTCTTCGCCAACCGGCTCAACTGGCGGCCGCTGATCGTCAACAACGCCGTCTCGAGCGCTTCGAACATCATGACCCTGGCCTCCGAGGGCGGCGCGAACAAGTCGGTCGAGAACTCGATCTCGATCGTCTTCCTCAAGGACCCGACCGACGCGAAGTGGCGCAACGACGCCGCCGTCAAGCTCTATCGCTCGATCATGGCCAAGTACGCGAAGGGCGCGAACGTGAAGGACGTCTACCACGTCTACGGCATGGCGGTCGCCTACGAGGCCGTCAAGGTGCTGAAGGCGTCCGGGAAGACCCCGACCCGCGCTGCCGTGATCGCGCAGATGAAGAAGTTGAACGACGCCTCGAATCCGTTCCTGCTTCCCGGGATCGCGATCAAGACCAGCGCGACGGAGCGCTTCCCGATCGAGCAGGCGCTGCTGCAGCGCTGGTCGAAGGGAAGTTGGAAGAGCTTCGGCGGCCTGTGGGGGTATCGAGCGGGCTAAGGTCTTCGGCATGCAGGCCCTGCTCGAGGCGCCGCTCGACGACCTACTCGCAGCGGCGCGCGGACGGCGGCGCGGCGGCGGGCTCGTCACGTACTCGCCCAAGGTCTTCATCCCGCTGACGACGCTTTGCCGCGACGTCTGCGGCTACTGCACGTTCGCGCGGCCGCCGCGGCGTGGCGAGCGCGCGTACATGAGCGAGGAGCAGGTGCTGGCGATCGCCCGTGCCGGCGCGGCGGCGGGCTGCACCGAGGCGCTCTTCACGCTCGGCGACAAGCCGGAGCTCCGCTACAAGGTCGCGCGCGAGGAGCTCCGCGCGCTCGGCTGCGAGACGACGCTCGAGTATCTCGGCCGTGTCGCGAAGCTCGTACTCGAGGAGACGGGCCTGCTGCCGCACCTGAACCCGGGCGTGATGAGCCGCAGCGAGCTCTCGGCGCTGCGTCCGGTCTCGGCGTCGATGGGGATCATGCTGGAGACGGTCTCGGAGCGCCTCTCGGCGAAGGGCGGGCCGCACTGGGCCTCGCCCGACAAGGAGCCGGCGGCCCGCCTGGAGACGATCGAGCTCGCGGGCGAGCTGCGAATCCCGTTCACGAGCGGGGTCCTGATCGGGATCGGCGAGACGCGGGCCGAGCGGCTGGACGCGCTCGAGGCCCTCGCCGAGCTGCACGGACGGCACGGTCACCTACAGGAGGTGATCGTGCAGAACTTCCGCGCCAAGCCGGGCACGCGCATGGCGGCGCACCCCGAGCCGAGCCTCGACGAGCATCTTTGGACGATCGCGGCCGCGCGGCTCGTGCTGCCGGCGGACGTCGCCGTGCAGGCACCGCCGAACCTCGCCTACGCCGACTTCCCGCGCCTGCTCGACGCCGGTATCGACGACTGGGGCGGTGTCAGCCCGGTCACGATCGACCACGTCAACCCCGAGGCGCCCTGGCCCGACCGCGACCGGCTCGCGGCGGCGACGCGTTCGCGAGGGCTCGAGCTCGCTCCACGGCTGCCGGTGTACCCGCGGTATCTGTCGGGCAAGTGGCTCGATCCGAAGGTGCTGCCTGGAGCGCTGCGCGCGGCAGACGCGCTCGGGCTCGCCCGCGAGGACGGCTGGCACCCCGGCGAGGCGGGCGCCGTTCCCTTCGTCGTGTCCCGCGACGCGCTCCCCGTCGACACGAGCGAGCTGGGGGAGGCGGAGCTCGTGCGCCTCTTCCGGGCCCGCGGCGACGAGCGCCAGCGCGTCTTCGCCGCCGCCGACCGGCTGCGGCGCGAGGTCTGCGGCGACGAGGTCAGCTACGTCGTCACGCGGAACATCCAGTACACGAACGTCTGCTACTTCCGGTGCGGCTTCTGCGCTTTCTCGAAGGGGCGGCTGGCGGCGAATCTCCGCGGCGCTCCCTATCTGGTGCCGCACGCCGAGATCGTCCGACGAGCCCAGGAGGCCTGGGCTCGCGGCGCGACCGAGGTCTGCCTCCAGGGCGGAATCCATCCGGCCTTCGACGGCGACTACTACGCCTCCATCGTCGCGGCGATCTGCGACGTGCTGCCCGACCTGCACATCCACGCCTTTTCGGCGCTCGAGGTCTGGCAGGGTGCGGCGACGCTAGGGGTGCCGCTCGAGGACTACCTCGCTCGTTTGCGTGACCTCGGCCTCGGCTCGCTGCCGGGCACCGCGGCGGAGATCCTCGACGACGAGGTGCGGGCGCTCATCTGCCCCGACAAGGTCACGACCGAGCAGTGGCTCGCCGTACACGACGCCGCGCACCGGGTCGGGCTGCGTTCGAACGTGACGATCATGTTCGGCCACGTCGAGCGGCCAGAGCACTGGGCGCGGCACCTGCTGCGGGCGAAGGAGCAGCAGGAGCGCTCCGGCGGGTTCACGGAGCTCGTGCCGCTGCCGTTCATCCACCGCGAGGCGCCGATGTGGCTGCGCGGCCAGGCCCGCTCGGGGCCGACGTTCGGGGAGTCGCTGCTGCTGCACGCGGTCGCCCGGCTGGCGCTCCACCCCGCGATCACGAACATCCAGGCGTCTTGGGTCAAGCTCGGGCCGGAGGGCGTCGCAGCTGCCCTCCGCGCTGGTGTCAACGACCTCGGCGGGACGCTGATGAACGAATCGATCTCCCGCTCGGCCGGCTCCGAGCACGGGCAGGAGCTGGCGCCCGAGGCGATGGAGGCGTTGATCCGCGCGAACGGCCGCGAGCCGCGTCAGCGGACGACGCTCTACGCCGACGCGCCTGCAGAGCGCCGGGCCGCCTCGTTCGCAGCGCCACCGCTGGCCGAGCCGCTCAACCCGCCGGTGCGCGATGCGGGCCTGAAGGCGCCGCCGAGGCTCGTCCGCCCGGGGCTGCTCGCCCGCGCGAGCCGCTAGCGCTCCGAGCCGCCTCGAAGCGCGCGCGGCATCCCGAGCAGGAGCCGAGGAAATCGGCGCCGCGACGTCCGCAGGGCGGTCTCGACCGCGGTCGGCTGGTGGTGCAGGCCCTCACCGTGGCCGACGAGGAGGTGCTCGACCTCCAACCCGCGCAGCGAGCGCGGCGGCCAGGGGCGGAGCAGCGGATGCACTCCGACCGGCTCGGGGCCGGCCCGGAAGAATGGAACCGTCCCGAGCGCGTCGCCGACGACCAGGATTCGGCGTTCCGGCCACCACAGCGCCACCTCGCGCCAAAGCCGGTTGTCGAACAGCGGCAGCACCTGGAACGGCGACTCCGGAAGCGATTGCGGCACGACGTGGAGCGGCACGCCGAGCCGCTCCGCCCAGACGGCGCCGTCGCGACCATGGCGGTCGAGCAGCTGGATCACGCCGGCCGGCTCGCCGGCGCTACGCAGCCGCTCCTCGACGCCCGGACCGTCGACCGGCTCGATCAGCCAGACGCGGTCGTCCGCCGAGAGCGCATGGGAGGTGCGCCGCAGGCCGCCGGCCTCCTCGATCCAGCCGACTGCGCCTTCGATCTCGTCCACGAACCGGATGCTCAGTCTCAGTCTTCCTCCCTCGCGAGTAGCTCCTCCACGGTCTCTCGCCGCAGTATCAACCGTGCAGCCCCTCCCGAAACGAGGACCGCCGCCGGGCGGGGGACGCCGTTGTAGTTGGAGCCCATCGCCAGCGTGTACGCGCCCGTAGCGGGCACCGCGAGCAGGTCGCCCCGACGCGGCTCGGGCAGCGAGACTCGGTCGATCAGGACGTCGCCCGACTCGCAATGCTTGCCGGCGATCGTGAAGGGCTCGGCGGCCATCGCCTCGTCGGGCCGGTTCGCGAGCAGTGCCGTGTAGCGGGCGCCGTAGAGCTGCGGGCGCGGGTTGTCCGACATGCCGCCGTCGATCGCGACGTAGCGCCGGTCGCCGGACCGCTTGACCGCACCGACGCGATAGAGCGTGAAGGCCGCCGGGCCGACGAGGGAGCGGCCGGGCTCGACGATCAGCCGAGGCGCCGGCAGGCTGCGCGTCGCCCACTCGTCCGCAACGGCAGCTGCGATCGAGCGGACGAGCTCGTCGACCGGCGGCTCCGGCTCGTCCTCGACGTGACGAATGCCGAAGCCACCGCCGATGTCGACGAGTGCGGGCGTCCAGTCGAGCTCGTCGTTGCAGCGCGCCGCGAACTCGGCAAGCTTCGCGACCGCCTGCAGGTGGGCTCGCCCGTCGGCGAGCTGCGAGCCGACGTGGACGTGCAGTCCCGCGACCTCGAGGCCGGCGGCGGCCGCACCGCGCACCGCCGCGAGCGCCGTCGTCCGCGTCCAGCCCGAACTTGGAGCCGCGGTGCCCGGTCCTGATCGCCTCGTGCGTCTCCGCCTCGACGCCCGGCGTCACGCGAACGAGCACGCGGGCGACGCCGGCCTCGGCCGCCCGCGCCGCCTCGTCGGGAGCGTCGAGAACGACGAGTGCACCCGCAGCGGCGGCCGCACGCAGCTCCTCGTCCGACTTGTTGTTTCCGTGCACGACGAGGCGGTCACCCTCGATCCCGGCGCGCTGCGCGAAGGCCAGCTCGCCGAGCGTCGAGACGTCGGCGCCGAGCCCTTCCTCGGCGAGTAGCCGCATCATGGCAACGTTCGGGAACGCCTTCGTTCCGTAGACGAGGAGCGCGTCGGGAATGGCCCGGCGGAACAGTTGCGCGCGCTCCCGCAACGCCGCCTCGGAGTAGACGACGAGCGGCGTCCCGAACCGCTCCGCCAGGGCGCCTGCGCGCATTCCGTCGAGCTCGAGCTCCCCGGCGGCGACGGTTGCCCGTGGAGGGAACAGTGGTAGCATGAGCCGCAGTGAAGCAGCTTCTTTCATAGAGCAGGAAGCGGGCGCGGCGAGGAGCCGCGAGAGCTTCCCACGGGCCTCTCAGTCGAGAGGCTTTTTTGTACCCGGAGACGGATATGACGGAGCGGTACGAGCCCAAGGAGATCGAGCAGCGCTGGCAGCGCGTCTGGGAGGACGAGCGCGCCTTCTATACGTCGAACCCCGAGTCCGGTGAGGCGGAGGGCAAGAAGACGTACGTCGTCGAGATGCTTCCGTACCCCTCGGGCGAGCTGCACATGGGGCATGTCCTCAACTACACGATCGGAGATGTCGTCGCACACCTGCGCCGCCGACGCGGCTACCGCGTGCTGCGGCCCATGGGCTATGACGCGTTCGGCCTCAACGCCGAGAACGCCGCGATTCGGGATGGAGTCCATCCGCGCCTCAGCACCGAGCGCAACATCGCCGGGATTCGCGCTCAGATGCGCCGAATGGGGTGGGCGATCGACTGGGACCGCGAGATCTCGACGCACGAGCCCGAGTTCTACCGCTGGACGCAATGGCTCTTCCTCCGCTTTTACGAGCGGGAGCTGGCCTATCGCAAGGAGGCACCCGTCAAGTGGTGTCCGGTCGATCAGACGGTGCTCGCGAACGAGCAGGTGATCGACGGCCACTGCGAGCGCTGCGGCGCCGAGGTCGAGTCCAAGAACCTGACCCAGTGGTTCTTCAAGATCACCGACTACGCCGACGCGCTGCTCGACGAGATGGACACGCTCGAGCAATGGCCCGAGCGCGTCCTGACGATGCAGCGGAACTGGATCGGCCGTTCGGAGGGGGCGCGCGTGAGCTTCCGCGTCGCAGGCTCGGGTGAGGAGCTGCCGGTCTTCACGACCCGCCCCGACACGCTCTTCGGCGCCACGTTCTTCGTGCTCGCGCCGGAGCACCGACTTGTCGCCGAGATGTCCGAGGAGGTGCGCGAGTACGCACGTCACGCGGCCGCGCGCCCCACGGTCGAGCGCGAGAAGGAGAAAGAGGGCATCTTCACCGGCCGCTCTGCGGTCAATCCCCTCAACGGCGAGGAGATCCCGATCTGGGTCGCCGACTACGTCCTGATGGAGTACGGGACGGGCGCGATCATGGCCGTTCCCGCCCATGACGAGCGCGATCACGACTTCGCCGTCAAGTACGGGCTGCCGATCCGAACGGTGGTGAAGCCGGCCGACGGCGAGACGCCGGAGGAGGAAGGCGCGTTCTCGTCGCACACCGAGAACGAGGTGCTGGTCAACTCCGGCGAGTTCTCGGGAATGTCGAGCCCGGAGGCGAAGCAAGCGATTGTCGCCTGGCTCTCGGAGCGCGGCGCGGCCGAGGCGACGATCGGCTACCGCCTGCGTGATTGGCTGCTCTCGCGGCAGCGCTACTGGGGCTGCCCGATCCCGATCATCCACTGCGGGCGCTGCGGCGAGGTGCAGGTGCCCGACGACCAGCTGCCGGTCGTGCTGCCGGAAATCGACGATTACCTGCCCAAGGGCCGTTCGCCGCTCGCCGCGGCGGAGGACTGGGTCAGCGTCGACTGCCCGAAGTGCGGCGGCGCGGCGAGCCGCGAGACCGACACGATGGACACATTCGTCGACTCGTCCTGGTACTTCATCCGCTACACCGACCCGAAGAACGACGAGGAGCCGTTCTCGCGCGAGATCGCCGACTACTGGCTGCCCGTCAACCAGTACATCGGAGGCGTAGAGCACGCGATCCTGCACCTCCTCTACGCGCGTTTCTTCACGAAGGTGATGCAGGAGATGGGCCTCGTCGGCTTCCGCGAGCCGTTCGCGCGCCTCTTCAACCAGGGGATGATCCACAAGGACGGCGCGAAGATGTCCAAGTCGAAGGGCAATACCGTCGACCCGTTGGCATTCGCCGATCGCTACGGCGCCGACGCCGTGCGGACGTTCACGCTCTTCCTCGGCCCGGCCGATCAGGACATGGAGTGGCACGACTCCGGAATCGAGGGCGTCTGGCGCTTCCTGAACAAGCTGTGGCGCGTCGTGGGCGAGCAGGCCGAGAAGCCTCGTGTCGACCAGCCTGTCGGCCCGCTCGCGCAGAAGGCGCACGAGACGATCGCGAAGGTGACCGACGACATCGACCGGCGGTTCGCATTCAACACTCCGATCGCCGCCGTGATGGAGCTGGTGAACGAGATCGCGCGGCGCCCGGACGATCCGGCCGCGCCGTTCGCCGCGGAGACCGCCGTCTCGTTGATCCAGCCGTATGCGCCACATATCGCCGAGGAGCTGTGGGAGCGGCTCGGAGGCTCGCGTCTGTGGGAGACGCCTTGGCCCGAGGCCGACGCGGCGATCCTCGAGCGCGACACGGTGCAGGTCGTGCTCCAGGTGAACGGCAAGCTGCGGGACCGGATCGACGTGCCTGCCGCAATTGACGAGGCCGAGCTGGTGGCGCTCGCTCGCGCCTCCGAGCGCGTACAGGCGCATCTGAATGCGAGCGAGCCGCGGAAGACGATCGTCGTGCCCGGCAAGCTCGTGAACTTCGTCGTCTGACCTCCCGGGCCGGAGCGCCTCCGGCCCCGCGCCGTGCGCGCGCCGGGCTCTCCGGGTCTGGGCTAGCGCCGCTATCCCCTCCGGCCCGGCAGGCGCAGCGACACGCCAGGAACCCGCCGCACCGAGCGAATCGGCACACAACCGGCACGAAGCCGTCACACACCCGTGACTGCTTTCCCGCCACGCTTGGGTCATGCCCTCCCTGCCCGTGTCGCGCCGGCGGGCGCTCCTGATCGCGGCCGCGGCGCTCGCGCTGCTCGCCGTCGCGGGGCGCACGCTGGCCGGTGCGGGTACCGCCACCGTGCAGCCTGCCGGCGCGCTTCTCCCCGCGCGCGCGGCCGCGACGCCCGTGCTCGTCGTCCACGTTGCGGGTGCGGTGCGGCGGCCTGGCCTTTACCGGCTGGCCGAGGGCAAACGAGTCGCCGACGCGGTCGCCCGTGCGGGCGGAGCGACCGCGCCGGCCGACACCGCCGCGATCAACCTCGCCGCGCCGCTCGCCGACGGGATGCAGGTCGTCGTTCCCCGTCGGATCGCGGCCGCCGCGGGTGGTGAGGGCACGGCCGCTCCGGGACGAGTGAGCCTCAGCTCGGCGACCGTCGCCGAGCTCGATGCGCTGCCTGGAGTCGGGCCTGTCACCGCCCAGAAGATCGTCGACTTTCGGGCGGCGCGCGGCGGCTTTCGCTCCGTCGACGACCTCGATGCGATCCCGGGCATCGGACCTGCGCGGATCGAGCAGCTTCGAGAGCTGACGACTCCGTGATCGAACGCACCTGGCCGACCGTGATCGTGGCCTCGGCCTGCCTCGGGCTCGCGTCGGCGAACGCAGTTGCTGCGCCCGCGGCCCTTTTCTGGCTGGTGGCTGTTGCGGCGGCAACCGCGGCACTCTCTCCACGCGCACGGCTGCCCGCCTGCGCCGTTGCGGTTGTCTTGGCCGGCTGGCTGTGGGGAAGCGCGCGCCTCGAAGCGCTCGACCATAGCGTGCTCGCGGACGAGCTGGGGCGAAGCGGCGAGCTCACGGTTGTCGTCACCGGCCCCGTCCGCAAGACACGGTTCACACTCCGGGTCCCAGCCGAGGTTCGCCGCTTTCGGGCGCGCTCGATGCGCGAACGGGTCTTGCTCGAGCTTCCAGTCGGACGCTCTCCGCCCCAGGGCGCCGTCCTCGCCCTACGGGCCACGATCGCGGCTCCACGCGGTCCGGATGACGGCTTCGACGAACGAGGCTGGCTTGCGCGTCGTGGCGTCCACGTCGTCGTCCGGGGTGGTGACTGGCGCATCCTCGGGCACCGCGGCGGGATCGGTGCGGTTTCAGATCGGCTCCGTGCGCACGTCGCGCGCGCGATCGCCCCCGGCCTCGAGGGCGAACGGCGGGCGGTGCTGGCTGGAATCGTGCTCGGCGAGGACGAGGGGCTCTCCGAGGAGCTCCGCGACAACTTCAAGAGCTCGGGGCTCTACCACCTACTCGCGGTCTCGGGTCAGAACATCACGTTCCTGGCACTCGGCGTCCTGGGCCTGGCGTGGTTGCTGGGAATCCCACGACTGCTGGCCGAGGTGGCCGCGATCGCAGCAATCGTCGGCTACGTGCTCGCCGTGGGCTGGCAGCCGTCGGTCGTCCGCGCGGGCGTCGCCGGCGGCCTCGCTTCGCTGGCGTGGCTGCTGTCGAGACCGCGCGACCGCTGGCACTTCCTGGCGCTCGGAGCCGCGGTGCTGCTCGCGTGGACTCCCGCCAGCCTGCTCGAGCCGGGCTTCCAGCTCTCGTTCGCGGCCGTCGGCTCGATCTTCCTGCTCGTGCCGCGGCTGCGGCAGGCACTCGAGGGCTATCCGATGCCGACAAGCTTGCGGGAGGTGCTCGCGATCTCGACCGCCTGCGGCGCGGCGACGGCACCGATCCTCTGGCTCCAGTTCGGCAGCGTGCCCGTCTACTCGCTCCCTGCGAACGCGCTCGTCGCAGCCGCGATCGGCCCGCTCCTCGGGCTCGCGCTCGTGGGCTCGCTGCTCGAGCCGCTGCTCCCGTCGGCGGCGCTGACGCTTGCCTGGCTGAACGGCTGGCTCGCCGCCTACATCGCTGTGTGCGCGAGCGCAGTCGGAGCACTGCCGTTCGCCCAGATCGGCTCGGGGCTTGCGGTGGGCGTTCTGCTCCTGACACCGCTGGCGCTGCTGCTCCTCCAGCGTCTCCCGCGCTGGCGGCGGCCGACTGCAATCGCGTGCGCAGCCGTGCTCGTGCCGGCGCTCCTCGTCTGGCAGCTCTCTCCGGCGGAGCGCCTGCCGCCGCCGACCGGATTCCGGCTCACCGTCCTCGATGTCGGGCAGGGCGACTCGATCCTGCTCCAGGTACCCGAGGGAGCGGTGCTCGTCGACCAGGGACCACCCGAAGCGAAGGTGTCGCAGCAGCTCCGCGAGCTCGGCGTCCGGCGACTCGCCGCTCTCGTCCTCACCCACCCGCAGCGCGATCACATCGGGGGCGCCGCGGACGTCCTGCGCCGGACTGTTGTCGATGACGTGCTCGATCCAGGTCTCGAGGCGTCCGGCCCCGAGGAGCGCGCGGCGCTCGCCGCCGCCACGGAGCGCCAGGTCGAGGTGGTCGAGGCGAGATCGGGCGCCGAGTTCCGGCTCGGCCGGCTTCGTCTGCGCGTCCTCTGGCCGAACCGCGCCGGGTCGCCGACGGATGACCCGAACCGGTTTGCCGTCGTCTTGCTCGCGAGCTACGGCGAGGTGGACGCACTCCTCACCGCCGACGCCGAGACGGATGTCACCGCGCCGTTGCTCTCCCGGCACGTCGAGATCCTCAAAGTTGCGCACCACGGCTCGGCCGACGACGGCCTCGAGAGCGAGCTGCGCGAGCTGCGGCCTCGGATCGCCGTCATCTCGTGCGGGCGAGGCAATGACTACGGACACCCACGGGCCTCGACGCTGGCAGCGCTCCGGGGCAGCCCGGGCCTGAGCCTGTTCCGCACGGACGAGGACGGTCGCATCGTGATCGAATCGGACGGCCGCCGGCTGACAGTCCGGACCGACCGTTGACGAACGGCCCGTTGAGTAGGGTGGCTGACATGGCCGAAGCGCCCGCCCTGAAGCCCGTGTATCTGCTCTCGGGCAGCGATCGTCCCAAGATCGAGACTGCCCTCGTGCGGCTGCGCCGTCACTTCCAGGCGGAGGCGATCGAGACGGTCAGCGCCCAGGAGGCATCGGGGGCGGACGCGATCGCGCTCTGCAATGCCGGCAGCCTGTTCGGCGATCAGCGGCTCGTGGTCATCGAGGGTGTCGACGGGCGCCGTAACAACGAGGGGCGCCTGGTGGGCGGCTGGAAGGTCGCCGACGTGAAGGCGGTGGAGGAGTACCTCGCCGCTCCGGCACCCGGCGCCGTGCTCGCCCTCGTCGCCGAGGAGCTGAAGAAAGACGCGCCGCTGACCAAGGCCTGCGCGAAGGCGGGCGACGTGCTCGTGTTCGCGGTCGCGAAGCGCAATCTGAACGGCTGGGTTGCCGAGCGCTTCAAGCAGGCCGGCGCCCGTGCCGAGCCGGATGCGTGCGCGGCGCTGATCCAGCTCGTCGGCGAGGACCTGAATCAGCTTGCGAACGAGATCGACAAGCTCGCGATCTGGGCCCGCGACGAGCCGATCGGCGAGCGCGAGGTCGAGCTGCTCGTCGCCGCCGTCGCCGACACGCCGATCTTCGCGCTCACCGATGCGTGGGCACAGCGTGATGCGGGGCAGACGCTCGAAGCGAGCGAGACGATCTTCGACCGCGAGGGCCGCCCTCGCCGTGAGACGGCGCCGCGCCTGGCCGGCGCTCTCGCCAGCCATCTCACGTTCATGCGCCGGTGCCAGAGCCTCGCGGCCGACGGTGTTCGCCCGCGTGACGCGGCGGCCACCCTGAAGCGGCATCCGTTCTACGTCGAGAAGGTGTTCGCGCAGGCGTCGAACTTCTCGGAGGACGAGCTTCGGACCGCGGTCGTTCGCCTCGCCGCACTCGACCACGGACTCAAGGGAGGCAGCAAGTTGACGCCCGACCTCGAGCTCCAGCGAGCGCTGATCGACCTCAGCGCAGCGAGCTAGGCAGAGTCGCCGGCGACGACGCGGGCGGCGCGAGCCTTCTTGCGCGCCGCCGTGTTCTTGTGCAGTGCGCCCCGCGAGGCGGCCTTGTCGATCGTGCGTACGAGCTCGAGGTGCTCGGCTGCGAGCTTGTCCTGGTCGCCGTCGGCTGCGGCCGCTTCGAGACGCTTCGTCAGCGTCTTGACCGTCGAGCGGTAGCGGAGGTTCTCGTCCCGCTGGCGCGAGGCGCTGCGGACGCGCTTTTCCTGTTGTCTGATGTTCGGCATCTCGAAGAAGTGCCCGCCGTCTCTTTGCGCAAGCTCGGAATCTGCGGAAGCAGATTCCGACCGCGCGAGAGGCGGGGGCGGGCGGGCAGGATCTTACCAGACGGTCGGTATCGGCAGACCCCATTCCTATACTCGCTTGCGTGGACACGCGGGCCCACCGACGCCGGCTCGCGTGGTCGACGGCGATCTTCTCCGCCGCGACCGGGCTCTCCCGGATCATGGGGCTCGTCCGCGAGGTCGTCGCGCGCCGCTACTTCGGCGTCGAGGGCGCCGGCATCAACTCGTTCACCGTCGCGTTCCAGATTCCGAACCTCGTCCGCGCTCTCGTCGCCGACGCTGCGGTCTCCTCGGCCTTCGTCCCGGTCTTCAGCGAGCTGCTCGAGAAAGGGGAGCGAGCCCGCGCGTGGCGCGTCGCCTCGAGCGTCTTCTGGCTTCTGCTGCTGGCGCTGACCGCGCTGACCGCTGCCTTCATGCTCGCGGCGCCGTTCGTGATGCAGCTGTTCGGCTACGGCGACGAGCTCTCGGTCAACCTCGCGCGCATTCTCTTCCCGATCGTCGGGCTGCTCGGTGTCTCGGGGATCTTCGTCGGGATCCTCAACTCCTACGACCACTTCACCGTTCCGGCGCTGTCCCCCGTGGCCTGGAACGTCGCGATCATCCTCGGCCTCGTCCTCGGCGTGCCGCAGGCGGATACCGAGAGCGGCAAGCTCTACGTCTACGCGGCCTCGATCCTCGTCGGCACCGTGATCCAGCTGCTGCTGCCGCTCCCGTGGCTGCGCGGGCGCGACGGCCACCTCCGCGTCGCGATCGACTGGCGCGATCCGGGTGTGCGCCGAGTCTTCGTGCTGATGGGCCCGGTCATGCTGGGGCTCGGACTGATCAACTTCAACGCGATCCTCGGGACCCTCTTCGCATCGCGCCTGATCGACAAGGACCTGGCGCCGGCCGCGATCGATGCGGCGTTCCGCGTCTACATGCTCCCGCAGGGGATGTTCTCCGTCGCCATCGCGACCGTCCTCTTCCCGACGCTCGCTCGGCTCGCCACCCAGAACGACATCACCGGCTTCCGCGACACGATCTCGCGTGGACTGCGCCAGATCGCCTTTCTGCTCGTGCCGGCGAGCGTGATCTGCGCCGTCCTCGCCGAGCCGATCGTCCGCCTCCTCTACCAGCGGGGCGAGTTCGGGCCGGACGCGACGCGGGTCGTCGCAGCAGCCCTCGCCGCCTTCGCGCTCGGCCTCACCTTCAACGGGATGATGCTGATGCTGAACCGCGGCTTCTTCAGCCTCCAGGAGCCGTGGACGCCGAGCATCGTCGCGTTCGCGAACCTGGTGCTGAACGCCGCCCTCTACGTTGTCTTCTACCGAGTCGGTGTCTGGGGAATCCCGCTTGCGATCTCGATCGCGAACATCGCCGGGGTGCCGATGCTGCTCTTCGCGATGCGGCGCCGAATCGGCCGGATCGACCTCCGCTCGACGATCGATTCGTTCGTCCGGGTCACGGTTGCCTCGATCGCGGTCGGCGTCGTCGCGTACGGGGTCTGGCGCCTGCTCGACGAGAGTCTCGGCCGTTCGTTTGTCGGCGCAGCTGCTGTCGCTCGGAACCGCTCTCGTCGTCGGCGGCGTCGTCTACCTCGTCGCGTGCCGCCTGCTCCGGGTGCGCGAGATGGCGGCGGTACTCTCCTTGCGAGACCGCTTCCGTCGGAGCTGAGCACGCATGGACCAGGACAAGATCCGCAACTTCTCGATCATCGCCCACATCGACCATGGGAAGTCGACGCTGGCCGATCGCATCCTCCAGCTCACCGACACGGTCGCCGACCGTGACATGAAGGAGCAGCTGCTCGACTCGATGGAGCTCGAGCGCGAGCGGGGGATCACGATCAAGGCGCAGGCCGTCCGCGTGCTCTGGAAGGGCCACCAGCTGAACTTGATCGACACGCCCGGTCACGTGGACTTCACGTACGAGGTCTCACGCTCGCTGCAGGCGTGCGAGGGAGCGCTGCTCGTGGTCGACGCGGCACAGGGGATCGAGGCGCAGACGCTCGCGAACGCGTACCTCGCGATCGAGAACAACCTCGAGATCGTTCCGGTCGTGAACAAGATCGACCTGCCGCAGGCCGACCCGGACGGGGCCGCCGCCGAGGTCGCCGACCTGATCGGCGACGACCCCGGCCGCGTACTGCGCATCTCCGCGAAGACGGGGGAGGGCGTCGGCGACGTTCTGGACGCGATTGTGGAGCGAATCCCGCCGCCGAGTGGTGACAGCACTGCGCCCGCCCGCGCGCTCATCTTCGACTCCTCGTACGACGTCTACCGTGGCGTCGTCGCCTTCGTCCGTGTCGTCGACGGCCACTTCGAGACCCGCGACGCCGTCCGCGCGATGGCGCAGGGCACCCGCTTCGAGGCGGAGGAGCTCGGTTTCCTGACGCCCGTGCGCCATCCGATCAAGCGGCTCGTGGCCGGTGAGGTCGGCTACGTGATCACCGGCCTGAAGGACGTCTCGCGGCTCCGGGTCGGCGACACGCTCACGGCCGAGAAGCGTCCGGCCACCGAGCCGCTGCCGGGCTACAAGGACGTGAAGCCGATGGTCTTCGCGGGCCTTTTCCCGACCGACTCGGACGAGTACCCGGAGCTCCGCGACGCGCTCGAGCGGCTGAAGCTCAACGACGCGGCGCTCTTCTACGAGCCGGAGACCTCGCAGGCGCTTGGCTTCGGCTTCCGGTGCGGCTTCCTCGGCCTGCTGCACATGGAAATCGTGCGCGAGCGGCTCGAGCGCGAGTTCGACCTCGACCTGATCGTGACCGCGCCGAACGTCGCCTACCGGGTCCAGGAGCGGAACGGCGGCTGGGTCGAGGTGCACAACCCGGCCGACATGCCGGTCGAGATCGACGCAGCCGAGGAGCCCTACATCAAGGCTTCCGTGATCGTGCCGAAGGAGTACGTCGGTGCGGTGATGGAGCTGTGCAATGAGCGCCGCGGCACGTTCGACCACATGGAGTACCTCTCGGAGGAGCGCGTGCACCTCATCTACGAGCTGCCGCTCGGCGAGATCGTGCTCGACTTCTACGACCAGCTGAAGTCACGCACGCGCGGCTACGCGAGCTTCGACTACGACCTCGCCGGCTTCCGCGAGGGCAACGTCGTCCGCGTCGACGTGCTCGTGGGCGGCGAGCAGGTGGACGCGCTCTCGCTGATCATCCACCGCGACTTCGCCTACGAGCGCGGGAAGCTGCTTGTCGAACGGCTGCGCAAGGAGATCCCGCGGCAGATGTTCGATGTCGCGATCCAGGCCGCGATCGGAGCGCGGATCATCGCGCGCGAGACGGTGAAGGCGCGCCGCAAGGACGTGCTCGCGAAGTGCTACGGCGGCGACATCAGCCGCAAGCGGAAGCTGCTCGAGAAGCAGAAGAAGGGCAAGAAGCGGATGAAGCAGGTCGGCGGCGTCGAGGTGCCGCAGGAGGCGTTCCTGGCCGTGCTCAACCTGGACGAGCGCTCGAAGTGAGCGCCCGCCACCTCTACGCCCACCTGCCGTTCTGCGCGCACCGCTGCGGTTACTGCGACTTCGTCACCGTGACCGGCTCGGGCGGCGAGCACGGCGGCTACGTCGACGCGCTGCTCGCGGAGCTCGAGCTCGAGCGCGGGCTGCTGGCCGAGGAGGTCGAGACGGTCTTCGTCGGCGGCGGCACGCCGACCTTCACCGAGCCGGCCGCGCTCGCGCGCCTGCTCGCCGCGCTGCCGCGCGCGGCCGAGACGACGGTCGAGGCGAACCCCGAGACGGTGACGCCCGAGCTGGCCGCGCTGCTCAGGGAGCATGGCGTGAACCGCGTCTCGCTCGGCGCCCAGAGCTTCCAGCCACACCTGCTCGAGACACTCGAGCGTCGGGCGCGGCCGGCGGACGTTCGCGCGGCGGTGCCGACGCTTCGCGACGCCGGCTTCGACAACGTCTCGCTCGACCTGATCTACGGCATCCCCGGCCAGAGCAGCGACGATCTCGAGCGCGACCTCGCCGAGGCGATCGCGCTCGAGCCGGAGCACCTCTCGTGCTACGAGCTGGAGGCGAAGCCGGGCACCCGCTTCACGCACGCGCACGGCGACGAGCTCGAACGCCAGGCGGAGGCGATGGAGGACTACTTCGAGCGGGTCGTCGAGACGCTGACGGTCGCCGGCTACCGCTGGTATGAGACGGCGAACTTCTGCCGCGACGACGGCTCACGCGACCTGCGCGCGCGCCACAACCTCGGCTACTGGCTCGGCCGCGACTACCTCGGCCTTGGCGTCGGTGCGGTCTCGACGGCCGGCGGCCTGCGCTGGCGCAACGGGCCGAGCCTGCCCCGCTACGTCGCGGCGCTGAGCCGGGGCGAGCGGCCGCTGCGGGAGCTCGAGCCGCTCGAGCCGGAGACGCAGGCGCGTGAGCGCGTCATGCTCGGGCTCCGGCTCGACGAGCCGCTCGCCCGCGCCGGCCTCGACGCGGCCCTCGACCGCGAAGCGCTCGCCAGGCTCGAAGGCCACGGCCTCGTCGCCGCGACCGCCGAGACGGTCACGCTCACCCGCCGCGGCCGCTTCCTCGGCGGCGGCGTCACGGCCGAGCTGCTGGCCCGGTAGCGTCAAGCGCGGAACAACTCGACGCTGTCGCCCCAGGAGTCGACGATGGCTCCGAGCCCGCGCACGCGAGCGAGCGCTTCGGCGTCGAGGAACAAGGCGCGTTGGTCGTCACTGCTTCCGGTCGTCAGGATCGCCTCGACTCGCGCCAAGAGCTGATCGCGCCACGGCTCGTCGAGTGGATGGTTTCGCAGCTCCCACCGCAGCCACTTGTTGAAGGGCCGCACCCGATCGTGCGCGGCGAAGACGAAGTCGAGCAGCCACGCAATCGACTCCGACGCGTCGAGCCTGCCTTCGAGCTCACGGCCGGCCTGGAGGTTCTTCTTGGCGCGGTAGTAGAGATTGAGGTAGCCGTCGAGGAACTCTGCCGCGTCGTCGGCACCCGGCAACGTCTTCGGCGAGCGCCATGCGCCCGATCTCGCCGTCGAGCTTGTCGATCAGCGGCTCGATGTGCGCGAACGTGTAGGCGTTCCAGCGTGAGGCCGTGCCCGGCAGCGCATGGGCCCGGAAGTTCCCGAGCGAGAAGAGGATGTACTCCACGGGGTCGCCGTGCGCGGACGGAAAGCGCTCGGCGTACTGCTCGAGCAAGCCGGCGTCGCCGAGGATCACGTACGCGTCGAAGTCCGACTTCTCCGTCACGTAGGCGCCCAGCCCGCGCGAGCCGGTGAGCAGCAGCCCGACGATGTTCGGATCTGTCCGAGCGTGATCGAGCAGGCCCGCAAACTGCCGCTCGGCCTCAGTCATCGACCCTCGCCTCCGGTAGCCCGAGGACACGGACAGCCCACGGCAGCGCGACCTCGAGCTGCGCGAGCTGAAAGCCGCGCACCTGCGGTGCGCCGGGGGGCGGCGGCAGGCCGGCGCGGGCGGCGAAGAAGCCCGCCACTGCGGCCGCGAAGGCGTTCACGTCCCCGCTCGCGACCGAGTCCGGCTCGGGGCCGTCCTCGAGCGCGAGGCTCGGCAGCCAGAAGGCGATGTCGAAAGCGGCGTTGCCGACGCAGGCCAGGTTCCAGTCCACCAGCACGGCGCGGTCGCCTCGAATGCAGAGGTTGTCGCTGCGGACGTCGAAGTGGAGGAGCGCGTCTCCCGTGAAGACGCCAGGCTCGGACGCCGCCAGCAGGGCTGGCAGAGCCTCATCGAGCCAACCTTGCGAGCAGAGCTCGAGGCCGAGGAACGGCTGGGGGTCATCCGCGACCGCGTCCCAGGTCTCGGGCGGATCCGAGGCGAGCCGCTTCAGTCCCGGGGGCGGCGGCGTCGCCGCGACCTCCGCGAGCGTCGCCAGCACAGCTTCGATCGCTGCCCCGGTCCACGGCGGCGGCCAGTCCTCCCCTGAGAGGTCCTCCAGCACGAGCAGAGGAAGCTCTGCGTCCTCCCATCCGAGGAGCGAAGGCAGGAACGGGGCGTCGAGGGCGGAGTAGACGCGCTGCTCCAGCCGCAACGCCGCGGCCGTCGCCTCGCCGATCGCCCTTTTCGCGAACACGCTGCGCCCGTCGCGGAGTCGCACGAGCCAGCGGTCACCGAGGGCATAGCCCCGGCTCGCGACGGGCGACCACGTCTCCGCCACCGCTCCGAGAGCGTGCTCTGTCCGCGCGACGGCGTCCGGCTGCACGGGTGGAACGTAGCCTGCGGATACCATTTCCCTGGAAATGAGCGAGATCAGCGACCGCAAGCGAGACATCCTTCGGCGGGTGGTGGAGGAGTACGTGGCGACCGGCGAGCCCGTCGGCTCCAAGACCGTGGTCGAGCGGTCGCGGCTCCCCGTCTCGACCTCGACCGTCCGCAGCGAGCTCGCCGAGCTCGAGTCGCTCGGCCTGCTCACGCACCCCCACACCTCCGCCGGGCGCATCCCGACCGACGCGGGCTACCGCTTCTACGCAGAAGGCGTGCTCGAGCGGCAGGAGACCCGGCCCGCCCGCTTCCCGCTCGACCTGACCTCGATGCGCAGCGAGGTCGAGCAGGCGCTCCAGTCGACGACCGAGATGCTGAGCCAGGTGACGAGGCTGCTCGCGCTCGTCTCGGCGCCCGGCCTCGAGCGGGCGACGGTGAGGCACGTCGAGGTGCTGCTGCTGCAGCCGTCGGTGGTGATGGTGGTGACGATCACGTCGAACGGCGGTGTCGCCAAGAAGCTCGTCACGTTCGACGGCCCCGTCGACGCGGGTCTCGCGGCCTGGGCGAACGAGTATCTGAACGAGCGGCTCGTCGGCGTCGGCCTCGGCACGCACCTGCTGCGCAAGCGGGTCGAGGATTCGAGCCTCTCGCCGAAGGAGCTCGCGTTTCTGGAGGCGCTGCGACCGGTCTTTCTCGAGCTGAGCGCGCCCACCGCGCAGTCGCTCTACGTCGGCGGCGCCGCCTCGCTGCTCGACGACCTGCGCGCGAACGAGCTCGACGCGTGCCGGCGGCTGCTCTCGGTGCTCGAGAAGCGCGCGGCCGTCCTGGAGCTGATGACCGACGCGTTCGACGTCCGCCGGCCGTTCGTCCGCGTCGGGCTCGATCATCCGGAGCTCCAGGGAGTCGCGTTCGTCGGCTCGACGTACGGGCTGCCAACACGCACGCTCGGCACTGTCGGCCTGTTCGGTCCCGTCCGGATGGACTACGACAAGGCGGTCCGCACCGTGCGGGCGGCCGCGTTCGAGCTCTCCCGCCTCGTCGAGGCGGCGTACGAGGAGGACTGACCGCCTCGGTACGCTTCGCCGTATGGCCACGGCGGAACGGGACTACTACGAGCTGCTCGGCGTCGACCGCGGCGCGAGCGACGCCGAGATCAAGACGGCGTTCCGCAAGCTCGCGCGCGAACTGCATCCCGACGTCTCGCAGGAGCCGGACGCACAGGAGCGCTTTCGGGCCATCGCGGAGGCGTACGAGGTGCTCTCGGACGCCGGGCGGCGCAAGCTCTACGACCAGTACGGCCACGCCGGCCTGAAGCGCGGCGGCTACGCACCGAGCGATTTCGACTTCTCGAATCTGAGCGACATCTTCTCGGCGTTCTTCGGAGACGACCTCTTCGCGCGCAGCCGCGGCGGTCGGGCGCGAGGCGGCGACGTCGGCATCTCCGTCGCGATCGAGCTCGCCGACGCGTTCACGGGGGTCACGCGAACCGTCGGGATCGAGGTCGCCGTCACCTGCGAGCGCTGCGACGGCGACGGCGCGGAGCCCGGCACCGAGCTCGTCACCTGCTCGACGTGCGGCGGCACGGGACAGCTGCAGCAGGTCTCGCGCAGCGTCTTCGGCGAGTTCGTGCGCACGCAGGCCTGCCGGGCGTGCGCAGGGGCCGGTCGCATCGTCGAGACGCCATGCACCGGCTGCGACGGAGCCGGCCGGACGGTCGAGACGCGGGAGCTCGAGGTCGAGATCCCCGCCGGCATCCACGACGGCCAGCGGATCAGGCTGCGTGGGTCCGGGCATGACGGCGCCAGCGGTGGCCTTCCAGGCGACGCCTACGTCGAGGTTCGGGTCGCGCGCGACGCGCGGTTCGAGCGTGACGGCGACGACATTCTCGCCGAGGTCGAACTGACGATCGTGCAGGCCGCGCGGGGGGCGCAGCTCTCTATTCCCACGCTCGCAGGCGAGGTGGAGCTCGACTTCGACCCTGGGACGCAGCCCGGCGCGGTGCGCGTCCTGCGCGGCAAGGGGATGCCGTCGCTCCAGCGCTCCGGCCGTGGCGATCACCGGGTGCTCGTGAACGTCACGGTGCCGCGGCACCTGACCGACGAGCAGCGCGAGCTGCTCGACCGCTTCGAGCAGCTCTCCGGCGAGGACACCTACAAGCGTGACGAGGGCTTCTTCGAGAAGCTCAGGAACGCGATCCGTTGACCACGCTGCTCAAGCGCGTCTCGATCACCGTCCCCGATGCCCGCGCCGAGGAGGCTCGCGCCGTCATGCTCGAGCTCTTCCCCGAAGGTTTCGAGGAGCTCGGCGGCGACGGCGGCGCGCTCGAGCTCGCTGCGTACACGAACGCCGCCGGCGAGGAGCGAATCTGGCAGGCGTTCGGCGGCGCAGCGGCGACCGACGTCGAGGAGGACTGGCAGGACCGCTGGCGCCAGTTCCACAAGCCGGTTCGGGTCGGCCGCCTCTGGATCGGGCCACCCTGGGAGCAGCCGGACGACGGCTCGATCGCGGTCGTGATCGACCCGGGCCGCGCGTTCGGCACCGGCGGCCACCCGACCACTCAGCTCTGCCTCGAGCTGCTCGAGTCGCAGGCGCGCGGGAGCGTGCTCGACGTGGGCTGCGGCTCGGGCGTGCTGTCGATCGCCGCCGCCAAGCTCGGTTTCGCGCCGGTGCTGGCGATCGACTTCGACCCGCAGGCGGTCGAGGCGACCGAGCGGAATGCGGCCGACAACGGCGTCGCGGTCGACGTACGCCGCGCCGACCTGTACGTGGACGAGCTGCCCGAGACCTCGCTTGCGCTCGCGAACATCGCCGCCGAAGCGGTCGAGGGGCTCTCGACCCGCTTGCGGTCTGAGCGCGTGATCACGTCGGGATACCTCGTCTCCGACGAGCCGGGGCTCGACGGCTACCAGATCGAGCGGCGCAGCCAGGACGGCGGCTGGGCGGCGGACCTGCACATCCGTGAGTAGATTTGCTCGATGGCGAGCTTCTCCGTCCGCTTCCTCGGCTGCAAGGTCTCCCAGACCGACGCCCAGGCGCTGCGCGAGCGGCTGCTGCGCGACGGCCACGACGAGGTCGAGAGCGCGGGTGACGTTGCCGTCGTCAACACGTGCTGCGTCACGAACGAGGGGCTCGCGAAGTCGCGTCAGGCCGCCTCGCGGGCAGCCCGTTCGCACGCCCGCGTCTATGTGACCGGTTGCGGCGCGCGGCTGTCGGAGACCGCGTTCGCGGGCCTGCCCGGGAACGTCACCGTCGTTCCCGGCCAGATCGAGCAGGCAGTGGAGACGGTCGCGGGCAGCGTCGGTGCGATCGGCTGCGTGCAGGCGGACGCCCGCCTCGACCGCGTGCGGGCGTTCGTCAAGATCCAGGACGGCTGCTCCTTCTCCTGCGCGTTCTGCGTCATCCCGCTCGTACGGGGCGCCACTCGCAGCCGCGCCGCCTGCGCCGTGCTCGCCGAGATTCGCAAGCGCGTCGCGCAGGGTCACCGCGAGATCGTCCTCACCGGCGTCAACCTCGGCTGCTTCCGCGACCGCGCCGCCGGGATGACGCTCGCCGGGCTGATCCGCGCCGCCGGAGCGGTCGAAGGCGTCGAGCGGCTGCGCCTCTCCTCGATCGAGATCAACCACGTCGACGACGAGCTCGTCGCGGCGCTGCACGAAACGCCGGTGGTCGGGCCGCACCTGCACGTGCCGCTCCAGTCCGGCGACGACGGCGTGCTGCAGGCGATGGCGCGCCGGTACACCGTCGCGACGTATCTGCGGAAGCTCGAGCCGCTTTGCCACTTCAATCTGACCGCCGACGTGATCGTCGGCTTCCCCGCCGAGGACGACGCCGCCTTCGAGCGCACGCTCGAGACGGTGCGCGCCGCACGTCTGACCAAGCTGCACGTCTTCCCGTACTCGCCCCGCCCAGGCACGAGGACGGCGGCCGAGGACAGGGTGCCGCCGGAGGTGAAGAAGGAGCGGAGCGCACGGCTGCGCGCCTTCTCGGAGGCGGCGTGCCGCGCCCGCTGGGCCGAGAAGGTCGGCCGCAAGGACGTCGTCCTCATCGACCGGCCCGGCCGCGGCTACGGCGCCGACTACTCGCCCTGGCTCGTCGAAGCGCCGGTCGGTGAGCTCGTGCCGGTGCGCGGTCGTGCCGTCACCGAGGAGGGGATCCTCGCCGATGTCGCCTGACGACTGCCTCTTCTGCAAGCTCGTCCAGGAGGGCGACCACGTCGGGAAGGCCGACGGCTTCGTCGCGATCCGGGACATCAACCCGCAGGCCGAGACGCATCTGCTCGTCCTGCCGGAGCGGCACGTCGACACGTTCCGGGACATCGGTGACTTCCCCGCCGACGAGGGCAAGCGGATGCTCGATTTCGTCGCCCAGGTGGCGCGTGAGGCGGGGCTCGAGGACTATCGCGTCCTCGTCAACGTCGGCCCCGGTGGCGGCCAGACCATCTTCCACCTGCACTGGCACGTCCTGGGTGGGAAGATCCCAGCCGTGGACGGAGCGATGCCGGCATGAGTCTGATTGCGGAGATCAAGGAACAGCTCGAGGACGCGATGCGCGCCGGCGAGACGTCGCGCCGCGACGCGCTGCGGCTGATTCTCTCCAGCCTGCAGGGCGCCGAGAAGGAGTTGCAGCGCCCGTTGCACGAGGACGAGGAGCTGCAGGTGCTCCAGCGCGAGCGGAAGAAGCGCGTCGAGGCGGCGGAGGCCTTCCGCGCGGGCGGCCGCGAGGAGCAGGCCGAGAAGGAGGAGGACGAGCTCGACGTGCTCGAGGAGTTCATGCCCGAGCCGATCTCCGAGGACGACCTCGAGCAGATCGTCGACGACGTGATCGCCGAGGTCGGTGCCACGAGCATGCGCGACATCGGTCGCGTAATGGCGGACGTGATGCCGCAGGTCGCGGGCCGCGCGGACGGGTCGGCCGTGAGCCAGCTCGTGCGCGAGAAGCTGGCCTAGGTCGCGCGCTTCCCCCATCCGGGTCATGGCGGCGCGGGAGCCGCATCTGCTTTGATTGGTTGCAAGTGAGGCGCGTCCTTCTTTCTCTCCAGCTTGTCGCGCTCGCCGTCGGCCTGACGGCCTGCGGCGGCGACGCGCTCGCGCTCGACCCGGCTGCGAGCGCGGCGACGAAAACGGTCGAGAGCGGTAGCTCGCGGGTCGAGTTCGCGATCTCGATGGAGATGGCCGGCGAGTCGATGGACATGACCGGCTCCGGCGCCTTCGACTACCGCAAGCCGCGTGGCGAGGTCACGTACCGGATGCAGGTTCCCGTGCTCGGCGAGTTGAGCATGGACATGCGAATGCTCGGGACGAAGCTGTACCTGCGCCTGCCGGAGGGGATCGTCGGCGACGCGATGACCGGTGGGAAGCCCTGGACGATGATGGATCTCAGCAAGTCGCTCGAGCAGGTTCGCATCGGCGGTCTCGACTTCATGCAGCAGCAGGATCCCGCGCAGACGCTGCAGTACCTCCGCGCCGCCAGCGTCGACGTCAAGGAGACCGGCACCGCGGACGTCCGCGGCGTCGAGACGACGCGCTACGCCGGCCGCCTGGAGTTCCGCAAGGCGCTCGATGAGGGAGTCGACAAGCTCGAGTTGCCTGCCGCCGAGCGTCAGAAGGCGCGCCAGGCGATGAAGAGGATGCTCGACGAGCTGGGTTCCGACAGCGTGCCCTTCGAGGTCTTCGTCGACAAGGACGGCCTGCTGCGGCGGATGACGATGGACATGAAGCTGACGGTCGAGGGCGATCAGGTCTCGATGTCCATGCGGACGGACTACTTCGACTTCGGCGTGGACGTCGACGTCGAGGCCCCGCCGGCGCGCGACGTCACCGACGCGACGGATCTGCTGCAGCCCTGATCGCGCCTGAGCCGTAGGCGCCGCCGTCCCGCCTACACTGAGCCGCGTGCAGGAGACCCTCTCCGTCCCGAACGAAGTCGCGGCCGAGCTCGCAGGGGTCGGCGACGGCATGCTCGACACGCTGCGCGACCGACTGCGCTGCACCCTGCGGTTGCGCGGGAACCAGCTGACGATCGAGGGCGACGACGTGCGAGTCGCCGCCGCGCGGGCGGTCGTGGACGAGCTCGTGGAGCTCGTCGAGGGCGGCCACGAGATCGGGCCGGACACGGTCGGCGCCGTCGTCGCCGCGCTCGACCAGGCCGAGAACATCCGCGAGGTCTTCGACGACGTCGTCTGGCGTCACCGTGGCAAGAAGATCGCGCCGAAGACGGTGACGCAGAAGCGTTACGTCGACGCGATCCGTGAGTGCACGGTCACGTTCGGCATCGGCCCCGCCGGCACCGGGAAGACCTATCTCGCGATGGCGCTCGCCGTTGCCGCCCTCGCCGAGAAGCAGGTGGGCCGGATCATCCTCACCCGTCCTGCGGTCGAAGCCGGCGAGCGGCTCGGCTTCCTCCCCGGCGACATGCTCGCCAAGGTCGACCCGTACCTGCGGCCGCTCTTCGACGCGCTCTACGACATGCTCGACGCCGACAAGCTGACCGCGCACATGGAGCGGGGCGTGATCGAGGTCGCACCGCTGGCCTTCATGCGCGGTCGCACGCTCAACGACTCCTTCATCATCCTCGACGAGGCGCAGAACACCTCGCCGGAGCAGATGCAGATGTTCCTGACGCGGCTCGGCTTCGGCTCGCGGGTCGTCGTCACGGGTGACGTGACGCAGGTCGACCTGCCGCGCGACCAGGCGTCAGGGCTGATCCAGGTGCGTGAGATCCTCGGTGCGATCGACGGGATCGCGTTCGTCGAGTTCACCCACCAGGACGTCGTCCGTCACAAGCTCGTCCAGCGGATCGTCGAGGCCTACAAGCAGCACGCGGAAGAGACCGGCACCGCCCGCAAGCGCTGATGGTCTCGGTCGAGATCGAGAACCGGAGCGGCGCCGAGGTCGACGAGGCCGGGGCCGCCGCGCTGGCGCGGCAGGTGCTGGCCGCCGAGGGGATCAAGGACGGCGAGCTCGGACTTGCCTTTGCCGGGCTCGACGAGATGCGAACGCTCAAGCGCGTGCACCTCGGCATCGACGAGGTGACGGACGTGCTCTCGTTCCCGCTCGACGGCCGTGAGGAGCTGCCGGCCGGGATGCCGCGAGCGCTCGGCGACGTGGTCATCTGCCCGCAGGTCGTCGGCGAGGCGTGGCGCAGCCCGCTCGTGCACGGGCTCCTGCACCTCCTCGGCTATGAGCACGGGGAGGAGATGGACGCACGGGAGGCTGCGCTGGCATGAGCTCGCTCACGTTCCTGGGACGCTGCTCGCGCTGCGTAGGCCGGTGGCACAGTACGGAGGTACGGGCCGCCGGCTGGAGCGGCGCGAGCGGCGTCAGCCTTTCGCGGAGCCCGGCTCCGCCGGGCGGGAGCGAAAGGCGGCCAGGGACGTGAGAGCGAGGCGGCCGCCGTCGATCATCGAATCGTTCAACTTCGCGTTCGAGGGGATCATCCACGTGCTCCGGACGCAGCGGAACATGCGGATTCACTTCCTCGTCGCGGTGCTCGTGCTCGTGGCGGGAATCGTCTCCGGGGTCGACAAGCTCGAGCTGATCGCGCTGCTGCTCGCGATCGCATTCGTGCTGATCGCCGAGATGCTGAACACGGCCGTCGAGGCGGCGATCGACGTGGCGACGACGTCGTTCGACCCGATGGCGAAGCTCGCGAAGGACATCGCCGCCGGCGCCGTCCTGATCGCGACTGCCGTCGCGGTCGCCGTGGGCTATCTCGTCTTCTCCGGCCAGGTCGCCGAGCGCAGCTCGAACCTCCTCAACCGGCTCACCGACGCGCCCGCCGAGCTGACGCTCGTCGCTCTCGTGCTGACGACGCTCGTCGTGATCGCGACGAAGGCGCTCACCGGGAGCGGCACGCCCTTGCGCGGCGGGCTGCCCTCCGGCCATGCCGCGGTCGCTTTCGCGGGCTGGATGGCGGCGACGTTGATCCTCGACGACTCGAACCATCACTTCCTGATCTCCTCGCTGACCTTCATCATGGCTTTGCTCGTGGCGCAGACACGCGTGGAATCCGGAGTGCACTCCTCGGTGGAGGTCGCCTACGGCGGCCTGATCGGCGCGCTCGTGACGCTCGCGGTCTTCCAGGTTGCGCAGTGAGGGAGCTGGTCGAGAAGGCGGAGTCGATCTCGGTGCGCGCGTACGCCCCGTACTCGAACTACAACGTCGGCGCGGTCGTCCGGACGACCGACGGGCGCGAGTTCGAGGGCGTCAACGTCGAGAACGCCGCCTATCCGCTCGGCGTCTGCGCCGAGAAGAGCGCGCTCGTGGCAGCGGTCGCCGGGGGGTACGGCCCGGGCACGATCGCCGGAATCGGGATCAACGCGTCGCCCTGCGGCGGCTGCCGCCAATGGCTGCACGAGTTCCGGATCCCCGAGGTGAGCTTCCGCCGCGCCGACGGCACGATCGCGACGTTCGCCGCTTCGGAGTTGCTACCGGAGAGTTGGGACTTGCCCGAGCCGTGAAAGCCGGCTTCATCGCCGTCGCCGGGCGGCCGAACGTCGGCAAGTCGACGCTCGTCAACGCGCTCGTCGGCGAGAAGGTCGCGATCACCTCGCGGGTGCCGAACACGACCCGTCGCCGCGTCTTCGGGGTCGCCAACGACGAGGACTGGCAGCTCGTCCTCGTCGACCTGCCCGGATTCCAGAAGCCGATGGACAAGCTCACCCAGCGGATGCAGAAGACCGTCGACGCGTCCTTCGAGGACATCGACGCGATCCTCTTCGTCCTCTCGGCGCGCGACCGCGTCGGCGGCGGCGACCGCTTCATCGCGCGTCGCGTCTACGGGCTCGGCAAGCCGGTGATCGTCGCCGTCAACAAGGTCGACAACCTGAAGCCGAGCCACATCATCACCCAGATGAAGGCGGCCGCGGCCCTCGGCGACTTCCACGCGCTGCACCCGGTCAGCGCCAAGACGAAGGACGGGATCGAGGAGCTTCGCGCCGACCTCGTCTACCTGCTCCCGGAGGGGCAGCCGCATTTCCCGCGCGAGGCCGCGACCGACCAGACGAACGAGGAGCGGGTCTCGGAGCTGATCCGGGAGAAGGCGCTTCAGCTGACGCGCGACGAGGTGCCGCACTCGATCTCGGTCGAGATCGACGAGCTGGACGAGAAGCTGCTGCGTGCGTTCGTGCTCGTCGAGACCGAGTCGCAGAAGCAGATCCTCGTCGGCAAGAAGGGTGCGATGGTCCGCGAGATCGGCACCCGAGCGAGGCCGGAGATCGAGGCGCTGCTCGGGCACAAGGTCTTCCTGGAGCTCGTCGTCAAGGTGCGCCCGAAGTGGCGGCGAGACGACGCGGCGCTCGAGCGGCTCGGCCTGTAAGCCGCCACACATGCCGCCACACATGCCCCCAGGGGCACCCCGGTGTCCCTACAGAAACGCTATCGAGGAATCCGTCACGCGTGGCTCACGACTTCGGCACGAAAGCCTGACGCTCAGACGTCGCCCTTGAAGGTGTCGCAAGCCGACGGGTCGCCTGTCTCGAAGCCCCTCCTGAACCACGTCACGCGCTGCTCGCCGGAGCCGTGCGTGAACGAGTCCGGGTTCACCTCGCCGCCGCCTCGCTTCTGGATCCGGTCGTCGCCGACCGCTGCGGCCGCGGCCAGCCCCTGCTCGAGCTCGCCCGGCTCGAGCAGGTCGCCCTGCGCGTTGGCCGAGTAGCCCCAGATCCCCGCGAGGCAGTCCGCCTGCAGCTCGAGCCGGACCGAGAGCTCGTTCGCAGCCTCCGGGTTCTCCTGCTGCTCGAGATTGACGTCGTCCATCACGCCGAGCAGGTTCTGAACGTGGTGGCCGATCTCGTGCGCGATCACGTAGGCCCGCGCGAACTCGCCCTTGGCGCCTAGCTGCTGCTGCAGCTGGTCGAGGAAGGTCAGGTCGAGGTAGACCTTGCGATCTCGGGGGCAGTAGAACGGCCCGACCGTCGACGGCGCGTTGCCGCAGCCGCTACTGGCCTGATTGTCGTAGAGGACGATCGTCGCCGGCTCGTACGTCTGCCCGCTGTCGGCGAAGAGCTTCTTCCAGGTCGCGTCGACGTCGCCCGCGACGAAATCCGCGAACTTGCCGGGATCATCGGCCGGCGCCTTGTCCAGGTCGGCGTCCGACTGGGCCGAGGACTGGGGCAGCTGCCCGGTGCCGGGATCGACCCCGAAGCCGCCGCCGCTACCTCCGGGAAGACCGCCGACGAGCAGATAGATGACGAGCAGCACGATCAGGCCGAGGCCACCGCCGCCGGCTCTCCCGAGCGGAAGCCCGCCGCCGCCGAAGCCGCCGCCCGCACCGCGGCGATCCTCGATCCGGCCTGCCCCTCCACGTCCGCGCCACTTCATCCCCGACCTGATTCCCCGTCGGCGGCGATCTAAGCCCCACTACACTTCCCGCATGGCTCAGGCGCCTGCACTGCCGCGCGGCTTCGAGCTTCCGCTCGAGCCTAGGCTGCCCAGGATCGGCTCCGTCGACGCGGTCGCGCTCGAGGAGCGGGCCGCGACGCTCGCGAAGCGTTCGATCAAGAAGGAGTCGAAGCTGCAGGCCTTCGAGCTCGCCGTGCGGATGATGGATCTGACGACGCTCGAGGGCGCCGACACGCCCGGCAAGGTGGCAGCACTCTGCTCGAAGGCGATCCGGCCCGATCCGGTCGACCGCTCGGTGCCGTCGGTGGCAGCGGTCTGCGTCTACCCGAACCTCGTCCCCACCGCGAAGCAGCGGCTCGAGGGCTCCGGCGTCAAGGTCGCGTCGGTCGCGACGGCGTTCCCGTCCGGCCAGTCGCCGCTCGCGGTCAAGCTCGCCGACGTGCGAGAGGCGGTCGAGCTCGGCGCCGACGAGGTCGACATGGTGATCGATCGCGGCGCCTTCCTCTCCGGCCGCTACGCGAAGGTCTACGACGAGATCGTCCAGGTGAAGGAGGCCTGCGGGGCGGCGCACCTGAAGGTGATCCTCGAGACCGGCGAGCTCGGCACCTACGACAACGTCCGCCGCGCCTCGCTGCTGGCGATGGCCGCGGGCGGCGACTTCATCAAGACCTCGACCGGCAAGGTCAACCCGGCCGCGACGCTGCCGGTGACGCTGTGCATGCTCGAGGCGATCCGCGACGTCCACGAGGAGACTGGACGCATCGTCGGGATGAAGCCCGCCGGCGGGATCCGAACCGCGAAGCAGGCGATCCAGTACCTCGTCGTCCTGCACGAGACGCTCGGCCTGCAATGGATGACGCCAGACCTCTTCCGCTTCGGCGCCTCCTCGCTTCTGAACGACGTGCTGATGCAGATCCGCAAGCAGAAGACCGGTCAGTACCAGTCCCCCGACTACTTCACCCTTGACTGACCTGGAGAAGCGCCACGCGCCGGTTCCGGCCCTGACCGAGTGGGAATACGCACCCGCTCCCGAGGCGCGCGAGATCGTCAAGCTGGACAAGCGCTACAACCTCTTCATCGGCGGCAAGTCGGTCAAGCCGAAGTCAGGGGAGTGGTTCCCGTCGGTGTCGCCCTCCAGCGAAGAGAAGCTGACCGAGGTCGCGCAGGCGAACGAGCAGGACGTCGGTCTCGCCGTGAAGGCGGCGCGGACTGCCTTCGACGACGGCTGGGCGAAGCTCCCCGCGGCCGAGCGCGCCAAGTACCTCTACCGGATCGCGCGCATCCTCCAGGAGCGCTCGCGCGAGCTCGCCGTGCTCGAGAGCCTCGACGGCGGTAAGCCGATCCGCGAGAGCCGCGACGTCGACCTGCCGCTCGCCGCCGCGCACTTCTTCTACTACGCCGGCTGGGCGGACAAGCTCGAGTACGCGTTCCCGAACCGCAAGCCGAAGCCGCTCGGCGTCGCAGGCCAGATCATCCCCTGGAACTTCCCGCTGCTGATGCTCGCCTGGAAGATCGCGCCCGCGCTCGCAGCCGGGAACACGGTCGTGCTGAAGCCGGCCGAGACGACGCCGCTGACCGCGCTCCTCTTCGCGGACGTGTGCCGCCAGGCGGAGCTGCCGGCCGGGGTCGTCAACATCGTCACCGGCGACGGCCGGGCGGGAGCCGCGCTCGTCAAGCACGAGGACGTCGACAAGATCGCCTTCACCGGCTCCACCGACGTCGGCAAGGCGATCCAGCGCGAGCTCGCCGGCACCGGCACGAAGCTGACGCTCGAGCTCGGCGGCAAGGCGGCGAACATCATCTTCGACGACGCGGCGCTCGACCAGGCGGTCGAGGGGATCGTCAACGGGATCTACTTCAACCAGGGCCACGTCTGCTGCGCCGGCTCGCGCTTGCTCGTGCAGGAGTCGATCTACGAGGCGACCGTGTCGAAGCTGAAGCGGCGGCTCGAGACGCTCCGGCTCGGCGACCCGCTCGACAAGAACACCGACATCGGCGCGATCAACTCGAAGATGCAGCTCGACCGGATCACCGAGCTGGTGCAGTCCGGACGCGACGAGGGTGCCGAGATCTACCAGCCGCCGTGCCGCCTGCCCGAGAAGGGCTACTGGTTCGCGCCGACCGTCTTCACGAACGTGGCCCAGAGCTACCGGATCGCCCAGGAGGAGATCTTCGGGCCCGTCCTCAGCGTGCTCACCTTCCGTACCCCGGAGGAAGCGGTCGAGAAGGCGAACAACACCGCCTACGGCCTCTCGGCGGGCGTGTGGACGGAGAAGGGCTCACGGATCCTCTGGATGGCCGAGAAGCTCCGCGCCGGCGTCGTCTGGGCCAACACGTTCAACCGCTTCGACCCCGGCTCGCCGTTCGGCGGCTACAAGGAGTCGGGCTTCGGCCGCGAGGGCGGCCGCCACGGGCTCGAGCCCTACCTGAGGTTCGACGCGTGAGGCGCTTCCGGGTGCCGCTGCTCCTGCTCGGCGCGGCCGTCGCGCTCGTGCTCGGCGACCGCCGCTTCGGGAGCCGGCCGTGACGCGGCTTCCGGTCCGGAAGACGTACAAGCTGTTCATCGGCGGCGCCTTCCCGCGCTCCGAGTCGGGCCGCACCTACGAGGCGGAGGGCCAGAACGTCGCACGCGCCTCGCGCAAGGACGTCCGCGAGGCCGTCGTCGCGGCGCGCAAGGCGCAGCCGGGCTGGGCGGCCGCCACGGCGTACAACCGCGGCCAGGTGCTGTACCGGGTGGCGGAGATGATGGAGGCGCGCACCGCCGACCTGACGGCGGTCTGCTCGGGGAAGAAGGAGGTCGAGGCGGCGATCGACCGCGTGGTCTGGTACGCGGGGTGGGCGGACAAGCTCGCGCAAGTGCTCGGCTCGTCGAACCCCGTCTCCGGCCCGTACTTCAACTTCTCCTTTCCGGAGCCGACCGGAGTCGTCGCGGTCCTGGCGCCGGCGGAACCAGCGCTCGGCGGCCTCGTCTCGCGGCTCGCGCCCGTGATCGTGAGCGGGAACGCGGCTGTCGTGATCGCGTCCGAGACGCATCCGCTCGCCGCACTCGAGCTCGCCGAGGCGATCGCCACCTCGGACGTTCCCGGCGGCGTCGTCAATCTCCTGACGGGGCACCAGGTCGAGCTCGCGCCGATCCTGGCCGGCCACATGGACGTGAACGCGATCGACCTCACCGGCGCGAACGGAGCGTCCGCCGACCTCGAGCGGCTCGCCGCAGACAACGTCAAGCGCGTCGTCCACGGCAGCGCCGACGAGCAGAGCCCGTGGACGATCGCAAGTTTCCTCGAGCTCAAGACCGTCTGGCATCCGATCGGGCAGTAGCGCATTGAGCGGCCTGCTTGACGCGGGCTCGGAGCCGCGGCTACCCTCGTTCGCGTCAAGCGACCGTGGAAGGAGGAGCGTCCCGATGACTGTGAGTTTCGTTCCCTTCCGCGGCGCCGCCTGACCCGACCCTAGCTCTCCGTCGCAAGGCGGCGCCCCGGCGCCAACCTTGTCGAAGGAGATCGATTGCTCGAGCTCGACCGACGGGCCACTGCGTGGCTCGACAGCCACACAATCCAGCCGATGCGCCTCTACGCGATGGACGCGTGGGTGCGCGACCACGCCGTTCTTACGGATGCGGGCCGGATGAAAGACGTCCTGCGCGCCGCAGCGGACGCGGGCGGCGCGACCGTCGTCGGCGAGGCGTTCCACACGTTTCCGAACGGCGGCGTCACCGGTGTGCTGCTGCTCGCCCAATCGCACCTCAGCATCCACACCTGGCCGGAGCTGAGGCTCGCCAACATCGACCTCCTCACCTGTGGGGACATCGAGGGCGGCGTCGTGCTGCAGACGATCTCTGACCGGCTCGACGTCGAGCGCTCGTCCACTCGCTGCATTCGGCGGTCCCTTGCCTGAGGCGGACCGCATCGTCCGCGAGGTCGCCGCCGCGGTCGGGCTTGCGGAGGGTGAGCGCGGTGTGCGCGCCGTGTTGGCCACGCTCGCGCGCCTCGAGCCCGTCTCGACTCGCGGCATCAGCCGAGCCGCTGCGCTGCCGGTTCCGATCGTCGCCGCCGTCTGCGGCGAGCTTCGCAAGCGCGCCGTCGTCGCCGAGCAGCGCCCTGGACAGCTGACGCCGGCCGGACGAAAGCTCTTCGCCGGCGGGCGGCTTCGCCTTGGCTCGGCCGCCGCGTGCCCGAGCTGCAACGGGAGAGGCATCGTCGTTCCGGCCAAGCTCTCGCCGCTCGTGCGTGACCTCTCGCAGGCAGTGCGGGGTGGCCCGCCGGCCCGACTCGCGCTCGACCAGTGCCACTGCACCGTCGATACGAAGCTCCGCCGCCTGCTCGCGATCCACGAGGCAGGCGCGCTCGTCGGACGCCGCCTGCTCCTGCTCGGCGACGACGACCTGACCGCGTTGGCGCTCGCGCTGCTCGTGCGCGGGAACGGCTCGCCGGGGACGATCGCGGGCCTCACGATCATCGACCTCGATGACGCGCTGCTCCAGTTCCTCGAGCGCGAGCTCGCTGGTGCACCGTTCCCGGTGACGTGTGTTGCGCACGATCTCCGCCGGCCGCTGCCGCCGCACCTCGTCGGGGCGTTCGACACTGTCGTCACCGATCCGCCCTACACAACGGCGGCCGCGCGTCTCTTTCTCGCGCGCGCCGCCGACGCGCTCGAAAGCGGAATCGGGGACGTGTTCCTCTCGTTCGGCTCGCGGCGCCCCGACGCCGCCGCCGAGCTACAGCGAGCGATCGTGGAGATCGGCTTCGTGATCCAGCGGCTCTCGCGCGATTTCAACGCCTACGTGGGCGCAGGCGTCCTCGGCGGGACGAGCCACCTCTACCACCTGGCGGCAGCCGGCCGTCTCTCGCCTGCCGTCACTGGCGACTTCGCCGAGCCGATCTACACCGCGGGCTAGACGTCGCCCTCGTACGTGTCACGGAGGTAGGCCTCCCGCTCGGCGACTCCGCGCTCCGAGCGGAGGAAGCGGCTCCACGCCTGCTGCTCGTGCCAGACCGCGCCGAGCTCCCAGACGCAAAAGGTGGGGCGGTGCGTGCCCTCGAGCGGCCACGGGTGGAAGCCGGCGGCGTCGCCGTCTTTCGCCCAGACCGTCTCCCAGAGCTCGTTGTCGTTGCGCCAGGTCGAGACGAGCAGGAAGTAGAAGCTCTCGCCGCACCGGTGCAGGATCACGAAGCCGAGGTCGTCGTCGAGGGCGATCGCGCCGGAGTCGACTGCCCCGCGGAGAGTGCCGCGCGCGAGCGCCCGAATCGGCCCGGGCACGTGCTCGTCGGCGGGCGCGATGTCGTACCACTTGAGCACGCTGCCGCCGAGCTCGATCGGCACGCCCGGTGCGATCGCCTTGGTCAGGTGCCGGTAGCCGGCCTGGACGATGCTCATCCGTCTCCTCCTGTTCGGGTGAAGTCGTTGACCCAGTTCGTCTCCCAGGTCTCGCCGCCGTCGGTCGAGAACGCCTGCTCCCAGCGCGGGCTCGGCGTCGTCACCCGCGACCACGTGAAGCGGACGCGGATCGGCTTGCCCTTGAACGTGTCGTCGCCCTCGAAGACGCCGGTGTCGCCCGTGAAGGAGCCGATCACCGGCGGGTCGAGCAGCCCGGGGCGGCGGCTGTCGGCCCAGTAGATCGACCACTGACGGGTCTTCGGATCGAAGAAGCGAAAGGACATGCCGACGAAGCCGCCGTCGTGGTCGGTGCGGAAGACGTCCTCGTTGCCGAGGCCGCCGAGGATCGGCCACGCCTCGCTCGTCGCCTCGAACTCGTCCCACTCGTCCGAGCCCGCCAAGCGCTCGCGCAGCCGCCGGTTGTGCACGGTCCACTCGCCCATCCAGAAGTCGAAGTCGCCGACGTCGCTCATGCTCTCTCCTCGTTTCGCGTGGCTGCTCGAGCCTAGAAGAGAAATAGGGCGGTTTCAGCCCTCTATCCGTGCTTGACTGCGTGCATGGCCTCGCCGACCTCGCGCTTGCTCGAGCTGCTGGAGCTGCTGCAGGCCCGGCCGCTGACGACCGGCCGCGAGATCGCGGACCGGCTGGGCATCGATGCGCGGACTGCGCGTCGGTACGTCGGCGTCCTGCAGGAGCTCGGGATTCCGGTCGAGGGACAGCGGGGCGTCGGCGGCGGCTATCGGATCCGGCCGGGATACCGGCTACCGCCGCTGATGCTCGGTGACGAGGAGGCGGTCGCCGTGGTGCTCGGCCTGCTCGCCACCCGGGGATCGGCCCCGGACGGGTCGCCGGATGCCGTCGACGGTGCGCTTGCGAAGATCAACCGCGTCCTGCCCTCGACGCTGCGCCGCCAGGTCGAGGCCCTTGAGGAGACGCTCGGCTTCACCTCGACGCGCGGCGCCGTCCCGGCCGACGCCGCGGCCGTGCTGCTGCTCGCGGACGCGATCCGCCGCCGTCGCCGTGTCCACACCGCGTACCGCACGTTCGCCGGAGAGGAGTCGGAGCGCGAGCTCAGCCCGCACGGCTTGGTCGTGCACGCGGGCCGCTGGTACCTCGCCGCGTACGATCATCTGCGCGAAGACCTGCGCACGTTTCGCGTCGACCGGATGTGGCGGATCGTGCTGCTCGACGACGCCGCCCTCCCGTCGTCCGAGGGCTTCGACGCAGTCGCGCACGTGACGCGCTCGCTCGCCAGGGTGCCGTGGAAGTGGGAGGTGGAGGTCCTGCTCGACCTGCCGGCCGACGAGGCGGCGCGGCGCGTCCCGGCGACGCTCGCCGAGCTCGTCGACGCTCCCGACGGCACGCTGCTGCGGATGCGGGTCGGCTCGCTCGACTGGATGGCGACGGTGCTGGCCGGGCTCGGGTGCGGCTTCACGATCCTCCGGCCGGACGAGCTGCGGACGAGCGTCCGCGACCTCGCGGCGCAGCTGGCGGCTGCGGCCTCCTAGCCGCGTGCGGCGTAGATCGCCTGGTGCAGCTTCCCGTTTCGCGGCGGCGACGCGAGTGTGTAGACCGCGAGCGGGCGGCCGCGGGCCCAGGTGACGCCGATGTAGTCCGCCAGCATGCGGCCGAGCGTCGTCTGCGGCATCCACTCGAGCGGCATCCGGCGCGGGTTGAGGCGCTGTGGGGCGCTCCAGCGGGCTCCGTCGGTCGAGGTGATCAGCTCGGCGTCGATTCCGTTCGGATGAATCACGTAGTAGACGATCGCCAGCCGGCCGGTGCCCGGCTCGACGCCGATTGTGGGGATCGCGACGTTGCGGCCCGACGTGACGCGGATCGGCTCGGCCCATGCGTTCCGTCCGGCGAGCGCGAGAGCACGACGTCGTTCGCGGAGCAGTCCGTGTCGAAGCGACAGTCCTGCCAGACCGCGACGACGCCGCCGGTCTGATCCACTTCGGCGGCGATCAGAGGCGGCGCCCGGAACGGCCTCGTCTCGCGTGCACGGAGCGGCGAGATCGTCACCGGCGGGTCGAGGGTCACGCCGCCGTCGCCCGAGGTGACGGAGACCATGCCCGTCCGGCCGGACCAGAAGGCGAGCACCAGCCGGCCGTTCGGCAGCACGACCGGGAGCACGCCCGTGACCGGGATCCGCATCGTCACGGGCGCCGACCAGGTGCGGCCGCCGTCGTCGGAGCGCTGGACGGCGAGGTCGTCCTCGCGGGCGCCGATGAGCGTGTACGCCAGGTAGCAGCGACCGCGGAAGCGGACTGGCGGCGCCGTTGTCGCAGGCGAGCCAGTTCTTGTCGTACGCGAGGTTCTCCCGCTGAGTGACGGCAGCGTCGATCGGCCCGGTCCACGAGACCCCGTTCGTCGAGCGGTGGATCGTCAACCGGGTCGTGCCCGGCGCGATCGAGAGCGAGTTCGCGAGCCACACGCGATGCGCTGCGTCGTAGGCGACGACCGGGTCGCTCGCACGAGCGGCCGGCCCGGGCGGCACCGAGTTGACGGTCAAGCCCGGCAGGATCCCCTGGCGCCAGGTGCGGCCGCCGTCCCGCGAGGTCGAGAAGCCGATGCTCGCGCGCCACCGGTGCGGTTGCGGCCGACCTGGAAGACGGCGACCGTGGTCGCGCCCACGGTCAGCGAGTCCGGTTCGACCTCGGATTCGTGCTGGCCGTCCGGGTCGACGTGCCGGTCGCGGTGGATGCGGCGGCTGACGATCTCGCAGTCGGCGTCGATCCGGTCGAGAAGGTCGGCTGCGACGACATCGACGCCGGGCCCGCACGAGACGCGGTCGATGCCGCCGTCGTACTCGACCGCGATCCGGTCGTTGCCCGCGCGCGCGACGACACGGTCTGATCCCTCACGCCCGACGAGCAGGTCGGCGCGGACAGTCCCGGTTATCGCCGGGCGTGCTGCCGCGGACGCGACCGCGGGAAGCGCCGCGAGGAGCACGACGATCGCGACGCGAGCGCCCACGTCTGCACGGTAGCCGCTCAGCTACAGTGACGGTCGCGTGACCGGCCCCAGACGCTTGAGCCAAGCCATTTCCGAGGGCGACGGGATCTCGCTGGTCATGGTCGTGGGCGGGCCGGAAGAGGCAAAGCGGGCCGAGGCTCGCGGCGCCGAGGCGCTGCTCGCCGACGGCGACCTGACCGCGATCCGCGCCGCGACGGCGCTGCCGATCCTCACCGGCGCGGGCTCGGCCGGCGACGCCCGCATCATCCGTGCCGGAGAAGACGACATCGAGCTCGGCGACGGGGTCGAGGTCGTCGTTCAGGTCGAGCGGGAGGAGGAGCTCGAGGAAGCACTCGAGCACCTGGATCCCGAGCTTTTCGTGCTGCTCGCCCGGGATGTCGACGAGCCGCTGCAGCACGTCCTCGACCTGCTGTCCGACCTGCCGGCCGGCAAGCTCGCGATCGCGGACGTCGGCGGCGTCACGCAGGAGCAGATCGACGAGCTCGAGCGCGCCGGTATCGACGGAGTCCTCGTTCGAGACGTCTCCTGATGGACCAGAACCGGCGTAGCTCGCTCGCGATCGGGGTCGCGGTTTTCATCGCCGGCGGAGCGCTCCTCGGCCTCGAGATCGCGTCGAGCCGCGTGCTGGCGCCGTACTTCGGCAACTCGCTCTTCGTCTGGGGGGCGTTGATCGGCGTCGTCCTGGCCGGGCTCTCGACCGGGTACTGGGTCGGCGGCGTGATCGCCGATCGCTATCCGCGGCCGGCGCTGCTGGTCTGCGTGCTCGGACTCGGCGGGATCCTCGTGCTCGCGATCCCGTTCATCGACGACTGGGTGCTCGAGCTCATCGTCGAGTGGGACCCGGGCCCGCGGCTGAACCCGCTCGTCGCGACGATCGCGCTCTTCGGCCTCCAGAGCGTCGTGCTCGGCACCGCGTCGCCGGTCGCGGTTCGCCTGCGCGCGAGCTCGATCGAGAATCTCGGCCACACCGCCGGCCGCCTCTTCGCGATCTCGACGGCGGGCTCGATCGCCGGCACCTTCGCGACCGCGTTCTGGCTCATTCCCGAGCTCGGAACCGACCAGGTGCTCGCGTCCGCTGCGGTCGCGCTGCTCCTCGCTGCGGCTGCGGTCGCTCTCGTCGAGCGCCTGATGCTCGCGTTCGCGCTCACCCTGGCGCTCGCCGGCGTGAGCGTCGCTGCCGTCATCTCGCTCGCTCCCGCGTCGGGCGGCACGGTTGCGGCGTCGCAGCTCCGCAACTGGTCACCGGTCTACCGCCGTCAAGCCGCGAGCGGGGAGATCGGCGGCAGCGAGGACGACCAGGCGGGCTACAAGATCGTCCACACCAAGGACTCGCAGTACCACCGGATCGCCGTCGTCGACGACGACACGACGCGCTACCTCCGCTTCGACAGCTCGTTCCAGAGCGGCATGTACCTGAACGACCCGTACCGGACGCGCTTCGGGTACTCGGACTACCTCCAGCTCCCGTTCGCCTACCGGCCGGACGCGAAGCGCGTCCTCTACATCGGGCTCGGCGGCGGCTCCGCCCCGAAGCGCACCTGGCGCGACTTTCCCGACGTGCACATCGACGCGGTCGAGCTCGACCCCGAGGTCGTCGACGTCGCGTACAAGTACTTCGAGCTGCCGCGCGATCCCCGGCTCGAGGTGGAGGTCGAGGACGGCCGCCGCTACGTGACCGCGAACGAGGGGCCGTGGGACACGATCGTCGTCGACGCGTTCTACGCCGACTCGATCCCCTTCCACCTGGCGACCCGCCAGTTCCTGGAGCTCGCCCAGTCGCGGCTCGCGCCCGGCGGCACCGTCGTCACGAACATCATCGGCGCCGTCCGCGGCCCCGACTCGCGGCTCTTCCGCTCGATGCTCCGCACCTATCGCTCGGTCTTCCCGACCGTCTCGATCCACCCGGTGCTGGACTCGGGCGGCAAGGACCTGAGTGTGATCCGCAACATCATTCTCGTCGCCGGCGATGCCGCCGCGCCCTCGAAAGAGTTCCTGCTCGAGCGCTGGGCCGAGACTCGCCGCAGCTCACCCGGGGCGCCCGACCTGACGGAAGCGATCCGCGGCCGAGTCGACGCTCCCGTCTCGACCGACGACGTGCCGGTTCTGACCGACGACTACGCCCCGACCGACGCGCTCTTGCTCCTCTTCGACTGATCAGCCGGCGAACGCCTGCGCGACCGCGTACCACTCGGGCGGAACGGTCTTGAGCTCCCTCGTCGCCTCCTCGAGCGAGACGTCGACGATCGAGTCGCCCTGGAGGGCGGCCATGCGACCGAAGCTGCCGGCGTGGACGAGGTCGGCCGCCTTCAGCCCGTAGCGCGTCGCAAGGACGCGGTCGCGCGGAGTGGGGGTGCCGCCACGCTGGACATGACCGAGCACTGTCACCCTGGTCTCGAAGCCGGTGCGCTCCTCGATCTCGCGGGCGAGCTCGCCGCCGACGCCGCCGAGGACGACATGCCCGAACTGGTCGGTCTCGCGCGCTTCGCCCGCGACGAGGGTCTGGTCGCCGGAGGCGTAGGTGAGCTCGTAGCCCTCGCTGACGACGACGATCGAGAAGTCCTTGCCCGTCTCGTGCCGCTTCTCGAGCAGGGTGCAGGCGTCCTCGACGCTGACCGGCTGCTCCGGGATCAGGATCACGTCGGCTCCACCGGCGATCCCGGCATGCACCGCGATCCAGCCGGTATGCCGGCCCATCACCTCGACGACCATGACGCGGTTGTGCGACTCGGCGGTCGTGTGTAGGCGGTCGATCGCCTCGGTCGCGATCGTGACCGCAGTGTCGAAGCCGAACGTGTAGTCGGTCGCGTTGAGGTCGTTGTCGATCGTCTTCGGCACCCCGACGACCGGGAAGCCGTGCTCTGCATGGAGCTTCGCTGCGACGCCGAGCGTGTCCTCGCCGCCGATCGCGACGAGCGCCTCGAGCCCTGTGCGCTCGAACGTGTCGAGCACCTTCTCGACCCCGCCTTCGAGCTTGTACGGGTTCGTGCGCGAGGTGCCGAGGATCGTCCCGCCCCGCGGCAGGATCCCCGAGACCTCGCGCGAGCCGAGCGGCTCGACGATGCCGTCGACGAGCCCGCGCCAGCCCTCGCGCACGCCGACAACCTCCCAGCCGCGGTCGAGCGAACGCCTCGTTGCAGCGCGAATGACCGCGTTCAGGCCGGGACAGTCGCCGCCGCCTGTGAGGATCCCGACTCGCGCCACGCGGCCAGTCTAGAAATGAGGTCGGCCGCTGGGGGAACTCGCGGCTACTCTGGCTCGATGGACGCCCGGGAAGAGCGCATGGCCAAGAACGAGGCCCTCTTCCGCGAGGTGAACGAGAGCGTCAACAAGGCGGTCGAGAGCTTCGGCTCCGAACGCCATGTCTACGAGTACCTCTGCGAGTGCTCGAACGCCGATTGCACGTTCCGCCTGCCGCTCGCCTATCTCGATTACGAGCGCGTGCGCTCGGAGTCGACGCAGTTCATCATCCGGCCCGAGCACGCGATGCCGGAGATCGAGGATCGTCGTCGAGAAGAAGGCCGGCTACTGGATCGTCAGGAAGACCGGTGAGGCGGCCGAGCTCGTGGAGGAGCTCGACCCGGCGGACTCCTAGGTCTCGCCGTCCGCAGTGCGTGGCGCGGGCGTTCGTGATCTGACAGGCTGGCGACAAGCCGCCGCCCAGGTGGAAGTGCGGTACCGCACTTCAGACTGCCTGGGCGCACGAAGGGAGCACTATGCAAGCACGTATGGCCACGTACGACTTCAGTGGCGACGACGCGAATGCCCTCGCCCGCAAGGCAGAGGAAGGCATTTTGCCGATCCTCAAGGCCCAGCCGGGATTCAAGGCCTACTCGGTTGCGATCGGAGACGGCCAGGTCTCTTCACTCAGCGTGTGGGACACGCGCGCCGAGGCCGAGACGGGCAGCGAGGTCGTGGCCTCCTGGGTCGCCGAGAACATGGCCGGCGAGATCGACCTGATCGAAGTCCGCTACGGCGAGATCATGCTCAGCACCACACTCGGTGTCAGCACGTTGGCAGCCGCTACGTCCTGACTACAGCTTCGGCAGGCGTGGGTGTGATGCGCGTTCACGCCTGCCGAAGAGCTGGTAGCGCCGAAGCACCTTCGCCGCGTGGTCGCCTAAGCCGGGTAGAGGCGAGGTGCCGAAGGTGGGAATCGAACCCACACTCCCCGAAGGGAACCGGATTTTGAGTCCGGCGCGTCTACCAGTTCCGCCACTTCGGCTCGCACTCGATCGTAGCGTCGTGCTCCCCGACGCGAGCCCGGCGAAGCGGCCGGGACCAGGTCAACTGAAGGTTGACCTCAGATGACACAAAGTTGAATCCGTCCTCAGTGACGGCGATACTGCCCCATTCGCCCGCAACGGGGGCTGCGCAGACGCGTGCGACGCCGTCGGGCTTGATCATTCGGTGACGGAGGAGGAGAGCAGTTGATTTCCAGAAAGCGTGGATTGTTCGGCATTCTCGCCCTGCTGGTGGCGGCACTTGCGCTGGTCGCGGCGGGCTGCGGTGGCGACGACGACGAGGAGAGTGGGGACGGCGCGACCACCGAGGCTACGGGTGGCACGGGCGGCGTCGAGGCGCTGCCGTCCAGCTCGTGCACGGCGATCGAGTACGAGGGCGAGGGTGAGGCGGACGTGCTGCTCGCATCCGACTTCCCGCTCCAGGGCTCCTCGCGCACCCAGACCATTCAGATCGTCGAGGCGATTCGCTATCTCCTCGAGCAGTCCAACTTCAAGGCGGGCGACCACAACGTCGCCTATCAATCGTGTGACGATGCGACCGCGCAGGCCGGCAAGTGGGACTCGGGCAAGTGCTCGACGAACGCGCAGGCCTATGCGGGCAACGAGAAGGTCGTCGGCGTGATCGGCACCTTCAACTCGGGCTGTGCGGCGATCGAGATCCCGGTGCTGAACCAGGCTCCGGGCGGCGGCGTTGCGATGATCTCGCCGGCGAACACGTACGTCTGCCTGACCGAGGGCGGCCCCGGCTGCGACGGCACCGAGCCGGACAAGTACTACCCCTCGGGCAGCCGCAACTACGCCCGCGTCGTCGCGAACGACGCGTACCAGGGCGCTGCGGTGGCCGAGTTCGCGAAGGCGCAGGGCGTGACGAGCGTCTACATCCTCAACGACAAGGAGGCCTACGGCCTCGGCGTCGCGACGAACTTCCGGAACGCGGCTGAGAACGTCGGCATCAAGGTCGCCGGCTTCGAGGCGTGGGATCCGAAGGCGTCGAGCTACGAGGCGCTCTTCCGCAAGATCGGCGGCACCGACGCCGACGCCGTCTTCCTCGGCGGGCTGATCGACGAGAACGGCGCGCAGGTGATCAAGGACAAGGTCGCAGTGCTCGGCCCGAACGACGGCGACGTCAAGCTGTTCGTGCCGGACGGCTTCACGACCCAGCAGACGATCGACGAGGCGCCCGACGCCGCTCCGGGAATGTTCCTGAGCGTCGCCGGCGTGCCGATCGACCAGTTCAAGGGCAAGGGCGCCGAGTTCATCGAGGCGTTCAAGCCACGGCTCGGCGGCAAGCCCGTCGACCCGTACGCGATCTACGGTGCCCAGGCCGCGGAGGTCATGCTCAACGCGATCGCAGAGTCGGACGGCACGCGTGGCGACGTGGTCGCAAAGCTGTTCGAGCAGTCGGTCACCGACGGCTACCTCGGCACGTTCGAGATCAACGAGAACGGCGATCCGGGCGGCGCGGAGGGCGAGGTCGTGGGCTTCACGATCTACAAGGCCACCGACAAGCTCGAAACGGTGACGACGATCTCGCCGAAGCCGGAGGTCGTCGAGGCGGCACGCGGCTAGCCGCACGACGAGAACGCAGCACAGCGGGGGAGGGCCTTGGCCCTCCCCCGACTTTCCTTTAGGTTCTTCCCTTCATGGCGGCACGGGCCTCGACGACCATGCTCGACCGGCTGCGGAAGGCGGGCGTCGTCTCTCTGATCGGCCTCTCGCTCCTGGGAGTCGTCGGGATCTGGCTCGTCGTCAACTTCTTCAAGGACCCGACCGAGTTCATCAACGTCGGCCTGATCGGACTGACGAACGGTGCGATCTACGGCCTCGTCGCGCTCGGCTACACGCTCGTCTACGGGATCCTGCAGCTGATCAACTTCGCGCACGGTGACGTGTTCGCGCTGTCCGGTCTCGTCGCGACGACGATGATCATCTCGGTGCTCGGCCTCGACGCCGAGTCGTCGGTGCTGGTGATCGTCGGCGGGATGCTCCTGACGCTGGTCGCGATGATGGCGCTCTTCTCGGTCGTGAATGCGTCGATCGAGTTCGTCGCCTACCGCAGGTTGCGCAAGCGATCCCGGCTGACCGTGCTGATCACCGCCGTTGGCATGTCCTTCATCATCCAGAACATCTCGCTCGCGCTCTACGGCGTCACGTACCACTCGATCCCGTCGTTCATTCCTCGCTCCGAGGTGATCGGGATCGGCGACATCACCTACTCGTGGAACAAGCTGTCGGTGCTCGTGATCACGATCCCGGTGTTGATCCTGTTGACGTGGTTCGTCCGCTCGACGAAGCAGGGCAAGGCGATGCGGGCGGTGGCTCAGGACACCGAGGCGTCGGCGATGATGGGGATCAACGTCAACCGGACGATCTCGATCACCTTCGCGATCGCCGGTGCGCTCGCCGCGGCGGCGGCGATCGTGTATCTGCTTCAGTTCAACATGCGCTACGACACCGGGTTCGAGCTCGGCCTGATCGCGTTCACCGCGGCGGTGCTCGGCGGCATCGGCAACCTCACGGGTGCTGTGCTCGGCGCACTCATCATCGGCTTCATCCAGGCGTTCAACGAGGGCCTGACCTGGTTCACGCCCGGTTCCGACTGGACGCGGTCGATCGTGTTCGGGATGCTGATCCTGATCCTCGTCTTCCGCCCGGAGGGGCTCCTGGGTGAGCGAACGCCGGAGGGCGCTTGACGACCGTCCAGGATCGGATCAGGCAGGCCGGTACTGGCCTCGTCGTCGCGCTCGCACTCGTCGTCGCGGCGTTCTTCTACCCCGAGTACGTCGCGAACCTGGCCGACCTGCCGTTGCTCGGCGACTTCATTCCTGCGCTCGACTCGATGGTGATCATGATGGTCGTGACCATGATGGCGCTCGGTCTCAACATCGTGGTCGGCTACGCGGGCCTGCTCGACCTGGGCTACGTCGCGTTCTATGCAGCCGGCGCCTACACCGCGGCCTGGCTGGCGTCGCAGCAGTTCGACCAGTGGACGTTCCACTTCGGCTCCGTCGGCATCTCCAAGGAGGTGCCCGGGATCCATCTCTCCATCTGGCTCGTCCTCCTGATCGCCGGCGCTTTCACCGCCTTGATCGGGATCCTGATCGGCCTGCCGACGCTGCGGCTTCGGGGTGACTATCTCGCGATCGTCACGCTCGGGTTCGGCGAGATCATCCCGCAGGTCGTGCGCAACGGCGACAACGTCTTCGGCTTCGACCTCACGCACGGCACCTTCGGCATCAGCCCGATCGACTCGCCCGGCTTCGGCGAGGTCGGCGAGTCGCTTGGGCTCCCGCTCAGCTACCAGCAGTCGTTCGACCGGCTGTCGTGGTTCTACTGGACGGCGCTCGCGCTCCTCTTGATCACGGTCTTCTGCTCGGTCCGGCTGCGCGACTCCCGGCTCGGGCGCGCCTGGATCGCGATCCGCGAGGACGAAACTGCAGCCGCGGCCATGGGTGTGCCGCTGATGCGGACGAAGACGTGGTCGTACGCGATCGGCGCCTTCTTCGGCGGCGTCGCCGGCGCGTTCTACGCCAGCTTCCGGAGCGGTGCCTTCCCCGCGGACTTCTACTTCAACTTCTCCGTCTTCCTGCTGTGCATGGTCATCCTCGGGGGGATGGGCTCGATCTGGGGCGTGCTGCTCGGGGGGATGATCCTCGGCTACCTGAACGTCGCCGGTCTGGCGACGATCGGCTCGAAGCTGAACGAGACCGGGATCGACTTCGAGCCGACGAAGTACCAGTTCGGGATCTACGGCGTCATCATCGTGCTGATGATGCTGTTCCGTCCCGAAGGGCTGATCCCGGAGGGCAGGCGCAAGCGCGAGCTCGAGCTGGGAGTGGCCGACACCCCGTTCTACGACGTGCAGCACGAGGGATCCGACACCGACCGCGACCCCAAGAATGACTGAGCCTGCACCAGTGCCGGACCTGCTCGTCGCGCGGCAGGTGCGCAAGGAGTTCGGCGGCCTCGTGGCCACGAACGACATCGACTTCACGATCCCACAGGGGTCGATCGTCTCGCTGATCGGCCCGAACGGCGCCGGCAAGACAACGTTTTTCAACATGCTCACCGGGGTCTACAAGCCGACCGCCGGTCAGATCGTCTTCAACGGCGTCGACGTCAGCGACAAGCCGCCGCATGCGATCACGGCGCTCGGCGTCGGCCGCACGTTCCAGAACATCCGTCTTTTCGATCACATGACCGCGCTCGAGAACGTCCTGGTCGGCATGCACTGCCGGCTCAAGGGCGGCATCTTCGGCGCCGTCTTCCGGCCGCCGCGCGTGCGGCGCGAGGAGCGGGAGGCGCGAGAGCGCGGTCGCGAGCTGTTGCGCTACTCCGGCCTCAACGGCAGGGACAACACGGTGGCACGGAACCTCTCCTACGGGGATCAGCGCCGCCTCGAGGTCGCGCGTGCGCTCGCGACCGAGCCGAAGCTGCTGCTCCTCGACGAGCCGACCGCGGGCATGAACCCGCTCGAGACGGCCGACTTCACCGCCTTCGTGCGCAAGCTGCGCGAGGACCGGAATCTCACCGTGCTGATGATCGAGCACGATATGAAGGTCGTGATGGGCATCTCCGATCGCGTCACGGTGCTCGACTACGGCCAGAAGATCGCGGAGGGGACGCCCCACGAGGTGCAGAAGGACGATCGCGTGATCGAGGCGTACCTCGGGAAGGGAGCGATCACGCATGGCTGAAGCTGCGGCCGGAAACGGCGTCGTCCTCGAGCTCGACGAGATTCACACCTACTACGGAGCGATCCACGCCCTCAAGGGTGTCTCGCTGAAGGTTCACGAGGGCGAGGTGGTGACGCTGATCGGTGCGAACGGCGCCGGCAAGTCGACGACGCTCCGCTCGGTCAACGGCGTCACCCACCCGCGCGAAGGGTCGATCCACTTCCAGGGCGTCGACATCACGAACGCGCCGCCGCACACGATCGTGAAGATGGGAATCGCACAGTCGCCCGAGGGCCGCCGTCTCTTCCCGCGCATGAGCGTGCTCGAGAACCTGGAGATGGGCGCGTTCCAGCGCGAGGACCGGCAGAACTTCCAGGAGGACATGGACCGCGTCTTCGACCTCTTCCCGCGGCTCGCCGAGCGCAAGCAGCAGAAGGCCGGGACGATGTCGGGCGGCGAGCAGCAGATGGTGGCGATGGGCCGCGCGCTGATGGCCCGCCCGAAGCTGCTGCTGCTCGACGAGCCGTCGATGGGCCTGGCGCCGATCTTCGTCGAGCGGATCTTCGAGATCATCCGCGAGATCAACGCGCAGGGAACGCCGATCCTGCTCGTCGAGCAGAACGCCCTGATGGCTCTCGACGCCGCCAGCCGCGGCTACGTGATGGAGACCGGCGTGATCGCACTCGAGGGACCGGCGAAGGAGCTGCGCCAGAACGAGCGCGTCCGCAAGGCCTACCTAGGCGAGGATTAGGCGCTGCCGCAAAAGCTTGTGTTGAATCAAACAAGCTTTTCTCAGGCGGCGCCGACCTCCAGCGGAAAATAGGGAGGGCCGAGAAGGACGCCGAGCCGCGCGCTGCCGCCGGCGCTGCCGTGCGCCATCTCGAGCGCGCTCGAGAGCCCGTGGGTGGGGACGAAGCCGAGGGCCCGCGCCGCCTGGTGGTCGCGGCAGCCCGCCACGACGACGGCGCCCAGCCGGTCGAGGGCCGGCCGGCAGCTCTCCCAGTCGGCGTAGGGGAGGAGCGGATGGCAGGCCCGACCGGCCCGATAGGCCGTCAGCGAGCGCTCGTCCCGCGCCGCGGCTTGCTCGGCTGCGGCGAGCTCCGCATTCGTCCGCCCTTCCCTGAGCTCGTGGAAGAGCGAGCGGTACGGATCCTGCGTCCCGTGCGCAAAGTGACGGGTGAACCGGTGCAGCACGATCGCGGTGCCGCCCTCGACCACGGGGAAGGCGTCGCGCCAGAGCCGGAGCGCGAGCCCGAGCGCGACCGCGGCCGTCGTGATCGGATTGAGCCGCTCGCGCGGAGAGTGGTGATGCTGCCAGGGCATCCCGATCAGGATCGCGTCGAGAGGCCGGTCGAGCCGCACCGAACGCCGGGCGATGCCGCGCAGGAGAGCCTCCGCGTGGGCGACGGACGGCGGGCCTGCGAAGGCGGCGACGCCGGTCAGCTCGCGGGCGAGATCGTCGAGGAGCCGCCGGCGGACGCTCGACGGCAGCAGCGACAGACGTCGGAGCGGGGACGCCGCGAGCTGGTCGAGCGCGGCCTGCTCGTACGGGAACCCGCGAAACCGGCCGAGCAGCCGCGGTGGGTTGAGGACGAGCGAGGCGCCGATCACCGGCACGCGTGCGGCGAGTGCGCGCTCGAGCACGAGGCCGAGCTGCCAGCCGCGGGCGGCGGCCGTCTCGAGCAGCGAGTACGCGGTTGCGGCACGGGCGGCTTCGGCTCCGCATGCACGGAGGAGCACGTTCGCGCCGCCGTGGACGACGGTCTCGGCGGCGCTGACACAGACGACGAGGTCGGTCTCGGCCACGAGCCGATTGACGCGCAACGGCGTGCGTCCGGTGCTGCCGAGGTCGACCAGGTCGGACGCTTCGGCGTCGTGCACCTCGACCCGGCCCCGGAAGCGGCGAGCAGAGTGCGGCTCCACGAGCGCCTCGAGTTCGCGCTGGCCGGCACGACGATTCAGCCCGCCGGCAACGAGGATCGTCTGCCGCTCCGACTGGACGCCCAACCGCTCCAGCTCGGCGATCGTGGCGGCAATCGCCTCTCGCCGCGGGTCGTTCGGCGCGCCCGGGAGCGGCAGCTCGGGCGGCTCGACGACGATCGTCGCCTTGCCGCCGCGGGTGACGAGCGCCTCGAGCGGTGCGCCGGAGAGGGGAAAGCGGAGCGCGTCGCGGACTGCGGAGCCGATGTCGGCGATCGACTCGGAAGGCGGCGGTGGCCGGAGCACGAGGGTGTCCTCGGTCGCGTTCAGGACGGTGATCTGCGAGCCGGAGAGGATCGGGATCCGCACTACGGAACGTGCCGGTACAGCCGGAGAAAGGTCTCGCGGAACCCGCGTGCCGGCCAGAAGCGGGACGCGAGCAGGTTCGTCACGCGCCAGTCGGTGACCATCGTCGCGTGCCCGCGCTCGTGCGCCCAGGCGAACGCCGCCTGTGTCAGCGCGACGCCCGCACCGGAGCCACGTACCTCAGGCCGCGTCGCGGCCCAGTCGAGCAGCACGGCCCCGTCTGGGCCGAGCGAGGCCCGTGTGCACGCTCGACTCCTCGACCGGATTGATCTGGAACGACCCGACGATGCGTCCGTCGCGCTCGCTGACGAGGTCTGCGTGCTCCTCGTTGGCCAGGTCGTCGAGGATCGCGGCGCGAAGCACCTCGTCGGACTCCTGCGGAGAAGCCGCCGCCTGAGAAGACCGGCGACTGGAGTTGGTGCTCCGACAGCGCGGGGGCAAGGTCGAGCAGCTCGTCGATGTCCGGCGGCTCCGCGAGCCGAGCCTCGTCGGGCCAGCTCACGTCGGCGACCTCCTGGATGCCGAACGCGTGCTGCTGCCCGAAGCCGACTCGTGACCACGCCTCCACAAGGCCGGCGATCCGACGCAGGCACCAAGGCGAAGTGCCGCATGCGCTCGTTCTCGTCGACCCACGTGCGCCGCGGCGCGGCTAGAGGTCTCGCACGTCTTCGGCGGTCTCGACGGCGTGCCCGGCGAGCTCGACCCAGACGTTCGGGCCCCAGATCTCGTCGCGCGCCGGACGCCGAGCAGATAGCCGACGACGCGCGAGCCGCGCAGCCCGACGACCCCGGACGGCGCCCTCAGATTGTGCGAGCGTCTCGCACCTCGCGTCGCGGCGTCGCCGGCGTCCTCGAAGCGCGGCGGCAGCAGCGGTTCCGGCCGCCCGGTGGGCCGTGTGACGCGCCGCGAGCAGCTCTCCGGCGTGCGGCGAGGTACTCGTCGGAAAATGGTCGAATCTCGAGCCGCGCCATCGCCGCGGCACGATAGCTTGGGGGCAGATGCCGAAGACGCTGACAGGCCAGGAGCTGCAGCTCGACGACGGGCCGGCGCGCGACTCGGAGCTCTTCCTCGTCGACGGCAACAATCTCGCCTATCGCGCCTTCTTCGCCCTGCCGGAGGAGCTCGCGACGAGCGACGGCTTTCCGACGAACGCGCTTGCTCGGCTTCGCGAACATGCTCTTCAAGTTGCTCTCGGACTACAGGCCGAAGGGCGTGGCGGTCGCATGGGACTCGAGGCCGACACACCGGACAGCGGTCGCCCAGGCGGCGGACGTCGTCTACAAGGAGGGGCGCCGGCCGATGCCGGACCTCCTGCGTGAGCAGTTCCCGCACTTCCGCCCGATCGTCGAGGCGTTCGGCTACCGCAATCTCGAGTTCGAGGGCTGGGAGGCGGACGACGTGATTGCGACCCTCGCGAGCCGTGCCGACGAGGCGGGCGTGAAGACCACCGTCGTCTCGACCGATCGCGACGCGTTCCAGCTCTGCTCGCCGAACATCGCGCTGATGATGACCCCGCGTGGGGTCGCGGACGTACACGTCTACACGCCCGAGCGCGTCGAGCTTCGCTACGGCGTCCGTCCCGACCAGGTTCCGGACTTCATCGGACTCAAGGGCGACACCTCGGACAACATCCCCGGCGTCCCCGGGATCGGCGACAAGACCGCCGGGCAGCTGATCGCGCAGTACGGCTCGCTCGAGGAGGTGATCGCGCATGCCGACGAGCTCTCGCCAGCGCGGCGCAAGAACATCACCGAGTTCGCCGATCAGGCCCGGATGTCGAAGGAGCTCGCGACGATGCGGCGCGACCTCGAGCTCGACTTCGACCCGACCGGGATCGTGCTCGAGCCGCCCGACCGGTCGCAGTTGCGCGAGATGTTCCGCCGCTACGAGTTCCGCGCGCTGCTGAACCGAATCGACGACCTCGAGGACGCGATCCCGGCGGCCGTGCCCGTCCCCGTCGCCGGCACCGTCGTGCCCTGGCGCGAGGCGGAGCTGCCGCAGGTCCGCGGTCGTGCCGGTCTGGCGATCGTCGACGGACGCTTTGCGCTCGCCCAGGAGGACGGGGTCGTCGTCGGCGCCTGGGACGAGAGCCTGATCCCGCGCCTGCGCGACGCCCAGCTCGTCGCGCACGACTACAAGGCGCTGCCGCGGCTGACGATGCGCCCTGCCGACGACACGCTGATCGCCGCCTATCTGATCGAGCCGGGCCGATCGGAGTACCTGATCGGCGACCTGCAACGCGAGTACGGGCTCGAGGTGATCCCCGAGCCCGCGACGGAGGAGGAGACGACGGCGCTGATCACCCGCGCCGAGGCGGCGCGCCGGCTGGCCGGGCCGATGCGCGAACGCGTCGTCGAGCGCGGCTCGGAGCCCCTCTACGACGAGATCGAGCTGCCGCTGACGGCCGTGCTGGCTGCGATGGAGGACGCGGGCGTCAAGATCGACACCTACCGGATGGGCGAGATCACGGCGCGGCTCGCCGACCGGGTCGAGGAGCTCGAGGCGAAGGCGTACGAGCTGGCCGGCGAGGAGTTCATGCTCGGCTCGACGCAGCAGGTGGCGCGAATCCTCTTCGAGAAGCTCGAGCTGACCCCGGGCCGGAAGGGCAAGACCGGCTACTCGACCGACACGCGCGTGCTCCGCTCGATCCGAGGTGAGCACGAGATCGTCGGCGTGCTCGAGGAGTGGCGCGAGCTCTCGAAGCTGATCAACACCTACCTCGGCCCGCTGCCGCAGCTGATCTCGGAGCGCGACGGGCGGCTGCACACGACCTTCAACCAGGCGGCCGCCTCGACCGGCCGGCTCTCGACGACGAACCCGAACCTGCAGGCGATCCCGATCCGCACCGAGCTCGGCCGCGAGATTCGCTCTGCGTTCGTCGCCGAGCAGGGCTCGCGCCTGATCTCCGCCGACTACAGCCAGGTCGAGCTGCGGATCCTCGCGCATGTGTCCGGTGAGCCGCGGCTCCGCGAGGCATTCGCGCGGAACGAGGACATCCACACGGCCACCGCGGCCGAGGTGCTCGGCAAGGACCCGGCGACGCTGACGAAGGACGAGCGCAACGTCGCCAAGATGGTCAACTTCGGGATCATCTACGGCATCTCGTCGTTCGGGCTCTCGGAGAACCTCGAGATCCCGCGCGAGCAGGCGCAGGAGTACATCGACACCTATCTTGCGCGCTTCCCGCACGTGCAGGACTTCATCCAGCGCACGATCGAGCAGGCCGAGCGCGACGGCTACGTGACGACGCTGCTCGGCCGCCGTCGGCCGATCCCGGAGATCCGCGTCCGCAATCGGCAGACGCGCGCGCTCGGCGAGCGGCTCGCCGTCAACTCGGTCATGCAGGGCACGGCGGCGGACATCATCAAGGTGGCGATGATCCGCATCCACGAGCGGCTGCGGGAGGAGGGGAGGGGCGCGCGCCTCGTCCTCCAGGTGCACGACGAGCTCCTGCTCGAAGTGCCCGAGACCGAGACGAGCGCGACCAAGGACCTCGTGCGTGAGGAGATGTGCGCGGCGTACCCGCTCGACCCGCCGCTCGCAGTCGACGTCGGCGTCGGCGACGACTGGAACGAAGCCAAGTAACAGACTGTTACTAAGCCCGGACCGCGGCCGGTTAGCTCGGCTGGACCTGGCTATACTGCGCAACTCGTTATGGCGAATGACACGATCGAGAAGCCGCAGGAAGCCGAAGCAGGCGTCTGGGTAACCGGGCCTGACGGCGAGCTGATCCCCGACTACGAGTCGACCTTCCCGACGATCAACGAGGGCGAGGTCGTGCACGGCACGGTCGTCCGCGTCGACAAGGACGAGGTGCTCGTCGACATCGGCTACAAGTCGGAAGGCGTCATCCCGGTCGCCGAGCTCTCGATCCGCCGCTCGGTCAATCCCGCCGACGAGGTCTCGGTCGGCGAGGAGATCGATGCGCTCGTGCTCACGAAGGAGGACGCCGAAGGCCGGCTGATCCTCTCGAAGAAGCGGGCCCGGTTTGAGCTGGCCTGGAAGAAGATCGAGGCCGCCGCCGAGTCGGGCGAGCCGGTGATCGGGCGTGTGATCGAGGTCGTCAAGGGCGGCCTGATCCTCGACCTCGGCGTCCGCGGCTTCCTACCCGCGTCGCTCGTCGACATCCGCCGCGTGCAGGACCTCGACGAGTTCATGGCGACCGAGCTTCGCTGCAAGGTGATCGAGCTGAACCGGTCGCGCAACAATGTCGTCCTCTCCCGCCGCGCTGTCCTCGAGGACGAGCGCAAGGAGCAGCGGACCCAGATTCTCGACCGGCTCAACCCCGGCGACGTCGTCGACGGCACGATCTCGAACATCGTCGACTTCGGCGCTTTCGTCGACCTCGACGGGATGGACGGCCTGATCCACATCTCCGAACTCTCGTGGAGCCACGTCAACCATCCGTCCGAGGTGCTCGAGATCGGCCAGGAGGTCAAGGTCAAGGTGCTCGACATCGACCGCGACCGCCAGCGGATCTCGCTCGGGCTCAAGCAGACGCAGTCGGACCCGTGGCAGCAGGTGCTCGAGAGCTACAGCGAGAACGACGTCGTCGAGGGGCGGGTCACGAAGGTGGTCACGTTCGGCGCCTTCGTCGAGATCCTCCCGGGCGTCGAGGGGCTCGTCCACATCTCCGAGCTGGCGCAGCATCACGTCGAGAACCCGCGCGAGGTCGTCTCCCAGGGCGACGCGGTCAACGTGCTGATCCTCGAGGTCGACGCCGAGCGCCGCCGCCTCTCGCTCTCGCTGAAGCGAGTCGAGGAAGGCCAGGAGCCGCTGCCGCGCGCCGACGGCGGCGAGTCGGTGCACCTGACGCCGAACCTGAATCTCTCCGAGGACGTCTTCCCGGCCGGATCCGAGGACGCCGCCGAGGCGGCGCCGGAGCTCGAGGCCCAAGCTATGATGGAGCCAGAGATGACGGAGGCGGCGATCACGGAGCCGGAGCTGACGGAGCCGGCGATCATGGAGCCCGCCGAGCCGGAGCTCGAGGAAGCACCGGCGCCGGAGTCGGACGCCGCGGCCGAGGTCGAGCTCGAGGCCGAGTCGACCGCGGACGCAGAGGTTGCCGCCGGCGACGAGCCCGTGCTCGAGACGGTCGCCGAGTCGGATGCTGCATCGGGCGACGAGCCCGAGTCTCCCGACGCCGCGTAACGTGCCTCCTCCCATAGCGGTCGCGATCACCGGCGGGATCGGCGCCGGCAAGAGCGAGGCGCTCTACTCCTTCCGGAAGGCGGGCGCGGCGACCGTCTCGAGCGACGAGATCGTCCATCACCTGCTGCGCGCCGACCCCGAGGTGCGCGAGGCGATCGTGGCCGAGCTCGGTGCGGACGTCCTGAACACCAAGGGTGAGGTCGATCGCGGCCTCGTCGCCGCCAAGGTGTTCGCCGACCGCAGCAAGCTCGACTTTCTCGAGCAGCTCTTGCACCCGCGCGTGACCGCGGAGTATCTGCGCTGGCGTGAGCAGCTCGCGGAGCTGCCGAATCCGCCGGCGGTCACCGTCACCGAGGTGCCGCTCCTCTACGAGACCGGGGGCGACAAGCGTTTCGACAAGGTCGTCGTGGTCACGGCCCCCGCGAAGCTCCGCGAGCAGCGCCGTCGCGTCAAGCGCGACGACCGCGACCAGCGACTGCTGCCGGACAAGGAGAAGGTGGCGCGGGCCGACTTCGTCTACGTCAACACCGGGACGCTTGAGGAGCTCGACACCTGGGTGGCGGGCGTGCTGCAGGAGCTGACCGGGTGAAGACGGCGACGATCGGGACGCTCGCCCTCGTCGTCGCCGCGTTCGCCGTCTACGTGCTCGAGACGGAACCGCGCTGGTACGAGCGGCTGCGTCATCCGCTCCGCTACGAGCAGATCGTGGTCGGCCACGCGCAGAACTACCAACTCGACCCGCAGCTCGTCGCCGCCGTGATCTACCAGGAGTCGAAGTTCGACGCCGACGCAGTCTCCCCGTCGGGCGCGGTCGGCCTGATGCAGCTGCTGCCGGAGACCGGACAGGGGATCGCCGATCGCACCGGCGGCGACAGCTGGACGCCCGAGGATCTGATGAACCCGGAGCTGAACGTGCGCTACGGCTCCTGGTACCTCCGCCACCTGCTCGACAAGTACGGCGACGAGAAGCTGGCCCTCGCCGCGTACAACGCCGGCCAGGCGAACGTCGACCGCTGGCGCGAGGAGGGCTCGGGAATCGAGTTCCCGGAGACGCGGCACTACGTCGAGCGCGTGCAGGAGCTGAAGAAGATCTACGCGCGGGCGTATCCGGACGAGCTCGGGCTCTAGACGAGCTCGGGCTCGCGCTCGGGCTTGCGCGCGACGCTCGGCTTCGCCGTCACGCTGACGGACGAGACGATCCTCCGGCGGCGGCGGGCGCGGATCTGCTCGGCTGCGACGTAGCTGCCGACGACGAAGACGGCAGCTCCGACCTGCGCGGTCACGCCCTGCCAGGTCGGGTAGACGCCGAGCCAGGCGCCGGCCCAGTACGGCAGCTGCAGGCCCTCGATCGGCGTCACCGGCAGCCAGCCGACGACCTGGAACGTCTGCACGGTCGTGCCGACGAGGATCACGAGCACCCAGGTCATCAGGATCCCGGTCGCGATCAGCATCTTCCGGTGCGGCAGCTTGCGCTCGAGCATGATCGTCAGCCCGCCGACCGCCAGCGTGGCTGCGAGGCCGAGCATGACGCCGGGAAGGACGGCGAGGATGCCTGCCTCGAGCGTCAGCGCTTGCAGGAAGAGGACGGTCTCGAAGCCTTCCCGATAGACGCTCGAGAAGCCCAGCGCGGCGAGCCCGAGCACCTGCGCAGAGACGAAGCCGAGGTGCGAGCCGCGCAGGATCCGCTGCTTGCGCTTGTGGAAGTCGGCAAGGTGCTCGCTCCAGTAGACCCGGTGGTAGAACCAGTTCAGGATCAGCAGCAGCACGCCGATCGCGACGACAGAGACGATCGCCTCGAGCTTTTCGCCGTAGCGGGCCAGCGAACCGAGCACGGTCTGCGCGATCACCCAGGTGACGGCCGACGCGACGAGCGCGATGCCCGCTCCTGCGAGCAGCGGCCGCCGGTAGCGGCGGGCCGGGCCAACCATGCTCGCCATCAGCGCGGCCAGGATCAGAACTGCCTCGAGCCCCTCGCGGAAGACGACGATGGCGCTGTTCGAGACGATCGCGGCCGTCGACCCGCTCGAGCCGACCCGCTGCGCCGCCTGCTCGAGCTCGGCCTGGAGCGCCGCGACCGACTCCTCCAGCTCCGTGCCCGCGTCCTTGCGCTTGACGAGCTGCACGAGGCCGGCCTGCCCGCCGTCGCCGTACCAGAAGAGGCCCTCGATCCGGCGGAAGAGGGACGGCGCGATCCCGCGCAGCCGCTGCTCGGGGCCGAGCTCGAAGATTCCGTACGCCTCCAGTCGCGCCTGCTCCGCGCGGCCCCAGCTGCCCGCCTTCGCGGCCGCCGCGAGCCGGTCGAGCGAGGCGGCGATGACGTCGAAGTCGGCCCCGGAGGCGGCTTCCTTCCAGGAGTCCGGGTAGAGGCCGTCGACGATCTCCATGGCGCGGTCCGTGCTCGCACGGACGGCTTCGGCGGGTGCCGCCCGGCCCGCACCGGCGTTGTCCAACGTGCGGCCGAGGTCGTCGACGATCGTGGTCAGCTCGCGGGTCGCGGCCGGGTCCCGGGCGAGCAGCTCGGGTGCGATGTCCGCGAGCGCGACCGCGACGGCGTTGCGGAAGCTGATCGCCTCCTGGATCTCGAACGCGAGCGTGACGCGCGTGCCCTCGACGCCGCGGTCGTACTCGATCGGCACGAGCCGGAGGAAGCGGTCGAGCTGGCCGGCGCGGCGGGCCTGCTCCGCGGGCTGCAGCGGTGCCGCGCGGAAGCCCTCGAGCAGGCGGTCGACGCTCGATGCCGCAGCCTGCACCGACGTCGTCGTGCCGCGCCCAGCAGCCTGCTGCAGCCGGTCGAGCGCTCGCTCTAGCTGGACGGTCGCCGCGTCGCTGCGCTGGTTGCGATAGCTCGGCTCGACGATCGCCGCGTATCCGCGCGCGAGCGCCGCCTCTTCCGCGAGCCGCGCGGCGAAGCCGCGCCAGGAGGCTCCCACGGCGTCGTCGAGGGCGGTTCGCAGCTTGGCCTCGTAGGTGTCGAGCAGGTCGGTGCGGATCGCCCGCGCCGCACGCTTGCGGCTGCGCCTTGCCGCGCGCGAGCGCGGTGACCGCGAGTGTCGCGTCAGTGCCCGCGCGCGTGAACCGGGTCGGAGCCCGGAACTCGCGCACGAGCAGCCACTGCCGCGCAGCAGCGGCGTCGCCGTTCCGGGCGTCGGCGACCGCTCCGGTCAGGCCCGCACGAAGGAGCGTCGCCCACGTCGCGGCGCGTGCCCGGGCGAGCCCAGGCGCATCGCCGCCGGCAGCCGTGCGTGCCTGCGCGAGCGAGGCGATGAGCTCCCGGCGGAGTGGGGCGGGGAGCTGCGGCGCGATCGCCGTCAGCGTCTGCTCGGCTCTCGCGACGAGCTCGCGGGAGCGCCCGGCGTCGCCGAGCGCCAGCGCCGACTGTGCCGCACCGAGGTCACGCCGGGCGTCGACCGCCGCGGCCCAGCCTGCGGGTGCGCTCGCGTTCGCGGCCGACGCGGCCAGCGTCGCGGCGGCGAGCGCTGCCACGAGGACGGCCCAACGACGCATGCTTACTGCTGGATCTCGATGCCGAGGTGGGCGGCGTGCTGTGAGACCTGGCCGGCGACGGCCTCGCCGCGCGCCTGGGCGTCGGAGCCGAGCTGGTCAGCCTGCTCCGGCGTGAAGCGGCGGCCGTCCTCCTCCTGCTCCCGCAGGTCGGCAATGAACGCGCTGAGCTCCTCCAGCTCCTTGCCGGTCTGCTCCGCCGCGGCCTTGTCGGCCTCCGCGATCGCCGGCTCGATCCCGTCGTAGACGACCTCGAGCCCGGAGATGATGTCGTTGATGTCGGAGAGCCGGGACACGACGTTGAACGCCTCACTGTCGGCGGCGTCGCCCTGGACGAAGCGCGACTCCTTCCACTGGCCGAAGTACTCGGTCATCGTCGGCACCATCACGACGAGCGAGGTGAAGGCATCCGATGCGGAGGGCTCCCACGCCTGCGCCTCCGTGTCGAGCTCGCTCGCGTAGCGCTCGAACGCCTCGGCAGCGGACGCCAAGACGCGCGCGTCCGGCAGCGCCTCGCCGAACTCGACCTTCCCGTCGCCGTCGAGATCGGCCGCGACCTTTGCGGTCAGGTCCGGGCGCGTGCCCCAGAGCATGCCCTCGGTGAGGTTGAAGAGGTTTCCCGGCTGTTCGAGGACGCGGCCGTCGGAGAGCTTCAGATCGAACGGCACCGCGCTCTCGGGATCCTCTTCCTTGCTCGAGCCCGCGTCGAGGATGATGTCGTACTCGGCGAGGGACGGCGTCCCGGCGACGACTCCCTCGACCTGCTCGTAGTACGGGTTGGCCTCGATCCAGGTCTGCTTGGCGTCCGCGAGGATGCGCGTGACCTCTTCGCGGTGCTCGTCGAGCAGGCGTGCGTAGTCGTAGTCGACGCCCTTCGCGAGCGCGTCGTACTCCTCCGCAAGCGCGGCGAAGTCCGCGGTGGCCTCCGTCAGCTGCGTGGTGTGGTCGGTGAGATAGCTCTTGACGCCGGCGAGGTCGTCGGCGTCGATCGCGGCGCTCGTCGTCTCGGCGGCCGTCGTCGTCGGCGCGGCGTCGTCGCTGTCGTCGCCGCCGCAGCCGGCGAGCACGGCGAGGAGCGCGATCAGGGCAGCTGTGCGTCTCATGTAAGGCGCACCTTACAGACCGTGCAACGGGGAGGTGACGCCTTCCGTCTTACCGCGGGACGACCCCGGTCTCGACGAGCACGTTCAGCTGGTCGAGGTCGGGGAGCTGGTCGCCGGTCACCCGCGCGAAGGCGAGTCCGTTCGCGAGCAGACTGAGGAATTGGGCGATCGTCTCGATCGGCACGTCGTCACGAACGGTCTCGCGCAAGCGCGCGTAGCGCGCCTCCCGCTGGGCCGCAACGTCACGCTCGAGCTTCTCGATCTGCTTCCGGAAGCTCTCGTCCGTCCGCAGCCGGCGCGCCGCTTCGAGCTGCACGGAGAGCCAGTCGGGATCCTCGTGCGCGATCGCGTCGAGAAGGGCCGGGAAGCCGCGCTCGAGCCAGAGCTCGACCAGCCGGTCGGACGACTGGGCCACGACGGCGACGAAGAGCGCGTCCTTGCTGTCGAAGTAGCTGAAGATGGCGCCGCGGGAGAGACCGGTCCCTTCCTCGAGCCGCGCGACCGTGGCGCCCTCGTAGCCGTAGCGGGCGAAGGTGCGCTGGGCGGCGTCGAGAATCTCGTCGCGACGGCGCTGCTTGTGCTCGGCGCGAGACCTTGGGCATCTGTCCACTTTACAAAAACGTACAGACGTATTATATTCGGGCTCGTGAGCATCCTCAAACACCGCTCGCTCGTCGCACTGATCGCCGCCGAAGTCGTCTCGTCGCTGGGTTCCCGGATCACGTTCCTCGCCCTGCCCTGGTTTGTGCTCGTCACGACCGGGTCGGCCGCGAAGATGGGGATCGTCCTCGCTGTCGAGATGGCGCCGGTGGCGCTGCTCGGAATCCTGAGCGGCTCTGTCGTGGCGAAGCTCGGTGCGCGCCGCACGATGCAGTTGTCAGATCTCGCTCGTGTGCCGCTGATGTGCGCGATTCCCCTCCTGCACTCGGCGGGGATGCTCTCCTTTCCGCTGCTGCTCGCGCTCGTCTTCGCGATCGGCTGCTTCCTGGCCCCGTTCTTCGCCTCGCAGCGCGTGATCCTGCCCGAGCTCGTCGGCGAGGACGAAACGACGGTGGCGCAGGCAAATGCGGTGATCGAGGGCGCGACGACACTGACGAACCTGCTCGGCCCGGTCGCCGCAGGGCTGTTGATCGCCGCAGTCGGCGCGACGAATGCCCTCTACGTGGACGCGGCGACGTTCCTCGTCTCGTTCCTGACGCTGACGTTCTTCGTGCCCGCGCGCCCGCCGCTGCCGCAGACCGACGACGCGCGCGGTGTCTTCGCCGGACTCCGCTTCCTGCTGCGCGACGACCTGCTCTGGCGGATCGGCCTGGCGGCGATCTTCCTGAATATGTTCGGCGCGATGATGTCGGCCGCGCTGCCCGTGCTCGCGTTCGACGAGTTCGACGAGAGCTCGCGCGTTGCCGGAGCGCTCTTTGCCTCGCTCGGTGCCGGCGCACTCGTCGGGATGGTGATCGCGATGAAGCTGATGCCGAGGTTCAAGCCGCTGAAGCTGGCTGCCGTGGGCATCGTCGCGCTGCCGCTGCCGATCTTCCTGCTCGCACTCGACCTGCCGCTCTGGCTGACGATGGCGGCGCTTTTCGCGTCGGCGCTGCCGCAGCCGCTCGTCAACGCGCCCGTGATCGGCCTGATGACGCTGCGCACGCCCGAGGCGCTACGGCCAAAGCTGATGACCGCGGTGCTGACCGTCGCCATGCTCGCCGGCCCGATCGGCTTTGCCGCCGCCGGCCCGTTGCTGCAGGCGTTCGGAACGCAGGCGGTGTTCGCGATCGTCGCGAGCGGGATGACAGTCTTCGCGCTCTACTTCGCCTCGGTCGCGCTCCGCTTCGGCCCGCGCGATGCGCCTGCAGCACCCCTCACCGCTGCTTAGGCGGTCATGTGGCGCCAGAGGTTGTCGAGCAGCCGCCGGACCGGCCAGAGCGGTGCCGCGCCGCCGAAGTCGAGGACGCCGGCCGAGAAGACGCGCGCCCCTTTCTCGGTCTCGTAGTACGTCATCTGTGCGGTCAGCCCGGGGCCGTAGAGCTCCGGGATCTCCGCGAGCACGATCGTGTTCGCCGGCGTGAACGCCGTCGTCTGGTCGATCTCGATCCCGAAGCCGCCCACCATGTCGCCGAGGCTGGCGCCGTCGACGAGCCCGGTGCCGGCGAAGAGCCAGGGCGCAGCCGCGGTGTTCCTGATCTTGAAGACGCCTTGCCTCGAGCCGTCGTCGTTCGCCCGGTACTGGACGCCGAACAGGGCCGACTCGGGCCGGCCGAGATCCCGCCAGAGCCTCGTCCGGCGCATCCACTGCCCGTCCTTCTCGACCCGCCAGAAGAAGTTGTTCGCGGAGAGGAGGATCAGGCGGCCGCCGAGATCGCGAAAGCGCTGGACGACGTCGTAGGCGTGGTCGGTGACGTACTCCGTGTGCCCCGGGAAGACGACGAGGTCGTAGAGCCGGCGCAGCTCGTCCCCGCTGGGAATCGCCTCGAGGTCGTCCTCGGCGAGGATGTCCGGCGTCCGGCCGGTCTGGCGCAGGAACTTGAGGAAGGGAGCGTCCGAGCGACGGAACCACGGCGGCGTGCCCCGGTCGCGGTACGGGCGGTTCAAGCGGACCGGCGGGCTGCCGCCGGCGTACCAGGTGTCGCCCCAGCCGTCGCCGTCCGCATCGTCGAAGTTGTAGGCCTGCCAGGTGTTCGTGGGCATGACGACGGCCTGACGCGCCGTGCCGAGCGTGGCCGGGCGGAGGATGAGAGGCGCGAACCCGACGCGTCCATCCTCCGTGGTCAGCTTGGCGGCGTAGACGCCGCTGGGCCACGAGCCCGGGGGGACGACGATCGTGTGCGGCGACGACCGCTTCCCCCTCCAGTCGTAGGTGCGCAGCGGGCCGATCGGCTGGCCGCTCATCTCGTCGGTCCGGTCGGTCGCCTCCGGCTCGGAGCCGCAGGCGAGAAACTGGAGCGTGATCAGCTCGGCGTCGGTCGTGACCGTCAGCCGGGCCGGCTCGCCCGGGGCGTAACTGCGCCGCTCGAATGCCGCCTCGACGCCGAGTACCCGCACGACGGGCGCATTCGCGAGCGACGCCTTCAACGGCCGGCGGAAGCCGTAGGTGCGCTTGTTGCCGGCCGTATCCTCGACGGCCAGGCGAAGCAGGTACGTGCCTCCCTCCAGCTCCTCTCCCGGCTGCCACGAGAGCCGATGCTCGCCCGCGCCGAAACGCTTGCGCGTTCGCCAGACCGTGGTGCGCTTGCGCGCGGCCGAGCGAACCGCCTCGAGCTGGACGGTCGCCGCCCGGTCGAGGTTGAACGCGACCGTCGCGGTGTCTCGGCCCGCCACCCGCGGGCTCACGGTCGCGTACAGGCGCCGGTCGCCGAGGTACCGCCGGCCCGCGTTCCGGACCGAGAGGCGAGCGAGCGAGGGTGCCCGCAGTTGCGCGAGCGCAGCGCGGGGGTCGACGAGCAGCGCGCCCGTGGTAGCGAGGGCAAGCTGCAGCAATCGGGTACGAGTGAGGGCGCGCATGGTCGCGATCCCACTGCTAATCGGCAGTTTTGCCCGAAGAGGTTAGTGCCCGCCGGTGCGCTGCTCGAGCTCGTTCGACTTCGCCGTCAGGGCGCTGAAGCCCGCCAGGAGGAAGTCGTTGACGGCTCCGGCAGCCAGCACCGAGGTCAGCAGCCGGCCGGCACGGGGCGCGAGGATCTGCGTCGAGGCGAGCCCGGCGCCGATCCACGTGCCGATACAGCGGGTGCAAGTGACGAGCTCGCCGATCGCCTGCTTCAGATCCGAGTCGTGCGTGGGCTTCTCGTCCTCGCCGTCGTAGGCCTCTCCCTGCACGAACGGCTCCCGGACGAAGCTCGTCACCTTGTCGCGGGCGACCGTGCGCGACGCCTTGAAGGTGGCGAGGCCCAGGAGCGCGAGGTCGATCGGCGCCATCTCGAAGTGGGGCCGGTTCCGCGCAGCGGCGGCGGCGCTGACAGCTCCCATCCCGGCGAGGAAGGTACCCATGATGGCGGCATACGCGCGGTAGGGAGGCTGTTCGGCCATCGCTAGGCTGTACCCAGGATGGCCGAGCTCAAGACATCGGCAGGGTATGTCCCGACCGGTGACCAGCCGCGGGCGATCGAGGAGATCACCCGCTCCCTGCAGTCGGGAGACCGCTATCAGACGTTGCTCGGAGCCACCGGCACCGGCAAGACGGCGACGATGGCCTGGATCATCGAGCAGATCCAGCGCCCGGCGCTCGTGATCGCCCACAACAAGACGCTGGCCGCGCAGCTCTGCAACGAGTTCCGCGAGTTCTTCCCGGCCAACGCGGTCGAGTACTTCGTCTCCTACTACGACTACTACCAGCCCGAGGCGTACGTCCCGCAGGCCGACCTCTACATCGAGAAGGACAGCTCCCGGAACGACGACATCGACCGCCTGCGCCACGCAGCCACCTCGAACCTGCTGCAGCGGCGCGACACGGTGATCGTCGCATCCGTCTCGTGCATCTACGGGCTCGGCTCGCCGGAGGAGTACGAGAAGCGCGTCGTCTTCCTGACTGTCGGCGAGGAGACCGACCGCGACGTGATGCTGCGGAAGCTGATCGACATCCAGTACGTGCGCAATGACACCCTGCTCGGCCGCGGCCGCTTCCGGGTCAAGGGCGACGTGATCGAAATCCAGCCCGCCTACGCCGAGACCGCCTACCGGGTCTCGATGTTCGGGGACGAGGTCGAGCAGATCACCCACTTCGACCCGCTCACGGGCGAGGTCTTCGCGAAGCTCGACACGATCACGGTCTTCCCGGCGACGCAGTACGTGACCTCGAAGCCGACGATCGAGCGCGCGCAGGACGAGATCAGGCACGAGCTCGAGCAGCAGGTCTCGCTCTTCGAGAGCCAGGGCCGGATGCTCGAGGCGCACCGGATCCGCCAGCGCACCGAGTACGACATGGAGATGATGCGCGAGCTCGGCTTCTGCAACGGGATCGAGAACTACTCGCGGATCCTCGACGGCCGTCCTGCGGGCTCAGCGCCGCACACGCTGCTCGACTACTTCCCGTCCGACTACGTCGTCTTCGTCGACGAGTCGCACCAGACCGTGCCCCAGATCGGCGGCATGTACGAGGGCGACCGCTCGCGCAAGCAGACGCTCGTCGACCACGGCTTCCGGCTGCCGTCGGCGCTCGACAACCGGCCGCTCCGTTTCGACGAGTTCCTCGACAAGGTGCATCAGCTCGTCTTCGTGTCAGCGACCCCCGGTGCGTTCGAGCTGCGCCACTCGAAGGTCGTCGCCGAGCAGCTGATCCGTCCGACCTTCCTCGTCGATCCCGAGGTGGAGCTGCGCCCGACGAAGAACCAGATCGACGACCTCCTGAACGAGATCCGACGGCGTGAGGAGGCGGGCGAGCGCGTCCTCGTGACGACGCTGACGAAGAAGATGTCCGAGGATCTGACCGACTACCTGCTCGAGGCGGGAGTGCGCGCGCGCTACCTGCACTCCGAGATCGACACGCTCGAGCGGATCCAGATCATCCGCGAGCTGCGCCTGGGCGAGTACGACGTCCTCGTCGGCATCAACCTGCTGCGCGAGGGGCTCGACCTGCCGGAGGTCTCGCTCGTCGCGATCCTCGACGCCGATAAGGAAGGCTTCCTCCGCGGCAAGACGGCGCTCGTGCAGACGATCGGGCGGGCGGCGCGGAACGTGAACGGGCGCGTGCTGCTGTACGCCGACAAGTTGACGGAGGCGATCAAGGGCGCGATGGAGGAGACCGAGCGGCGTCGCGCGATCCAGCTCGCCTACAACGAGGAGCACGGGACGACGCCGATCTCGATCGTCAAGGGCGTCAGCGACATCGCCGAGTTCCTCTCGCTGGAGAACCCGAACGTGCCCGGCCGCCGCCGCCGCGGCGCGAGGGCCGACGTCGAGGGGCTTTCGCGCGAGGAGCTCGAGAAGCTCGCCGTCACGCTCGAGGAGGAGATGTTCGCGGCCGCGGAGGAGCTCCGCTTCGAGTACGCGGCCAAGCTGCGAGACGAGATCAAGGATCTGCGCCGGGAGCTGCAGGCGCTGGCCGAGACGGCCGCGTAGCGTGCGCGGCCTTGTAGGCGTGATCGCCCTTGCGCTCGCGCACCGGCGCCGCCTGGCCGCAGCCGATCCGCCGCGTGTCCTCGTCGGACGATCGATCGGGGCCGCGCGGCTGGGGATGACGGAGGCCGCAGTCACAGCTGCTTACGGTGCGCCGAAGCGGACCACGCGATGGCAGCTGGCCGGCCGCTCAGGGCCGATCGCCGTCTACGGCTCCCTCTCGGTCTTCCTCGATGCCGGACGCGTCGTCGCCGTCGAGACGACGAGCCCGCGCTACCGCCTTGCCGGGGCGGTCGGGGTCGGGACGATCACGCCGCGCCGCCCGAATGAGCTCTCGTTTTCCTGGCGCGGTTTCCGCTACGACGCCTGCAACGCCGCGTATCGACGGCGTGCGTACGGTGCGGTCACGGAGCTGGTGCTGCCGGCGGGAGCGACGACCGGCCGGCGAATCATCGCGATCGCACTCGCAGACGGGCGGCATCTCCTCCTTCTGCCCGGCGCCGGCCGCTGCAACTGAGCCCTACGGTTTGGGCAGCACCTCGAGGTAGACGCCGAGCCAGTACGCGAGCAGGAAGTCGACGCCGGGTCCCTCACGGTTCTCGTCCTGCGAGCTGATCTGGTTACTGTCGGGCAGCGGCGACGGCGTGCAGCGCGCGGAGCGTCCTTCAGCTTCAGGCTGAGGGCCCACTTGAACCCGCTCTTGCTGCCGTCACCGCCGGCGAGCTTCCCGTCCGACAGCGACTTCTCGAGCTCCTGCTCCTGATCCGCGGCACGCTGCCTGGCGAGAGGAGCCCACGCGGTCGCGAGCAGCTTGTTCGCCGCTTCGACCGGCGTCAGCGCGGCGCCGGTCGAGGGGTGAACTGTCGCCGCTGGCCCGGTCTGGCCGAAGCTGATCGCCACCGCAGCTAGCGCCAGCGCGGGCACCAAGTAGCGCAGCTTCATCTAGCCGACCCGGATCGGCTTCTCGGTAAGGGCGCGACCGGCAAGCGACCAGCGACACCCCGCCGGCGCATCACCGCTACCGGACGGTGACGCTGTTGCTTCTACGGGCGCCCGCGACGACTCGGTAGACCCCAGCTCCTCGAGCCGCGAGCGAGTACGTGCCGGCTGCGCCGGTCTTGCCGTTTCCGGCCGCCCTCCAGGCACTCCCCGCCTTCTGCTCGAGCCGAACGGCGTGGCCTGCGACGGGGTGGCTGGAGCAGTCGAGCACGCTGCCGGCGACTGCGGCGCCGCGGCGACGGGCGGTGACGCGGATCGCGGGCCGGTTGCCCTCGACGCTGATGCCACGGATCGCCTGCATCGCCTTCGCTGCGTTCCAGACGGTCGGGCGCGTGCCGTTGATCACGTACTCGCCGAAGCCCATAGCCCCGCCTGCCGAGTCGCCAGAGGGGAGAAGCAGGCCGAACCGGGCGTAGGCGGTATTGCCGTCGCAGAGCGGGAAGCCGATGGCGGCTTCCATCCGGGCGTCGTCGGCGCCGCCGAACGGCGATCGCGTCAGGATCCAGTTGCCCGGGATCGTCCCAGCAGCGCGGCCGCCGACGCGATGCTTGATCAGCTGGCGGCCCTCGGAGATCACAGGCCAGTCGTGAACCAGGTTCGCAATCAGCGCGGCCCGAGTCGCGCCCGCCTTGACGGCGACGCCGACGCTCCAGTCGTACTTGCTGTCGGCGCCGAGGCTCGGCCGCCCGGTTGCCTCGTACCGAGGCCCTGCCCACTCGCCGCCGTTCGAGTCGTAGCAGCAGCCCCGCTTGTACTCGGGCGGCGAGACGGCGACGATCGCGAGCGTGGGGGAGTAGTGGTCGGTTGGGTTGCCCGACTGCCCGCGCAAGGTGATTCGGTCCTGGACCGCCGCGACGACGAGCGGCGCCGCCACGAGCGCGCCCAATCCGATCACGATCGCGAATCTCAGCCGCATCCTGTGCTCGAACGTAGATCGTCCCGGCTGTCCGTGCCATCGGGCAAATGCCTAGTCTCTGCCGGTTTGCAGGCATAAGATGCGTTCGTGCTACTCGGGCGGACGACCGAGTGCGGCCGGATCGACGGGCTGCTCGAGAGGGTACGCGGCGGCGAAAGCGGCGTGCTCGTCCTCCGTGGGGACCCGGGCATCGGCAAGACCGCTTTGCTCACCTACGCTCGCGAGCGAGCACACGGGCTGACCCTCGTCGCGACCCGCGGTGTCGAGTCGGAAGCCGAGCTTCCCTTCTCCGCCCTGGCGGAGCTGCTCGAACCGCTGCTCGGCGGGCTCGACGAGCTGCCGGCACCGCAGGCAGCTGCGCTCCGGAGCGCCCTGGCTCTCGGCCCGCCTGTCCCCGGCGACGCGTTCGCGGTGGCGACGGGTGCGCTCCGCCTGATCCTGGGTGCGGCCCGCGAGTCGCCGCTGCTCGTGGTCGTCGATGACGCGCACTGGCTCGACGCGGGCTCCGGGGAGACGCTCCTCTTCGCCGCGCGTAGGTTCGACGCCGATGCGGTGGCGGTGCTCGTTGCGGTGCGCGAGGGCGAGCCGAGCGTCTTCGACGGAGCCGGTTTCGCCGAAGTCCGCCTGGATGGGCTCGATCGCTCCGCGGCCGGCGACCTCCTTGCCGCGGCGCCCGCAGGCAGGTTGGCGCCTGCTGTCGCTCACAGCCTCGTCGACGCGACCGCCGGCAATCCGCTGGCGCTGCTCGAGCTGCCGGCGCTGCTGAGCGAGGCGCAACGGGAGGGCCAGGCGCCGCTGCCGGATCCGCTGCCGACGACCCCGAGCATCCGGCGTGCGTTCGAGGTGAGACTGGCGGCGCTTCCGCCCGAGTCGCAGCGGGCGCTGCTCGTGGCGGCGTCGAGCCACACCGAGGAGCTGCGGCCGCTGCTCGAGGCGCTGGCGGCGCTCGAGCTCGATCCGGAGACGCTCGAAACCGCAGAGCGGGCCGCACTCGTCTCCTTCACCGACGGGAAGCTGACCTGGCAGCATCCGCTGTTGCGCTCCGCGAGCTACTACCGGGGGTCGACGTTCGAGCGCCGGGCCGCGCATGCCGCGCTCGCATCGGTCTCGACGGGAGTGGAGCGCGCCTGGCATCTCGCCGACGCGACGCTCGGCCCGGACGAGGACGTCGCGCTCGCGCTCGAGGCGGCCGCGATCAACGCCCGCGCGCGGCGCGGGCACGTCGCCGCCGCGATCGCGTTCGAGCGCTCGGCCCGCCTCTCCGTCGACGGCGAGGACGCTGCCCGCCGCGATCTCGAGGCGGCGCGCGACTATCACCTCGCCGGGCGCGTCGAGCAGGCACGTGCGCTCCTGCTCGGAGCATTGGGCTCGACCCGGACCGCGACGCTGCGCTCGGATCTCAAGCATCAGCTCGGCGTGATCGAGATGTGGTTCGGGGACGCGTCAGTCGCGCACGTGCAGCTGTCCGCGGCGGCGGTCGAGATCGAGGCCGACGACCCGAAACGGGCGGCGACGATGCTCACGCACGCCGCGATCGCGCGCGAGATGGGAGGCGACGTGGACGGCACGCTCGCGCTCGTTCGCCGTGCACACGAGCTGGCGGGCGGCGGGGTCGAAACGGAGCCGCAGCTGCTCCGCGCGATGATCCTGGCGGGCGACGCACGCGTCGTCCGGCCGGCGCTGCTCTCGCTGCTCGAGGCCGGGTCGGCCTCCGAGCCAGTCGGCGCCGACGGCGGTGTTCCTCGACGCCACGATCGGTCAGGCGTTGGTCTGGCTCGGCGAGCACGCCGAGGCGCGCCGGCTCTTCGAACGGGATCTGGCGGCCGCCCGAGCGTCCGGCTCGCTGGCTCCGATGCCGTACCTGCTGGCGTGCTTGTCCGAGCTCGAGTTTCGGCTCGGCCGCCTGCAGGCCGCGCATGCGACCGCAACCGAGTCGCTTCGGATCGCCGAGGAGACGGGTCAGCTGAACGTGCTCTCGTTCTGCCTCGCGACGGCGGCCCGAGTCGAGGCGGCGACGGGCCGTGAGCAGGACTGCCGCGACCACGCGCTGCGGGCGCTCGAGCTGGCGGGCGCGCTCGGAGCGGGGTCGATCCGGATCTACGCGTTCTCCGCCCTGGGTCTGCTCGAGCTCGGGCTCGGCCGCCCGGATGCGGCCCTCGCGGCGCTCGAGGAGGTAGCGGGGCAGGTCGTCGAGCTCGGCCCGCGCGATCCGAACGTCGTCCAGTGGGAGCCCGACCTGATCGAGGCGCTGCTCCTCTGTGGCCGAGTCGAGGAGGCGACCGAGCGGCTGCGTGGGTTCGAGCGGCAGGCCACCGGCACCGACAACGCCTGGGCGCTCGCGTCCGCCGCCCGCAGCCGGGGGATGCTCGTCGCGGCGGGCTTCGAGCGCGAGTTCGCAGCAGCCGGCCAGGGCCACGCCTCGCCGTTCGAGCGCGCCCGCACTGAGCTGCGCCTCGGCGAGCGGCTCCGCCGCGTGCGGCGGCCGACCGAGGCTCGCGTCCCGCTGCGCTCCGCCCAGCAGGCGTTCGAGCTCCTCGGTGCGCAGGGCTGGGCGGCGCAGGCACGGGCGGAGCGCGCTGCGGCTGGGGAGCGTCCGAAGCGTGCGGAAACGGACGCACCGATGCCCTTGCACAGGTTGACGGAGCAGGAGCTCCGAATCGCGCTACTGATCGCGGAAGGCGTCACGAACCGTGAGGCGGCGGCGGCGCTCTACCTCAGCCCGAAGACGATCGGCTATCACCTCGGGAAGGTGTACGAGAAGCTCGGCGTCCGCTCGCGGACGGAGCTTGCACACCTGCTCGGCCAGTCCTGACGGGCTACTCTGGGCGCATGTGCCGGAACATCAGAGTGCTCCACAACTTCGAGCCCGCCGCGACGCCCGAGGAGATCGAGGCGGCGGCGCTCCAGTACGTGCGCAAGATCAGTGGTGCGACGAAGCCCTCGAAGGCGAACGAAGCGGCGTTCGACCGCGCGGTCGAGGAGGTCAGAGCGGCGTCGGCGCGGCTCCTGGCCTCGCTCGTGACCGCGGCGCCGCCGCGCGATCGCGAGGTCGAGGCCGCCAAGGCGAAGGCCCGCGCAGCTGCTCGCTTCGCGTAGCTAGAGTCGCCCGATGCTCGGCGCCATTCTCTCGCTGCTCGTTTCTGGGCTGATCATCGGCGTGCTCGCGCGCTTCGCCGTTCCGGGCAAGGATCCACTGAAGCTCTGGCAGACGATCCTGCTCGGAGTCGCGGGCTCGCTCCTCGGCGGCCTCGTCGCCGGGCTCTTCGGCGTCCTCGACGGCGACGACACGATCGAAGCCGGCGAGGCGTTCGCCTCGTTCGCGTTCGCGCTCGGCGGTGCGATCGCGCTGCTGATCCTCTACCGGAAGCTCGTCCAGAAGCGCCCGCTCACCGGGCCTGGCTCGAGCTAGCTTCAGGCCGCCGCCAGGGCGCCCAGCTTCTCCTTCAGGTAGCGAACGTACGGGGCAGCGTCGATCGTCGGGGTCCCGACGACGCGCTCGAGTGTCTCCTGCGGCGTGAACTTGCGGCCGAGCGAGTACAGCCGGGTCGCGAGCCACTCGTGCAGCTGGCCGAACTCCCCCTGCTCGAACTGCTCCGGCAGGTCGGGGATCTCGGAGAGCACCTTCTCCCAGATCTGCACCGAGACGATGTTCCCGAGCGAGTACGTCGGGAAGTAGCCGAAGCCGCCGCCCGACCAGTGCACGTCCTGGAGCACGCCGAGGCTGTCGTTCGGCACCGCGATCCCCAGGTACTCCTCGAAGCGCGTGTTCCAGGCATCGGGGAGATCCTTCAGGTCGATCGTGCCGGCCATGATCTCCTGCTCCAGCTCGAAGCGCAGGATGATGTGGAGGTTGTACGTCGCCTCGTCGGCGTCGACCCGGATGAACGACGGCTTCACCCGGTTGATCGCGCGGTAGAAGCGCTCCTGGTCGACGTCGCCGACGGCCTCCGGGAACGCCTCCTGGAAGGATGGGTAGAAGTGGTTCCAGAACTCGCGGCTGCGGCCGACGATGTTCTCCCACAGCCGGCTCTGCGACTCGTGCAGCGCCGACGAGACGCCGTGACACAGCGGCGTGCGCTCGAGCGACGGCGAGACACCGTGCTCGTAGAGGCCGTGGCCGCACTCGTGCATCGCCGTGAAGATCGAGGTGATGTCGTCTTCCTTGTAGCGGGTCGTCAGGCGAATGTCCTGCGTGCCGGAGCTCGCCGCGAACGGGTGCACGGTCAGGTCGAGGCGCGCGAACGACGGGTCGTAGCCGAAGCGCTCGATGATCTTGAGCGAGTACGCGTGCTGCGCGTCGACGGGCCAGGGCCCGTCCATGAAGGCGTCGTCGCCCTCCACGGAGCCGATCTCCGCGATCAGCGGCACGAGCTCTGCCTTCAGGTCGTCGAAGACGGCCCGAACCTCGGCGGTCTTCATGCCCGGCTCGTAGTCGTCGAGCAGCACGTCGTAGGGCTCGTCGTAGCCGTCGAAGCACTCGACGTAGCGACGCTTCAGCTCGACCGCGCGCTCGAGGTGGGGGAGGAAGAGCGCGAAGTCGTTCTCTTCACGCGCCTTCGCCCAGACGTCGTGCGCCTCGGCTGCCGCGCCCGTCATCTCGGCAGCGAGCTCGGCCGGGACACGGCGGAGCTTGTCGTAGTCGTGGCGGGTGGTGCGGAGCAGCGACGCGTCGTCGGAGTCGTAGTCGAGCTGCTGCTCGTACTCGGCGAGCCCGTCGAGGAGCGTGCCGACCTCGTCCGAGACGAACTTCTCGTGTGCAATCCGATCCAGCGTCGTGAGCTGGGCTCCACGGACGGCGCCGCCGCCGGGCGGCATCATCACGGTCTGGTCCCAGAACATGATCTCCAAGGCCCGGCGCAGGTCGTGGATCTCGGCCAAGCGGGTCTTCAGTTCGGCGAAGCGCTGCTCCATCGTCTCTCCTCGTAATCGCGGTATCGGCGGACTCTAGCCTGTTTCCGAGCGCGTTTCGCCTGGCGTTTGCGGCCAGTCCTGGCGGGAAAAGACAGGTCTGGACGACTTCGCACACTTGACTGGAGGTTCGATGGGGATCATCGCGTTCATCATCCTCGGCGCCATCGCGGGAGCGATCGCCAAGGCGCTCCTGCCCGGTGACGACCCGGGCGGGTTCATCATCACGACGATCGTGGGCATCGTCGGTGCCCTGCTCGGCGGGTTCCTCGCCGCAGCGCTCTTCAATGCCGACCCGATGGACGAGTTCTGGGACATCAGCAGCTGGCTGACGGCGATCGTCGGCGCGATCGTGCTGTTGCTGATCTACCGCGCCGTCGCCGGTCGTAGGGGAGCGACCGTCTGACGTACGGGGGCCCGCGAAGCGGCCCCCTCTTCAGGGATCTTCGCTCGCTGAGCATCCGCTTCTGCGGATGCTCAGCTTGCGCGGTAAGCAAGCGGCTCACGGCCGCGCGGGAAGGTACGCACGGCCGTGAGCCCCCAGCCGTCCTCACGCCAGATGTAGGTGAGGATGCGCAGCGCCTCGACGCCGACCTCGTAGACGTGCAGGCCTCGTGCTTCACCGCGCCGGTTCGGCCGCGGCTGGCCGAATCCCGGTGCGATCGAGACGACGACGGCACGCTCGCCGCCCGGGGCCGAGAGCTCGAACTCTCGCCGCTCGGCGACCGTGCTCTGGTGGATGTGACCTGCGAGGACGAGATCCGCGCCAGCCTCGACGAGGCCGGCGAGGACGCGGTTCCGCTTCGCCACCGGCTTCTTGCGCGAGCGCCAGGGCGGGCCGAGGAGATGGTGATGGAACGTGACGATCCGGAACGCCCCCTCGGCACCGCTCGCGAGGGTTTCCCGCGCCTGCTGCACCTGGGTGTCTCGCAGCCGGCCGGACTGATGCCGCCAGGGTCGTACCGAGTTGAGCCCGGCGACGACGAGCGTGTCGGAACGGTAGACCGGCTCCGTCGTCTCCCAGAGCCGCTCGAACTCGTGCCACGGCTGCGTGAACCGCTTCGGCAGGGAGTACGGGATGTCGTGGTTTCCGGGGATCGCCAGCAACGGCAGCTCGAGCCCGCGCAGGAATGCCGCGGCGGTCTCGTGCTGGCTGCGCAGGCCGCGGTGAGTGAGATCGCCGCTTGCGATCACGAGCTCCGGCCTCACCTCCTCGATCAGCCGGCCGAGCGCCTCGATCGACTCGGGCTTGACGTTGCGCCCGAAATGCAGGTCGGAGAGGTGCAGAACACGTGTGAGCACAGCCGGATGAGGCTATACAGTCCTGCAGATGGGTGAAACCGAATCCCCTGAGATCTTCGACGATCTGTACCTCGGCCTCCGGGCCGGCGGTGCGCTCCGCAAGCAGCGCCGCGGCGAGCCGCTCACGAGCGAGGAGCAGGAGGCGCTCGGACGCTGGAACCGGCTCTCGATGGCGCGGAAGACGATCGCCGTCGGCGCGTTCGCGATCGGCACGTTCGGCCTCGGCTTCACCCTCGGCGGCCTGATCTTCGGCCGCTGGCGGAAGGCTTAACCCGTCCCGAAAGGGACACGTGGTGTCAGAGACGACTCCGACACCGTGTCAGAGACGAGTCTGACACCGGTTCAGCCCGCTTCGGCGTCCTTGGCGGAGAAGATCACGGCCGGCACGTCCTCCTCGGCCGGGTCCTTGGCGCGCACGATCACATCGATCAGGGTTGCGAGCACGGCCGCGAGCGGGATCGCGAGGATGACCGCGAAGCCGCCGAAGAGGAGGCCGCACGCGGTCACCGAGACCAGCACGACGAGCGGCGTCAGGCCGACGGCGTCGCCGAGCAGGCGTGGGATCACGAGGTAGTCCTCGAGCAGCCGGACGACGAGCACGGCCAGGCCGGCCGCGAGCGCGGTCTGCCACGAGACGGTCAGGCCGACCCCGACCGCGAGGGCGCCGGCCGCGAGCGGGCCGATCACGGGAACCACTTCGACGATCCCGGCAAACGCCCCGACCAGGATCCAATACGGCAAACCGATTGCCCAGAACGCGATCGACAGCACCGTGCCCACGAGCACGATCAGCACCGCCTGCCCGCGGACGTACGCTCCGAGCTTCGCGTCGATCAGCTCCCAGGTGTCGCGCACCTTCTTCCGCTTCGGCCGCGGCAGCAGCGAGCAGAGCAGGTCTTCCGCCCGATCCCGCTCGAAGATCCAGTAGGCCGCGCTCGCGAGCACGAAGAAGATCCCGAGCCCGACCTCGAACACAGTCAGCGTCACCTCGAGGGCCGGGTCGACGAGGCTCTCGCCCGATGGCAGGTCCTCGAGCCGCCGCTGCACCCCGACGAGGATGTCGTGCCTGATCCCGGTCGACTCGCGCGCTTCCTGTCCGAGCTCCGTGCGGGTCTGTGGCAGGCCGCCCACCGCCGTGTCGACCTGGTCGATCGCGCGCGGGACGACGATCCAGAGGAAGCCGGCGATCATCCCGAGCAGGACGATGTAGTGGAGGCCGATCCCGACGCCACGCGGCACGCCGTGCTTGGCGAGTTTCTCGACGGCGGGCCTCATCGCCGCCGCGAGGATGAACGCGAAGAAGAGCAGCGCCGCAAGCAGCTTGAGCTGCCAGAGCGCCAGCGCGAGCACGACGATGCCGCCCACGACGAGTGTGGCGAGCGCGGCTCGCTTAGCGGTCTCCCTCATTCCGAGCTGTCTTCCCGCGCTGGTGCCGCGGGTAACGTCGAGACCTCGTCGCGCAGCAGCCGCCGCGCCCTCCAGACGCGGTGGGCGACCACGCCCAGGAAGGTGAAGGGGACGCCGTAGAAGAGCTCGACGAAGAAGTTCTGCAGCCAGAGCGGCGTCTCCTCGCCGCTCCGCGAGACCGTCGTGACGAACAGGGGCGGGCAAGTGACCACGATCAGGAGCGCCCAGAAGGAGCCGCTGAGCAGCCCGTAGAGCACGTGCACGGCGAGCCAGCCGAGGAAGAAGGGCAGCGAGCCGCCGCGATCGTCACCGAGCACGAACAGCGTCGCTGCCGACGCCGCGAACGCAGCCGCGATCACCATGTCCACCGCACGAGCCCGGGCCCACAACGACATGCGCAGAAGCTACTCGAACCGCGCCTGGACGAACATATGTTCGCGCGCTAGAATGGTCGCCGACATGGCCGCTGACGAGTTGATCGTCCACGGGGCCCGCGAGCACAACCTCAAGGACATCGACGTCCGGCTGCCGCGGAACGCCCTCGTCTGCATCACCGGATTGTCCGGATCGGGCAAGTCCTCGCTGGCGTTCGACACGATCTACGCCGAGGGCCAGCGCCGCTACGTCGAAAGCCTCTCCGCGTACGCGCGCCAGTTCCTGCAGATGATGGAGAAACCGGACGTCGACTCGATCGACGGGCTCTCGCCGGCGATCTCGATCGACCAGAAGACGACCTCGCGCAACCCGCGCTCGACCGTCGGCACGGTGACGGAGATCTACGACTACCTGCGCCTGCTCTACGCGCGCGTCGGCCGCCCGCACTGCCCGGTCTGCGGCCGCCCGATCGCCGGCCAGAGCCTCGACCAGATCGTGGAGCAGATCCTGGCGCTGCCCGCCGGGACGAAGTTCACGGTCAACGCGCCGATCGTGCGCGACCGCAAGGGCGAGTTCCGCGACGTCCTCGAGGAGCTGCGCGCCGACGGCTTCACGCGAGTCAAAGTGGATGGTGAGCAGCGCCTGCTCGAGGAGGAGATCGTCCTCGACAAGAAGTTCAAGCACGAGATCGAGGTCGTCGTCGACCGGCTCGTGCTCAAGCCCGATCTGCGCCAGCGGCTGACGCAGTCGGTCGAGACGGCGGCGTCGCTCGCCGACGGGCTCGTCGCCGTCGACGTCGTCGAGGGCCAGTCGATGTTGTTCAGCGAGAAGTTCGCGTGCCCCGAGCACGGCGTTTCGCTGCCGGAGCTGCAGCCGCGCATCTTCTCCTTCAACTCACCGCACGGCGCCTGCCCGCGCTGCACGGGCCTCGGCTCGCAGCTCGAGATCGACCCCGATCTGATCGTCCCCGACCCGAGCGTCACGATCGGCGAGGGAGCGCTCGTGCCTTGGTCGGTCGGGAACGGCGGTTTCTACGACTCGGTCGTCCAGGCCATCTGCGACCGCTACGAGATCGATCCCGACACCGCCTGGCGCGACCTCGGCGCCGAGCAGCGGGATCTCTTCCTCTCCGGCACGAAGGGCGACAAGCTCTACGTCCAGTACCGCAACCGGATGGGCCGCCGCCGCTCCTACACGATGGCGTTCGAGGGGATCGTCTCCTCACTCGAGCGCCGCTACAAGGAAACCGACTCCGCGCAGCAGCGCGAGCGGATCGAGGAGTACATGAGCTTCCGGCCGTGCGGAACCTGCAACGGCGCCCGGCTGAAGCCCGAGGTGCTCGCAGTGACGATCGGCTCCAAGTCGATCCACGACTTCACGAGGATGTCGGTGACGCGGTCGCTGGCGTTCCTCGACGAGCTCGGCCTGACACCCACCGAGGAGCTGATCGGGCACCGGATCGTGAAGGAGATCCGGGAGCGGCTGACCTTCCTCGACAACGTCGGCGTCGGCTACCTCCAGCTCGACCGCGCGGCGAAGACGCTCTCCGGCGGCGAGGCTCAGCGCCTCCGGCTCGCGACCCAGATCGGCTCGCAGCTCGTCGGCGTCCTCTACATCCTCGACGAGCCGTCGATCGGGCTCCACCAGCGCGACAACGACAAGCTGATCGGGACGCTGCAGCGGCTGAAGGCGCTCGGCAACACCGTCCTCGTCGTCGAGCACGACGAGCAGATGATGCGCACCGCCGACCACCTGGTCGACATGGGCCCGGGGGCGGGGGAGCACGGTGGCTACGTCGTCGCGGAGGGGACGGCGAAGGACGTGATGCGGAACACCCGCTCGGTCACCGGCCAGTTCCTCTCGGGGGAGCGGAAGATCGCCGTGCCGCCGCGGCGCGAGGACGATCGCGGCCACTTCACCGTCCGCGGCGCCGCGATGCACAACCTGAAGGGGATCGACGTCGAGTTCCCGGTCGGCAAGTTCGTCTGCATCACCGGCGTCTCCGGCTCGGGCAAGTCGACCCTGGTGAACGAGATCGTCTACAAGGCGGCCGCGAACCAGCTCAACCGGATGCGCGTCAAGCCGGGCGACCACGACACGGTCGAGGGGATCGACGTCTTCGACAAGGTGATCGACATCGACCAGAAGCCGATCGGCCGCACGCCGCGCTCGAACCCGGCCACGTACATCGACCTGTTCACGCACATCCGCGAGCTCTACTCGCTGACGCCCGAGGCGAAGGTGCGCGGCTACAAGCCGGGGCGGTTCTCCTTCAACGTGCGCGGCGGCCGCTGCGAGACCTGCAAGGGCGACGGGACGATCAAGATCGAGATGCACTTCCTGCCCGGACGTCTACGTCCAGTGCGAGACCTGTCACGGGCACCGCTACAACAAGGAGACGCTGGAGGTGCGCTTCAAGGGCAAGTCGATCGCCGACGTGCTCGAGATGTCCGTCGAGGAGGCGCTCGCCTTCTTCGCCAAGATCCCGAAGCTGCGGCGCCGCCTGCAGACGCTGCACGACGTCGGCCTCGACTACGTCAAGCTCGGCCAGCCTGCGACGACGCTCTCGGGCGGCGAGGCGCAGCGGGTCAAGCTCGCGGCGGAGCTGTGCAAGGTCGCGACCGGGCGCACGCTCTACATCCTCGACGAGCCGACCACGGGACTCCACTTCGCCGACATCGAGAAGCTGCTGGAGGTGCTGCAGCGGCTCGTCGACGCCGGCAACACCGTGCTCGTGATCGAGCACAACCTCGACGTGATCAAGCAGGCCGACTGGGTCGTCGACCTCGGGCCCGAGGGCGGCGAGGCGGGCGGCGAGCTGATCGCGGCCGGCACGCCGGAGCAGGTCGCCGCGACCGAGGGCTCGTTCACCGGCGAGTTCCTGCGCAACGTGCTCGCCCAACGCGAGCCCGTCGCCGCCTAGCTCTCGAGACCCGTCAGAGGCAGGGTTCCGACGTGAACGCCTGGTGCCCGCGGCCTCTCTGACAGCTCTGGGCCCACGAGGCGGAGTCGATCCGCCACGTGCCGTCCTGACGCCGGCTGAGCGTCAGGTCGTAGCGGCGCGCGCGGACGGAGTCGTCGAGCAGCCCGTCGAGCAGGAGCGAGGCCGTTGTCGGGCCGCCGCCCTCGGGGCCGCTCGTCGCCTGGAACGAGACGGACGGTGCTTCGCTGCGGTCCCTGCCGACGAACTCGTCCACCGTGCCGGCCAGATCGAGCTCCCACGGCTCGTCGACGCTCTCGGCATACGCGTTGAACGATTGCACCGGCAGGTTCCCGTCGGCGGGGAGCGGCTCGGGCAGGCCGTCCCAGGCCGGCGGCGCAGTCGTCTCGGTCGTCGTCTCCGTCGTCGTCTCGGTGAGCGTTACCGTGGTCGCCGCTGTCACCGTGACCGTCCTCGTCACCGTCTCGTCGTCGCCCGCGCACGCGCTCGCCACCAGCACGACGAGGAGTAACGGCAGGCGTCGCAACGTCAGAGCACGGCTTGCGTCTGCGTGACGCGGGCGACGTGCTTGCCGACTTCGTCGTAGAGGTCGGTCTCGATCACGATCGTGCGGCTGCCGCGATGGAGTGGACGCGAGCGCGCCTCCACGACGCCCGATCGCACAGCCGCGAAGAAGTTCGTCTTCGACTCGATCGTCGCCGTCGCGGTCGCTCCCTCGGGCAGGTTCAGATACGCGCAGAAAGCTCCAACCGTGTCGGCGAGACCCATGACCACGCCGCCGTGCAGGATCCCGGCCGCGGTGGTCAGACGCTCTTCCCAGGCGATCTGCGCGCGCACCTCGTCGGGCGACGCCGCCAGCACCTCGAGCCCCAGCGTGTCCGCGTACGGCATCGCCGCGCGTACCTGTTCGGTCAGCGCCTGATCCACGCGGCCGAACCTACCAAGCGGGGGATGGAGCGGCCCGCCGCTCCTGCCGATCTCCGCAATGTGCCGCGGCTTCTCGTCACCCTGGTCGGTGCTGCCCTGCTCCTCTCCGGCTGCAGCACGGAGGAGGGACGGCACGCGCAGGAGCTGCTCGGCAACGCCGAGCAGGCCCAGGCGGCGCTCACCTCGGCGACCTTCGAGGGGAGCATGGGCGTCGTCGCGGACGGCGAGGCGTTCAGCCTCAGCTTCCAGGGCGCGGTCTCGCAGGCCGGCGCGGCGTTCACGATGCAGACGACCGGCCTGCCGCAGAGCGAGGAGATGAGCATGCGGTTCGTCGTCCGCGGCAGCCGCGCCTGGATGAACGACGGCGGTGGGTGGGAGTCGGCGCCGCTCCCGAGCGGCGCCTCGGGACTGACGAGCTCGATGGGCGCGCAGGCCTTCCAGGAGCTCGCGCGCTACGTGAAGGACGTGCGCGTGTCGGAGGGTCAGCTGATCGGCGGCGTCCCGACGACGACGATCGCAGGCGAGATCGATACCGCCGGCCTGCTGCGGGCCGTCACGAAGCTCGGCCCACTTTCGGAAGCCACCGGCGGCTTCTCGTTCGACCTCGAGGAGCTCGGCTTGGAGATCGGCGACATCAAGGCGGTGCTCTCGATCGACGAGCGGACGCAGCTGCTCTCGTCGGCCCTGGTGACCCTGGCGATCGAGGCCGAGGGCAAGACCGTGAAGCTCGAGCTCCGCTACCGGCTCACGAGCGCGAACGAGCCGGTCGAACTGCCGAATCCTTCCGGGTAGCAACTACGCTCGGGACATGGATCCCGACCGCGAGTGGTGGCTCCGCGTCCCGGCCGTCCTGCTCTCACCGCGGTCGGTCTTCGTCGCGATGCGGGACGAGTCGCGCGAGGAGCTGGACGCCCGCTCGGAGCCCGTGCTCGCGCTCGTCTGCCTCGCGGGAGTCGCGGTCGCGCTCGGCACGAGCACCGCCGGCGCGCTCTACGACGATCCCGACTACGACGCGCTCCTCGTCGCCGTCTGGGCTGTGATCGCCGGCGCTTTCGTCGCTTTCGCCGGCTACTTCATCGTCGGCGGCGCGGTCTACCTCGGAGCGCGGGGCCTGGGCAGCACGGGCAGCTTCCGGCGCGCCCGCCATCTGCTCGGCTTCGCCGTTGCGCCGCTGGCGCTCTCGCTGGTTGTGCTCTGGCCTGTTCGGCTCGCGGTGTTCGGCAGCGACCTCTTCAGGCGCGGTGGTTCCGACGACGGCACCGGCGGCCGCGTCTTCGAGCTGCTCGAGCTCGGGTTCGCGGTCTGGGCGGCCGCGCTGCTGCTGGTCGGAGTCCGCGCGGTCCACGGCTGGAGCTGGTTGCGATCGCTCGCGGCGCTCGGGCTCGTCGCCCTCTTCGTGGCGGCGTTCGCGTCGCTCTCGTCGGTGCTGTAGGCCTCGGCAGGTCTTCTTCTCGCGTCGCATGATGAAGAACAGCGAGACGATCGCCGCGAGGGCGGCGAAGCCGGCCGGCTTGCGCAGGAACGCGAACAGGAGCCCGACCTTCGGCACGCGGAGCGAGGCCTCGCCGAGCACGTTCTCCGGCTTCACCTGCCAGGGGTCGCGGGTGGTGCGGTTGTCGCCCTGGAAGACATAGCCGCGACGCGCGTCGCCGGCGACGATCCGGTGGATGATGAGCGGGCCGCGCGCCGATTCGGTTGGCACCCGGTAGGCGACAACCATGCCCTGCCGGTACGTGTCCCGCCTGCGCGTGACGACGAGGTCGCCGCTCTCGAAGGTCGGCAGCATGCTCTCGCCGGAGACGATCACCTGGTTGTAAGGGATGCCGAGCAGCCCCGGTTTGATCGTGACGGCGCCCGCGAGCGCGAGCACGCCGAGCGTCCCGACGAAGACCGCCCAGCCGGCCACCGCGCGGATGCGGATTCTGTCTCTCATTGCGGGTAGTACTGGATCGTCAGTTGCGGACGCTGGCTCGCCGTGCCGGTCTCCTTCGAGACGAACTTCGCCTCGCGCGAGCGCCGGGTCGTTCTGCGTTGCGTCCGAGATGCGGAGCCGTAGTTGGTCGACGTCCCGGCCAGCCAGGCCTGGACGTCGCGTCACCGTCCAGCGTGTGCGGACGTTCGACGTCGTGCCGGTCGTCGTCGTCGAGGTGACCGACCCTGCTGCCGGCTGGTTCGTCCAGGTGATCTGCCGGCCGGTCTCGGTCCAGGAGGCCGTGACAGGTCGCGCCTCGTAGGTGCGGCTCACCCCTGGAGCGCTCGACATGTAGAGGCTCAGCGTCGCTGCCGTGACCACGCGGACGTCGGGCGCGTTGCACGAGCTGAGGTCGAACTAGACGAAGGTGTGCCGGTTGCCGGCCCGACGCCGATCGGACGTACATGTCGACCGACGTGCCGTGGTTGTTGGACGGGCTCGACTGGTTGACGTCGGCGTCGGCGTTCGACGCGCGGACGATGCAGTAGCGGAACGCGGTCAGCTTCTGGGGCGTGATCGCGAGCGACGCCGCCCAGGCGACGCCCGCAGCGCCGAGGACGCCGCCGAGCAGACACGATCGCGATGACGCGCCGACCTGCTCACGGGCCCCTCAGCACGACGCGAATGCCGGACACGGTCGTCTCCGCAGGGGTGGGAGACATCGTCAGGGTGATCGAGTTGTCGACCGTGCCGGCGTCGGTCGGCACCGTGCCCGTGCCGGAGCCGATGCTCACCCCGGCGCTGTCGGTGAGCCGCGCGTCGATGGTCGCGCCCTCGCACCCCGGGTCGGCGATGCCGTTGACCGTGACGCTGTTGACGTTGGAGCCCGAGAGACCGTACGAGACCGTGAAGCCGTTCGTGTCGCACCGGGCGATCGCCGTCTTGCTTCCCCCGACGTTCGTCGTCGTCATTCCGAGCGGCGCGGCCAGGGCCACGAACGCAGAAGCCGCCACGACTGTGGCGGCAATGGTGACGGCGATGACACGCATGCTGAGACGTTCGGGGCGCGAGCAGAGATCGCCTCTGCTCGCGCCCCGGAGCGCGATTAGCTCGCGATCAGAACGTGAATGTTGCTGGCCGCCTCGGCCGACACCGCGGTGCCGAGCGAGACCGCAAGGGACGTGCCGGACGCGAGCGTCGCGGAGCCGACGCCGAGCGAGGCGTCAGCCGAGTCGTTGACGCTCACGTTGACGACCTGGCCGATGCACGGGGCTGCGATGCCGCTGACGGTCACCGAGGTGATCTCGTAGCGCTTGTCGGTCGTGTCCCACGAGGACGTGTACGAGGTGCTGACGCCGTTGGTGTCGCACGAGGCGACGGCGCTGTTGTCGGCTCCGACCAACGCCGTCGAGACGCCGGTCAGGCTCGCCGCAAAGGCGTACACCGAGCCGAAGACGATCATTGCCGCAAGTGCCGCGATCAGTGTGCGCTTCTTCACGTTGTCTCCTGAGATTTCGAATGGACGTGGGTGATCCCTCTACAAACTCGAGAGCACTATCGACCCGAATGGGGGATTGCTGGTGCCCCGAAAGGGTGAGAAGGCGCGGCGTGGTGAACGGGAGAACTCGTCGAGCGCTACGGGCTCACGCGCGCACCGACCGCAGCCTCGAAGAGAGCCAGCTCCTCCTCGGGCATCGCGTAGGTGTGCTGCTCCTCCGGGAACTTCCGCTCCCGCACCTCCTCGACGAAGCTGCCGACCGCCAGCTTGATCGCGGCGGCGAGATCGGCGTACTGCTTGACGAACCGGGGCGCGTGGCCCTCGTAGAGGCCGAGCAGGTCGTGCCAGACGAGCACCTGCCCGTCCGTCGCCGCGCCCGCGCCGATCCCGATCGTCGGCACCGTGAGCGCCTCCGTGATCCTTCCCGCGACCGCGGCCGGGACGGCCTCGAGCACGATCGCGAAGCAGCCGGCCGCCTCGAGCGCCAGCGCGTCGTCGTAGAGGCGAACCGCCTTCTCGGCGGTGCGGCCCTGCGCCTTGAAGCCGCCGAGCATCGTGGCGGACTGCGGCGTCAGCCCGAGGTGGCCCATAACGGGGATGCCGCCGCCGACGAGCGCCTGGACACGGGAGAGCATCAGGCCGGCGCCCTCGAGCTTGACCGCGTCGGCCCCGGCTTCCTTCACGAACCGGATCGCGTTGTGCATCGCCTCCTCGTCGGAGACCTGAAACGACCCGAACGGCATGTCCGCGACGACGAGCGGCCTGCGCGCGCCGCGGTTGACGGCGCGCGTCAGCACGAGCATCTCGTCCATCGTCGCCGGCACGGTCGAGTCGTGGCCGAGCACGGTCATCGCGGCCGAGTCGCCGACGAGGATGATGTCGGCACCCGCCGCGTCGGCGAGCCGGCCGGATGGTGCGTCGTAGGCGGTGACCATCGCGATCGGCTGGCGCCGGGCCTTCAGCTCGAGGAGCTCGGTGAGGGCCAGCTTGCCGGGTGCGGGCGTGCCGGGAGCGGGCTTGCGGGGACGGGTGGTCATCGTTCCTCCTCTGTCAGGACGACGTTGTCGATCAGGCGGGTGTTGCCGACGCGGATCGCGGCGGCGAGAACGGGCGGATCGAAGTCGGCGACCTCGACGTAGTCGACGTCGAGGCCGTTCAGCAACGCGCGGGCGGCGGCGGCGTCGCGCGTGGCGAGAGCGCGAGGGAGCGCTAGCGCGCGCCGGCGCTCGGCGGCCGAGAGGCGGGCGTTCCGCGACGAGACGGCGAGGCCGTCGGGGTCGCGCACGGTCGGAACCGTGACGATCGTCACGTCCAGATCGAGGTCGCGCACCAGGCGCCGCAGCACCGCCAGCTGCTGCGCGTCCTTCTGGCCGAAGTACGCGCAGCGAGGCCGGACGATGTTGAAGAGCTTGAGGCAGATCGTCGCGACGCCGCGGAAGTGTCCCGGCCGGTGCTCGCCCTCGAGCCCACGCGAGAGCTCTTCCACCTCGACCCACGTCTGGAAGCCCGGTGGGTACATCTCCTCGACGGCCGGGACGAAAAGGACGTCGGCGCCCGCCGCCTCCGCGAATCGGGCATCCCTGTCCTCGTCGCGCGGGTAGGCGGCGAGGTCGTCCGCCTCGCCGAACTGCGCCGGGTTGACGAAGACGCTGACGACGACCGTGTCGCAATCTCGTCTCGCCGCGGCGATCAGGGACTCGTGCCCTGCGTGCAGGGCGCCCATCGTCGGCACGAGGCCGACGTCGCCGTCGAGTGGGTGCAGATCGGCGATCCGGCGGACGATCCTCACAGGAGTGCCTTCGTGGTCTCGGCCAGCGCGACGTACATCGGCTCGAGCGCCGGCCGCTCCTCGCGGATCGCCGCGAGATGCGCGTCGACCGTCTCCCAGTCGCCGCGAGCGATCGGGCCGGTCAGCTCGAAGCCGTTCTCGATCGTGCGCCGCATCAGCGGGTCGAGCGCCTCCGGTGGCGCCCCCGCGGCCTCGAGCAGGGAGCCCGCGGCGCGGCGAAGGGTGACCAGGTAGTTCGAGGCGATCGCGGCGCCCGCGTGATAGGCGGCCCTCTTGTCGTCGGCGAGCGCGAACGGCTCCAGGCCGAGCGTTCGCGCCAGCCAGAATCCGACCGTCCGCGCCTCGTCGGTCTCGACGGTGACCGCCGCGAAAGCGCCGTCCAGCTGTTCTGCGCCGCGACCGCGCGTGAACGTCTGCAGCGGGTGCAGCCCGAAGCGCCGGTGCGACCCGAGCGCGGCGAGCGCCGTCGCGCCGCTGACGTGTGCAACCCAGGGGCCCGCCTCGATCCCCGCTGCGACCTCTGCGATCGCCCGGTCGGGCACGCAGAGCAGCACCAGCTCGGGGTTTCCGTCGTCGAGGTCGAGCCCACGCTCACGCAGCCGCGCGGCGATCGCCGACCCGACGCGTCCTGCGCCGACAACGTGAGCTCTCTCGATCATCTCTGTCGCTCCAGTTCCGATCGGATACCGGGCGAAAGCAGTCTAGCGCTGCATAGTCTAGAACCATGCGGATTCAAATCGGAGACGTGCGGCTGTTCTTCGACGTCGAGGGCACGAAGCTCGTCGCGGAGGGGCCGTGGATGCGGGAGCGGCCGACGGTCGTGCTGCTGCATCCCGGGCCGGGCTTCGACCACGGTCCGTTCAAGGTGCAGATCGGGCCGTGGCTCGCGGCGAGAGCGCAGGTCGTCTATCTCGACATGCGCGGCGCCGGTCGCAGCGACTCCGGCCCGCCGGAGGATCACCGCGTCGAGCGCTGGGCCGACGACGTGCGCGAGTTCTGCGACGTGCTCCAGATCGAGCATCCGATCGTGCTGGGCCTCGGCTTCGGCGCGATCGTCGCGATGGATTACGCCGCTCGCTATCCGGATCATCCGGGTGCACTGGTGCTGATCGGGCCGGTCGCCCGGATCGTGCCCGAGCGCTCGATCGCCGTCTACGAGCGGCTCGGGGGCGAGGAGGCCGCCCGGATCGCAGCCGGGTTCTACGGCGAGATGGACGAGCGTGTCTTCGTCGACTTCGTGCGCGTGTGCTTCCCGCTCCTCTCGAGCCACGATCGCATCGCCGACGTGATCGTCCGCAGCCACTGGAGCCCGGAGGTGCTGGTCAGCTGGATGCGCGGCGAGGCGAAGGAGATCGACCTACGTGCGTCGCTGCCGCTCGTTCGCGCGCCGGCGCTCGTGCTGGCCGGTGAGGACGATGCGTGGGCGCCGCTCGAGTCGGCGCGTGAGGTCGCAGAGCTATTGCCGTCGGCGCGATTTCACAGCTTCCCGGGAGCGCGACACTCGGTCATCGCCGACGCGCCGCACGCTGCGGAGGACCTGGCCGGCTTCCTCGACGGCCTCGAGGCGGGCGGCTCAGCCGCTCTCCCGCCCAAGCCGGCGTAGCAGGTTCGCCCGCACCGCCGGCCACTCGTCGTCGAGCACGCTGTACCAGGCGGAGTCGCGCCGCTGGCCTCCGCGCACGAGCATCGACTTGCGGTGCACGCCCTCGAACTGGGCCGGCAACGCGGCCATCGCCCCGCGCGATCGCTCGTTGCGCGCGTCCGTCTTCAGCTCGACGCGGAAGCATCCAAGCGTCTCGAAGGCGTGCTCGAGCATCAGCAGCTTCGCCTCGATGTTGATGCCGGTGCCCCACGCCTCCGGGGTGAGCCACGTCCAGCCGATCTCGACGCTCCGGTGCTCGGGCCTCAGCGCCAGGTAGCGGGTGCTGCCGACGACGCGCTCGTCCTCGCGGCGGACGGTCACGAGCGGCATCTCCGTCCCGTCGGCCTGGTTCGCGAGCGCGTCGCCGACATAGGCGTGCATCTCCTCCTGCGTCGCCGGCTGGAAGACGCTGAGCCACTGCCATGTCAGCGGGTCGCGCGAGGCCTCCCAGAGGCCGTCCTCGTGCTCCAGCGTGAGCGGCTCCAGCCGCACCAGCTCTCCCTCGAGGGTCGGGGTCGTCCACAGGCCATCTAGACTGACGAGCATGCCGATCTACGAGTACGCGTGCATGGAGTGCGAGTCCCATTTCGAGGAGCTCGTGCGGAACGCCGAGCAGGCAATCGCCTGCCCTGAGTGCGGTGCCGGCAACGTGCTCAAGCAGCTCTCGAGCTTCGCAGTCGCAGGGGTTTCCTCACAGAAGCTCAGCGGCGGGGGTGGCTGTTGCGGCGGTAGCTGCGGCTCCTGTTGAGCGCGCACCGGCCGGCGACACCTGCGGCCGGCGGAGCCGGCCTCCGCCGGCACCTCGTGCCGCTCGCGGCGGGCTCTCCGGGTTCGTACCTACGTACTGTCCCCTCCGGCCAGGCACCGCGACCGGCCCGCCGGAGCACGCTCGAGAGCATCCGGCGACGGGTCTAGACTCACCGCCGTGAGCGAGCTGCTGCTCGAGTACGAGGAGGCGACGAGCACCTGCACCCGCTGTCCGCTGGCGGCGACGCGGACCCAGGTCGTCTTCGGCACCGGCGATTCGAACGCCGAGCTGATGTTCGTCGGCGAGGCGCCCGGGTTCCATGAGGACCAGCAGGGAGTGCCGTTCGTCGGGCAGGCCGGGAAGCTGCTCGAGACGCTCTTGAACGGGATCGGCCTCTCCCGCACCGACGTCTACATCGCCAACGTGCTCAAGTGCCGACCGCCCGGAAACCGCGATCCGCAGCCCGATGAGATCGAGGCCTGCGAGTCGCACCTCTTCCACCAGATCGAGCTGATCCGGCCGACTCTCGTCGCGACGCTCGGCAACTTCGCGACGAAGCTCCTGTCCGGCAAGCCGACCGGGATCACCCGCGTGCACGGAGTCCCGCAGCAGGTGACGCTCGGGGGGAACTCGGTCACGCTGTACCCGCTCTACCACCCGGCCGCAGCGCTGTACACGCGTTCGATGCTCTCGGTGCTCGAAGAGGACTTCCGCCGGATTCCGGAGCTGCTCGGGCTGACGACAGTCGTGCCCGAGCCCGTGGAGCTCGACGTCGCGCCGGAGCTCGAGCCCGAGCGCCCACGCGAGCCGGCCGTGCAGCTCGGCCTCTTCTAAGCAACCGGTGGAGCTTCACTCCTCCTCGCCCGAGGAGACCGAAGCCGTCGCGGCCCGGCTCGCCCGCCTGCTCGCCCCCGGCGACGTCGTCACCGTGTCAGGGGAGCTCGGCTCGGGCAAGACGACCTTCGTCCGCGGCGCCTGCCGCGCGCTCGGTGTCACGGCGCCCGTGACGAGCCCGACCTACACGATCGGCCATCGCTACGTGGGCGACCCGGACGTCTCGCACCTCGACCTCTATCGCTTCACCGGCGTGACGGCGGCGGAATGGGGCGACCTCGAGCCGTACTTCGATGACGCGATCGTCTTCGTCGAGTGGCCCGAGGCAGGCGAGGCCGGACTGCCGCCGGTTCGGGCCGCGGTTCGGCTCGAGCACGGCGGCGCGAGCACGCGCAGGATCGTGGTCGAGGGCGACGTAACATTGCCGTCATGACCCGGCGCTCGCTCACGATCGGACTGCTCGTGGTCGCGGCGCTGGTGGCGGGCGGTTGCGGCGGTGGCGGCGGCTCCGGCGCCGAGGAAACGGTCGCCGGCGGCGGCTGCGAGGTCGCGAAGGCTGACCTTCGCTCCACCGTGGCCGAGCGCGACCGGCTCTTCGTCGACCTCCAGCTCGGCGAGGCGACGAAAGCGTGTGAGGGTGAGCTCGAGGCCGGGAACGGGGAGGACTGCACCGCGGCGCGCGCAGACCTCGAAGCGGCCGCCGCGGAGGAGACGCCGCCGCCGGATCTCGACCAGCGTGTCGAAGCCGCCGTCGCGGCCTGTGTGGGCACGACGATCACGTCGACGATCCCGACGCCCTAAACCGCGGGTGCTGATCCTGGCCTTCGACACCGCGACCGACCGGGCGACGAGCGCGCTCGTCGACGACGGCGAGGTGCTCGGCGAGCGTGTCTCGCAGGCCTCGACGCTGCTCGCGGACGTCGATGCGCTGCTCCGCCAGGCCGGCGCGCAGCCGCGTGATCTCGACGCTCTGGCGCTGGGAACGGGGCCGGGCAGCTTCACCGGGATCAGAATCGGCCTCGCCGTCGCCCGCGGCCTCGCGCTCGCCCTGGACGTGCAGGCGGCCGGCGTCTCGACACTCGACGCGCTCGCGGCCGGTGCTCCCGGCGCGCTGCCGGTGATCGACGCCAAGCGCAGCGAGGTCTTCGTCCCCGGCCCTCGGGCCGTGGCACCGGCGGCGCTGCCGCTCGAGCCCGGAACGGTCTGCGTCGGCAACGGCGCCGTGCGCTACCGGGACGTGCTGGAGGCCGCCGGCGCGACAGTGCCACCGGATGGCGACGAGCGCCACCTGCCGCGGGCACGCTTCCACGCGCAGCTGGCGACGAGCTTCGGCCCGATCGAGCTCGTCGAGCCGCTCTACGTCCGCGCTCCCGATGCCGTCGAGGCGATCCGGTGACGCTCGAGTTGAGGAAGCTCGAGCTCCGCGACCTGAACGCGATCGAGCTGATCGAGCGGGAGTCCTATCCGACGCCGTGGTCGCGTTCGATGTTCGCCGGGGAGCTCGCCAAGCCGAGCTCGCTCTCGCTCGGAGCGTTTGACGCAGAGTCGGGCGCGCTCGTCGGCTACCTCGTGATCTCGCGCTACGTCGATGCCTGGCACGTGATGAACGTCGCCGTGCTGCAGTCGAGACGCCGTCAGGGCGTGGCGAGGGCGCTGCTCGACCGTCTCTTCGAGGTGACCGCCTCGGACGAGCGGCGCGGCTACACGCTCGAGGTGCGCGTCTCGAACGAGGGAGCGATCAAGCTCTACGAGGCGATGGGCTTCGTCTCGCGTGGAGTCCGGCGCGGCTACTACACCGACAATCGCGAGGACGCGCTGATCATGTGGCGCGACCCGGTCGCTGCCGAGGCAGAGCAGGCCGAGGCGGGATGATGCTGCCGACATGATCTTGGGGATCGAGACCTCCTGCGACGAGACCGCAGCGGCGCTCGTCACGGTGGAGGGCGAGATCCGTTCGAACGTCGTCTCGTCACAGGCCGAGCTGCACGCGCGCTTCGGCGGCGTGGTGCCCGAGGTCGCCTCGCGCCGCCATCTCGAGCTCGTCGCGCCCGTCGTCGAGGAGGCACTCGGCCAGGCGGATGCGACGCTGGACGACGTCGACACGATCGCCGTCACGCAGGGCCCGGGCCTCGTCGGCGCGCTGCTCGTGGGGCTCTCCGCCGCGAAGGCGCTCGCCTGGGCGCGCGGGTTGCCGCTCGCGCCGGTCGACCACCTGCACGGCCACGTCGCCTCGCTCTATCTCGGGCTCGATCCAGTGGAGCCTCCCTTCCTCTGCCTGCTCGCGAGTGGGGGTCACACGCTCCTGCTCGACGTCCAGGATCAGGCCGGCTACCGCGTCCTCGGCACGTCGATCGACGACGCCGCCGGCGAGGCGTTCGACAAGGGTGCGCGCCTGCTCAGGCTCGGCTACCCCGGCGGCGCCGAGATCGACAGGATCGCGCAGACGGGCGACCCGGAGGCGTTCTCGTTCCCGGTGGCGCGCCTCGACGGCCTCGACTTCTCCTTCTCGGGTGTGAAGACCGCGCTGCTCTACACCGTGCGTGACCTGGCCGATGGAGTCGAGTCACGTCGAGCCGACCTCGCCGCGTCCTACCAGCGCGCGATCGTGCGGGCGCTCGTCGAGCGGACCCAGGCTGCCGCCGAGCAGGAAGGTCACGAGACGATCGCCGTCGTGGGCGGGGTCGCCGCCAACTCCGAGCTGCGCGCATCGCTCCCGGGCGCGCGCTTCGCGCCGCTCGCGCTCTGCACCGACAACGCGGTGATGATCGCGTCGGCGGGCCGGTACGGCAGGCGGCTCCCCTATCCTCGTTACCTTGAGCTCGACGCATATGCATCGCGCGCCTGACCGGCTGCGGGTCACCGCAGCCCTGGCGGTGGCCACGGCGTTGCTCGCCGCCGGCGGCGGCCAGGGTGCGGCTCCGCCTCCGGGGGCGCTCGGGGCAGGTGCCGCGGCCTGGCGGGGCTTCGTCGACGGCGAGCGGGTCGGCGTCGCGCTCGGGCAGCGGATGATCGTCGTCCTGCGCAACCCGTCCCTGGCCGACCGGATCGCCGAGGCGGGCGGGCAGGCGACCGAGTCGGAGATGCGGCGCTGGACCGCCGCAGCGATGGCGGGCCAGCAGCAGATCGGGGCGCGGCTCTCGCGCGAGGGAATCCGCCTCGTGCCCGACTTCGTCTACACCCGCACCCTCAACGGCTTCGCAGCGCCGATCGATGCCCGTGCGCTGGCCCTGCTGGAGCGCGACCAGGATGTGGCCGGGGTCTACCCGGTCCGGGCGGCGTACCCGGCGTCGCTCTCCGCCGCGGAGCTGCGCGAGCCCGCCTTCGCGGCCGGAGCAGGCCGGCGAGCCGACCTCTCGATCCCCGGCTTCCGGGGTCGCGGCATCACGATCGCGCTGCTCGACACGGGCGTCGACATCAGGCATCCGTTCATCCGCGACCGGCTGCTCGAGGGGATCGACCTGCTCGATCCAGAGGCACGCGCCATCGCGCGCCCGCACCCGAACGACGCGACCCGGCTCGAGCGCCACGGCACGCAGATGGCCGGCCTCCTGGGCGGCCGCGGCGGTCCGGCCGGCATCCGCGGTGTCGCCTCGTCCGCGTCGATCCTGCCCGTGCGCGTCGCCGGCTGGCAGCCGAGCGCCGACGGCGGCTATGCGGTCTACGGTCGCACCGACCAGCTGCTCGCAGGTCTCGAGCGAGCCGTCGATCCAGACGGGGACGGAGACGTGCTCGATGCGGCGCGCGTCGCCGTGATCGGCGTCACGGAGCCGTTCGCCTCCTTCGACGACGGTCCCGTCGCGCGAGCCGTGGCGGGCGCAGGCCGGCTCGACACGCTCGTCGTCGTGCCTGCCGGCAACGAAGGGCCGGCCGGCCCCGGCTACGGCAGCATCGGCGGGCCCGGCGGGGCGCCGGCGGCCCTGACGGTGGCCGCCGCCGATCTACGGGCCGAGACGACCACGGTTCGGGTCGTCGTCCGGGCCGGGTTGAACACCCTGCTCGACCGAGAGCTGCCGCTGGCCGGGGCTGCGGTGCCACGTGGGCCGCTGGCGCTGACGCTGAGCCGCCCGCGCCGAGATGCAGCGGATGGGCCGCGCGGACGGCCGCTCGCACGCTTCTTCGACCCGCTGGGCTACAGCGTCGTCGCGGGCAAGGCCGTGCTGCTGCCGCGAGCGACCGGCCCGACCGATGTCGCCCGTGACGCGGTGTTCGCAGGAGCCGCCGCGATCGTCGTCGACGGGCTCGTCCCGGCCGGAGCGCTCGGTCTCGACGACCGTCTCGATGTCCCGGTCGTCGGACTGCCGCCAAGCGTCGCCGCAGCGGTGCGCTCCGCGCTCGCCCGGGGCGTCGGCGCGAGCGTTGCGCTCGGCGCACCCGGCTCGCGGACGAACGAGAGACGCACCGCGATTGCCCCGTTCTCCTCGCAGGGTCTCGCCTTCGGCGGCGGGATCAAGCCGGAGGTCGCGGCGGCGGGCGTCGAGCTCGTCACCGCCGATCCCGGGGCGAACGCCGACCGGACCGCCCGTTACGGAACGATCAGCGGCTCGAGCGCAGCCGCCGCGCTCGCCGGCGGCGCTGCGGCACTGCTCGCACAGGCCCGTCCGGAACTGGACGCAGCCGCCCTGAAGGGGGCACTGGTCGGCACCGCCGTGCCCGTCGCCTTCAGCGCGACCTCGGCTCAGGGAGCCGGCAAGCTGGACCCGGCCGGAGCCAGCGCGGCGGAGGTGGTGGCCGAGCCGGCGACGATTGCGTTCGGCAGCGCCGAGGGTGAGGGGTGGCGCTCTGCACGGGCCGTCTTCGTCCGCAACGTCTCCTCCCGGCGCCTCACCGTGAACCTGGCGGCCGCCGCCGAAGGCATCGCCGGCGTGGCGGTGACGGTCAGGCCGGAGCAAGTCCAGCTGGGGGCGGGCCAGAGGCGCCGGGTCGTCTTCATCGCGCGCATCGGGTTCGTGCCGCGCGGCCTCGGAGCGATCGCAGGCCGGGCGCGCCTCGAGGTCTCCGGCGGCGGGAGGATCATCGTGCCGTGGGCGGTCGCCTTGCCGGTTCGGGGGTCGGCGTTGATCGGCGGGCTCCAGCTCTCGACGAGCAGCTTTCGCGCGTCCGACCGCGCTCCCGCCGTCCTCACCGTCCAGGCCGGACAGGTCAGTGATCTTTCGGGCCGGCGGCAGCTGCGGCCGGTCTCGCGCCTCGACGTCGAGCTGTGGCGCGGACGCGAGCGGCTCGGCCTCGTGGCGCGGCTGCGAGACGTGCTGCCGGGCCGGTACGCGATCGGCCTCACCGGCCGGGGGCCCGGCGGCCGTGGCCTGCCGCGAGGCCCGTACCGGCTCCGGGTCGTCGCCGTGCCGCCGGACGGCCCGGCCGAGGCAGAGGTGATCGGCTTCCGGATCAAATGACCTCGCCCGCTATAGACTCCCGCCGCCAACCGAGCGAGCCAGGAGGAGTCGAGATGTCGACCGTCGAGGCCCCAACCCACCTGCGCGAGAACCCGTACTCGATCGCGCGCCGGCAGCTGCGTCACGTCGGAGAGACGTTCGGGATCGATCCGAACCTGATCAACGTGCTGGAGCGCTGCAAGAAGTCGGTCGAGGTCTCGATCCCGGTGACGATGGACGACGGCACGGTCAGCGTCTACGAGGGCCATCGCGTCACGCACAACATCGCGCGCGGCCCCTCGAAGGGCGGCATCCGCTACCACCCGAACGTGACCCGCGACGAGGTCAAGGCGCTCGCGATGTGGATGACCTGGAAGTGCGCGCTCATGGGCCTGCCGTTCGGGGGCGCGAAGGGTGGTGTCGTCTGCGATCCGAAGCAGCTCTCCCGCCGCGAGCTCGAGGGGCTGACGCGCCGCTACACGAGCGAGATCATCAACGAGATCGGGCCCGAGAAGGACATCCCCGCTCCCGACGTCGGCACCGACGGGAGCGTGATGGCCTGGATCTTCGACACCTACTCGATGAACAAGGGGCACTCCGTCCTCGGCGTCGTCACGGGCAAACCGCTCGCGATCGGCGGCTCGCTCGGTCGCGAGGAGGCAACTGCGCGCGGCTCGCTCTTCGTCATCGCCGACGCGCTCGCCGAGGAGGACAAGGGGCTGGAGGGGCTGCGCGTCGCGATCCAGGGCTTCGGCAACGTCGGCCGCAACCTCGCCCGGCTGCTGGCAGAGGCGGGCGCCCTCGTGATCGCTGTCTCCGACTCGGTCGGCGGTGTGCACGCTCCGAAGGGGCTCGACATCCCGTCCGTGCTCGCACACAAGTCGGAGCACGGCACCCTCGAAGGCTTCGGTGGGGCCGACGCGATCACGAACGAGGAGCTGCTGCTGCTCGACTGCGACGTGCTGGCGCCGTGCGCGCTCGAGCAGGTGATCAGCGTCGACAACGCTGCGGACGTGAAGGCGCGGATCATCTGCGAAGGCGCGAACGGTCCCGTCACGCCCGACGCCGATCAGATTCTCGAGGATCGTGGGGTGCTCGTCCTGCCCGACGTGCTCGCCAACGCCGGCGGCGTCGTCGTCTCCTATTTCGAATGGGTGCAGGGGCTGCAGGAGTACTTCTGGAAGGAGGACGAGGTCAACGAGCGCCTGAACGAGATCGTCACCAAGGCGTTCCGCGAGACGATCGAGGCGCGCGAGAAGCACCGCACGAGCATGCGCATGGCCGCCTACGGGCTCGCCGTGCGGCGTGTGTCCGAGGCAACGGTGACGCGGGGGCTCTATCCCTAGCCCCCAAGTCGTCGTCTACCACGCCTCGGGCTGCCACCTGTGCGAGCGGGCGCTCGAGGTCGTCGACCAGGTGTGCGCCGGCGACTTCCGGCGCGTCGACATCGGCGGCGACCCGGAGCTCGAGGCGACCTATCGCAAGTCGATCCCCGTAGTCGAGATCGACGGCGAGCGCGCGTTCACCTACTTCGTTCAACCCGAAGCGCTGCGACAACGGCTTCGAAGTTGCGGCTGACGGTTCCCCGCGCGGCTCAGAAGAGCCGTGGGCAGAATGTGACGAACGTGTCACAAGCGAGGTGGAAGGGAACGGGTTGGCGGATCGATTGACGGTGGGAGTCGCCGCGCGGCTCTCCCGGTACCTGCAGGTGCTGACGCAGGCCAAGAAGATGGGGAAGGACAGGATCTCGTCCCAGGAGATCTCGGACTACACCAACATCAACGCGACCCAGATCCGCCGCGACCTCTCCACGTTCGGCAAGTTCGGCAAGCGCGGCGTCGGCTACAACATCGACGCGCTGCTCGGCGAGATCCGGAAGATCCTGCGCACTCAGGGGCAGCACAACATCGCGCTCGTCGGGGCGGGCCGGCTGGGGCAGGCGATCGCGAGCTCGCCGATCTTCGCCGAGCACGGGATCAACATCGCCGCCGTGCTCGACACCGATCCCGACAAGGTCGGGCACGCGATCGGCGGCAACAGCGTCCGGCCCTACTCGGCGCTCCGCGAGGCCGTCCGCGACCACAACATCATCGTCGGCGTGATCGCCGTCCCCGCCGACGGCGCCCAGCAGGCGGCGGACGACCTGATCGACGCCGGCGTCAAGATCGTCTTCAACTACTCGGAGGCGCTGCTGGACGTCCCCAGCGACGTCGCCGTTCATGCCTCGAACCCGGCCGTCGAGCTGCTTTACGCGCTCTACTTCCACCTCACCTGACCCTGAACTGATCTGCCCAGGTGAGCTGGCCGGCTAGCGGCTCTGCTTGCTCTTGAGCTCGCGAGTGTCTGGAACGCCGTCGTTGTCGTCGTCGGCGTCGGGGCGGTCGAGAAGGCCGTCGTTGTCGTCGTCGGCATCCTTCGCGTCGGAGATCCCGTCGCCGTCGTCGTCGAGGTCACGAGCGTCTGCGACGCCGTCGTTGTCGAAGTCGAGATCGCGCGCATCGCCGACGGAGTCGTTGTCGTCGTCGGCGTCACGCAGGTCCAGCAGGCCGTCGTTGTCGTTGTCGGGGTCGGCGCGGTCGGCGATTCCGTCGTTGTCGTCGTCGAAGTCCTTGCGGTCGGCGATGTCGTCGTTGTCGTCGTCGTAGTCCTTCGCGTCCGCGATCCCGTCACCGTCGTCGTCGCCGTCACGGGCGTCGACCCGGCCGTCGTTGTCGCTGTCGCAGTCCTTCGCGTCGAGCACGCCGTCGTCGTCGTCGTCCGTGTCCGTCACGCTGGGCTCGCCGTCGCCGTCCTCGTCGCCGAAGTCGCTGAAATCCTCGTCCTCGCTGAACTCGTCGTCTTCCGGCTCGACGGCGAAGTCCTCGTCCTCGACCGGCTCCCCCTCGGCGACGAGCTCGGCGAACTCGTCGTCATCGAACTCGACGAACTCTCCGTCCTCTTCGACGCACTCGACGTCGGCCTCGTCGCAGGAGTTGGTGGCTCCGGCCTTCGCGCTCGAAGCGCCGCCGGCGAGGGCGAGCGCGAGCACGAGGCCGAGCAGGAGCAGGAAGGGCTTGGCCGCTCTCACGACCTGCGGTATCGGCAGGATGCAACGAACGCTTGCTCCCTCATTCGAGATGAAGATCCTCCTCTGGCACGGCTACCTGCTCGGCGGCACGGGCTCGAACGTCTACACCCGGTCGCTGGCGCGCGAGTGGGCCCGCGCGGGCCACGACGTGACCGTGTTCAGCCAGGAGCGGCATCCCGATCAGTTCGAGCTCGGCGGTGCAGCGGCAGTCCGGCCCGATGTCGATGGGCTGCTGCCGGTCTTCGTCCTCGACCGCTACGAGGGCTACGAGGTCAAGCTCCTCCAGGACTGCTCGCGCGCCGAGCTCGACGACTGGGTCGAGCGGAACGCGACCGCCCTGCGCGACCACCTTCCCGCAGACCTCGTCTTCGCGAACCACGTGCTCCTGGGAGGTCCGGTCGGAGCCGCGAGCGGGGCGCGCTTTGGGGTGAAGGCACACGGTTCCGAGCTCGAGTACTCGCTGCGCGGCAACGAAGAGCTCGCACGCTGGGGCCGGGAGTCGCTCGCGGGTGCCGAAGCGGTCTTCGTCGGCTCGTCGCATGTCCGGCAGGTGCTCGACGACGTCGTCGGTCACGTCGACCGCGTGCACGAGGTGCCGCCGGGCGTGGACATCGACGAGTGGCGTCCGCGGCCTCGTGAGGAGGCGCTCGCGGGCCTCCTCGAGGAGGCGGAGCGGGATCCCTCGAACCCCGGCAACGCCAGCGAACGGCTGCCCGACGAGGGCAACGCCGAGCGCCTGGCGGCGTTCCTCGCCGGCGACGAGCCGACCGTCGTCTACTTCGGGAAGCTGCTCTACAACAAGGGCGTCCATGTGCTCCTGGAGGCACTGCGGGAGATCGACGCGCGTGCGGTGATCGTCGGCTTCGGCGACTACCGGCGCGAGCTGGAGACGCTGGCCGGCCCGCGAACGCTCTTCACGGGACCGCTCGAGCACCGCCACCTCGTGCACCTGCTGGCCCTGGCCGACGCCACCGTCGTCCCATCGATCTTCCCGGAGGCGTTCGGGATGGTCGCGGCCGAGGCCGCAGCCGCCGGCTCGCCGCCGCTCGTGGCGCGCCACTCGGGGCTGGCCGAGATCGCGGACGGGCTCGAGCAGGAGTACCCGGCGCACCTCCGCCACCTCGCGGGCTTCGCGACCGGCGACGCGACGGAGCTCGCGCAGAAGCTTCGCGCGCTGCTGACGCTCTCCGAGGACGACCGCGCGGCGATCAGAGCAGCTGCCCGGAACGCGACGGTCTCCCGCTGGAGCTGGGCCGGCGTCGCCCGCCGTCTGCTCGAACCGTTCAACTAGCCTTCGGCGGATGGGCGACGAGCAACGGCTCGGCCACGAGGAGCTTCTCCTCGCGGCGCGACAGGGCTTCGAGGAGGGAACGGACTTCACCGTCGCCGTCGAGGAGGAGTTCGCGCTGCTCGATCCGCTCAGCCTGAACCTCGTCAACCGCTTCGAGGAGCTGCAGGCCGCGGCCAAGGGCACGCCGCTGGAGCCGCACCTCGTCGGCGAGCTGATCGCGTCGGAGGTCGAGATCAAGACGGGGCGCTGCGAGTCCTTCGCCGACGTGCCGGGGGCGATGGCCGAGCGCCGGGCGCAGCTGCAGGCGCTGGCCGAACCGCTCGGGCTCGCCCTCGGCGCGACCGGCACGCATCCGTGGGCGCCCTGGCAGGAGCAGCGGATCATCGACACACCCCACTACCGCCGTAACGACGAGCTGCTCCGCTACGTCGTCTGGCGCAACAACACCTTCGGGCTGCACGTCCACGTCGGCATTCGCGGAGCCGACCGCGCGCTCGCGGTCACCACCGGCCTGCGCAACTTCCTGCCCGAGATCCTGGCGCTCTCGGCCAGCTCGCCGTTCGTCGAGAACGTCAACACCGGCCTGCACTCGGCGCGGACGCAGATCTTCACGCGCTTCTTTCCGCGCTGTGGGGTGCCGGATGCCTTCGGGTCGTGGCAGGAGTACGAGGACTACGTGCGCTTTCTCTACGAGACCGGCTCGATCACCGAGCACACGCAGCTCTGGTGGAGCGTGCGGCCGCACCTCGCCTTCCCGACCGTCGAGATCCGGATCGCCGACTCGCAGCCCGATCTCGGCGAGGCGCAGGCGCTGGCGGCGTTCGCGATGTCGCTGGCGGCACGCATCGCCCGCGCTGGCGACGAGGGCGAGCCGCTTCCCGTCCAACCGCATCGGCTGATCGAGGAGAACACATGGCGGGCGATCCGCTACGGCCTCTCGGGTGAGTTCATCGACCTCGACCGCGGCGACGTGCTGCCGGCGCGCGCACGGCTCGAGCGGCTGCTCGAATGGATCGCCCCGGTCGCCGAGGAGATCGGAGCCGCGCCGCACCTCGCGATCCCGGAGCGGAACGCGGCCGAGCGGCAGATCGCACGCTTCGAGGAAGGAGCGACGCTGGAGACGATCTACGCCGAGCAGCTAGGGACCCCGGTTCGTGGCTGACGAGGAGCGAGTCTCGGAGGACGAGCTGCTCGAGGCGCTGCGGCAGCTCACCGTCTCGGACGTGCTCGTGCAGACGTTCTCGACCGTCGCCTCGCTCGCCTATCAGCGTCTCGCACAGGAGCAGCGCGACCTCGAGCAGGCGCGGCTCGCGATCGAGGCGCTCCGCGCGCTCGTCCCCGTCCTCGAAGGGTCGGTCCCGCCGGAGCTCAGGCGCGACTTCGAGCAAGTCACGGCGAACCTCCAGCTCGCCTACGCGGAGGCTGTCGCGCCGCCCGCCTCCTGAACGAGCACGGCCTCCGCTTGTGATACATAATCCGCCGCGCCGAGGAACCTCGGCGTTCAGTTTGTGACGGGGTAAGCGGACGGAGGGCTTGATGGATTTCTTCAATGACCACGCGGTCGCCTTCGCGCTCGTGTGCGCGGGCGTGGCGGTCGGATTCGGGCTCTACTTCACCTGGTGGCTGCTGAAGCAGCCGGCCGGCTCCGAGCGGATGCAGGAGATCGCGCGCGCGGTGCAGGAGGGCGCTGCCGCCTACCTGCGGCGCCAGTACACCACGATCGCGGCGGTCGCGATCGTGCCGTTCCTCGCGATCGGCCTCTACCCCGAGCTCGGCTGGGCGACTGCGATCGGCTTCGCGATCGGCGCGATCCTCTCCGCCGCCGCGGGCTTCATCGGCATGAATGTCGCCGTCCGCTCGAACGTCCGCACGGCGGAGGCCGCCAAGAGCGGCCTGCGGCCGGCGTTCGAGGTCGCGTTCCGAGCCGGCTCGGTCGCCGGTCTGCTCGTCGTCGGCCTCGGCCTGCTCGGCGTCGCCGGCTACTACGGGATCCTGACCGAGTTCTTCGACAAGAGCCAGGACACGGCGATCGACGCCCTGATCGGGCTTGCCTTCGGCGGTTCGCTGATCTCCGTCTTCGCGCGCCTCGGCGGCGGCATCTTCACCAAGGCCGCCGACGTCGGCGCCGACCTCGTCGGCAAGATCGAGGCAGGCATTCCCGAGGACGACCCGCGCAACCCGGCCGTGATCGCGGACAACGTCGGCGACAACGTCGGCGACTGCGCCGGCATGGCCGCCGACCTGTTCGAGACGTACGCGGTCACCGCCGTGGCCGTGATGCTGCTGGGCACGGCCTTCCCGCTCGGAAACCTGCCGCTCTTCCCGCTCGCGCTCGGCGGTGTCTCGATCCTCGCCTCCGTGATCGGGATCTACTTCGCCCGGATCGGCAGCAGCGGCTCGATCATCAACGCGCTCTACAAGAGCGTCATCGTCGCCACGATCCTGTCCGCGCTCGGCTTCATCCCGGTGACGATGGCGTTCGACGACGGCCGGTTCAGCTTCGGCGAGCTCTACGGCTCCGGGCTCGTCGGGCTCGCGATCACGTTCCTGCTGGTCGCGATCACCGAGTTCTACACCGGCTCGCGCTGGAACCCGGTCAAGTCGATCTCGAAGGCCTCGCAGACCGGACACGCGACGAACATCATCGAGGGGCTTGCCGTCGGCATGCGCGCGACCGCTGCGCCCGTGATCGTGATCGCGGCCGGGATCATCGCGGCGTACGAGATCGCCGGCCTCTACGGGATCGGCGTCGCCGTCATGGCCCAGCTCTCGATGTGCGGCCTGATCGTCGCGCTCGACGCGTTCGGCCCGGTGACCGACAACGCCGGCGGGATCGCCGAGATGGCGCATCTCGACGAGTCCGTGCGCGCGATCACCGACCCGCTCGACGCCGTCGGCAACACGACGAAGGCCGTGACGAAGGGCTACGCGATCGGCTCGGCGGGCCTCGCAGCCCTCGTTCTCTTCGACGAGTACACCCGCGGGCTCGACGAGGAGGGGCTGAACGTCAGCTTCAACCTCGGCGACCCGTATGTCATCGCCGGCCTCTTCATCGGCGGGATGATGCCGTTCCTCTTCGCCGCGCTCGCGATGACGGCCGTCGGCCGCGTCGGCGGCGAGGTGGTCGTCGAGGTGCGGCGCCAGTTCGCCGAGATGCCGGGGATCATGGAAGGCACTCAGCGCCCCGATTACAGCCGCGCGGTCGACCTCGTCGCCGCCTCGGCGATCAAGAAGATGATGCTGCCGGCGCTGATCCCGGTGGCAATCCCGATCGCGGTCGGGATCATCAGCCCGGAGATGCTCGGCGGGCTCCTGATCGGCACGATCGTCACCGGCCTCTTCCTGGCGATCGCGATGACCTCGGGCGGCGGCGCGTGGGACAACGCCAAGAAGCTGATCGAGGACGGCGCCTACGGGGGCAAGGGCTCCGAGGCGCACGCGGCCTCGGTCACGGGCGACACGGTCGGGGACCCCTACAAGGACACTGCCGGCCCTGCGATCAACCCGATGATCAAGATCGCGAACATCGTCGCGATCCTGATCATCCCGCTGCTCGTCTCGATCCACGGCTGAGCGCTGCCGAGCAGGGCATCACGCCCCGCTCGGCGCGTTTATCCCAGCTAATCCTGACCTTGTCGTTTCTGCACTTTGCCTCTACGATCCCTGGTCGCTTGGGGTAGTTCGTCGATTCTCGACGGCTTCATTCCGCAACAGGGGAGAGACCAACATGAGATTGCGTTCGCTGGGCGCCTTGGGTGCCCTCGTAGTACTCGCGGACATTGCTCCTGACAGTGTCCGCTTCGGGTGCCCCCGGCAACTCGGAGCGAAAGTCCTACATCGTGGTCATGGCCGACGAGCCGCTCGTCGCCTACGACGGCGACATCGCCGGCATTCCGGCCACGACGCCCGCACGCGGGGGAGAAGGTCGACACGACCTCGGCCGCGCTCGCAGGAGTACGCGCAGTACCTCGGCCGCCAGCACAACGAGTCCCTTGCGGACGCGGGTGTGTCGACTGCCGACAAGAACAACGACTATTCGGTCGCGCTGAACGGCTACTCGGCGGTGATGACCGAGGCGCAGGCCGACGCGATCCGGCTCCAGAAGGGCGTCGTCCGCGTGATGGAGGACGAGCTCCAGCAGCCGACCACCGACTCGAGCGGCACGTTCCTCGGGCTCACGCAGGCCGGCGGCGCGTATGCGTCCGGCGTCAATGGCAGCGGCGTCACCGTCGGCGTCATCGACACCGGCATCTGGCCCGAGCACCCGAGCTTCAACGGCGCCGGCTTCTCCGGCGCCGGTCGGCAGCGTGGCTTCCGGGATCCCGTGCGAGTTCGGCAACACCGGCACCGTTCCGGGCCACCACAACGCGGACGACGCGCCGTTCACCTGCAACAACAAGCTGATCGGTGCCCGGCAGATGCTCAACACGTACCGCGACCTGATCGGCGCCGAGGACTTCGAGTTCGACTCGGCCCGCGACGACAACGGCCACGGGACGCACACCGCGTCCACCGCCGCAGGCAATGCGAACGTCGCTGCACAGACGTTCGGGATCCCGCGCGGGAACATCACCGGCATCGCCCCGCGCGCACACGTGATCGCCTACAAGGGCCTCGGCACGCTGGGCGGCTTCGCGTCCGACCTGACGGAGGCGATCGACCAGGCCGTCGCCGACGGCGTCGACGTGATCAACTACTCGATCGGCGGCGGCGCCAGCGTGACCGGCTCTGACGACATCGCGTTCCTGTTCGCAGCCAACGCGAACGTCTGGGTCGCTACGTCGGCCGGCAACTCCGGCAACGGTGCCGGCACGATCGGTGGCCCGGCCAACCTGCCGTGGGTGACCACGGTCGGCGCGAACACGCAGCTGCGCTCGTTCCAGGGCACGGTCGTGCTCCGGAACGGCGCCAGCTACAAGGGCGTCTCGATCGACCGAGGGCACGACCCAGAGGCAGATGGTCGACGCCGCGTTCAACGCCACCGGGCCCACGCCGGATCTGTGCGTTCCCGGCACGCTACTGCCGAACGTCGTCGGCAAGATCGTCCTCTGCCGCCGCGGCGTCATCGGTCGCGTCGCCAAGAGCGAGGCGGTCATGCTCGCGGGCGGCAAGGGGATGATCCTGTACGAGAACGACGACAAGGGCGACCTGATGAGCGACTCCCACTTCGTGCCGACGGTGCACGTCGACAACACGCCGGGTCTCGCGATCAAGTCGTACATCAACTCGGGCCGCGGCGCGGCCGGTCGCTTGGACACCAAGCAGCTCGGTACCACGCCGTGGGCGCCGTCGATGACGTTCTTCAGCTCACGTGGTCCGAACACGATCACGCCTGACCTGATCAAGCCCGACATCACCGCACCCGGCATCCAGATCCTGGCCGGCAACACGCCGAAGCCAGGCCCGGGCGCTCCGTCCGGTGAGCTGTTCCAGGCAATCGCCGGTACCTCGATGTCCAGTCCGCACGTCGCCGGCATCTATGCCCTGCTCAAGCAGGCGAACGGTGCGAATCCGAACTGGAATCCGGGCGCGGCGAAGTCGGCGCTGATGACGACGGCTGCCCAGAACGTTAAGGACAACGACCGGGTCACCCTGGCAGGGCCGTTCGCACAGGGTGCGGGTCATGCCAACCCGGGCAAGCCGGGGAGCGCAGGCTCGATGTTCCAGCCTGGCCTCGTCTATCGCACCACGGTCGGTGACCACGTCGCGTTCCTCTGCGGTTACGACCGGGCAATCGGAAGTGCGTTGCTCGGTGCCGCGTTCTGCGACGCCGCCGATGCCTCCGGCGCCTCGAAGGCGTACAACCTCAACCTCGCGTCGATCGGTGTCGCGAGTGTGGCCGGCTCCGAGACGGTCCGGCGCACGGTGCGGAACATCAGCGGCGCGACCGCGACGTTCCAGTCCGCGGTGACGGCCCCGCCGGGCTACACGGCCGTCGTCTCGCCGACCACCCTCACGCTGACGAACGGCGCAGGCGGCGACCTTCACCGTGACGTTCAACAACGTCTCGGCTCCGGTCGGCGAGTGGCGGTTCGGCTCGCTGACGTGGACGTCGGGTGCGTACGTCGCCCGGAGCCCGATCGCCGTCAAGGGGTCGAAGTTCTCCGGCCCGACCGAGGTCAAGGGCACCGGTGCCAGTGGCAGCGTCAGCTTCCCGATCAAGTTCGGCTACACCGGTGCGTATGCAGCGGTGCCGAACGGCCTGACGGCGGCGACGCTGACGAACGCGACGGTCAAGCAGGATCCGGACCAGACGTTCGCACCGAGTGACGTCGGCAACGGCGCCACGCTGCACACGTTCAACCTCTCGAACGCGGGAGTCTTCCGGGTCGCGATTCCGCCGAGCGCCGTCGCGTCCTCCGGAGTCGACCTCGATGTGTTCGTCTACAACCCGAGCGATCAGCTCGTCGCCGCTAGCACGCTCGGCGGCACGGACGAAGAGGTGACGATCCAGGATCCGGCCAACGGCGCCTGGAAGGTGTACGTGCACGGCTGGCAGACGGTGACGCCCACTACGGCATACACGCTGTACAGCTGGGTGGTCCCGAACGCGTCCGGCGGCTCGCTGGTGGTCAACTCGCCACCGACGCCGACGTCCGCGACGCTCGGCACGACCGGAACGGTGCAGGCGAGCTGGACCGGCGCAGGCGGCACCTGGAACCTCGGTGCTGTCACGCACAAGGAAGGCGCTGCAGGCGCCACGCTCGGCCGCACCCTGGTCGAGGTGGACAACCGCCCGTAGCAATCGGCAGGGCGTGAACCGACGAGAGGCCCCCGGCGACGGGGGCCTCTCGTCTCTCTAGACTCCGCCGGTGCCCAGCCGACGCAGACGGCAGGTCGAGCTCGAGCGCGTTCTCGGCACGCCCGCGCTCTTCGCCACGGCGTACGGCAACGTCGGCTCCTCGATCTACTACGCACTCGGCCTCACGGCCGTCTTCGCGCTCGGGCTGACGCCGCTCGTCTTCGTCGTCGCCGGCGTGATCTTCGCGGCGACCGCCGCCACCTACGCCGAGGGAACCGTCCACTACCCCGAGGCCGGCGGTTCCTCCAGCTTCGCGCGCCACGCCTACAACGAGCTCGTCTCGTTCGGCGCTGCCTGGGCGCAGATGCTCGTCTACATCGTCACGGTCGCCACGTCGGCGTTCTTCGTTCCCGCACTACCTCTCGATCTTCTGGGAGCCGCTGCGCTCTAACCCGTGGGACATCGTCGGCGGCGCGATCGTGATCGCCGCGCTCGTCGTCTTGAACATCGTCGGCGTCCAGGAGGCGGCAAAGCTCTCGATCACGCTGGCCGTCGTCGACTTCGCGACGCAGGTCCTGCTGGTGGCGCTCGGCTTCGTGCTCGTCTTCAGCCCCGAGATCCTGGTCGACAACATCCACTGGGGCGTGGCGCCGACTTGGTCGAACCTCGCGATCGCAGTCCCCGTCGCCATGCTCGCCTACACGGGGGTGGAGACCGTCTCGAACCTCGCCGAGGAGGTGCGCGACCCGGTCAAGAACGTCCCGGATGCCTACAAGCTGGTCGCGTACGCGGTCTTCGCGATCTACTTCACGCTGCCGCTGATCGCGCTCTCGGCCCTGCCGGTCGAGGTGATCGACGGCGAGCTGACGACGCTGCTGGCGCTGCCGCCGGAGGAAGGCGGGTACGCGAACGATCCCATCCTCGGCGTCGTTCAGAACCTCGGCGTCGAGGGCGGGCTGCTCGAGGCGCTCGAGATCTACGTCGGCATCCTCGCCGCGACGATCCTCTTCATCGCCACGAACGCGGGTGTGATCGGCGCCTCCCGGATCACCTACTCGATGGCGACGTACCGCCAGATCCCGGAGATCTTCCGGCGGCTGCACCCGCGCTTCAAGACCCCGTGGCTCTCGATCCTGCTCTTCGCCGGGATCGCGCCGATCGCGGTGATCCTGCCCGGTGACGTCAATTTCGTCGGGACGCTCTATTCGTTCGGCGCGACTCTCTCCTTCACCGTCGCCCATGCTTCGCTGATCCGGATGCGGATGCGCCCGAGCGGTGACGAGCTCCTCTACCGCGCTCGCCCGAATCTGCGGCTCGGCGGCATCGACTGGCCCCTGTTCGCGATCTTCGGCGGGATCGCCACCGGGGTCTCGTTCTTGGTCATCGTCGTCCAGAACCCGACCACCCGGTGGGTCGGGCTCGGCTGGATCGCGGCCGGCTTCGTCGCGTTCGCGGTGTATCGCCGCCGCGTCGTGCACGAGCCACTCCGTGCCACGGTCAAGGCGCCGCCGGCCTACGGGCCTGCCCTGGCGCTCGAGTACAGGCGGCTGCTCGTGCCCGTGCTGCCGGGACAGGCTTCGGACGACGCGTTCGACATCGCCGCCAGCCTCGCCGCGGAGCGCGGGCTCGCAGATCATCGCGGTCAACGTGATCGAGATCCCGCTCGACCGGCCGCTCGCAAGCGATACCACCGAGCTGGAGCAGCTGGCGGACCGCGAGCTCGACGAGGCCCGCGCGATCGGCGACTCGTACGGCGTCCACGTGATCCCACGACTCTTGCGCGGCCGCAGCGCAGGCGCCGCGATCGTCGAGGAGGCAGAGCGCCGCGGCACCGAGATCATCGTCATCGGCGCCCCGAAGAAGGACATCGGCATGCGCAAGCGCGCGGTCTTCGGGAACACCGTCGACTACGTGCTCAAGAACGCTCCCTGCCGCGTGATGGTGACCGCCTCGACGGAGGCGTCGTGAAGCTCTACCGGAGCGCCGTCGCGGTGCTCGCGCTGCTCTTCGTCGGGATCGGCGTCGCGCTCCTCGCCGTCACGGCGGCGAACGGAGGCGGCGTGCTCGGGTTCCTGCTCGGCGGGCTCTTCATCGCGCTCGGCGTCGGCCGCATCACGCTGCTGCGGCGGGGCGGCCGCTGATGGCCAGGAAGCTCAGCGGCTTCCAGCGCGTGCTCGACGCGCCCGCGCTCTTCTCGGTCGCCTACGGCGAGATCGCCTCGTCGCTCTACTTCGCGCTCGGGATCGTCGCCGCCTACGCGCTCGGGCTGACGCCGGTCGTCCTGCTCGGCGCCGGGGTCTTCTTCCTGATCGTCTCGCTCTCGTACGCCGAGGGGACGGCGGCGATCCCGGAGACCGGCGGCGCGGCGACGTTCGTCCGGCGCGCGTACAACGACGTCCTCGGCTTCCTGACCGGCTGGGTGCTCTTCCTCGACTACCTGATCGTGATCGCGCTCTCGGCGGTGTTCCTGCCGCACTACCTCGGGCACGGCGCTCGGGTGGGCTGGCTGCAGCGAGTCGCCCGGCGACCTCGTCGTCGCGGTGCTCGTGATCGTCGCGATCGCCGTCGTCCGCCTCGCGCGCCGCTCGCAGCTGCACACGGTCGGGCTCGCCGTCGCGGGGCTCGACCTGGCGACGCAGCTCCTGCTCGTCATCCTCGGTCTGGCGCTCCTCTTCTCGCCCGACGTGCTGACGGAAGGGAACTCGCTCGGGACCTCGCCGACCTGGGACGACCTGGCCTTCGCGTTCCCGCTCGCGCTGCTCGCCTTCACCGGCCTGGAGACGGTCGCGAACCTGGCCGAGGAGACGCGCGAGCCCGGTCGCACGTTGCCGCGCAGCCTCTTCTCGGCGATCGGCCTCGTCGTCGATCCTGACCGTCGCTCGTCGCCGTCGGTCGGGCTCTCGGCCTTTCCGGTCGAGAACGGCGAGACCGCACTCGGCGAGGAGTGGCTCAAGGCGCCGCTGGCCGGGATCGTCGAGGCGCTCGGCGGACTCGCTGCCGGGCTGGGGAGCCGACGCGCTGCGCGTCTACGTCGGCCTGACGGGCGCGCTCGTCCTGTTCGCGGCCGCGACGACCTCGATCTCGGGCTTCACCCGGCTCGCGTTCTCGCTCGGCGAGCACCGGCAGCTGCCGCGCAGCTTCGGACGCCTGAACCGGCGGACGCTCGTCTCGCCGCAGGCAATCGTCGCCGCGGCCGCGATCTCGATCGCGCTCGTGATCGCGACCGCCTTCGCCGAGGACGACGTCGTCTTGCTCGCAAGCCTCTACTCGTTCGGCATCCTGCTCGCGTTCGCCGCCGCGCAGCTGGCGGTCGTCAAGCTCCGGTTCACCGAGCCCGATCTGCCACGGCCGTTCCGCGCGCCCGTGCTCGCGCCGCTCGTGGGCGCGCCGCTCGCGATCGCGTTCTGGGTCGTCGCGATGGTCACGCACCCGGCCGCGCGGTACGCAGGCCCGGCCTGGCTGGCGCTCGGCTGCGTCGTCTACTTCCTCGTCCGCCGGCGAGAGCATGCCGGCTTCTTCGCGGAGGTCGATCCGATCGACGAGCTGCCACCGGGCGCGGACTTTCGGCGGATCCTCGTGCCGATGAAGCTCGGACCGATCGGCGAGGAGATGGTCGGCAACGGCGATCGCGCTCGCGAAGGAGCGTGAGGCGAGCGTCGACGCGGTCTTCGTCATCCTGGTGCCGCTCGACCAGGCCCTCGACGACCCGCTGCACGACCTCGAGGAGCAGGCGGCGGCATCGCTCGCCGAGGCGACGCTCCTGGGCGAGGAGCACGAGGTGCGGGTCGAGCCGTTCACCGTCCGGGCCCGCTCGATCGGCCGGGCGATCGTCGAGCAGGCCGTCGAGCGCGACTCCGACCTGATCGTGCTCGGCTCTTCGCCCCGCTGGCGGCGGCAGTCGGCATTCTTCTCGCCGACGGTCGACTACGTCCTGCGCACGGCACCGTGTGAAGTGCTCGTCGTCGCGTTCCCGCAGGGTGTCCTGGAAGACGTAGTCTGAGGCCGTGAAACTCGTGGTGATCGGGTGCGGCAGGGTCGGCTCCGCCGTGGCGAAAGAGCTGGCGGGCGACGGCTGGGACGTGACGGCGATCGACGAGCAGGAGGAGGCGCTGTCGCGCCTCGGCGCGCGCTGGTCCGGCGGCTTCGTCGTCGGCCACGGAATGGATGCGGAGATCCTGCGCCGCGCCGGGGTGCCGGATGCCGACGCGGTCGTCGTCGCCACGAGCGGCGACAACACGAACCTCGTCATCGCCCAGGTCGTCGAGAAGCGGTGGGCGATCCCGTGCGTCGTCGTCCGCGTCCTCGATCCTGCCCGGGCCGAGTTCTATGCGGCGAGGGGGATGCGCACGATCTGTCCGACCCAGACGGCGATCTCGGCGCTCGCCACAGCCGTCCGCAAGGAAGCCCCGGCCCCCGAGGAGGCCACTGCCTGATGTACACGATCGTCGCCGGCGGCGGCAAGGTCGGCTCGAACGTCGCCCGCTCCCTGCTCGGGATGGGGCACGAAGTGACGCTGATCGAGCAGCGTCCCTACCGCTACGAGCAGCTCCAGGACGAGTTCGAGCACCAGGTCCTGCTCGGCGACGCGACCGAGCTGCACGTGCTGGAGCGGGCCGGGATCGCGCGGCCGCCGGAGCTCGTGCTCGGCGTCACCGGCGACGACGAGGACAACCTGATCATCTGCCAGATCGCCCGCGAGGGCTACAGGGTGGAGAAGGTGATCGCGCGCGTCAACGATCCCCGCAACCAGGAGCACTTCGACCTGCTCGGGATCACTCAGACGGTCTGCGCGACGGCGAACGTGCTCGGGCTCGTCGAGCACGAGGTCCCGGAGCACGGCTTCGTCCATCTGCTCGAGCTGCGCAAGGAGAATCTGGAGATCGTCGAGCTCCAGATCGATCGCGACTCTCCCGCCGCCGGCAAGCGGGTCGCCGGGGCTGACGCTCCCGGAGGGAGCACGAGTGATCTCGGTGCTGCGGAACGGCCGCTCTCAGCTCGTCGAGGACGGGACGGTGCTCCGGCCGGGCGACCAGGTGCTGGCGGTGCTGCAGCCCGGGATCGAGGACGAGCTCCGCAAGGTCCTGCTGAAGCGCTAGGAGCGTCCTAGGCGTTGCGCCAGTAGTGGCGCGAGAGCAGGACGACGATCGGGATCACCTCGAGGCGTCCGAGCCACATCAGCCCGATCATCACGAGCTTCGAGAAGTCGCTGAAGGGCTCGAAGGAGCCGAGCGGGCCGCCGACGCCGAAGGCCGGCCCGATGTTCCCCAGCATGCTCGCCGAGACCGAGACGGCGTCGAAGGGCGAGAGCACGAGGCCCGAGCGGGCTGCATCGATCGCGAGCAGTGCCGCTCCGAGGATGAAGATGCCGATGTAGATGAGGATGAAGGAGGAGACCGCGCGGAGGGTGCGCTCGTCGACGACGCGGCGGTTGAGCCGCACCGGTAGGACGATCTCCGGGTGCAGCGTCTGGTCGATCTCGCGGCGGAGGACTTTCCCGATCAGCAGATGCCTCACGACCTTTACCGACCCGGTCGTCGAGCCCGCCGAGCCGCCGACGAACATCAGGCCGACGATCGTCATCAGCGCCAGGGTCGGCCAGGTGTTGTAGTCCGCGACCGAGAAACCTGTCGTCGTCATCGTCGAGACGGCGGTGAAGATGCCGATCCGGAAGGTGCCGCCGTCCGGAAAGACCCCCTCGCTCCAGAGCTCGCCGACGATCAGGATCGCGCCGAGCGTGAGCAGCGCGACGTAGAGGCGAAGCTCCTGGTCGCGCGACGCGGACCGTGGCTGCCTGCGCACGATCGCCCGATACATCAGCGCGAAGTTGATTCCGCCGAGGATCATGAAGACGACGATCACCCACTGCGTCGCGGGCGCGAAGCTCTCGAGTGAGTCCACTTTGGTCGAGAACCCCGCCGTCGGGATCGTCGTGAGAGCGTGCGCGAGCGCCTGGAAGGGCGTCATCTCGTCGTCGACGCCGCTGAAGCCCAGTGCGGCCAGGATCGCGAAGAGCACCAGGGTCAGCCCGATGTAGAGGATCCAGACGCGCCGGGCGGTGTCGCGGATGCGCGTGCTGAGCGTCTCGATCTCGGGGCCGGGCATCTCGTGCTCGAGCAGCTGCCTGCCGCCGACGCGCAGCCGCGGCAGGACCGCGAGCGCGAGCACGATGATCCCGATCCCGCCAAGCCATTGCGTGAACTGACGCCAGAGGGCAAGGCCGCGCGGGAGGGCCTCGACGTCGACGACGATCGAGCCGCCCGTCGTGCTGAAGCCGGACATGCCCTCGAAGTAGGCGTTCATCGGGCTGCTGACCTGAGCGTCTCCCGAGAACAGGTACGGAAGCGCCCCGAGCGCGGCGGCCGCCAGCCAGGTGAGCGCGACGACGAGGAAGCCTTCCCGCGTTCCGAGCCGATGCTCGCCGCGCATCGTCACTGCGAGCGTAGCGCCGAGCCCGCCCATGAGCGCACCGGCGGCCAGGAAGGGCCAGGGCGACTCGTGGTAGCCGACGGCGACGGCGGCGGGGACGAGCGTCGCGGCGCTCAGATAGGCGATCAGCATCCCGACGACGCTCAACGCGCCGCGAACGTCCACAGCGAGGAATGGCGGCCGGTGCTCGCGGCCGCGCCGGGCCGTACTCACAGTGCCCGCTCGACCTCCGCCACCCGTTTCGACTCGGTGAAGATGATCGCGCGGTCGCCGGGCCGCAGGACGTCGTCGCTGTGCGGGAAGACGGCCTTGCCGTCACGGACGATCGCGCCGATCAGCGCGCCTCTGATCGGCATCTCGCGGAACGTCTTGCCGGCGTACTCGCTGCCCGCGCGCGTGGTGATGTCGAGCACCTCGAACCGGTCGCCCTCGAGCATCGCCACCTGCTGGGTGCGCGGGTCGTGGGCAAAGCGGACGATCTCTTCGGCCGTGACCTGGCGCGGATTGACGGTCACGTCGATCCCGGCGTGCTCGAACACCTCGACGGACGACGAGTCGTGGACGATCGAGACCGTGAACCTCGCGCCGTGAACCTTGGCGAGCGCTGCCGCGAAGTGGTTCTTCATGTCGTCGCGCATGGCGAAGATGGCGACCTGGGCGTCGGCGATCCGCTCGCGCTCGAGGAAATCCGGGTCGAATCCGGTGGCGTGATAGACGCGCGCGTGGCGCAGCTCGTCCGAGACGACGCGGGCCCGTTCCCGGTTGGCCTCGATCAGCCGGACGCCGATCCCCTGCTCCAGCAGCAGCCGGGCAACAGCGGTCCCGGCGCGGCCGGCTCCGAAGATGACGACATCGCGCACCTTCCCGGTACCCGGCGCGATCAGCTCGCCCCACGACTGCGCCGCCTGCGGCGAACCGATCACCACGATCCGGTCGCCGGGGCGGATCACCTCGTCACCGCGCGGGATCACGACCTCGTCGCCGCGGATGATCGCCGCCACGCGCGAGTCGGCGGGGATCCGCGCTTCACGGAGCGACTCGCCCGTGAGGCTGGGGTCGCTGCGGTCGTCGACGTCGAACTCGACCAGCTGGACCTGCCCTTCGGCGAACACGTCCGTCTGTCGCGCGGCGGGGACGCCGATCGTCCGGGAGATCGCGTACGCCGTCTCGACCTCGGAGGAGACGATGAAGTCGACGTCGAGCTGCCCCTCGCGCCACACCTCCAGGTACTCCGGGTTCGAGGTGCGGACGAGAGTGGTCGTCCGCGGCGAGCAGGCCTTCGAGATCATCGCCGAGACGATGTTCGACTCGTCGCGCGAGGTACAGGCGATCAAGAGGTCGGCCCGGGCGATGCCGGCCTCGGACAGGATCCGGCGGCTCGCGCCGTTGCCTTCCACCGTGGAGACGTCGTAGCGCTGCGCGATCGCAGCGAGCCGCTCCTCGTCCAGGTCGAAGACCGTCAGCTCGTGCTCGTCGTGCAGGGCCTGGACGATCGTCGCGCCGACCTGCCCTGCTCCGACGACGAAGATTCTCACGCGCGGGAGGTTACTCCGCGCGTCGGCGCAGGCTGCGGCTATCGTGACGTCGTTGAGGTCGCTGCTTGCACTCGCCTGCTTCTGCGCGCTCGGTGCCGCCTGTGCTGCGGGCGCGACGCCCGAGCAGGTAGAGCAGACCGGGCAGGCCCGATTCACGCCGCGGGCCGTCGTCACCGGGCTCTCGCAGCCGGTCTTCGTCACCGCGGTCAAGGGGGAGCCGGGGCGCCTTTACGTCCTCGAGCAGGAGGGCAGGATCCTGGTCGTCGAGCGCGGCCGCGTCCGGGCGACTCCGTATCTCGACATCCGCGCCGGCGTGACCGCGGGCGGAGAGCAGGGTCTGCTGGGCCTCGCGTTCCACCCGTCCTATCCGAAGGTGCGGAAGCTCTACGTCCAGTACACGGACAACGGCGGCTCGACGCGCGTCGTCGAGTACAGCACGAACGCGACGCGAGCGCTGCCAGGCTCGGCGCGACAGCTGTTCTTCAGTCGTGACCCCTACGGGAACCACAACGGCGGCATGCTTGCCTTCGGCCCGGACGGGCGGCTCTACTTCACGATGGGCGACGGCGGCTCGGGCGGCGACCCCGAGGATCGCTCCCAGGACTCGCGTTCGCTGTTCGGCAAGCTGCTGTCGGTCAACGTGGCCACGAAAGGGCTCAAGATCGAGGCGTACGGCCTCCGCAACGCGTGGCGCTTCTCGTTCGACCGTTCGAACGGCGACCTCTACATCGGCGACGTCGGCCAGGGCAACCTGGAGGAGATCAGCTGGATGCCCAAGGCGAGCGCCGGCCTGGAGAACTACGGCTGGGATGTCTACGAGGGCCGCTCGAAGTTCGAGGACAAGGCGCTCGGCCCGGGCAAGCTCGTGCAGCCGGTCGCCCAGTATTCCCACAGCAACGGCTGCTCGGTCACGGGCGGCTACGTCTACCGCGGCTCGAACGCGGCGCTGCGCGGCCGCTACATCTACGGCGACTACTGCTCCGGGATCGTCTGGAGCTTCAAGCTCGCCGGCGGCAAGGCGACCGGCCTCAGGCGCGAGCGCTTCCAGATCCGTGACCTGACCTCGTTCGGCCAGGACACGGCCGGCGAGCTGTACGCGGTCTCGCACGGCGGCACGATCTACCGCCTGACGCCCTAGCCGGGTAACAGACTGCTACTTGGCGCGTCTGACGCGCGGGCTCTGGCCGAGCGCGGCGTAGGCGAGTGCGTTCAGCGACTCGTTCAGGCTCCTGAGCTCGCGGGCCAGCAGCTGAAAGCCCTCAGCGTTCTCCGCGTGCCGGTTCAGGCGGGCGAGCTCGTCGGCGATCCGGTCGAGGCGCTCCAGCACTGCCTCGAACTGGCGATCGGGCATCTCGCGAGGATCCATCCCGTCAATCTAACGAGACGAGCTCGTCGCGGCTGCGAATGAGCGTGACGTCGGCCCCGAGCCGCTCGAGCGCGCCCGCTCCCGTCTCGACAGCGTCGACGCGCCGGGCGGCGCCGAGCTGCGCCAGCGCGACGCGCGCGAGCTCGGCGGGGCGCATCGGTAAAGACGGCGATCGAGACGCCCTTGGCCTGCAGGCGCCGCAACGCCGCACTCACGTCGGCGGCGGGGCGGAGGTACACCGGCGCTCGGTCCTCCGCGAAGCGCTCGAGCAGCGTCCGCCAGTTGCCGGCGCCGCGAGCGTCGAGCTCGTCGGCGGCGGCGGCGCGGTCGTCCGGCAGGCCCTCGACGTCGAGCACCCGAGCGGCATCGGCGAGCCAGTCGCGCCAGAGCGGCCGCGTGTCCCCGAGCGCGTCGAGGTCGATCGCGAGCCTCATCGACCGAGCCGCCGCCAGAGCGCGATGCCGACCGCGACCCCGGCCGAGTCGATCGCAACGTCGAGCGGAGAGCCCACCCGTCCCGGGACGAAGTGCTGGTGCAGCTCGTCGGTGACGGCGTACGCGATCCCGATCGCCAGCGCGGGCAGCTCGTCCCGCAGGGCGCGGAGGAGCAGCGCGCCGAGGACCGCGAACTCGGCTGCATGCGCCAGCTTCCTCAGGACGAGATCCCACGTCCCCAGGCCCGTGCCGAGATCCGGTACGGACGAGAACGCGAAGATGACGGCGGCCCAGAGGACGACCGGCGCCCAGAGGCGCAGCGAGGCTGAAGCCGGCATGCAGTGAATGTAATTGTCCCGTGGTAGGCTCCGGCCCCACATCAGGAGCACGGTGAGGGAACCCGGTGCAAATCCGGGACGGTCCCGCCGCTGTGAGGGGAGACGCCCGACGCGGAAACGCCACTGGCCACGAGCCGGGAAGGCCGCGGAGGGGGAGCCCCGAGTCAGAAGACCTGCCGCGCTCCTCAACTCGAACCCCTCGCGGAAGGAGGATTCGTGCTTCGCAGACTTCTTGTTCTCTCGGCGCTTCTCGTGGTGGTCCTGGCGCCCACCGCGCTCGGTGCGAACGTCAAGATCCGGGTCGAAGGGAAGACCCAGACGATCTTCGGCGCCTCACAGCCGACGGTCGCCGCCGACAACGCTCTTCACGCGCTCGATCTCGCCAGCACGGCCGGCGAGTTCCATTACGGGATCACGACCTCGACGTTCGGCGACTACGTCAGCCAGATCGGCAAGTACGCGGCGGCAGGATCGGCGGGCTGGGTGTTCAAGGTGAACGGAGTCTCGCCGCCGGTCGGAGCCGACAAGGCGACGCTGAAGAACGGCGACGTCGTCCTCTGGTACTACGCCACGTTCGGTCCCGCAGGCGGGCCGCCGACGCTGGAGCTGCAGCCGCTGCCGGGCAACTGCTACGTCGTCGACTCCGTCACCGACGCCGGCAAGCGCACGCGTGCCGCGGCCGCGACCCTCATCGCGGACGGCAAGCGGTTCGCGACGAAGACCGGCCGTGGCTGCATCGGACGTCACGTCGGGGTCGTCCGGGCGACCGCGCCCGGGGCCGTCCGCTCGAACGCGGTGAAGTGATCCGGCGAGCGCTCGGCGCGCTCTTCGCTCTCGTCCTCCTCGCCGGCTGCGGTGGCAGCCCAGCTGTCGACGGAGCCGGAGAGGAAGGGACGGCGACTCTCTGGGTGACGCGCGACCGCGGCGCCGAGCTGCTGCTCGAGACCGAGGTCGACGCCGGGCAGACGCTGATACGCGCGCTCGCGGGCGAGGCCGACCTCGAGGCGAGCTACGGCGGCCGCTTCATCCAGTCCGTGAACGGGATCAAGGGTGAGCTCGGTGCCCAGCGCGACTGGTTCTGGTTCGTCAACGGCTACGAGGGCGACCGCAGCGCCGCCTCCTACCGGCTGCACGACGGCGACGTCGCCTGGGTCGACTACCGCTCCTGGCAGCGGGAGGGCGAGGCTCGGGTCGTGGTCGGCGCGTTCCCGGAGCCGTTCCTGCACGGGTACGACGGGCGGCGACGAGCCGCTGTCGTTCGCTACGAGGGCGACCAGGCACGGCGGGCAGGCGACATCGGCAGGTCGATCGGCGCTGTCTCGGTTGCACCGCTCGGGACGCCGGTCCCGAACGGGGCGAATGTCCTCGAGCTTCGAGCTGGGCCGGACGGGGCGCGGGCGGAGCTGCTCGGCGAGAGCGCCGGTGATCCGATCCGGTTCGTGCTGAGCGGCGAGCTCGACCTCGCCAGGAAGTACTCGATTCCATGAGCCCAGGCCCTGCCGCCATCCTCCTCGCAGCCGCCGGCACCGCAGCGCTGCTCGCGGACCGCATCTGGTTCGTCGGGTTGCTGACCCTCGTGCTGCTCGGCGTCTGCCTGCGCGCGCCTGCAGAGCGCCGCGGCGTCTACCTGTTCGGCGCCCTCTCGACGGGCCTCGGTGTCTTCGTGCTGTCGCCGTTTCTCTGGTCGAGCCCCGAGGGGACGATTCTCTGGGAGGGACCGACGATCCCGGTGCTCGGCCCGCTCGACGTCACGACCCACGAGCTGGCCGAAGCGGCGCTCAACGGTCTCAGGCTGATGGCGCTCGGCCTGGCGTTCGCCGCGTACGCGCTGCTGCTCGACCACGACCGGCTCGTCGCCGCCGCCGGGTCGGCGCGGCGCTCTGCGCTCATGGTGGCTCTGGCGACGCGGCTCGTTCCCTCGCTCGAGCGCGACGCTGCCGGGCTGGCGGAGTCGGTGCGGGGAAGAGGCGTACAGCTGCAGGGCGCGCGCGGCTACGCGACCCTCCTCTCCCCGCTTGTCGCCGGCTCGCTCGAGCGGGCGTCACACCTCGCTGAGGCGATGGAGGCGCGCGGCTTCGGCCGACCGGGGACGACGCGCGCGCCGAGGCCACCGTGGAGCACACGTGACCGGCTCGTGCTCCCGCTCGCAGCCCTGCTCGTGGTGGTGGCCCTGCTGTGGCTCTAGCAACGGTCGACGGCCTCTCCTTCGCCTACCCGGGAGCGGCTTCCGCGCTACGGGATGTCTCGCTGACACTTCAGCCGGGGGAGGTCGTGGCGCTGCTCGGGCCCTCGGGCTCCGGGAAGTCGACGCTCCTGCGCGCGCTGGCCGGGCTCGTGCCGCACTTTCACGGCGGCAGCTTCGCCGGCCGCGTCGTCGTCGCCGGCCTCGACACCCGGCGCGTGCGTCCCGCGGCGCTTGCCGGCACGGTCGCGACCGTCTTCCAGGATCCGGAGGACCAGGTCGTGATGACGATCGTCGCGAACGAGGTGGCCTTCGGGCTCGAAAACCTTGGCGTGCCGCCCGCCGAGATCTGGCCGCGAGTCGAGCGGGCGCTCGACTCGGTGGATGCGCTCCACCTCTGGGGCCGGAAGACGGTCGAGCTCTCGGGCGGCGAGCTGCAGCGCGTCTGTCTCGCGTCGGCGCTCGCGCTGGAGCCCACGCTGCTCCTCCTCGACGAGCCGACCTCCCAGCTCGATCCCGACGCAGCGGCCCTGTTCCTGGCCGCGGTGGAGCGGCTGGGCGCGACCGTCGTGCTCTCGGAGCATCGCGTCCCGCGCGCGCTCGAGCTTGCAACCCGCGTGCTCTTCGTCGAAGGCGGCCGCATCCTCCTCGATGCCCCGTGCGATCGCGCGGTCGAGTGGCTCGCGACCGAGCGCCCGCGGTGGGCGAAGGCTTGTGTTGATTCAACACAAGCTCGTTCTGACGACGTCGTGCTCTCGCTCCGCGGCGTGTCGTTCGCGTACCGCCGAGGCCATGCCCATTCTGGACGAGGTAGACCTCGAGGTCCGCCGAGGTGAGATCGTCGCGCTCGAGGGACCGAACGGATCCGGGAAGACCACGCTCGCGCGGATCGCGGCCGGGCTGCTGGAGCCATACGCAGGGACTGTGGACGTGAGCGGCCGCGCCGGCTACCTGGCCCAGGATCCGGGGCGCTACCTCGTCAAGGAGACGGCCCTCGACGAGGTCGGACTGGCCGTGAAAGGGGATGAAACAGCGGGCCTGCGCTGCCCTGGAGCAGGTCGGGCTCGGCTGGGCGTCGACCCGGCATCCACGCGACCTCTCGAGTGGCGAGCGGGAGCGGCTTGCCCTCGCGTCTGTCGCGGTGGCCGAGCCGGACCTGCTCGTCCTGGACGAGCCGACGAGGGGCCTCGACCCGGAGCGCAAAGCGGCGCTCGGCGCGTGGCTGGAGGGCTACGCCGCGTCCGGAAAGGCCGTGTTGTTGGCAACCCACGATCGCGACCTCCCGGCGCACCGCCGGATCGGACTTAGTGTTGATTCAACACAAACTCCTCTGGGAGCGCCCGTTGCCGTCTAGGGTCGCCGCGCTCGCTGCCGCCGCTGCTCTCGCGCTTGCCGCCTGGGCGGCGCTCGACCCCGCCCGCGGCGGGATCGCGACGCTGCTGGCGGCGGTCGCCGTCCTCGTTGCGGGCTTCGCGTGGCTCGAGGGCGGCACGATCTCGGCGCGCGACCTCACGCTCGTCGCGACGCTGGGCGGGCTCGCCGCTGCCGGCCGGGTGCTCTTCGCGCCGGTGCCCAGCGTGCAGCCGGTGACGGTGATCGTCGCGGCGGCCGGCGTTGCGCTCGGCCCCCGCCGCGGCTTTGCCGTCGGCGCGCTCGCGGCGATCGCCTCCAATTTCTTCCTCGGCCAGGGGCCGCACACGCCCTGGCAGATGCTCGCCTGGGGCGGTTGCGGCCTGCTCGCGGGTCTGCTGCGGCCGTTCCTGCGCAGCCGGCTCGCCTTCGCCGCCTTCGTCCTCGCCCTCGGCTTCGCGTTCGGGATGCTGATGGACACCTGGCTCTGGTTTGCGTTCTATCCGCACACCGAGGCGGCGCTGCTCGCGCGGCTGGCGGCGGGAGTGCCTTTCAACGTCGCGCACGGGCTCGGGAACGTCGTGCTTGCGCTCGCGATCGGGCCGGAGCTGAGACGCGTGTTGGAGCGGTTCGAGCGCCGCTCGCGCACCGAGGTGGTCTGGGCGTGAATCTGCTGGCAGCGCTCGCGGCGGCGGCGGCGCTCGCGACCCCCGCCGGCTACGTTCAGTCGCAGCAGCGCGACGACGGCGGCTTCGGTGAACCACAGATCACGGCCTGGGCGACGCTCGGCCTCGTCGCTGCTGGTGAGGACGCGGGACGCGCCGCCGAGTACCTCGCGCGTCAGGAGCCGACGATCGCCACGGACGTCGCGCTCGTCGCCCTCGCCCGCGCCGCCGCCGGTGACCGGCCCGACGACCTGCTCCCGCGCCTGCGTGCGCACAAGCCGGGGAAGCTCGTCAACGCGACGATCTGGACGATCCTTGCGTTGCGGCAGGCGGGCGAGCCCGCCCCCCCGGCCCAAGTGCGGGCGCTACTGAGTGCCCAGCGCCCGAACGGCGGCTGGTCGTGGCTGCGGGGGGGAGCGCCGGACGCCAACGACACGGCGGCCGCCATCCAGGCGCTCCGAGCCGCCGGCGTCCGCGGCCGGCCGATCGACAGGGGCGTCGCCTTCCTCCGCCGCCACCAGAACCGCGACGGCGGCTTTCAGCTGACGCAGGGCCGCGGCTCCGATGCCCAGTCGACCGCGTGGGCGATCCAGGGGCTGCTCGCAGCCGGTCGCGCACCCGGCGCCCCCGCCTTCCGCTACCTCGAGGGGCTGCGCCGCCCGGACGGCAGCTACCGCTACAGCGCCCGCTACGCGACGACGCCGCTCTGGGTGACCGCCCAGGTGCTCCCGGCGCTCGCCCGCAAGCCGTTCCCGCTCCGCGGCTGACTCCCGGCGAACCCCTTTCGCTGTCAGGGCGAATACGACTTGACAACAACAAAGGGGAATGATGACCAAGACACGCATGCTCGCGCTGGCCGCCGGGCTTCTCTGTGCAGCCGGCCTCGGCCGTGCCGCCGACGCACAGGCCGCCGAGCTCTTCTACGGCGTCGACACGCAGAACCGCCTCGTCACCTTCAGCGGTCAGACGCCGACCTCGATCGCCCGGCGGGCGTTCACGGGCCTGCAGACCGGCGAGCAGATTCTCGGTCTCGATGTCCGCCCCGCCAACCAGCAGCTGCTCGCGCTCGGGAGCACGAGCCGCCTCTACCGGATCGACGCCGCCACCGGCGCTGCGACCGTGCTGGGCACGACGCCCTTCGCGCCGCCGCTCGCCGGCACCTCGTTCGGCTTCGACTTCAACCCGACCGTCGACAGGATCCGCCTCACGTCCGATGCTCGCCAAAACCTCCGGCTCCATCCGGACACGGGCGCCACGGCCGCAACCGACGGGTCGCTGACGTATGCGCCCGGCGACGCCGGTGCCGCTGCGGTGCCGCGGATCGTCGCGTCCGCTTACACGAACAACACGGCCGGAGCGACCACCACGCAGCTCTTCAACCTCGATGCAGGTCGCGACACGCTCGTGCTCCAGAACCCACCCAACAACGGCACGCTCGTCAGCGTCGGCGCTGTCGGCGTCGACTTCGGCGACAGCGCCGGCTTCGACATCTCCGGCGTCGACGGTGTCGCGTACGCAGCCTTGCAGGTCGCGGGCAGCGCGGCCTCCCAGCTCTACACCGTCAACCTGGTCACGGGTGCCGCGACTGCGGTCGGACGCGTCGGCGGCAAGGTGCCGCTCCGGGCGCTGGCCGCGGCCGGCACGGCTCCGGCCGACACCGCCGCACCGACCGTCAGCCTGACCAAGGCCGTCGCCGCGACGAAGGTCGCCGCGCTCCTGCGGACGGGTGTACGCATCCGTGCGACGTGCTCCGAAGGCTGCACCTTGAGCGCGACGATTCGGCTCCGGCAGCCGCGTGATCGGCGGCGGCAAGGACGTCACCACGGACCTCGCCGGCTCGGCGCCGCTCCGGCTCGTCTTCCGGACGGCGGCGAAGAAGGAGTTCGCACGCCGTGCCTCGATCGCATTCACGATCGTGGTCACCGCGCGTGACGCTGCGGGCAACTCGACGACCGCGCGCCAGACGATCCGCGCAACCCGCTAGCGAGACCCCTTCGATGCGACGCGGGTGCTCCGGGAGGGGCACCCGCTAGCATCGAACGGATGTCCGTCGCCTCGCCCGAGCAGTACCTCTCGAACCTGAATCCCGCCCAGCGGGAGGCCGTTCTGCAGACCGAAGGGCCGCTGCTCGTGATCGCGGGTGCGGGCTCCGGCAAGACGCGCGTGCTCACCCACCGGGTGGCGCACCTGATCTCGGCGGTGGGAGTGAAGCCGAACGAGATCCTCGCGATCACCTTCACGAACAAGGCGGCGGGGGAGATGCGCGAGCGGCTGCTGACGATGCTCGGGCCGCTGGCGCGGGCGATCTGGATCCTCACGTTCCACGCGGCCTGCGGCCGGATGCTGCGCGCCGAGGCGGAGCGGCTCGGCTACCGCTCGAACTTCACGATCTACGACTCGGCCGACCAGGTGCGGCTCGTCAAGCAGGTGCTCGAGGAGCTCGAGAAGGACCCGAAGCGGTTCGTCCCCCGCGGTGTGCACGCCCAGATCTCGAACGCGAAGAACCAGCTCGTGACGCCGGACATGTACGCCGAGCGGATCTCCTCCTTCTACGACCAGACGATCGCCGAGGCCTACGCGCTCTACCAGCGCAAGCTCGCCGCCTCGAACGCGGTCGACTTCGACGACATGCTGATGCTGACCGTGCAGATCCTCGAGAACTTCCCGGACGCGCGGAAGAAGTGGCAGAACGCCTTCCGCTACATCATGGTCGACGAGTACCAGGACACGAACCACGCTCAGTACCGGCTGCTGCAGCTGCTCGCGGAGAAGCACCACAACATCTGCGCCGTGGGCGATCCGGACCAGTCCATTTACGCCTTCCGCGGCGCCGACATCCGCAACATCCTCGAGTTCGAGCGCGACTTCCCCGAGACGCGGACGATCGCGCTCGAGCAGAACTACCGCTCCACGAACGCGATCCTCGAGGCGGCCAACGCCGTCATCGACAACAACAGTGAGCGGAAGCCGAAGCGGCTCTGGTCGGAGCTCGGTGACGGCGATCCAGTACGCGTGATCGAGGTCGAGGACGAGCAGGCCGAGTCGCGCTACGTCGCCGCGCAGATCGCCGGGCTCGTCGAGGAGGGCTACTCCGGCAGCGAGATCGCCGTCTTCTACCGGATGAATGCCCAGTCGCGAGTGCTCGAGCAGACGCTGCGCCTGCACCAGATCGGCTACCAGGTGATCGGCGGGCCTCGTTTCTACGAGAGAGCGGAAGTCAAGGACGCGACGGCCTATCTGCAGGTGCTGGACAATCCGGACGACGCGGTCAGCCTGATGCGGATCGCGAACCGGCCGAAGCGTGGGATCGGCGACACGACGATCTCACGGCTCGTCACCTATGCCGAGTCGCGTGGGATCAGTCTCTTCGACGCGCTCGGCCATCCGACCGAGGCCGGCCTCGGCACGGCAGCTGTGAAGGCCGTGACCGGCCTCAAGAACCTGCTCGACTCGCTCCGCTCGGCCGCACAGGAGTACGAGGTGCCCGAGCTGCTCCAGGAGGTGCTGACGCGCAGCGGCACGCTCGCGGCCTTCGAGGCCGAGCGGACGATCGAGGCGCGCGGGCGGATCGAGAACCTCGAAGCCTTCGTCGACGGCGCGCACGAGTACGTCCAGCAGGCCGAGCAGCCGACGCTGTCGGGCTTCCTCCAGGAGATCTCGCTCTACTCCGACCAGGACGCGCTCGCCGGCGACCAGTCGAACGTGACGCTGATGACGATCCACAACGCGAAGGGACTCGAGTTCCGGGCCGTCTTCGTCGTCGGCGCCGAGGAGGAGATCTTCCCGAGCGCCCGTTCGATCGAGGAGCAGGGCGTCGAGGAAGAGCGGCGGCTCTTCTACGTCGGCCTCACCCGGGCGGAGGAGAAGCTGACGCTGACGCACGCGTCTTCGCGCCTGCTTTGGGGCCGGACGACGAGCCATCTGCCGTCGCGCTTCCTCGACGAGCTGCCCGACCGGCACGTCGAGCGCGAGCGGCTGCAGCCGTCGTCCTGGCGCAGTTACGGCTCCCCCGCGCAGACGCGCGAGATCGCGCCGCGGAGCGAGCACCCGACGCTGGCCACCGGCGACAGCGTCCGGCACGGGACACTCGGGGAGGGCGTGATCACCCGGATCGAGCCCGGCGGAGTCGTCACGGTCCGCTTCGCGGCCGACGGCAGCGAGCGGAAGCTGATGCTGGACTATGCGCCGCTCGAGAAGATCGCCTGATCTAATCGCAGCATGACGATCGAGATCAGAGTTCCGGCCGACGACGAGCTGCGTGCCGCGATGACCGCGGCCGAGAGCGCGTTCGGCAGCGAGGTTGAGGACGAGGACTGGGAGCGCGAGCAGAAGATCCTGCCCGCGTCGCGCTCGCTCGCCGCCTACGACAACGGCAAGCCGGTCGGCCTCGCCGCCGCGTATAGCTTCGACCTGACGATCCCCGGCGGCCAGCTTCCCTGCGCCGGCGTCACGTGGGTGGGCGTGCTGCCCTCGCACCGGCGACGCGGGATCCTGCGCGACTTCATGCGCAAGCAGCTCGACGACGTTCACGCCTGGGGTGAGCCGATCGCGGCGCTCTGGGCCTCCGAGGCGTCGATCTACGGGCGCTTCGGCTATGGGCTGGCCGCACCGGGCGTGGCCGCGAAGTCCAACCCGTCGCGATTCGCGCTGAAGGCGGACGACGGCCCGAAGGCGATCGTCAGGCTGACCGACGCCGAGGAGGCGTTCGCGCTTTTCCCGCCGGTGTACGAGCGCGCCCGCAGCGGGCGGGCCGGGATGCTGACGCGCTCGGAAACGTGGTGGAAGGAGCTCCGGCTCGCCGACCCAAAGGCGTGGCGTCGCGGCGCGAGCCAGAAGTTCTACGCCGCCGCCGAGGTGAACGGCGTGGTTGAGGGGTACACGACGTACCGCGTCAAGAGCGAGTGGGAGGACGGCTTCCCCCGCGGCGAGGTGCGTGTGGTCGACCTCTTCGCGACGTCCGGCGCCGTCGAGCGCGACCTCTGGCGCTTCCTCCACGGCGTAGACCTGATCGTGAAGGTGGATGTGTTCAGCCTCGACCCGGCTTCGTCTCTCTTCCTCAGCGTTCGCGACCCGCGCGCGCTCGGCTTGCGGCTCGGCGACGGCCTCTGGCTGCGCCTCGTCGACCTCGACGCGTCGCTTCGGGCGCGCTCGTACAAGCCCGGTGCGTCGGTCGTGCTCGAGGTGCGGGACGAGCTGTGTCCCTGGAATGCCGGCCGCTACCGCGTCGGCGACGACGCCGGCCGCACCGACGACACGGCCGACCTCGCGCTCGACACGGCCGATCTCGCCGCCGCCTACCTGGGTGCGTTCGACTTCCACCGTCTCGCACGCTCGGGTCTCGTGGAGGAGCGCGTCGAGGGCGCCCTCGAGGCCGCGACGCTGCTCTTCCGCACCGATCTGCCGCCTTATTGCCCGGAGGTCTTCTGATGGGCTGGGAGGTGCGGCCGACGAAGGACGTCGAGGAGTTCACCGATGCGGTCGGCGCGATCTCCCACTACTTCGGCGCCGAGCGCGACGTCGAGCGCACCCAGCGGTTCAGCCGCAACCTCCCGTTCGAGCGCATGCACGCCGCCTTCGACGGCGACCGGATCGTCGGCGGGGCCGGCGCGTTTCCGTTCCAGCTGACGGTTCCCGGCGGCCCGATCGCGTGCGGAGGCGTCACCGTCGTCGGCGTCCTCCCGACGCACCGCCGCCGCGGTGTCCTGACGGCGATGATGCGTGCGCAGCTCGAGGACATCCGCGACCGCGGCGAGCCGATCGCGGCGCTCTGGGCGTCCGAGGAGGTGATCTACCGCCGCTACGGCTACGGCCTCGCCTCGTTCTCGGGTGAAATCACGCTCGCGAGCGGCTATACCGCTCTGCGCCGGCCACCGGAGCCGGGCGCGGCCGCGCGGCTGATCACGCTCGAGCAGGCAAAGACGGAGATCCCGCCCCTCTATGACCGGGTTCGAGCGGTGACGCCAGGAATGTTCGCGCGCACGGAGGCGTGGTGGGAGCTGCGGAACCTCGCCGATCCGCCCGACCGGCGCCAGGGCGGCGGCGTCAAGAACGCCTTGATCGTCGAGCTCGACGGCGAGCCCGCAGGCTACGCGCTCTACCGCTTCAACATGAAGTTCGAGGACGGCTCGGCCGCCGGGCAGGTCGAGGTGATCGAGGCGCTTGCGGATGGCCCCGTCGCGACGCGCGAGCTGTGGCGCGTCCTCCTCGAGATGGACTGGAAGGCGACGCTGAAGGCGTACCTGCTGCCGATCGACCATCCGCTGCAGCACCAGCTGGTCTATCCGCGCCGGATGCAGATGCGGGTCGGCGACGGCCTCTGGGTGCGGCTCGTCGACGTCGGTGCGGCGCTTTCGGCGCGCGCGTACGGCGGGGACGGCCCGGTCGTCCTCGAGCTGGAGGACGCCTTCCTGCCCGAGAACGCCGGCCGCTGGCGGATCGCCGGCGGGAAGGCCGAGCGGACGGAGGACGAAGCCGATCTCGCGCTCGACATCGGTGAGCTCGGCTCGACCTACCTCGGCGGCTTCACCTTCGGCGAGCTCGTGCGGGCCGGCGTCGTGCGGGAGCTGCGCGAGGGCGGTGCGGCGCGCGCCGACGCGATGTTCCTCACGGAGACGCCGAAGCCCTGGTGTCCGGAGATCTTCTGAGCAGCCTGCTACCCTGCGCCGCTTGCGTTTCCGACCCCTCCGCGGCGCCGTCTGCGCGCTGCTCGTCAGCCTGACCGTCGTCTCACCCGCTCGCGCCGTCGTCGACGGCCCGATCGACCTGTACCTCCAGCACCTCGAGCCGCTCGCGCTCGAGTGGCCGGCAGACGGGACGAGAACCGACGGCTTCGGGCCGCGGTGGGGCCGGATGCACCTCGGCATCGACGTCGGCATCCTCAGCTCACTCGACGTCCGCGCCGCGACGAGCGGCACCGTGACGGCTTCGGGCTGGCTGACCGGGTACGAGGGCTACGGGAACGTCGTCATGGTCGACGCCGGCGGCGGCTACTCGGTCATGTACGCGCATCTGTCCCGGTCGCACGTTGTTCCGGGCCAGTGGGTGGCCGCCGGTGAGCAGATCGGCGCGGCGGGCTGCACGGGCTCGTGCACGGGCACGCACCTCCATTTCGAGCTTCATCTCGGCGGCGTGCCGGTAGATCCTGCGCCCTATCTGCGGTAGGCGAGACCTCCCCCATCCGAGTGATGGCGGCTGCGGAGGCCCGGACTACGCTGCGCGCTTCCCATGACACGAACGCTCCCTTGGCGGAGCGCGCTCGTCGTCTTGCTTCTCTTTCTCGCCGCCGCTTCACCGGCCTCGGCACGCACAGAGGGCGCAGCGCGGCTCCAGATGACCTGGCCGGCCGACGGCACCGTCACCGCCCGTTTCGGCGAGTGGCGCGGCAGCCATCGCCACGACGGCATCGACATCGGCATGCTGCGCACGCTGCAGCTGCGTGCGGTCACGGGCGGGGTCGTGCGCCGAACGGGGTACATCGGTGGCTACGAGGGCTACGGCCAGATCGTCGAGCTCGACCTGCCCGGCCCGTTTACCGCGCTCTACGCCCATCTCTCGAGCGTCGGAGTGAGGAGCGGCGAGCGCGTGCAGAAGGGCGAGCGGATCGGCCTCGCCGGCTGCACGGGCAGCTGCTCGGGCACGCACCTGCACTTCGAGGTGACGCGGCGGGGAGTCCCGATCAACCCGCTGCCGTTCCTCGGCTAGACTCCCACCCCAAGAGGGCGGTTAGCTCAGTTGGGAGAGCACCAGCTCGACAAGCTGGGGGTCACTGGTTCGAGCCCAGTACCGCCCACCTCCCGAAAGGCCCGCTCAGGCGGGTCTTTTCTCTCTATCGACTATCCACTCGTCACACGTGCGACTCACACCGGAGATCATCGGAGGGATGCAACAGCTCGCCCTCGAGACGCGGCGGCTGCTCGGCCCACGCGCGCAGTGGCACGTCGGCGACATCGCGTGGGGACTGCGCCAGCACGAGGGGCGCGAGCCGGAGTGGACGTTCCGGCTCTGGCGCGACAGCGGCGATCGCGTCGTCGCCTGGTCGTGGCTGAAGGGCGACCGCGGCGTCCTCGAGTACGACCTCCATCCCGAGCACCGGCACTTGCTCGACGAGATCTTCGACGAGCCGGACGCGAAGGAGGCAGTCGTGTTCGAGGACGACGAGGAGGCGCGCGCCGTCCTCGCCCGCCACGGGTTCACGAAGCCCGGCCGCGCGATCCACTTCAACCATCGTGAGGTACCGGACACGCCGACCCCGCCGTCGTTGCCGGACGGCTTCCGGTACCGCACGGTCGAGCCGGAGGACCTCGCCGAGCGCGTCGCGATCCACCGCGACGTCTGGGAGCCGTCGCGCGTCACCGAGTCGAGCTACCGCAACGTCATGGCCGAGTGGCCGTATCGCGGCTCGCTCGATTGCGTCGTCGAGGCGCCGGACGGACGCTTCGCCTCGTATGTCCTGGTCTGGCCCGACGACGAGAACGGCGTCGGCCTGTTCGAGCCGGTCGGGACGCGCGCGGAGTTCCGCCGCCGCGGCCTCGGTGCCGCCGTCTGCACGTTCGGCCTGCAGCGTCTGCACGAGGAAGGCATGCGGCGAGCCGTTGTCGGCTGCGACACCGATGCCGCCTGCGCGCTCTACGAATCGATCGGCTTTCGCCGCAGCTGGACGATCACCTCGTACGCACGATGAGCCGCGGTTTCCGTCGCAATAGGGCTGGTTACAATCGTTGCATGGAACCCGACCGCCCGTCTGCGGTGTAGAACCGCATGAGGGCTCTTGTCGCCACCGGGATCGCGGCGCTCATCCTCTGCGGCGCCGCCGCGGCGAAGTTTCAGATTTCCGTCGCCGCCAGCGACACGACGCCGCGAGTCGGGCAGCCGGTGATGCTGACAGTTCGCAGTGGGGCACGACTCGACTACAACCTGCGACTGATCGCAGTCGCGCCCGGACGAGACATCTTCTGTGTCGTTGCGACGATCACCGGCGACACCGGCCGATGCGACCCCAACGTCGCTCGCAACGGGTTCGAAGTCCGCCTCACCCGAGTCGCGCCGGATCGCTGGCGCGGGACCGCGCGCTTTCGGAGGACCGGCCGCTGGCGGGTCGTCGTCCCGAACGGCGCGCCGGTGGGTGTGATGCTGCCCGCCGGGGCGGCACGGCTCACGCTCGCAGTTCACTAGGGCTCGAAGACGGCGGCTTCACGCCCTCGTTCGAGGGATTGTCGGCACCGCCGACCCGACCTACAGTGATCCGACAGCCTCGGGGGAGGTTGAAGCGGGCTCGGTGAGCCCGGAGCGGCGGCAACAAGGGAGAGGGGAATCATGCGGATCGACGTCCAGGGCGTCAGCCTGCCCAGGCTCGGCTCGGCGCTTGCGGCCGTGCTCCTGGCTATCGGGTCGTGTCTCGTGCTGGCGACGCCGGCGCGCGCGCACGGGGGCGATCCGGGCATGATCCACGCCTGCATCGCGAAAGACGGTGCGGTCAAGCTCGTGAGCCCGAGCGTGCCGTGCCCCAGGTTCATGACCCCGCTCCACTGGCGCAAGGCCGGTCGGAACGGCCCGGCCGGTCCCGTGGGCCCGATCGGCTTGCAGGGCCCGCAAGGCCCGGCCGGCGCGCAGGGCGCGATTGGCCCATCCGGCCCGAGAGGCGCGACAGGCGCGAAGGGGGATCGCGGTGAGCCGGGCATCGGCGGCACCTCGGGCGGTGAGCGTGGCGAGCCAGGCCCGGCAGGGCCGCAGGGCGCGACAGGCCCACAGGGCCTCCAGGGCGCTGCCGGCGCGCCGGGTCTCCCGGGCGCAAAGGGCGACAAGGGCGAGCGCGGCGACGCCGGCGCGGCTGGAGCTCAGGGCCCGCAGGGCGTTCAAGGACTTCAGGGACTGCAAGGACTCCAGGGAATCCAGGGGCTCACCGGTGCACCGGGCGAGCGCGGGCTCACGGGCCTGATGGGCCCGCAGGGTGCGCAGGGGCCGGCCGGCGCAGCGGGCTCGACGGGAGCGGTCGGCCCGGCTGGGCCCGCCGGGCCGATTGGCTCCGTCGGTGCCACCGGTGCCATCGGGGCAATTGGCCCGGCAGGAGCGACCGGCGCAGCCGGCCCGATCGGAGCCACGGGGCCGATGGGGCCGATCGGCTCGACCGGACCGGCCGGCCCGATGGGGTCGGTTGGCGCGGCAGGCCCGGCGGGACCGGTCGGCTCGACCGGATCGGTCGGCCCGATGGGGTCAGTAGGCCCGGCCGGTCCGGCTGGGCCGGCTGGGCCGATCGGACCGCAGGGTCTGAAGGGCGACAGAGGTGACACGGGCTCCACCGGAGCCACCGGAGCGGCTGGAGCCGCAGGAGCCCAGGGCGCAACGGGTGTGCCAGGCGCGGCAGGTGTGCCGGGTGCGGCGGGTGCCGTAGGGCCGGCCGGCCCAACGGGGGCCGCAGGCCCGGCGGGCGCAGTAGGCCCGCAGGGCCCGCAAGGTTCGAAGGGGGACAAGGGCGACAGAGGCGACACGGGGGCGACGGGATCGCCGGGTCCCGTCGGCCCAGCGGGTGCGGTGGGACCGGTCGGCCCTGCGGGTGCTGTCGGCCCGGCGGGCGCTGTTGGGCCGGCCGGGGCGACGGGCGCCGCGGGCCCGATCGGTCCGGTGGGACCGGCCGGCCCTGCAGGCTCGGCTACGAGCGGCTACGAGCAGAAGTCCGCGACGAGCGCGTCCAACAGCAACAGCCCGAAGACGGTCACGGTCGATTGCACCGCGGGCAAGAAGGTGGCCGGCGGCGGTGGGTTCGCGAGCATCACGAACGGAGACGTCGCGCTCTACGAGAGCCGCCCGCTCGACGCCGACACGTGGGTCGTCAGCGCCGCGGAGAACACCACGGTGCCCGGCAACTGGACGCTGACCGTCTACGCAACGTGCATCTCGTAGCGGTATCCAGCGCAAGACGAGTGGGGCTCCAGGCGGCGGAGCCCCACTCGAAACTGCGGTCTTCCGTCGACGACCTCGACGCTGGTCTTTCGGCTAGGTGGCTACGCCACGTGGAACTGAAGGAACGTAGTGCGGAGGGAACCCGGAGCCCTAGCCGGACGGGTGGGGCGCGAGTGAAGGATCCCGCTCATGCTGAGCGGCAGAAAGGACGACGGCGTCCTCCTGCGGCCAGATGAGAGTCAGCGTCAACGATCCCGAGCTCGTCCCGAGCCTGCTCGCCTTCCTACGGGCGCGCGTCCACGTGACCGCGGAGCAAGTCGGCGTGCTGGAGATCGAGATCTCCCAGCTCGGCTCGATGAACGCGGACGCGCGCCGCCTCGAGCTCGATCTGCTCTTGCAAGTCTGGCGCGCGTCGCACGAGCACGCGCGCACGGCAATTCTCGATTGAGAGGGCTAGGCGGGCCGGTCGTCCGACTCGGGCTCGGTCGGCATCGTCGCCGCCGGCTCGTGCGAGTGGTCGTGGTCAGCGTGGTCGTGATCCCCGTGGCTGTGATCCCCATGGTCGTGCGAGTGGTCGTCGTCTCCGTGGTCATGGCTACCACCGGAGAAGAAGGACTTGATCTTGTCCATCAGTGACATCTGCGGCTCCCATTCGAGGGTGAGCCCGGCATCCTAGGTAGGCGAGGCTCGCGCCGCAACGAGAGCCCCGCCCCGGCTATTCAGCGAGATCTGTAGACAGAAGTCAAGTGCTGCGCACGGTCAGCGTCGCGCTCATGCCGCGAGCACGGTGGTCGGCGACCGAGCACCAAAGGGTGAAACGGCCTGGCAGCAGGCGGGTCTGGAGCTCGGCCAGCCCGCCCGGCCGGACCTCGCCGACGCGATAGATGCGCGTGCCGCCGGAGCGGCGGAGACGCAGGTCGTGGTCGTCCTCGCCGTAGTTCACGAGCTGCACGATCGCTGGGCCGGCCTTGATCGAGCGGCGTGAGAGCGCGTAGTTGAACTCGTCCGCGCCGACCTGCACCCGAGCCGGCGAGAGCGTCAGCAGGACGAGCGCGGTCGCAATCACTTGATCACCTTCGGCCGCGCGAATCGGCGTGCGTCCGGGATGATCGCTTCGGCGTCGGCCCCGAGCCAATCCTCCAGGAGAGCGCTGTAGAGCCCGCGGAAGTCGGAGGTGGCGCGCAGATTGCCGTCGCGGTCGAGCGACGCGAGGCCGGGGAACTCGCCGATCATCGTTCCGTGCACGCGCGAGCCGATCAGGAAGCCGGCGCCGGCGGCGCCGTGGTCGGTTCCGTTCGAGCCGTTCTCCTTCGCGCGCCGGCCGAATTCCGACCAGACATGAACCACGACGCGGTCGGCGAGCCCGCGCGCCTCGAGGTCGCGCTGGAACGCCAGCAGGCTGTCGGCCGTCAGCTTCAGCCCGTCGGCGAGCTCCTGCGGCTGGTCGTCGTGCGTGTCGTACATGCCCGGCGCCGAGAGCGAGACGACGCGGACCGGCAGGCCGGCGCCGAGCATCGCCGCGAGGCCGGCGAGCCGCCGCGGGAACGCGTCGTCGCCCTTCGGGTACGCGACCGGGCTGGTGAACCCAGGCTTGTCGTTCTTGGGCGTGAACGGAAGCAGCTGCCGGCGGAGCTGGGCGGACTGGCGCGCCGCCGCTGTCGCCTGTTCCAGCGCGGCGTCCCCATTCGTCGGCAGATTGCCGAGGGCGCCGATCGCGTCGAGCATCCGCGTCTCGACCTCACCCCAGACGTTGCGAGTCCAGAAGCCGTACTGGTCGGGCCCGTCGATCGAGGCGACGGGCATCTTCGCCGTCGCGAGCGCCGGCTGCAGGCGCCAGTCGAGCGAGAGGCCTTGGAGCGGGTTGTCGGGCGAGCCGCTGCGGTCGAGGTAGCGGCCGAGCCAGCCGGTGCGGAGCTGCTCGCTCGTCGCGCCGACCTCCCAGAAATGGCGCGAGGTGAAGTGCGACTGGTCGGGGCCGGTGTAGCCGACGCCCGCCATCACCGCGACCTTGCCCTCGCCGTGCAGCTGCGCGAGCCCGCCCAGCGACGGGTGCCAGCGCAGACGCGGGTCCTCTGCGAACGGGAGCCCCGCCGACGCCGGCAGCGCCAGCCGCGGGCGCAGCTTCCGGTAGAGCGGGTCGCCGTCCGGGAAGAGCATCGAGAGCGAATCGGCGCCGCCGTCGAGGAAGACGGAAACGAGCACCTTCTGCGGCCCTGCGGCCGCAGCGGCGGCAATCCCCTCCTCGAAAGCACGCGGGAGGAACGCCGAGCCGCCGTAGACGGCGAGCGCGAGCCCGGCGCCGCGAGCCAGGAAGCTCCGCCGGTCGAGGCCGGTGCCGGCCGGCAACGGCATGCCGCTCTCGATCGCCGGCAGGCCGCGGCCGGCCTCGGCGGCGGCGCGACGAAGGAGATCGGTGCGGGAGAAGTCGTTGCAGCAGCGGGCCATGAGCAATGAGTCCTTAGGAGGTCTGGAGGTCGGGGGAGACTGCGATCAGCTGGCGGAGCGCGTTCGCGGTCAGGAAGCGGTAGCTCGTCTGCTTCCACTTCGCGTTCGCGTCGCCCATCGCCCGGTTCGCGAACGTGAGCAGCGCGGCGCGCGTGGCCGGACGCAGGGTGGGGGAGCCCCAGAACGCGATCGCCGCGTCGACGAGTGCCTTCGGCTCGGCGGGCAGGGCGGCCGACTGCTTGTCGGTCACCGAGTACGGCTGCGAGGCGTAGTTCGCGACCCACCAGCGGCCGCGGAAGGTCGCGGTGTCGAGCCAGCGCTCGTCGTCCCAGCCCGCCACGTTCGGGGGCATGAACAGCCGCTGCCCGGTCCCGGACGCGAGCCACGCCCACGAGGTGGTGTCGATGCCGCGACCGATCCCGCGCAGCAGGCCGGCCGTATAGACCGCCGGCGGCTTCACCATCCGCGGTCCCGTGTGCAGCGCCGGGTGGCGAAGGATCGCCTCGACCACCGGGAGGATCTCGAGGTCCTTGCGGTACATCGTCTCGAGCGAGCGCCGCGTGCCGGCGTCCGGCGCGACCGGGACGAAGTAGTGCCAGAGCTTGTCGACGAAGAACGACGCGTGCTGCGGGTGCGCGAGGCAGAGGCGGACGGCGTCCTGCCAGTCGAAGGCGCCGCGCTTGCCGAAGATCCGCTTGCTGCCTGCGTCGTGACGCTCGCGGTCGTAGCGGAAGTTGACGCTGCCGGCGCCGCGCTTCCAGTCGTTGTCGAAGCCGGTGAGCGCGCGTGCCTGCTCGCGGACGTCGCGCTCCGTGTAGCCCTGTCCGGCGCCGAGCGTGAAGAGCTCCATCAGTTCGCGGGCGTAGTTCTCGTTCGGCGACCACTTCGTGTTCTCCGTGCCCGAGAGCCATAGCAGCATCGCCGGGTCCTTCGTGATCTCGCGCAGCATCGTGTCGAACGAGCCCAGCGAGAGCCGGCGCAAGAGTCGGTTCTGATTCAGCATCAGCTTCTGCGAGCCGACGCCGGCGAGTGACGTCGCGAACCAGTCGTGCCAGATGAGGGTCATCCGCTCGACAAGCGGGCGCGACGTGCGGACCATCCGGTCGAGCCACCAGAGATGGTCGTGGCCCCACGCATCGCCAGGGGCAAGCCCGCGGCCCTTGTCGTCGCGCGGGGCCGGGCCGACGAACTTCTCGCCCTTCGGCCGGGTCAGCGAGAGGACGGCGCCGTCGAGGCCGAGCTTCGCGAGCGCTGCCGCCTCGCCCTTGCGCGGCCCGAAGCCGGCACGCCACAGCAGACGCTCGGCCTGCTCGCGTCCGAAGGGGCCTTGATAGGCGGCAACCCCCATCCCACCGTCTATCGGCGGGATGGGAGTTGTTCTCCACCCCCGTTTGCCCGCAGGGTGGGGGAAGGCCGGTTACTGCGAGATCTGCTGCACCGTCTCGCCGGTCAGCGTGTCGTGCCCGGACTGGGCCACGTCCGCCTGCGCGAGGATGCCGACGAGCTTCCCGTCCTCCTCGACCACGGGCAGCCGGCGGATCTGGTGCTCGGCCATCAGCCGCGCCGCTTCCTCGAGGCTCTGCTGCGGATCGACGGTGACCACGTCCTTCGAGGCGATCTCCCCGACCGTTGTCTCGAGGCCGCGGCCCTCGCCCACGATCCGGATCGCGATGTCACGGTCGGTGACGACGCCGACGAGCCGGTCGTCGTCGACGATCGGCAGCGAGCCGATGTCTTCCGCCTTCAGGGTGCGTGCTGCCTCCTCGACGGTCGTGTCCGACGTGACCGTCTTCGGAGCCTTCGTCATCGCCTCTTGAATCGACTTGTGCATGCCGTTTACCCCTTCCTCGTGGTTTGCAGTCAATCTGCGCCCGGGACGTCCTCGGCGTCGCCCTGCTCCTCCTCGGGATCGGGCACGGGCGAGCCCTCGAGCTCCTCGTTGCGGTCGTCCTCGCGCGGGTGCTGAGTATCCTGATCCGTCATGAAAGTTCTTCTGCCCGACTCCTCAGAACTCGAACTTCCGGACGGCGCCACCGGCCTCGATGCGGCGCGCGCGATCGGCCCGAAGCTGGCCGAGCAGGCGGTGCTGATCCGCCAGAACGGCGCCGTGCAGGACGTGCGGCTGCCGCTGGCCGACGGACAGCCGATCCAGATTCTGACCACCCGCGACACCGCCGACCCGGACGCGCTCGCAGTGCTGCGCCACTCGACCGCGCACCTGCTGGCCGAGGCCGTGCGCCGCCTCTATCCGGGCGTCAAGGTCGCGATCGGGCCGCCGATCGAGAACGGCTTCTACTACGACTTCGAGTTTCCGGAGCCGATCCGCGAGGAGGATCTCGAGCGGATCGAGGCCGAGATCACGCGCGAGCTGAAGGAGGGACGCGCCTGGGAGCGCGAGCAGATCACGGCCGCCGAGGCGAAGCAGCGCTTCTCGAGGCCGAGGACGAGCCGTACAAGGTCGAGCTCGTCGACACCGCGGAGGGCGAGATCTCGCTCTACACGCAGGGAGACTTCACCGACCTCTGCCGCGGCCCGCACCTGCAGGACTCGAAGCCGATCAAGGCGGTCAAGCTGACGTCGCTCGCGGGTGCGTACTGGCGCGGCGACGAGCGCAACACGCAGCTGACGCGGATCTACGGCACCGCCTTCTACTCGCAGGCCGACCTGGACGCGTATCTCGAGCGACTGGAGCAGGCGAAGGCGCGCGACCATCGCAAGCTCGGGCCGCAACTCGACCTCTTCCATCTCTCCGAGCGGGCCCCCGGCGCGCCGTTCTGGCATCCCAAGGGAACCGTGCTCTGGAACACGCTCGACTCGATCCGCAGACGTGAGAACGCGCGCCGCGGGTATCTCGAGGTGCGCACGCCGCTGATCTACGACGAGGAGACGTTCCTCACCTCGGGGCACATCCCCAAGTACCAAGAGCTGATGTTCATGGTCGAGACCGACTCCGGACGCATGGGCGTGAAGGCGATGAACTGTCCGGGGCACATGCTGCTCTTCGGCGAGCGTCTGCGCAGCTACCGGGAGCTACCGGTGCGCTATGCCGAGGCGGCGCCGCTCCACCGCAACGAGCTCGCCGGCACGCTGCACGGGATCCTCCGAGCCCGGAACTTCGTCCAGGACGACGCCCACGTCTTCTGTGCCGAGGATCAGATCCAGGACGAGATCCACGGGATGATCGAGTACGTCGGCTTCCTGTACGGGCTCTTCGGCATGAGCGCTCGGGCCGAGTTCGCGACTCGACCCGAGAACAAGCTCGGCGACGACGACGCGTGGGACCGAGCAGAGGCGGCGTTGCAGCTGGCGCTCGAACGGAACGAGATTCCCTTCACTGTCGCAGCGGGCGAAGGCGCTTTCTACGGACCGAAGATCGACCTCTTCATGGACGACGCACTCGGCCGCAGCTGGCAGATGGGAACGATCCAGATCGATTACCAGATGCCCGAGCGCTTCGGTCTCACGTACATGGGGGCGGACAACGTCGAGCACACGCCCGTCGTCGTGCACCGGGCGCTCTTCGGCTCGTTCGAGCGTTTCCTGGGGATCGTGATCGAGAACTTCGGCGGCGCCTTCCCGTTCTGGCTCGCGCCCGTCCAGGCCCGGCTGATCCCGGTCGGCGAGGATCACCGTGACGCCGTCGCCGAGCTCTGCGCCCGGCTAGAAGCGGAGGGCTTCCGCGTCGACGTCGACCGGCGCGACGAGACGCTCGGCAAGCGGATCCGTGACGCCGAGCTGGAGAAGATCCCGTTCACGATCGTCTACGGCGACCGCGAGTCGGACGAGTCGCTCGCCGTCCGCGAGCGTGGCGGCGGCCAGTCGACCATGAGCGTTCGCGGAGCTGCTCGAACGGTTCCGCGCCGAGCTTGCTACGCTCTCGCCCTGAAAGAAGGAGCGGACCACTGCCCCTCACCTTCCCGAGCCCACCGAGTGTTCGTGAGGGTTCAACCGAGCCGGTTGGAAGAGGAAATGTGGCCGCTGCTTGCAGCGGTTTTCGTCGTCCATGAGGAGGATTCCACGAGCTTGGTGAAGAGCCTTTGAGGCCCAGACGCCGTCCGGAAGACCGGCGCGTACCACAGCCGCAAGACCGGATCAACGAGAACATCCGCGTTCCCCAGGTGCGCCTGGTGGGCGAGGACGGCGAGCAGATCGGGATCAAGTCCACCGAGGAGGCGCGGGAGTACGCCTACTCGAAGGGGCTCGACCTGGTCGAGGTCGCAGCGGGGGCGGATCCGCCCGTCGCGCGGGTGATGGACTACGGCAAGTACCGCTACGAGCAGGAGCAGAAGGCCAAGCTCGCGCGGAAGCATCAGACCCAGATCAACGTCAAGGAGATCAAGTTTCGGCCGAAGATCGGCATTCACGACTACGAGACGAAGAAGGGCCACGTCGTGCGGTTTCTGAACCAGCGCGCCAAGGTCAAGGTCACGATCATGTTCCGGGGACGCGAGAATCTGCACCCGGAGCGGGGCCGCGACCTGCTGCTTCGCCTCGCGGACGAGATCAAGGAGATCGGCCTGGTCGAGTCGCCGCCCCTCCTCGACGGCCGCAACATGGTCATGCTGCTCGGCCCCACCAAGAACGCAGGAGTGAAGACAGATGCCAAAGATGAAGAGCGGGAGCGGAGCGAAGAAGCGCTTCAAGGTGACGGGGACGGGCAAGATCCTGCGCCGTCACGCGATGCAGAGCCACAACCTGGAGCACAAGTCGGCCAAGCGTAAGCGCGCCTTCGGCAAGGATTACGAGGTCGCGAAGAGCGACGCGCCGAGGCTGAAGAAGCTGCTGGGGCTGAAGTAATGCCGAGGGTCAAGCGATCAGTTCACGCGCGCAAGAAGCGCCGCAAGGTCCTCGGCCAGGCGAAGGGGTACTGGGGGCTGAAGAGCCGCAGCTACCGCTACGCGAAGGAGCAGGTCGAGCACTCGCTCGTCTACGCCTACCGCGACCGCAAGAACAAGAAGCGGACGTTCCGGCAGCTCTGGATCGTCCGCATCAACGCGGCCGCCCGCGCGAACGGGATGTCGTACAACCAGTTCATCTCGGGGCTGCACAAGGCCGGCATCGAGCTCGACCGCAAGGTCCTGGCCGATCTGGCCGTGGCAGACCCGGCCGCGTTCACGGTCGTGGTCGAGCAGGCGAAGGCCGCGCTCGCGTCCGACAAGTCCTCCGACAAGGCGGCATAGCGCCCTGATCACCTCGGCGTCGAACCCGACGCTGAAGCTCGTCCGGAAGCTCCTCGCGCAGAAGCGCAAGCGCGAGGAGCTCGGACTGTTCGTGGTCGAAGGCGAGGATCTGGTTGCGGCAGCGACGGCGGCGGGGATCGCTCCGGTCGAGCTGCTCGTGGCGGGCGAGACGGTCGAGCCGGAGCTGCTCGCGGCTGTCTCGACGCTTCCGCACCCGGCCCGTGTCGTCGCCGTCTACCGGAGCGCGGACCTGCCGCACGAGCCGCGCGAGATCACTCTCGCTCTCTGGCAGGTCGTCGATCCCGGCAACGTCGGCACGCTGCTGCGCACGGCGGACGCCTTCGGCGCCGCGGTCGCGCTCTCGCCGGGCTGCGCCGACCCGCTCGGGGCGAAGGCCCTTCGTGCCTCGGTCGGAGCCGTGTTCCGGGTGCCGCTGCTCGGGTGGGAGGACGCTGAGGGGACGCGGGTGGCGCTCGTCGTGCGCGACGCCCCACCGCTGCGCGAGCTCGAGCTCGAAGGCCCGACCGTGCTCCTCCTGGGCGCGGAGCGCGAAGGGTTGCCGGCGGAGATAGCTGCTGACAGCGACTATCTCGCGACGATCCCGCTCCCGGGCGCCGCGGAATCGCTCAACGTCGCAGCGGCAGGCGCGATCGCGCTCTACGAGCGCTCGCGCGGCGTCGGCTAGTCGAGCCCATCGAGGAACCAGCGGACGGCGGCGGCCGCGACGTCCGGTGGTACCTCGTGGTTGCCGCGGAAGCGCCGGTAGGTGACGTCGAACCCGGCCTCCTGTAGCTGCGGCACGATCGTGTCGCTGGCACCCGCGATCGGGAGCACCTCGTCCTCCGTGCCGTGCGAGACGAAGATCCTCGGTGACCCACGGCGGGTATCGGCGACGATGCCGCCGGGCGAAAGGGCGATGACCGCGGGGAAGAGGTCGCCGTTCGCGACTCCGAGCGTCAACGCATAGGTCGCGCCGTCGGAGAAGCCGCCCAGCGCGAGCCGCTTCCGGTCGATCGGGCAGCGGTCCCACGCCTCGGCGGCCGCGAGGTCGACCGACTCGAGATCCACATCGCGGTCGGAGCGGATCACGCTCCAGGTCTGATTCTTCGAGGCTGGCGCGATCAGCACCAGCCCCGGCTCGTTCAAGGCGCTTCTGAATGCCTCGATCGCGCCGAAGGGGGTGCCGCCGGCGCCGTGGAGCGCGACAATCAGCGCTCGCTCACGGTCTCCCGGGGCCACGTGCATTCGCGCTGGCTGCCCGTTGCCGAGCGTGAGCTCGTGCACGCCGGGGCTGCATGATTCGGCCGCCGTCGACGAGGCCGCGGCGGTGGTGGTGTCGGGGACCGGCGTGGCCTCGTCGTCGCCGCCGCCGCAGCCCGCGACGAGCAGCGCGACACCGGCGAGCAGCCACGGCCTCACCATCCGCCTCACCAGGCCCCGCCGCCTCCGCCGCCGCCACCGCCTCCGCCTCCACCGGAGAAGCCGCCGCCGAAACCGCCCGAGCCCGAGGACGGCGGCGCGAGCGCCGAGCCGAAGCCCGCCGCCAGGTCGCCGATGCCGAGCGAGGTCGGCCCGGCGGAGAGGTCGCCGTGCGGGCCGATCCAGTAGAGCGTGCTCGCCTGGGCCAGCGCTTCGGGCATGTGCAGCTGGGCGCCCTGAAGCACGCGCTCGGCGATCCCGAACGCGATCCCGTAGACGAGGAACCGCTCCCAGAGCTGGAGCGTCGCGGCCGGAGCGATGTCGAGCCGCGGAAAGTCGGTCAGATAGCGGCGGAAGGCCTCCCAGCGCTCCGCCTCGGCCTGAGCCTCCGGCGCGCGGCGGCGCCAGAGCCGGCGGTTGAACGCAGCGCCCACGAGGGTCGCCGCTCCGACGAGCCCGCAGATCCCGAACGCGATCTTCGACGACACTGCGCCACGTCGGCGCAACGGAGTTGAACGAGCCGATCCCGAGGAAGAGCAGCAACCCGCCCACGGCCCCAAGCAGGACGGCGCCGCCGAGCAGGAGCAGCAAGCCGTCGTTCCGGAACCACTTCCGCCCCGAGATTTCGGTGCCGACCGCCGATTTGAAGCTCGTGAAGCGCTCCGAGTTCGCCGTGCGGTCGTCCTCGATCCGGTCACGGAAGCGCGAAAGCCGCTCCGGGCCCTCGGCGAGGATTGCGTCGACGACCTCGGCCACCGGCGCCTCGAACGCCTCGACCGGCGCTTCGACGTCGCCGAGCGCGAGCTCGAGATCGGCGACCTGCTGCGTCTTCAGCCCGCCCCAGATCTTCCGCTCCGTCGTCACCGGGTCGGCCCGGTAGCGCCCGCGGCGGATCAGGTCGAAGAGCGTGGCCGTGAACTCGAGCGACCCGGGCGTGCCCCCCTGGGCGAGCAGCGATGGGACGAGCGCGGCCTGCGTCTCGGTGGGCGGCTCCTGCTCGTACTCGCGGTCGTACGTCGTCGGGAGCTCGCGGCCGTAACGCCACCAGACGAAGCCGAGAATCAGCAGCGCCGGGCCGAGCGCGAGCGCGAGCAGAGTGGCGAGCGTTCGCGGCAGGTTGTCGAGCGCCTCGTCGATCTTCCGGCGGTCGCGCTCGTACGCCGCCGCATCCGCACGCTCCTCGACCACGATCGTCGTCGAGCCCGAGCCCCTCGTCGACCTGCATCGCGGCGGTCGAGGTGAAGAAGCGGCGCGGGATCAGCGCCCGCAGCTCGACGAACTGCTGCGGCGGGATGTTCACGGCACGCAGGTTGACGCGGCTCCCGTCGATCGTGACGTCGCCGCGCACCGAGACGGGGTGGCCCCACGCACGCTGCACCTCTCCTGGGGCGATCAGGGTGGAGGTCAGCTGGTCGAGACCGACCTCCCACTCGTCGCCCCAGATCTTGAGGTTGACGTCGACGATGTCGTCGTACGCCGTCGGCACCCCGCGGAGGCGGTAGCGCACCCGGAACCGCCGCGACTCGGACGACGCCTGGTAGTGCCAGACGATGCGGACGCCGTCGTCGGTCGTCGTCGTGCCGAACGAGCCGGGTGCGTCGGCGCAGCCGAGCTCGGTGCACGCGCCGGGCCGGTAGGCGGTCTCGGCCTCGATCACCGAGACCTGGTCGAGCGACTCGCCTTCGCGGAGCGGGCACGTCGCGGTAGGCACCGCTGAAGTCGCCGTCGAACTCGAACGCGATCAGCTCGTCGACGGTGAGGGTGCCGTCCCGGCCGACCTGGACGATCACCTCGGCGGCCGGGAGCGTGAACGACTTCGCGGCGGCGTCTCCGGCGAGCGCGAGCGCTCCGAAGAGCGACAACCGCTAGAACGCGACGCGTGGCGCCTCCCGGGCTGCGTCCTCCACCTCGAAGAACTCCCGCTTCGAGAACCCGAACGGGCCGGCGACGAGGAGGCCGGGAACCGTCTGAATCGCGGTGTTGTAGGTGAGGACGGTGTCGTTGTAGACCTGGCGCGAAACCGCGATCCGGTTCTCGGTCTGGGCGAGCTCCTCCTGGAGCTGACGGAAGTTCTCGTCCGCCTGCAGCTCGGGATACGCCTCGGCGACCGCGAACAGGCGGCCGAGCGCCTGACCGAGGATGCCCTCGGCGGCGCCCTGCTCGGCGGGGCCCTGAGCGGCCTGTGCGCGCGTGCGCGCGGCCGTGACGGCCTCGAAGGTCTCGCGCTCGTGCGCGGCGTAGCCCTTCACAGTCTCGACCAGGTTGGGGATCAGGTCGTAGCGGCGCTTGAGCTGGACGTCCACCTGCGCCCACGCGTTCTCGACGCGGTTCCGGAGCGTGACGAGCCGGTTGTAGAGCAGGACGAGCGCGAGCACGAGCACCGCGACCACGCCGAGGATGATCCAGATCATGCGCGGACCCTATCGTCTCCGCGCCGACGAAGACGACGTCCTCGCCGCCGTCAAAGGGGCGGCGGTCGAACCAGCCCCACTGCGCGTCGATCGTCGAAGCCCGCCCGGTCGAGCAGCAGCCGCCACTCGGGCGGCGAGAGCCAGGCGAGCTGCATCGTCGAGGCCTCCTCGCCGCGGCGCACCGAGAGCGTCAGCGTCCGCTCGTTCTCGTCCCAGTCCGCGCGCTCGAAGATCCCGGGCTCGCGCTCGAGCCAGCGGCCGTGCGTGTCCTCCACGTCCTGGCGGCTCGGTGCGAAGACGTCGAAGACGAGCCGCCCGTCCGGAAGGAGGAGGTTGCGGGCGGCCTCCAGCGCGCGTATCCGGTCGCCCTCGGTGGTCATGTGCAGGAGCGAGCGAAACGGGATCAGCACGAGCGGCACGCGCTCCGGCACCGGCGGCTCGCGCATGTCGCCCAGCCGAAGGTCGAGCGAGACGCCTTCCACGCGGGCGTACTCGCGTGCGACCTCCAGCATCGCGGCCGAGCCGTCGACGCCGATCACGCCGATCCCCGCCTTCGCGATCGGCACCGCGATCCGTCCGGTCCCGCACGCGAGCTCGACGACCGGACCGCCGGACGCGCGCGCCTCCTCGACATAGAACTCGACGTCCTCGACGACGGTGGCGCTCCACGCGTCGTAGAGTCGTGCGATCGGGTCATATGGGCTTGCGGACAACCCAGACGAACTCGGTCGCGTTCTCGTCGAACGGTTGCATCTCGAAGCCGCCGTAGAGCGCCTCGACCTCGAAACCGGCCGTGTCGATCAGCCCGTCCCACTCGGAGCGGCTCAGCCACCAGAGCGAGATCGCATCGCCGCTCTCGAGCGTGATGTCGACCCGGTTGTCGTGCTTCGCGTGGTCGATCCGGTGCCGGATCCCGTTCTGCTCCAGCCACTCGCCGTCGTTGGCCGCCGCGATCCGCGGGTCGAAGACGAAGAAGTTCCAGGCGAAGCGGCCGCCTGGGCGGAGGGACGCATACGCGCGCTCGAAGACACGGCGCCGGTCTGCCCACGTCGGCAGGTGCCCGAGCGAGCGGGCCGGGACGTAGATCAGGCTCGCCGGCTCGTCCAGGTCGAGTTCGCGCATGTCGCCGCGGCGGAGCTCGAGGTCAACACCGGCCTCGCTCGCGCGCTCCCGTGCCTGCGCGAGCATCGCCGGCGACGAGTCGATTCCGAGCACCCGGCGTCCGGTCTCGCGGGCGACCGGGATCGCGACGCGGCCGGTTCCGACGGCGAGCTCGACGAGCGGCCCGTCGGTCTCCCGAGCGAGCTCGACGTAGAACGCGACGTCCTCGGTCGTTGGAAACCACTTGTCGTAGATCGGTGCAAAGGCGTCGTAGAGGCTCACGGGGGCGATGCTATCGTCGCCCGATGGACGCCACGGCGCTCGAGAGCGAAGCACGGACCGCGATTGCAGCGGCCGAGGACGCGGACGCTCTCGAGGAGCTCCGCGTCCGCTATCTCGGCCGCAAGAGCGAGCTGAAGCTGGCGCTGCGGGAGGTCCGGGACCGCGAGACGGGGATGGCTCTCAACGCCGCGCGCGCAGCGATCGAGGAGGCACTGGAGCAGCGCGAGCAGGCGTTGAGCTCCGACGTCGTCGAGGACGTCGACTTCGACGTCACGCTCCCAGGCGACGCGCATCCGCTCGGCCGGCTCCATCCGATCACGCAGGTGCGGCGGACGGTCGAGGATGCGTTCCTCGGGCTCGGCTACGAGGTGCGGGACGACCGCGAGGTCGAGACGGTCGAGTTCAACTTCGACAAGCTCGCCTTCCCCGAGTGGCATCCCGCACGCTCGCCGCGGGACACGTTCTTCTTCGACGAGACGCGCCTACTCCGGACCGAGACGTCGCCTTCCCAGATTCACGTGATGCAGGAGCGCGAGCCGCCGATCTACATGGTCTCGATCGGCCGCGTCTACCGGCGCGACACGATCGACGCCACGCATTTCACGATCTTCCACCAGTTCGAGGGGCTGGCCGTCGACCGCGGACTGACCCTGGCCGACCTGCGCGGAACCCTGCTGCACGTGATGCGGGCGCTGTACGGAGCCGAGCGCCGGGTCCGGTTTCGCACGCACTACTTTCCCTTCACCGAGCCGTCGATGGAGCCCGACGTCTCCTGCCCGATCTGCGGCGGCGACGGCTGCCGCGTCTGCAAGCACTCGGGCTGGATCGAGATGGGCGGCTCCGGCATGGTCGATCCTGCCGTCTTCGAGAACGTGGGCTACGACCCGGAGAGAGTGGTCGGGCTTCGCGTTCGGGATGGGACTGGAGCGAACCGCTCAGCTGCGTCATTCGGTGCCGGGGCTCCGCCCGTTCTGGGAGAACGACCTCCGCGTCCTGAGGCAGTTCTAGTGAGAGTCCCGGTCAGCTGGCTGCGCGACTACGTCGAGCTGTCGATGCCGCTCGCCGAGCTGGCGGAGCGACTGAGTATCAGCGCGGCGGAGGTGAACACGATCGAGCCGCGAGGGCCCGTCGACGACGACGGCAACCATGCTCACTTCCTCGTCGGCAAGGTGCTCGAGGCCGGGAAGCATCCGAACGCCGACCGGCTGCAGCTCTGCCAGGTCGACGTCGGGGAGGGAGCGCCGCGGCAGATCGTGTGTGGCGCGTGGAACTTCGCCGCCGGCGCCACCGTCGCGGTCGCCCTCCCGGGAGCACGACTGCCGGACGCCGAGCAGCCGCTCGGGGAAGCCAAGCTGCGTGGCGAGCTGTCCCGCGGGATGATCCTCTCGGAGCGCGAGCTCGAGCTCGGCGCCGACCACGCCGGGATCATGATCCTTGCCCGAGCTGGAGCCGGGCACGCCGCTCGCCGACGTCCTGCCGCTCGCGGACTCGATCCTCGACGTCGATCCGACGGGTAACCGTGTCGACTTGCTCTCGATCTACGGCATTGCGCGCGAAGTCGCGGCGCTCTTCCGGCTCGAGCTCGCACCGCCGCCGGGCGTCGATCCGCAGCCGCGCGGCGCCGAAGACGTCGACATTCGCATCGACGACCTGGACGGCTGTCCCCGGTATGTCGGCCGGACGTTCGACAACGTCGAGATCGGGCCGTCGCCGCCGTGGCTCCGTGCCCGCCTCACCGGCGCCGGCATGCGTCCGATCTCGAACGTCGTCGACGTCACGAACTACGTCATGCTCGCGCTCGGAAACCCGCTGCATGCCTTCGATCGTAGCTCGCTCGCGGGCGATCGGATCGTCGTGCGGCGCGCGGAGCGAGGGGAGAAGCTGAGGACGCTCGACGGCGTCGAGCGCGAGCTCGACGAGCGCGACCTCGTGATCGCCGACGCGGATCGTGCGATTGCGCTCGCCGGGATCATGGGCGGCGAGGAGACGGAGGTGCGCGAGTCGAGCACCGAGATCCTGCTCGAGGCGGCGAACTTCGAGCCGTTCGAGCTGCTGCGCAGCTCCGAGCGCCTGAAGCTGCGCACCGAGGGCTCGAATCGCTGGGAGAAGGGCGTCGACCCCTACCTCGCGCCGCAGGCCGCTTCGTTCGCGACGCAGCTGCTCGTCGAGCTTGCGGGCGCCCGCTGGCTCGGCGACCGCGACGTTCACGGTGAGCTCCCCGCGCCAGCCGTCGTGGCCTTCCGGCCCGGCCGCGCCGACGAGCTGATCGGGCTGGAGACACCGGAGGCAGAGCAACGTGAGCTTCTGGGTGGGTTCGGCTTCCAGGTCGACGAGGGCTGGACGGTGACCGTTCCCACCTGGCGCAGCCGGGATGTGACCCGCGAGGTCGATCTGGTCGAGGAGATCGCCCGCGTCCGGATGGCGGACGTCCCCTTCACGTTGCCGCCGCGACGGGCGATGTTCGGTGCCCTGACGCCGCTGCAGCGCCTGCGGCGGCGCGTCGAGGACGTGCTCGCCGGCCTCGGGCTGGCCGAGATCTACACACCGTCGCTCGTGCCGGCTGCGTCCGAGCCGGACGGGCTCGCGCTGCCGGACCCGATGGGCGACCAGGCGGTGCTCAGGCAGACGCTCCTCCGCGGGCTCGTCGAGGCGGCTGCCCGTAACGCAGCGGTGGGGAACGAGCAGATCGGGCTGTTCGAGATCGCACGGGTCTATCTCCCGCAGGGCTCCGAGCTGCCGGCGGAGCAGGTGCACGTCGGCGGCATCGTCGAAGGTGGCTTCGCACGGGCCAAGGGAGTCGTCGAGACGCTCTACGAGGCCCTCAGGGTGGAGTTGCGAATCGAGCGCGCAGCGAACGCCGCGGCTCATCTCTATCCCGGCCGTGCAGCGGACGTCGGCGAGGGCTGGCTCGGGGAGTTGCACCCGAGCCTCCTCGAGGGAGTGTGGGGCGTCTTCGAGCTCGACCTGGCGCCGCTGCTCGCCGCGTCGCGCGATCCGGTGCAGTACGAGGACGTGGTCACCTTCCCCGCGGTCAAGCAGGATCTCGCGTTCGCGGTCGACGAGTCGGTGGCTGCCGGGGACCTGATCGCCGTTGCGCGTGAGGCTGCCGGCCCCGAGCTGCACGAGCTACGTGTCTTCGACGTCTACCGGGGCGAGCAGGTCGGCGAGGGCAGGAAGTCGATCGCGCTCGCCGCCGCCTTCCAGTCGCCCGAGCGGACGCTTTCCGACGAGGACGCTGCCGAGATCCGCGGCCGGATCGTGGCCGCGCTCGCCGAGCGGTTCGGCGCCGAGTTGCGCGCCTAGCGCCAAATCCGAATCGGCAGACGCCACGTAAGGTCGAGATGATGCGTCTCAGGGGTCTCGCAGTTGTCGCCGCCTCGGCCACCGTCGTACTCGTCCCGGCGGCGTTCGGAGCCGTCGCCGGCCAGCTGACCGGTACGGTCGGCCCCGACTTCAACATCAACCTCGAGTTCGCGGACGGCTCGACCGTGACCACGATCGATCCCGGCACGTACGAGATCGTCGTCCGCGATCTCTCGGTCGAGCACAATTTCCACCTCTTCGGCCCGGGCGTGAACGAGACGACGCAGGTGGACGAGACCGGCACCGTCACGTGGACGGTCACCTTCGGCAACGCCCGCTACACGCTCGTCTGCGATCCGCATGCGAGCCAGGGGATGCGCCGCACCTTCGTCTCGGGCACGCCGCCTGCGCCCGCACCGGTGATCCCGAAGTTGCTGGGCACGGTCGGCCCCAGGAACACGATCACGCTTCGCAGCGCCACCGGCGCAGTGCTGAAGTCGGTGAAGGCCGGGACCTACTCGATCACGGTGCGCGACCGAACGGCTGCACACAACTTCCATCTCGTCGGCAAGGGCGTCAACCGGAAGACCGGCAAGGCCGGCACCGGCACCTTCACCTGGAAGGTCACGCTCGGCAAGGGCGTGCTGCGCTTCTTCTCCGACCAGAGCCCGACGAAGGTCAAGGGCTCGCTCACCGTCAACTAGACGCGGCGGCTGGGCTTGACGAGGCCCGCGTTCTCGCCGCCCGCGGCGCGGATCTCGGCCTGCCGGTCGAGCTCGGCGTTGAGCTCGGCGCCGAAGAGGAGCGCGAACGCCGAGTAGTTGAGCCAGAGGAGCAGGACGATGCCGCTGGCGAGCGCTCCGTAGGTCTTCGAGTACGAGTCCGAGAGGCTCGTGTAGAGCGAGAAGAGGCCCGAGAGGACGAGCCAGGACACGCCGCCGACGAGCGCTCCCGGCGTCAGCCATTTCCAGCTGCGGAGATCGACATTCGGCGCCAGGTAGTAGACGAGCGAGAAGAAGAGGAGGATCGCGAGGAACGCGATCGGCCAGCGGAAGATGCCCCAGAAGAGCTCGAAGGCACTGCCCAGCCCCGCCTGGTCGGCGATCGCGGTCCCGAGCGGGCCGCCGAAGATGATCAGAAGCAACAGCCCAGCGAGGACGAGCCCCGTCAGGCTGACGAGCACGATCGCGATCAGCCGCGTCTGCCAGAACGGCCTCGTCTCAACGCGGTCGTAGGCGCGGTTGACCGACTTGATCACCGCATTCATGGCGCCGCTCGCCGCCCAGATCGCCGCGGACGCGCCGACGACGAACGCAATCACCGACGTCTCCTTGGACGTGTCCTGCTGCAGCGTGTCGATCGTCTCCAGCACCTCTCCCGGAGCGACGGGAGCAAGGAACTCCTGCAGCGTCCCGTAGGCGCCGATCAGGTCGGCGAGCCCGATCAGGAAGACGACAGCCGGAAAGAACGCGAGCAGCGCGCTGAACGCGACCTGGGCGGACAGCCCCATCGCGTCGTCCGCGAGAAACCCCTTGAACGTCCGCTTGAAGACCTCGACCCACTCGCGCGGAGAGAGCCGCCAGGGGCTCGGCGGCGCGTGGCCGACCTCGGTGGTCACATCAGCGTTCGCGGCCCTTGCGGGCGAAGAAGCGCATCGTCGCGCCGACGCCGCCGGCAAGGAAGAAGCCGGCGCCGAGCGCTCCCGCCGTGACGACCGGCAGCCGTGCCTTCAGCTTGGCCGAGACGTTCGTGACCTCGCCGATCCCGTCACGCAGCTGCTCGACGGCGGCCGCCAGCTCCTGGCGCTCGGCCTCGATCTCGCGCCGGACCGTGTCCGGCGTGCGTCCGTTGAGGCTAGCCGTGGCCATTCGACCTCAACGCCTCTGACGTCAGCTTGGCCTCGCGAATCGCCTGCTCTGGAACCGGTGGAGTCGCTCGCTTGATCCTGCTTCGGGCCAGCAGGCCCGCGACGCCGGCGAGCACGAGCAGGCCGGCCGTGACGATCAGCAGCGCCAGCCAGGTGTCGACCACGGTCGCAAGCGCGGCAGCGATGGTCGCGAAGAGGAACCCGAGCGCGAAGAATGCGAACAGGGCGGCGCCGATGCCGAGCCCGACGCCTGCGCCGAACGCGCCCGCCTTTTGCTTGAGCTCCAGGCCCGCCAGCTCGAGCTCGAGCTTGGCGAGTGTGCTCGCGTGCTCGGCGACCTGCTTTGCGGCGGCGCCGACGCCGGTCTGCTCAGCGGCGGGGGTGGGCATGACCCCTCCAGTCGATCACTTTCGCCAGGATCGCGCCAATACCGAAGGCGGCTCCCGCGACGAGCAGCGGGTTGGGGCTCGACTTCTGCTTCGGCGTCGCGTGCTGCGGGCCGGACGGGGCAGAGCGCGTGGACGCGCGCGGTCGAGAGCTGCTGCGCACCATGTCTTCTTGGTTGCCTGATCGGCGTTCCATCAAACCCTCCTAGATCAGGTGGATCTCGCCTTCGCGGATCTCCCCGACCCGCTCCGCGAGCACCTCGTCGCCGTCCACCGTGAGCCCGTGAAAGATGTCCGTCTGCTCGTCGCCGAGCACCTCGTCCACCTTGCCCACCTGGTCGCCGGCAGCGTCGTACACCTTCCAGCCGGGCTCGACGAGCAGCCAGGAGACGGGATCGCCGGGCACTAGACGGCCTTCCCCTCGACCCGCCAGACGGGGCCCTGCGTGGCCACGTTGTGCGTGTCGGAGAGCACCCGGAGGATCGTCAGCCGCGCCGGGATGCCGGCCTCGTCGAGCCGCTCGAGGCAGCGGGCGGTCATCTGCGGCGAGGCGCCGTAGCCGAACCGGTGCGCGACGCGGAAGCGAAAGGCAACGCGGTCCGGTACCCGGGCCGGATTGATCGGCGCGAGCAGGAGCGCGCCGACGTCGAGATGGTCGCTCGAGGTCAGCTCCACCTCACAGTAGAGGTCGCTCCAGTCGACCGGGAGCGTCCCAACCGACTCGGCCCAGGCGCTTGCCATTGAGGCCCGGGATGCTTCCGCGAGTGGCGCCTGCCCGACGGTCTCGAGGCGCCTCAGCCTGCCGCGGATCCACTGCTCGTCGAGCTTTCGGAGCAGCTTCTCGAGCCGCTCGGGACTGACGCCGCCGGCGCGATGAACCGACAGGCGCAGCTCGGTGCCGAAGCGCTCGGGGCTTGCCGGGCTGAGGAGCGCGGCCGCGGTGGAGCGCTGCTCGGCCCGAGGCACCGTCAATACCAGCCGCGTCTCCGCCCAGTTCGCGGGCGATCCCGCCTGGATGCGGCGCCATTGGTCGACCAGTTCCATGCGGGGGTCAGCATAATGCCGTCATGGCGAAGGTCGAGAAGGAACCTCGCGAGCAGAGCGCTCTCTCCGACGAGCGGCTCCGCGAGCTCTTCCGCGAGATGCTGCTGATCAGACGCTTTGAGGAGAAGGTCGAAGAGCGCTTCCGCGCCGGCGAGCTGCCGGGCTTCCTGCACGTCTGCATCGGCCAGGAGGCGGTCGCCTCGGGCGTCTGCGCCGCGCTCGAGCCCGACGACGTGATCGCCTCGACCCACCGTGCGCACGGGCACACGATCGCCAAGGGCACGCACGTGAACGAGGTCATGGCCGAGCTGTACGGCAAGCTCGAGGGCTGCTCGAAGGGTTACGGCGGCTCGATGCACCTCTACGACATCGCGAAGGGCAACCTGGGCGCAAACGCCGTCGTCGGCGGCGGGCTTGGCGCGATCGCAGGCGCCGCGCTCGCCTTCCAGTTCCGCAACGAGCCGCGGGTCGCGGTCGCCTTCTTCGGCGACGGGGCCACGAACACCGGCGCGTTCCACGAGTCCCTCAACCTCGCCCAGCTCTGGAAGGTGCCGGCGCTCTTCGTCCTGGAGATGAACGCCTGGGCCGAATCGACGCCGATGAGCCAGCACGCGCCGATCGAGGACTTCTCCAAGCGCGCGGTCGCGTTCGGGATGCGCTCGGTCGACGTCGACGGCCAGGACGTCGAGGCGGTCTACGAGGCGACCCGCGAGGCGCGCGAGTACGCACTCTCCGGTCAGGGGCCGGTCTTCCTGAACGTCCGCACCTACCGCCTCGTCGGCCACTACATCGGCGATCCGCAGGTCTACCGCGAGAAGCAAGAGATCGAGGAGCTGCGCAACTCGAAGGACCCGATCGAGCTCCTGCGTGCGCGGCTCGAGCTCTCGGACGACGAGTTCGAGGCGCTCGACACCGAGATCGAGGCGATCGTCGAGGCATCGGTCGAGTTCGCCAAAGCCGGCACGGATCCGAAGCCCGAGGACGCACTGAAATACGTGTATGCCTGAGCCCCCTGGACAGCCGCCGCTCCCGCCGGCCCAAGCCCGGCTCCGCGTCGGCTTCGCGCCGCTGGACTGCAGGATGCCGCACGCGCGCCGCTTGTCCGTACTAGGGGTACTGTCCTGCGCGACGCGCGCACGGCCTCCTTTGCCAGCGGCGCGCCAGGAGCCTCAGGGTGCCTGAGCTGACCTACCGCGAGGCCGTGCGCGACGCGCTGTCGAGCGCGATGAGGGCCGACGACAGCGTCTTCATCATGGGCGAGGACATCGCCGAGATGGGTGGCTCGATGGGCGTCACCCAGGGCATGCTCGCCGAGTTCGGCCCGCAGCGGGTGCGCAACACGCCGATCTCGGAGATGGCGATCGTCGGCACGGGTATCGGCGCGGCCATGCAGGGGATGCGCCCGGTCGTCGAGATCATGTACCAGGACTTCCTCACCCTCTCGATGGAGCAGCTCGTCAACCAGGCCGCCAAGCACCGGACGATGAGCGGCGGCCAACTGAAGGTGCCGCTGACGATCCGCACGCAGGGCGGCGCCGGCTGGAGCCCGGGCGCGCAACACGCGCAGCAGCTCGAGTCGTGGTTCGTGCACGTTCCCGGGCTCAAGGTCGTTTTCCCGTCGACGCCCGAGGACGCGCGCGGGCTGCTCTGGAGCTCGATCTACGACGACAACACCGTCATCTTCTTTGAGCACCGCCTGCTCTACCCGCTCAAGGGCGAAGTCCCCGAAGAGCTGAAGCCGATCGAGCTCGGCAAGGCGCGGGTGCTGCGGTCGGGCTCGGACGTCACCGTCATCGCGATCGGCCGGATGGTGCCGGAGGCGATGAAGGCGGCCGAGGACGCCGAGCAGGAGGGCATCTCCGTCGAGGTCGTCGATCCGCGGACGCTGCTGCCGCTCGACGAGGAGACGATCATCGCGTCCGTGAAGAAGACGACGCGCTGCGTGACTGCCCACGAGGCGGTGACGCGCGGCGGTTTCGGCGCAGAGCTCGCGGCGGTGATCCAGCAGGGCGCCTTCGACTACCTCGACGCGCCGATCGAGCGCGTCGGCGCGAAGTTCGCACCGCTGGCGTTCGCGCCGGCGATGGAGCAGTGGGTCGTCCCGCACGCGGCCGATGTGCTCGAGGCCGTGAAGCGAACGGTGGCTCGGAGCTAGGTCATGGCGACCGAGGTCAAGCTGCCGCGGCTGGGCCAGGGGATGGAGTCCGGCACGATCGTCAAGTGGCTGAAGGGCGAGGGCGAGCCGGTCAAGAAGCGCGAGCCGCTCTACGAGCTCGACACCGACAAGGTGACGCAGGAGGTCGAGGCAGAGGCAGACGGCGTGCTGCTGAAGATCGTCGTCGACTCGGGAGAGGTCGAGGTCGGCAAGACGATCGCGTTCATCGGCAGCGAGGGCGAAGACGTCCCGTCCGGGAACGGTGCGGCCCCCGCGACCGAGTCGGACACGGCCGAGTCGGACGAGGCCGCGGTCGAGGAGAAGGACGAGCCTGAGACCGAAGGCAGCTCCGCTCCCGCGATGGACGACCAGCGCGAGCGCGGCCAGGAGGCAGCGGCCGCGACAGCAGCCGCCGAGACGGCCGCAGTCGCCGACGCGCCCGCACGGCCCGACGGCCGCGTCAAGGCGTCGCCGCTCGCCCGCCGGCTCGCGCGTGAGAAGGGGATCGACATCACGGCGCTCCAGGGCACCGGCCCCGAGGGCCGGATCGTCGCTAGTGATGTTGAGAGGGGGGACGTCGAGCGCGGCGCAGTCGCCGAGCCGAAGGCAGCGCCGGCTGCGGCGGTCGCGGCGCCGTCCGGCGAGGTCGAGGAGAGTCCAGCTCTCCTCGACCCGGAAGACGATTGCGCGCCGGCTGACGGAGGCCTGGCAGGCACCCGTCTTCCAGCTGACGGTCTCGGTCGACATGACGCGCGCGCTGGAGTTGCGCGAGCGTCTCGTCGCCCGGTTGCAGGAGGGTGAGACGAAGCCGACGGTGAGCGACCTGCTGACGAAGGTTTGCGCGGCTGCGCTCGTGCGGCATCCGGCGGTGAACGCGCACTTCACCGGCGACAGGATCCTGCGCTTCCGGTCCGCGCACGTCGGCATCGCGGTGGCGGCCCCGAACGGGCTCGTCGTGCCGGTGATCCGCGACGCCGACCGGCGCACGATCCAGGAGATCGCCGCCGCTCGCGCCGAGGTCGTCGGCCGCGCCCGGGACGGGAAGCTTCAGCGGGCCGACCTGGAGGACGGCACGTTCACGATCTCCAATCTGGGCATGTTCGGGGTCGAGCAGTTCATCGCCGTGCTCAATCCCCCGCAGGCCGCGATCCTCGCGGTCGGCTCGACCGAGGAGAAGCCCGTCGTCCGCGCGGGCCAGATCGAGGTGCGGCCGCTGATGAGCATGACGATCACGTGCGACCACCGCGCGGTCGACGGCGCCGACGGCGCAGAGTTCCTGCGCACCGTCAAGGAGCTGCTCGAGGAGCCGGCGCTCGCCCTCTGACGTGGCAGCTGTCTGGTACCGGGTTCGCGACCTCGACGCGGCGCGCGCCTTCTACCGAGACGTGCTGGGCTTCGAGGAGACCTTCGTCGACGTCGACGACGGCTGGTCGCGTCTGCGCCACGGCGGGATGGAGATCGCCGTCGCCGAGGGCGACCCGTCCGAGTCGGACGGAGTCGCGCACGTCGACGTCTCGGATGTGAAGGACGAGGCCGACCGGCTGCGCGAGCAGGGAGTCGAGGTGGGCGTGGTCTTCGAGCTGCACGGGCAGATCCGGCTCGTGGACGTGTTCGACCCGGACGGGAACCGCATCCAGCTCGCCCAGTCGCTCGAGCAATGAGCATCGTCCTTCGCCGCGGCGGCACTCAGGACGCCCGTTTCCTGCGGGACATGCTCGTGCACGCCTACTACTGGCGGGCGCGCGTTCCCGGCTCGCTGGTCTCGCGCTACGTGCGCGGGTGGGGGAGGCCGGGCGACATGGCGGTGATCGCGCTCGAGAACGGCTTCCCCGTCGGCGCCGCCTGGTACCGCGTCTTCGGCGCGGACGAGCCCGGGTACGGCTTCGTCGACGAGCAGACGCCCGAGCTTGCGATCGCGGTCGTCCCCTCCAAACGCGGCCACGGCATCGGCGACGAGCTGCTGCAGGAGCTGATCGCGAAGGCGAGCGCCGCCGGATACGAACGGCTAAGCCTCAGCGTCGAGCCCGGCAATCCTGCCCGCAAGCTCTACGAGCGCCACGGGTTCTCGGTGATCGACGAGGGCGCCGAGGCGTGGACGATGGTCGCCTCGCTAGCATCGAGCCCGACCAGCGAGTGAGGAGTTGACGAAAAATGGAATGTGACGTCGCCGTCCTGGGCGGAGGCCCCGGCGGGTACACCGCAGCGATCCGCGCAGCCCAGCTGGGCGCGAAGAGCGTCTGCGTCGAGCTGGAGCCCGAGCTCGGCGGCACCTGTCTGCGCGTCGGCTGCATTCCGACCAAGGCCTGGGTCCAGACCGCGCACGCGATGCACCAGGCCGGCGAGGTCTTCGCGAAGTTCGGAGTCGACGTGAGCGCACCGCAGCTGAACTTCGGCCAGGCGGTCGAGTGGAAGAACGGCGTCGTCAAGCAGATGACGGGCGGGATCGCTGGCCTCTTCAAGGCGAACGGCGTCGAGTGGGTCAAGGGACGCGGCCGCTTCGCGGGTCCGAACACGCTCGCGGTCGAGGGCGGCGAGGAGATCCAGTTCAAGAGCGCGATCGTCGCGACCGGATCGTTCCCGCTGCGGCCGCCGATCGACGGGATCGACTCGCCGCGCTGCGTCGACTCGACCGGCCTGCTTGCTCAGACCGAGGTGCCGCGGCGCCTCGTCGTGCTCGGCGGCGGCATCATCGGCTGCGAGTTCGCCTCGATCTTCCAGCGCTTCGGCTCCGAGGTGACGATCGTCGAGATGCTCGAGACGCTGATCCCGCAGGAGGACGCGGATGCCGCGAAGGAGCTCGCCAAGCAGTTCGGCAAGCGCGGGATCGGACTTCAGCTCGGCAAGCAGTGCACCCGCGTCGACGACGACGGCTCGCAGCTGACCGTCCATTTCGGGGAGGGCGAGACGGTGCAGGCCGACCTGATGCTGGTGTCGATCGGGCGTGGGCCGCTGGTGGAAGGGCTGGGGCTGGAGGAGATCGGCGTCGAGCTCGACCGGCGCAAGGGGATCGCCACCGACGAGCACCGCCGGACGACCGTCCCGCACATCTACGCCGTCGGCGACTGCGCCGGCTACTGGCAGCTCGCGCACACGGCGTTCCGCGAGGGCGAGGTCGCGGCCGAGAACGCCTGCGGCCACGAGGCGACGATCGGCGAGCCGGCTGTGCCGCGGCCGATCTACACCGACCCGGAGATCGCGGGTGTCGGCCTCACCGAGGCGCAGGCGCGCGAACGGCACGGCGACGACGTCGCGGTCGGGATGTTCCCGTGGGTCGCGAACGCCCGCGCGGTGATGCAGGCCGAAACGGTCGGCTGGGTCAAATCGATCCACGAGACGAAGTACGGCGAGCTGCTCGGCCTCGTCATGGTCGGCCCGCACGTGACCGACCTGATCGAGGCCGGCACGGTCGCGATCGACGCCGAGGCGACGGTCGAGACGGTCGCAGACGGCATGGCCGCGCACCCGACCCTCTCGGAGGCGATCAAGGAAGCAGGCCTCGTCGCGCTCGGCCGCGCTATCCACCTGCCGAACAAGAAGCGCGCGTCGGCGCAGGCGTAGGCACGCACCGCGCGCGAAACCTGCGCGTGGAATCACCCAGTTGAGGGACAGGGGCCGCTGACACGGCGCCGATCCTCGGATTGCCCGTCGCGGCAGCGGGCGTCGATGTGTCAACGCTCCCGGGCTCGTGGGGGCCGAGGATGGCCGGGGAGTTGCGAATGCCGAATGGTCTGAAGGTGCAGCCGGCCGAGCGGGCAGAGGTCGCCACGCGCGGCGTCGCCGTTGAGCTGCGGCGGACCGCGAACTGGCTCCAGCTGCTCTCCTTCTGCGCGGTCGGCGCCTCCGGGTACGTCGTCAACCTCGCCGTCTATTCGGCACTGCTCGCTGCCGGCTCGGGGTTCGTCGCTGCGGCGATCGGATCGTTCGCCGTCGCGGTGGGCAACAACTACACCCTCAATCGCCTGGTCACGTTCCGGAAGCAGCGGGCGACTGTCGCGATTCAGGGCGCCCGCTATCTGTCCGTCTCACTCCTGGGGCTCGCCGTGAACCTGCTGCTGCTGACCGTTCTCGTCATGTGCGGACTGGGTGAGGTGTGGGCGCAGGCCGCGGCTATCGTCCTCGTGACCCCGCTGAGCTTCCTCGGCAACAAGCTCTGGTCGTTCAAGGTTTGAGCGCCGTCCCGCAGCCGCTGCCGGCCTCGTCGCCCGACGGTGTCGTAATCGGCCGGCGATTCAGCCGTGACGGCCTCCTCCAGGCCGGACACCGCGTCAGCCCGTCGCTGCTCCTGATCCTGCCGCTCGGCACTCTGGTGATGCTGCTCTGGGCGTCCGCGGACGTGATCGCGTTCGACTTCCAGCGGTCGTTTCGGCCGGCGGCCGAGGCTGTGCTGAACGGGAGCTCTCCGTATCCGCCGCCGGTGGCCGAGTCGATGGCCGAGCGGGACGCCTTCGTCTACCTGCCCTTCGGTGACGTTCATGTTCGTGCCGTTCGTGGCCGTGTCGACGTACACAGGCGGTCTGGTCGTCACGGCAATCGTGATCCTGGCCGCCCTGGCTGCCCTGCGTGTCGCAGGTGTCTCTGACTGGCGCTGCTACGGGATCGTGTTTCTCTGCCCGGCGATGATCTCCGCGATCCAGACCACGAACGTAACGCTGCCGCTGCTGCTGGCTCTCGCCGCGATCTGGGCGCTTCGGGATCGGGACATCCTCCCAGGGCTCGTCCTCGCACTCACCCTCGCGACGAAGCTCTTCCTGTGGCCCGTCTTCGTCTGGCTGGTTGCGACCAGGCGTTACCGGGCTGCAGCCGTCTCGGCCGTCTCGTCCCTCGTGCTCGTCGCCGGCGGCTGGGCGTTGATCGGGTTCGCGGGGCTCCGCGACTATCCGGCGCTCCTGCGTGTGCTCGCAGAAGCACTCGAGCGGGACTCGTACACGATCTTTGCCCTCGCCTCCGATCTCGGCGCGCCCGACCTCCTCGCGCGAGGAGCGGGGATCGCTGTCGGCCTGGCGACCCTCCTCGGTTGCTGGATTCTCGGCCGGCGCGGGGACGAGTCGCGTTCGTTCACGCTCGCGATCGTTGCCGCCCTGCTGTTCACGCCCATCATCTGGCTCCATTACTTCGTGCTCCTGCTCGTGCCGATCGCGATCGTGCACAAGCGGCTGTCTCTGCTCTGGGCAGCACCGCTCCTCTTCTGGCTCTCGCAGGGCCACGGCAACGGCACGACGTTCCAGACGGCGTGGACCCTCGCGGTCGTCGCCTTCGTCACCGTGCTCGTCCTGCGCATCGATCGAAATCGCGGCAGCGCCCCGAGCCGCCTGAGCGTCGTTATTCCCCGGCCCACCCGGGGCTACGGCGCTCGAGGAAGGCGCGCAGGCCTTCCTGGCCCTCGTCGCTCGTGCGGCGCTCGGCGATCCGCCGTGCCGTCTCGGGACCGTCCGGCCGGTCGAGCACGAGCTTCTTCGCGTGCCGGGCAGCGCGGGGGCCTGCGCTCCGAAGCTCGGCGAGGGTGCGTTCGACAGCGGCGTCGAGGTCGGCCGCGACCTCGTGCACGAGCCCGATCCGGAGTGCGGTCGCGGCGTCGAAACGCTCGCCGGTGAGGAAGTAGCGGCGGGCGGCGCTCGGCCCGACCTTGCCCAGCGCGAAGGGCGAGATCACGGCCGGGATGATCCCGAGCTTCACCTCGGAGAAGGCGAACACGGCCTGCTCGTCTGCAACGGCGATGTCGGAGCAGGCGACGAGCCCGGCGCCGCCGCCGAGCGCGTGACCCTGGACGCGCGCGACGACCGGCGCAGGGCAGCGGTCGATTGCCTCCAGCATCCCGCGCAGGGCGTTCGCATCCGCGACGTTGGAGTCGTAGTCGAGCGCGATCGAGGCGCGCATCCAGTCGACGTCGGCGCCGGCGCAGAAGCTCGGCCCATCGCCCGCCAGCAGCACCGCGCGCGCCTTGCCGACGTCGACGAAGGCTTCGGCGAGCTCGGCGATCAGCTCGGCGTCGAACGCGTTGCGCGTCTCGGGCCGCGCCAGCGTGACGCGAAGGAGGTCGTCGTCGCGTTCGATCCTGAGAGCGCCCACCGTGCGAGAGATCCTTACAGAACGCCCGGATTCCCTTACGCGTTTCGGCAGACGACCTAACACCGCCGTCGTAGCGTCAGCCCGACTTCGAGAGGGAGGGTTGTCAAGATGATCCGCAAGGCAGCAGTGCTCACCATGGCTGCGCTCGCAGCCTCGCTCGTCGGCGCCGCGGCGCCGGGCGAGAGCGCTTTTCCCGGCGCGAACGGTCGCCTCGTATTCCAGCGAGGTGACGCATACGACGGAGGCCAGTCGAGCCTCTACCTCGTCAACGCGGACGGCACCGGCGTCGTGCGGCTGACACGCGGCTGGCAGCACGATGCGCAGCCGTCGTGGTCGCCGGACGGGACGCAGATCGCGTTCGAGTCGACAAGGCGAGGTGACACCGATCTGTTCAGCGTCGCCCCCGACGCGAGCGGGCTCCGGCAGCTGACGTTCTCGCAAGGCTTCGACGGCGACCCCAGCTGGAGCGACGGCGGCGACCGGCTCGCGTTCGAGTCGACGCGCGGCGGCGCCCTCGACATCTACTCGGTCCGCCGCGACGGCACCGGCTCGGCACGCTTGACGACGTCCACGGCGAACGACGCCGATCCTGCCTGGTCGCCGGACGGAACCAAGATCGTCTTCATGAGCGACCGCTCGGGGCGGCGGCAGGTCTGGATCATGAACACGGACGGCAGTGGCCAGACCCAGCTCACGGATGCGCCGAACGTCGGTGGCGAGAACCCGAACTGGTCGCCGAACGGGCGCAGGATCGTCTTCGACTCCGACCGGAGCGAGGCTGGCAACCTCGACGTGTGGGCGATGAACGCGGACGGCTCGGGGCAGCAGCGGCTGACCGAGAGCCCGGCTCTCGACGCGCTGCCGTCGTACTCGCCGGACGGCCGCTCGATCGTCTTCGTCAGCGACCGCACGGCGAAGGGCAATCGCGAGTTCTTCCGCATGACCGCGAGCGGCGGCGCCGAGCGGCGCCTGCTGGCGCACCCGAGGCTCTGGGACATGTCGCCCGACTGGGGCGTGAGTCGCGGGCGTCTCGGCTGCACGATCACGGGCACGATCAACCGCGACGACCTGGTCGGGACTCCGCGCCGCGACGTCATCTGCGGCCTGGGCGGCAACGACCGGCTGCGCGGGCTCGGCGGCAACGACGTGCTGGTGGGCGGCGCCGGGATCGACATCCTCGACGGCGGCGCCGGCCGCGACACGGCCTCGGTCGACCGGAAGGGCGACCGCACGCCCCGGGTCGAGCGCCGCATCAAGAGCTGAGGGCACCTAGTAGCTACGGGGCGGAGCCCGGCAAGGGCTCCGCCTCAACCGCATGTGCCTCCAACGAGGGACGCCTGCGGCGCGCGGATCGATCACGCTGCGACGGACATGCTCGTCAAGGTCTTGCCGCTCGCCGCCGCGGCGGTCTTCGCCGCAACAGCGGGCGCGTCCTCGAACGCCTCGCAGGCCGGCTGCACGATCGTCGGCACCGCCGCGCCCGACTACCTGAACGGTACGGCCGGCCGCGACGTGATCTGCGGGCTCGGCGGGGACGACATCATCTTCGGGAACGGCGGCAATGACCGCCTGCTCGGCGGCGGCGGCGACGATCAGATCGACGGCGGCCCGGGGAACGACGCTCTCCTCGGCGAGACCGGCCGCGACACGATTGCCGGCGGGCCGGGTGCAGACCGGCTGGAAGGCGGTGTCGGCGCCGACCGGCTGTTCGGCTCGGGCGGGCGCGACGCGCACTTCGGCGGCCCCGGAGACGACTACATCGAGATGAACGACGGCACGCGCGACGTCGTCGACGGCGGCCCCGGCTGGGACTATGCGCGGATCGACCGCGGGCTCGACAAAGCGACGAACGTGGAGATCAACTAGCTCGCAGTTAGAGTCGGCGGATGCTTCGAGGCGCTCTGGCGGCTGCCGTCACTCCGCTCGACGGCGACCGGCTCGACGAGGACGCGGTCGGCCCGTACGTCGACTTCCTCGCCGGGTCGGGCCTCGACGGCCTGCTCGCGCTCGGCACGACCGGCGAGGGGCTGCTCTTCCGGCCGGACGAGCGGCGGCGTGTGCTCGAGGCGTTCGTCGCGGCTGCCGCAGGCCGTCTCCAGGTCGCCGCCCACTGCGGTGCGCAGACGACCGCGGACACGGTGGAGCTCGCGGCGCATGCGGCCGAGGCCGGGGTGGACGCGGTCGCGGTGATCGGCCCGCCGTACTTCCAGCTCGACGAGCGTGCTCTCCTCGAGCATTTCGCCGCGGCGGCGGCGGCATGTGCGCCGGTCCCGTTCTACGTCTACGAGTTCGAGCGCGCGAGCGGGTACGCCGTTCCGCTGCCGGTGTTGCAGGAGCTGCGAGAGCGAGCTCCGAATCTCGCCGGGCTGAAGGTTTCCGACACGCCGTTCGAACGTTTCTCGCCCTACCTGATCGAGGGGCTCGACGTCTTCGTCGGCCCGGAGGTGCTGATCTTCGAGGGGCTGCGCGGCGGTGCGGTGGGCGCCGTCTCGGGACTCGGCGCCGCGTTCCCGGAGCGCGTCGCGGCCGTGGTGCGTGACCCGACCGACGCCGGCGCGATCGAGCTGGGCGAGCTGCGCGCCGCCGTCGAGCGCTTCCCACGCCATGCGGCGCTCAAGTTCATCCTCGGCCTGCGAGATGTGCCCGTGCGTGAGGACGTCCGGCCGCCCTTGCGGCAGCTCACCGACGGCGAGCGAGACGAGTTGCGCGGATGGCTCGAGTCGTTGTAGCCGGCGCGGGCGCGATCGGCGCGTCGATCGCCTACCACCTGGCGCTGAGGGGAGCCGACGACGTCGTGTTGGCCGACACCGGCGAGATCGCAGGCGGGGCGACCGGCAAGGCCATGGGCGGCGTCCGCCAGCAGTTCACGACCGAGGCGGAAGTGCTGCTCGCGCGCGCGAGCGTCAGGCTCTTCGAGGAGCTGGGCGCACCGCTCTTCGAGCAGGTCGGGTACCTGTTCCTCGCCACGACGGAGGCGGGCCTCGCGGAGCTCGAGGAACGCCGTCTGGTGCAGGCGCTGCTCGGCGTCCCGGTCGAGAGCGTCGACGCGGCGTTCGTCGACGGCCTCCGGGTCGACGACGTCCTCGGCGCCACGATGTGCCGCGAGGATGGGATCGCCGACCCGACCGGGGTCACGCGCGAGCTCGTGCGGCGGGCTGTCGGCCTGGGCGTGGACGTGCGCGAGCGCACCGATGCGCTCGCGCTCGAGGCGGACACGCTCGTCGTCGCGTGCGGTGCGGACTCTCCCGTCGTCGCGGCCGCGCGGGGCGTCGAGCTGCCGGTGCGGCCGCTCGTGCGCCAGCTCGCCGACGTCGGCCCGGTCGAGGTCCTGCCGGCCGACCTGCCGATGGTGATCGAGGAGAACGGCTTCCACTTCCGCCGCGTCGGCACGGACGTACTGCGCCTGGCCATGGGGGAGGCCGAGCTCCGCTGGGACGGTCCGGCCGAGGTGCGGGACGATCTCGTCGAGGACTGGCGCCGGCGGCTCGACCTCCGCTACCCGCAAGCCACGGGGGCCCCACTCCGGCGCGCCTGGGCGGGCTTCTACGACATGACGCCGGACGCGCATCCGATCATCGGCCGGGTCGCCGACGGCCTCTACGCGGCCTGCGGCTTCTCCGGGCACGGCTTCATGCAGTCCCCGGCGGTCGGTGACGCGGTCGCGGCCGAGCTGCTCGGCGAGACGCCGCCGTTCGACCTCTCGCACTACCGCCTCCAGCGCTTCGAAGGCGGCGCGGTGTTTCCCGAGACGCTCGTGCTCTAGGTCGCGCGCACCTTCGCCAGCGTCGCCTTGGCCTGCCGGAGCACGTCGGCCTCGTCGTGCCCGAAGTCGTCCATGTACGAGTGGAGCGCGGCCTCGAGGACGCGCAGGTCCTCAGCATCGAGCCCGATCCCGCGAGGCTGGTTCAGCCGCTCGACGATGAAGTTCGCGTACCACGCCGGCCAGTCCGCGTCGGGGTGGCCGAGCTGGCGCTCGTATTCCCCGTGCGCTGCCTCGGCCTCGCGGAGCTCGGCCGCCAGCTCCTCTGCTGTGATTGCCATTGCGCTTCCTCCTCTACATCCGGAAGATGCCGAACGTCGACTCCGGTATCGGTGCGTTCAGCGCCGCCGAGATCCCGAGCGCGAGCACACGCCGCGTGTCGCGCGGGTCGATGATCCCGTCGTCCCAGAGCCGTGCGGTCGAGTAGTACGGGTTCCCCTCGGCCTCATAGGTCGCCTTGATCTCGTCGGGATCGGCGTCGCCGACCATCGTCAGCACGGTCGCGGCCTGCTCGCCGCCCATCACCGAGATGCGTGCGTTCGGCCACATCCAGAGCTGCCGCGGCCCGTAGGCGCGGCCGCACATCGCGTAGTTGCCGGCGCCGAACGAGCCGCCGGTGACGACGGTGAACTTCGGCACGTCGGCGCAGGCGACCGCGGTGACCAGCTTCGCGCCGTCGCGCGCGATCCCGCCCTCCTCGTACTCCTTGCCGACCATGAAGCCGGTGATGTTCTGGAGGAAGACGAGCGGGATCCTCCGCTTCGCCGCCAGCTCGATGAAGTGCGCGCCCTTCTGCGCCGACTCCGCGAAGAGGACGCCCTTATTGGCGAGGATCGCGACCGGATACCCCTCGATGCGGGCGAAGCCGCAGACGAGCGTCTCGCCGTAGAGCGCCTTGAACTCGGCGAAGCGCGAGCCGTCGACGATCCGCGCGATCACCTCGTGCGCGTCCAGCTCGTGCTTAAAGTCCTCCGGAACGAGCCCGTAGAGCTCGTCCGCGTCGAGCGCCGGCGGCTCGGGGGGCGCGACGTCCCACGGCAGCTCCTTGCGCCGGTGCAGGTTGCGCACGATCTGGCGCGCCAGCGCGAGCGCGTGCTCGTCCGAGGACGCGTAGTGGTCGGCGACACCGGAACGGCGCGTGTGCACGTCGGCGCCGCCCAGCTCCTCGGCGGTCACGTCCTGGCCGGTCGCAGCCTTCACGAGCGGCGGGCCGCCGATGAAGATCGTGCCGGTGCCCTGGACGATCACCGTCTCGTCGCTCATCGCGGGCACGTAGGCGCCACCGGCGGTGCATGAGCCCATCACGACCGCGATCTGGGGAATTCCCTTCGCCGACATGCGCGCCTGGTTGTAGAAGATCCGGCCGAAGTGCTCGCGGTCGGGGAAGACCTCCGCCTGGAGCGGCAGGAAGGCGCCGCCGGAGTCGACGAGGTAGATGCACGGCAGGTTGTTCTGCTCGGCGACCTCCTGCGCCCGCAGGTGCTTCTTGACCGTGAGCGGGAAGTAGGAGCCGCCCTTCACGGTCGCGTCGTTCGCGACGACGACGCACTCCTGTCCCTCGACCACGCCGATGCCCGTCACGATCCCGGCCGACGGCGCGGCGCCGTCGTACAGCTCCCAGGCGGCGAGTGCGTTCAGCTCCAGAAACGCCGTGCCCGGGTCGACGAGCCGGTCGATCCGCTCGCGCGCGGTCAGCTTGCCGCGCGAGCGATGCCGCTCGACGGCCTTCTCGCCGCCGCCGCGGGAGACGAGCGCGGTCCGGTCGCCCAATTCCGCCACGAGCGCCTCCATCCGCTCCGCACGGAGGGCGAACGTCTCGTCACGCTCCAGCCGGCTCGTGAGCAAAGCCACGACCTGAGCCTAAACGAACGGCCTGCTGGTGCCGATGAAAGGGCCTGATGCGGCGCGACACCTTCACGTCTCTGCTCGTGGCCGGTGGCGTGGTCGCGATCCTGCCGCCGGCGCTGATTCACTTCGTCTCGCGCGACCAGGTGCAGTTCTCGAGCGAGACCCACTTCTGGAGCGTCGTACTCTCGTCGCTGCTGGCGACGGTCGCAGGGGTCGTGCTCTCGTGGGGCGGCGCCAGGCGCGGTGACGCACGAGCGGTGCTCGTCGGCACGGCGTTCACCGTGATGGCGTCGCTCCTCTTCGTCCACGGCGTCGCCAGTCCCGGCTTCATCGTCGAGATGAACGGCGTCGTTTCCCTCACCGGCGCCGCGACGCTGCCGGTCGGCGGCATCATCCTTGCGCTCTCGGCCTTGCCGGCCGCGCGCTCTCCCCGCGCCGTGCGGCCGCTGCTGCTGCTGCAAGGCGCGCTGATGGCAGGGGTGATTGCGCTCGGCCTGCTGGCGTTCTGGGTGCCGAGCCTCGTTCCGTCGGTGCCCGAGCCGGCCGGTCCCGTGGCGCTCGTCACGCTGCTGCTCGGGCTCGCGTTCTACGGGCTGCTTGCCCTGCGGGCGCTCCACACGGCGCTGCTGACGCGGCGTACCGCCGACCTGGCTGTCTTCGTCGGCGTCATCTGGCTCGCCGGCGCGCTCGTTCCCGCGCTGACGCAGTCCTACCTGGATCTCGCCTGGTGGCTCGGCCACGGGCTCGAGGTCGCGGGCGTCCTGCTCGTGGGCGCTCCCGTTGCCATCGACCTCTTCCGCTCGTCACCGTCGAGGCCGCTCGCAGGCGATCTGCGCGGCGCCGAGCTCGTCTCGGCCGAGGAGACGTTCCTCGGCTCGCAGGTGGGCGGCCTCGTGCGCCTGCTCGCCGAGAAGGACGCCTACACCGAAGGCCACACTCGCCGCGTCGCCCTGCTTGCGGTCGCAGTCGGCGAGGAGCTCGGGCTAGCGCCTGCGCGCCTGCGCGAGCTCGCGACCGGTGGCCTGCTGCACGACATCGGCAAGCTTTCGGTTCCCGACGAGGTGCTGAAGAAGCCGGCGGCGCTCGACGACTCGGAGTACGCGCTCGTCCAGAAGCACACCGTTTGGGGCGACTCGCTGCTCCGGCGGCTCGGCTTCTCAACGCGCGTGCGGCTCCTCGTCCGCGACCACCACGAGCGGCTCGACGGCAGCGGCTATCCGAACGGCGCTTCTGCCCTTTCGCTGGAGACACGGGTGCTGTCGGTCTGCGACGTCTACGACGCCCTCTGCTCCGAGCGGGTCTACCGGCCGGCGTGGACGCACGAGCGGGCGCTCGGCCTGCTCCACGAGGAGGCCGGCAGCGCCTTCGATGCGCGCTGCGTCGAGGCGCTCGAGCGCGTGCTCGCCCGCGAGGGCCGCGTCAGTCCGGTCGCCGTAGCGGTCTAGCCGTGGCGGTCTAGCCGTGGCGACGCCGGCGAGCGCGTCCGCCGGCGAGCTCTTCCACCAGCGACACCTCGAGAGCGACATGCTCGTGCTCACCGGTGCCTTCGACTCGGATGAAGTCCACCTTCAGGCCGGCGCAACGGCCTTCCGGCGCCTCGCCCGGCAGGAAGCCGTTCCTGTCGACGTAGAGCCGTTCGCCCTCCTCGGTGCGGATGAAGCCGCTGCCCCTCTCCTCGTTGAAGAAGAGCATCTCGCCGCGCATTCTCAGCGTTCCCGGTAGACGATGCGACCGCGGGTGAGGTCGTACGGGGAAAGCTCGATCTTGACCCGGTCACCCGGATTCATCCGGATCCGGTAGCGCCGCATCTTGCCCGAGGTGTAGCCGAGCGCCTCGTGGCCGTTGTCGAGGGCGACGCGGAACATGCCGCCGCCGAACGCTTCCATGATGTCGCCCTCGTACTCGATCTTCTCTTCTTTGACTCCCATGCGCACTCCCTCCGTAGCTACCGGCCGCGCGGCATTTGGGGGCCGGGAGCGGCGCCCGGAAATGTCCCGCTGAGGACACAAAAAACTGACGCCAGGCCAACACATCGTAGCGCGAATGGTGCTTTTTGGAGAGCAGTGATGCGCGTTGCAATCGCGAATGGCCGTTCCGCGAGTGAGCGGCGGTGCCTGGCGGCGTGGACGATGCGCGTCTTTGCAGCGACGGAGCCGCGGCTCGGGAAGAATTCGGCCGCCTGCACCGTCCTCTTCAGTAATGGCACGCGAGAAGAGCACACGAGGTCTACTGCGGACGCTTCTGGTCGTTGCGGGATGCGCCAGCCTGGTCGGCGCCGCTCCGGCCGACGCCCAGGAGCCCGCGCCGGCGCCCCCGCCGCACCTGGCGGAGCCACCGACGGCGCGCTTCGATTGGAGCGTCCCGGAACGCTACGCACTGGGCTGGAACGCCTGGAACGAGCAAAGCGAGCACTACCGCACCTCGTACGTTCGCCCGGCGCGCTGGTCGGTGAGCGTCGATGCGTGCTCGTCCTCAGGCGGCAGTCTGACGATCACCGACTACGACGTCACGATCGCCGGGGTCGGGTTTGATTTTCGCACCCGGTCGCACGACACCGGTTGCCGGCGAGTGTTCGACAATCTGCCGCGGCTTGGCAAGTACGACGTCACGACCGTCGTCCGAACTTCCGGCGGTGCGAGCAGCCCCCGGACGCTGCGGATCGAGCTCCGCGACCACCTCATCGTCTCCCTGGGAGACTCGATGGCATCGGGCGAGGGCGTCCCGGACGAATCCGGCGTCTACACATCCGGATCGACGTTGACGCAGACGCTCGGGACGCTCTCCCGCATCTTCAACGGCGACGTCCGCCTCCACACGGAGGTAGCTGCCGAGTGGAAGAACAGGCGATGTCATCGCTCTGCGCGCTCGGGTCATGCATTGGCGGCATGGGCCCTCGAGCGACGCGATCCGAAGTCCTCCGTCACCTACATCAGCCTCGCCTGTTCCGGCGCAGAGATCGCGCATGTGATCGATACGGAATACGCCGGAATCCAGCCCCTGCCCAACTCCGGCAAGGTGCCGCCCCAGCTCGACGCGCTCCGCGGGCTCGTCGGAGCAGGACAAACGAGTCGAGGCCGCACCGTCGATGCCGTTCTTTTGTCGATCGGCGTCAACGACCTCGGATTCTCGGACATCGTCCAGAGCTGCGCGACGAACTTCAACACCGTTCACGGCGACGGCGATCCCTACTGCGTCTACGACAGCGACGCGAGCGCCAAGCTCACGCCTGGAGGCTCGATCGACCAGTCCTATGCGCGCCTCGGCTCGGCCCTTCGCGACCGGCTCGACGTGGCCGAGGTCTACATCACCGACTATCCGGGGGCACCGTTCGGCCAGAGCCGCGGCGGCTGCGGCCTCCTGGGCATTCCGGAGTTCGGCATCGCCTCGCGCGAAGCAACGGCCATGGCCCAGGTCGGGCTCCAGCTGTACTGGGCCACGGGTCGCGCCGCCTCCGCATCCGGTTGGAACTGGGTTCCGGGCATGAGCAAGGCCTTCACGGGCCACGACTACTGCGCCGCGACGCCGTACCTGGTCTCGCTCGAGTCGTCGCTGCTTCGGCAGGGCACGATCTTCGGCGCCGTCCATCCGACCAGAACGGGCCACGCCACGTTCGCGAACCTCTTGCTCGACTCGGTCGTCTTCCGGCCCGCGCTCCCGCACTGGCGGGCGAAGCTCGTCGTCCGGAGTGTTCGCGTGGACTCGGGCGTGTGGACGGCTCGCAGCCGCGAGGCTCAGGAGCCCGACCCCGGCGACACCGGCGAGCCGGTCCCACCGCCGCCGCCGAGCGACCGCTTCTCGTTCGGCTTCTCGGTGAGAACGATCCCCAACTGGCCGGGCGCGACAACTCACTCGTTCACGGTTCAGAAGACAGATACCGGCAGGTGGATCTCCGTGCCGTCCGAGCTGGGCACCTTTGAACTCGACGTCTACGACGCGCCAAGGCCGCCGCGGCATGCGACCGCTGTCGACTTCCTCACCTACGGGCCGGGCGGCACGCTGCCGGGCTACTACACCCAGGCGCAGAGATTCGGGCTCGGCTGTCACGAGCAGGCACACCCAGCAGCGGGCTGGGCGATCCGATACCGGATCGAGGTGAGGCTCGTGGGTGGTGGCCCGACCGCGCCCGGCGGTCAGCTGCCGCCGTGTGTGCAGTACACGAAAACCTAGGCTGCTGCGGCCCCGAAGGCCAGCACCGCCTACTGGCCCGTCCAGATGGTGGCAGCACGGTCCACGAGAGAGACCGGGAGCGAAGCGACCCTTCAGGGGTCTTCGCGTGATCGGAATCTGCTCCCGCAGATTCCGATCACTGCAGGAAACAGGGGCGACAGGATTCGAACCTGCGACCTACGGTTTTGGAGACCGCCGCTCTACCAACTGAGCTACGCCCCTACGGTTCGGGGCGGATTGTAGCCTTGCCCGGGAATGGTCTCCCAGCGGCACGCGCTCGGCTTCCTCTTCCTCGTGCTCGCGCTGAGCTTCGCGCTGATCGCCGTCTCGGCGGGCCGGGCGGGGCAGTGGGTGATCGCGGCCGCGGCGGCGGCGCTGGGCGGCTGGCTGGCGACGATGTCGGTGCGTGCGCTGCGCAGGCGCCGATCGCGATAATGCCTGCGTGAAGGAGATCGTCCCGGAACTCGAGGCGTGGAAGCGTGACGGCGAGCGTGTCGTCGTCGCCACCGTGGTCGCCACGCGCCTCTCGGCGCCGAGACCGATCGGCGCCAGCCTCGGGATCTCCGAGTCGGGCAAGATCTGCGGCTCCGTCTCGGGCGGCTGCGTCGAGAGCGACGTCTTCGAAAACGCCCAGGAGGTCTTCCGGACCGGTGAGCCGAAGCTCCTGAGCTACGGCATCTCCGACGACGAGGCCTGGAGCGTCGGCCTGCCGTGCGGCGGCGAGATCGACGTCTTCGTCGAACGCTTCGAGTGAGCCTGTTCGAGCGGCTGGCGGCGCTGGCGACCTCCGGCGGGCGCGGGGTGCACTTCACCGTCGTCGAGGGGGACGGGGCCGGCACGAACGTGCTCGTCCTCGAAGGCGGCGAGACCTTCGGATCCGGGCCGGCCGAGGCGATCCGGCAGGCGGGCGAGCTGATCCACGAGGGACGCAACCGGCTGCTCACGCTCCCCGACGGGAGCAAGGTCTTCGCGGAGGTCTACGGGCCGCCGCCACGGCTGCTCGTCTACGGCGCCGTCGACACCGCCGAGGCGTTGTGCGTCGGCGCGAAGCTCCTCGGCTGGACGGCGATCGTCGCCGACGCCCGTGCAGCGTTCGCGACGCGCGAGCGGATCCCCTCGGCCGACGAGCTGATCGTCGGCTGGCCCGACGAGGTCTTCGCCCAGGTGCAGCCGGATCATCAGACAGCGGTGGTCGTGCTCACCCACGACGACAAGTTCGACGTGCCGGCGCTCGTCGCCGCGCTCGCGAGCACGGCCTTCTATGTCGGCGCGCTCGGCTCGCGGCGCAACCAGGAGCGTCGGCGCGAGCGGCTGCTGGAGGCCGGCGTGGCCGAGGCCGACTTCGACCGGATCATGGGGCCCTCCGGGCTCGACATCGGCGCCGAGACGCAGGCGGCGACCGCGCTCTCGATCCTGGCCGAGATCCACGCAGTCCGAACCGGGCGCGAAGGCGGCTTTCTCAAGCACGCCAAGCAGCGCATCCACGTCGAGGCGGACTGACCGCGCTCGATCATCGATTGTCGTATTAGAGTCACCGCGACATCTCCGACGAAAGGAGGCGCGGTGACGAGCACCGAAACCGGCCTCGGCATCGAGGCAGTCTCGCCCGCGATCTACGAGCTGGTCGAGGAGGGGTCCGCGGTCGAGCGGGTCGCCACCGGCTTCACGTTCACCGAGGGCCCGATCTGGCATCCGGACGGGTATCTCCTCTTTTCCGACATGCCCGGCGACGTCCGGCGCAAGTACACGCCGGGCAGGGGCGCCGAGGAGGTGATGCGCCCGGCCTTCAAGTGCAACGGGATGACGCTGGACGCGAATCTCGACCTGATCGTCTGCGAGCACGTCACGAGCGGGCTCTGGCGTGAGCGCCGCGACGGCTCCCGCGAGCTGCTCGCCTACCACTACGAGGGCAAGTATCTGAACAGCCCCAACGACGTCTGCGTCCGCTCGGACGGGTCGATCTACTTCTCCGACCCATGGTACGGGCGCATGCCCGGCTTCGGGATCGAGCGTGCGCGGGAGCTGGGCTGGCAGGGGGTCTTCAGGATTCCGCCAGGCGGCGGCCCGGACGACGTCGAGCTCCTCGTCGACAAGGACGAGTTCGAGATGCCGAACGGCGTCTGCTTCTCGCCCGACGAGTCGCTCGTCTACATCAACGACACGCCGCGGGCCCACATCAAGGTCTTCGACGTCGCCGCCGACGGATCGATCTCGAACGGCCGCCTGTTCTTCGAGGGCGTCGGCAGCGGCGTGATCGAGGAAGGGATTCCCGACGGGATGAAGTGCGACGAGCAGGGCAACATCTGGGTCACCGGGCCGCGCGGGGTCTGGATCGTCTCCGCCGCGGGCGAGCACCTCGGCGTGATCAAGGTGCCCGAGAACACGGGCAACATGACCTGGGGCGGCGACGATTGGCGCACGGTCTTCATCCCGAGCTCGACCTCGCTCTACACCATCCAGGCCAAGGTCGGCCCACGCCGCGAGCCATACATGGAGGGACGATGAACGAAGAGGCACTGACCCTGGACCCGGCGCGCTGCGCGCTGATCATCCAGGACATGCAGAACGACGTCATCATCGACGGCGGCGCGTTCGCGGAGAGCGGCTCGCCCGGTCATGCGAAGGAGCAGAACGTCGTCGAGAACGTGAAGGCGCTCGCCGAGACCTGCCGCAGCAAGGGGATCCCGGTGATCCACGTCTGGTACATCGTCGAGGAGGGCGCGCCCGGCCTGAAGCTGAACGCGCCGCTCTTCCAGGGCGTCAAGGACTCTGGCGCACTCGTTCGCGGCACCTGGGGCGCCGCCCCGGCCGAGGGGCTCGAGCCGCAGGACGGCGACCTCGTCGTCGAGAAGATGCGGATGAGCGCCTGGCAGGGAACGAAGCTCGAGCTGATCCTCACCGGCCTCGGCCGCGACACGGTCATCGTCACCGGTGCGTGGACGAACATGTCGATCGAGCACACGGCGCGGACGGGAGCCGATAAGGGGTTCTTCATGCTCGTCCCGGAGGACGGCTGCTCGACGATGAACCCCGACTGGCACAACGCGTCGATCAACTTCGCGCTCCAGAACGTCTCGACCGTGACGACCTTCGCGGCTGTCACAGAGGCGCTCGGCGGGGTACCGGCGGCAGTCTGAACCGGAGGGGCTCGGCCTAGGTTTTCTAGCTGAGCCCCTCGTTCCACCGCTCGCGGTACTCCTCCCGCGGCGGGCTGAAGATGTCGAGCACGAGCGCGCCGTCGGGGCCGGTGTAGGCGGAGTGCTCGACGCCGCCCGGCAGCACGTAGGCCTCCAGCGGCCCGAGCTCGTGCGCCACGCCCTCGACGACCAGCGCCTGCATCCCCTCGAGGACGAGGCCGAGCTGTTCGTGCGGGTGGCTGTGGAGCGGCACGGTCGCACCGGCCTCGAAGCGGATCAGGTTCAGCATCGCCCGCTCGCCGAAGAGGGGCTGTCCCGGTCACCCCCGCGGCGAGCTCGAAAGCTCGGATCGCGTCGAGGCGGATGAACTGCGGCTCCACGCGCTCGATTATCGTTGCTTCATGACCGTCGTCGAGCTGCCACTACTGCGCCGGCAGGCCTACCTCGACGGGCGCTGGGCCGACGCCGACTCCGGCAGCCACGTTCCCGGTGACGAATCCGGCGACCGGTGAGGTGGTCGCCGATGTGCCTCGGCTCGGCGCGGCGGAGACGCGCCGGGCGATCGCGGCGGCCGAGCGTGCCTACCCCGCCTGGCGGGCGCGCACCGCCAAGGATCGGGCCGGCATCCTCCGGCGCCTCGCCGACCTGATGCTCGAGCACGAGGAGGATCTGGCGCGCCTGCTCGTGACCGAGCAGGGCAAGCCGCTGGCGGAGGCGCGCGCCGAGGTCGCGTACGCGGCGTCCTTCTACGAGTGGTTCGGGGAGGAAGCGAAGCGCGCCTACGGTGACACGATCCCGGCGCCGAGCGGCGACCGCCGCATCCTCGTGCTCAAGCAGCCGGTCGGGGTGACCGCGGGGATCACGCCCTGGAACTTCCCTGCGGCGATGCCGACGCGGAAGACGGCACCGGCGCTCGCCGCCGGCTGCACGATGGTGCTGAAGCCCGCGGAGCAGACGCCGCTGACGGCCCTTGCAATCGCAGCGCTCGCGGAGGAGGCCGGTGTGCCCGCGGGCGTCCTCTCGGTCGTGACCGGCGCCGCCGAGGACGCACCCGAGATCGGCGGCGAGATGACCTCGAACCCACTCGTCCGCAAGCTCGGCTTCACGGGCTCGACCGAGATCGGCAAGCTCCTGATGCGGCAGTGCTCGGCGCAGCTGAAGCAGGTGTCGCTCGAGCTCGGCGGTAACGCGCCCTTCCTCGTCTTCGACGACGCCGACCTCGAGCAGGCCGTCGCCGGCGCCGTCCTCTGCAAGTTCCGCAACTCGGGCCAGACGTGCATCACGGCGAATCGGATCCTCGTTCAGGACGGGGTCTACGACGAGTTCGTCGAGCGGTTCACGGCCGCGGCGGCTGCGTTGACTGTTGCTGACGGGTTCACGCCGGGCGTCGATGTCGGCCCGCTGATCGACGAGCCGGCAGTGGCAAAGGTCGAGCGACATGTCGGCGACGCGGTCGAACGCGGTGCAGAGCTCCTGCTCGGCGGCGCCCGTGTCGACGGTCAGTTCTTCCAGCCGTCGGTGCTGACCGGCGTGCCGGCCGACGCGGCGATGAGCTGCGAGGAGACGTTCGGCCCGGTCGCGGGGATCGCGCGCTTCGCGGACGAGGCCGAGGCCGTGCGCGCGGCCAACGACACGCCGTACGGGCTGGCCGCGTACTTCTACTCGCAGTCGAACGCGCGCACGTGGCGCGTGTCGGAGGCGCTCGACTACGGCATCGTCGGGATCAACACCGGCTTCATCTCGACCGAGGTTGCGCCCTTCGGCGGCATGAAGGAGTCGGGGATCGGCCGCGAGGGGTCGAAGTACGGGCTCGACGAGTGGCTCGAGCTGAAGTACGTGGCGGTCGGGGGCGTCGAAGCACCGTGATCGTCGAGCAGCGCGACTACCACGTCTACACCGGCAAGCTGCCCGAGCTCGTCCGTCTCTACGAGAGCGAGGGGATCCCGCTGCAGGAGGAGCTCCTCGGCGGCCTCGTCGGGGCGTTCACGACCGACATCGGCGCCCTCTCGACCTACACGACGCTCTGGCGCTACGACTCCTACGCCGAGCGGGAGGAGAAGCGCGCGCGCCTGCAGGCCGACAGCCGCTGGCAGGACTTCCTGCGCCGGGTGCAGCCGCTGATGCACACGCAGCAGAACCGGATTCTCGTGCCGACCTCCTTCTCGCCGCTCCGCTGAGGTTGGGGGAGGTGCAGCTCGAGGGCAAGGTCGCGATCGTCACGGGCGCGGCCCAGGGAATCGGGCGCGCGATCGCGGACGGGCTCGCGCGCGAGGGGGCGCGGATCGTCGTCGTCGACCTCGAGCGCGCCGAGGAAGCCGCGGCCGCGTTGCCCGACGGCGCTCGCGATCACCGCCGACGTGTCGTCGGAGGACGGACGTCGCGCGAATGACCCGCGAGGCGCTCGAGCAGTGCGGCTCGATCGACATCCTCGTCAACAACGCCGGCCTCTACGCCTCGCTCGCGATGCGGCCCTTCACCGAGATCCCGCTCGACGAGTGGCGGCGGGTGATGGACGTCAACGTCGCCTCGATGTTCCTCGCCTGCCGCGCCGTCGTGCCGGCGATGCGGGAGCAGGGCGGGGGCAAGATCGTCAACATCTCGTCGGGCACGCCCTTCCGCGGCGTCCCGTTCCTGCTCCACTACGTGACGAGCAAGGGAGCGATCGTGGCGCTCACGCGCGCGCTCGCGAGGGAGCTCGGCAAGGACGAGATCCACGTCAACTGCGTCGCGCCGGGCTTCACGATGTCGGAAGGGGTGAAGGCGCAGCCGGAGGTGGTCGAGGCGTTGCAGGGCGCCTCGGTGGCAGCGCGCACGATCCAGCGCGACCAGCTGCCCGAGGATGTCGTCGGTGCCGTCGTCTTCCTCTGCACGCCTGCGGCCGACTTCATCACGGGCCAGACGATGGTGATCGACGGCGGGCAGTACTTCCATTGAGGCTGGCCCTGCACGAGCATCCGGACGGCGTCGAGACCGGGCCCGGCCCGCGTGTCGTCTACGACCTCGAGCGGAATGAGGCGTCGTTCGGCGCGGCTCGTGTCGACGGGCCAGCACTCGTGTGGGAGCTCGTGGCGCCGCCGGAACACGGCGAGTGGGTGGTGCGCTGCGACCGCGTCGACTTCCCGCCCGGCGGGATCGCTCACCGGCACGTGCATCCCGGGCCCGGCCTGCGCAGACTCCTGCGCGGGGAGCTGACGATCGACCGCGACGGCGAGCGTCATACCTACCGCGCGGGCGAATGGTGGTACGAGGAGGCCGACGACCCGGTGCTCGCGACTGCGTCGGCGAGCGAGGAGACCGCGTTCGTCCGGGTCCTGCTGTTGCCTGCCGAGTGGGCCGGGAAGCGGACGATCCGCTACGTCGACCCGGCCGACGAGGCTAAGCCGAAGCTACAGCGGGCGACGGTTCTGCTCGAGGAGCAGCTCGACCTGTGAGGAGCGGCGGCCGGATCCTCGTCGACCAGCTCGAGCTGAACGGCGTCGACCTCGCGTTCTGCCTGCCCGGCGAGAGCTTCCTGCCGGTGCTCGACGCGCTGCACGACTCGTCGATTCGGCTCGTCTCCTGCCGCCACGAGCAGGGCGCCGCGAACGCGGCGGAGGCGTACGGCAAGCTCACCGGCCGGCCCGGCATCTGCCTCGTCACGCGCGGCCCCGGCGCGACGCAGGCCGCCGTCGGCGTGCACACCGCCAAGCAGGACTCGACACCGCTGATCCTGCTCGCCGGGAACGTTCCCCGCGCCTTTCAGGGCCGCGAGGCTTGGCAGGAGCTCGACTACGCGCAGGTATTCGGCACCGTCGCCAAAGCGGCGTGGCAGGTCGATCGCGCCGACGGCCTGCCCGAGCAGCTGGAACGCGCCTTCTCGGTCGCGCTCTCGGGGCGGCCCGGGCCGGTTGTGCTGGCGCTGCCGGAGGACATGCTGGCCGAGGAAGCCGACGTTTCCGACGCTACGCCCGTTCGGCTCGCGCGCTCGTCCCCGCGCGACGAGGACCTCGCCCGCCTGCGCGAGCTACTCGGGGCCGCCGAGCGACCGCTCGCGATCGTCGGCGAGGGCGGCTGGACGCAGCAGACCGGGGAGGACGTGCTCGCCTTCTGCGAGGCAAACGGGTTGCCCGTCGCCTGCGCCTTCCGCTGCCAGGACTTCGTCGACAACCGGTCGGGCTCGTACGCCGGTGTCCTCGGTGTCGCGATGGACGACCGGCTTGCGACACGGCTCCGCGACGCCGATCTCGTCCTCGCGCTCGGCGGCCGGCTCGGCGAGGTGCCGACCCGCCGCTACACCCTGCTCGACGTGCCGCGGCCGCGGCAGACGCTCGTCCACGCTCACCCGGACCCAGATGAGCTCGGCTTCGTCTACGAGCCTGACCTCCCGATCGCGTGCGGGCTGCCCGAGCTTGCGGCAGCGCTGCGGCAGCTCGAGCCGGTCGAGCCGCGCTGGCGGGAGTGGACGCAAGCGGCGCGCGCGGACTACGAGGCAAATCTCCGGCACGAGCCGATGGAAGGGCCTGTCGACCTCGGTGAGATCATGGCCTTCCTCCGCAGCCGGCTCCCCGGCGACGCGATCCAGACCTGCGGCGCGGGCAACTTCACGGTCTGGGCGCACCGCTTCGCCGAGTTCACGCAGTACGGGACGCAAGTGTGCCCGCGCAGCGGCTCGATGGGCTACGGCGTCGCCGCAGCGGTCGCAGCGAAGCTCGTCCACCCCGACCGGATTGCCCTCTGCTTCACGGGTGACGGCGACTTCGTGATGAGCTCCCCGGAGTTCGCCACCGCCGTCCAGTATGAGTTGCCGATCGTTGTGCTGCTGGTCAACAACGGCATGTACGGGACGATCCGGATGCACCAGGAGCGGGAGTTTCCCGGCCGCCCGATCGGGACTGATCTTGTCAACCCCGACTTCCCCGCGCTCGCGCAGGCGTACGGCGGCTATGGGGAGCGGGTCGCTGTGACGGCCGACTTCGAGGCCGCGTTCGAGCGGGCGCTGGACTCCGGCCTGCCGGCGTTGCTCGAGCTGCCGGTCGACCCCGAGCGGATCAGCCCCCGGGTCCGGCTCAGCGAGCTCCAGGCGGCGCCGCGGTGACGCGCCGGGAGCTCAGGATCGACGGTCTTGCCGAGCCGATCTCGCACTACACGGACGCCGTTGTCGCCGGTGATCTGCTCTTCGTCTCCGGTCTGATCGGCGTCGATGCTAGCGGGGCGCTCGTCGGCGGCGACGACGTCGCTGCTCAGGCACGGCAGGTGTTCGAGAACATGCGGCTGGTGCTCGCCGAGGCGGGTTGCCGCTTCGAGGACGTCGTCAAGGTCACCGTCTACCTCACCGACGTCGACGACCGGCCGAAGATCAACCCCGTGAGGCAGGAGATGTTCGGAGACGCACGGCCGGCGAGCACCCTCGTCGAGGTCTCGCGGCTGGCGGTGCCGGGCGCGAAGGTCGAGATCGAAGCGGTCGCGCTGATCCACCGATGAGCGACGACCGCTGGAACGCGTTCATCACGCGGGTCGACCCCGGGGAGCCGCGACCGGGCCCGCTCTCGGGCCGGACGCTGGCAGTCAAGGACCTGTTCGACACGGCCGGGATCCGCACGACCTACGGCTCGGGCCTCTACGCGCAGCACGTGCCCGAGCGGAACGCGGTCGCGGTTCAGAGCCTGCTCGACGCCGGCGCCGTGCTCGTCGGCAAGACGCACCTGCCCGAGTTCGCCTGGAGCGTCCTGGGCGCGAGCCAGTGGTACGGGACTTGCGGCAACCCCGCGCAGCCCGGCAGGACGACCGGGGGCTCGTCGAGCGGCTCGGCGGCAGCGCTGGCGGCCGGTCTCTGCGAGCTCGCGCTCGGCACCGACACCGGCTGCTCGATCCGGCTGCCGTCTGCGGCCTGCGAGGTCGTGGGGCTGAAGTCCCAGTGGGGTCTGATCTCGATGGAGGGCGCATATCCGCTCTGCCCGACCCTCGACACGGCCGGGCCGATGGCGCGAAGCGTCGCGGACGTGGCGCTCTTGTGGTCGGTGCTGACCGGGCGGCCGGTACCGGAGCCGCGCCTCGACGGGCTCACGGTCGGGCTCCTGCGGCAGCCGCCCGGGATCGGCGACGGCCGCCCGACCGAGCACAGCGATCTCGCGGAGGCGTGGGTCGCCGGGCTCGAGCGCAAAGGCGCGCGCGTCGTCGAGGCGCGCATCCCGGAGCCGTCGGCCAACACCTGGCCCCAGTTCCAGCATGAGGCGGCGCAGTCCCACGCCGCCACCTTCCCGAGCCGGGCGGACGAGTACGGCGAGGTGATGCGGAGGAAGCTCGAGGCGGCGCAACGCGTGCGCGAGGACGACGTCGCGGCCGCGTACGGGGCGATCGCGGAGTGGCGGCGCTACGAGCCCGACGTCGACCTCTACGTCAGTCCCTGTTACGCGGTCGAGCTGCCTCCGGAGGATGCGAACGAGCTCGAGATCCGGCTGCCGCTGACGTCGTTCTTGCGCTGGGTGAATCTGATCGGCTGGGCGGGCCTCGCGATCGGAAATCTGCAGCTGATCGCACCGACCGATGAGGTCGTGCTGGCCGCGGGCCTCGCCTGGGAGGACTGACGGATCATCGATTATCGAGCAGTCGAACGTTGAAACTGAGCTGACAGCTTGGTACGTTCGCGCCCGGGGTGAGCGACAGAGCGCGCTATTGGGACGTCCGTCTGCTGCCGAAACTGGCGGCCGCCGGTCTCGTTCTCTTCGCCGTCCTCTACGTGCTCGTGCTCTCGAACCCGCCGCCGCTCGACGGCAGCTTCGGGGACTGGCGGACGACGACGTATGGCTCGGCGGCCGACGATCCCGGCTCGTTCTTGCTGATCCTGCTCGACGCGGTCACGTTCGCCGGCCTCCTCTTCATCGTCGCAAGCGGCTTCTCGCTCATCTTCGGGCTGATGCGGGTCGTCAACATGGCCCACGGGTCGTTCTACCTCCTCGCCGGCTACATCGCCTTCGAGATCCAGCAGCGGATGACGGGGGAGGGGGGCTTCGCGATCGCCGGGACGGAGGTGAACACCTGGGAGTGGGTCTTCCCCGTGCTCGTCGCAGCCGCCATCGTCTCAGTGGTCGGGCTCGTCGTCCAGCAGCTGCTGCTCCGCTGGAACCAGGGCCAGGATCTTCGCCAGGCGCTGCTCACGATCGCGGTCTCGGTGATCGTCGCCGACCAGGTGATCGCGCACTTCCCCCGGTCGGGGACAGACCAGGTCGGCGGCGGCAACGCGGTCAGCCTGACGTGGCCGGGCTGGACCGAGCGCCGGATCGACCTCCAGGTCTGGAACATCGACTACTCGCTCGCTCGCCTAGCGATCCTCGCGCTCGGGGTCTCGGTCGGGATCGGTCTCTGGCTCTGGCTCTACCGGACGAGGACGGGAAAGGTGATTCGCGCCGGCGTCGACGACCCCCAGATGACCTCGGCGCTCGGGCTCAACATCCAGAAGACGTTTGCGATCGCCTTTGCGATCGGTGCGGCGCTGGCCGCGCTCGGCGCTGCCGTCGGGACCTCGCAGGGCAACGTCGCCTCGGGGCAGGACGCGCAATGGCTGCTGAACGCGCTCGTTGTCGTCATCGTCGGCGGGATGGGCTCGCTCCTGGGCGCGGCCGCGGGCGCCTTGCTCTACGCGCTCGTGCTCACGTTCTCGGCCGCCTATCTCCCGATCACGAGCAACAACTGCTGCTCGCAGTACTCGATCGTGCTCACGTTCGTGCTGATCGCGCTCGTGCTCGCATTCCGTCCGCAGGGGCTTTTCGGGAGAGCCGGATGAAGCGGCGGCTCGACCCGAAGGGCACGACCGAGCGCGTGATCGGCATCGCCGTGCTCGTGCTGCTCGCGCTCGGGCCGGCGATTTTCAACGACTACTGGGTCAACACGATCCTGACGCAGATGTTCATCTTCGGGATCGCCGCGGCCAGCCTCATCTTCCTGTCCGCCTACGGCGCCATGACCTCGCTCGCACAGACCGCGCTCGTCGGCATCTCGGCCTACCTGATCGGGAACATGGTCACGAAGGGTGGCGTCGGCGGCGAGACCAAAGGCCTGACGCTGGGGTGGGACCCGACGGTCGCGCTCGTGCTCGCGATCGCGATCACCACGGCGATCGGGGTGATCTTCGGAGCCGTCGCAGCGCGGAGCTTCGGCATCTACTTCCTGATGCTGACGCTGACCTACGGCGTGATTGCCAACTACTTCTTCGGTCAGGTGACGGAGTTCGGAGGGTTCTCGCCGATCGCCGGCATCAACCAATACACGCCCGGGTTCGTGGGCGACATCGTCGGCCACCCGGACAAGCTCTACTACATCGCGCTGGGCGCCTCACTCGTGGTCTATGGGGCGATCAGGTACCTGATCCGAACGCCCTTCGGCCTCTCGTTGCAGGGCGTGCGGGACGACCCCGTGCGCATGACCTCGCTCGGCTACAACGTGCCCCTGCACCGGGCGCTCGCGTTCGGCTTCGCGTCGTTCATCGCCGCGCTGGCAGGTGTCCTTCTCGTCTGGTGGGACGGGCAGATCGCGCCGGGCAACCTCGGTCTCGCCGCCACGATCGAGCTGCTCGTGATCGCCGTCATCGGCGGCCTCGCCCGAATCGAGGGGGCGTGGCTCGGCGCCTTCGCCTTCATCGTCATCAACAACTACGTCCGCGACGTCGAGCTGCCCGTCATCGGCGGCAGCTTCAACACGATCATCGGCCTGATTTTCCTCGTCATCGTCATCGTCTCCCCGGACGGGCTCATGGGACTTTGGGACCGCCTCTGGCGTTCCCTGGGAAGGCGCGGCGGCGGAACGCCGGCCAGCCGCCTCCGTGACCCACCAGGCCGCTCCGGAGGCGAGCGCTCCGTGAAAGGGGGTTGTGGGGGTTCTGTTCTACCAACCAAACCGCAGGTTTTTCGTCACCACGTCAGGGTCTCACTACAGCAACAAGGGAGGAACGATGAAGAAATCGCGTAGCTGGAAGCTCCTGCTTCCGCTCGCAGCGCTCGTGGCCGTGACAGCGGTCTGGGTAACCGGCGCGTTCGCCGCACCCAAGACGCACACGATCAGGGTCGCGATCATGACCGACTGCAAGGGCGCCTTCGCGTTCGGCTACGAGCTCGACATCGGCGGTGCTCAGGCCGCGTTCGCGCAGTACGCGAACGGGAAGATCAAGAACAAGAACAAGCCGTCGGCCGGAATCTCGGGCATCACCGTCCAGAACCACAAGCTGCAGATCGTTGGCTACGGCTGCGGCGACGACACCGGCCCGACCGCGCTGAAGGAGACGCGGCGGCTGATGGAGCAGCTGAACGCCGACGTCATGATCGGCCCGCTCTCCGGCGACGAAGCCGTGTCGGTGGCGAACTACGCCAAGACGCACCTGTCGAAGACGTTCATCATCGGTACGGCCGGATCACAGGATCCGACCCTGCAGATCGCACCGAGGAACATGTTCCGCTACCACGGCGACGGCGCCCAGTGGAACGCAGGCCTCGGCGAGATCCTCTACAAGAAGCTGGGCTGGCGGAAAGCCGCGATCATCATGGACGACTACAGCTTCGGCTGGACGTCCGGCGCCGGGATCATCGCGGACTTCTGCGCGATCGGCGGTCAGATCACGAAGCGCGTGTTCCCGCCGCTCAACACGACGGACTACGCGCCGTTCGTGCGGCAGCTGCCGCGCCCCGGCACGGTCGACGGCTACATGTGGGTCGTCGGCGGCACCGGGACCGCGTCCAGCCTGAAGGCGTTCGAGCAGGCCTACGGTGCGATCAACCCGAAGCAGCACGCCGGCAACCTGTTCTTCGCGTTCCTCGGAGCCGACAAGGTCGTGGGCCCGAAGGTCGTCGGCACGTATGTCGGCGGCTTCGGCACCGGCCCGGGCCTCAAGACCCCGGCGGCGAAGAGGTACGAGGCCGTGATGAAGAAGTGGTACCCGAAGCTGCCCGCAGCGGACGGCTTCGTCTACAACTACTACAACGCAGCCTGGGCGCTCGTCCGCGGCCTGACCGCCTCCGGCGGCCAGATCGGAGCGGCGTTGCAGCGTTCGCTGCCGAAGACCAACCAGTCGGCATACGAGGTCTCGGACGGAGGCATCGTCCGGCTCGACACGCGCCGGCAGGCGATCCAGGATCAGTACCCCCTGCAGGTCGTCAAGAACGCCGACGGCTCGATCGGAACCAAGATCGTCGGCTTCGTGCCGAACGTCGATCAGTCGTTCGGCGGTCTGTTCAAGCCGTCGAGCCCGGCCCCGGGCCGTTCGCAGCCCGCGTGCGTGAAGAAGAAGCTGCCGTGGCAGGGCAAGATCCGCGAAGTGAAGAACGGCGTCATCACGAAGACGATCATCAAGTAGGTCCATGACCGAAGCACCGTCCACCGTCCCGAGTGCCGCGTCGACTCTCCGCTTGCGGGGAGTCGGCCGGCGCTTCGGTGGTCTGCTCGCCGTGAGCGACGTCGATCTCGACGTCGCTCACGGCGAGCGTCGGGCCATTCTCGGCCCCAACGGGGCCGGCAAGACCACCCTCTTCAACGTCATCTCTGGAGATCTCGCCGCGTCGTCCGGGAGCGTCGAGCTGTTCGGCGAGGACGTGACGACGGTTCCTGCCCGCAAGCGCACCAAGCGCGGGCTGGCGCGCACCTACCAGCAGTCCCGCATGCTCCTCGGGGTCAGCGTCGAGGACAGCATCTACCTCTCCGCGCTCGGCGTCGGCGCGGGACATCTCCGGCCGGTGACGCTGCCGCGGCGAGACCAGGCACTGCGCGAGCGCGCACGAGAGGCTGCCCGCCGCGCCGCGATCGACCACAAGCTCTCCGAGCTCGTCGGCAGCCTCTCGCACGGCGAGCACCGCCAGGTCGCGATCGCGATGGCGCTCGCGTCCGAGCCGAAGCTCCTGATGCTCGACGAGCCGGCTTCCGGCCTCTCGCGCGGCGAGCGGCAGCTGCTGACCGAGCTTTTGCTGGGCCTCGATCCGGACATCACCCTGGTACTGATCGAGCACGACATGGACGTCGCGCTCACGGTGGCCGAGCGGGTGACGATGATGCACAACGGCCGCGTCATCGTCGAGGGCACCCCCGACGAGATCCGGGGCAACACGCTCGTCCACGATCTCTATCTGGGCCGGCACCACCAGCGCGATGAGTGACCTGCTGCTCCGCGTCGAGGGGCTACAGGCTTTCTACGGCAGCGCCAAGGCCCTGCACGACGTCAGCTTCTCGATGGGGCGCGAGTCGGTCGCGATCGTCGGCCGTAACGGCATGGGCAAGTCGACGCTGTGCGCCGCAATCATGGGCTTCACGCCTCCGCGGGCGAGCGGCTCCGTCCAGTTCGACGGCAAGGAGCTGATGGGCAAGCCACCGCACAGGATCGCGCGCGCCGGACTGGGCTACGTGCCGCAGGGCAGACGCCTCTTCCCGTCGCTCACGGTGCACGAGCACCTCGTCATCGCGTCCAGGAAGGGCGAAGCCGGGTGGACGGCGGACCGCGTCTACGAGTTCTTTCCCCGGCTGGCCGAGCGCAAGCGCAACGGCGGCGCCGAGCTCTCCGGGGGCGAGCAGCAGATGCTGGCGATCGGCCGGGCGCTGCTCGGCAATCCGCGGCTCCTGATCATGGACGAGCCCTCCGAGGGGCTTGCGCCCGCGATCGTCGAGATGATGGTCGACGTGTTCAAGAAATTGGAGGAGGAGGGCCTGGCGATTCTGCTGATCGAGCAGAAGCTCGACGTGGCGACGTCGCTCGCCGACCGCCAGCTCGTCATGGTCGGCGGCGAGATCGCGCTCGAGACGACAGCCAAGGAGCTCGAACGGGACACCGAGATGCAGCGGCGGTATCTCGGCGTCGAGCCCGTGGCGCACGCGTGAGGGCGGCGCGACCACTCCTCGCCCTCGGTGTCGCGTTCCTGCTCGCGGCGTGCGGCGGCGGCGGCTCCGACAAGTCAGATCCGGATCTCCTGCTGGTCAGCACGCGGGACGGCGACTACGCGATCTACGGGCTGAGCTCGAGCGGAGGTGACCAGCAGCGGCTGACGGAGACCGACGTCGACTCGTCGACGCCGCAGGGGCTCTTCTTCCAGACGGAGCCCGCCTGGTCGCCCGACGCCGCCACGATCGCGTTCGCGAGCAAACGGAGCGGGAGCTTCGATCTCTACGCGATGGACGCGGACGGGAGCGACACGCGGCGGCTCACCTCGGCGAAGGAGGACGAGGGCCAGCCGGCGTGGTCGCCTGACGGCGAGCGCATCGTCTTCGCGCGGGGCACCCCGACTCGCCTCTTCGTCATGGACGCCGACGACGGGGACGGCGCCAAGCGCCTGACCGGTGACCTGGCAGATGAGAGCGAGCCGGCGTGGTCGCCGGACGGCGGAATGGATCGCGTACGTGCGCAAGGCGCCCGGCTCGAGCATCCGCGAGCTCTGGCTGGTACGCCCGGACGGCTCGCAGAGACGCCCGCTGACGAAGTTGAACGGCGTCGCGCAGGCACCCGCGTGGTCACCGGACGGGCTTCGAATCGCGTTCTCCGGCAACGTCGACGGCAAGCGGTTCGACATCTACACGGTTGCGGCCGACGGGAAGGACGTGCAACTCGTCACCTCCGGCGAGGACTCGTTCGAGCCGGCCTGGTCGCCCGACGGCAAGACGATCGCCTTCTCCGAAGGAGGCGCGATCGTCGCGATCGACGTCGAGAACGGCGAGGAGCAGACGCTGACCGAGCCGGAGAACAACGACTCGAGCCCCGCCTGGAAGCCTCAGCCCGAAGGGGAGGACTGATGCAGGCGGTCCGCGTGCACGAGGGAAGCGAGCTGCGCTACGAGGCGGTGCCCGACCCGCAGCCCGCTGCCGGCGAGGCCCTCGTCGAGCTCCGCGCCGCCGGGCTCAACCGGCGTGACCTGCTCGTCCGCACCGGCACCTATCCGTTCCCGCTACCGCTTGTTCCGGGCTCTGACGGCGCCGGGGTGCGCAGGGACACAGGTGAGGAGGTCGTCGTCTATTGCGGGCTCGGCTGGGGCGACCGCGAGGACGCACCGGCGCCCGGGTTCGGGATCCTGGGCGGCCCGCGCGACGGCACCTTCGCCGAGCTCGTCGCGCTGCCGGTGGAGAACCTCTTCCCGAAGCCCTCCCGCTTCTCCTGGGCCGAGGCGGCGGCGTTTCCGCTGGCGGCGTTGACCGCCTACCGCGGACTCTTCTCCCGCGGCGGCCTTCAGTCGGGAGAGACCGCGCTCGTCCTCGGCGCGGGCAGCGGCGTCTCGACCTTTGCCGTCTCGCTGGCCGTGCAGGCCGGAGCACGGGTGCTGGTCACGTCTTCGTCGGACGAGAAGATCGAGCACGCACGCGAGCTGGGCGCGGAGGCGGGAGTCAACTACGCCACGACGCCGGACTGGCCCGAGGCGCTGCAGGAGCTGGGGCCGATCGACCTCGTCTTCGATTCGGTCGGGTCGACGTGGCAGCAGTCGCTCGATGCCGTCCGCGCCGGGGGACGAGTGGTCGTCTTCGGCGGCACGGGTGGCACGGAGGTGACGCTGCAGGTGCGGCCGTTCTACTTCAAGCAGCAATCGCTCTACGGCACGCAGCTCGGCAGTCCGCGCGACTTCGAGCAGCTTCTGCGGCTGCTCGAGGAGGCGACGTGGAAGCCCGTGCTCGACTCGGTGCGGCCGCTCGCCGAGGCCGAGGCGGCGCTCGCGCGGCTCGAGTCCGGCGCTCACTTCGGCAAGCTCGTCCTCGAGATCGCCTAGAACGTTCCGAAGCGCTCGTAGGCGTCGAGCGGCGTCATGCCGTCGCGGACGGCGGCGCGGATCTCGTTCTCGGTCGTTGCCTTCGCCTCTGCCTCGGCGAGGACGTTCTCCGCGATCGCGTGCGGGACGGCCACGACCCCGTCGTCGTCGCCGACGATCCAGTCGCCCGGATCGATCCGGACCCGGCCGATCGTCACGGGCACCTGGGTCGCCTCGAGCTCCCAGCGCCAGGTCGAGTCCTCGGGCGTGACGAAGCGGGAGAAGACCGGGAAGCCCTCGTCGAGGATGAAGCGGACGTCCCTGCAGCCGCCGTCGAGCACGCAGCCGGCGACGCCTCGGGCTTTGAGGGACGTGACCGAGAGCTCGCCGAGGTGCGCCGACACGTCCTGCGCGCACGCGTAGACGGCGACGTGGCCGCTCGGGACCTGACCGAGCATGCCAAGCACCTTCCTCAGCGCCTCGTCGTAGTCGGCGGTCTCCGCCGGCCTTCCCTGGACGGTGAAGGCAGGCCCGGCGAGCCGGAGCCCGGTGTTCAGCGGGCGGATCGCCGGCGGCAGTGTCTGAGCGTGCAGCCCGCGGGCGTCGAGGATGTCCGCGAGCGCGGCGGTGTAGATCGCCTCGAACCGATCTCTCACGGCTCCGGGATCCCGAGATCGGGCGGCCGGTCGTCGCCGCGGCCTTCGACCAGCTCCGGCGCCTGCTCCTGGAGCAGGCGGAGCACGAGCTCGGCGCGCCGGACTCGCTCGCGGCCCAGCTTGACGGCGACGTCCTCGAGGTGGAGACCCGCGGGATAGATGTTGGGGGCATTGCGGACGCCGAGCTTCACGTACATCGGGGCCGCCGCGCGGATCATCGCGGGTACCTCGTAGAAGCGGACGAAGCCGCCCTGGTCGTCCGGCACCTCGACGTAGACGTCGAGCGGGGCCGAGCACGCCGCGCGCAGCTCGCCGAGCTCGGCCGGCGAGAGATCCGTCGAGACGTTGATCGTCGACGCGCCGAGCTCTTCGAGCGCGCGGGCCGTGGGCGGATTGGCACAGGGCAGGAGGACTGACGTCTTGAGGACGAGGCTCTCGGGCAGGTCGCCGTCCCGCTTCATCGCGCCGAGCGTCGCGAGGACACCCGTATCCGCGACGAGTACCGATCGGATGCCGAGGGCGACGGCGCGCCGGGCCTCGGCGATCGACCAGTCGACGCCGGCCTGTCCGCGCGCGACACCGCTGACGGCCCCGGTCGCGAACGACTGGCCGCCCGCATCCCACGCACCTCGCGGGCCGAGGAAGAGGGACACCTCGACGCCGTGCTCGGCGCCGAGCGCTGACAGCTCGGCGATCTCGGCGTCGGTCAGCATCATCACGCCCGATCCCTGCGAGACCCGGCGCACCGGCACGCCGCGTGCGTCTGCCTCCTCGAGCACCGCCCGCAGGACGGCGGGCCCCTCGACCGACGGGATTTCGATTCGGTAGCGCAGGCCGTCTGCGAAGCGTGTGTCGCTCACGCCGCTAGCTTCTCACGCTCTACTTCTCACCCAGGCGGTTAGGGTTGCGCGGTGTTGCCGATCGAGCGCCCCGGCAAGATCATCTGCGTCGGGCTCAACTACCGCGACCACGCCGAGGAGCAGGGCGTCGAGCTTCCCGAGGCGCCACTGCTCTTCGCGAAGTGGCCGAACGCGTTGATCGGGCCGGGTGAGCCGATCGTGATCCCGCCGATCGTGACGAAGTGCGACTACGAGGCCGAGCTCGGCGTCGTGATCGGAACGCGTGTCAAGGCCGTGTCGAAGGAGAGCGCGCTCGAGGCCGTGCGGGGCTACGTGTGCGCGAACGACGTCAGCGCCCGCGATCTCCAGTACGGGGACGGGCAGTGGTCGCGAGGGAAGTCGCCTGACACGTTCTGCCCCGTCGGCGAGCTCGTGCCGGCGGCCGACGTCCCCGACCCGCACGCGCTTCGCATCCGGGCGATCGTGAGCGGTGAGGTGCTCCAGGACTCGACCACGGCCAACCTGATCTTCGGGGTCGACGAGATCATCAGCCACATCTCGCAGACGATGACGCTCGAGCCCGGCGATCTGATCCTCACCGGGACGCCCGCCGGCGTGGGCATTTTCCGCGACCCACAGCGGCTTCTGCAGCCTGGAGACGAGGTCACGATCGAGATCGAGGGAGTCGGCTCGCTGACGAACCCCGTCGTCTCCGGTTGACGCGCGACAATCGAGCATCGATGATCGCCGCGGCTTGAGTATCGCGCGCACCGTCCTCAGGGAACAGGTCAAGGACATCCTCCTCGAACGGATCCTCCGTGGCGAGCTCGAGCCCGGCGAGCGCCTCGTCGAGACACGGCTCGCCCGTGAGCTCGGCACGAGCCAGGCGCCGGTGCGCGAGGCGCTGCGCGACCTCGAGCTGCTGCGGCTCGTCGAGTCGGAGCCGTTTCGCGGCGCGCGTGTGCGTGCTGTCGACGATGCACGGCTGCTGCCGGTGTTCCCGGTCCGCGCCGTGCTCGAGGAGCTCGCGGCTTGTGAGGCGGCACGAGACGAGGATCGCGATCTCGGGCCGCTCGACCACGAGCTAGAGGCGATGCGGGAGGCCGCCGCCGCGGCCGACTGGCACACGCAGATCGTCCACGACCTCGCGTTCCACCGGACGATTGTCGAGATGGCCGGCAACGAGCCGTTGCTCCAGTCCTGGCTCATCCTCGGCGTCGAGGTCTCGACGGCGTTCGCGACCTACCAGACCTTCTGGGATCAGACCGAGCTCGCCGAGTTCCACCTCCCGATTCTGGAGGCGATCCGCGCCGGCGACGCCAGGCGCGCGGGTGCGGAGGCGCGCAAGCACGTCCGGCGGACCGAGCGCGTGGTGCGGCGGCGAATGCGAGACGCCCGCGGACGAGCTCAGTGAAGCTTGGACTGCTCACCGCTCCGTTCCCGCGCCGGTCGCTGCAGCAGGTCGCGGCCTGGGCCGCAGGCGAGGGCTTCGAGATGCTCGAAGTCGCCTGCTGGCCGGCCGCCGGTGGCGAGCGGCGGCGGTACGCGGGCACGTCGCACATCGACGTCGCGAAGGTCGATGCCGGCCGCGTGCGCGACGTCCTCGACCGGCACGGCCTCGAGATCTCGTCGCTCGCCTACTACCCGAACAACCTCCACCCGGATCCGAAGGAGCGGCGAGCCGCGAACGCGCACTTGCGGAAGGTGATCGATGCGGCGGCAAAGCTCGGAGTCCCCACCGTCGGCACCTTCGCCGGCCGCGACCAGACGAAGAACGTTCCGGACAACTTCCGCGAGTTCCGCAAGGTCTGGCCTCGGCTCGTCGATCACGCGGAGAAGCGCGGCGTCAAGATCGCGATCGAGAACTGCCCGATGATCTTCTCCTACGACGAGTGGCCCGGCGGCACGAATCTCGCCGCCACCCCGGCTGCGTGGGACGAGATGTTCTCGATCGTCGACAGCTCGAGCTTCGGCCTCAACCTCGATCCGTCGCACCTCGTCTGGCTGATGATCGACGCCGAGCGGGCGGTACGCGACTACGCAGAGAAGCTCTTCCACGTCCACGCGAAGGATCTCGAGATCGACCGGGACGGGCTCTACCGCAACGGGACGCTCTCACTCGGGATGGGCTGGCAGGTGCCACGCCTGCCGGGTCTCGGCGAGGTGCGTTGGGACCGCTTCATCGCCGCCCTTTACCGCGCCGGCTACGACGGCGTCGTCTCGGTCGAGCACGAGGACAGGACGTTCGAGGGCAGCGAGGCGCTCGTCAAGCGCGGTTTCCTCATTGCTCGCGACACGCTTAGGCCGCTGCTGCATTGACGCGGCGGTAGTGCTCGATCGTCCGCCGCACGCCTTCGGCGAGCGGGGTGCGCGGTAGCGGGCCGATCAGGCGCTCCAGCTTCGTTGCCTCGAGCGTCTCGGGGAACGGCAGCTGGTCTTCAGTCCACGTGATCCGTCCCGAAACCTCGGGCACGACCGTCTCGATCGCGGCAGCGACGTCCTGCGTCGACGCGGCGACACCGGGAAAGTTCGCGACGTGCGCGCCCTCCGTCGCCGCGGCCGAGGCGCGGGCGAATGCGACTCCCACGTCGGGCGCGAAGTCGTACTGCACCGTGCTGCCGTAGCCGATCTCGAAGCCGTCGCCGCGTGCGGCGGCCGCCATCGCCAGCGAGGGACCGGAGGTCAGGCCCTGATCGCGAGCGGGTCCGTAGACGACGTAGGGCCGGATCCCGATCGACGCAATGCCTTCGTCCGCCCAGAAGATCCGCGTCGTCCCCTCGTTGGCGAGCTTGTAGACACCGTAGAGCGTCGTCGGGCGGGTGCCGCCGGACTCGGGTGCTGGGGACGGGTCGGCATCGGTGTAGACGGCCGTGGAGCTGGCGTAGGCGACACCGGCGATCCGCTCGCGCCGCGCCTTCACCGCTTCGAGCACCGCAACCGTGCCGAGCACGTTGACGCGGGCGCCGGCGGCCGGGTCGGCCCGGCAGAACGGCACCTGGAGCGCAGCGAGATGGACGACGCGCGTGATCCCGTGCTCGTCGAACGCCCTCCCGAGCGCGTCAGCATCTGTGACGTCCCCGCGAACGAGCGCAACGCGGCCCAGCTCGTCCGCGTCGAGCACGAGCCGCAGGCGGGCGTCGTCGCCGCCGAGGTCGTAGCCGATGGGCTCCTCGCCCTGGTCGAGCAGCGCCTTGACCGTCCAGGCGCCCAGGCAGCCGAGCGCGCCCGTGACGAGCACGCGATCAGGCAAGCGGTGCGTCCTGATAGACCGTGACCGTCTCCGTGTAGAACTCGATCGCGGCGCGGCCCTGCTCGTGCGGGCCCCAGCCCGACTCCTTGACGCCGCCGAAGGGGACGTGCACGTCGGCCCCGGCCGTCTGCGAGTTGACGTGGATTATTCCCGCGCCGATCTCCTCGCTGAACCGCTGCACGACGTGCAGGTCACGCGTGAAGAGCCCGGCCGAGAGGCCGAAGCGAACGGCGTTCGCCCGCTCGATCGCCTCGTCGAACGTGTCGAAGCGGTAGAGCGAGGTGACGGGGCCGAACACCTCCTCGCAGGAGAGCTCGGCGTCGTCGGCGAGACCCTCGACGAGCGTCGGTGCGATCAGGTAGCCCTCGTCGTCCGTGCGCTCGCCGCCGGCGAGCACGGTCCCGTCGCTGCGGGCGCGCGCGATCGCGGCCAGGATCTCCTCCATCGCGTTCTCGTTTACCACCGGCCCGACCTCGACGTCCGGATCGGCGGGATCGCCGACCTTGCCGGCGGCGATGCGCGCGAGCATCCGCTCGCGAAAGTCGTCGTAGACGGCGTCCTGGACGAGGATGCGGCGCGTCGCAGTGCACTTCTGGCCCGCCGACCAGAAGGCGCCGGCGTAGGCGGCCTCGACCGCGCGGTCGAGCTCGGCGTCGGCCATGACGACGAGCGGGTTCTGGCCGCCGAGCTCGAGCTGGACGCGGCAGTTGCGGGCCGTGGCCTCGTCGCGCACCGAACGGCCGACCGGCACCGAGCCGGTGAACGAGATCGCGCGGACGTCGGGGTTGCGGACGAGCTCGGCTCCGACCTTCGATCCTGCGCCGGTCAGCACGTTGAGGACGCCGGCCGGCAGCCCGGCCTCGGCGAAGCACTCGGCGACGTGCAGGCCGGTCCGGGGCGCCTCGTACCCGAGCTTGAGGACGACGGTGTTGCCGTGGATCAGCGCCGGAGCGAGCTTCCAGACCGGGATCGCGATCGGGAAGTTCCAGGGCGTGATCAGGGCGACGACGCCGAGCGGGCGGCGGAGCGTGTAGAGCCGCTGGTTCGGCACCGAGGGTGCATAGAGCTCGCCGATGGGCCGCCAGGCCTCGCCGGCGGCGAAGCGGAGGATGGTGGCGGCGCGCATCGCCTCCAGGCGCGCCTCGCGGAGTGGCTTGCCCATCTCAGCCGTCATGTCCTGCGCGATCTGCTCGGCGCGGGCCTCGATCGCGTCGGCGGCCTTGCCGAAGTACGAAGCGCGCTGTGCGGGCGGGAGCGCCGACCACGCCGGGAAGGCGTTGCCCGCCGCTTCCACCGCAGCACGGCCGTCCGCGGCATCCGATGCCGGATAGACGCCGGTCACCTGCGAGGGACGCCAGGGGCTCCGCTTCTCGTAGCGCTCGCCGCTCGCGCTCTCGCGCCATTCGCCGCCCACGTAGTTCTTGGCGGGGGCTCCGGTGAGCGTGTCAGACATGGGCGAGGCTCCTTTCGAGCAGCGTGGAAGCGAGGACGACGGGGTTGGCGAGGATGCCGATTCCGGGCACCTCGATCTCGACGAGTTGGCCCGGCTCGAGTGTGAAGTCGTCGGGAGGGACGAGGCCGGTGCCGGTGAGGAGGACGCTGCCCGGCGGCACCGGGTTCTCGCGCAGCAGGAAGGCGACGAGGTCGGCGAACGTTCGCTTCATCCGCGCGGTCGAGGTCTCGCCGGCGAAGACCTCACGCCCCGCGTCGGAGAGGATCCGCATCCGGATCTCGCACGGCTCGGCGGGGAGGGGGGAGAGGACGGACGGGCCGATTGCGCACGCGCCGGCGTAGACCTTTGCCTGCGGCAGGTAGAGCGGGTTCGCTCCCTCGATCTCGCGGGACGAGACGTCGTTGCCGATCGTGACACCGGCGATCTCGCCGCCGGCTCCGAGAACGAGCCCGAGCTCCGGCTCGGGGACGTTCCAGGCGGAATCGGAGCGGACGCCAATCGGCTCGCCCGGGCCGACCGTGCGGCGGCAGTCGGCGTCCTTGAGGAAGAGCTCCGGCCGCTCGGCGTCGTAGACGAGCGTGTACACGTCCTGCGCGGCGCTCTCCTCGATGCGCGCGTCGCGCGAGCGCTCGTAGGTGACTCCGGCGCACCAGACCTCGGGCGGATCGAGCGGCCGCAGCAGCTCGTACGGCGCCGGCAACGTCAGCCGGTCTCGGTCGAGCAGCTCGATCAGGCCGCTGCGCTCGGCGTCGACGACACCGTCCTCCACGACGCCGTTCTCGATCCCGTCCGGCCCCCGCAGACGCACGCTGAGCACTAGTAGACCGCCCGCCCGCCGGAGATGTCGTAGGTCGCGCCCGTTGAGAACGAGCACTCCTCGCTGGCGAGCCAGCAGACCAGGGCGGCGACCTCGTCCGCGGTTCCCATCCTGCCCATCGGAATCCGCTCGACCATGTAGTCGATGTGAGCCTGCGTGAGCCCGTCGAGGATCGGAGTCTCGACGACGGCGGGGGCGATGCAGTTGACGAGCACCCCGGTTCGGGCGAGATCCTTGCCGATCGCCTTCGTCAGCGCGATCACGGCAGCCTTCGAGGCCGAGTACGCAGCCGCCATCGGGTTGCCTTCCTTGCCCGCCATCGAGGCGACGTTGACGATGCGGCCGTAGCCTCGCTCGGTCATCCCGCGGGCGGCGGCGCGGTTGCAATAGAAGACACCGTCGGTGTTGATCGCCAGCACCCGCCGCCACTCGTCGTCCGGGATCTCGAGGCTCGGCAGCGACTGGCCGGGGATGCCGGCGGCGCAGACGAGCACGTCGATCGGGCCCAGCTCGCGTTCGACGCGCTCCACGGCCGCGTCGACGTCGGCGGAGCGGGAAACGTCGCCGGCGACGGCGAGAAGGCCGTCGCTGGGCTCCGCATTCAGGTCGAGGGTCGCGACGCGGGCGCCTTCGGCCGTGAGCCGGCGCGCGACGGCTGCGCCGATGCCGCTCGCCCCGCCGGAGACGAGTGCGACTCTGCTCGAAAATCGATTATCGTTCACGTGGTTGGCCATGGCTTCGCGTCAAGCCTAAAGCCTCATCGACCATGAGCTTCGATCCGATCCGCGACTACCCGCTCGGCAGCCGGCGGCCGGACCTCGTTTCGACCCTCGACGGGACGCCGCTCGCCGACGTGACGCTCGAGGCGGTGCGTGCCGGGCGGATCACGGCACTCGATGCGAGAGCGACGCCGGAGACCCTGCGCCGCCAGGCAGCGGTGTCCCGCGCCGCCGGGCGGGAACCTCTGGCCGAGAGCCTGGAGCGAGCCGCCGAGCTGGCGCTCGTCCCCGACGGCGAGCTGCTCCAGATCTACACGTCGCTGCGGCCCGGCCGGTCGACCGCGGCGGAGCTCGAGTCCTGGGCGGCTCGCCTGGACGGCTACGACGCGACCCGCACGGCCGCGTTCGTGCGCGAGGCCGCGGCGGTGTACGAGCAGCGAGGGCTGCTCGCGCGTGCGTAGCCGCCGCTTCGAGGCGCGTGAGCGCCGGGAGTTGAGCCAGGAGGTGCTCGTCTCGCCGTACCCCGAGCTCGGGCTCGTCGCCGCCGCGGGGCCTCGCGATCCGGAGCCGGAGCTGCTGGTCGAGGAGGGCGTCGTCGTGCGGCTCGACGGCCGGGCTGCGCCCGATTTCGACGTCATCGACCGCTTCGTCGTCGCGCACGGGCTCGACCTCGGCGTCGCCGGCGAGGCGATGGCGCTCGACGACCTGGCGCTCGGCCGGATGCTCGTGGACGTCGGCGTGCCAAGGAGCGAGCTCGTGCGACTCGCCCGCGGCCTGACGCCGGCGAAGCTCGCGCGCGTGATCGGTTTGCTCGACCCGGTCGAGCTGATGCTGGCGCTGAAGAAGCTTCGCGCGCGGCGCGCTCCCGCGAACCAGGCGCACGTGACGAACCTGAAGGAGAGCCCCGCATTGCTCGCGGCGGACGCAGCCGAGGCGGCGCGGCGAGGGTTCGCCGAGATGGAAACGACGGTCGGCGTCGCGCGCTACGCGCCGCTGAACGCGATCTCGCTTCTGATCGGCTCGCAGACGGGCCGGCCGGGTGTGATGACGCAGTGCGCGGTCGAGGAACGGCGCAACCTCGAGCTGGCGTTCCGCGGCCTCGTCTCCTACGCCGAGACACTGTCCGTTTACGGCACCGAGCCTGTCTTCGTGGACGGGGACGACACGCCGTGGTCGAAGGCGTTCCTCGGCGCCGCCTACGCCTCGCGGGGCGTCAAGGTGCGCTTCACCTCGGGCACCGGCTCCGAGGCCCTGATGGGCCATGCGCAGGGGTACTCGATGCTCTACCTCGAGGCCCGCTGCCTCGCCGCGGTGCGTGCGGCGGGCTCGCAGGGCGTGCAGAACGGGTCGATCTCCTGCGTTGCGCTCGTGCTCTCGGTGCCCGGCGGCACCAGAGCGATTCTGGGCGAGAACGTCCTCGCCGCCTGGCTCGACCTCGAGGTGGCCTCCGGCAACGACGCGATCGCTTCGCACTCAGAGATCCGCAAGACGGCGAAGCTGATGGGCCAGTTCCTGCCCGGCACCGACTTCGTCACCTCGGGCTACTCGGTGATGCCGCGCCGCGACAACACCTTCGGCGGCGGCAACTTCGACGCGGACGACATCGACGAGTGGCTGACGATCCAACGCGACTGGCAGGTCGACGCGGGGATCGAGCCGGTGGCGGAGGCGGAGGTGCTGCGTGTCCGCGCAGAGGCCGCACGCGCCGTTCAGGCCCTCTTTGCCGAGCTCGGCCTACCGCCCGTCTCGGACGCCGAAGTCGAGGCCGCGACCGTCGCTCACGACTCCACCGAGATGCCCGACCGCGACCGGGCCGCCGACGTGGAGGCGGCCGACGAGCTCCTGGCACGTGGCGTCTCCGGGCTGGACGTCGCGCTCGCGCTCGACCGGCGCGGCTTCGGCGAGGTCGCGGAGGCGATCGTCTCGATGCAGCGACAGCGGATCTCGGCCGACTACCTGCAGACGGCCGCGGTGATCGACGCCGGCGGCCTCGTGCACTCGGCTGTGAACGACCCGAACGACTACAGCGGGCCTGGTACCGGCTACCGGCTCGACGGCGAGCGCTGGGAGCTCCTGCAGTCGCTGCCTCACGTCGTCGATCCGGCTGAGCTGCTCGGGAGCGAGACCGGCGCGGAGCCGGTCGTGCTCGAGCGCGGCGAGGCGGCGAAGGGCGCCGATCCGGCCGAGGTCGTCGTCGCGGTCGGGCCGGCGTTCGCGGCCGGAATCAGCAAGACGATCGCCGAGCACAGCCACCGGGACGTGCTCGAGGCGATCTGCGAGGGGATCCGCGACGGCGGTGCAGAGCCGCGCCTCGTTCGCGTCTGCCGGGTCGCCGACGTCGCCTTCATCGCGCACGACGGCGCGCGGCTCTCCGGCTCCGGGATCGCGCTCGGGATCCAGTCGAAGGGCACCGCGGTGATCCATCGCGCCGATCTCGAGCCGCTGGACAACCTCGAGCTCTTCGGCATGTCGCCGCTCTACACGCTCGCGTCCTACCGCGCGATGGGCCAGAACGCCGCCGGGTACGCCCTCGGCCGCCGCGTCGGGCCGGTGCCGACCGAGCTCGACAACTTCGCGCGCGCGAAGCTGATCGTGAAGACGACGCTCTTGCACGCCCGCGAGGTGCAGGCGGTGCGGCCGGGCGCGGCGCCGGTCGAGCTCGAGCTCGCCGTGCCGGTCGCCAACTAGGAGCGAGCAGCGCGTCCCGGCGGCACAGCCGCTCTTTCGCCAAACCCTCCTAGGCGCCCGGCTTGCCTCCCTGGCCCCAGTGCGTGGCCGGGACGCCCTGGATGATCACGTGGATGTGCTCTATGGCGGCGCCGCTCGACTCGTGCAGCGCGTTCGTGAGCGCCTCGATCATCTTCGGCACCGACTCCTCGGTGACGCGGCGGTCGTAGAGCTTGACGTCGATCACGGGCATGTGCGGCCTCCTGTTGGCGGAGGGTCGATCCTAAGCCACCCGCGCGAGATACTCCTGTGATGCCTCCCGGAGCTTCACCTGGGAACGACGCGCGTCCCGTGATCAGGCTCCAGCACTGTGGGCTCCTCGTCGCGGATCTCCACCGCTCGCGGCGGTTCTACGGCGAGGCGCTCGGGCTCGAGGAGCTGCCGCGCCCGGCGAGCTTCACCTTCGGGGGCGCGTGGTTCGCGCTCGGGGACACGGAGATCCACCTGCTGGCGGAGGCCGACAGCACGGGACGGGCGGGGATACCGCCGCCGGGGCCGGGGATCGCGGGCGGGTTGGCGACCCACCTGGCGCTCGAGGTGGACGACCTCGCGGCCTGGCAGGAGCGGCTGGGCCAGCACGGGGTGGCGCCCGCGTCGGGCCCGATGCCGCGCGGGGACGGCGTCGACCAGCTCTTCGTCTTCGACCCCGACGGCTACGTCGTCGAGCTCTTCCAGCGGACGGGCGCCGACCAGGCCGATGCGCCCGAGCGCGCACCGATTCGCGAGTGACTTACCGGTCGGAGTGCAGCGAGTCGCCCTGCGCGCCGAGGACGAGATCGCGCGCCGGGTCCGGCACGTGATCGCGCAGCACCGGCGCGAGGGCTTCGACGAAGGTGACGCCGCCGGCGGAGTGCAGCTCGTGCTCGACGCCTCGGTTGACGACGACGACGTCGCCGGCCGCCAGCTCCTTCGTCTCGCCGGCGACCGTCATCGTCAGCGAGCCGTCGACGATCCACATCACCTGCTCCGCCGTCTCGTGCGCGTGCAGCGGCACGGTCGTGCCGGCCTCGTACGTGACGTGACAGAGCATCACCTGCTCGCCGCCGACGGCTCGGAGCCCCACGCCGGGGAAGAGAGCGTGGGGCTCGACGCCGTTCCAGCTCTTGAACGCTGACGTCAGGCTGGGACCTCGAACCGCATGCCGCCCTCTGAGAGCGCGTTGACCGAGAGCTCCTCGTCGAAGGCGACGAGCTTTCCCTCCCGCCGCGGCTCCTGCTTCGCGTCGAGGGCGCGGAGGACACGCTCGGGGGTGATCGGCAACTCCGTCACCCAGACGCCGACCGCGTCGAAGACGGCGGCGGCGATCGCGGGCGGCTGCGGGTTGTTCGCCATCTCGCCGATCCCCTTCGCTCCGTATGGGCCGCCCGCGGAAGGGTTCTCGATGATCAGCGTGTCCACCTGCGGCAGATCCTCCATGCCCGGTGCGAGGTAGGAGCCGAACTGACCGCCGCGGTGCTCGACGCTCGGGTAGTAGGGGTAGCAGTTCTCCAGCACGCCGAGCCCCAGGCCCTGTACGGCGCCACCCTCGATCTGACCCTCGACGAGGGTCGGGTTGATCGCCTTGCCGACGTCGAAGCACTGGACGAGGCGCGTCACCTTCACGTGGCCGGTCTCGTCGTCGACCTCGACCTCGGCCGCGCACGCGGCGTAGGAGATCGCAGCGTG
>CAVSWD010000002.1:0-200987 GCA_963731615.1 uncultured Gaiellaceae bacterium
ACCTCGGCACCATTCCGCCTCGCTTGCTTGATCCAGAGGTCGACGATCGGCGCCCGGTCCGCGACCCGGTCCTCGCCGACGACGACCACGACCTCGGCGTCCGCGATCGCCGAGAGCGGAGCGCGGAAGGCATCGAGCGCGTGCGAGGTCGCCTCCGGCATCACGGCCGAGTGCGCGCCGAGACCCTGACGCAGGAGCTTCGCGAGCGCGTAGGCCTGCTCGACCGTCTCGGAGCCCGAGAGCGCGGTGACGATCCGGCCCTGCGCGCCGCGCAGCAGCGCCTCCGCACGGTCGAGGGCGTCGTCCCACGAGAGGTCGCCGAACCCGCGCTGCCGCATCCGCTCGAGCGGGTCGACGATCCGGTCGTCCGCATAGAGGTGCGGGAATGCGAAGCGGCCTTTGTCGCAGAGCCAGCCCTGGTCGACCTCGGGATGGTTGCGGGAGAGGACGCGCTTGACCTTGCCCTCCCGCGTCGTCGCGCTGACGTTGCAGCCGACCGGGCAGAGGCCGCACACAGTGGGGACGTTCTGGATCTCCCACGGCCGCGCCTCGAACCGGTACTGCGTCGAGGTGAGCGCTCCCACCGGGCAGAGCTCGATCACGTTGCCACTGAACGGAGCGCGGTAGGGCTCGTCCTCGAAGGTCGTGATCAGCGATTGCGCGCCGCGGTTGCGCGCCACGAGCTGCCCGTCCTCGGCGACATCGGAGGAGAAGCGCGTGCAGCGGTAGCAAAGGATGCACCGCTCGCGGTCGAGCGCGATCGTCGGCGAGATCGGGATCGGCTTGTCGAACGTGCGCTTCGGAAACGTCATCCGGGTCTGGCCGGGCCCGTACTTGAACGTCAGGTCCTGGAGCGGGCACTCGCCGCCCTTGTCGCAGACGGGACAGTCGAGCGGGTGGTTGACGAGGATGAACTCGAGCGTCGCCTCCTGGCCCTCGGCTGCCTTCTCCGACGACTGCGCCGTGCGAACGATCATTCCGTCCTGGGCGGTCAGCGTGCAGCCGGCCTGGAGCTTCGGGATCCCTTCGATCTCGACCAGGCACATCCGGCACGCGCCGACAGGCGGGCCGAGCCGCGGCTCGTAGCAGAAGACGGGGATCTCGATCCCGCGACAGCGGCGGCCTCGACGAGCCCGAGTCCCTGCGCGACCTCGACCTCGCGGCCGTCAATCGTGACCTTGACGGACTCCGACGCTCTCACGCAGGCACCTCCGCGACCGTAGCGTGCGTGTGCTGGTCGACCGGGGCGAGCACGCCCTCGAGCGACGACTCGCCCTGCATCGGGCAGCCGCTCTCGAGGTGGGCCTGAAACTCGGTGCGGAACTTATCGATGTAGCTCGCCACGGGCATCGCGGCCGCGTCGCCGAGCGGGCAGAGGCACTTGCCGAGAATCCGGTCGCAGACATCGAGGAGCAGATCGAGGTCGCCCTGCGAGGCTGTGCCCTCCTCGATCCCGTTCAGGATCTGCACCATCCAACGTGTGCCCTCGCGGCACGGCGTGCACTTGCCGCAGCTCTCGTGCATGTAGAACTGGGCCACCCGTAGGCCGAGCTGGACCATGCAGCACCGGTCGTCGATGACGATGATCGCGCCCGAACCGAGCATCGAGCCCGCCTCCGCCATCGAGGTGGCGTCGAGCGGGACGTCGATCTGGTCGGCCGTCAGGACCGGGACGGACGAACCGCCGGGGATGATCGCCTTCAGCTGCCGGCCGTCCGGGATGCCCCCGCCGACGTCGTAGATCAGCTCGCGCAGTGTCACGCCCATCGGCAGCTCGTAGTTGCCACCATTGACAACGTTCCCCGACAACGAGAAGACGCGGGTACCGGACGAGTCCGGCGGCACGCCGATCTTGGCGTACTCCTTGGCGCCGAGCTCGATGATCTTCGGGACGGTCGCGATCGTCTCGACGTTGTTGATCAGGCTCGGCGAGGCGTAGAGGCCCGCGACGGCGGGGAACGGCGGCTTCGTCCGCGGCTGGCCGCGCTTGCCCTCGAGCGACTCGAGCAGCGCCGTTTCCTCACCGCAGATGTAGGCGCCGGCGCCGCGGTGGAGCACGATCGTGACGCCGCCGAGCAGCTTCGCCTCGTGCACCTGCTCGAGGGCGTCACGCAGCAACTCGAACTCGTGCAGGTACTCCCCCCGGATGTAGATGAAGACGCGCTCGCACTCGATCGCGTGCGCGGTGATCAGGCAGCCCTCGATCAGCCGGTGCGGGACGCTGAACATGATCTCGCGGTCCTTGAAGGTGCCCGGCTCGGACTCGTCCGCGTTGACGACCAGGTAGGTCGGCTTGCCGGTTCCCTTCGCGAGGAAGCTCGCCTTGCGGCCGGTCGGGAAGAACGCCCCGCCGCGACCGCGGAGACCGGAGTCGAGGATCTCCTGGACGACCTGCGCCGGCTCCATCCGGCGCGCCTGCTCGAGCGCCGCGTAGCCACCCGCCTCGCGGTAGTCGGCGAGCGTGAGCAGCGGCTTCTCCTCGGCTCCGGCGAGGACGACGAACTGCTCAGCTGCCACGAAGCTCCTCCACGATCGCCGGCACGTCCGCCGCCTTGACCGGCTCCCGGTAGCGATGGTCGACCGCGACGACGGTGCCCCAGCCGCAACCGCCCGCGCACTCGACCGTCCGGAGGGTCACCTCGCCGTCGTCGGTCGTCTCGCCCGCTCGCACACCGAGCTCCGACTCGAACGCCTCCAGCACCTGCTGGGCGCCGACGAGCGCGCAGGAGACGTTCGTGCAGACCTCGACGAGGTGCATCCCGATGGGCTTCAGGTGGTACATGTCGTAGAACGAGGCGACCGCCATGCAGTAGGCGGGTGTCTCGTCGAGCGCCTCCGCGACCTCGCGGAATGCGTCGGGCGAGAGCCAGCCGTGGCGCTCCTGCGCGAGGCGCAGCGCGGGCAAGGTCGCCGAGCGGGAGACCGGGTAGAGGGCACGGAGCTGCTGGATCTCGTCGTAGAGCTCCGTCACCGGTCGACGTCCCCCATGACGGCATCCAGGGAGCCCACGATCGCGATCAGGTCGGCAACGGCGGCGTCGGTCATGCAGGTCGCGGTCGCGTGCAGAGCGGCGAACGAGGGTGCGCGGAACTTGACGCGCCACGGCTTCGGGCCGCCGTCGGAGACGAGGTAGCAGCCCGACTCGCCGCGCGGCGACTCGACCCCGACGTAGACCTCGCCCTCGGGAACGCGGTAGCCCTCGGTGACGATCTTGAAGTGGTGGATCAGCGACTCCATCGAGGTGTGCAGCTCCTCGCGGGGCGGCAGCACGACCTTGCGGTCGTCGGCGATCCACGGCTCGCCCTGCATCTCCTCGATCCGGTCGATGCACTGCGCGACGATCCGCGTCGACTCGCGCATCTCGTCGACGCGCACCTTGTAGCGGTCGTAGACGTCGCCGCCGTCGTAGACCGGCACGTCGAAGTCGACCTCGGCGTAGGCGAGATAGGGCTCGCGCTTGCGCAGGTCCCAGTCGACGCCGGACGCGCGCAGGTTCGGCCCGGTCTGCCCGAGCGCAATCGCGTCGGCGGCGGAGAGGAGACCGACCCCCTTCGTCCGCTCGAGCCAGATCCTGTTCTCGTTCAGGATCGCCTCGTACTCGTCGACCGCCTTCGGCATCCGCTCGCAAAATGTGCGTCCCTCGTCGTAGAAGCCGCGCGGGATGTCCTCGGCCAGCCCGCCCGCCTGGAAGTAGCGGGTGTGCATACGCGTCCCGGCGACCATCTCGAAGAGGTCGAGCACGAGGTCTCGCTCGCGAAAGCAGTACCAGAACATCGAGATCGCGCCGATCTCGAGCGCCGAGGTGCCGAGGTAGACGAGGTGGGAGTGAATCCGGGCGAGCTCGCCGAGCAACATCCGCATCCAGGTCGCCTTGCGCGGCACCCTCAGCCCCAGCAGCTTCTCGACCGCCAGCACGTAGACGAGCTCGTTGTACTGGAACGAGACGTAATCGACCCGGGCCGGGTAGGTGACGCCCTTCCACCACGTCTTCTGCTCCATCGTCTTCTCGAAGCCGGTGTGGAGGTAGCCGATCACCGCGGAAAGGCCGACGACGTGCTCGCCGTGCAGGTCGACGATCAACCGCAGCACCCCGTGCGTGGACGGATGGTTCGGCCCGAAATTGACGGTCAACACGTCGTCGAGATTCGGATCCGTCGCGAGCACCGTCGGCGTCGGCTGCGGGATCCGGGAGCCGAAGTAGATCGGCGTGCGCGTCTCGACGATCGCCATTCTACTCCGCCTCCGAGAAGCGCACCGGCTCGCCGCCGATTGGATAGTCCTTGCGGAGCGGGTGGCCCTCCCAGTCGTCGTCCATCAGGATCCGGACGAGATTCGGGTGGCCGCCGAAGGCGATGCCCATCATGTCGAAGGCCTCCCGCTCGTGCCAGTCGGCGGTCGGCCAGACCGGAATCACCGTCGCGACGGGCTCCCCGTCTTCGAGCCACACCTGCACGCGGACACGCGCCGAGTCGTCGGAGAGGCGAAGCAGGTGGTAGCTGAGGGAGAAGCGCTTCGGCTTGGGCTCGGGGCTGCGCGCGTACCCCTGGGCCGCGGGCTCGTTCAGGTCGCGGCCGCCCGCCGCACCGTAGTAACCGGCGACGCCGTCGGCGCCCCAGCCCAGGTAGTCGGTCGCGGTGATGTCCAGCAGGAGATCGAAGCCGAGCTCGTCGCGCAGGTGCAGGCACGCTTCCTCGAGCCGTGCGGCATCGACGACGAGTGTCGTTTCGCCGAACGATTCGCGCGTCTCCACCACCCCCGGGACGCCGTCGTAGGGCACTAGGAGGCGACCCCGCGGATCTCGTACGCCGGCGGCACGCCCGCCATCACCTTCTCGTGCAGGCGGACGATCCCCTCCATCAGCGCCTCCGGCCGCGGCGGGCAGCCCGGGACGTGAATGTCGACCGGGACGATCTTGTCGACGCCCTGCAGGATCGTGTAGTTGTTGAACATGCCGCCGGAGCTCGCGCAAGCGCCCATCGCGATCACCCACTTCGGCTCGAGCATCTGGTCGTAGACCTGCCGCAGCGGCGCCGCCATCTTGTGCGCGACGCGGCCCGAGACGATCATCAAGTCGGCCTGGCGCGGCGACGAGCTGAACTTCTCCATCCCGAAGCGCGCGATGTCGTAGCGCGAGGAGACGATCGACATCATCTCGATCGCGCAGCAGGCGAGGCCGAACGTCGCCGGCCACATCGACTTCGTCTGCGCCCAGGCGACCGCCTTCTCGAGCGTCGTCAGCCCGAGCGCGTCCTCCATGCTCTCGACCTCACGCTCGAAGACACCCGGCCCTTTGGTCGGCCAGAGCAGCCGCTCGGACTGGAGGCCCGCCTTCGCAAGCGGGCGCTTCGAGGCTCGCGACTGGTCGACCGACTTGTCTAGTGCCACGCTCTCACTTCCAGTTCAGCGCGCCCTTCCGCCAGATGTAGATGTACGCGACGCCGAGGATCGCGATGAAGACGAGGAACTCCGTCAGCCCGAACCAGCCCAGCTGCTCGAGCACGATCGCGAGCGGATAGAGAAAGACGATCTCGATGTCGAAGAGGATGAAGAGCATCGCCGTCAGGTAGAAGCTGACCGTGAAGCGCTGCTGCTTCGGCGGCCCCTCGGAGACGCCGGACTCGAACGGCAGGAAGCGGGCCTTGACGCGGCGCTTCGGGGGCTGGGCGAAGATGAACGAGAACGCGATCATCGAGGCCGGGATCACGGCGGCGAGGAAGGCGTAGACCAGGAACGGAAAGTAGTCGCCCAGCATCCGAGTCGGGCCTACGCTAGCAAGGTTAGGACGGGCGCACGAAGAGAGCTGCAAGCATCGGAGCCAAGCCCGACTCCGCTGTTACAAAGTCGCCCTCCCGAGGGCGACAAATGCCGCTGCTACCATCTGCTGCATGGAGATCGTCGAACGCTCTGAAATTGATGGCGGGGAGACCCTCGTCTCGCTGACCCCGACCGCCGCCGAGAAGATCCGCGAGCTGATGGCCGAGGATCCGGAGGGCGAGAGCTCGGTGCTGCGGGTCGCGATTCAGGGCGGCGGCTGCTCCGGCTTCCAGTACGGGCTCGGCTTCGACGCCGGCCCGGTCGAGGACGACGAGACGCTCGAGCTGCACGGCGTCACGGTCGTGATCGATCCGTACAGCGCGCCGTACCTGAAGGGCGCGACGATCGACTTCCTGAACGGGCTCGAGGAGTCCGGCTTCAAGATCGACAACCCGAACGCCCAGGCCTCATGCGGCTGCGGCCACTCGTTCACGGTCGAGGAGGGCTCCGCCGATTCAACAGCGGCTGACGCCCCCGCCGCCGAGCACGGGGGCGCCTGCGGCTCCGGCTGCTCGCACTAGCGCGGCGTGAAAGCTCAGCTCCCGACCCCGTTGCGTCGTCGAGCAGCGTGTACTCGCGCCCGGCCTCGAGCTCGACCGTGTAGTACGCCGAGCCCTTCGCGGGCACGTCGATTACGCCACCCAGGAACTGCCGCGGTGACGGCCCCTGTGCTCCCGCCTCCTCCCAGCGATCGAGATCCTTCGCCGTCTTCCCGGCTCGTACGCGACGAGGAAGAGCGCCGAATCGCTCGTCGCCGTCGTTCCGGAACTCGAGCGTGCGCACGCCGGCCTCGAGCTCCGGCGCCTTCAGCCCTTGCCGAGCTCGAGCACGGCGTCGGCTTGGGGCCTTCGTCGCCGCGATCATCGCCGGCGACTTCGAGCTCGCGGATCATGCCGTCGACGAAGTGCGGCCGTCCACTCGGTCCGTCCAGGAAGCAGATCAGCACGTGCCGTCCCGGCTCGAGCTTCTGGGTCAGCGACGCTTCGGCGCCGGCGTCCAGCGTCGGGACGCCGGCGACGATCGTCACCCAGCTCGGCGGCCCTTGCTGCTGAGAGGCCGGGTCGGCGAGCAGCGCCTTCACGTCGGCGATCGTCTTGCCCTCGTCGAGGCGGAAGAGCGCGAACTCGTGCGGCTCCTCGCCTGTGTTCCTGAAGTCGATCGTCGTCCAGCCGCCGGGCCGTGTCGGGCATGACGTACGCGTACTCGTCGCCCCGCATCTCGACCACGTTCTGCTCCTGCTCGTTGCCGCCGCAGCCGGCAAGCGCCGCCGGGCGACGACGAGGGCCGTGTACCTGCGCATCGAATCCTCCTTGGTCACTGTCGGACCGACGCTAGGAGTGCGGCAACGCCGCGACATCGCTCCGGCGGGCGAACCGAGGACTCACTCCCGAGGCTGATGTCGAGACGACCGAAACGTGTCGTACGCTCGTGGCATGGAGAGCTTCGCCGACGGGCCGGGATCGGTTGCTGCCACTCGGGCTCGCCGTTGCGGCGGTGCTAGAGGTGCTGTTCGTCCACCCGGACTACGACCGGCGGATGTTCCTCCCGCTCGCCCTGCTGCTGCCGCTCTCGCTGCTGCACCGGCGACGCTTCCCGCTCGCCGTGCTCGCTCTGAACCTCGCCGCGTGGATCGTGATCGACACTCAAGAGCCCGATCAACGAGGACCCGCTCACGCTCGCGATCTGCCTCGCGATCGCCACCTACTCGGTCGGCGCCCACACCGACGGTCGCCGTCGTGCGTCGCCGGCGCGCTGCTCGTGGTCTCGGTAGTCGCCCTCGCCGGCACGATCGCCGACGCGAACGAGGGCACGCTGCTCGACTAGCTCGGCAACGCGATCTTCTTCTTCGTCATCTTCGGCGGCCTCTGGCTGTCCGGGCGGGCGATGCGGCGACGGCGCGCGCGCGAACGTGAGCTGATCGTCGAGCGCGACGAAGGAGCGCGCGCCGCCGTCGCCGAGGAACGCGCGCGGATCGCGCGAGAGCTGCACGACGTGGTTGCGCACGCGATCAGCGTGATCGTGCTCCAGGCCCGCGGTGCGCGGCACGCCGAGGGCAGCGAGCGCGACGAGGCGCTCGATGCGATCGAGTCGACCGGAGCCACTGCGCTCGCCGAGATGCGCCGGCTCCTGCAGATGCTTCGGGCCGAGGACGACGACGTCGCACTCGCCCCGCAACCATCGCTCGCGCATCTCGAGCAGCTCCTGACCCAGGTGCGCGATGCCGGACTCCCCGTCGACCTGCTGCATCGAGGGCGAGCGACGCGAGCTGTCACCCGGCGTCGACGTCTCCGCGTACCGGATCGTGCAGGAGGCGTTGACGAACGCGCTCAAGCATGCCGGCCCGGCCCGAGCCCGGGTGTCGATCTCCTACGAGCCGGACGCGCTCGAGCTCGAGATCTCCGACACGGGCGCCGGCGCCGCGAACGGGGCAGGCGGCGGCCACGGCCTCGTCGGCATGCGCGAGCGGGTAGCGGTCTTCGGCGGCGAGCTCGACAGCGGGCCACATTCCGGCGGCGGCTTCGCAGTGCGGGCAAGGCTGCCGCTGTGATCCGGGTCGTCCTCGCCGACGACCAGCAGCTCGTGCGCTCCGGCTTTCGGATGATCCTGCGCGCCGACCCGGGCCTCGAGGTCGTCGGCGAGGCCTCGGACGGGGTGGAAGCCGTGTCGCTCTCGCGGGAGCTACGCCCGGACGTCGTGCTGATGGACGTGCGCATGCCGCGCGTCGACGGGATCGAGGCAACGAGGCAGATCTGCACCTCGGCGGAAGGTCCCCGCGTACTCGTCCTGACCACCTTCGACCTCGACGAGTACGTGTTCGCCGCACTACGAGCCGGTGCGAGCGGGTTCCTGCTCAAGGACGCACCCGAGGAGCAGCTCCTGGCCGCGATCAGGATCGTCGCGAACGGCGGCTCGCTGTTCGCGCCGACGGTCAGCAGGCGGTTGATCGAGCGGTTCGCAGCGCTGGACGCCACCGCTGCGACCCCGCCAGATCTCGACGTGCTGACCGCACGCGAGGTCGAAGTGTTACGCCTGCTCGCCCGTGGACGGTCGAACGCCGAGATCGCCGCCGAGCTCGTCGTCAGCGAGCACACGGTCAAGACCCACGTCGCTCGCGTGCTGGGCAAGCTCGGCCTGCGCGACCGGATCCAGGCCGTGATCCTGGCCTATGAGTGCGGGATCGTGCGGCCCGGTGTCTAGGAGCCTCCCAGCTCGTGGAGGCGGCCGAACTTCCGGTCGAGCTCGGCGTCGTCGGGGAGCTCGCCGTCCGGCGTCGCCTGATCGACCACGTCCGGGAGGACCTGCGCCACCGCCTCTGCGGCTTCGTCCTTGCTGACTCCGAGCTGCTGCGCGATCTCCGCCAGCTCCTGCTCGTCGAGCGCCGCCTTGATGTCGTCGGCGTCGGCCGGCTCGTTCGTTCCGGTCGCGACCCACGACTTGCCCTTCGTGCTCCCACTCTGCTGGAGCCGGCCGAGGATCTTCTGCAGGCCGCCGTTCATCAGCATGCTCGCTACGAGCGGGAGCAACATCCGCAGCATCGGATTGCCGCCGAGACTGCTCGAGCCGCCGCCGCCCGAGCTGCCGCCGAGGATGCCGCCGAGCAGGTCGCCGAGGCCACCGCCGCCGCTCCCACCGCCCGTGCCCTTCAACAGATCTCCGAGACCCCCCATGCCGAGCTCCCTTCGTCGATTTCAACTGTCACCCTAAACTCTCGCGCGTGGACCCCCTCCGTGTCGCGGTCGTCGGCTCCGGGCCGGCCGGGTTCTACGCCGCGGCTGCGCTGCTCGCGGGCGACCTTCCGGTCGAGGTCGACCTGATCGAGCGCCTGCCGACGCCGTGGGGCCTCGTGCGCCTGGGCGTCGCGCCCGACCACCCGAACATCAAGGCGGTCTCGCGCGCGTTCGAGAAGACCGCGGCACAACCCGGCTTCCGCTTCTTCGGCAACGTCGAGCTTGGCAAGGACGTGACGCACGACGAGCTGCGCGAACGCTACGACGCGATCGTCTATTCGGTCGGCGCGCAGACCGACCGGCAGCTCGGCATTCCCGGCGAGGAGCTGCCGGGGTCGTGGGCGGCCACCGAGTTCGTCGCCTGGTACAACGGCCACCCTGATTTCCAGGGACTCGAGTTCGATCTGACGCACGAGCGGGCGGTCGTGATCGGGAACGGCAACGTCGCCCTCGACGTCGCACGCATGCTCGCGCTCACCCCGGAGGAGCTCGCACCGACCGACACCACCGACGCCGCGATCGATGCGATCAACGCCGCCGGGATCCGTGAGATCCTCGTCGTCGGCCGCCGCGGCCCCGTGCAGGCGGCCTGGACGCCGGTGGAGGTGGGCGAGCTCGGCGAGCTCGCCGGGGCGGACATCGTCGTCGACCCCGCCGACCTCGAGCTGGACGAGGCGAGCGAAGCAGAGCTCGCCGCGGCGCCTCCGACCGTGAAGCGAAACATGGATCACCTGCGCGACTATTCCGCCCGTACCCCGTCGGGAAAGCCTCGCGCGATCCGGCTGCGCTTCTTCCGGTCGCCGGTCGCGATTCACGGCGACGGCAAGGTCGAGGCGATCGAGCTCGTCCGCAACGAGCTCCTCGACGGCCGGGCGGTGGCGACGGACGAGCGCGAGACGATCCCGTGCGGCATCGTCTTCCGCAGCGTCGGCTACCGGGGCGTGCTGCTACCGGGGCTTCCGTTCGACGAGCGTTCCGGAACGATCCCGAACGAGGGCGGCCGGGTCGAGCCGGGCACGTACGTCGCGGGCTGGATCAAGCGCGGGCCAAGCGGCGTGATCGGGACGAACAAGAAGGACGCGACCGAGACGGTCGCGCTCCTGCTCGACGACGCACGCAAGGGCGTGCTGCCCCGCCGCGGCGAGGAGACGTTGGAGGAACTACTCGCAGAGCGCGGCGTCGACGCAGTGATGTACGCAGGCTGGGAGGCGATCGACCGGGCGGAGAAGACCGCCGGCGAGCCGCACGGACGGCCGCGGATCAAGCTCTGCAGCTGGGATCAGCTGCTCGCGGCCGCCGGCGGCAAGTAACAGACTGTTACAAGGCATCCCTCGATCCGGGGTTGCGGCTCCGGATGCCTGCGCCGACAACAAGGCGGTGGAGTCGCTCACGGTCGAGTGCCTCCGCTGCGGCCACTCGCGGGAGTTCACCCCGGGACCACGGCGGAGGAGCGAAGCGGGCAGTTGCCCCCGCTGCGAGTACGTCGGCTGGGCCTATTCCTCGGATCTGACCGAGCGGACCCGCAAGCTCGTGCGCGACCTGCCGCTCGAGCGCCGCTTCCTCCTGCGGCCCGTGTAGAAGCCGCGCAACCCGACGGGTTGCTTCCGGCCGCCGGTTCTCTCATTGTCTCCCCCGCAGGAGTCAACGAGGGCAAGGAGACGGCACATGTCAGAGACAGCGGCGCCTGTCGAGAACAGCCTGCTCGAGCGGCGTTTCCGCTTCGCGGCGAACGGCACGACGCTCGGCCGCGACACGATGGCCGGCGTGACGACCTTCATCGTCATGTCGTACATCATCTTCGTCAACCCGCAGATCCTCAGCTTCGCGGGCATCGAGGGCCTGCAGGAGATCGGTCTCCCCTTCAACCAGGTGCTGGCGGTGACCTGCTTGGTGGCGGGTGTGATGACGATCCTGATGGGCCTGTACACGAACAAAGCGTTCGCGATCGCACCCGGCCTCGGCCTCAACGCCGTCGTCGCCTTCAGCCTCGTCGCCGGTGAGGGATTGTCGTTCCCCGCCGCGATGGGCCTCGTCGTCGTCGAGGGCATCGCGGTCACGATCCTCGTGCTGACCGGGATGCGGGAGCGGATCATGGACGCGATCCCGCTCGACCTGAAGAAGGCGATCGCGATCGGGATCGGCCTCTTCATCGCCTTCATCGGCCTGACGAGCGCCGGCATCGTCGTCCGAGGCGAGGGAACGGTCGTCGACCTCGGCCGGCTGACGACCTGGCCGATCGCGGTCACGTTCTTCGGCCTCTTTCTGACGATCGTCCTGCGAGCGCGCGGCGTTCGCGGCGACCTCCTGATCGGGATCATCGCGACCACGATCCTCGCGACGCTGATCAACGAGGCAGACGACGGCCAGGCGGGCTTCACCGCCGGCGCGAGCTGGCCGGGCGACGTGTACGAGACACCCGACCTGGCCCTGCTCGGGAACTTCAACTTCGACGCGTTCACCAAGCTCGCGTTCATCTCCGCGATCGTCTGGGCGTTCTCGCTCTTCCTGGCCGACTTCTTCGACACGATGGGCACGATCGTCGGCGTCGGCAAGCAGGCGGGCTATCTCGACGAGAACGGCCGCATGGAGGACGTCCGCAAGCCGCTGCTCATCGACTCGCTCGCCGCGGTGGCCGGAGGAGCCGCGTCGTCCTCCTCGGCGACGACCTACATCGAGTCGGCCTCAGGCGTCGGCGTCGGCGGCCGGACCGGCTGGGTCGCCGTGGTGGCGGGAACACTCTTCTTCCCGTTCATGTTCTTCGCACCGATCATCGGCATGGTGCCTCCTCAGGCAACGGCGCCCGCGCTGATCCTCGTCGGCTTCCTGATGATGACCGCGCTGACCGAAGCCGAGGAAGTGGCCGAGGGGCAGGAGGACGGCCGCAAGCTCGCGGGGATCGACTTCACCGACCTCGGCGTCGGTCTCGCCGCGGCGCTGACGATCATGTTCATGCCGTTCACGTTCTCGATCACGGACGGGATCGGCATCGGCTTCCTCGCCTTCGTCATCGTCCGTGTGGCGCAGGGGCGGGCGAAGGAGGTCCATCCGTTCATGTGGCTCGCCTCATCTGCCTTCCTCCTCTACTTCTTCATCCCGTTCCTGCAGGACACCTTCGATTGGATTTGAGAACGGCCTGATACGGTCGTCGCGTGGAGCTGCCGTTCCTCGCGGCGACCGAGCAGGCTCGTCTCGTCCGGGAGCGCGAGGTCTCGCCGGTCGAGCTCGTCGAGAGCTACCTGGAGCGAATCGAGCGGCTGGATCCCGAGCTCGGTGCTTACGTGACCGTCTGCGGCGAGGAAGCGCTGGCGGACGCACGGGCGAAAGCCGACGTGGCGGCGGATGCACCGTTTCACGGCGTCCCGATCTCGTTGAAGGACCTCGACACGACCGCCGGGATCAAGACCACGTTCTCCGCCAAGGCGTTCGCGGCCAACGTCCCCGACTTCGACCTGGCCCACGTGACGCGGGCGAAGGCCGCCGGCTTCGTGATCCTCGGCAAGACCAACACGCCGGAGTTCGGCACGACTGCGTTCACCGACTCGGCGCTGAACGGGCCCTGCCGGACGCCGTGGGATCTCTCGCGCAACGCCGGCGGCTCGAGCGGCGGCGCCGCGGCCGCGCTCGCGGCGGGCCTGTGCGCGATCTCGCAGGGCTCCGACGGCGGCGGCTCGATCCGGATCCCGGCTTCCTGCTGCGGCGTCTTCGGCCTGAAGCCGTCACGTGGACGCGTGTCGAACGCGCCTTTCGTCCCTGGGATCGGGCTCGGCACGAGCGGGCCGCTGGCACGGACGACCGCCGACGCGGCGGCGTATCTCGACGTCGTCTCGGGCTACGAGTGGGGCGACCCCTTCCCGGCCCCTGCGCCCGAGCGTCCCTTCGTAGAGGAGATCGGCGTCGACCCGGGCCGGCTGCGGGTCGCACTCACCACCGAAGCACCCATCGACACCGACGTCGATCCATCGTGCGTCGCGGCTGCGCTCGACGCCGCCGAGCTGCTCGCCTCCCTCGGCCACGAGGTCGCAGAGGCAGCGCCCGACTGGGGTGGTCAGGAGCTGATGGAGGACTTCCTTCCCGTCTGGCAGACGATTCCGGCGCTGTATCCGATCGCCGATCCGACCGAGCTCTCGACGCTGAATCAGTGGTACCTCGACGGCGCGGTCGCGACGACGAGCCCCGCCTACGCCGGCGCGGTCGGGCGGCTGCAGCTGCGTGCCCGACGGATCGCCGCGCTTTGGGCCGACTACGACCTGCTCTTGACGCCCACGCTCGCGCTCCCGCCCGTTCCGCTCGGCTGGGAGACCGAGCCCGAGAGCCCGCGCGAACAGTTCGATCGCGCGGCCGGCTTTACGCCGTTCACGGCCGCGTTCAACGTCACCGGTCAGCCGGCGGTGTCACTACCGCTGCACTGGACGGACTCCGGTCTCCCGATCGGCGTCCAGCTCGTCGGACCACCGCTCGGCGAAGCACTGCTCCTCCGCGTTGCGTCTCAGCTCGAGGCGGCTCGTCCCTGGGCCGACCGCCGGCCGCCCCACTCCTGAGCCAGAAAGAAGGACGTCCGGGACGGTGATACCGCTCCGCGAACGCCCTTGTTGGCGGAGCGTGTCAGACGGCCGCGCCGCCCGCAAGTCAGAGGCGGTCGACGTTGATCCGGATCGACTGGCCGACGCGCGCGTGCAGCATCTCGGCTGCGTTTCCGTGCGGAATCGCCACCGACATGTTCCGATAACTGTCCTCGTAGAGCATGACGTCGCTCGGCCTCGCGTCGGCGAACGTGCGCGCGGCGACGGCATAGAAACGCTCGCCGCCGAGCTCGAGCTCGACCCGCGAACCCGGAACGATGCCGACTTCGGCGACGTGCTCGCGAGTGAGATTGAGCGCGATGTTGCCAAACGAGTCAACGTAGAGCACGGTCGCGGCGATCTTGCTCGGGCGGACCTCGGGTTGAGGCAGGTCGAGGCGCACGAGCGCACCTGGATCGATCGGCGGCCCGAGCTCCTCGATCGAAATACCCAGGGAGAGGTGGGCCGCGGCGGGAGCGAACAGGTCGCGGCCGTGGAACGTACGGGAGATGGTTTCGAGCGCGTAGGCCGGATTGGCCAGCTCGTGTGCTGCTGCGATGCCGGCGCGCTCGGCTGCAGGAATCAGCAGGCCGTTGTCCGGGCCGACGAACAACCGTCCATCCTCGTCGCTGAGCGCGAGCGGCCGGCGTGCGCTGCCCACACCTGGATCGATCACGGCGAGATGCACCCCGACGGGCATGTACCGCAACGTGTTCGCGAGCACGAGCGCTCCCTGCAACACCTGCTGCCGGGGAATGCCGTGGGTCATGTCGATGATCTGCGCCTCAGGCGCGATCTTCTTGATCACGCCATGACACGTACCGACGAAGTCGTCCTGGAGCCCGAAGTCGCTCAGGAAGGTGACGATCACGAGCCGGAGGTTATCGCCGCGAGCAGCCCCGCGACGTCGTGCGACTCGGCCTCGGCCACGACCTCGACTCCCGCCTCCCGGGCGGCGGCGGTGGTCTGCGGCCCAATGCTGATGGCCGGGACGCGGAGATCGAGCCGGCCCCACGCGCGCGCCGCCGAAGCGGATGCGAGCACGACGAGGTCCCCCTCCGGTGGATCGTCGACCGCCAGCTCGGTCGTGCGGTACAAGGGCAGGAAGGTCGCATCCAGCTCGTCGACGAGCAGCGTGCGTGCACCCTCGGCGGCGGCGAAGAGCACCTTGCCGGCGGGACGCGGTAGCTCGGCGAGCAGGCCCTCCTGTGTCGACACGGCGGGTATCAGATCAGCATCGCCGAAGGCGTCGGCGGTCGCCTGACCGATCGCGGCCAGCCGGCGCGGGGATCCGGACATCCGCCGACGCAGCTCGCGGGCGCCGTTGACACTCGTGACGATCACCCAGTCGTAGCCGGAGACGTCCACCGGCTCGTTCCCGAGCGGCTCGAGGTGGAGCAGCGGGCAGAGCACGACCTCGTGGCCGAGCGCCTCGAGGCCGCGGGCAAGCTCGCCTTCCTGCCCCCGCGGCCGGGTGACGACGACTCTCACGATGCGACGAATGCGAGCAGCTCGCCCGCGACCGCATCCGGGTCGGAGCCGACGCGACGCTCGATCCAGGCACCGTCCTCGTCGGCAACCAGCGCCGTCAGCACCGACCCGTCGTGATGGGCGGCGACGGGCGCGAGGCAGCCGCCGCCCACCAGTGAGACGCAGCGGCGCTCGGCTTCGACGCGCCTCCGTGTCTCGGCGTCGTCCGCAGCGGCGACGAGCTCCTCCTCGCCCGCCCGAACCTGCAACGCGAGCGCGCCCTGCCCCGCCTCCGGCAACAGCTGCACCGGCTCGAAGCGCAGGCCGATCTCCGCGTCGAGCCCGAGCCGGTCGAGCCCGCACGCCGCCAGCACGATCGCGTCGAGGCCGCGCTCGCCGCGCTTGCGCAGCCGGGTGTCGATGTTCCCACGCAGCGGCTCGATCGAGAGCGTCGGCTCGAGTGCAAGCAGCTGGGCACGGCGGCGAACCGACGCGGTACCGACCCGCATCCCAGGCCGGAGCGCGTCCGCTCCGCAGAGGGCATCGCGAGGATCCTCGCGCGGCGGGTACGCGCCCACGGTGAGGCCGTCGGTATCCGTCGACGTCATGTCCTTGGCCGAGTGGACGGCGACGTCGATCCGGCCGGCGAGGAGCGCCTCCTCGAGCTCCTTGACGAAGACGCCCCGTGCGCCGATCTCGCCGAAGGGCTTCGTTCGGTCGCGGTCGCCCGCCGTCGTGATCGGAACGAGCGCGATCTCGATCCCAGAGCCCCGCAGCCGGGCAACGGCCTGCTCCGCCTGGGTGAGAGCGAGCCTACTGCCGCGGGAGCCGACGCGAATGAGCACAGCTTCGCCGCGATCCAAATCCCGATGAAAAAGCCCTCGACTCGCCGCAGCCGCGGACGCCGCTCGGGTTGCTCGGCCGGATCCGCACGAACGCGGTCGGCACCTGCAGCGGCAGCGGCCTACTCGATCTGAACCGGGTCGTCATCGGCGCCGCTCCTCTTCCTCGAGCCCGAACAGGTGCCTCACGACGTCAGCATAGACCACCCCATCGGCTGCCGCAGCTGCCTCTTTCATCCGGATCGTGGGCAAGTGCAGGAGCTTTGCGAGGATCTGAGAGGTGACCGACTCGACGTGCTCGCGCTCCCGCTGGGAAAGCTTGCCGCCGGCCCGCGCGAGCTCGCTGTCGCGGATCTCCTCGACTAGCGTCCGCAGCGACGCGATCGTCGGGACGACGTCCAGGGAGGCCTGCCACTCACGAAAGCGGTCCGCCTCCTCTGCGACCAGTCGCTCGGCGCGAGCCGCTTCGCCACGTCGGCCGGAAAGCGTCTCGGTCACGACCGCCTCGAGGTCGTCGACGTCGTAGAGGAAGCAGCCTTCGAGCTCGTTGATCGCGGGATCGAGGTCGCGCGGCACGGCGAGATCGACGAGGAGCAGCGGCCGGCCTTTCCGGGCTCGAATCGCCGACGCAACCGCCTCGTGCGAGAGCACCTGCTCTGCAGCACTGGTCGCCGACACGACGACGTCGGCCCGCACGAGCTCGTCACGGACGTCATCGAGCGCGACGGCGTCGGCGCGCAGCTTTCGCGCCAGGTCCTCACCGTGGGCAAGCGTGCGGTTCGCCACCACGGCGATCTCGGCGCCGCGCGAGACGAGGTTCCGCGCCGCAGCCTCGCTCATCTTCCCGGCTCCGATCAGCAGGACGCGGTGGCCCTGCAGGTCGCCGAAGACCTGCTGCGCCAGCGCGGCGGCCGCGGATGGCACCGAGGCAGGGCTCTCCCCGATTGCCGTTTCGATCCGCACGCGCCGCCCGATGTGCAACGCCTGCCTGAAGAGGTGATCGAGGACGGGGCCCGGCGAGCCGGCTGCGAATGCCGCCCGGACCTGGCCCAGAATCTCGCCCTCGCCGGGCACGAGCGAGTCGAGCCCAGCAGCGACGCGGAAGAGATGCAGCGCAGCCGACTCGTCGTGCAACCGGTAGAGCGCAGCGGCGAGGTCACCCGCGCGGTCGCCGGCGAGCCCGCTGAGCGTGTCGACTGCCGGTTCCTGCTCCTGCTCGTCGCGAACGACGTAGAGCTCGGTCCGATTGCACGTCGAGAGCACGACCGCCTCGCCGTCGAGTCGCTGCGACAGCTCGCGGCACGCGTCGAGGTCGAGCGAGACGCGCTCGCGCAGCTCGATCGGGGCGCGGTGATGCGAGACACCGGCGAGCGTCAGCTTCACGTGCTCTGCCTCAACCTGCGAAGTGGGTCAGAGGGAGCACGATCGCGACGAGCGCGAAGCCAGCGAGGTTGAGCAGGGCGGCACGGCGGCCGCGCCAGCCTTCGTGGCGCAGCACGAGGAGGGCTGAGTAGGTGCCGAGGATCAGGAGCGTGACCCCCATCGCAGCGTCGAAGTCGCCGCGCTCGAAGCTGGCGGCACCGACGCCGATACCGAGCGTGAGCACGACGAGCGAGCCGAGAACCGTCCGGGCTGCGAGCCGATCGAGCGCGTCGAGCGGCGGCATCCGGACCCGGAGGACGCTGCGCTCGTGCCGCTTCAGCCGCCGCGCCTGCCAGAGGTAGAGCGAAGCCATGCCCGCCGCCAGGGTCAGCCCCGCGAAACCGGCCAGCATCAGGCCCGCATGAACGGCGAGCACGATCCCGGAGCGATCCCCCTCGTCGAGCGCCGTTCCGCCGCCTGCCCAGGCAAGCGCGAGCAGCGCGACCGCGACCGGCATCACCGTCAGCCCGAGCAGGCGGTAGCGCGGGGTGCAGCCCCAGATCAGGTACGCGCCGACGACGAACCAGACGAAGAGGTTGAGCGCGCCCGCCCACGTTCCCCACGGGAACCCTTCGGCCGAGACTCCCTGGCCGACGAGCAACGCGGTCTGCGCGAGCCAGCCGAGCCGGACGCCCCAGGTTGCGAGCCGCCCGGCGACGCCGGGCCCGCGCAGTTCGCCCGCGTAGGCGAACGCGGCCTCCCCGTAGGCGAGCAGAGCCGGGACGACGAGGAACTCAGCCATCCGCCCGGCGTCGGGCGAGCTCCGCCAGCTCGGCCGTCTCCCGCTCCAGTCGCGCGAGCTTCGCCGCGATGATCGCGACGTAGACGAGCACTGCCACGAAGACGACGCCGTAGGCCGCCGCGACGTACTTCTCGCCCGAGCTCATACCGTCAGCGCCTCGCGCAGGTCGCGCAGGTTGGCATCGAGCCGCTTCCCGAGCAGTTCGAGCCGGTACAGCGAATAGGCGAGCACGCTGATCGCGAGCCAGGCGACGCAGAAGGTGAAGAACATCGTCCCCGTCATCTGCGGCCCGTCGCGGGTGAATGTCGTCGGGTGGATGAAGTCTTCGGCCAGGCGGATCGCAAGAAAGCTGACCGGGATCAACGCGACTCCGAACAGCGCGTACACCGCCGACACGTTCGCCCGTCGCGGGCCTTCGTCGATCGAGAAGCGGAGCATGAAGTAGGCGGAGTAGAAGAGGAAGAGGACGAGGAACAACACGAGCTGGTTCGAGTCCCAGACCCACCAGTGGCCCCACGAGGCCTTGGCCCAGATCGACCCGGTCGCGAGTGTGAGCGCACCGAAGATCGTGCCCTGATGGATGGCGACGTAGCTCTCGAGGTCGTAGCGCTCCTCGCGCCTCCAGAGCAGGCGCAATGCCTTCCAGGCGCCCCAGCCGAAGCACGCATATGCGGTCAGCGCGATCGGGACGTGGAAGTAGAAGATCTTCTGCGAGATCCCCTGGTCAGCGTCCTCCGGAGCGACGAAGAACGTCAGCGTGATCGCGATCCCGACGAGCACCGCGGCGGCGGCCGCGAGCACTGGAACAGAGCTCGACGAGCCCCTGCTATTCGGAGACGACGTACTCAAAGGACGCCCAGCACAGTATCGCGAACACCGCGTCGTACAGACCCAGAAACGCGAGGAAGCGGGCGGGCTCGGTGGAGACACCGGCACCGACGCCGCCGACGACGAGCGGGATCGCGAGCGGGAGGAAGAGCACCGGCAGGATCAGCTCCCGGGTCTTGCTCGCGGCCGCCATCGCGGCGAGCAGGGTGCCGATGGCGCAGATCCCGATGTTCGCGAGCAGCACGCCGGCGACCGCAGCCGCGTCGAGCGGGGAGAAGAAGAGCGCGAACGCCGGCAGGGCGACGAGCTCGATCGCGGCGAGGAAGATGAAGACTGCGACCGACTTGCCGAGCCAGATCGCACTGCGGTCGCTGGGCGCCAGCACGAGCCCGTCGAGCGCACCGCCCTCGCGCTCCGGCGCCCACGCCCGCGCAAGCCCGAGCAGGGCCGTGAACACGAGCGCGACCCAGAGCAGCCCCTGCGCCGCGACCTCGTCGGCGCCGGTCGGCAACGCCTCGGCGCCGGCCGGCAAGGCGAAGTGGAAGACGACGAGCGTCGAGAGGACGAAGAGGAGCATCGCCGGCAGCGTGTCGCGGGCCCGCAGCTCCAGCCGCAGGTCCTTGTGGGCGAGCGCCGCCACGTCGGCGAGGTAGCTCATGCGAGCACCACCCGACCGGTCGCCAGCGGCTCGACCCTGGCCGGATCGTGCGTCGAGAGCAGCACGGTCGCCGAGCCCGCCAGCTCGGCGAGCAGGCGGTCGAGCAGCTCCGCCCCTTCGGCGTCGAGGGCGGTGAACGGCTCGTCGAGCACGAGCAGGCTGGGGTCGTGCAGCAGCGCCCGACAGAGTGCGAGGCGCTGAATCATCCCGCGCGAGAACGAGCCGGCCCGCTCGGCACGGACTTCCCAGAGGCCGAAGCGCTCCAGCAGCATCCCGATCCGCTCCCGCCGCTCCGGAACGCGGTAGAGACGGCCGTAGAGATCGAGATTCTCGAGCGCGGTCAGATCGCGATAGAGCAGCGGCTCGTGGCCCAGGTAGCCCAGCTCTCTCCGCTCGGCATCGACCTCGAGCACCCCACCCGTCGGCGCGGCCAGCCCTGCGACCAGCCTAAGCAGCGTCGTCTTCCCGGATCCGTTAGCTCCCGAGACAACAAGGCAGCCGCCACGCTCGAGGTCGAGGTCGAGCGGGCGCAATGCCCGCCTGCGGCCGTAGCGCTTCTCGACCGCGCGAGCCCGGATCACAGGAGCGCTGATCACAAGAGCACGTCGGCCAGGACGAAGCCGAAGAAGACGATGCTGATGACGCCGTTGACCGTGAAGAACGCGGCGTCGAGGCGTCGGAGATCGCCGGGCCGGACGAGCGAGTGCTCGTAGCCGAGCAGCCCCGCCACGACCGCGACCCCGAGCCAGTACGCAAGCCCGACGTCGAGCCCCACGCCTGCAGCCGCGAGCAGGACGATGGTGCCCAGATGGAACAAACGAGCCCCGAGGAAGACACCGCGCTCGCCGAAGCGCACTGCCCACGAGTGCAGGCCGTGCGCCCGATCGTGCTCGAGATCGAAGAGGGAGTAGAAGAGGTCGAAGCCCGCGACCCACAGCGCCACGGCGCCACCGAGCGCCACCGCTTGCCACGGCAGCTCGCCCGTGACGGCCACCCACGCCCCCACCGGCGCGAGCCCGAGCGAGACGCCGAGCCAGAGATGACAGAGCCAGGTCACCCGCTTCAGGTACGGATAGATGACGAAGAGCGCGACCGGGATCGGCCAGAGCCAGCGCACGACGGGGTCGAGCTGCCACACCGCCACAAGGAAAACGCCCAGCGCGAGCGCGCAGAGCGCAGCGACCTGCGTGCGTGAGAGCGCCCCGGACGGAAGCTCACGAGTCGCCGTGCGCGGATTGCGAGCGTCCAGCTCGGCGTCGATCAGGCGGTTGAGCCCCATCGCCAGCGTCCGAGCGCCGACCATCGCGACCGTCACCCACACCCAGTCGGCGGTGGAGGGCGCCTCGCCGAGCGCGAGCAGCATCCCCACGTACGCGAACGGCAGCGCGAACACGGTGTGCTCGAGCTTCACGAGCGATGCGAAGCGGCCCGGCAGCGAGACGGCGGTGGTGCTCATGTCTGCCTGTGCGCTGTCTCGGCCTCGGCCAGGAGGCCTAGCGCATGCGCGAGCGCCGGCTGCAGCACCGCGAACCCATCTCGGCAGCCGCCGGGTGAGCCGGGCAGGTTGACCACGAGCGTCCGCCCGTGGATGCCGGCCACACCGCGCGAGAGCAGTGCGTGAGGCGTCCTCGCAATCGAGTCGGCGCGGATCGCCTCGGCGATGCCCGGTGCCTCGCGGTCGATCACCGAGCCAGTGGCCTCGGGCGTGACGTCGCGCGGAGCGACGCCGGTGCCCCCGGTCGTGAGCACGAGCGCGACCCCGCCCGAGAGCTCGACGATCGCGGCTGCAATCTCGTCTGCATCGTCCGGCACGATCCGCCGCGCCACCTCGTAGCCGTCGCCGGCCAGCAGCTCGGCGAGGAGATCGCCACTCTTGTCCTCTCGGGTTCCGGCCGCGACACCGTCGGAAACCGTGAGCACCGCGGCCTTCACGCCTCCGCCTTGGTCTTTTCGACGAGGGTGATCTCACTGACGACCATGCTCTTGTCGATCGCCTTGGCCATGTCGTAGACCGTCAACGCTGCGATCGACGCGGCGACGAGCGCCTCCATCTCGACGCCGGTCTGCGCGGTCGTCTCCGCAGACGCGACGATCTCGACGCCGTCGGCCACGAGCTCGAGCGAGACATCGACCACCGAGAGCGGCAGCGGATGGCAAAGCGGGATCAGCTCACTCGTCCGCTTGGCCGCCATGATCCCGGCGATCTGCGCCGTCGCCAGCGCATCGCCCTTCGGCAGCGCGCCGAGCTGCTGCGCCGTGTCGGTCCCCATTCGGACCTTTGCGCGGGCGACGGCGCGTCGACGCGAGCTCGGCTTGCCGCCGACGTCGACCATCCGCACGGAGCCGGTCTCGTCGACATGCGAGAGGTCGCTCATAACGGCCGCATCGTACTGGCGCGGTCGAGGTCAGCCATCTGCGCCGCGATCCACTCGGACAGGTCGTGTCGGCGGACGTGCCCGCGGATCGCCTCGAGCCAGGCGTTGCGCTGCCCGGCGGACAGCTCCAGGGCCTCCTCCAGCGCGTTCGCCTGCTGCTCGACGTCGAGCGGATCGACCGCAACGACCCAGCTTCTGAGCTCCTCGTATGCTCCAGCGTTGACCGATAAGACAACAACACCATCCCGTTCGTTGACGAGCGGCGCCTCTTTGGCTACGAGGTTGAGCCCGTCCATGACCGCGTTCACGAACAGGACGTCGAACTGCTTGTAGCCGGCGATCGACTGTGGGAAGTCGTCGGCGATCCGCAGCTGCAGCGCTCCCGGAAAGCGCGTCTCGAGGTCAGCTGCAGCCGACTCGATCCGCTCGCGCTCCTCCACGTACTCGGGGATCTCCTGGCGGGACGCGTCGAGCAGGGCGAGCATCGCCACGCGGCCGCGAAGGTCGGGTCGTCGCTCGAGCAACTGCCCGAACGCCTCGAGCCCCCGCACGATGTTCTTCGACGGATCGGTCCTGTCGACACGGAGGATCAGGCGCTCCGGCCGCGATGAGAGCAGGTCACGCTCTCGCGCGAGAACATCCTCGCTCCGGGCGAGCGCGCTGAACTCCTCCGGGTCGATCGAGATCGGATGCGCGGTGACGAGTGAACTGGACGGATCGAGGCCGAGCTCGCCGCAGACAGCCAGAAACGCCCGCCGCCAGCGCTCCGTGTGGAAGCCGACGACGTCGTTGGCCAGCAGGCCCTCGTGAATCGCGCGCACGATCGGCGCCGGCAGGACGCCCCAGCCGGCTGCACCGACCCAGGGGATGTGGGTGAAGTGCGCCAGCCTGGCTGCCGGACGGAGTTCGCGGACGAGCCCGGGTGCCACGTAGAGGTGGTAGTCGTGGAAGAACACGGTCGCCTCCGGCTGGCGATCGAGCTCCTCGACGACCGCGTCGGCGAAGGCCCGGTTGACGGCGAAGTAGCCGTCCTCCCAGGCAGCCGAGAGATCCGCGGCGGGATCGTGCTTGCGCTCCCAGAGGCCATGCTGGACGAACCAGAGCGCGGGGTTCGCGACGACGTTGTAGTAGAGGTCATACGCGTCGGGCTCATGCGCGACGAGACGGAGCCGGTAGCGCGAGCCGTCTGGCGCGGCGTCGTCGACGCGTCCTGCGGCCGCGACCGCGCGGTCTTCCTCCGACAGGGCGCTTGCGATCCACGTCACATCGTGGTGGGAGACGAGCGGAGCCAGTGCGGTCACAAGACCACCTGCGCCCCGCCGCGCGACGCGCTCGCCGTCTTCGCGCCCGTACGCAATCGGACCACGGTTCGAGACGACGATCAGCTTGCGGCGCTGCGGCACGCGCCGAGACTAAAGGAGCTTCACAAAACGCAGGCGGGAGCCGCTGCCGTCCGGGCCACCGCCGATCTCGACCTCGTCTGCGATCGAGCGGATGATCGCGATCCCGAGCCCGCCTTCCGAAAGGTCGCCGGACTCGTCGGGCTGCTCGTCGAGCTCGAAGCCGGATCCGTCGTCGGCAACCTCCACGATCAGGCGGTCGTCACGGAGCTCGAACGTGATCGCGACACTGCCCTCGTGGTCGTTATAAGCGTGGCGGACCGAGTTCGAGCAGGCTTCCGTCAGCGCGAGCTTGAGATCGGCGAGCGTGTCCTCCGGCAGCGGCCGAACCCGCGTCAGCCCGGCGAGTGCGAGGCGAGAGAGAGTGATGTATTCCGGCTTGGCCGGAATCGTCAGCTGGACTGTCCTGGCGCCGTTCTGCGCTGGCGCAAGCTGCTCGCTCACTGTCAACCCACTCGCTAGCGTTTCTACTGAAAACTACTGAACTCTGATAACTCCTGAGAGGGTTCTACCCGGCGCGGGGACGCCTGAAACCCGCTCATCCCTGTGGATTCAGCGGCCGCTCGATCAAACGCACGCGCACCGTTTCGCGTTTGCCCTTGCCGCGCCGCAGCACCGTGACCGAGACCGTGTCGCCCGGCCGGAATCGCTCGGTGACGATCCGGGCGATGTCGGCCGCACGCTGGACGCGCTTGCCCGCGAAGGACACGATCAGGTCGCCGCCGAGGCTGATCGGGATGCCGTTGAAGAGCTCGTCGTTCGTGCCGCCGTGCAGCCCCGCCTTGTCGGCCGGTGCGCCGTCGACCACCGACTGGATCAACGCGCCGCGCGAGGCGTCGAGGTCGTACTGCTTCGCGATCGCGGGCGTGATGTCCTGGGTCGTGACGCCCACGTACGCGTAGGCGACGCGGCCCGTCACGAGCAGCTGCTCCATCGAACGCCGAGCCGAGTTGATCGGGATCGCGAAGCCGACGCCTTCGTTCCCGCCCGACTCGGTGCTGATCTGCGCGTTGATGCCGATCACGCGCCCGCGGGCGTCGAGCAGCGGGCCGCCCGAGTTGCCACGGTTGATCGGCGCGTCGATCTGGATCGCGCCGGCGACGTCGTAGTCCGAGGTGAGCGACCGGATCGAGCGCTCGACGGCCGAGACGACGCCGACCGCCAGCGAGCTCTCCTGGCCGAACGGGCTGCCGATCGCGGCAACGGGCTCGCCGACGACGACCCGGCTCGAGTCGCCGAGCGGCACCGGCTGGACGGCGTGGTCGCCGGGGTCGACCTTGACGACGCCGGTGTCGTTGAACAGATCCCAGCCGACGATCTTGGCGGGGATGCGGTCGCCGTCCGCGAAGACCACATACACGCGCGAGGCGCCCCGCACCGCGTCAGCCTCGCCCGCGTCCGTGACGACGTGCGAGTTGGTGAGGATGTGGCCGTCGTCGGAGACGACGAAGCCGGAGCCCTGCGAGCGCTGGCCGTCGGCGAAGGACGAGTAGATCGTGACGACGCCGGGGGAACGGCTCGCGTAGATCCGCGCGGGATTGAAGCTGTTGCCGACCAGCGGCGCCGTTCCGGAGGCCGCCGTGCCCGGCTGCTGCGTCACATCCGAGACGACAACGGTTCGAACATCGCCGTCACCGACCCAGCCGGCAGCCTGACCGACGATGAGGACGGCCGCGGCGCCGAGAGCGGCAGCCACGAGCGCCACCACGGCGAGAACACCGGCACGCATGCGGCTCACTGTAGCGACGGCCGCGGCGACGGCCGCCGTTTTCACGTGAAAACGCGCTCGGCCGTCTCCGCGGCGGGAACCGAGGTCGGCGCTGCACCCAGCACGACTCGCAGGACGGTGCTGCCCGGCTGCGATTCGAGCACGACGTCGCCGCTCATCATCGTCACCAGCTCGCGCGCGATCGCCAGGCCGAGCCCGCTGCCCGAGGCAATCCCGCCATCGGCGCGGTAGAAGCGGTCGAAGACGTGCGGCGTGTGCTCGGCAGGCACGCCCGGCCCGTCGTCGGCGACCTCGAGGTAGGCGTGCTCGCGGTCGGCGTAGGCCCGAAGCCTGATGCGCGTTCCCTCGGGCGTGTGCACGAACGCGTTGTCGGCGAGGGCGCGTACGACCTGGAGGACGCGCAGTTCGTCCGCGCGCGCGACCGGCCGGCCCTCGACGACGACGTCGACCGGATGCCGCGAGCGCTCGGCGACGGCGCGAAACTCCTCCGCCACCGTCTGAGCGATCTCACCGAGGTCGACCGGCTCGTGCGCGACGTGAATCTGCCCGGCGTCGAGGCGCGAGAGGTCGAGCAGGTCGGTGGCGAGCTTGGCCAGCCGGTCGACCTGCTCGCGCATCGTCTCCAAGAACTCGCGCTTCGTCTGCTCGTCCAGCTCCTCGTCGGCCATCAGCTCCAGAAAGCCGCCGAGCGAGAAGAGCGGCGTCCGCAGCTCGTGCGATGCGTTCGCGATGAACTCGCTGCGCGCGCGATCCAGCTTCTCGAGCCGGATGCGCATGCGCTCGAAGGCGTCGGCGAGTTGGGTCAGCTCGTCGTTGCCGTGATCGACCACCGGCTCGTCGAACCGGCCGCCGGCGATCCGCTCGGCGGCGCGCTCGAGCCGCCCGATCCGGCGCGCGTGGATCGTCGCGAGCGCGTAACCGACGACGACCGCGGCCAGGAGCCCGATCAGCGCGGCCACGAGCATCCGCCGCTGCAGCAGGTCGACGGTCGAGAGCGGATCCGTGAGGGGCGCGCTCAGCAGCACCACGGAGCCATCCGCCGGAACCGACGCCGCCACCTCTGCGTAGCGCGTCCCCCCGCGTTCCACCGTGCCCCGCTGCAACCGGCCCGTTCTGGCCGTGAGCAGGGCGATGGGATCGCGTTCGACGTCGCGGGACGACGTGCTCGGATTCGGGAAGTCGCCGGCGATCAGCAGAATCTCCTCGGCCGGCGTGTAGACGACTGCGCGGGCGTTGTAGACCGTCGAGGCGGCCTCGGCGAACTCCTGGGGCGTCGTCGCGTTGTCGCCGTAGCCGTTGATCGCGATCCGCACCCCGTCCTCGAGCTGGTCGAGCTTCGCGTCGACGAGATCGGCCTTCAGCGGCGGGACGACGATCAGGTAGACGACGGCGAGCGCGCCCGCGACCACGAGCAGCAACGCGAGCGCCAGCCGCACCCGGATGCCCTTCAGGACCGGGCGGCGCATCGTCAGCGCTCGCGAAAGCGGTAGCCGACGCCCCGCACGGTCAGGATCAGCTGGGGCTCGTGCGGGTTCAGCTCGATCTTCTCCCGCAGGTGCCGCACGTGCACGTCGATCGTGCGCGGTTCGCGGTAATCGGCGCCGCCCCGCAGCCGCTCGAGGAGCTGGCGGCGCGAGAAGACCCGGCCCGGCGCTGCGGCGAGCACCCGCAGGAGCTCGAACTCGACGAACGTCAGCTGCACCTCCTGCCCGCGCACCTCGACCGTGCGCCTGGGCACGTCGATCCGCAGCTCGTCGACCTCGATCACCTCGTCCTGTTCGCGATCGCCGGCCCGAGGTGCGGCCGCGCGACGAAGCAGGGCGCGCACCCGGCTGCGAAACTCGCGGATCGAGAACGGCTTCGTGATGTAGTCGTCCGCTCCGAGCTCGAGCCCGAGCACCTTGTCGAGCTCGTCGTCGCGGGCCGTGAGCATGATGATCGGGACGGAGCTCTCCGCCCTCAGGCGCTTGCAGACCTCGAGCCCGTCGAGCTTCGGCAGCATCAGGTCGAGCACGACGAGGTCGACGTCCTCCTCGGCAAACCGTTGCAGAGCCTCCTCGCCGTCGCGGGCATGCACGACGCGGAACCCCTCCCGCTCGAGCGGATAGGTGAGCAGCTTCTGAACCGAGTCCTCGTCGTCGACGAGGAGAATCGTCGAGGGATCCGCCATGAGACAATGCTAGACGCGGCTCCGGCCCCTGGACGCGACCGGCCCCTTGCCTACACTGAGCGTGCAATGGCGCCGCCCAGACGAGTGCGGCCTTTCGGCGCGCGACCACGCCGCGGTTCCGTCGAGCGGCCGATCAATGCCCAGATGGTGCGTGGAACGTGGCTTCTCGTCGCGCTGCCGCTGCTGCTCGCCGCGTTCACGGTTGCGCGGCCGCAGCCGCTGCCCGCCCCGACGCTGCCGCCCGCGTTCGATGCGGCGACGGCCGAGCAGCAGGCGCGGGAACTCGCACGCAGATACCCGGACCGCTCGCCGGGGTCGGCAGGTGGACTCGGCGCGGCCGCCTGGGTCACCGATCAGCTCGAGGCCTACGACCACCGGCCCCAAGTCGACTCGTTCTCGGCTCGGATCCCCGGCCGCGGAACCGTTCAGCTGCAAAACGTCTTCGTCGTCGTACGCGGCTCGTCCGACCGGACGATCGTGATCACGGCCCATCGCGACAACGCCGGCCAGGGCCTCGGGGCGAACGACAACGCCTCCGGAACCGCTGCGCTGATCGAGCTCGCGCGCGCGTACGCCCCTTCGGCCGGAACCGGGGTCGATCCGCCGAGCCCCTCGCACACACTCGTCTTCGTCTCTACCGACGGCGGTGCGTTCGGAGCGCTCGGCGCGGCCCGGTTCGCGCAAACCTCCGCCTACCGGAACAAGGCGCTCGCCGTGATCAACCTCGACGCGATCGGAGGCGCCGGCGAGCCGCGCCTGCTGATCGCCGGCGACACCGCCCGGTCGCCGGCCGCATCGCTCGTGCGAACGGCCGCCACGCGCGTACTGGAGCAGTCCGGTCAAGAACCTGCACGCGCATCCGCGCTCCGACAGCTGCTCGACCTCGGCTTTCCGTTCACGCTCGGCGAGCAGGGGCCGTTCGTCGCCCGCGGGATCCCCGCCGTGACGCTGACGACCGTTCCCGATGCGCCGGCGACGGGCTTCGTCGACGACGGGCTCGACTCGGAGCGCCTCGGCGAGCTCGGCCGCGCAGCCCAGAACCTCGTCGGCTCGCTCGATGCCGGGCTCGAACTGGCGGAGGGGACGACGAGCTACGTCTATCTGGGGACGCGGATCGTGCGCGGGTGGGCGATCGAGCTGGTGGTGCTGGCTGCGCTGCTGCCGTTCGCAATCGGCGCGATCGACCTGTTCGCGCGCTGCCGCCGGCGCCGCATCCCGCTTGGCGCCGCAGCACTGGCCTTGCGGACGCGTCTGCTCTTCTGGGCGTTCGTCGGCCTGATCGTCTTCGTCGCCGGCAGGCTCGGGGCACTCCCCGACGGCGAGGCCCGGCCACTGCCGCCGGACGCGGGCGTCTACACACCCTCGGCGGTCGTGCTCGGCATCCTGGCTGCCGCTCTCTTCACCGCTTGGCTCGTCGGCCGCGAGCGGCTGCTTCCCCGCCGCCCGGCGACGGCGGAGGAGACGCTCGCGGGCCATACGGTCGCGCTGCTCGCGCTCGGCCTGCTGGCGCTGGTCGTGGTCGCCACGAACCCGTTCTCGCTCGTCTATCTGCTGCCGTCGCTCTACGCCTGGCTCTGGTTGCCCCAGGCGCTCAATGCCCCACGAATCGCACGCGCCGGCTTGCTGCTGCTCGGCTTCACGGGCCCACTGATCCTGCTGCTGTCCTTCGCAACGCGGTTCGAGCTCGGCCTGGAGACACCGTGGTACTTGCTCACGCTCGTCACAGTCGGGTACGTCCCCTGGATCGCCGTGGCCCTCGCCGTCGTCTGGTGCGCCGCGGCGGCGCAGCTGGCCGCCCTCACGGCGGGACGCTACGCGGCGCACTCCGACGTTCGCGCCAGAGGCCCGCGACCGCCGCTCCGGCTCGTCCGGCGCACCGCGGCCGACAACCGGAAGGCGCTGGAGGGCTGATGAAACGGCTGTTCCGGGTTCTGGGCACGGTGATGATCGTCGCGGGCGTCCTCATGCTCGGCTGGGCGGTCACGGTGTGGCAGTGGCAGGACCCCTTCACGGCCGTTCTGCACGGTCGCGACCAGCGAAGCCTGGCTCGCACCTTCGAGCGAAAGCTCCAGCGGCACGACCGGCCGCAAGTGGTCGCCTCGGCCTCGCCGGCGGAAGTCCGCGCGAGCATCTCCCGCGAGGCGGTCAGCTGGCGCAAGGGCGCAAAGCAGGGCGATGCGGTCGCGCGCCTGCGGATCCCGAGTCTCGGCGTCAGCAAGATCGTGGTCAACGGCACCGACGCGAACTCGCTCAAACGCGGGCCGGGCCGCTATCTCGGCACCAAGATGCCGGGCGAGAATGAGCTCGTCTACATCGCCGGGCACCGCACCACCTACGGGGCGCCGTTCGCCCACATCACGCGCCTGAAGAAGGGCGACCGCGTCTTTCTCGAGCTTCCGTACGGCACCTTCGAGTACGCGGTCACGAGGCACCGCATCGTCCAGGCCGACCAGCTGTCGGTGCTCAAGTCACGGGGGGTGGAGGAACTCGCGCTACAGGCCTGCCACCCTCGGTTCTTTGCGAGCCACCGCTACATCGCCTACGCGAAGCCCGTCGGCGTGACACTCCCGGGGTCGAGCCAGCAGACGCCCCTCGAAGCCCTGGGTTAGGTCAGTCGCAGGTAGCGGACGACTGCGCCGGCGGCGAGCTCTCCCTCTCCCTGCGGAATCAGCACGAGCGCATCGGCACCGGCTGCACGGGCGATCATGTGCGACTCCTGGCCGCTGACCGGCTCGACCTCGGTTCCACCGTCGGAGCGGATCGTGCGGGCCCGGACGAGCTCGTCTCGCTTGCCGTTTCGCCGGACGGGAGCCGCGAGCCGCGCGTGCTCGTAGTCGGGGCCCGGTCGCGCTGATCCCTGGAGCGCCCGCAACGCCGGCCGCACGAACAACTCGACCGCGACGAGCGACGAGACAGGATTGCCCGGCAGTCCGAAGACGAGCGTCCGCCCACGCGTCCCGAACGCGACCGGCTTGCCCGGCCGGACGGCAACACCCCAGAAGTCCTCCTCGACCCCGAGCTCGGCCAGGATCCGCCGCACGAGGTCGTGCGGCCCGACCGAGACACCGCCCGAGCTGACGAGCACGTCGGCCTCGAGCCCGCGGGCGAGCGCCTGCCGGTGCTCCTCTTCGTCGTCGGCAACCGGGCTGATCCGCTCGACGAGTGCGCCCTCCGTCGCGAATCCGGCGGCCAACATGGGGCTGTTCGACTCGTAGATCTGACCGGGTCCGAGCACGGCGCCGGGCGGCTGCAGCTCGGTGCCGGTGCTGAGCACGGCGACGCGCGGACGTCGGGAGCACGTGATCTCGGCAACCCCGGCGGCAGCCAGCGCGCCGATCTGGGCGGCGCCGAGAACGGTGCCCGCAGCGAGTAGCGGCGCGCCGAGGCGGACGTCGCCGCCCCTGGGGCGGATGTGAGCACCAGCGTGCACCGCCTCCGGGATCTCCACAGCGTTGTCTGTTTCGACAACGTTCTCAATCGGGACAACGGCATCCGCGCCCTCCGGCACGGCCCCGCCGGTGGAGATCTCCATCGCCTCGCCGGAAGCCAGCGGCCGCTCCGCCGGCCTCCCGGCGGCGATCCGGAAGACGACCGGCAGCCGCCCAGGCGAGTCGGCCGCGCGAAGCGCGAACCCGTCCATCGCCGAGCTGGCGAACGGCGGCAGGTCGACGTGCGCGGAGACATCCTCGGCCAGCACCCGGCCGGCCGCGTCAGTAAGCGGCACCTGCTCGGGCTCGAGCTGGGTGACCCGCGCGAGCACCCGCGCGAGCGCCTCGTCGATCGTCAGCAACGGGAGCATCAGCCGCATACGCTAACGGCCGTGATCTCCGTGATCGTCCCTGTCCACGACGAGGAGCGAAGTGTCGCGCTGCTCCACGACGAGCTCTCGTCCGCGCTCGACCCTCTCTCGCAGCCCTGGGAGGTCGTCTTCGTGGACGACGGCTCGACGGACGGCACCTTCGCGGCGCTGACCCGGCTCCACGCTGCCCACGACGAGGTGCGAGTCGTCCGCCTGCGCCGCAACTTCGGCAAGGCGGCCGCACTGCAAGTGGGCTTCGAGGAGGCAGCCGGGGACGTCGTCGTCACGATCGACGGCGACCTCCAGGACGATCCGGCCGAGATCCCGCGCCTGCTGGCGAAACTCGACGAGGGATTCGACCTCGTCTCGGGGTGGAAGACCAAGCGGCGCGACCCACTCTCACGGCGGATCCCGTCACGCATCTTCAATGCAGTCACCGGCCGCATCTCCGGGTTGCGGCTGCACGACTTCAACTGCGGGCTGAAGGCGTACCGAGCCGACGTCGTGCACGGTCTGCGGATCTACGGCGAGCTGCACCGGTTCATCCCGGTGCTGGCGCACTACCGCGGCTTCCGCGTCGCCGAGCTGCCGGTGAACCACAGGCCGCGCACCCACGGACGCTCCCGCTACGGGATGGAGCGCTACGTACGCGGCTTCCTCGATCTCCTGACGGTCACGTTCATGGGCCGCTACCGGCACCGGCCCCTGCATCTCTTCGGCGGCGTCGGGCTCGTGCTCGGCGCCGTCGGCACGCTGCTGCTCATGTATCTGACCGTGGTGAAGCTGACCGGCGAGGCGATCGGACACCGGCCGCTCCTGACGCTCGGCGTCCTGCTCGTCGTCGTCGGCGTGCAGCTCGTCTCGCTGGGACTCGTCAGCGAGCTCGTCGCCGGCCACCACGAGGAGCGCACCGGCGGACGCAGCACCGAGCTGCACGTGGACGAGATTCTGCGCTGAGCCTCCGCGTTCTCTACTTCGGCACGTACGAGCGCGACTACCCGCGCAACGCCCAGGTGATCTCGTGCCTGCGGAGTGCCGGCGCAACCGTGATCGAACGACATGTCGACGTGTGGGAGGGGCAGCGTCACAAGTGGTCGCTCGGCCTTGTAGGCGCGGCGCGGCTCGCGGCGGCAGAGACGCAGCTGCTGCGCCCGGTTCGGGAGCCTTTCGACGCCGTCATCGTCGGCTACCCGGGCCATGCCGACCTGCCTGCGGCGAAGCGGATCGCGGCCGGCCGACCCGTGCTCTTCAACCCGCTCGTCTCGCTGCACGAGACACTGGTCGAGGACAGGGGCCGGTTCGCGGCCGGCTCGGCCGCTGCTTGGCTCCTGCGGCGGATCGACCGGCTCGCACTCCGCCGTGCCGACCTCGTCGTCGCCGACACCGAGCAGAACGCACGGCACCTGGCCGAGCTCGCCGGCCTGACGCGCAAGCAGCTCGCCGTCTGCTTCGTGGGCGCCGAGGAGCGCCTCTTCCGGGCGGAGTGGTCGAGACCGGAGCGCTTCCAGGCCCTGTTCGTCGGCAAGCTGATCCCGCTCCACGGTGTCGAGACGATCCTCGCAGCGGCCCGACTGGCTCCGGAGCTCCCCTTCCGCATCGTTGGGAGCGGGCAGCTGGACTCGCTGCTCCGCGACCGGCCGCCGAACGTCGACTGGGTCGACTGGGTCGAATACGAGCGGCTTCCGCACGAGCTCCACGCGTGCAGCTGCGCACTCGGCGTTTTCGGGACGTCGGTGAAAGCGACACGAGTGATCCCGAACAAGGCGTTCCAGGCGCTCGCGTGCGGTGCGCCGCTCGTCACCGCGGACACACCGGCGGCGCGTGAGCTACTGCGGGACGGCGAGAGTGCGCTCCTCGTCCCGCCCGGCAATCCGGCCGCGCTGGCCGCCGCACTGCAGCGCCTGGCTCGCGAACCCGAGCTCGCGGACCGGCTCTCCGCCGGTGGCCTCGCGACATTCCGCGAGCACGCGAGCGAGCGTGTCCTCGGCGAACGTTGGCTCGGCCTCGTCGCGGACGCCGTCGGCCGGTGAGACCCGGCGTCATCGTCTGGGCGGCGACCGCCGTCTTCGCCGCAGGCTTCGGCGCGCTCGCCGTTCTCCGTCACCGCGCGTTCGGCAGTGGCCGGTTCGACCTCGGCAACATGACCCAAGCCGTCTGGTCGACGGCAAACGGCGACGTGCTCTCGGTCACCGACGTCCACGGCGAGCAGATCTCGAGACTGGGCGCGCACTTCGACCCGATCCTGGTGCTGCTCGCGCCGCTCTGGTGGCTCTGGCCCGATCCCGAGCTGCTCCTCGTCGTCCAGGCGTTCGCGGTCGCATCCGGGGCGTTGCCCGTCTACTGGCTCGCGCGGAAGCATCTCGGCGCCGGTTGGCCCGCGGCCGCACTCGCGCTCGCGTACCTGTTCTCCGCCCCGGTGCAGTGGCTGACCGTGAGCGACTTTCACCCGGTCGCGCTCGCGTGTCCGCTGCTGCTCTTTGCGTGGTGGCACCTCGACGAGGAACGGCTGTGGGCGTTCGCGCTCTTTGCCGCGGCGGCGATCGCGACCAAGGAACACGTCGGCCTTGCAGTCGCGGCGATGGGGGTGTGGTATGCGATACGTCACCGCGCCTGGCGAGCCGGCTCCGTCGTCGCGGTCGCCGGCGTCACGGTCGCGGTGGTCGCGGTACTCGTCGTCGTCCCACACTTCGCGCCGTCAGCGTCATCGGCATTCGAGAGCCGGTACGAGGATCCCTCACTCGGCGGTCGCGACCTCTCGTACCTCGCGGCGCTGCTGCTCTCCCTCGCGCTGCTCCCGCTGGCTGCCCCGCTCGCGGCGCTCGCCGCGCTGCCCGAGCTGGCGCTGAACACGCTCTCGTCGACGCTCACGCAGACATCGATCAAGACCCATTACGCCGCCGTCGCCATGCCCGCTCTCCTTGCGGCGTCGACCTTCGGTGCCGCACGGCTCGACCGGCGGCTGGCGTACGCCGCCGCGGTGGCGTCACTCGGCGGCATGCTCCTGCTCGGACCGATCGGCCGCGTGGATGTCGTGTCGAGCGCGCATGAGGACGCGGCGAGGCGTGCGCTCGCACTCGTCCCGGATGAGGCGCCGGTGAGCGCGACGAACTCGCTCGGCGCGCACCTCTCGGACCGGCGGCGCATCTTCAGCTTTCCCGTGCTCGGAGAGGCCGAGTGGGTGGTCGTCGACCAGCGACGCTTGACCTACCTCGACAGCCTGAAGCCCGGGCGCGCGCAGGCTCCGCTCGCAGGGCTCCGCCGGGATCCACGCTGGCGGCTCGTCTTCTCCGAGGACGGCGTCCTCGTCTTCCGTCGTTAGAGCGGGATCGTCTGCGGCAGGAGATAGGCGCAGAACCCGAGCGCGATCAGCTGGGCGCGGCGGTCGTCCTCGGCGGCGGCGAGTGGGAGCGCCCAGATCGTGTACCAGGGCGCGAGCCACGGCGTCGTCGCGAGCACCAGACAGGCGGCGAGGCCCAGGCGGGCGCGGCCGCGCAGGGCTTCGCGCGCGAGCCAGGCGAGTCCCGCCACGAGCGCGATTGCCGCGAGGCCGAGCGCAACGGCGGACGGGACGCCGAGCTGCTCGACCCGGTTCGGGAGGGCGTAGCTCGTCTGCCCCTCCGCGTTCCGCGCGAGCGGGCCGAACGCGCGCAGCCAGTCGAGCCCGTAACGCCAGGTCGCGAGCGCCACGAACACCGTGGCGGCGACAGCGAAGCCGCGGTGGCTCACATTCCGGCCGGTGGCGCGGGCCTCGAGCACCCGCAGCGCGAAGAAGAGCAGCGGAATCCACTTGATCAGCACGGCGCCGACCCAAGCGGCCGCGGCGAGCCCACGCCTACCGGCGGCCGCGAGCGCAAGCGCGCCGAGGACGAGCGCCGTCATCAGCGCATCGTTGTGGCCGCCGCCCGCGAAGTGGACGGCGAAGAGCGGGTTCCAGCCGACGAGCATTGCTGCGTATGGCCGATCGCGTGCAAGCCGAGCGGCCAGCAGGACGCACGCGAGCACGGCCAGCGCGGCCATCGTCTTGAAGATCCACGCGGCCGCTGCCGCCGACGTGCCGGAGACGAGCGCAACAACCTCGGAGACGAGCGTGAACGCAGGCCCGTAGACCGAGGTGGTGTCGCGCCACGCCGCGCCCGCGTACTCGTACGAGGGGTCGTCCGGGAAGTCACTCGGAACGTCGGCGTAGGGGTTGCCGTCGTTTGCCGTGGCGATGCGGCCGTACTCCCAGTACGTCCACGCGTCGGTCGAGAGTAGGAGCGGCCCCGCCAGCGGCAGCAGCTGGATCACGATCGCAGCCGCCAGCACAGCCCGGAGGGCGGGTCGCCGTCGCCGGGCGAGCAGTAAAGCGGCGACGATAGACGAGAAACGCGGCCGCCAGCAGCGCCAGGAACACCGGGCCGAGACTGCCGCCGCCGGCACGGCCCGCGTCCGCCGGGACGAGCGGCGCGCCCTCGATCCAGGCACAGGCGACGCACGCCCCGACGAGGAGCGCGACTGCGCCGGCCGCCAGCAGCGAGCCGCGCGCGTGCACCGTCAGCGCGGGATCATTCGGGATCCGGCTCGGTCGGCGGTGGCGGCAGAGGCTCGGTCGGCGTCGGGGCAGGCTCGGTCGGCGGTGGCGGCAGCGGCACAGTCGTGGCGGGCGGAGGCCTGGACGCAGGCGGCGCGTCGGGGACGGTCTCGGTCTCGCCCGCGGCGGGGCCGGACTCGGACTGCTCTGACGTCTCCGTCGTCTCGGGATCGGCGTCAGCGCTGCTGCCGCCGCTGCCGCTGTAGTAGCCGAACGAGCGTGCGTACTGCCCGCGCTCGAGCTCCGTCCACTCCGGCCAGTCCTTGGGCTCCTCGAAGTCGACCGGCTCGAGGCCGCCGATCGCAGAGCTCATGAACAGCCGCCAGATCTGCGCCGGGAAGCTGCCTCCGGTGACCTGGATCCCGTGCACGCTCTGCATCGAGATCTTCCCCTTCGGATAGCCGACCCAGACAGTCGTGCCGAGCCGCGGCGTGTAGCCGCAGAACCACGCGTCGGACCACTCCTCGGTCGTGCCGGTCTTACCGGCCGCCGGATGGCCGTAGTCGGCACCGACGCCGGTGCCGTAGTCGACGTTCTGCTCGAGAATCCGCGTGACCGTGTAGGCGACGCCGTCGGAGATCACCCGCTTGCGCTTCGGCTTGCCCCACCCGGCCTCTTTGTCCTCGCCGGTTGGGAGCACGACCTTGCGGATCGCCATCGGCTCGGAGTGGATGCCGCCGGCCGCCAGCGTCGCGTAGGCGGAGGCCATGTCGAGCGGTGAAACGTCCATGGCCCCGAGTCCAATCGAAGGGACGTAGTCCCCCTCGACCGTGAGCGGCGTCCGCACACCGAGCTTCGTCGCCATCTCGCCGACAGCCTCGGGGGTGACGTCGAGCGTCAGCTGGGCATAGACGGTGTTGTCCGAACGGAGCGTGGCCCGTTCGATCGTCGTCCAGCCGGTGTAGTCGTGACCGTAGGTCTCGGGGCACCACCAGCTGCCGTCCTCGCAGTTGCCGTTCGGGTCGGGCCGATAGAAGAACGGGGCCGAGAGGTAAGACGTCGTGGCGGGGTTGACGCCCTTCTCGACCGCGGCGGCGAGGACGAACGTCTTGAAGGTCGAGCCTGATTGCCGCCGGGCCTGCGAGAGCAGGTTGAACTGGTTCTTTCGGTTCCCGGGGATCACCGCTGTCATGGCGCGGATGGCGCCGTTCTTGGGATTGATCGAGATCACGGCGGCAGCGGGATCGGTCGGCTCCGAGAGCGTGTCCCGGATCGACTTCTGCGCCGCGCGCTGGAAGCGCGGGTCGATCGTCGTGTAGACCTTGAGCCCGCCCGAGCGGACGGTGGCCGCGCCGTACTCGGCGATCAGCTGGTCACGGACGTAGCTGAAGAAGTACGGCTCGCGGATCGTCGTGTAGAGCTTGCCGGCCTTCAGGCCGAGGCCGCGCTCGAGCGCCCAGTCGTACTGGTCGCGCTTGATCAGTCCTTCGTTCAACATCGCCCGCAGCACCTGGTTGCGGCGCGCGGTCGCGATCTCGGTCCGGTTGAACGGGTCGTAGGCCGAGGGCGCTTGAGGGAGCCCGGCGAGGAGCGCCGCCTCCGGCAGATTGAGGGCGGCCGCCGGCTTCGAGAAGTAGGTCTGCGCCGCGGCCTCGATCCCGTAGGCGAGATTGCCGTAGTAGACCTGGTTCATGTACGTCACGAGGATCCGCGGCTTCGACCAGGAGTCGTGGAGCTTGATCGCGAGGCAGGCCTCCTTCAGCTTGCGCTCGACGGTGCGCTCCCGACTGATGTAGAGGTTGCGCACCAGCTGCTGGGTGATCGTCGAGCCGCCCTCGACCACCTCGCCGGCATTGACGTTCTTCCAGAGGGCGCGGGCGATGCCCTCGACGTCGATGCCGCCGTGCTCGTAGAAGCGGCGGTCCTCGATCGCGACCGTCGCCTTCGGCATCCACGGGCTGATCCGGTCGAGCGGCACGGGCTGACGGTTCCGCTCTGCGGGGATCGAGCCCAGGATCGAGTTGTTGGCGGCATAGATGAACGAGTTCTGGCCGATCGAGACCGGCCGCAGCGCGTTCAGGTCGCAGGAGGAGCCGAAGGTCGCGACTCCCGTGACGGCCGCGCCGCCGACGACGAAGAGCAGTGCGACCATCGCGGTGAGAGCGAGGACGAACGCCCGGCGGCGATGCTGCTTGCGCTGGACGCGCTTCCGCTTCCGGCGGCGGCGCGCATAGACGTCGTCCTCGGGCGCGCGTCCCCCGCCTCGTGAGGGCGTCATGCGTACATTCCCTGCTCGCGCAGGCGCTCGTGGACGCGCAGCCGCAGGTCGTGCTCGAGCTGCTCAGCGGCGGCCTCGCTCTCGGTCCACACTCGCAGCGTCAGGGTCGGCGACCCCTCGAGCGAGCTGACGAAGACCTCGTCCCGCTCGCCGGGCGCCTCCGCACGGAAGGTCTCGAGAAGCGGGCGAAGGTCGGCTGTGGACGGAACCTGCACGGTGACCTCGGCGTACTTGGCGGCGCTGCGAATCGTGGAGTTGCGGATGGTATCCGAGGCGAGCTTCTCGTTCGGGATCACGAGCCGTGCGTTGTCCGCGGTGCGAATGAAGGTGTACATCAGCCCGATCTCCTCGACCGCCCCTTCGACGCCGTCGACCTCGACCCAGTCGCCGAGTCGCAGCGGTTGCGTCGTCGCGATCATCAGCCCGGCGACGAAGTTCCCGAGCGTCCGCTGCGAGGCGAAGCCGATCACGAGGCCGATCACCGCAGACGATGCGAGCAGGCCTCCGGCGACCGCCCGGATTTGGGGAATGACGAGCAGCGCCGAGAGCCCGCCGACGATGATGATCACCGCCGCGACCGAGCGGCGCAGGACCCGGTAGCGCGTCAGCGCCTGCGGCGAGCGGTCTGCAGCCAGGATCCGGCGGTCGATCAGGCGCGCGAGCACAGCGGTCGCCACCAGGACGATCACGATCACGAGCAAGCGCTGCCACGGCTCCATCTGCCTGGGATTCGACGGCGGCGCGCTCGTCCCTATCATCGCGGGGGCCGTGGAGACCCAGCACAGCAAGCAGAGTCGGGTGGACGGGCGCCTCGTCGCGTGGGCGAGCCTCGTCCTCTTCCTGGCGCTGATCGGCTACGCGAGCCGGGTGACCGGCGGCAAGCCTCCCGAGAACGCGCTCTATCGCTACGAGACGGCGATCGGCGGGCTGTTCATCTACGGCGTGCTGCTCCTGCTCCTCCTCTGGATCGCGCGGGGGCTGCCGACGCGGGAGTTCTTCGCCCTGCGCCGGCCGCGATCCTGGCCGAGCGCCCTCGGTCTCGCGCTCGCGGCCTACGCGGCGATCTTCGTCGGCGCCGGCATCATCCTGATTGCACTGGACGCCGGCGACGAGCAGGGACTGACGCCGGACGCGTGGGACTCGAGTCGAGCGGGCGCCTACGCGGCGAACTTCGTCACCGTCGCCTTTGCCGGGCCGATCGTCGAGGAGTTGATGTACCGCGGCGCCGGGATGACTCTGCTGGCTCGCTACGGGGCCACGGCCGCGGTCCTGCTGACTGCGCTCGGTTTCGGGCTGGGACACGGTCTGCTGCTCGCACTGCTTGCCCTCGTCTTCTTCGGGATCGTCACCGCGGTACTGAGACTGAAGACCGACAGCATCTACCCGTGCATGCTCGTGCACTGCGCGTTCAACGCGACGAGCTTGATCGTCGCCGTTGCGGTCTGACCGCCGGAGTATTCTCGGCGCATGCGCGGCGCGATCGTCCTGCTCGCCGGTCTCGCCTTCGCGGGTGCAGCCGACGCTGCGCCTCCTCTCGTCACCGCCGCCGCGACACCGGCCACCGGGGTTGCCCCCCTACGCGTGACGCTGACGGCAACCGGCGATGCCGCTTCCTACACCTGGGAGCTGGGCGACGGCACTACTGCCGAAGGCGCCGTGGCCGCCCACGTCTACGCAGCGGGCCGGTTCGTCGCGACCGTGACGGCCACGAACGCGGGGGGCGAGTCGGCGCAGGCGCAGGTCGCGGTCAACGTCGTCCGGCGCACGATCACGCTGGAGGTACCGAAGGGTGCCGGCTACGGCACCGCCGGAATCCTCGCCGGATCGCTGCGGCCGACGGTGCGTGGCGCCCGGGTTCAGATCTATCGCGGCCGAGTGTTCGTCACGGCGGCGAGGGTGGGCGCGAACGGGCGCTTCAAGACGACGGTGCGGCTTCGCTCGCCGGGCCCCTACCAGGCCCGCTACGGCGCGGCACGCTCCGGGCAGCGCTCGGTGCAGCTCCGGCCGAGGATCGTGGCGCCGCTGCTCTCCACGGTTCCGGTCGGAGGTGCTCTGACGCTCCGACCAAAGCTCGTTCCCGCCGGCGCCGGCGCGTTGAAGATCCGCGTACTGCTGAACGGCAAGCTCGTGCGGCCGCGAGCGGGACGGCTGCCGACTGGCCGCGCCGGGACGCTCCGCGTCGAGCTGGCGAGCACGCCGAGGCCCGGATACCGAGCGGTTCGCCGGGTCGTGACTTCCGAGGTCGTCCTGCCCTCGCTCGCACCAGGAGCCCGCGGGCCGAGTGTGCGCGCCCTCGAGCGCAGGCTCGCAGAGCTTCGCTACGCGATCCGGGGGATCGACAGCGCCTACGGCTCGGACACCTACGAGGCGGTGCTCGCGTTCCAGAAGGTGCATGGCCTGCCGCGGACGGGACGGGTCGAGCCGTGGCTCTGGCGGCGTCTCGCCCGAGCCGGCATTCCGCGCGCGGCCCGTACCGGCAGCTACCTCGAGGTCGACAAGACGCGGCAGGTGCTCTTCGAGGTGCGGGGCGGGGAGGTGGTACGCGTCGTCCACGTCTCGACCGGGGCAACGGGGAACACGCCGCTCGGTAGCTGGAGCGTCTATCGCAAGGTCGGCGGCTGGGACTGGGTGCTCTGGTACCCGATGTACTTCAAGGGCGGCTTCGCGATCCACGGCTACCCCTCGGTGCCGGCGTATCCCGCCTCGCACGGTTGCGTTCGCATCCCGATGTGGCTCGCGTCTCGACTTTTCGGCGCGCACGACTACGGTACGACCGTCTTCGTCCACCTGTGAACATGAATACCGACGCCAACGACCCGCTGATCAAGCAGCTGCGCGAGCAGCTCTCCGACAACGACGTGCGGATCGTCGAGGCAGTGAACGCGCGACTGAAGCTCGTCGCGCAGCTGAAGCGCGTCAAGGAGGAGCGTGGGATCGCGTTCCTCGACCCGGCGCGGGAGGAGTGGATGCTCCAGTTCCTGAGCCGTGCGAACCGCGGCCCGCTCTCACCGGATGGCCTGCGCGAGATCTACACCGAGCTGCTCGACCTGACGAAGCGCGAGATCGGCCGCGGCGAAGGCTAGGGCTCGTCCGGCCCCGCGGCGAACTCGTCCGGCGAGACGGTGTCGAGGAACGCCCGAAACTCGTCCGGGTCGAGCTCGGCCAGCGGTGGCACTCCGGCGGCGCTCGCAATCTCCTCGTCGGTTGCATCTCCCTCGAACTCGACGCCCGACTCCTCTATCACCTCGTCGGAGACGTAGATCTTCGCGCCCGACCGCACTGCCAGAGCGATCGCATCCGAGGGGCGCGAGTCGACCTCGATCTCGGATCCGTTCTGCTGAAGCGTGATCCGCGCGTAGTAGGTGTTCTCCCGCATCTCGGTGACCGCGACCGAGATCACCTCCGCGTCGAGCTGCCCGACCAGGTCGTTCAGCAGGTCGTGAGTCATCGGCCGTGCCGGCGAGTGGTTCTGCAGCTTGACGAGAATCGCCGCAGCTTCGGGGTGGCCGATCCAGATCGGGAGGAACCGGTTGCCGTCGGCCGTCTTCAGGAGCACGATCGGCTGCTTGCCGACCATGTCGAAGCTGACACCGTAGATGACCATTTCGCGCATCTTCCCCGGGCCTCTCGATCAGTGTAGCCAGCGGCTGCTGCGAATCAGCTCCGAAGCGAGAGCTCGGCGACGCGCACGCGGAGCCGCTCGCCCGTCTCCGTCACCTCGACGTCGGCACACCGGTCGGGCACGCCCATGGGATCGAGCCCGCGCAGCACGCAGGCTTTGCCCTGGTAGATGACAACCGCTCCGATCCGCATATCCGCAGCGCGCCACCGCAGGCGCGCTCGATGTTGTCGGCACCTCAGGCCCGCTTGACGATCCCTGTTTCGAGGATGCCCGCAGAGAGGTGGGCGATCCTGGATTCGAACCAGGGACCTCCGCCTTATCAGAGCGGCGCTCTAACCAACTGAGCTAATCGCCCGCGCAGTCGAACACCACGCAGCCGGGCGATTGTAGCTACAAGCTTTCGAGCACCTCGACGAGCTCTTCGAGCCGAAGCTCCTCGCCGAAGTGGATCTCGAGCCTGCCTGCGCTGACGCGTGCCGGCAGGCCCGTCAACCGCTCGGCGGCGCCACGGGCGCGCTCGGCGAGGGCAGGATCGACCTGCGCCGTCGCAGCCCGCGGGCGGCGCGCCGCACCACCTTCCTGGGCGGCCTTCTCGGCCGCGCGAACGGACATCCCGTCGCGGACGATCCGCTTCGCGAGCTTCTTGCGCGCGTCGTGATCCGGCAGCGCGAGGACGGCGCGAGCGTGCCCCTCGGTCAGCTCGCCGCGCGCGACCATCCAGAGCACCTCCTCGGGCAGCTCGAGCAAGCGCAACCGGTTCGAGACTGCCGGCTTCGAGCGACCGACACGCTCCGCCACGTCACCGAGCGAGAGCTCGAACTCGTCCACGAGCGACGCGTACGCACGCGCCTCCTCGACGGGGGAGAGCTGCTCTCGAGCGACATTCTCGACCAGCGCGAGCAAGAGCGAGTCGCGGTCGTCGGCCTCACGCACGAGCGCCGGCAGCACCTCGATCCCGGCCTCGCGGGCCGCACGCCAGCGCCGCTCGCCGGCGATCAGCTCGTACCCGCCCGCCGTGCGCGGGCGCACCACGACCGGCTGGAGCAGCCCCTGCTGCTTGATCGAGCTCGCGAGTCCCGTCGTCGCCTCGGGCTCGAAGCGCCGGCGGGGCTGCCGCGGATTCGGGTGGATCGTGTCGACCGGAAGCTGCGCGAGCTGCGTCGCGTTCGCGTCGGCGCCGCCGATGAGGACCTCGAGCCCGCGGCCGAGACCGCGGCGGGGAGTCGTGCTAGCGCCGTTCGACAAGTTCCATCGCCACCTTCCAGTACGCCTCGGCGCCGCTCGAGTGCCGGGCGTATGCGATTGCGGGGAGGCCGTGGCTCGGCGCCTCCGCGAGACGTACCGACCGCGGCACCGTCGTGGTGAAGACGAGGTCGCCGAAGTGCTGGCGGACCTCCGCCTCGACCTCGGCGGCAAGCCTCGTCCGCCCGTCGACCATCGTCAGCAGGATCCCGGCGAGGCCGAGCCTCGGATTCAGTCGCGCCTTGACGAGCTCGATCGAGCCGAGCAGCTGCGAGAGCCCCTCGAGCGCGTAGTACTCGGCCTGCACCGGCACGATCACCTGGTCTGCGGCGGCGAGCGCGTTCACGGTCAGGGGCCCGAACGACGGCGGGCAGTCGAGGAAGACGAAGTCGTAGCGATCGCGGGCCGTGGCGAGCGAGCTCTGGAGAAAGCGATCGCCGCCGTCGTTCCGGGAGAGCTCGACGACAGCACCGGCCAGAGCGGGCTTCGCCGGCACGAGCGCGAGGTTGTCGAAGCGAGTCGGCCGGGCGACCTCGGCCACCGGCGCACCGTCCAGCAGGTCGTAGCTCGAGACGCCGTTCGCCTTCTCCCCGAGCCCCGAGGTCGCGTTGGCCTGCGGGTCGAGATCCACGAGCAGCGCCTGCTCGCCGGCCTCGGCCAGGCAAGCGGCGAGGTTGACCGCGGTCGTCGTCTTGCCGACCCCGCCCTTCTGGTTCGCGAGCGCATAGATAGTGCCGGCCACGGTTCGAGTCTAGAGAGGGGCTCGGACTATCCTGCCCGCGTGCGTGCCCCGGCTCCCCCGTATCCGAACGAGGGCCCACACGCGCTCTGGCACGTGAGCGAGAACGACTCGATCAGCCGGTTCGAGCCCCATGTCGCCGCCACCTCCGACCGCGAAGAGGCGTTCGTCTGGGCGGTCGACACGCGCCATCAGCCGCTCTACTGGTTCCCGCGCGAATGCCCGCGAGCCTGCTTCTGGGCCGACGCGCGGACGACAGCCGAGGACGCGGCGCTCCTGCAGGGATTCGACCGCGTGCACGCCGTCGAGACCGGCTGGGTCGACCGCATGCGCGCGACGCGGGTCGTCGCGTATCGGCTCCCCGAGGACTCGTTCGTCCACGAGGGTGACGGCTTCTGGGTCAGCACGGACACGGTGGAGCCGCTCGAGCTCGTCGAGCTGGGCGACCTGCTCCAGCAGCACGAGCTGGCGGGAATCCACCTTCGGGAGGTCCCGAGCATCTGGCCGCTCTGGGAGCGCGTCGCCGGCTCGACGCTCGAGTTCAGCGGGATCCGGCTCCGCAATGCGGCGGCTTAGGCGAGAGGGCGCTTCTTCGCAACCCCGGGGCGGCGAGGAAAGCCCGCCGTAGTCGGCCCGGTCTTGCGAATGAGCAGGAAACCCGGCGGAGCATCCTCGAGCTCGCCGCCGATCTTCGTCGCCACGAGAGAAACGGCCTCCGCAGACGCCGAAGGCCCGACCCAGAGGATGACGGCACCCCCCTCGGCGACGAGCGGCAAGCACCACTCGGCTGCGACCGGCGGTTGCGCCAGCGCCTTCGCCACAGCCACGCCGAACATCTCGATCGGCTGCTCTTCCGCGCGGCCCCAGATCACACGCAGGTTGGGAAGCTCTTCCGTCCACCGCTCGAGGAAAGTCCGCTTTCCGGCGCTCCGCCTCGAGGAGGGTTACCTTCCGGCCCGGTAGCGACGCGGCAAGCGGGATCCCCGGCGTGCCGCCGCCGCTGCCGACGTCGGCGATCGGGCCGTCGAAGCGCTGCACGAGCTCGAGCCCGGCCAGCGCGTCGTCGAGGAGGACCCGCCGCGCCTCGACCGGGTCGCGCAACGCGGTCAGCCCGGGGGTGGCGAGGACTGCTGCGAGCCAGCGGTCGAGCAGGTCAGACAGCGACGTTGCGGGGGAGGATGACGACGTAGCGGTTCGGCTCCGTCCCCTCGCTGGCGGTCTCGACCTCGGGATCGTCCTTCAGCTTCTCGTGGACGATCTTCCGCTCGACCGCCGTCATCGGCTCGAGCTCGACGCGCTGACCGGTCGCGGCAGCCTGCTCGGCCAGCCGCAGCGCGAGCGCGTCGAGGGTCACCTGCCGGCGCTCGCGATAGCCCGCGGCGTCGACGACGACCGGCTTTCGCTCCTCGTAGCGGCCGCGGAAGATGATCGCGTTGGCGAGGTACTGGATCGCGTCGATCGTCTGCCCGTGCCGACCGATCAGCAGCCCCAGGTCGTGGCCGTCGCAGACGGCTCTCAGCTCGTCCTCGCTCTCTTCGATCTCGACCGTGCAGCTGACGCCGATCTCCCGCGCGATCCGCTCGACGACCTCTCGCAGACGTGCCGCATCGTCGCTCTCGTCACGCGGCGGCGAAGGTGCGGCCTCGCGAGCCGGAACGTCCGCCTCCTCGAGGCTGGCGATCACCCGAGCCGGCTCGTAGCCGACGCCGAGGAGCCCGCGCTCGCCCTCGGTCACGACCTGGAAGCGGACGGCTGCCTTCTCGAGGCCCGGCCGCATGCGCTCGAGCTCGCGCAGCGCGGCCCACTTCGCCTCGCCGACGGTCTCGCCGCTCATCTCGATCGAGAGCTCGCTCACCGGCGCGAGCCGCCCTTCTTCTTGCGCTTCACCTTGCGGACGCGCGGCGGAGCGGCGGGCGTCTTGCGCTCGGCGGCCGGCTTCGCCGCCTCGACTTTCGCCTCCGACTTCGGTGGCGTCCGCGAGCTCTTCTTCGGCGGCGGCTCCTTCTTGGGCACGAGCTTCCGGGTCACGAGCCCCTGCCCGGTCGTCCACAGGTTCGTCGTCAGCCAGTAGAGCATCAGCCCGGCCGGGAAGTTGAGCACGAACGGGATGAACGCGATCGGCAGGATCAGCAGCATTGCCCGCTGCGCCGGCTGCATGTTCTGCGACATCAGGTACGACGAGGTCAGCTGGCTGATCGCGTAGAGCACGATCAGCAGGGGGCCCCAGCCGACCTTGGTGTCGTCGGTGATGTCGATCAGATTCAGCCACTCGAGGCTCGAGGAGGGAAACCTCGGCAGGACCTCGTCGTCGAAGTCGCGCAGGACGAAGAAGAGGCCGATGAAGATCGGGAACTGCGCCAGGATCGGCAGGCAGGACGCCGCCGGATTGATCTGGTTCTCCTTGTAGAACGCCATCATCTCGGCATTCATCTTCTGGCGGTCGTGCTTGTACTGCTGCTGGATCTTCTTCATCTCCGGCGCATGCGCCTGCAGGTTCTGCATCGAGTGGATCTGCCGCACGGTCAGCGGCACGAGCAGGATCCGGACGATCACGACGAGGGCCACGATCGACCAGGCCCAGGTCAGCCCGACGGTGTCGTGCAGGCTCGTGAGCACCCACGTGAGCAGGTCCTCGAGCGGGGTGAGGATGCCGGCGACGATCATGCGTAGTCGACCCCGCCGTGGCTCCACGGGTTGCAGCGGAGCAGGCGCCACGCCGCCTTGGCGGAGCCTTTGACGAGTCCGTGCGCATGCAGCGCGTCGAGGGCGTACTGCGAGCAGCTCGGGTGGTACTTGCAGGTTCCGGGCGGAGTCAGCAGCCCGAACGTCCAGCGCCACGCGTGCACGAACGCGATCCCGACGACCTTCACGCTGCGGCCTTCTCGAGCACCTCGGTCACCCGCTCTGCGAGCCAGGCGTGGCCGCGCGTGTCGGCCGGCTCGGCGAGCCCCGGCCGCGCGACGAGGACGTAGTCGTGACCCGGCCGAGCGCGATCGGCGAGCTCGACCCACGTCTCCCGGAGCTGGCGCTTGACACGGTTGCGGACGACGGCGTTGCCGACCGACTTCGGCACCGCGAGCCCGAGTCTGGGTGGCTGCTCCGGCGCGCTTTCCTCGGCGTCGCGGGGAAACCAGTAGAGGACGAGGAAGCGGGTCGAGGCCGAGCGGCCGCTGCGGTAGACGGCGTCGAAGTCCCGGGAACGAGACAGGCGGTTCCTTCGGTGCACGCTGCGAGGATAGTCGGGGCGAAGATAGTCGGGCGGGCTCAGGCCGAGAGCCGCTTGCGGCCCTTGGCCCGGCGGCGCTTCAGGATCGCCTGCCCGGCGCGAGTGGACATGCGCGCGCGAAAACCGTGCTTGCGCTTGCGGCGGCGGACGTTGGGCTGGTAGGTGCGCTTCAAAGGGTGTCTCCGATCGAAAACAGTGGCCGCCGGCGGGCGGGAGCGGAAGTATAGACAAGCCTCTGAGAGTCGTTTTCCACAGACCGGACGCCGAAACGAAAGAGCCGCAAACGGGCACCGCCGGGCCCCTCCGCCCACAGGTTTTCCACACCTGTGGATTGTGATGTGGACTCTCGAAAATTCCTGCAAATTGGCATGTTTTCTTTCACACGGGGGTGTTGAGAGCCCGTTGAGACGCTGCTATGCTCGCCGCGTCCGGACGTCCAAGCGAAGGAGCTGGCTGCGGCGTGGAGCACCAAATCGAGCTGACTGCAGAAAGCCTGTGGGAAGAGGTGGCGAGTCGGCTCAAGGAGGCGCTCAACGAGGCGACCTTCGGCACCTGGTTCGGCGGTACGACCGGGGTTGCGCTCACTGACGACACCTTTACGCTCGGTGTCCCGAACGACTTCACGCGCGAGTGGATCGAGGGTCACTTCCTCGGCCTGATCCGCGCGGCCGTCAAGGATGCGACCGGGAGCGAGCGCCACGTTCGCCTGAGCGTCCGCCATGACGCCGAGCAACCCGAGCAGGCGGTCGACGGGCTCCCGCTCGAGCCGGTGGTGCATCGGCCCGATCCGGTGCCGATGAGCATGAAGTACACCTTCGACCTCTTCGTGATCGGCTCGTCGAACCGTTTCGCGCACGCCGCCGCGCTGGCCGTCGCCGAGGCGCCGGCGCAGGCCTACAACCCGCTCTTCATCTACGGCGGCACCGGCCTCGGCAAGACCCATCTGCTCCAAGCGGTCGGCCAGTACGTCGGCGACCACGGCAATGGGCTGACGGCGCGGTACGTGACGAGCGAGACGTTCATGAACGACTTCATCAACTCGCTGCGCGACAAGCGGATCGAGGGGTTCAAGCAGCGCTACCGCACCTACGACGTCCTGCTCGTCGACGACGTCCAGTTCTTCGAGGGCAAGGAGCGGATCCAGGAGGAGTTCTTCCACACCTTCAACTCCCTCTACGAGGCCGGCCGCCAGATCGTGATCTCGTCCGACCGGCCGCCGAAGGAGATCGCGACGCTCGAAGAGCGCCTGCGCTCGCGCTTCGAGTGGGGGCTGATCACCGACATCCAGCCGCCCGACCTCGAGACCCGGATCGCGATCCTGCGCAAGAAGGAGAAGACCGACAGGATCCACGTGCCCGACCCGGACGTGCTGACCTACATCGCCGAGCGCGTGACGACGAACATCCGCGAGCTCGAGGGGGCCCTGACCCGCGTCGTCGCGTTCTCCTCACTGACCGGGCGTCCGATGACGGTCGAGCTCGCAGAGGACGTGCTCAAGGACGTGTTCCCGCAGGGCCAGGCGGTCGAGATCTCGATCCGCCGGATCCAGGAAACCGTCTCGGAGCGCTTCGGGATGACCGTGAACGAGCTCTGCAGCGCCAAGCGCTCGCAGTCGATCGCGTATCCCAGGCAGGTCGCGATGTACCTCTCACGCGCTCTCACCGACTCCTCGCTGCCGAAGATCGGCAAGGAGTTCGGCGGCCGCGACCACACAACCGTGATGCACGCGAACGCGAAGATCGAGGGCATGATCCGGGAGGATCGGTCTGTGTACAACCTTGTGCAGGAGTTGACGGCACGGATCAAGCAAGCCGGCTGATTTCTGTGGAGACCTCACGAAACCCGCCGGTGCCTGTTGAAGTGTTCGTTTTGTCCCCCGCTCGCGTCCACCGGGCAAACGGCTTCGTGATGCGGAAAGATGCTGTCTTCCCCATCGTCCACACTCCCTATGACTTCTACGAGAGGATTTAAAGAATCATGGAGCTAGAGACGGCGGGCACCGAAACCGCGGAAGGGACGACGGGCGGGATGAGCACCACCGGGACAGGTCTGAAGATCGAGGTGACACGAGACGAGCTCGTCGCCAAGCTCGGGATCGTCTCCCGTGCGGTCTCGACCCGTGGAACCGTTCAGGTCCTGGCCGGGATCCTGCTCGCCGCCGAAGCCGACGCGATCACGCTCGCCGCCACCGACATGGAACTCTCGCTTCGGACGACGCTCGAGGCGCAGGCGGAGGGCGAGGGCGCGGTGGTGATTCCGGGCAAGCCGCTGGTCGAGCTCGCGCGCCTACTGCCCGAGAACGACGTCACGATCGAGTACCGGCCCGAGGAGGGCACGGTGCAGATCGTTTCAGGGTCGTACAACTCCCGCCTACACGTCTTCAACGCGGAGGACTTCCCACGGCTCCCGGCACTCGACGCGCAGCTGCATGCGATCGACCGCGAAGCGCTGCTCGAAACCGTCGACCGCGTCGCCCGCTCGGCCTCGCGCGACGAATCGCGTCCCGTCTTGACCGGAATCCTCGTCCGCTTCGAGGCCGGCAAGCTCGTCATGGTCGCAACCGACTCGTACCGGCTCTCCGTGAAGGAGACCGAGCTCGGCGAGGCCGCGCCCGAGCTCGAGGCGATCATTCCCGCCCGCGCGCTCACCGAGCTCTCGCGGCTCGCCGGCGATGAGACCGTCGACCTCGGCGTCCACGAGAACCACGTCGTCTTCGGGACCGGCGAAGCCTGGCTGACCACCCGCCGGATCGACGGCCAGTTCCCGAACTACCGGCAGCTGCTGCCAGACACGTTCGAGGTCGAGCTGACCCTGCCGAAGAGCGAGCTGGCCGACGTCGTCCGGCGCGCATCGGTGCTGGCGCTGCGCAACTCGCCGTTGCGCCTGCGCCTGGCCGAGGGCGAGCTGACCGTCTCCGCGCAGACACAGGACGTCGGCGAGACGAGCGAGACGATGCCTGCCGCCTACTCGGGCGAGGAGTTTCTGATCGGCTTCAACGCCGAGTTCCTGCGGGACGGCGTCGAGTCGATCGTGGGCGACGACGTCCGCTTGAAGCTGATCAACCCGCTGCGGCCGGCGATCCTCGAGGACGCCGCCGGCGACTTCACGTACCTGATCATGCCGATCCGCCTCGCTGGCTAGAACGGCAGCGCTGATCGTCCGCTCGGTCCAGCTCCGCGACTTCCGCTCCTACGAACGGCTCGAGCTCAAGCTGGAGCCCGGCCTCGTGCTCGTGACGGGCGCGAACGGCGCCGGCAAGACGAACCTGCTCGAGTCGCTCCACCTCGGGACGCAGGGCTTCTCGCCGCGGACGCGTGCCGACCAGCAGCTCGTCCGTTTCGGCGCGACTGGGGCGCGCGTGGCCCTCGGCGGCGATCGCGACGGGAGGCCGCTCGAGCTCGAGGTGACCCTTCAGCCCCAGGCGGGCAAGCGCGCCAAGTTGAACGGCGCGCCGCTCCGGTCGGCCGAGCAGCTGCGTGCGGAGGTTTCGACGCTCGTCTTCACGCCGGACCGACTGGCGGTGGTCAAGGGCGGGCCGGCGGCGCGCCGCGCCTATTTCGACCGGACGCTGGGGCGCCTGTTGCCCGGCAGGGCGCCGCTGCCGATCGAGTATGGCGCTGCGGTGGGCCAGCGGAACGCCGCGCTCCGGCGGGTGTCGGCCGGGGCCTCGACGCGCGCTGCCGTCGAACCGTGGACGGAGCAGGTGGCCTCGCTTGGCGCTGCGCTCGTCGCTGCCAGAGGCGAGGCGATCGAGCTCCTCGCGCGCGCCTTTGCGGAGCGTGCCGGTGAGCTCGGCCTAGCTGACGCGGGACTGGACTACACGGGCGAGCCGCCGACTGTGGCAGCGCTGGAGGCGCGCCTGGAACGAGATCTCGAGCGAGGCGTCACGGGTCTCGGGCCTCACCTCGACGACGTGACGATCCGCTCGCGCGACCGGGATCTGCGCAGCTTCGGCTCGCAGGGCGAGCAGCGGCTCGCGGTCCTGTCGCTGCTGCTCGCCGAAGCGGAAGTGATCGCGGAGCGGCGGGGCACACCGCCGCTCGTCCTGCTCGACGACGTCCTCTCCGAGCTCGACGCGTCTCGGCGGCTAACGCTCGCGGAGCGGATCGGCCGCGTCGGGCAGGCGGTCGTGACCGCGACCGGCGCCGACGCTCTGCCGCTCGAGCCCGCACAGCTACTCGAGGTGACCCCCGGCTTCGTCCGAGCCGGCTGATGGATCGCCTCGGCCAGCAAGTTCGTCGCGAGCTCGGCCGCTTCGGCCCGGTCGACGGCGACATGGTCGCGATCGTGCGGGTCTGGCAAGAGGCGGTCGGCGACACCGTGGCGCGAAACGCGTGGCCGGCGCGCCTCGCCCGCGACGGGACCCTGCACGTCAACGCCGTCTCCTCGACGTGGGCGTTCGAGCTCGGCCGGCTCGCCGCGACGATCCTCGAGCAGCTGCAACCGAAGCTCGGCGACGCGACCCCGCCCGCCTTGAAGTTCGCGCCTGGCCCCGTTCCCGACCCCGAGGCCGAGGCTCCCGAGGAGCGCGAAGAGCAGCCGCCGACGGTGGCCTCCGAGCACCGCCTTCGGGGGGCCCAGATCGCCGCTGGGATCGTGGACGAGGAGCTGCGCGAGTACGTCGCTCGGGCCGCCGCCGCGAGCCTCGCTCGAGACTCCGGGGAGGCCCGGTCCGACCGCCGTTTCTGATACACTGTTCTCTGCCCGCAAGATGGCTATTTGCAGGGCTTTTTTGATGGCCGAAACAGCATATACCGCAAAAGACATCACCGTTCTGGAGGGTCTCGAGCCCGTCCGGCTCCGGCCCGGGATGTACATCGGCTCGACCGGCCCGCGCGGCCTCCACCACCTCGTCTACGAGGTCGTCGACAACGCCGTCGACGAGGCGCTCGCGGGGCACAACGAATCGGTCCAGGTGACCCTGCATCCGGACAACTCGGTCACGGTCGTCGACGGCGGTCGCGGCATCCCAGTCGACCTGATCGAGGACCAGGGGCTCTCGGCGATGACGGTCGTGCTGACGAAGCTGCACGCCGGCGGCAAGTTCGGCGGCGACGGCTACAAGGTCTCCGGCGGCCTGCACGGCGTCGGCGTCTCGGTCGTGAACGCCCTTTCCGAGCGCCTCCTGGCCGAGGTGCGCCGCGACGGCAAGATCTATCGGCAGGAATTCGAGCGCGGCGTCCCGCTCGGCGACGTCGAGATCGTCGGCAAGGCCGAGAAGGGCGATAGCGGCACCACGATCTCCTTCCTCCCCGACGGCGACATCTTCGAGGAGGTCGACTTCTCTACCCCGACGCTCGTCCAGCGGCTGCGAGAGACGGCGTTCTTGACGCGAGGGCTCCGCATCGTGCTGATCGACGAGCGCGAAGGCGAGGACCGGCACGAGTTCTACGCCGAGGGCGGGATCAGGGACTTCGTCGCCTACGTGAACGATGCCAAGGATCCTGTGCACAAGCACATCGTCTACTTCGAGGGCGAGAACGACGACGGCGCCGTCGAGGTCGCGATGCAGTGGAACACCTCCTACGTCGAGTCGGTCTTCTCGTTCGCCAACAACATCAACACGCACGAGGGCGGTACCCACCTCTCCGGCTTCCGCGCGGCGCTCACCGGCACGATCAACCGGTATGCGCGCGAGAAGGGCCTGCTGAAGGAGAAGGAGGACAATCTGGAGGGCGAGGACGTGCGGGAGGGCCTCGCCGCAGTCATCTCGGTCAAGCTTCGCAACCCGCAGTTCGAGGGCCAGACGAAGACGAAGCTCGGCAACCCGCCGATCGAGAGCCTCGTCAAGCAGGTCGTCAACCAGCGGCTCGCGGAGTTTCTCGAGGAGAACCCGCAGGACGCGCGCCAGATCATCTCGAAGACGATCTCCGCCGCTCGTGCGCGCCAGGCAGCACGGAAGGCGCGAGAGCTGACGCGGCGCAAGAGCGCGCTCGAGAGCATGTCGCTCCCGGGCAAGTTGGCCGACTGCTCGATCAAGGATCCCGAGTCGGCCGAGCTCTTCATCGTCGAGGGCGACTCCGCCGGCGGCTCCGCGAAGATGGGCCGCGACCGCACCTACCAGGCGATCCTGCCTCTCCGCGGGAAGATCATCAACTCCGAGAAGAACCGGATCAACAAGGTGCTCTCGAACAACGAGATCCAGGCGATGATCACCGCGATCGGGACGAGCCTGGGCGACGAGTTCGACATCGCGAAGCTCCGCTACCACCGAATCATCGTCATGACGGACGCCGACGTCGACGGCTCGCATATCCGGACGCTGATCCTGACGTTCCTCTACCGGCAGATGCCCGAGCTGATCGAGCGCGGTCACGTCTACATCGCCGTGCCGCCGCTCTACAAGGTCAAGCTCGGCAACCAGGAGTACTACTTCGAGAAGGACGCACAGCTCGAGGACCTGCTCGTCCGGGAGCGCGTCGGTGACCTCGAGATCACCTCACGTGACGGCGAAGTCCTGAAGCTGACCGAGGCGCGCTGGGGCCGCTTCATGCGCGCGCTGGCCGAGTTCGAGGGCTGGCTGGCGCGCCTGCGGGTCGACTACGGCGCTGCGGCGGCCGACTTCGTCATCACCCACCGGATCGTCGAGGGCGAGACGGCGTCGGTGGCGGATCTGGACAAGATCATCGTCGACTCGGTCGACAACGGCTATGCGCTCAGCGTGCTCGGGAGTGCAGACGGATCGATCGAGGTCAAGGTCGTCGAGACCGAGACGAGCTCGGCGACCCACATCACAGTCCCGGCCGCGCTCTTCGCCTCGCCGATCTACGCGCACCTGCGGAAGGCGTACGCGAAGCTGCTCGACATCGTCGGCCCGCCGCCGTTCACGCTCGTGGCCGGCAAGAAGCGGCGCCCGGCGGAGACCTTCGGCGCCCTTCGCCACGAGGCGCTCGAGCTCGGCAAGGAGGGCCTTCAGCTCTCCCGCTTCAAGGGTCTCGGCGAGATGAACGAGGAGCAGCTCTGGGAGACGACGATGGATCCCTCGAAGCGGCTGTTGATCCGGGTCGACGTCGAGGACGCGTCCGCTGCCGACCGGATCTTCTCGACCCTGATGGGCGACCAGGTCGAGCCACGCAGAGCTTTCATCGAAGAAAACGCACGGGACGTCCGCTTCCTCGATGTCTGATGTGACGAACGAGCCGCTGGGCGGCGGCCGCATCGAATCGCGCGAGCTCGAGCAGGAGATGCGCTCGAGCTATCTCGACTATGCGATGAGCGTCATCGTCGGGCGCGCCCTGCCCGACGTCCGCGACGGGCTCAAGCCGGTGCACCGCCGCGTCCTCTACGGCATGCACGAGGCGGGCCTCCAGCCCAACCGCCCCTACAAGAAGTCGGCCGCCACCGTCGGCGACGTGATGGGCAAGTACCACCCGCACGGGGACGCGTCGATCTACGACACGCTCGCCCGGATGGCGCAGCCGTTCAGCCTGCGCTACCCGCTCGTCGACGGCCAGGGCAACTTCGGCTCCATCGACGACGACCCGCCGGCGGCGATGCGCTACACCGAAGCGCGGCTCTCACGCATGGCCACCGAAATGCTGCGCGACATCGACGCCGACACCGTCGACTTCTCGCCCAACTACGACGAGTCGCGCAAGGAGCCGTCCGTGCTGCCGGCGCGCTTCCCGAACCTGCTCGTCAACGGCTCCGCGGGCATCGCGGTCGGGATGGCGACGAACATGCCGCCGCACCGGCTCGCCGAGGTCGCCGACGCGATCGTGCAGCTGATCGACAAGCCGGACGCGAACGTCGACGACCTGATGGCGCACGTCAAGGGCCCGGACTTCCCGACCGGGGCGATCGTCCTCGGCCGTCAGGGCATTCGCGACGCCTATCGCACCGGCCGCGGCCGCATCGTCATGCGCGCGCGCGCTCACATCGAGGAGCTGCGCGGCGGCAAGACGGCGATCATCGTCACCGAGCTCCCGTACGGGGTCAAGAAGGGCGGCGAGACGGGCGTGATCAAGAAGATCGCCGATCTCGTCCAGGACAAGGTGATCACCGAGGTCTCCGACCTGGCCGACCATTCCGACCGCACCGGCATGCGGATCCAGATCGAGCTCAAGCGTGAGGCGATCCCGCAGGTGGCGCTGAACAAGCTCTACAAGCACACCGGACTGCAGGCGACGTTCGGCTACAACGCCGTTGCCCTCGTCGACAACGTGCCGAAGACGCTCTCGCTGCTCGAGCTCGTCACGCACTACCTCGACTACCAGCGCGAGATCGTCACCCGCCGCTCCAAGTACGAGCTGCGCAAGGCGGAGGACCGCGCCCACGTCCTCGCCGGCTATCTGATCGCCCTCGACAACCTCGACGCGGTCATCCGCGTCATCCGCGGCGCTGAAGACACGGACGCGGCGCGCGAAGAGCTGATGGCGCAGTTCTCGCTCTCGGAGATCCAGGCCACCGCGATCCTCGACCTGCGCCTACGTGCGCTCACCGGGCTCGAGCGGAAGCGCGTCGAGGAAGAGTTCGCCGACCTGCAGGAGCGGATCTCGGAGCTGCGGTCGATCCTCGGCGACCCGGCGCGGATCGACGGGCTGATCCGCGAGGAGTTGCTCGAGCTGAAGTCGATCTACGGCAAGGGCGACGACCGTCGCACCGAGATCATCGCCGCCGAAGGCGAGTTCTCGCTCGAGGACATGATCGCCGAGGAGGACATGGTGATCGCGATCACGCGCTCGGGCTACATCAAGCGCCTGCCGGTCACGTCATATCGCGAGCAGCGTCGCGGCGGCGTCGGTGTGATGGGGATGGATCTCAAGGACGAGGACTACATCGAGCACCTGTTCGTCGCCTCGACCCACGACTACGTTCTCTTCTTCACAACGGTCGGCAAGGTCTACCGGCTGAAGGTGCACGAGCTGCCTCTCGGCTCGCGCCAGTCGAAAGGGCGGGCGATCGTGAACCTGCTGCCGTTCCGCCAGGACGAGTCGGTGCGCGCGGTGATCGCGACGCGCGACTACAAGGAGTCCAAGTACCTCGTCTTTGCGACCAAGAAGGGCGTCGTCAAGAAGACGGAGTTTCTCGCGTACAACACGCCGTTGAAGGCCGACGGGATCATCGCGATCAAGATGCGCGAGGACGACGAGCTCGTCGGCGTCCGCCTTTCCGACGGCGACGACGACATCCTGATGGTCTCGCGCGCAGGCCAGGCGATCCGGTTCCACGAGTCGGAGGTGCGCTCGATGGGCCGCGACGCCTCCGGCGTCCGCGGGATGAACCTGCGCGCCGAGGACGAGGTGATCGAGCTCGACATCGCCCAGGACGACACCGACCTGCTCGTCGTGACCGAGAACGGCTACGGCAAGCGCACGCGCGTCGCCGACTACCCGGTCAAGGGACGGGGCGGCCTCGGCGTCAAGACCGTGCAGCTGACCGAAGCGCGCGGGAAGCTCGTCGGTGCTCGGATCGTCCGCGACGGTTACCAGGTGATGCTGATCTCGACCGGCGGCACGGTGATCCGGATGCCCGTCGAGGAGATCAAACGACTCGGCCGTTCGACCCAGGGCGTGATCGTGATGCGCCTGCGCGGCGACGACGAGCAGGTGTCGAGCCTCGCGCCCGTGATGGAGAGCGAGACGTCCGACGCCGCCGTCGATGCTGCGGCCGATGCTGCCGTCGACGCGGGGATCGAGCAGCTGGCGGAGCCTGATTTCGACGAGGACGGCTTCCCGGCCGGCGCCGTCGACACGGCCGCTGAGGCTGAGGATGACGTCGAGGACGACGAAGAGCCGCGAAAACTGACGCTAACTTGCGTCAGCCTCTTCCAAAATCCCGCTGAAACCTGTATATGTTGATCTTGAGGGGTCAACGTATCTGCCGATAAAGGGATCAGCATGGCGTACAACACACAAGTAGACATTCTCGAGCCCGTGCACCTGTCCGAGCACATGGACAAGATCGAGCTCTATCTCGGCCAGGTGTGTCAGATCGCCGGGATCTCGAAGATGCAGCTGGACTACTGGACGAACAAGGCGCAGATCCCGACAAAAGGCAAGAAGCAGCGGATCTACGACATCGAGGCGCTCGAGACGGTGATGCTGATCAAGCAGGGCAAGGACAAGGGCCTGAACCTCGGCGCCGCGATCGAGGCCGCCCGGCGATTCCGGTCGGCGAACGGCTCCAACGCACTCGTCTAGCTCGTCCCGCTCGTCCCACCGCTTTCGCCGCCGCCCAGCTTGCCCATGAAGGCGGTCAGCATGTCGATCGGGGCCGGGAAGACGATCGTGGTCGCGTTCGTCGCGCCGATCTCGAGCAGCGTCTGCAGGTAGCGCAGCTGCAGCGCCATCGGCGATTTGGCCATCACGTCGGCCGCATCGGAGAGCTTCTGTGAGGCCTGGAACTCGCCCTCGGCTGCGATCACCTTCGCGCGCCGCTCGCGCTCGGCCTCGGCTTGTCGTGCCATCGCGCGCTGCATCGTGGACGGGATCTCGACGTCCTTGACCTCGACGATCGAGACCTTGACGCCCCAGGGCGAGGTCGCCTCGTCGATGATGTTCTGCAGGATGGCGTTGATCTTGTCGCGCTCGGAGAGCAGCTCATCCAGCATGTGCTGACCGAGCACCGACCGCAGCGTCGTCTGGGCGATCTGCGACGTCGCGACCATGAAGTTCTCCACCTGGACGATCGCGTTCTTCGGCTCGATGATCCGGAAGTAGGCAACAGCGTTGACGCGGACCGGGACGTTGTCCTTCGTGATCACCTCCTGCGGCGGCACGTTCAGCGTGATCGTGCGCAGGTCGACCTTCACCATCCGGTCGATCACGGGGATGAGCAGGAAGAGTCCCGGGCCCTTGGGCTCTGGCAGCAGGCGGCCGAGCCTGAAGATGACGCCGCGCTCGTATTCGCGCGCGACCTTGATTGCGGCGAAGAGGAACATCATCAGCAGCAGGGCGACGGCGGCGATGGCGATCAGGGCGATCAACGGATTTACGTCCTTTCGGCCGGAAGGGGCGATGCGGTCTGGGGTGATCCTACGACCAGGCGAAGCCCTTCCTGGTCGACGCCTTCGACGACGAGCTGCTGGCCTCGTTCGAGCTGCGAGCCGTCGGCGCGCTTCGCCTGCCAGAGCTCGCCGTCGACGAACACGAGCCCGTCACTGCGAACCTGGGCGCTCTCGCCGACGAGACGGTGAGCCCCCACAGCCGCCGGCATCCGGCGTGCCTGCGCTGCTTTCGTCAGCGCGAAGCCGAACAGCAGCAGCATCGTCCCCGCGATCCCGAGCGCCACAGGCAGCGAGACCTGGTAGGCGTCGCCGGCCGGGTCGAAGAGCATCAGGGAGCCGACGACAAACATGATCGCACCGGCGAGGGCGAGCGCACCGTGCGAGACGACGAACGCCTCGGCGACGAAGAAGCCGGCCGCGAGCAGCATCAGCAGCAGTCCCGCGATCGAGACGGGCAGTACCTGCAGGCCGTAGAGCCCGACGATCAGCGAGATCGCGCCGACCGTCCCGGGGAAGATCAGGCCGGGATTCCAGAGCTCGACGACGATCCCGATCAGGCCGATCGAAAGCATCAGCGCGATGATGTTGGGGTCGATCAGGAGGTCGAGGAGGCGCTTCCAGGTCGACATCTCCGTGCGCTCGATCTCGGTCCCGGGTGGGGTCGAAATCGTCAGTTCCTTGGGCTCCGGCGTCGTCCCGTCGATCTGTCGGAAGAGATCCTCGTAGTCGGTGGCGACGACGTCGATCACGTTCTTCTCGAGGGCCTCCCGTGCGCCGAGGTTGGTCGCCTTCGTAACCATCTCGCGGGCGACTGCAACGTTGCGCCCGTGCTCGCGGGCGAGCTCGCCGATGTACGCCGCGGCGTCGTTGACGATCTTGCGGCGGAGGTCGCGCGAGATGTCCTCGCCGCCGACCGAGACCGGCGTCGACGAGCCGATGTTCGTCTGCGGCGCCATCGCGAGCACGTCGGCGGCCATGCCGATGACGGCGCCGGCCGAGTCGGCGCTCGCTCCGGGCGGTGCGACGTAGACGACGACCGGGATGTCCGCGGCGAGGATCCCCTTCACGATCGCCCGCATCGACGAGCCGAGCCCGCCGGGCGTGTCCATCTCGATCACGACGGCGTTGAAGCCCTCCTCCTCGGCGCGCTCGATCGCGTCGAGCAGGTAGTCCTGGGTGACCGGGTTGACGTCGTTCTCGAACTCCGCCACCAGCACCCGCGACCCGGAGTCGGCCGCCAGACGAATCGGCTGCCAGTGCGGGAACGCCGAGCGCAACCGCAAGGGCGGCGACGACCAGAAGTCCCCGGAAAAGGGGCGCCACGCCCTGAAATCTAGCTGCAGGGAGAGCTGTAAGGATTCGGTCAAGCAGGGGTCGCTGCTCTTGTGGGCGAAGGGATGAGTCGCCACGCTCAGTGGAGAGCAAGCCGTGCCTCGACGCCTACCGATCCTCATCGCCGCAGCCTTCGTCCTCCCCGCGCCTGCCGCCGCGGCGGATGCGACGATCGTCTCGCGCAACGTGGCGCTCGGCGGCCAGCGTGCACTGCAGTCGCAGTCGCCGCCAGGACGGTTCAACCTCGTCGGCCTGCACTGGCGCGGGCCGGGCACGGTTCGGTTCCGAACCCGGTCGCTCGCGGGGCGCTGGAGTGCCTGGATGAACGCGGCACCCGAGGCCGGGGACCGCCCCGACGTCGGCACCGCCGAGCGCGTCCGCTCGGGCGCCTGGCGGCTCGGAAACCCGTGGTGGGTCGGCTCGTCGAACCGGATCGAGTACTCCCTGCACGGCCGCGTCACCCGGCTGCGTGCCTTCTTCGTCTGGAGCCCGCGCGCCGGTGTCCCGGCGAGGTCGCTGCAGAAGGCGGGTGCGCCCGCGATCGTGCCGCGGAGCGGTTGGAACGCCGACGAGACGATCAGGCGCGCCGGGCCTTCGTTCGCCACCACGATCCGGATGGCGCTCGTTCACCACACCGCGGGCAAGAACGGCTACAGCGCCGCCGAGTCGCCGGCGATCGTGCGCGCGATCCAGCTCTACCACGTCAAGGGAAACGGCTGGAACGACATCGGCTACAACTTCCTCGTCGACCGCTTCGGCCAGGTCTTCGAGGGCCGCTACGGCGGCGTGGAGCGCAACGTCGTCGGTGCGCACGCCGAGGGCTTCAACACCGGCTCGGTCGGCGTCGCGCTGCTCGGCGAGTACAGCTCGCTGGCCGTGGCTCAGAAGGCTCGAGACTCGCTGGCGCAGTTGCTCGCGTGGCGGCTCGATGCCGCTCACGTCGACCCGGCGACCACGCTGTCGTTCATCTCCGGCGGCAACGCGCGCTTCCCGGCGGGTTTACCCGTCTTCCTCCGGGCCGTCTCGGGCCACCGCGACACCGGCTTCACCGACTGCCCCGGCGCCGCGCTCTACAACCTGCTCACGTCGATCGGGGGCCAGGTCGCTGCGCTCGGGCTGCCGAAGCTGTACGCCCCGACCGTGACGGGAGTGGTGCCGGGGGCGGTTCGCTTCCGGGCGCGTCTGTCGTCGCCACGCCCCTGGACGGTCGAGGTCTACGACGCGAACGGTGGCACGCTCGCTTCGACTCTCGGCTTCGGCGGCGAGATCGACTGGACCTGGAACGCGACGGTCGTGCCGCCGGGGAGCTACACCTACGCGATCCGCTCGGAGGCGGATGTGACCCCTGCGGTCGGCATGGTCGGCGGCGGCGCCGTCGCGCTCGCCGTCACCGGTCTCGCGACCGATCCCGAGACGGTCTCGCCGAATGACGACGGCATCGCCGACCAATCCACGATCACCTATTCGCTGACGTCGCCCGCCAACGTGACCGTGAAGTTGCGCGACGCCCAGGGCGTCGAGCTCGTGACGCTCTCCAACAAGGCCTGGCGGCGGGCTGGCGAGCACGCCGTCCGGCTCGACGTGGCGCAGCTGCCGGACGGGATCTACCGCGTCGAGGTCGCGGCGGTTGCCACCGGCGGCAGGCAGGCAACGGCCTCGACGCAGGTCGCGGTCACGCGGACGCTCGGCGGCGTCCAGGCAGCTCGCGCCGCGTTCTCGCCGAACGCGGACGGCGTGGCCGACCGGATCTCGTTCCGCTTCGAGCTGGCCGGCCCCGCGGAAGTGCGCCTGCGGATCCTCAAGGACGGGAAATGGGTCGCGACGCCCTTTGTCGGTCCGCTCGGCAAAGGGCTGCGGCGGCTTGAATGGGACGGCACGAAGCGAGTCGGACGGCTCGTGGACGGCAGCTACGAGGCGATCGTCGAGGCGACCGACCCGATCGCGACGGCGACGATCGCCGTCCCGTTCAGCTCCGATACGCGTCGGCCGCAGATTCGGATCCTCCAGCGGCAGCCGCTCAAGCTGTGGCTCAGCGAGCCTGCGCAGGTGACCCTCCGGTTCGGAACGAGGAGCCTCGTTTACGACGCAATGGCCTCGGGCGAGGCTCGCGTGCCGAAGGCTCCGCGGCTCGGGATCGTGCGCGCGGTCGCCTGGGACGCCGGCGGGAACAAGAGCATCCCGAAGTCGAAGCGCTAGACCCGCGTACACTCGTGCAGTGCAACCGCCTGCGCGCAGATCGCGTCCAATCGGTCGGAGCTTGCGGCCCGATGCGCCGCTCGTCCACGAGAGGCTGAGCGATCCGATTCTGGTGAAGAGAGCGAAGGACGGTGACGGGAAGGCGCTCGACGCTCTTTGCGAGCGCCATGCGCCCCGGGTGGAGCGGCTTGCTCACCACCTGCTCCGCGACGAGGAGGACGCGCGCGACGCCGCGCAGGAGGCGCTCGCCAAGCTGTGCGTGAAGCTGCCGCAGTTTCGCGGCGAGTCGTCGTTCGCGACGTGGCTGCACCGTCTGACCGTCAACGCCTGCCGCGACGTCGCGCAGCGGCAGCTTGCACGCCGGTGCGAGCCGCTCTACGAGGACCGGCGGGAGGCACGGGACGGAGACCCCGCCCGCGCCGCCGAGGCATCCGAGCTGCGCGCGGAGCTCGGCGCGTGCCTCGCCCAGATCGCTTCGGCGCAGGCGACGGTCGTGGTGCTCAAGGACGCCTTCGACTTCAGCTTCGAGGAGATCGCCGGCGCGCAGGGGATGCCCGTCGGCACGGCAAAGTGCTACGCGCATCGCGGCCGGAACGGGCTCCGCGAGCGGCTCTCGGCGTGAGGCTTCCGCTCGACAAGGCTGCGATCGAGGCGATCCTGCCGCACCGCGATCCCTTCCTGCTCCTCGACGAGGTGACGGAGCTCGAGCCGGGCGCCCGGGTCGTCGCGCGCAAGCTCGTCACCGAGGAGGACTGCGCCGGCCATTTTCCCGGCAACCCGATCATGCCCGGTGTGAAGATGGTCGAGGCGCTCGCGCAGGCGGGAGCGGTCGCCGTGCTGAGCGAGGAGGCAAATCGGGGCCGGATCGCGCTCTTCGCCGGGATCGATGACGTGCGGTTCAAGCGAGTGGTGCGCCCCGGCGACCAGTTGACGCTCGAGTGCGATCTCGAGACCGTCCGTGGCCCGATCGGCCGCGGCAAGGCGCGGGCGACGGTGGACGGCGAGCTCGCCGTCCGCGGCACGTTGACCTTCGCCGTGGATCAGTCGTGATCGGCTCGGCCAACGGGCGGCCGATCGGGATCACGGGCCTCGGCGTGCACGTCCCCGAGCGGGTCTACACGAACAAGGATCTCGAGCAGTACGTGGACACGACGGACGAGTGGATCGTCGAGCGGACGGGGATCCGGGAGCGCCGCTTCGCGGCTCCCGAGGAGGCGCTGACCGACATCGCCGAGCCCGCCGCAAAGGCTGCGTTGGCCGACGCAGGTGTGGAGGCATCGTCGATCGACCTGATCGTCGTTGCGACGGTGACGCCGGACATGATGTTCCCGACCAGTTCGGCGCTCCTCGCCGACTCGCTCGGGATGCCGGATGCGGCCGCCTACGACCTGCTCGCCGGCTGCACGGGCTTCATGTACGCCCTGGCCCAGGCGTACGGGATGGTTTCGGCGGGGCTCTCGAAGCGCGCGCTCGTCGTCGGCGGCGACGTGCTCTCGAAGATCCTCGACTGGCACGATCGCTCGACGCTCGTGCTCTTCGGCGACGGGGCGGGCGCCGTCGTCGTCGAGCCGGTCGAAGCGGGCGGGTTTCTCGGCTTCGAGCTCGGTGCCGACGGCGGTGGCGGAGAGAACCTCTGGCTGCCGGGCAGCGGCTCCCGGCACTTCGACGACGCGGACAAGCTGGTGAAGATGAACGGGCGCGAGGTCTTCAAGTTTGCGACGAGGGTGATGGTCAGCTCGGCGGAGAAGGTGCTGGCGGAATGCAAGCGGAGCGTCGACGACGTCGACGTGTACGTTCCGCACCAGGCGAACAAGCGGATCATCGATCATGCGGCGAAGAAGCTGGGGATCCCGGACGAGAAGGTCGTCGTCAACGTCGACCGCTACGGGAACACCTCGTCCGGCTCGATTCCGCTCGCGCTCGCCGACGCGGCAGCCGACGGACGCCTTCGGAAGGGAGAATTGGTGTTGATGACAGGAATGGGAGCGGGCCTCACGTGGGGCTCGGCGCTGATCGAATGGACGAGCACGTGAAGAGGACAGGGAGGAGCGCGTGAGCAAAGTCGCTTTCATGTTCCCCGGCCAGGGCTCGTACGAGGCCGGCATGGGACGCGAGATCGCCGAGGCCGTCCCCGAGGCGATGGTGGTCTACGAGGACGGCAGCGAGGCGTCCGGGCTCGATCTCAAGCAGGTCTGCTTCCACGGCCCGGTCGAGGATCTCCTCGACACGAAGCTGCAGCAGCCCGCCCTTGTCGCGACGAGCCTCGCGATCAACGAGGCGATCCGCGCGCGCGGGATCGTGCCCGACTACGTCGTCGGCCACTCGGTCGGCGAGTTCGCGGCGCTCGGTGCCGCGCAGTCGATCGGCGCCGCGGAGGCGATCGGGCTCGTGCGGGAGCGGGGGATCGCGATGGCCGAGGCGGCACACGCGCGCCCGGGATCGATGGCCGCGATCCTCGGGCTCGCGGATGAGGTCGTCGAGGGTCTCTGCCGCAAGATCTCCAATGTCTGGCCGGCAAACTACAACTGCCCGGGTCAGATCGTGATCTCGGGCGAGGACGACGCCGTCGGCGAGTGCTGCGTGGAGGCGGAGAAGGAAGGGGCGCGCCGAGCGGTCAAGCTCCGTGTCTCCGGTGCTTTCCACTCGCCGCTCGTCGAGCGAGCGGCAGACAAGCTGCGCCCCGCGGTCGAGCGGATCCACTTCGCCGACCCGCGGACGGCGTTCATGTCGACCGTAACCGCGAAGATCGAGGAGGCGAGCCACTACCGGGAGCTGCTGGTCCGGCAGCTGACCGCGCCGGTGAAGTTCACCCAGGCGGCGCGCGAGCTCGTCGGCAAGGGCGTGACGGTGTTCGTCGAGGTCGGCCCCGGCAACGTGCTCAGCGGTTTACTGAAGAGGATCGACAGGAGCGTGCGAACCGTCTCCGTCAGCAACATCGCAGAGCTGAACGAGCTGGAGCAGACGCTTGCCTGACGGCTTCGCGTCGCTTGAAGGAAAGACAGCGCTCGTCACCGGCGCCTCGCGCGGGATCGGTCGTGCGATCGCAGCGGAGCTCGCGGCCGGCGGCGCGACCGTGGTGATCGGCTACCGGTCCGGCCAGGAGGAGGCGGAGTCGCTCGCAGCCGAGCTCGGCGCTCGCGCCGTGCAGGCGGACGTCTCCAGCGCCGACGAGGCGCGACGTCTCGTCGAAGAGGCCGGCGACCTCGACATCCTCGTCAACAACGCGGGGCTCACGCGCGACGGCCTGCTCGCCCGGATGCCGGACGACGACTGGCGCGTCGTGCTCGAGACGAACCTCTCGTCCGTCTTCTACACCTGTCGGGCCGTCACCCGGCCGATGATGAAGAAGCGCGCGGGCTCGATCGTCAACATCTCCTCGATCGTCGGCGTGCACGGGAACTGGGGCCAGACGAACTACGCGGCATCCAAGGCGGGCATCATCGGGTTCACGAAGTCGCTGGCGCGGGAGCTCGGCTCCCGGAACGTGCGCGCGAACGTCGTCGCGCCCGGCTACGTGAAAACGCAGCTGACCGACGTGCTGCCCGAGCAGGCGACCGGCGCGATGCTGGAGAACACGCCGCTCGGCCGCCTCGGCGAGCCGGAGGACGTGGCCGGAGCGGTACGCTTCCTCTGTTCGGACGCGGCCTCGTTCATCACGGGCGAAGTGCTGCTCGTGGACGGCGGACTGGGGATGTGATGACGGAGACCAACGGCAGACGGCGTGTGGTCGTGACCGGCCTCGGCATGGTGACGCCGCTCGGGAACGACGCGGAGACGACCTGGGCGAACCTGATCGCAGGCGAGTCCGGTGCGGCGCCGATCACGCAGTTCGACGCGAGCGGGTTCCCCGTCAACTTCGCGTGCGAGCTGAAGGACTTCGATCCGACACAGTGGATCGAGCACAAGCAGGCCCGGCGCATGGATCGCTTCTCGCAGATGATCGTTGCAGCGTCCCGTCAGGCCGAATCCGACTCGGGGCTCGACATCGCCAAGGAGTCGGACCGCATCGGCGCGTCGATCGCGACCGGGATCGGCGGTATCGGCGCGTTCCAGGACTGCTACCAGACGATGGTCGAGCGCGGTCCAGACCGGGTCAACCCGTTCTCGATCACCGCGATCATCCCGAATATGGGCGCCGGCTGGGTGTCGATGGAGCTCGGCACGCGCGGGCCGCTCTCGTCGCAGTGCACCGCCTGCGCGGCCTCGAACATGGCGATCGGCGAGGGCGCCGACGCAATCCGGCTCGGCCGCGCCGACGCGATGATCTGCGGCGGCACCGAGGCCGGGATCACGCGGGTCGGCATCGCCGGCTTCGGCGCGATGCGCGCGCTCTCGCGGCGCAACGACGACCCCAAGCGCGCCTCGCGGCCCTTCGACGCCGAGCGCGACGGTTTCGTGATGGGCGAGGGCGGCGGCGCGGTCGTGCTCGAAGAGCTCGAGCACGCGAAGGCGCGAGGGGCGAAGATCTACGCCGAGCTGATCGGGTACGGCGTCTCGTCCGACGCGAACCACGTGACCGAGCCGGATCCGTCCGGCGCGCACCCGGCCCGCGCGATGCAGATGGCGTTCGACGATGCCGGCATCGACCCGTCCGAGATCGGCTACATCAACGCGCACGGCACTTCGACGCCGCTCGGCGATGCGTCCGAGACGCGCGTGATCAAGCTCGCCGTCGGCAAGGAGAACGCCTACAAGATCCCCGTCTCCTCGACGAAGGGCGCCACCGGCCACTGCCTCGGTGCCGCGGGCGCGATCGAGGCGATCTTCACCATCCTCGCGACCCAGCGCGGCGTCCTGCCGCCGACGATCAACTACGAGGTGGAGGATCCCGCGTGCGACCTCGACTACATCGCGAACGAGTCGCGCGAGTCGGACATCAGCGTCGGTGTCTCCAACTCGTTCGGCTTCGGCGGCCACAACGCGTGCGTCGTCTTCCGCAAGCTCGACGACTAGACCGTTCTTTCGCTCGACTAGAGGCGGAGCTCGAGCAGGACGACGTCGCGCCAGACGCCGTCGAGCCGGCCGATCCGCTCGCGGACGCCGACGTCGCGGAAGCCGCGCGCGCGATGGAGCGCGAGGCTGGCCTCGTTCTCCGGGAAGACGCCCGCCTGCAGCGTCCAGAGTCCGCCGTCGCGAGCGCTTGCGATCACCGCGTCGAGCAGTGCCCGGCCGACACCGCGGCCACGGGCTTCCTCGGCGACGTAGACGCTCACCTCGCCGACGCCGCGGTAGGCGGCTCGCCTCGAATACGGCACGATCGCGATCCAGCCGACGATCTCGCCGCTGCTCTCGGCCACGAGTCTGTGGCCCGGCAGGTGCGCGGCGTCCCACTCCGCCCACGCGGGAACCGCCGTCTCGAAGGTGGCGTCGCCCGTCGCGATCCCCTCCGCGAAGATCGCGGCGACGGCCGGGTAGTCCTGCCGCTCTAGAGGGCGAACCTCGACCATGAGGCAACAGTAAGCTCACGCCATGTCCCGCTGGGCCACGTTCGACTGCTACGGCACGCTGATCGACTGGAACGCCGGCATCGCCGGCGCCCTCGAACGCCTCTTCGGCGCCGAGCGCACGCCGGAGCTGCTCGCCCGCTACCACCGCATGGAGCCGGAGGTGCAAGCCGAGGCCTATCGCAGCTATGCGGAGGTGCTCTCGCTGACGCTCGAGCGGCTCGTGAAGGAGACCGGACTGGCGATGCCGGAAGGCGAATCGGGCGCGCTCGCGCAGTCGCTGCCGGACTGGCCGGCCTTCAGCGAAGTACCGGTGGCACTTGCCGAGCTGCGCCGGCGAGGCTGGAGCCTGGCGATCCTCTCGAACACCGATCACGCTCTGATCAGCGAGTCGCAGAAGCGGATCGGCGTTCCGTTCGATCTGATCATTACTGCCGAGGATGTGCAGTCGTACAAGCCGGCACACGCGCACTGGGATCGGTTCTTCGAGCTGACGACCGCCGACCGAGCCCACCACGTGCACGTAGCCGCCAGCCACTTCCACGACGTCGTGCCTGCACGCGAGCTCGGCCTGCAGGTTGTCTGGATCAACCGGCTCGGCGAGCAGGGAGAACCTGCGCCGGACCGGGAGCTCCCAGATCTCTCCGGTCTCCCCGACGTGCTCGACGAGCTGTCCCCGCCACCGGCATGACGCTTCGGCCGCCGACCGACGGCGACTTCGACGCGATGCTCGAGCTGATGAACGCCCATCAGCTGGCGGCCTTCGGCGAGGCGGACGTGACGGAGGAGGAGCTACGCTCTGGCTCACAACTCCCTACGTCGTTGTCGAGAACGACCTTCGCGTGCTCGATGACGACGGGCGGTTGATCGGCTACGCGGACGTCGACGGGACACGCGACGATCCGCCGCTCTGGTGGTGCGACGTCAAGGTCGCGCCGGACGCGGAGGCCTCCGAGGTCGTTCCGGAGCTCGTTCCTGGTTGGAGGAGCGGGCCGAGCGAGGTCGGCTTCGCGTCTGGACGTCGGCCGACGACGCTCGCATCGTCGACGCGTTCAGCGGCGCTCGGCTTCGCGCCGATCACGGCACTCCTACCGGATGGAGATCGACCTCTCCGAAGACGAGCGGGTGCCGGCCTGGCCTGACGGGATCTCGGTGCGCGTGGCCACCGATGAGGACCAGCGTACTGGTCTACGAGGCGGTCATCGAGGTCTGGCAGGACACGAACGATCCGCTCGACGAGACGTTCGAAGAGTGGGCCCACTGGCTGTCGGCACCTCGCGTACGACCCGTCGCTGTGGTTCCTGGCGTACGCGGGCGACGAGCTCGCCGGCTTCTCGGTCCGCGCCAGGATCCGGTCGACGACACCGCCGGCTACGTCGGCGCGCTCGGAGTGCGCCGGGCCTGGCGGCGGAAGGGGCTCGGTGAGGCCTTGCTGCTGCACTCCTTCGCCGAGCTTCCGGCAGCGCGGCTGGACCGCGCGGCACGCTCGGCGTCGACGCCTCGAGCGTCACGGGCGCCACGCGTTTGTACGAGCGGGCCGGGATGCGCGTCTACCGCGATACGCGTCTTCCTCGAGCGGCCGGTGGGGCCGTGAGCCGTCTGCGCGCACGTTGTCCGGATTGCCGCACGCTGACGGCGGTGGCACTCGGCCCGGAGTACCAGTGCCACTCCTGCGGCCGCGAGTTCGGCGCCGGGCTGGTACGGGTGCCGCGCGCGTGGGGTACGGGCGGAGAGGCGATGGCCGAGGCGGCGTTCCTGGAGCTGCCCTATCCGGAGGCCGGCGTGATCGAGGCCGACACCCTGGCCGAGCAGACGCTGCTGCTCGCGGCGGAGCTGCCCGACAGGCCGGTCGTGCTCGGCGGCTGTTGCTGCTCACACGTCGGCGCGATCGAGGCGCTCTCGTCCGGCGAGGAGTGCCTGGCGGTCATCTGGTTCGACGCGCACGGTGACCTGAACACGCCCGCGTCGTCCCCGTCCGGCAACACGTGGGGGATGCCGCTCCGCATGGTGATCGACGACGACGCCGTCCAGGCGAGCCACGTTGCGCTGATCGGCGCGCGCAAACTCGATCCGCCGGAGGTCGAGTTCATCGAGTCGAGCGGCGTCCGCACCGGCGAGGATGCGATCGCGCGTGCGCTCGACGGCGCGGACGCCGTCTACGTGGCGTTCGACGGCGACTCGGTCGAGCCCGGCGAGCTCGCCGTCTTCATGCCCGAGCCGGACGGGCTCCGGCTCGAGCAGATCGAAGACGTGCTCCGTGACGTCGCCTCACGCTCGCGGATCGCCGGTCTCGGGCTGACGGGGCTCGTGCGCGATCCGGCCAACGAGCCGAAGCTCGCCCGCCTCTGCGCGGCCCTGGGTTTGTGACGCAGCGGCTGTAACCAGCGGCCGCAGGGACAGGTCTAAACTCCCACGATGGTCGAACCCAGCAAGATCGACGTCTCGATCGAGCACAAGCAGGCCCCGCCCGAGCCGCCGCCGAGAAAGCATCCGAACACCTGCCCCAGATGCGGCTCGCACTACCGCGACGACGAGCTGGCGGCCAACCTCCGTGTCTGCTCGCAGTGCCAGCACCACTTCCCCGTCAAGGCGCGAGAACGGATCGAGCAGCTCGCGGATACAGGGAGCTTCGTCGAGGAAGCCGCCGATCTGCGGTCGGCCGATCCGCTCGGCTTCTTCGACCTGCGCGCCTACAACGAGCGGCTCGCCGAAGCCGAGGTCTCGACCGGGCTCGGCGACGCGCTCGTGATCGGCAGCGCGGCGATCGAGAAGCTGCCCTGCGAGCTCGCGGTGATGGACTTCTCGTTCATGGGCGGCTCGATGGGCTCCGTCACCGGTGAGAAGTTCGCCAGGGCCTGCGAGAGCGCAGCGTCTGCGGGCATGCCGCTGATCTCGATCTCGGCGTCCGGAGGCGCGCGCATGCAGGAGGGCATTCTCGCGCTGATGCAGCTGCCGAAGACCGTGTGCGCGGTCGAGGAGCTGCACGAGGCCGGCTGTGGGCTGATCTCGGTGATGGCGCATCCCACGACTGGCGGCCTGCTCGCGAGCTTCGCCAGCCTCGGTGACGTCTTGCTCGCCGAGCCGGGCGCTCTGATGTCGTTCGCCGGGCCGCGCGTCGTCGCGCAGACGACGCGCGAGAAGCTTCCCGACGACTTCGGTCTCGCCGAATCGAACCTCCGCTTCGGCCACCTGGACGCGATCGTGCCGCGATCCGAGCTGCGGCCCGCCCTCGCCCAGCTGCTCCGGCTTTTCGGAGAGGGCCGGGGCTAAAAAGGATTAGTGTGGCCGGGGATGCCGAGATCAGGCTCCGGGATCGGTTGAGCAAGCTAGGCGGACTCGACCTGCTGCGCGGCGCGCGCCTCTCCGGCGAGCTGGAGCGGCTGAAGCGACAACTGGACCGGATCGAAGCCGAGCCCACCGACGCGGAGATCTGGCGCTCCGTCGAGCTCGCCCGCCATCAGGATCGGCCCTACACGCTCGACTACGTCGAGCGGATCCTGGACGACTGGTTCGAGCTCCACGGCGACCGTGGCCGGGCGGACGATTCCGCGATCGTCGCCGGGCTCGGGAAGCTCGAGGGTCGCACGGTTGCGCTCGTCGGCCACCAGAAGGGACGCGACATCAAGGAGCGCACGAAGCGGAACTTCGGCATGGCCTACCCCGAGGGCTACCGCAAGGCGATGCGCGCGATGGAGCTCGCCGACCGGCACGGCTTCCCGCTCGTGACGCTGGTCGACACACCCGGTGCGTATCCGGGCGTCGCGGCCGAGCAACACGGCCAGGGTGGCGCGATCGCACGCTCCCAGGCCCGGATGGCGCGCCTCGGCGTGCCGACGGTTGCCTGCGTGATCGGCGAGGGCGGCTCCGGTGGGGCGGTCGCGATCGCGCTCGCCGACCGCGTCCTGATGCAGGAGAACGCCATCTACTCGGTGATCTCGCCCGAGGGGTGCGCAGCGATCCTCTGGCGTGATGCGGGCGAGGCGCGGAAAGCGGCCGCGGCCTTCAAGCCGGATGCCGCCCACTGCCTCGAGCTCGGCGTCATCGATGGGATCGTGCCCGAGCCCGACGGCGGCGCGCACGCGAACCACGACGAGGCTGCCCGGCTCCTCGGTGCGGCGATCGCAGACTGCATCGACGAGCTGGACAACATTCCCTCGGAAGAACTGCGGGCCAGGCGCAGGGCGAAGTTCCGCTCGATTGGTGTGCTGGCCTGACCGAGCGAGCTTTCCACACCTTCCACAGGCTTTTCCCCTGCTCCGAATAGCGGTCGAAACACATCTTGTTAACAGTTGAGGCCGGCAAAGCCGACCTCAACCGCACCCCGCTTCAGTAGAGGAGCGATGCGCGTCGCTCCACTCTGCTGCGTGCGATCTCCCGTTTCCGCTGGCATGAAACCTCGCGGGCAAGGTATGACGTGCCCGTGGCCTCCCTGAAGGACTACGAGCGCAAGCGCACGAAGGGTGAGACACCCGAGCCGTTCACGCGCGGACGCCGCCGCAAAGCGCCGATCTTCGTCGTCCAGCGGCACGACGCCCGGCGGCTCCACTACGACTTTCGGCTCGAGCGGGACGGCGTTCTGCTCAGCTGGGCGGTCCCGAAAGGTGTCCCGCTCGAGCCGGGCACCCAGCACCTCGCCGTCCACGTCGAGGATCACCCGCTCTCGTACGCGACGTTCGAGGGCGTGATCCCGCAGGGCAACTACGGCGCCGGCACGGTCGAGATCTGGGATCACGGCACCTACGCGCTCGTGGAGGAGAAGCCGAACGGCGGCCTGACGGTCGAGCTGAGCGGCGAGAGGCTGAAGGGGCTCTGGACGCTTGTGCCGGCCAAGCTGGGCGGCGACCCGAAGAACTGGCTGCTGTTGAAGAAGCGCGACGATTCGGGGCCTGTCCCCGGGACTGTCCCCGGCCGGAGGGCATACGCGCCGATGCTTGCGACCCCGGCGGACACCGTCCCGACGAGCGGCGACTGGCTGCACGAGGTGAAGTGGGACGGATACCGCACGATCGTGACGATCGCGGGCGGCGTCGCCGAGCTGACGAGCCGAAGAGGCAACTCTCTCACCGCGCGCTTCGACTCGGTCGCCCGCGCCGTCGTGCAGGCGGTGAAGACGCCGGACTGCGTGCTCGACGGCGAGGTCTGTGCCCTCGACGAGCGAGGACGAGCGAGCTTTTCGGCGATGCAACAGGGCTCCGGGCCGCTCGTGCTCTATCTCTTCGACGTGCTCGAGGTCGACGGAGAGCCGCTGGTCGACCTGCCCCTGACCGAGCGGCACGAGCGCTTGGCAGCGCTGCTGGACAAGCGCAGCCGAACTGTCCGCCTCTCGGACCTGTTCGACGACGGCGCGGCACTCTTCGACGCCGCAACGGCGCAGCAGCTCGAGGGGATCGTCAGCAAGCGCTCGGACTCGCGCTACGAGCCGGGCCGGCGCAGCCGCCACTGGCTCAAGGTGAAGACGCACGGGCGCCAGGAGCTCGTGATCGTGGGGTACACGAAGGGCCAGGGCCGGCGCTCGGACGTGTTCGGCTCGCTCGTCCTCGGCGTCCACGAGCCCGGCGGCCTCCGCTGGGCCGGCAACGTCGGCACCGGCTTCGACGACGCGGAGATCAGGCGGCTGCTCGGCAAGCTGCAGCCGCTCCGCCGCGACGAGTCGCCGTTCGCGGAGGTGCCGAAGATGCCGCGGGTGCGAAAGGGCGATGTCGTCTGGGTCGAGCCGAAGCTCGTCGCCGAGATCCGCTTCGCCGAGTGGACGCACGACGGCCGGCTGCGGGCGCCCGTCTACCAAGGGCTCCGCGAGGACAAGGCGGCCGACGAGGTGCGGCGCGAGCGCGAGCAGATCGGCCCGGAGGTCAGGAAGGGCAAGCGGATCCTGAAGCTGTCGAACCTCGACAAGCCGTTCTGGCCCGAGGAGGGGATCGCCAAGGGAGATTTGCTCACCTACTACCGCGACGTCGCGCCCGTGCTCGTGCCTCATCTCCGCGATCGGCCGTTCACGATGAAGCGGTTTCCCGACGGCTGGCAGGGCAAGTTCTTCTTCCAGAAGGACGCTCCCAAGCACATGCCCGAGTGGATTCCGACGCGCCGATTCGAGGCGTCGACGCGGGACCGGCCGCCCAAGCGGCGGCTGATCGACTTCGCGCTCGTGAACGACGAGCTCGCTCTGCTCTGGATGGTGAACATGGGCTGCATCGACATGAACACCTGGTACTCCCGCGTTGACAAGCCGTCGCGGCCGGACTGGGTGCTCTTCGACCTCGACCCGTCGCCGGACGTCGGTTTCCCCGAGACGATCCAGGTGGCGCTGCTGATCAAGGAGACGCTCGAGCTGCTCGGGCTGACCTCGTTCCCGAAGACGAGCGGCTCCGAGGGGATCCACGTGCTCGTCCCGATCGCGCGCCGGCACACCTACGCGCAGGTGCGGGAGTTCTCGGAGATCATCGCCGGCGCGATCGCCCGTGCCCATCCCGGCCTCGCGACGACCGAGTGGACGAAGGCGAAGCGGCGCGGCGTCCTGATCGACTCGAATCAGAATGGGGAAGGGAAGACGATCGCGTCGGCCTACTCTGTGCGCCCGAAGGCGGGCGCTCCCGTGTCGACGCCGCTGCGCTGGGACGAGGTGAACGAGTCGCTCGACCCGGCCGCCTTCACGATGGACGCCGTCCTGGAGCGCGTCGCGCGTGAGGGCGATCTCTTCGAGGGCGTGCTGACGACGAAGCAGTCGTTGTCGGCGGCGCTGAAGTCGTTGCGCTAGTCGGCGCCGAAGAGGGGCAGGCACGGCTCGGCCCCCTCGACCTCGACTTCGAAGGGTGGGCCGCGCCAGTCGGCCCGGTCGAGGCGCAGCAGAACATGGCGCTCCGGAGTGCCACGCGGGCTCATCGAGTTGTGCCCGACGACGCGGTAGCCGAGCTTCTCGGAGATGCGTCGCGACGCGAGGTTGGTCGCGAAGGCACCCGACGTCACCGCCGAGGCGCCGAGATGCCTGAACGCGAGTTCGATCACCGCCGTGCGCATCTCCGTGCCGATTCCTCGACCCTGCTGGGCCGCGCCGAGCCACGAGCCGGTTCCGACGGTCCTGGACTCCGCGAATCCCGTCGCGAAGATTCCCTGAACGCCGACGAGCGCGTCGCCGGCCCAGACGCCGAAATCAATATTCCATGACTCCGGCGTCCACGACTCGCGCATGTCGTGGTGGAAGGCGATGAAACCGTCGTGGGTGAGATCGTCGGTCCAGGCAACGGCGAACGGCATCACCTCGGGTGGGTGGACCCCGGCGGCGGCGACCTCGTAGAGCGCCTCGACCTCGTCTGCGGTCGGGACGCGCAGCTCGAGCCGCGGTGTCCGTAGCCGCAGCCCGTAGAGCGGCTCGAGGTTCACTCGCCCAGCCGGTGCGGGTGGCCGAGGCCGGACAGCTCGGCGATGTCGCGGCGGAAGAAGAGCGACGTCGTCCAGTCGACGACGACGCGCAGCTTCCGTGAGAACAGCGGCAGCTGGTAGAGGTGGTAGCTGCGTGTGACGAACCAGCCGGGAAAGCCACGGATGGAAACGCCCATGACGTCCGCCACGCCCTTGTAGCGGCCGAGAGTCGCCACCTGCCCGAGCATCCGGTAGCGGTATGCCTGCGGCTCGGCGACGAGGTTCTTGGCGAGGCGACGTGCCTGACGCAGGGCGTGCTGAGAGGTGGGCGGGTCGACGTGGTCGGGCGTCGCCAGGTTCGGGACGGCGGCGCAGTCGCCGAGCGCCCACACGCGCTCGTGGCCCTCGACCCGGAGGAACTCGTCGACGCGGACGCGACCCCGGTCGTCCAGCGCCATGCCGAACTGCGAGACCAGCGAGTGCGCCTTGACGCCTGCGGTCCAGACGAGCGTGTGCGTGGGGATCCGCTCGCCGTTCGAGAGCACAGCCACCGCACCGTCGAACGACTCCAGCGTCGTCGAGACGTGGATCTCGACTCCACGCCGCGTCAGCTCCCGCGCACGCGTACTCGCCGAGTCGCGGTGGGATCTCCGGCAGGATCTTCGGCGCCGCGTCGACGAGCACCCAGCGCTGCGGAGTCTCGCGGAGCCGCGGGTACCAGCGCAGCGCGTCACGCACGAGGTCGGACAGCTCTGCGAGCGCCTCGACACCCGCGTAGCCGGCGCCGACGAACACGAAGCTGAGGTGTGCGGCGGTGCTCCCGTCCGCGTCTGCGGCCTCGAGCTCGCGCAGGACGCGGTTACGGAGGTGGATCGCGTCGGCGAGGTCCTTGAACCCCAGCCCGTGCTCTGCCAACCCCGGTACCGGCAAGGTTCGCGACACCGATCCGAGCGCGAGCACCAGCTGCTCGTAGTGGACGTCGAACGAGCCCGCGTCGGACGTCTCCACGTGAGCGACCTGCGCCTGTGCGTCGATCGAGGTGAGGCGCCCGAGCAGGAGCTCCGCATGCGGGCACATCTGGCGCAGCGGCACGACGGTGTGACGCGGCTCGAGCGTGCCGGACGCCGCCTCGGGCAGCAGCGGGGTGAAGAGCATGAAGTTCTCCGGGCTGACGATCGTCGCCCCCCGTCTGCCGAGCAGACGCGCGACGTAGCCGCCGGCGAAACCGCCGCCCGCCACCAGCACACCGCCTCGAGCCTCGCGCATCCCCGATTCCTACCAGGCGCCGCTCGGAAATTGACGTTACTTATCGCATTGATTAGCGTTCCCTATTCATGAGTGCCGTCGGCGCAGCCGCAAAACCGGTCCGGATGCAGAGTGAGAGAGCCGCGACGGCCCTCACGCTCGGTCTTGTCACCACCTACCTGACGCTGATCGTGGCGCTGCCGATCGCAGCGCTCGTCTTCGAGTCGGCGAGTGCGGGCGCGCGCAGCTTCTGGGAAGTCGTCACGAGCCCGGAAGCGATCGCGGCGCTGAAGCTGACTCTGGCCACCTCGATCGCGGTGGCGCTGATCAACGCGGTCCTCGGCACGATCACCGCCTGGGTGCTCGTCCGCGACTCCTTCCGGGGCAAGGCGCTCGTGAACGCGATCATCGACCTGCCGTTCGCGCTGCCGACGATCGTCGCCGGCCTGACGCTGCTCGCGCTCTACGGGCCGCAGTCGCCGATCGGCATCAACGTCGCGTTCACCACTACCTCGATCGTGCTCGCGATGCTGTTCGTGACGCTGCCGTTCGTCGTCCGGACAGTGCAGCCCGTCCTGCTCGAGCTCGACGAGGAGATGGAGCAGGCAGCGAAGTCGCTCGGTGCGTCGAACTGGCAGACCTTCCGTCGCGTCGTCTTCCCGAACGTGCTCCCCGGGATCCTGTCGGGCGTCGCCCTCGCCTTCGCGAAGGCCGTCGGCGAGTTCGGTTCGCTGGTGATCATCACGGGCAACCTGCCCTACCAGACGCAGGTTTCGTCGGTCTTCATCTTCAGCCGGATCGAGAGCGGTGACCGCGCCGGCGCGGCCGCGGTGGCCGTCGTCCTGCTTGCGATCTCGTTCACGCTGCTGCTGCTGATCGGCGTCATCCGCCACTTCGCGACCAGACACGACCATGGGTAAGTTCCTGCGCAGATTCGGCCTGCGCTCGATCGCGTTCACCTACCTGGCGGCGATCCTGCTCGGCCCGCTCGCGCTCGTCTTCTACCGGACGTTCGAAGACGGCTTCGCCGCCGCCTGGGAGGCACTCTCGACGCCCGAGACCCTGAACGCGTTCAAGCTGACGCTGATCATCACCGCGATCGCCGTGCCGCTGAACACGATCTTCGGGATTGCCTGCGGGCTCGCGATCGTGCGGCACCGCTTTCGCGGCAAGGGGCTCGTGAATGCGTTCGTCGACCTGCCGCTCGCGCTCTCCCCGGTCGTCGTCGGGCTTGCGCTCTTCCTGCTCTACGGCCGCGACGGCTGGTTCGGCTTCCTCGGCGACCATGGCATCCAGATCCTTTTCTCGCTGCCGGCGATGGTGATCGCGACCATTTTCGTCTCGCTGCCGTTCGTCGCCCGCGAGGTGATCCCGACGCTGCGCGAGATCGGGGACGAGCAGGAGCAGGCCGCACGGACGCTCGGAGCGTCCAGCTGGCAGACCTTTCGCAAGATCACGCTGCCGGCGATCCGCTGGGCCGTCGTCTACGGGGTCATTCTCACGACCGCGCGCTGCCTCGGTGAGTACGGCGCCGTCGCTGTCGTCTCGGGCCGGCTTCAGGGCGAGACCGAGACCGCCACGCTTCGCGTCGAGGAGCGCTACGAGTCGTTCGACGTCGCCGGCGCCTACGCAATCTCGATCGTGCTCGCGGTCATGGCTGTGATCGTTCTCGTCGCGATGACGGTGATCAGACCCAAGGAGGAAACCGCGTGAGCATCGTCGCAGCCGGAATCTCGAAGCGTTTCGGCGACTTCACCGCCCTCGAGGACGTCTCGCTCGAGGTCGAGTCCGGCTCCCTCACGGCGCTGCTCGGCCCGAGCGGCAGCGGCAAGTCGACACTCTTGCGCGTGATCGCCGGGCTGGAGCAGCCCGATGCGGGCGAGATCGTCATCTCCGGTGAGGACGCGACCGACAAGGCGCCGCAGAACCGCGGTGTCGGGTTCGTCTTCCAGCACTACGCGGCGTTCAAGCACATGACCGTTCGTGACAACGTCGCGTTCGGCCTGACGATCCGGAAGCGGCCGAAGGACGAGATCGACGCCCGGGTCGCCGAGCTGCTCGAGCTCGTGCAGCTGCAGCCGTTCGCGCATCGGTACCCGGCGCAGCTCTCGGGCGGCCAGCGGCAGCGGATGGCGTTGGCCCGCGCGCTCGCGGTCGAGCCGAAGGTGCTCTTGCTCGACGAGCCGTTCGGCGCGCTCGACGCGCGCGTCCGCGCCGAGCTGCGTGCGTGGCTGCGCACGGCTGCACGACGAGATGCACGTGACCACCGTCTTCGTCACGCACGACCAGGAGGAGGCGATGGAGGTCGCCGACCAGATCGCGCTGATGAACAAGGGCCGGATCGAGCAGGTCGGCGGGCCGCGCGACCTCTACGAGCGGCCGGCGACCGAGTTCGTGATGAGCTTCATCGGCCCGACGACGCGGGTCGGGGACGGCTGGGTGCGCCCGCACGACCTCGAGCTCATGCTCGAGCCGGCCGACGGCGCCACGGAGGCGATGATCGAGCGCGTCGTCCACCTCGGCTTCGAGGTCCGGGTCGAGCTGGTGCGCGCCGACGAGGAGAAGATCTGGGCGCAGGTGACCCGGGAGCGCTGCGAGGAGCTCGAGCTTGCCGACGGCCAGATCGTCTACGTTCGCACGGCTGACGAACGCGTCTTCGCTTAACGCGCTCTTGCGGCCGCGGGCGGCCGCCTTCAGGGATTTTCGCGCGACGCGGGATCCGCTTCCGCGGATTCTGCGTGCTGCGCGAGAAGAGCGCGACGAGGTCGGCGAGCGAGGTCTCCTCGAGCACGTCGCGCATGCTCGCGCGCAGGTCGATCCAGACCTCGCGCAGGCCGACGGCCGCTCCCGTGTAGGCGACGTCCTCCGGCCGGACCCCGCGGACGGTCGCGATCGGGCCCTCGACCGCTCGGATCACGTCGGCGAGGCTGATCGCCGCCGCCGGCTTCGCCAGCCTGTAGCCGCCCTCGGCACCGCGCTGGCTGTGGACGATCTCCGCACGCCGCAGCTCGAGCAGGATGTTCTCGAGGAACTTCAGCGGGATCTCCTGCGCGCTCGCCAGCCGCTCGGCCTTCACGAAGCCGGGTGGCGCTGCCGCGAGCTCGGTGACGGCACGTAGCGCGTAATCGACCTTTGCCGAGACCCTCATGGGCCGGATTCTCTAGGTCCGGACGGGGGCGTCGGCGAGCCAGGCGCCGCAGATCGCGTCGACGTGGCGGTGGTCGGTGCCGCAGCAACCGCCGAGCACGTTCACCGCAGGAAGGTGGGCCTTCAGGGATGCGTGGCGAGCGGCAAGGTCCGCGGGATCGCCCTCGTCGAGCTCCTCCGCCTCATCGAGCTCGGCGTGACTCATCATCGAGGCGTTCGTGCGCAGGCCGCCGATCCGCTGCACCCAGGCTTCCCCGCCGGCGACTGCGTCGGCGAAGTGGGTCGGATGCGCGCAGTTGATCATGTAGTAGGCAGGTTCGCCGCCGGTTGCGTCATCGATCTCCTGGATTGCTTCCCCGAGTCCCTGCCCGCTCGGGAGGCGGCCGTCCGTCTCGACCGTGAACGAGATCACGACGGGAAGCCCGGCCGCCGCGGCCGCCCGCGTCACGCCGGTCGCCTCCTGGGCATACGTCATCGTGATCGCGGTGACCATGTCGGCGGCGGTGTCGGCGAACGTCCCGATCTGGACGGCGTGATAGCGCTCGGCCTCTTCGGCGCTGAGGATCGTCTCGGGCGCGTACCCGTCACCCTCGGGCCCGACGCAGCCGCTGATCACGATCGGCGCGTCGGAGGAGTACTCGGCGCGGAGCTCCTCCATCAGCGCGATCGCCTTCCGGTTGAGCGCATGGAGCTGCTCGAGTGAGTAGCCGAGCTGCTCCGCCCAGCCAGGGCTTGCGCGCCAGGTCGGGCTCTCGAGCACGAGCCCGAGGCCGCGCTCGCGCGCGTTCGCCGCGTAGGGCGCGTAGTAGCGGCGAAGCTCCTCCGTCCCCTCGTCGTCCTTCAACAGGTCGAACGCGGCGAAGAGCGGCAGCTCGAGCCCCTGGTGGAAGATCAGGGTCGTCTCGATGCCGCCGTCGGTCAGGAAGAGGCCGCCGTCGAGCTGAGGCAGACGCTCGCGGTACACGCTACGAACCTACCACCTCGGTCAGGCGCCTTTCCAGGAACGCACGGTCGCCCGCGTTCATCTCGAGCGCCAGCGCCTCGCGGTAGGCCGACGCCGCCTCGTCGCGCCGCTCGAGGCGGCGCAGTAGGTCGGCGCGGGCGGCCGGGAGGAGGTGATACCCCGGCAGCTCGATTCGCTCCATCAGCTCGAGACCGAGCTCGGGGCCGTGCGCCATCGCCACCGCCACGGCGCGGTTCAGCTCCACGATCGGCGTCGGCTCGAGCCGCGCCAGCTCGTCGTAGAGGGCGGCGATCTGCTGCCAGTCGGTGACGTCCTCGAGGTGAAGCGCCGCGATCGCCGCCTGCAGCTGATACGAGCCCGGCCGCCGGTGCGACAAGGCCCGCTCGAGCAAGCGCGTGCCCTCGTCGATCCGTGCCTGGCTCCAGCGGCTGCGGTCCTGGTCGGCGAGCAGCACGATCTCGCCGGCGGCGCCGACGCGGGCCTCGCGACGCGCGTCGTGCAGCAGCATCAAGGCGAGCAGCCCGAGAGCTTCGGGCTCGTCCGGCATCAGCACGGCGAGCAGCTTCGCAAGCCGGATCGCCTCGTCGCAGAGCTCGTCGCGGATCGCCGCACCGCCGCCACTCGCGGAGTAGCCCTCGTTGAAGACGAGATAGAGGACAGCGAGCACCGAGCGCAGCCGCTCGGGCAGCAGGTGGTCAGGCGGCACCCGGAACGGGATGCCGGCGTCGCGGACCTTCTTCTTCGCCCGAACGAGCCGCTGCGCCATCGTCGGCTCGGCGACCAGGAACGCGTGCGCGATCTCGGTCGTCGTCAGGCCGGCGACCTCGCGCAGCGTCAGGGCGACGCGCGACTCGGCCGCGAGCGCGGGGTGGCAGCACGTGAAGACGAGCGCGAGGCGGTCGTCGGGGATCGAGCTCACGTCTTCCTCCTCGGCCGGCAGCGCCTCGAGCCGGGCCAGCAGCTCGGCCTTGCGCACGAACGTCTGCTCGCGGCGCAGCCGGTCGATGGCGCGGTTGCGTGCGGCGGTGATGATCCACGCGCCTGGGTTCGCAGGCGTTCCGTCACGCGGCCAGCGCTCGAGCGCGGTCGTGAACGCGTCCTGCACCGCGTCCTCGGCGAGCTGGATGTCGCCGAGGACGCGGGTGAGCGCTGCGACGGCACGGCCCCATTCCTCTCTGAAGACGCGGCCGAGATCCGGGGTCAATGCTCGATGACCGGCCTCAGCTCGACGGACGCCCTGAACACGACCGGGATCCGTGCAGCGATCGCGATCGCGGCATCCAGGTCCTCGGCCTCGATCTCCATCAGGCCGCCGATCTGCTCCTTCGTCTCGCTGAAGGGGCCGTCGGTGACGAGCGTCTCGCCGTCGCGGACGCGGACGGTCTTCGCCGTCGTCGGGCTGTCGAGCTCGAAGCCGTCGCCGAGGACGCCGGTCGGGCCGAGCTCGCCGAAGAGCGCCTCCCACTTCGGGATCTCCTCCGCGCGTGCGGCGGCGGCCTCCTCAGCCGACATCTGCTCCCAGGCGGCGACGTCGTCGGCGTTGTTCGTGAGCAGGGCTGCGTACTTCACGACTGCTCACCTCCGTCCACGTAGACAGGCCGGACCTCGATCGCCCCGTGCCGCGCGGCCGGAATCTTCGCCGCCCATGTGCACGCCTCGTCGATCGAGTCGCACTCGAAGACGTAGTAGCCGCCGAGCGTCTCCTTCAATTCGGCGAAGGGGCCGTCGGTGACGAGCGTCTCGTCGCCGCGGACCCGCACGGTTGTCGCGGTCGCGGTCGAGTCGAGCTCGTTGCCACCTTTCGTCACGTCCGCCTGCGAGAGCGCCGTGTACTCGCCCATCTCGCGCTCGCGGTCGTTCGCCGACAGGTTCTCCCAGCGGGCCTCGTCGCCGTAGATCAGTGCCAGGTACTGCATCCATTCCTCCTCTCGAACCTCGATTTCACCACGTAGACGAACGAGGTGTCGCGAAATCGACACGGGGAACACGTCGTCCGATGTATGAGCCGAAGGAGTTCAAGGGCGGGCGGGTCAAGGTTCTCGGCTGCTCGCCCGGCTGCCTGCTCGTCTCGATCGCCGTCTCGGTCTTCCTGACGCTCGCCATCAATGGCTGCCTCCACGTCGTCGGCTAAGCCCCGAGTAGTCGTCGGACCAACGTGAGCGCGCCCGCCTTGTCGAGGTAGTCGTTCAGGTTGCCGCACTTCGGGCTCTGGACGCAGCTCGGGCACCCTTCGGCGCACGGGCAGCCGGCGAGCATCTTCGCCGTGTCGTCGACCCAGCCCTCGAAGCGGTCGAAGCCGCGCTCGGTGATGCCGACGCCGCCGGCGTGGCCGTCGTAGACGAAGATGGTCGGCAGGCCGGTCTGGCGGTGGATGTTCGTCGAGAGCCCGCCGATGTCCCAGCGATCGCACATCGCCCAGAGTGGCAGCAGCGCGATCAGCGAGTGCTCGGCCGCGTGCAGCGAAGAGAGGAGCTTCGGCATCTCCTCGAGCCCTTCGAGCTGTCGGCCGTCGAGGGTGAGAACCAGACGGCCTCGGTCTCGAAGCTGGTCTCGGGCAGGTCGAGCGGGATCGTCTCGAGCGTGTCACCGCCGCTGATCGACTTGCGCTGATAGGCGATCACGCGCTCGGTCACGGAGACGCGGCCGAAGCAGAGCTCCAGCCCGAGCCGGTGCTCGCTGCGTAGCGGCTCGACGATCTCGGTCGCGGTCTCCTTCTTGGCCTGTGTGTACCAGTCGACGTTGGCGGGCGTGACGAGGGCGGTGCGCGCGTCGACGTCGAGCCGCTTCACGAGGTGCTGCTCGCCGAGATGGAGGTAGACGGCGCCGTCGTGGACGGTCGAATACGCGCGCGACCGCTCGACGTTTCCGAGGACGGCGCCGGTCTCCTCGTCCACGACCGTGAACGAATCCAGCTCGCCGGAGCGGAGCAAGACGCGCGCGGCCGGGTAGTCCTTGCCGGCCCAGACCCAGCCGGCGTCCGTCCGCTTCAGCTCCGGCAGCTCGGCTGCGCGCTCGAGTGCTTCCGGTCCGAGTGTCTCCGCGTCCGCCGCGTCGATTGGCCCCTCGAACGCGGCCGAGAGAACGTGGCCGTCGAGCACGCGCGGGTTCGCGTGGTCGAGGATCGCTGCCTCAACAGTCCGTGCGAGCAGCGTCTCCGGCTCGCGCATGAAGTACTGGTCGAGCGCGTCCTCGCTCGCGACGAGGACGGCGAGCCCGGGGCTTCGCCGTCCTGCGCGGCCCCATTGCTGGCGCAGCGACGAGACGGTGCCCGGGAAGCCGACCGAGATCGCGCAGTCGAGCGAGCCGATGTCGATCCCGAGCTCGAGCGCGTCCGTCGCGGTCACACCCAGGAGCTCGCCGGCCATCAGCCGCTGTTCGATCTCGCGCCGTTGCGCAGGCGTGTAGCCGGCCCGGTAGGGAGCGAGGCGCGCCGCGAGCTCCGGCTCCAGCCGTCCCGACGCGAAGCGGTGGATCAGCTCGACCGCCTTGCGGCTCTTCGCGAAGCAGATCGTGCGGAGGCCGTTGGAGACGAGCGCCGCCAACAGACGCGACGCGTCGCCGAGGGCGCTGGCGCGAACCCCGAGCTCGACGTCGATCAGCTCCGGGTTCCAGAGCGCGATCGTTCGCTCGGTCGTGGGAGCGGTGTCGCTGTCGATCACGACGGCAGGCTCGCCGAGCAGGGAGGCGGCGAGCTGCGCCGGGTTGGCGATCGTGGCGGAGGCGAGGACGAACTGCGGCTCCGAGCCGTAGGCGCGCGCGAGCCGCCGCAGACGCCGCAGCACGTTGGCGACGTGCGAGCCGAAGACGCCGCGGTAGACGTGTGCCTCGTCGACGACGACGTAGCGGAGGTTCGCGAGCACGTCGCCCCAGCGGTCGTGGTGGGGCAGGACGCCGACGTGGAGCATGTCCGGGTTGGTCAGGACGACGTTGGCCCATTTGCGGATCTGCCAGCGGCGCTCGGGCTCCGTATCGCCGTCGTAGATCGCGGGCTTGACGCCCTTGACGCCGAATGCGCTCAGCGCCCGAGCCTGATCCTGTGCCAGCGCCTTCGTCGGGTAGAGGTAGAGAGCGCGGCTCTTCGGGTCGCGCGCGAGCAAGTCGAGCACGGGGAGGTTGAAGGCGAGGCTCTTTCCGCTCGCGGTGCTCGTCGTCACGATCGCGTTGCCGCCCGCGCGTAGCGCCTCCCAGGCCTCGGCCTGATGGGCGTACAGGGCCGTGATCCCCTGCGCGACGAGCGCGGAGGCGACGCGGGGGTCGAGGTCGTCCGGAAACGGCTCGCTACGTCCGACGCGCGCGGCTCGACCGCAAAGTGCACCAGCTCCTCGCCTTGGAGCAGGTCGAGCCAGGCAGGTGTGACGACACTCACGGCTCTCTACGCTAGCCTCCGTACCGATCTACCGGGGTGCTCCGTCCGGGGCTGAGATCACACCCGTCGAACCTGATCCGGTTAGGACCGGCGAAGGGAGTTGAGTGGTTCCACGAGTACTGACGATTGCGACGTCCGATTCGGGCGGCGGCGCAGGCATCCAGGCCGACCTGAAGGCGTTCGCCGCCGCGGGTGCGCACGGCATGTCGGCGCTCGTCGCGCTCACCGCGCAGAACACGGCGGCGGTCACCGCCGTTCACGAGCTGCAACCCGAGTTCATTCGGGCGCAACTCGACGCGGTGTTCGACGACATCGGCGTCGACGCGGCGAAGACGGGAATGCTCTTCTCGCACGCGATCATCGAGACGGTCGCCGACTTTCTCGAGCTGCACCCGGTGCCGCTCGTGGTCGACCCGGTCCTGATCGCGAGCTCGGGGGCACGGCTGATCCAGGATGACGCCGTCGAGGTGCTGATCGGACGGCTCTTTCCGCTCGCGACGGTCGTGACGCCGAATCTGCCCGAGGCGGAGGCGCTCACCGGCAAGGGAGGCAGGTCGCGTCGCGAGCTCGCCGAGCACCTGGTCGCGCTGGGAGCTCCGGCGGCGCTCGTGACCGGCGGCCACGGCGCGGCGATCGACCACCTCTTCGACGGACGAGACCATGTCGAGCTGCCGGTCGAGCGGCACCAGATCCCGGCGACTCACGGCGCCGGTTGCACGCACTCAGCGACGCTCGCGGCTCTGCTGGCGCGCGGCTGCTCGCTCGAGGAGGCTGCGCGCGGTGCCTCGGCCGCGGCGTCCGGTGCGGTCCTGCACGGCTTGGTCGAGATCGGCTCGGGTGACGGGCCCGTCGACGTCCTCGACATCAGGGCGCGGGCATGATCGATCCCGGAGCCACGCTGGCGGCGATCCGCGAGCGCAAGCCGCTCGTCCACAACATCACCAACTACGTGGTCATGAACGAGACGGCGAACGCGATCCTCGCGCTCGGGGCACTGCCCGTGATGGCGCACGCGCAGGAGGAGGTGCGCGAGATGGTTGGCCTCGCCGGCGCACTCGTGCTCAACATCGGCACGCTCTCCGAGGACTGGATCGACGCCATGCTGCTCGCCGGGGCCGCGGCCAACGAGCGCGGCATCCCCGTCGTGCTCGATCCGGTCGGCGTCGGGGCAACGACATACCGGACGGAGACGGCGAAGCGGATTCTCGACACGGTGGAGATCGCCGTCCTGCGCGGAAACGCGGGCGAGGTGGCGACGCTGGTCGGCGTCGAGGCCGAGGTGCGCGGCGTCGAGTCGGTCGGTGGCGGCGGCGGCGACCCGGCAGTGCTGGCGCTCCAGGCAGCGAGAACGCTCGGCGTCGTGGCGTCCGTGACCGGGCCGGTCGATCATGTCTCCGACGGCGTCCGCTCGGCTGCAATCGCGAACGGCCACGAGCTGCTCGCCGCAATCACCGGTACCGGCTGCATGTCGACGGCGCTGACGGGCTGCTTCCTCGCCGGCAAGGACGACCCGTTCGAGGCGGCCGTCGAGGCGCTCGTCGCGTTCGGGGTCGCAGGGGAGGACGCGGCCCGGGAGGCGAAGGGGCCGGGCAGCTTCCACGTCGCACTCTACGACGCGCTGGCCGCTCTGGCTCCCGCCGACCTGACGGCACGAGCGAGCGTCGAGACCGGTCGGCCGGGATGAGGCTGCACGCGCTCGTCTCGAACGAGGAGACCGCGCGACGGGCGGCGGCCGGAGGCGCGACGGTCGTCCAACTCCGCGTGAAGGGCGCCCCGACCGCCGAGATCGTCGAGCTCGGCCTTGCGCTTCACGATCTCGACGCCGAGCTGGTCGTCAACGACGACGTCGACGCGGCGCTCGAGCTCGGCGTCGGAGTCCATCTCGGCCAGACGGACCCGGGGATCGAGCGCGCTCGCGAGGCGGGGATCCCGCTCGGGATCTCTGTCGCCAAGCGGCGCGAGGCCGCGGTGGCCGAGTTTTCCGGAGCGACCTATCTCGGGGCGGGGCCGATCTGGTCGACGCCGTCGAAGCCGGACGCCGGCGAGCCGATCGGCCTGGAGGGACTTCGCGACGTCTGCCTGTCCGTGTCGATCCCGGTCGTGGCGATCGGCGGCATCGACGCCGCCCACGCTGCCGAGTGCATTCGCGCCGGTGCAGCCGGGGTCGCGGTGATCCGCGCGGTCGCGGAGATCGAGGCCGTGCGGGCGGCCGTCGATGAAGCTGTCTGAGGCCGGCGAGCTCGGGCTGCTCCGCGAGCTGGAGTCGCGCGGGCTGATCGTCGGCACCGAGCACGACGCCGCTGAGCTGCCGGGCGGGCTCGTCGTCACCCAGGATGCCCTCGTCGAGGGCGTTCATTTCCGCCTCGACTGGCTCTCGTGGCGGGAGCTCGGCTTCCGCGCCGCCGCCGTCAATATCAGCGATCTCTCTGCGTCGGCGGCGCGTCCGGAAGCGCTGCTCGTAACGCTCGCCGTACCGGAGGACACCCGGATCCCGGATGTCGTCGAGCTCTACGAGGGAATCGCCGAGACGGCCGTGCCCGTGGTCGGCGGCGACACGACGCGGGCCGCCCAGGTTTCGGTGAGCGTGACCGCGCTCGGCCGGTCGGAACGAGTTCCGGGTCGGGCCGGCGCCGGACCGGGGGACGTCGTCGTCGTCACCGGCCCGCTCGGGGCTGCCGGCGCCGCGTTTCGCGACCGGCGCTACGTCCGGCCGCCGATCCGCACCGAGGAGGGGGTTCGGCTCGGCCGTGAGGCGACGGCGATGCTCGATCTCTCCGACGGGCTCGGCGTCGACGCCGGGCACATCGCAGCGCGCTCCGGGTGTCACATCGAGATCGACCTCGACGCGGTGCCGCTCGCGGGAACGCTCGCCGACCTCTCCTTCGGTGAGGACTTCGAGCTGCTCGCGACCCTGCCAAGCAACAGTCTGTTACTTGGCGAGCTCGCGGTGATCGGGCGCTGCGAGGCGGGAGAGGGCGTCTCGCCGCCGGAGCTGGGCGGCTACGAGCACTTCAGCCGGTAGCAAGCCAGGGCTCGAATGCCTGCTCGAAGTGCTTGCGCGGGCGGGCGCCGACGACCGTCGCGCGCGGCTCCCCGCTCTCGAACAGGATCACCGTCGGCAGCGAGAGGACGCCGTAGCGCGATGGCACGCCGACGTGCTCGTCGATGTTCAGGCGCACCAGCCCGAGCCCATGCTCCGCCGCGAGCGCCTCCAGCACCGGCGCGATCGCCTCGCACGGCTTGCACCACGGCGCCCAGAAGTCGACGATCACGCAACCCTCAGCGCCGAGCACCTCCTGCTCGAAGCTCGTATCGGTGACCTCCCTCACAGCCGGCCTCCTAGTGCCGCCAGCCGGAGCAGCGGCACCTTCCAGATCGCCTCGAGCACGATCGCGCGGGACATCTTCGAGCCGCCGACCTCGCGGTCGGCGAAGCGGATCGGGATCTCGACGACGCTGAAGCCCTTGCGAATCGCGCGGTAGGTCGTCTCGATCTGGAAGGCGTAGCCCTTCGACTGAACGGCGTCGAGGTCGATCGTCTCGAGGACGGCCCGCCGGATGCACTTGAAGCCGCCCGTCAGGTCGCGCACGCGCACTCCGAGCAGCACGCGCGCGTAGAACGAGCCGCCCGACGAGATCAGGCGCCGAACCGCTCCCCAGTTCTCGACGCTCCCGCCCGGCACGTAGCGCGAGCCGAGCACCAGGTCGGCGTCCGCTGCCGCCGCGAGCAGCCGCGGCACGTCCTTGGGGTCGTGCGAGAAGTCGCAGTCGATCTCGACGACCAGCTGAGCGCCCTCCGCGAGAGCCCGCTTGAAGCCGGCGAGGTAGGCCGGCCCGAGCCCCTCCTTCCGCTCTCGGTGAAGGACGTCGACGAAGCCGAGCTCGCCCGCGAGCCGGTCGGCGAGCTCGCCGGTCCCGTCCGGCGAGTTGTCGTCGATCACGAGCACACGGTCGTCCGGGCCGAGCACCTCGGCGAGCGCGCGCAGCATCGGCTCGAGGTTCTCGCGCTCGTTGTAGGTGGGCAGGCAGACACAGGCGTTCACGTCCGTATCATCGCTGTCGGTGCCCGCGACTCTGCCGAGGAACGACGAGCTCGCCGACCAGCTCGAGCTGCTGGCCGATCTGAGCGAGCTCGAAGGCGAGGATTCCTTCCGTGTGCTTGCCTACCGCCGAGCTGCGACGCGCATCCGCGAGACCGGCGGCCCGGTCGCGCAGCTCGCCCTCGAGGGAAAGGCAAAGAGCCTCTCCGGAATCGGCAAGACGATCGAGGACAAGATCGTCCAGGTCGTCGAGACCGGCGAGATGGAGGCGCTGACGAAGCGCAAAAAGCTCGTCCCCGAGGAGGTCGTCAAGTTCATGCGCCTGCCCGGCCTCGGGCCGAAGACGGCTCGCCGGATCTGGAAGGAGCTCGGGGTGACGACCCTCGCCGAGCTGAAGGAAGCGGCCGAGCAGCAGCGCCTCCGCGGGCTGACCGGCCTCGGAGCCAAGAGCGAGGAAAAGATCCTGAAAGCGCTCGCCGAGGAGCCGAAGGACCCGCGCGACTCGCGCCGTCTTCTGGGAAGCGGGCTGCCCTTCCTGCTCGAGCTCGTCGAGGAGCTGCGGCAGCACCCGGCGGCGGTCAAGGTGTCGGAGGCCGGCTCCGCCCGCCGCCGCCGCGAGACGTTCCGCGATCTCGACGTCATCGCCACGTCGACCGACCCGCCCGCGCTGATCGACGCGTTCACGAGCCGCGCCAATGTCGCCGACGTGGTCGCGAAGGGCGAGACGAAGGCGACGGTGATCACGAACGAGGGCTTCCGGCTCGACCTGCGTGTCGTCCCGCCGGAGTCGTACGGGAATCTGCTCCAGCACTTCACCGGCTCGAAGGAACACAACGTGGCGCTGCGCGAGGACGCGGTTCGGCGCGGTTTCTCGGTCTCGGAGTACTCGGTCACGAACACCGAGACGGGCGAGGAGTTCACCGCGGCCGGCGAGGAGGAGCTCTACGCCCACCTCGGCTACGCCTACATCCCGCCCGAGCTGCGCGAGAACGGCGGCGAGCTCAGCGCGGCTCGCCGCAAGGAGCTGCCGAAACTGATCGAGCGGTCGGATCTACGCGGCGATCTCCATGCCCACTCGACCTGGTCGGACGGCAAGGCGACGATCGAGGAGATGGCGCGGGCCGCGCAGGCGCTCGGTCACGAGTTCCTGGCGCTCTGCGATCATTCGCCGCGGCTGCGCGACGGCCGGCTGCAGCGGCAGTGGGAGGAGATCGACGTCCTCAACGAGCGGCTGGCGCCCTTCCGGATCCTGAAGGGGATCGAGGTGAACATCCGCGCCAACGGCGAGATCGACGTTGCCGACGACCTGCTCGAGCCGCTCGACTGGGTGATGGCCTCGGTGCACTCGAGCTTCGACAACGACCCGACCGGCCGGGTTCTCGCCGCGATGGAGAGCCCGCATGTCGACTGCATCGGCCATCCCACGAGCCGTCGGATCGGTGTTCGCAGCCCCTCCGCGATCGAGATCGAGAAGGTCGTCGAGCAGGCGTTGGCGACGGGAACGTTCCTCGAGATCAACTCGCAGCCCGACCGCCTCGACCTGCGCGACGCGCATGCGCGACTCGCCGGGGAAGCCGGCCTGAAGCTCGTGATCTCGAGCGACGGGCACTCGACGAACGCCCTTCGCTACGTCGATCTGGGCGTGGCGCAGGCGCGGCGCGCGTGGCTGACGAAGGGGCAGATCGTCAACGCGCGTCCCTGGAAGGCGATCGAGAAGCTGCGCAAGTGACGTTCCGCGAGGACGGTGTCGCCGCAGTTGACTGGGTCGCGTCGTATCTCGAGCGGCTGCGCGAGTTCCCGGTGCTGTCGCGGCTCGAGCCGGGCGAGCTTCGCGCAACGCTGCCCGCGGCGCCGCCGGAGACGGCCGAGCCGTTCGCGGCGATCCTGCGCGACCTCGACGACGTGCTGCTGCCGGCGGTGACCCACTGGCAGAGCCCGCGCTTCCTCGCCTACTTCCCCAGCAGCGGCTCCGAGCCGGCGATCCTGGCCGAGCTTCTGATCGCGGGGCTGAACCAGGTCGGCATCCTCTGGCGCACCTCGCCGGCGTTGCAGGAGCTCGAGGAGGTGACGCTCGACTGGCTCGCGCAGCTGCTCGGGCTGCCCGAGGGCCTGCACGGCCACCTCGAGGACACGGCGTCGACAGGGACGATGACCGCGCTGGCGGCGGCGCGGCACGCCCGGCCGGAAGCGCGCGTCGTCGTCTGCTCCGAGCACGCGCACTCCTCCGTCGAGAAGGCGTGCCGGCTGCTCGAGCTCGTGGCGCGCCCGACTCCCGTCGACGACGCCTTCAGCCTGCGTCCCGACGCGCTCGACCTCAGCGGCGCGTGCGCCGTCGTCGCCACGATCGGGACGACCTCCACGAGCTCGATCGACCCGGTGCCCGCGGTCGCCGATGCCTGCGAGCGCGAAGGGCGTCTGGCTGCACGTCGACGCGGCGTACGCCGGCTCGGCCGCCGTCTGTCCGGAGCTGCGCGGGCTGCACGCCGGCTGGGAGCGGGCCGACTCGATCGTCGTCAACCCGCACAAGTGGTTGCTGACGACGATGGGCTGCTCGGCGCTCTGGACACGGCGACCGGACGACCTGCGGGCCGCCTTCAGCCTCGTGCCGGAGTACCTGCGCGTCAGCGAGGAGGTCGCGAGCCTCTCCGAGTACAGCCCGGCGCTCGGCCGCCAGTTCCGGGCGCTGAAGCTCTGGACCGTGCTCCGCTGCTACGGGCGCGCGGGCCTGCAGCAGCGGATCCGCGAGGCGATCCGGCTGGCGGCGCTGTTCGAGGACTGGGTGCGAGAGGAGCCGGGCTGGGAGATCGTGGCGCCGCGGCCGTTCTCGCTCGTCTGCTTCCGACACGACGGCTCCGACGAGGAGAACGAGGCGCTGCTCGAGTGCGTCAACGCTTCCGGCGAGGTCTTCATCTCGCACACCAAGCTGAATGGGCGCTACACGCTGCGCCTAGCGATCGGGAACGCGCGGACGACCGAGGACGACGTGCGGCTCGCGTGGGACGTGCTCAGGCGGGAAGCGGCACGGCTGTAGGCGGCCCGAAGGCGTCGAGCAGTTGCTCGAGCACCGCGGAGTCGCCTTCGATCCGAACGCCTTCCGTCTGTCGGTTCACCACGAGGTGGTAGAAGCCGATCGCGTCGGTCTCGACGAAGACGTCTGCGTCGTCGGCCAGTCCCTCGACCGCGATCCCATCGACGAGCGACGCCTCCTCGTCGCCGACGCGGAAGGTCATCGTCCCGGACGGTGAGACCGGCGAGAGCGCGAGGTCGAGCGCGTGCATCAGCCAGCCCGGCTCGAGCACGTCGAGCGGCGGGGGACCCATCAGGCGGGCACCGAAGCGCGCGAGCTCGTGCAGCACCGGCCGAAGCTCGCGACCCGCAGCGGTCAGCTCGTAGACGGTCGACGCGGCGGGCGGCGGCAGCTTCCGCTTCTCGACGAGGCCGGCCGCCTCCAGCTCCTTCAGCCGTGCGGCCAGGATGTTCGTCCCGATTCCCGGCAGCTCGTCGACGAGATCGGTGTAGCGCTTCGGCCCGTAGAGCAGCTCGCGCGCGACGAGCAGCGTCCAGCGCTCGCCGACGAGGCTGAGCGCGCAGGCGATCGGGCAGTACTGGTCGTAGCGCTTGGCCACTGCTTTCCATTCTGCACTACTCACTTGCAAAAAGCAAGCGAGTCCTGTAAGTTCGCAAGCATCGACCCCCCGAAGAGAAGGAATGACAGTGGTTACCTCACCTCGCATGAAATGGCTCGGACTGGCGCTCCTGGCCGCCGTCCAGTTCATGGTCGTGCTCGACATCGCGATCGTGAACGTCGCTCTACCGTCGATTCAGACCGACCTCGACTTCTCGCAGGCGAACCTGCAGTGGGTGATCTCCGCCTATGCGCTCGTGTTCGGAGGCTTCCTGCTCCTCGGCGGCCGAACCGCCGACCTGCTCGGACGCCGGCGCGTGTTCATGATCGGCCTGGTCATCTTCACGGTCGGCTCGCTGCTCTGCGGGCTCGCCTGGTCGGAGGCCTCGCTGATCGGCGCCCGGGCGATCCAGGGCTTCGGCGCGGCCACGATCTCGCCGGCCGCGCTGGCGATCCTGATGACCACGTTCGCCGAAGGCCGTGAGCGGAACGTCGCTCTCGGCGTCTGGGGCGCAGTCGGCGGCTTCGGTGCCGCGGCGGGCGTCCTGCTCGGAGGCGTCCTCACGGATCTGTTCTCCTGGGAATGGATCTTCTTCGTCAACATCCCCGTCGGCCTGGTCGCCCTGGGGCTCGCGCCGGTTCTGCTCAGGGAGAGCAAGGACACGCGCGTGAAGACCTTCGACGCGCTCGGCGCGATTCTCGTCACCTCGGGACTGACCGCCGTCGTGCTCGCAATGACGCAGGGCAACCAGTGGGGCTGGAGCTCCGGCCGCACGATCGGGGTCTTCGCGCTCGCGGCCGCCTTGCTCGCCGGCTTCGTTGCCTGGGAGCGGCGCGTTGCCGAGCCGCTGATGCGGTTCGGGATCCTGCGGACGAAGACCGTGCTCGGCGCGAACGTCACCGGTTTCATCCTCGGGACGGCGCTCTTCTCGATGTTCCTGATGCTGACGCTCTACATGCAGCAGGTGCTCGGGTACTCGGCGATGAAGACCGGCGTCGCGTACCTCGCGGTAGCCGGCACGTCGATCATCTGGGCGAACGTCGCTGCGGCGCTGGTGAACAAGGTCGGCGTCCGGCCGCTGATCGCGGCCGGGATGGCGATCCTCGCGGTCGGCCTGCTCCTGTTCACGCAGATCCCGGTCGACGGCACCTACGTCGCCAACCTGCTGCCCGGTTTCCTGATCATCGCGCTCGGGATGGCGCTCTGCTTCGTGCCGATCTCGATCGCGGCGCTCGCGGGCGTCCAGCAGGCCGAGGCCGGCCTCGCTTCCGGGCTGATCAACACCTCACAGCAGATCGGCGGTGCCGTCGGGATCGCACTGCTCTCGACGGTCGCGATCTCGCGAACGGACAACGAGCTCGCCGCGGGCGCGGCGAGGCCTGAGGCACTCACGTCCGGCTTCCAGCTCGCTTTCTGGGTCGCTGCCGGCATCGCGCTCGCAGGCGTGGTCGCGGCGCTGACCCTGATCCGGCAGGAGGAGATCGAGGTCGCTCCCGAGGCGAAGGCGGCTCTCGAAGCGGCCTAGAGCAGCTTCAGCAGCACCAGCAGCTCAGCGGGGCCGCCGACGACGATGTCGGCGGCCTCGCGCAGCTCGGCCGGGCCTTCCGCCGAGGCGACCGCGACCCGGACGCCGAGCCCGAGGCCCCGGAGCGCCTCGAAGGCGTCCAGGTCGGTCGTGTCGTCGCCCGCGTAGAGCGCCCGCTCGAGCCCGTGCTCGCCAAGCAGATGCGCGACTGCGGTGCCTTTGTGGGCGCCCACCGGCGGGCGGAGCTCCAGCACCTTGCGGCCGAACCGGGCGACCAGCCCTTCGTGACGCGCTCGGGTTGCGACCGCCTCCAGCATCGTCAGCGCTTCGCCCTCGTCCTCGGCCCGCCGGTAGTGAAAGGTGATCGTCAGCGGCTTGCGCTCGATGTCCTCCCAGTCGACCGTGGCGGCGAAGTTTTGAAGCCGGTCGCTCCAGGCGGCGGCCTCCGGTTCCAGCTCGAGCCCGTGCTCGCCGACGTAGACGAGCTCGTCCAGGCCGACCACGCGGCGCGCGTCTGCGCCCGAGCGGCCGCTGATGCAGGCGACGAGGGCGTACCGCCCGTTGAGGCGGCGGAGCTCGGCGCGCGTCTCCTCGGGGACGTTGGCCTCGTGCGGCACCTCCACGATCGGGGCCAGCACGCCGTCGACGTCGAGAAGCAGCGCCGCCCGGCCGGGGTCTTCGGCGAGGCGTGCCAGCAGGGAGTCGTCGCCGACCATCGCCCTAGGATACGAGCGGTGCTGCCGAAGCTCGTAGCGATCGGTGTCTGCGCGGGCCTCTTCAGCGCTCTCTTCGGCGTCGGCGGCGGGATCGTGATCGTGCCGCTGCTGCTTCTGGTCGCCGGCTTCGACGGCCGGGTCGCGACCGGTACGTCGCTCGCAGCGATCGGCATCACCGCGCTCGCCGGCACGATTCTGTACGCCTTCGGGGGTCACGTCCACGTTGCCCACGCCGCCCTGGTCGGGATTCCGGCGAGCTTCGGAGCGGTTCTGGGCGCCGCGATCCAGCAGCGCGTTTCGGCCCGCGCCCTCACGCTCGCCTTCGCATCGCTTCTCGCCGCGATCGCGGTCTGGCTGCTCATCGCATGAGTGCGACGACCGTGCTGTTCGCGGTGTTGCTCGGCCTCGCCGCCGGAGTGCTCGCCGGCTTCTTCGGCGTCGGCGGCGGGATCCTGTTCGTGCCGACCCTCGTCGCGCTCGGGCTCTCCCAGCTCGACGCCGAGGCGACCTCGCTGCTCGCGATCCTGCCGACCGTGGCCGCCGGCACCTGGCGCCAGCGCCGCTACGGCAACGTGCGCGCCCACTCGGCGCTCGTCCTCGGCCTCTCGTCGATCGCCGGTGTCGCCGCGGGCGTCGCGATTGCCACCTCGTTGCCGGAGGACACGCTGCGGCGCCTGTTCGCCGTCCTGCTCCTCGGCGTGGCGACGCAACTCGCGTGGCGGGCACGGCGTCCCGCGCCGTATCCTTCTCGACCATGACGGAGCACGAGGAGATCTGGCTCCCGCTCGTCGACGAGCCGATCGGCAGCATCGTCGCGCAGATCCAGCAGGACGACCCCGAGATCGAGCGCCTCGTCGGCTCCCCGAAGCGCATCCTCGCGTTCCGGACGTTCGCCTACATCCGAGTCGGCGTGAAGCTCGGCGAGCTGCTGGTCGAGAACGATGTCCCGCCCTATGACGGCTCGGACTCTTGGATCGAGCTGCTGCTACGCGACCCGAAGCATCGGGCCGCGGTCGCACAGGAGGTGCGTGCGGTCGCCGAGGAGATCGCAGCCGACCCGCTCTACGGCGAGGAGCCGCTCGGGCCTGACGACGACGTCCGGGCGCGCTTCCGCGACTTCGCCCGCAAGCTCGACGCCTAGGCGTTGTCGATCAGGCTGACGGCGAGCACGGCCGCGAAGCCGGCGAGTGTCAGGAGCACCCGGCGGGCTGACGGATGCTGGTGCGCGTGCGGGAGCAGGTCGGTCGCGCCCATGAAGATGAAGAACCCGGCGTAGACCGCCAGCAACGCGCCGAGATTCGCCTCCGAGATCGAGAGCGCCGTGCCGACGATCGCGCCGAGCAGCGGCGCGATGGCGTCCACCGCGAGCCAGCGGATCGCGCGCGTGCGATCGCCGGTCTGGCGCAGCACGAAGCCGACCGTGTTCAGGCCGTCCGCGAAGTCGTGGGCGACGACGGCGAGAAAGACGAGCAGTCCGGTCTCGGTCGAGAGCCCGAACGCGATGCCGATTCCCAGCCCGTCGATGAAGCTGTGTACCGACAGACCCGCGGCCCCGAGCGCGCCGACCTGGGCGTGCGCGTGAATCTGGTCGGCGTCGTCCCGGTGGTGCAGCACGACCGCGCGCTCGGCGAGAAAGAAGAAGACGAAGCCGCCGCCGACGAGCAGTCCGACCCGCTGCGGGTCGTCAACGGCCTCGATCGCCTCGGGCAGGACCTGAAAGAGCGCGACCGCGACGACGATGCCGCCGGTCAGGGCGATCGCCGTCGCCAGGTCGCGCGCTAGCCGCAGAGCCGCGTATCCGCCCGCGAGCGTGGAGAGGACGGTGATCGCGGCGAGCGGGATCGCAAGCGTCACGCGCAGCTCCGGCAGGTGCCGTAGATGTCCAGCTCGTGCGCCGCCGGACTGAAGCCGTGGGAGCGGCGCAGATCAGCCTCGGACGGTGCCGCGCAGAGCTCGGTCTCCTCGACGCCGCCGCACGTCGTGCAGACGAGATGGTGGTGGTGCTCGGGCCGGCAGCGGACGTAGGCGTGCCGGCCCTCGCCGAGCAGGGGGTGAAGGGCGCCGCCGGCGCGCAGGAGCTCGACCGTTCGGTAGGTGGTCGCGAGACCCAGCCGCGGCTCGAAACGCCGCGCGCGCTCGTGCAGCTCGGCGACGGTGAAGCTGCCCGTCGCCTCGGTCACCGCGCGCGCGACGGCGCGCCGCTGCGCGGTCGCTCGCACGCCGAGGGGAAGCTCCTGCTCGTTCATGACGAACAGCCTAGATGAAAGTGATTCTCATTCTCAAGAAGAGAAAACCGACCACCGTCGCCTGCGATTCGGATAATGGGGCGGTGCAGCTCAGGCTGATCGCGTTCTTCCTGCTCGCCGGCGTCCTTGCGGCCGCGGCACCGGGTGCCGGTACGCCGGAGAAACCGGCCGTCGTCTCGGCAGGAGCGTTCGGGATCACAGTCGTCCTGCCGGGCCAGACCGGAGCGCCGGTAGCAGCTGCCGCCGCCCCGGGAGCGTCCGCGGTCGGGTCCGCCGACGGGTTCGCGTATCCGGCCGACGGCTCGGCGGTTCGAACCGGGGCGCTCTCGTCCAGCGCCTTCGCCCGGCCGAGCACGACGGCCGTGGCGCAGGCGGTCGCGGATGTGCTGGCCGTGTCGCTCTTCAACGGGGAGATCACCGCCGAGGCCGTTGCCGCCCGCGCGAACGCGTCCGAGACCGGCGCCGATCCGAACGGTGCCGGAGTCACGAACCTCGTGCTGCTCGGTCAGCCTGCCGCAGCCGTCCCCAACCAGCGCTTCCCGCTCGCCGAGTGGGGGTACGCGGTCACGCTGGAGCAGGCGGTGGAGTCGACGGTCACCGACGTCACCCGCAATGCGCGCGCCTCGGTGACGGCGCTGCGCGTCGTCCTCACCGCCGATCACGGTGGCCTTCCCGCAGGCGCCGAGATCCTCATCGGGCATGCAGAGGCCGCTGCGGCGACGCCGGTTGCACCGGCCGTGACCTCGACGACGGTCACCACCACCCCCAAAGCGAAGCCGGCGCGACCGGCCGGGGTGCCGCCGAAGGCGAAGAAAAAGCTGCCGAAGCCACCCGAGCCCGAGCCTGGCATCCGCCCCGGCTCCGTCTTCCGGATGCCGCCGCTCGACATCTCGGCGCCGCTCTCGCCGGACGGCTACGTCTTCCCGATCTACGGGCCCTCGTCGTTCACGGACACGTTCCGCGCGCCGCGGGCAGGTGTCGGCTGGCACCACGGCGAGGACATCTTCGCCCCGCTCGGTGCCCCGCTCCTCGCCGTCGCCGACGGCACCGTCTTCTCGGTCGGCTGGAACGATCGCGGCGGCTATCGGCTCTGGCTCCGCGACCGCCAGGGTAACCAGTTCTACTACGCGCACCTCTCGGCGTTCTCGCCGCTCGCAATCGACGGGAACGAGGTCAAGGCGGGTGCTGTGATCGGTTTCGTCGGCAATACCGGCGACGCGCAGAGCACGCCCTACCACTTGCACTTCGAGATCCATCCGGTCGGGCTGCTGCCGCTCGGCTACGACGGTGTCGTCAACTCGTTCCCGTATCTCAGTGCCTGGCGCCGCCTGCAGGACATCTCGTTCGCGGCCGGCCGCGGCTGGGCACCGCCGGTGCCCGCGTCGGCCAAGGCTCCCTGGCCGGCTGCGGTGCTGCTCGGCTCGACCGACATCTCGAGCGCGAGCGGGCTCGAGCCCGGTTCGCTCGAGCGGGCGCTCATCGCCCCGGTCTCAGCCGAGGGCGATGGCGCCTTGCTTCGTGCCGGTTAGTCGCTAGAGACTCGCGTCGTCGCTCGAGGCCGGCGGAGTGTACGAGTAGTCGTCCGAGCTTTCGCCCGTGATCTTGTTCATCAGCCACTGTCGGGTCTGCGGGCCCGTCATCGGGTTGAAGAGGATCCCGACGGTGATGCCGGCCAGCAGCAGCATCGTGTTGCGAGCGCTGTGGTCGTCCTTGCCCTGGAGCCGGTTCGCGGCGCCGCGGAGCTCCTCGACCGCCTTCTTCAGGTTGTCCTGGATCTCCTTGTCCGTCGCCGCTCGCATCGCGGTCGACGTCAGGTTCCGGTTGCCGAGCAACTCGCCGTAGACCTCACGGGCTGCCTTGAAGGCTTCTTTGAGGTTGTCGTGCAGGTCGTCGTCGTGCAGTGCGCGCTCGACGTACGGCTTCATCGTGTCCGCCGTGTCGTAGAGCCTGTCCTTCGTCTTGGGCATGCTGCCCGTCCTTTCCTCGCTCGTAGTCGCGGATTCAGTGTTGCCGCAGAGCGATCCTTGCAAACAGGATCATCGGAGGGAAGTGGCGTAGGCTCTCGCACATGCCGCCCGTGCAGCGGATCCTCAAGCTAGCTGGGCTCGGCCTCGGCCTCGTCATGTACGTCTGGGTCGCGGCCGTGCGTAACCTCCCGTACGTCAAGGCACGCAAGGCGCGGCGCCGCGCGGCACGGCGGCGTTAACAGGATCCTGATGTGTCGGAAGACAGACGGCCGGGAACCCGGGGTCGATGCGCTTCCTCGTCGCAGCTCTCTTCCTGTGCGGTCTGCTGGGCTCCTTCGCCCCGGCCGCCGAGACCTCGAGCGGCGTGCGCTTCGGGATCCAAGATGACGCGTGGCTCGCACACGGGGCCGGGACGCTCGACGAGCGGCTCGACCGGCTCGAGCGGCTGGGAGTCGATCTTGTGCGCTTCAACCTGCACTGGGACCGGATCGAGGCTGCAGCGCGGCGTGCCCGACTGGGAAGAGAGCGACCTCGTGCTCGAAGGCCTGCGCGGCCGCGGAATCGAGGCTGTCGTCGGTCTCGTCGGCTCACCGCGCTGGGCAAACGGCGGCCGCACGCCCAACTTTGCGCCCGGCGCGACCTCGTTCGCAGCTTTCGCCCGCGCGGCCGCGACGCGCTATCGCTGGGTCGAGCAAGTGGCTCGTCTGGAACGAACCGAACCAGGCGCGCTGGCTCCGGCCCACGACACCCGCCGTCTACGTCCGGCAGCTGCTCAACCCCGCCTACCGCTCGATCCACGCCGTCAACCCGCGCGCGCGTGTGGCCGGGGGAGTCACCGCCCCTCGTGCCGCATCGAACGGCGTCTCGCCGGTCACGTGGATCCGCGGCATGCGGGCCGCGGGAGCGCGCCTCGATGCCTACGCCCATCATCCCTACCCCTCCAGCGCGCGTGAGACGCCGTTCAGCCGAGGGTGCACGGGCTGCACGACGATCACGATGGCGAACCTCGAGCGGCTGCTCAACGAGGTCGGCCGCGCCTTCGGCTCGAAGCGAATCTGGCTGACCGAGTACGGCTACCAGACGGGCTCCTACGGCGTCAGCCAGCAACGGCAGGCCGAGCTGATCGGCCAGGCGGGGCTCCGCGTCTACAAGGCGCCGCGAATCGACATGTTGATCCACTATCTGGTCAAGGACGAGCCGCAGGCGGGCCGCTTCCAGAGCGGGCTCTACGGCATCAGCGACCGCGCGAAGCTCGCCGCGCTCGCCTTCCCGCTGCCGATCGCACAGGCGGGCCGCAGCGGCGGCAAGCTCGTGCTCTGGGGCCAGGTGCGGCCGCGTGCCGGCGTCCAGCGCTACCGCGTCCAGGTTCGGAACGGCGGCGGCTGGCGGTGGAGCGGTGGTTTCAGGAGGACGAGTGCCCGCGGCTTCTTTAGCATCGCGGTCGCAGCGGCGAAGGGCGTTCAGGTGCGCATCTTCTCGGCGCAGGACGACGCCTACAGCGCGTCCTTGCTCGCCCGCTAACGGCGAAGGACATCTCAACTCGACAGCGCACCTGCGGCTAGGTTCTGAACCATGCACGCGCCTCCGACTCTCAACGGGGGCCTGCCCGTCCGGCTCGGCTCGCTGGTGTTCGGGCTCTTTCTCTGCGCGTGCGGCGTCGTCTGCTTCCTCGAGTCCGAGCTTGGCCTGCCGCCCTGGGACGTCCTCCATCAGGGACTGGCGGAGCAGCTGGGCGTCTCCTTCGGCGCTGCGAACCTGATCGTGTCGATCGGTGTCCTCGGGCTCGTCTTCCTGATGCGGGCGCCGATCGGCCTCGGCACGCTGCTGAACGCGCTCCTGATCGGCTCGTTCGTGATCGTGCTGACGGACATCGGTGCGGTGGCGGCGCTGTCGGAGGAGCCGCTGCCGGTCAGGATCGCGCTGATGGGAGTCGCGCTCGCCCTCTTCGGCGCCGGCTCGGCGCTCTACATCGCGCCCGCGCTCGGAGCCGGCCCGCGCGATTCGCTGATGCTCGTCGTGGCACGGCAGCTCAGCACCCGAATCGGAGTCGCACGCACCGGGGTGGAGGTCGCCGCACTCCTCGTCGGCTTTGCGCTGGGAGGCACCGTCGGGATCGGGACGCTCGTCTTCGCGCTCGGGATCGGGCCGGCGGTGGAGCTCTCGTTCTGGCTGCTGGCTCACACTCCACTCGCAGACTCCGAAGTAGCATCCCGAACGGCATGAGGGTCAAGGGACTGATCGCGGCAGGCGGGGAAGCGACACGGCTCGGTGAGCTGACGCGGGTCGTGAACAAGCACCTGCTCCCGGTCGGGGACTGGCCGATGATCTATTACCCGCTGCAGCTGCTCCAGCTCGTCGGCGTGCAGGAGGTGCTGATCGTCACCGGCCAGGGGCACGCGGGCCAGGTGATCGACCTGCTCGGCGACGGCCGCATGGATGGCCGCGGCAGCGACGAGCCGCTGTTCGATCTCGATCTGACCTACAAGGTGCAGGTCGAGTCCGGTGGGATCGCGCAGGTGGTCGGGATGGCGCAGAGCTTCGCCGGTGACGACGCTCTCGTTGTCTGTCTTGGCGACAACATCTTCGAGTATGCAGAAGCGGCCGCCGTCCGCGCGTTCGTCGAGGGCGACGACGAAGCGGCGGTGTTCGTGAAGGAGGTTCCGGATCCGGAGCGCTTCGGCGTCGTCGTCTACGGCGACGACGGGCGCGTCGCCGACGTGGTCGAGAAGGCGGGCGTCGTCGACACGCGCTACGACGCCCCTCCGTCCAGCGACGCCGTGGTCGGGCTCTACTGCTACTCGCCGGACGTCTTCGAGGTCATCTCCAGCCTGAAGCCGTCGTCGCGCGGCGAGCTCGAGATCACCGACGTCAACCGCCACTACGCCGAGCGCGGCACGCTCTCGCATCATCGCGTCACGGGCTGGTGGGAGGACGCCGGCACGCAGGAATCGCTGCCCGAGATCGGCGCGCTGATCGCTCGCACCGGCGCGAACAAGGCAGTGTCTTGATCGACGGGCTGCTCCGGATCCCGCTCCGTCGCTTCGAGGACGAGCGCGGCTGGTTCGTCGAGCTACGGCGCGAGAGCCTGCTGCCGAAGCCCACGCGGCAGACGAACGTCTCCTACTCGCGACGGGGCGTGATTCGCGGCCTCCACTACCACGAGCGCGGCCAGGACGACCTGTTCGTCTGCATGCAGGGGACGGCGCGCGTGGTCGTGCTCGACCGCAAGACCGGCGAGACCTTCAGCGAGGACATCGGCGACGAGAATCCGGTCGCGATCTACGTCCCGGGACGCCACGCGCACGGCTTCGAGGCGCTCACCGAGCTGCTCTTCTGCTACCACGTCACGGAGGAGTACGACCCGGCCGCGCCGGACGAGCACGGGCTCTGCTGGGCCGATCCGCGCGTCAAGCACCTCTGGAGCACCGAGTCGCCGATCCTCTCGCCTCGCGACCTAGCCGCGTGCTGATCACCGGCGCGGGCGGGCAGCTCGGGCGGGCGCTTGCGGCCGAGTTCGCGTCCGAGCAGCCGGTCGCGTTCGCGCGCGACGGCTGGGACGTGACGCTCCCGCGCACCGCCGGAGCTTCGCCCCGACCTCGTCCTGCACGCAGCCGCGTGGACGGACGTGGACGGAGCCGAGGAGGATCCGCAGGGAGCGGCGGCGGTGAACGTCGGCGGCACGGCGAACGTCGCGGCGCTGGGCGCGCCCCTCGTCTACTACTCGAGCGACTACGTCTTCGACGGCCGCAAGCGGGAGCCGTACCTGGAGTCGGACGCGCCGAACCCGCAGTCGGTCTACGGCCGCTCGAAGCTGCACGGCGAGGCCGCGGCCGGCGAGCAGGCGTGGATCGTCCGCAGCTCCTGGCTCTTCGGGCCGACGGGGCACAACTTCGTCCGGACGATGCTCCGGCTGGGCGCGGAGCGCGACGAGGTCGCGGTGGTCGACGACCAGCGCGGCTGCCCGACCTTCGTCGGCCACCTCGCGGCCGCCACCCGCCAGGTGCTGAAGCTGCCTTACGGCGTCTACCACGTCGCGGCCGACGGCGACTGCACCTGGGCCGAGCTCGCGGAGGCGATCTTCGAGGAGGCCGGGCTGGACTGCCGCGTGCGGCGGATCTCCACCGCCGAGCTCGGCCGGCCCGCGCCGAGGCCCGCACATTCCGTCCTTCGCAGCGAGAAAGGCGCGCCGACGCTGCCGCACTGGCGCGAGGGGCTTCGCGAGACCGTCGCCGCCATCCACGCGGGCGCAAGCCGCGAATAGCACTCCGATGGCGGGCTACTCGTTCCTCACGACCTGGATCGTCGACGCGCCGCGCGACGACGTCTGGAATGCGATCTATGAGATCGAGCGCTGGCCCGGCTGGTGGCGGGGCGTGCGCCGTGTCGAGAAGCTCGAGCACGGGAACGACGACGGTGTCGGCGCGCTCTACCGGCACGAGTGGCGGAGCGTCATCCCCTACCCCGTCCGCTTCGAGACGAGGATCACGCGGATCGAGCTGCCGCACCTGATCGAGGCCGACGCAGACGGCGAGCTCGCGGGAACCGGTCGCTGGCGCTTCTTCGGCGGCCGAGAGACCGCCGTCACCTACGAGTGGAACGTTCGTACGACCAGGCCGTGGATGAACCTTGCAGCTCCGATCGCGCGGCCGATCTTCCGCTGGAACCACAACGTGGTCATGCACCAGGGCGGCGAGGGGCTCGCCGGGCTGCTCGGGGCGAGGCTCCTGGCGGTCACGTAGCCTTTCCCGTGTGCGCGTGCTCGTCACCGGCGGAGCCGGCTTCATCGGCTCGCACTTCGCCAAGCGGCTCCGTGCCGCCGACGACGACGTCCGCGTGCTCGACAAGCTGACCTACTCCGGCAATCCCGCCAACCTCGAAGGCACCGGGATCGAGCTCGTCGTCGGGGACATCTGCGATCCCGACGCCGTCGCCGAAGCGGCCGCCGGCTGCGACGCGATCGTCAACTTCGCCGCCGAGACGCACGTCGACCGCTCGATCCTGGGCGCGACCGACTTCGGCCGAACCGAGTTCTTCGGCACCCAGGTGCTGCTCGAGGAGGTGCGCCGGACGGGCGCCCGCTTCGTCCAGGTATCGACGGACGAGGTGTACGGCGATCTCGCGGACGGCGGCTCGTCGGTCGAAACCGACCCGATCAGGCCGTCGAGCCCGTACAGCGTCGCCAAGGCGGCCGGCGACCTGCACGTGCCGGCGTACGCGCGCACGTTCGGCGTCAACGCCTCGATCACGCGCGGCTCGAACACCTACGGCCCGCACCAGTATCCGGAGAAGCTGATCCCGCTGATGACGACCAACGCCGTCGATGGTGAGCTGCTGCCGGTCTACGGCGACGGGAAGCAGATCCGTGACTGGCTCTGGGTCGAGGATCACTGCGCCGGGATCGAGACGGTCCTTCGCGAGGGCGCCGCGGGCGAGGTCTACAACGTCGGTGGCGACGACGAGCGTGAGAACGTGGAGATCGTCGGCCACATCCTCCGGCTCACCGGCGCGGACGACTCGCTGATCCGCCACGTCGAGGATCGCGCCGGGCACGACCGGCGCTACTCGCTCGACACGAGCAAGCTGCGCGGGCTCGGCTGGGCGCCGCGGAAGCCGTTCGAGGAGGGGATCGCCGAGACGGTCGCCTGGTACCTCGCGCACCGCAGCTGGTGGGAGCCGATCAAGTCCGGCGAGTACCGCGAGTACTACGAGAAGCAGTACGCTGCCAGGCTCGCCGGCTCCTAGTCGTCCCCGTCCCGCGCCGCCGCCGCAGCGTTGCTGCGCTTCGCTGCGCAAGCGGTTGATCGGCTGTCGCTCTCCCTGCACCTGCTGCGAGCGGTCGAGAAGCTCGAGTACGCCGTCGCAGCGGCCGAGCGCGAAGCGGGTGAACGCGAGGTTGTAGGCTGTGTACGCCTCGACCGTCTCGCCGGAGCCGGAAAGTCCAGCGAACGCCTGCTCGAGCAGCGGCAGCGCCTGCTTCGTAGTCGCCGGCTTGCATCAGCGCGAAGCCTTGGTCGGTCAGTTGCGCGGCGCTCGCATCGACAGGCTGGGTGGTCGGAGCGGTGGTCGTCGGAGCGGTCGTCGGGGCGGTGGTCGGGGCGGTTGTCGGCGCCGGCGCCGGGGTCGTGACCGTCCGAACCACCGTCGTCCCCTGCGCCGTGACGGTCCGGCGGATCGTCCGAGGGCCGGAGGCGCTCTCGGGCTCGCCGTCGTCCCGGGCGAGCAGGACCGCGGCAGCGATGCCTGCGAGCAGGAGTGCGAGTGCAACGGCCGCGAGTGCCAGGCCGGCGCGAGGACGGTGACGTACTGACCGGCGGCACGGCTCCGACCGCGGTGCGGCCCGCATCCGCGGCGACCGCTTCCCGAAGCGCGTGGACGAACTCGGCAGCGGTGGCGAAGCGGTAGCGCGGATCCTTCGCGAGCGCCCGGGCGAGCACATCGTCGACCTCGTGCGGCAGCGCGGGATTGTGCTGCGAGGCAGGCGGGATCGGGGCACTCACATGGGCCAGCGCCTCGGCGGTCGTGGACTCGCGCTCGAAGGGCCGCACGCCGGTCAGCAGCTCGAACGCGACGACCGCGAGCGCGTACCGGTCGCTCGCGGGGGTCGCTCGCTCGCCGCGAGCCTGCTCGGGCGACAGGTAGCCCGCGGTGCCGACCACGGTCCCCGCCTCGGTGAAGGAGCTCAGGCCTACTGCGCTCGCGACGCCGAAGTCGGCGACGTTGACGCGCTCCTCGTCGTCGAGCAGCAGGTTCGCGGGCTTGACGTCGCGGTGGACGATGCCGTTCCCGTGGGCCGCGTCGAGCGCTGCACCTGCCTGGCGCAGCCACTCGAGCGTGCGGCCGACGGGTTGTGCGCCCTCACGCCCGAGCCGGTCGGCGAGCGAGCCGCCCGGCAGGTACTCCATGACGATGTAGGGCCGGCCGTCGTGCTCGCCGACGTCGTAGATCGTGACCGTGCTCGGCGCGGTCGACTGCCGTGCCGCTGCCAGCGCCTCGCGGGTAAAGCGGGCGCGGATGGCGAGGTCGCCGGCGAGGTGCTCGGCGAGCACCTTGATCGCGACGGTGCGCTCCAGGTCGGCGTCCTCGGCCCGGTAGATCTCGCCCATGCCGCCCCGCGCGATCAGCTCGGGCTGCCGGTAGCGCTTGGGTAGGCGGCTCTCCTCCACGCAAACGGACTCCCCGGCCGCCGCAAGCCGAAAACGCCGAAACGACTTGAAGGTTCGGTAAAGACCCCCGGAAATCGCCAGGGCTTGCGCTAGCCTCACTGGCGGGGTCAAACGGATGCCGCGGATGCTGCTCGCTCTCACCGGACTCGTTCTCGCGCTCGCGGCTTCCGCGCCCGCAGGCTCCGTCGCACCCGCTCCGGCCAAGCCGGCCGCGGTGACGGCGACGACCTTCCTCGTCAGCGGACGCGGCTGGGGCCACGGGGTCGGGATGAGCCAATACGGCGCCCTCGGCTTTGCGAACGAGGGTTGGACGTACGACCGGATCCTCTCCCACTTCTATTCCGGCACCGAGCTCGGTCCGGCGGCCGTCGCGCGCGTCCGCGTCCTCGTCGCCGAGTCGCGGCCGTCGCTCAAGGTTCGTTCCCCAGCGGCTTTCCGGATCCGCGACGTCTTCGGGACGATCTACCCGCTCGAGGCCGGAGAGGTCGTGCTCGGGCCGAAGCTGCGCGTGACCGTCAACGGCGCGCCTACCGACCTGCCCGGCCCGATCACCTTCCTCGCGGGTGCGGCGCCGCTCGCAGTCGACAAGGCTTACCGGGGTCAGATCGAGGTGGCGGTGACCGGCCAGAAGCTCAACGCCGTCAACATCGTCGGCCTCGAGCAGTACCTGCAGGGCGTCGTCGCGCAGGAGATGCCGAGCGCCTGGCCCGACGAGGCGCTCAAGGCGCAGGCCGTCGCGGCACGCTCCTACGCGCTCGCGCACCGGCTGAGCGGGAAGCCGTTCGACCTCTACGCAGACGTGCGGAGCCAGGTGTACGGCGGGATCCCGGCGAGCAGGCCCGCACGACGGCGGCGATCGAGTCGACCAAGGGCGAAGTGCTGCTCTGGCAGGGGAAGCCGATCGACGCCCTCTTCCACTCGACGTCCGGCGGCGCCACGGCTGACGCAGCCGAGGTGTTCGGAAAGGCCGTGCCCTATCTCGTCGGCGTCGAGGATCCGCATAGCGCGCTTTCACCCGTGCACCGCTGGGGGCCGACACCGGTTGCGGAGGCGACGTTGCGCAAGGGCCTGATGCTGCGCACCCCGGTGACCGCGCTCAAGCTGACGCGGGCGGCTTCCGGCCGGGTGACGACCGCGGCGGTGGTGACCACTGCCGGCACGACCAAGGTGACCGGCGGAACGCTTCGCTCCGCAGGCGGCCTGCGCTCGAGCTGGATCACGGGTCTCGGCTCGCTCTCGTTGACCCGGCCGGGTGGCCCCGCCGTCTACGGGAAGAGCCTCGCCCTTACCGGCACGGCGCGGAACGTCAAGGGAGCAGTGCTCGAGCAGCGGGTCGAGGGAGCGTGGACGCGGATCGCCGGTCCGGGCGTTGCCCCGGCCGCGAAGGTGAAGCTGCAGGCCCCAGCGACCTTCCGCATCTCAGCAGGCAAGCTCGCGGGGCCGGTGCTGAAGGTGCCGGTGGCGCCGGTGGTCACGCTGCGCGCCGGCGGAGCGCTGGCGGTGACGGGATCGGTCAAGCCGCTCTCCGCTGCGAAAGTCCAGCTCCAGCTCGAGAGCGAGAGCGGCTGGTCGACGACGGCCGAGACCACCACCGGGCCGGACGGGAGCTACGCGCTCGCGCTGCCCGGACCGGGCCGCTACCGTGCTCGGGTGGCGCCCGTCCAGGGGTTCGCCGAGGGTCTGTCCGTGCAGATCAACCTGTCATGAAGCGGTTCGCACTCGTGCTCGCAGCGGCTGCGTTCCTCGCGCCGGCCGCCGACAGCGCCCGTTATGCGGTCGGCGCGCGTTCGGTTGCCGACTTGCCCGCCTTGCGGAGTGCGCTAGGGACCGGGACCGAGAGCCTGGCGCCGCTGCCCGCTCTCATCGTCGAGCGAGCGGCGCCGCCGCGACTCGCCGATCTGCCCGGTGCTACCTACGTTGAGCGGCTCGGCTCGCGCCGTCTCGCCTTCGTCCCCACCGACTCGCTCGTCCAGCGGCAGTGGCACCTGCCGGCGAACCGGGCGTTCGACTTCTGGGAGACGCCCCCGCTCCTGCCGCCGGTCCGAGTGGCGGTGATCGACTCCGGCATCGACGGCGAACATCCCGAGCTCGTCGACAAGATCGTCGGCGCCAAGAGCTTCGTCGGCGGTTCGGCGCGCGTCGACCGCGCCGGGCACGGCACCTTCGTCGCCGGCCTGATCGCTGCGGGCATCGACGACGTCGGCATCGCGGGAATGGCGCCGTCGGCGGAGTTGCTCGTGGCGAAGGTCGTCAACGACGACGACCTGATCGACGTCGAGGCCGAGGTGAAGGCGATCAAATGGGCGGTCGCCAACGGCGCCGGCGTGATCAACATGAGCCTGGGCGGCCTCCGCGATCCGCGCGACCCAGGACGGGATGCGTACTCGGCGCTCGAGGCAGCCGCGATCGGCTGGGCGCACGGCAAAGGTGTCGTGATCGTCGCCGCAGTCGGAAACAGCACCGACGACCCGCCTAGGGCCTGGCCGTTCGCGAGCTATCCCGCGGCGCTGCCGCACGTCCTCGGCGTCAGCGCCCTGACGCGCGACGGGTCGGTGCCGACGTTCTCCCACCGCGACCGGATCTACAACGACATCTCCGCCCCGGGGCACGGGATCGTCTCGACGCTCCCGCTCGCCCTCACGGTCGAATCGAAGGAGTGCCCCGACCAGGGGTATTCGAGCTGCGGGCCTGAGGACTTCCGCAAGGGCCAAGGGACCTCGTTCGCCGCTCCGCAGGTGAGCGCCGCGGCCGCCGTTCTGCTCGCCGTGCGGCCGAAGCTCCGCCCCGAGCAGGTGACCGCGCTGCTGACCCAGAGCGCCCAGGACGTCAATCCGGCGACCGGCTGCCGGATCTGCCCGTTCCGGCGCGACGCGCTCTCGGGCTGGGGCCGGCTGGACGTCACGGCGGCGCTCCGCGGGCTGTCCGGCGAGCTGCCGCCGCGCGATCGTTTCGAGCCGAACGACGACGCGGGCGACGACGCGGCGCCGCTGTGGGGTACGGTGAAACGCTTCGAGGCGACGCTCGACTTCTGGGACGACCAGAACGACGTCTACGCGATCCGGCTGCGCCGTGGGCAGCCCGTGTACGCAAGCGTGCGCGGGCCGGCCGGCACCGACACCAATTTGATCCTCTGGCTACCGGGCACGAGGCACGTGGACGACCTCGCTTCGACGGTCCCTGGTCGCTCGGCAGTCCGCTCGGCCCGGGGCGAGGGAGAAGCTCTCGTACCGGGCACCGACGACGGGTACCTACTACGTCCAGGTCAAGCTCGGCTCGCGCGGCGCGGGGAAGTACAAGCTCGTGATCGTCAAGGCCTAGAGGGTTTGGCGAAAGAGCGGCTGAGCTGCCGGGCCGCGCTGCTCGCCCAGGCGGCGTCCGTCGCGCCGATAGCTACGGCTATCGGCGCTCCCTGCGTCCTGCCTCGGAACGAGCATCGCACCCCGGCAACGAGCGCCATTCCGCCAAACCCTCCTAGTAGCGCCTACTGGTTCTCGAGCAGCTCCTCGTCCGGCACGTCGCGGAGCTGCCGCGCCGGGTTGCCGACCATGACCGCGCGCGGCGGCACGTCTTTCGTGACGACGGCGCCCGCGCCGATGAACGCCTCGGCGCCGATCTCGATCGCCGGGCAGAGGATCGCGCCGCCGCCGATGCGCGCGCCGCGCCGGATCGTCGGGCCCTTGACGTTGCCGAACCGCTGCTCCGTTCGGCCCATCCAGTTGTCGTTCGTCGTCACCACGCAGGGAGCGATGAAGACGTGCTCCTCGAGCGTGGAGTAGGCGGTGATGTACGCGTCCGCCTGGATCTTCGTCATCGCGCCGATCGTGGTGTCGTTCTCGACGTAGGAGCCGCGGCCGAGTACGACGTCGGCGCCGATCTCGACCCGCTCGCGGACGCAGGACTGGTCGCCGAGGATCACACGTGCGCCGATCGTCGAGCCGGCGAAGACGATCGCACCCGTCGAGACGATCGTGCCGTCGCCGATCGTCGTCGGCGCGAGCGGCTCGCGCTTCGCGGTCGAACGGGGCGAGAGCGTCGGCTGCTTGCCGATGACGGCGCCCTCGAGCACCTTGACGCCCTCGCCGAGCACCGTCCCGTCGTACACCGTCGCGGTCGGATGGATCTCAGCCACGCAGGCTCTCCGTCAGCCGGTCGAGCGCGCGGACGACCATCGCGCCGTCCTCGGCGACGGCCTGCCGGTCGCCTTCGCCCGCGATCAGGTCGAGGAACGCCCGGCATTCGAGGCGCAGAGGCTCGGAGGTGTCGATCTTCGGGATGTGGATGTCGCCCGTCCGGGTCTGCCACTCGCCGTAGGCCTCCGACTGCTTCCACGGGCCCTTCTCGTACACCGTCACCTTTCGCTCCAGCTCCATGTCGTCGAAGACGACCATCTTCTCGCGGCCGACGACGGTCATCTTCCGCATCTTGTGCGGGTCGAGCCAGGAGAGGTGCATGTGCGCGATCTTCCCCGAGGGGAACCGGAGGTAGCAGAAGACGACGTCCTCGACGCCGCCCGTGAGGAAGTCACGGCCGTGGGCGACCGCCTCGACCGGGTCCTCGCCGATCAGCCAAAGGATCACAGAGAGGTCGTGGACGCCGAGCGACCAGAGCGCATTCTCATTGGTGCGCACGATCCCGAGGTTCTGGCGGTTCGTGTAGACGCAGAGCACCTCGCCGAGCGCGCCCGCGTCGACGAGCTCCTTCAGCTTGCGAACACCGGGGTGGTAGAGGAGCAGGTGGCCGGGCATGAGGACGCGGTCGTGCTCGGCGGCCAGCGCCACCAGCTCGTCCATCTCGGCGCCCTTCATCGCCGGCGGCTTCTCGACCAGTACGTGCTTACCCGCCTCGAGCGCCTGCTTGGCGAGCGCGTAGTGCGTGGGGACGGGGGTCGCGATCACGACCGCGTCCAGCTCCGGGTCGGCGAGCATCTCCGCGTAGTCGCCGGTCGAGCGCGCGCCCGGGTAGCGGGCGGCGAAGGTCGACCGGTGCTCGTCGTCGACGTCGCAGAGCCAGGCCAGGTCGGCGAGATGGTCGAAGTTCCGCGCCAGGTTCGGCCCCCAGTAGCCGAGCCCGACGAGCCCTACGGTTACGCAGGTCACAGCTTCCAGACCCTGTCGCTCGCGCGGCCTTTCTCGCCGGTCGCGTTGCGGAAGTCGACGATCACCGGTCCCGAGTCGACGAGCGCCTCGTAGTCGATCCCGGCGTGATCGGTGACGATCGCGATGCAGTCGTACCGCTCCGGCTCGAGCGGTGCCGAGGTCAGCCCGAGCTCTTCGAGCTCGGCGACGTGCTCGTCGTGGTAGGAGACGTTCGCCCCCGCCGCCCGGAGCAACTCGATCAGCTTCAGCGCGGGGCTCTCGCGCATGTCGCCGATGCCGGGCTTGTAGGCGACGCCGAGCACGAGCACCTCCGAGCCCTTGAGCGAGTGCTGCTTGCCGTGATTCAGCGCTTGCGAGATCAGCGAGCGGCAGTAGTACGGCATGTTCTCGTTGATCTTCCCGGCGAGCTCGATGAACTCGGTGTAGAAGTTGAACTCGCGCGCCTTCCAGGTCAGATAGAAGGGGTCGATCGGGATGCAGTGGCCGCCGAGGCCAGGCCCCGGCTTGAAGCTCATGAACCCGAACGGCTTCGTCGCGGCCGCGTCGACGACTTCCCAGAAATCGATCTTCATCCGCTCGCAGAGCTGCGCCAGCTCATTGACGAGCGCGATGTTGACCGAGCGAAAGATGTTCTCGAGCAGCTTCGTCAGCTCGGCCGACTCCGGCGAGGTGACCCGGTGCACGGTGTCCACTGCCGAGCCGTAGAGCTCCGCGGCGCGCTCCGTACATGCGTCGGTGATCCCGCCGACGATCTTGGGCACGTTCTTCGTCGTCCAGTCGGAGCGGCCTGGATCGACTCGCTCTGGTGAGAAGGCCAGGTTGAACTCCGTCCCGACCTTCAGTCCCGACGCCTCGAGGCGCGGCAGCACCTCCTCCCGGGTCGTACCCGGATACGTCGTCGACTCGAGGACGACGAGGTGGCCCGCTCGCAACCGCTCGGCGATCTGCTCGGTGGCGCCGTTCAGGATCGAGAGGTCAGGCTCGCGCTGCTTCGACAGCGGCGTCGGCAGCGCGATCAGGATCGCGTCCGCGTCGCGGAGCTCGTCGTAGTCGGTGGTCGCGCGCAGCGTGCCGGAGTCGACGAGCGGCTTCAGCGCCTCGTCCGGCACGTCCTCGATGTAGCTCTCGCCGCGGTTCAGCTGCGCCACCCGCTCGGCGTCGCGATCGACCAGCAGGACGCTGCGGCCCGCCTCGGCGAACACCTGGGCGAGCGGCACGCCGACGTAGCCGGCCCCGACAATGGCAACGTCGGTCATCGGCGCGGAATCGTACAGAGGACGCAAGCGGGCGCCGCTACAATCCCTCGCCGCGGGCCGTTAGCTCAGTTGGTAGAGCAGGGGACTCTTAATCCCAAGGTCGAAGGTTCGAATCCTTCACGGCCCATGCTTTTCCGTCGCATGACCCGGAATCTGCGGAAGCAGATTCCGGGTCGCGCAGACCCCTGAAGGGGCCGCTTCGCGGCCCGGCGCGTCTGTGGAAGCAGGCGTTACACAGGCAACTTTCGGTTCCGAGCGCGTCCATCACTCCAGCGGTGCCTATCGCGAGCAGAAGCCATCATGTGAAGTGCGGTCGCGACGAGTCGCATCCGTCACCGACGACGGGAGCATCCTCGTGCGGGACGCCGCTCGGCCGGCGCCTGGGGTCTCCTCCCCGGGTCGCGCGCTCAGCGTCTTTCGCGCGGGCCGTTCCGCGGAGCCGGCACGATCCTTCCGGCTTCGCTGAGCCGGAAGCGGCAGCGCGTCAGGTGTTCGAGGCATACTCGTGCGAATGTCGACGCTCGACGAGAGCGGTCCCTCCTCCGACGAGCTCGCGTCGATCCTGCACAACGTCGCGGACGGGATCACCGCGCAGGCGCCTGACGGGCGGCTCGTCTACGCCAACGATGCGGCAGCGCAGCTGTGCGGGCTCGCCTCGGCGGAGGAGATGCTGAGTCTGAGCGGCGCCGAGCTGCTCGAACGCTTCGAGATCCTCGGCGAGGACGGCGCACCGCTCCCGGTCGACGAGCTGCCGAACCGCAGAGCTCTCCAGGAGCGGCAGACGCACGAAGCCGTGCTCGGCTACCGGATCCTGCCCGGCGGCGACGAGCGCTGGTCGGTCGTCCGTTCGACGCCGATCCTGAGCGACGCCGACGAGATCCGGCTCGTGATCAATGTCTTCCGCGACGTCACCGAGCAACGGCACGCCGAGGAGCGGATCCGCTTCCTCGCGGAGACGGGGACGCTCTTCTCCGCGGGGCTCGACTACGCAGCGACGCTCGCCGAGCTCGCTGCACTACTCGTGCCCCGCCTCGCCGACTACTGCATCGTCGACGTGATCGAGCAGGAGAGCGGCGGTCTGCGCCAGGTCGTGATCTCCCACCGGAACCCCGAGCGGGAGCAGCTCCTGCGCACGCTCCGGCAGCACTATCCGCCCGAGCAGAACGAGTCGCACCCGGTCTCCGAGGTGCTGCGAACCGGCCGGCCGTACCTGGTCGAGGATGCGCGCGACGCGGCGCTCACGCGCGCCGCAGTCGACGAGGAGCATCTCGCCCTCTACCGCGCACTGGAGGCGACGTCGTACATCGTCGTGCCGCTCGAGTCGCGTGGAAGGCTGCTCGGGACGATTTCGCTCGGCACGGGCGAGTCGGGTCGGCGGTTCGGCCCGATCGACCTCGAGCTGGCGCGCGAGATCGGCCGGCGCGCCGCGCTCGCGATCGAGAACGCCCTCCTGTTCCGCGCCGCGAGCGACTCGTACGCTCAGCTGGACACGCTCCTCGTCTCGGCCCCGGTTGGAATCGGCTTCTGGGACCGCGAGCTTCGCTTCGTGCGCGTCAACGACGCCTTGGCGCAGCTGAACCACCGGTCGCCCGACGAGCACATCGGCAAGACGCTCGCCGAGGTGATCCCCAAGCTCGCGCCGCGTCTCGAGCCGCTGTACCGGCACGTGCTCGAGACCGGCGAGCCGGTCGTGCACGAGGAGTCGACCGACGAGGCGATCGCCGGGCCGGGTGACGCACGCCACTGGCTTTCGAGCTACTACCCGGTCCTGAGCGAGGACGGCGAGACGACCGGCGTCGGCGGCGTCATTCTCGAGCTCACGGGCCAGAAGCGGGCCGACGCGCGGCTCCGGTTGCTCGCGGAAGCGGGCGAGCTCTTCTCCTCCTCCCTCGATCGGGAAGAGATCCTCAAGCGCATCTCGCGCGTGGTCGTGCCCCGGATGGCCGACTCCTGCAACATCTACCTGGCCGAGGGCGACATCCTGATCCGGGTCGCGCACTCGCACGCCGATCCGGAGCTCGAGCGCGTGATGGACGAGATGCCGAACAGGTACGACCTCGGCCCGGAGGCTCCCGCACTCTTCCGTGACATTTTCCGCCGCGGCGAGCCTCTGCTCGCCTCGACGTTGACCGCGGACGTCGTCGACGCGCTCTCGCGGCTGGGGGTCGACACGGAGGCGTTCGCGCGGGTCGGCTCGCAGTCGATGATGTTCGTGCCGTTCGTCGCCCGCGGCGAGACACTCGGCGTGCTGACGCTGGGCTCGCACGAGCCGGCCCGCTACGGGGACGCCGATCTCGAGCTTGCACTCGAGATCGCTCGCCGCGCCTCAGGGGCTCTCGACAACGCGCACCTCGTCGGTGAGCTGCGCCGGCGGGCACAGGCCGCGCAGGCTCTCGAGTTCGTCGGCGACGGGGTCTTCATGATCGACAGCGAGGGCGTCGTCGGGCTCTGGAACCCGGCTGCCGCCCGGATCACGGGACGTCCCGAGGGCGACGTCGTCGGTGGCGCCGCGGCGGAGGTGCTGGCCGGCTGGCCGCTCGGCGGAGCTGGTGAGCGGCCGCTGACGTTCCCGATCGAAGGGCCCGCCGGCGAGCTCTGGCTCTCCCTGACCGCGGCGCAGTTCCCGCACGGCACCGTTTACGCGTTCCGCGATCTGACCGAGGAGCACGCGGTCGAGCAGTTGCGGACCGACTTCGTCTCGACCGTCTCGCACGAACTGCGGACGCCGCTCGCGGCGATCTACGGGGCCGCGATGACGCTCCAGCGCGAGGACGTCGTCCTGACGTCGAACCAGCAGCAGGAGATGCTCGCCGTGATCGCGGGGGAGTCGGAGCGCCTCGCCCGCATCGTCAACGACATCCTCCTGGCGAGCCGGCTCGACTCCGGCGCCGCCAAGTTCTCGATCGGACGGGCGGACGCGGGCGATCTCGCCCGCAGCGTCGTCGCCTCTGCCGCGGCGCATCTGCCGCCCGAGATCGAGCTCGTGCTCGCCGTTCCCGATCCCGAGCCTCAGGTCGCGGCCGATCCGGACGGGCTTCGGCAGGTGCTGGTCAACCTGGTCGAGAACGCGGTCAAGTACTCACCGGACGGCGGGCGGGTCGTGCTGGAGCTCGAGCAGGTCGACGGGCGAGTTCGGTTCGCCGTTCGCGACGGCGGTCTCGGCATCCCCGTCACCGAGCAGGACCGCATCTTCGAGAAGTTCTTCCGCCTCGATCCGAACCTCTCGCGCGGCGTCGGCGGCACTGGTCTCGGCCTTTACATCAGCCGCGAGATCATGCGGCGGATGGGGAGCCGGATCCGGGTCGAGTCGGAGCCGGGCCGCGGCTCGACGTTCTCGTTCGAGCTGCCGCTCGCCTGAACGAGGAGAGGCGGCCTCTCGGCCGCCTCTCGGAGTTGCCCGGGCCGCGAAGCGGCCCCCTTCAGGGACTTCGCGCGACGGCTGACTAGACGCGCGGGCCGTCCTCGACGTAGGTGGTCGTGCGCCGGCCGCCGTTGGCGAAGCCGCCCCACGAGGACCAGAAGATCATCGAGAGCACGAGGCCGAGCACGCCGACGACCATCAGGATGACGCCGATCGTGGTCAGCTCGAGACCCGAAACCGTGGCGTTGACCGCCCAGGTCAGGATGGCGCCGACCGCGATCAGAAAGATGCTGACTCCAAGACCCATTTCAATCCTCCAGTGTCTGCAGGGTGTCCCCGGTATGCAGGGGCGATGAGACAACGTTTGACGCGCCGGTTCGGGTGCGGGTGCGGGTGCAGGTTGAGATACGCTCGCCGCGGTGCGCAGGGGCTCGATTGTCCGCATCACGATCTACGGCGTCCTCGCGGGAGCCCTCGCGTCGGTGGTCGCCGTCCTCGTTCCGTGGCTGCCGACCTCGGCCTCCGAGGAGATGGACCGGATCGAGTTCACGTTCTGGTTCACGACCGTGATCTGCATCGCGGTGTTCGCCGTCGTCGCCGCTGCGATCATGTACTCGGTCCTGAAGTTCCGGGTGCAGCCCGAGGACGAGTCGGACGGACCGCCGATTCACGGCCACACCGGCATCGAGATCGTCTGGACGGCGATTCCGGCGATCCTCGTCACCGCGATCTCGGTCGTCAGTGCGATCGTGCTCGCGAAGAACGACGACGCGGGGCCGAACCCGCTCCGGATCGCGGTGACCGCGCAGCAGTTCGCCTGGCGCTTCGAGTACGCGGGCGAGCCGGTGGTGCGCTCGGACGTGCTCGTGCTGCCGCTGGGGAGGTCGGTGAAGTTGACGCTCCGGTCGCTCGACGTGATCCACGCCTTCTGGGTGCCGGAGTTCGGCCAGAAGTCCGACGCCGTCCCGGGGATCGAGACCACGCTCGTGATCACGCCGACCCGAACCGGCGAGTTCCCGATCGTCTGCACGGAGCTCTGCGGGCTCGGTCACGCGACCATGCGGGGCACGGTCCGCGTCGTCCAGCCGGCCGCATACCGGGAGTTCCTCGCCGCCGGCACCGGAGGCGCGGCAGGCGGCGACCAGAACTCGGGCGAGACGGTCTTCACGACCGCCGGCTGCGGCGGCTGTCACGCGTTCGAGCCGGCCGGCAGCGACGCCCAGGTCGGCCCTGGTCTGGATGCGGTCGACCCGGGCGGCGCGCCAGTCGAGGAGTTTCTGGAGGAGTCGATCGTCGAGCCGAACGCGCAGCTCGCTGAGGGCTACCAGGGCGACGTGATGCCGAACACATACGGCGAGTCGCTTACCGACGAGCAGCTCGACGCGCTCGTGCAGTATCTCGCCGAAGGCCAGCAGCCGTGACCGAACTCGTCCACACCCAGCACGCACCGCAGCACGGTTCGGCGCCCCGCCACGGCCTCGAGCACCTGACGAAGCCCGGCTTCGTTCGTGCGGCCTGGATGGCGCCGCTCTTCTTCGCGATCGGCGCGGGCATCGTCTGCTTCTGCCGCTGGCTCGGCCACTACGAGCCGACCTGGGACTGGACCGTGATCACGGTCGTCGGGTTCCTGACGACGGCACCGATCGGGTTCCTCGCCGGCATCGGCTCCTTCGACTACTGGCTCTACTACATGTCGGGTCGCCCGACCCGGGAGGAGGATCACTCCGGACACGGCGCCTACAGCTGGCGCGACTACTTCAAGGTCAACACCGACCACAAGGTGATCGGCGTCCAGTACCTCGTGACGACGTTCTTCTTCTTCACGGTCGGCGGCATGATGGCGATGGTCTTCCGCGCCGAGCTGGCGAACCCGGACCTCCAGTACGTCGACACGCAGACCTTCAACGGGCTCGTGTCGGAGCACGCGGCGCTGATGATCTTCCTCTTCATCATCCCGGCGTTCGCGGGGCTCGCGAACTACGTCGTGCCGCTGATGCTGGGCGCTCCGGACATGGCCTTCCCGCGCCTGAACGCCCTCTCCTACTGGCTGCTGCCGATCGCCGGGCTGATGTTCCTGGCCGCCTTCCTCGCCCCGGGCGGAGCCTTCGCCACCGGCTGGACGAGCTACGCCCCGCTCGCCTCCGATCAGCCGCTCGGCCAGGTGTTCTTCAACATGGGCGTCCAGTGGGCCGGTGCGTCGTCGATCATGACCGCGCTCAACTTCCTGGTCACGATCATCACGATGCGGGCGCCGGGGATGACGTTCTGGCGGATGCCGCTGCTCGTCTGGGCGAACTTCACGACCTCGCTGCTCGTCGTGATCGCGACGCCGTTCATCGCCGGCTCGCAGTTCTTCGTCATGTTCGACCGGGTGATGCACACGAACTACTTCAGACCGGACGAGGGCGGCTACGTCCTCGGCTACCAGCACATCTTCTGGTTCTACTCACATCCGGCCGTCTACATCATGATGCTGCCCGGCTTCGGGATCATCTCGGAGGTGCTGGCCGTCTTCTCGCGGAAGCCGATCTTCGGCTACCGGCTGATGGCGCTCTCGCTGATGGCGATCCTCGTGCTCGGCTTCTCGGTGTGGGCGCACCACATGTTCGTGGCCGGGCTGGCGCCGTGGTTGCGGGTGCCGATGATGGTGACCTCGATGATCATCGCCGTCCCGACCGGGATCAAGGTGTTCTCCTGGTTAGCGACGATGTGGGAGGGGAAGCTCCATTTCCGGACGCCGATGCTGTTTGCGCTCGGGTTCCTCTCCATGTTCGTGCTGGGCGGGCTCTCCGGCATCTTCCTCGCGTCGGTGCCGATCGACATCGCCGCGTCGGACACGTACTTCATCGTCGCGCACATCCACTACGTCCTCTTCGGCGGCTCCGTGTTCACGATCTTCGCCGGGATCTACTACTGGTTCCCGAAGATGACCGGCCGGATGTACTCGGAGCGGCTGGGGAAGATCCACTTCTGGCTCACGTTCATCGGCTTCAACGGCACCTTCTTCCCGATGCACTGGGTCGGGCTGCAGGGGATGCCTCGACGGGTCTCCGACTACGCCGAGCAATTCGGCAACTGGAACATGGTCATCTCGATGTTCTCGTTCCTGCTCGGCGCCTCGACGATCGTCTTCTTCTACAACATGATCATCAGCTGGGCGCGCGGGCCGATCGCTCCCGGCAACCCGTGGCGGGCGCTGACGCTCGAGTGGCAGGTCACGTCACCGCCGCCGGTCTTCAACTTCGACGAGATCCCACAGGTGGTCGGCAGCCCGTACGAGTACGGCGTTCCCGGGGCGAAGCACGCCGTGCTCAGCGGCGGCGAGGAGGTCGTGCGTTGAGTGCGGACCGACGCAAGCTGCTCGTGGTCGCGAACGAGACGCTGACCGGTGACGAGCTGCTCGAGGCGGTTCGTAGCCGGGTCGAGGGGACCGACACGCTCGTCTACGTGATCGCTCCCGTGAACGAGCCCAGCGCCGGCTATGTCGTCTACGACAACACGCGCCGCGCGTCGTCCGGCCGGCGCCTCGACCGGACGCTCTCGAAACTGCGCGAGGCAGGGATCGCGGCCACGGGCGACGTGATCGACAACGACCCGCTCACCGCCGTCCGGGACGCGATCGCGATCGAGCAGCCCGACGAGCTGATCGTCTCCACGCATCCCGAGGCCAAGTCTGGCTGGCGGCGGCGAAACCTCGTCGACGAGATTCGCAAGGCGGCCGGCGAGATCCCGGTCGAGCACGTCGTCTCCGACGTCGCCTCGCGGACCGGCGACGAGAACGTGCTCGTGCTCGCGAACGAGACCGTGCTCGGTGAGCCCTTGCTCGAGCGGATCCGGGAGCGTGCGCAGGCGAACGAGCGGACGGCCTTCCTGATCGTCTGCCCGCAGAGCGATCCCGACCACGCGTCGCATCCCGAGGCCGAGCGGCGGCTGCGGCGGGCGCTCACCCAGCTGCGTGCGGAGGGGATCGAAGCGCACGGCCAGATCGCCCATCCCGATCCGTTCACGGCGGCGCTGCAGGCCGTCCGCGACGAGCGGATCGACTCGATCCTGGTCTCGACGTTCCCGGAGCAACGCGGCTCGTCCTGGTTGCGGCGCGACCTGGTCGGCCGACTGAAGAGCGAGACCAAGGTGCCGGTCGAGCATGTCGTCGTCGCCCCGGAGGAGGTGCCCGCAGGGTGAGCGCACACGCCCCGGCTCACGCGGAGCACCACGGCCCGCCGATCGCGAACAAGAGCTCGCGCGTCGACGCGACGGTGCTCGGGATGTTCCTCTTCATCGCGTCCGAGGCGATGCTCTTCGGGTCGTTCTTCACTGCCTACTTCTTCATCCGCGTCGTCAACCCGGACGCGCAGCCCTGGCCGCTGCCGCCCTATCACCTGCCCGTCTTCGTCGCGGGCGTGAACACGGCCGTGCTGCTCGCCTCGAGCTTCTCGATGCACTGGGCGCTGCAGTCGATCAAGCGTGGGAACCGAGCCGGGATGAAGGCCGGACTGGTCCTCACCTTCATGATGGGGCTCGCGTTCCTGCTCACCCAGATGCTCGAGTACGCCCGGATCGGGTTCAATCCCAGCGACGGCGCGTTCGGGACGATCTTCTTCGGCCTCACCGGCCTGCATGGAGCGCACGTCTTCGTCGGCCTCTCCCTGCTGGCGGTGGCGACCATTCGCGCCTTCAAGGGCCACTTCACGCCCGAGCACCATCACGGCGTCGAGATCCCCGGAATCTACTGGCACTTCGTCGACGTAATGTGGATCGTGGTCTACGCGACGATCTACCTCCTCTGAGTCCATGGCACGCAACCCACTTCGCAGCGAGGCCGAGGCGTACCGCTTCCTGCTGCTGTCGGTGGGCTACTTCGCGCTGATCGTCGTCGCGGCGGCGATCGCGACCTGGCTCGGCGTCGTCGTGTTCGTGGTGCTGTCGGCGGCCGTGGTCGGGCTCTGGCTGCGGTCGCGCTCGGACGAGCCGGTCACGCGCGAGTCGATTCCGTCCGGGAGCGCCGAAGGCGAGCGCCGGACGCTCGTGATCGCGAACGAGACCGTGGGCGGCGAGGAGCTGCTCGCGATCCTGCAGCAGCGGCAGTCCGAGAGCGTCCGCGAACGCGTGCTCGTCGTCTGCCCGGCGCTGAACTCGCAGATGCGGCACTGGGCCTCCGACGAGGACGGTGCGCGCGCGGCGGCGCAGATCCGGCTGGATTCGAGTCTCGCCAGGCTGAGGGAGCTCGGGATCGAGGCTGACGGCGAAGTGGGTGACGGCGATCCGCTGCAGGCGATCGAGGACGCGCTGCGGACGTTCGGCGCCGACGAGATCGTGATCTCGACCCACCCCGAAGGCCGCTCCAACTGGCTCGAGCGGAATGTCGTCGGCAGCGCCCGCGAGCGCTTCGACGTCCCGATCACCCACGTCGTGGTCGACCTCGACGCCGCAGCGGGCTAGCGGTCAGCTACTGCGCCGGTGGTGACGAAGTCGGCGACGGCCTGGATCTCCGCCGGCGACAGCGTGTCGGCGAAGGAGGGCATCGCCCCCTGCCCGTTCGTGACCCGGTCGACGACGAGCTCCTTCTCCGGCTTGGTGTCGTCGAGGCTCGGCCCGACAGTGCCGTTCGAGCCTGCGGCGGCGAGCGTGTGGCAGCTGCCGCAGCCGGCAGTGGCGAAGACAGCTTCACCGTCCGGGGCAGCCGTCCCTTCGCCGCCTTCCTCGCCACCGGAACCGCCCGGCTGGCCGCGCACCGGCAGCCCGGCTACGGACGCAACATAGGCCGCCACGGAGTCCGCATCGTCACCCGTGACGATGTCCGCCGGCATGCCGGGAGCACCGGTCGACGGCTGCTCTACGGGGTACGAGATCTGGCCGCGCACGACCGACTCGATCGTCGCCTCGCCGAGCCCGTCCGCGCGGGCCTGGCGGAAGGCGTTGTCCAGGCTCGGCCCGATCACGCCCTTCGTGCCCGCGTCGGCGAGCACGTGGCACTGACCGCAATTGGCTGTGAAGAGCTTCTTGCCCTCGGTCGTATCGCCGCTTCCCTCCGAGAGGCCCGAGGTGCCGCAGCCGCTCGCGGCGAGGGCCGAGAGGGCGATCGCGCAGGCGCCGGCCAGCCCGCGCAGGCCCATTGCTAGGCGGCGGATCCTGCGCCGACGGCGGCATCGCGCGTCGGGTGGATCGTGAAGACGCGATCGAGCCCGGTGATCTCGAAGATCTTCGTGATGTTGCGATCGCTGCAGACCAACGACAGCTGACCTTCGTTCGTGCGCAGGCGCTTGACCCCGCCGACCAGGACCCCCAGCGTCGTCGAGTCGATGAACGTCGTGTTGGTCAGATCGACGATCACGTCGCGGCCGCCCTGGTCGATGACTTCGAGCAGCTGCTGCTTGAACTCGGGAGCCGTGTACAGATCGACCTCGCCCGCGAGGGAGATCACGTACTGGGCGTCGCTCAGCTTTTCGGTCTTGACGTCGAAGTTCACGTGTGATCAGCCCCCGAGATCGCCGACAGAGTGTGTGCGCACGTCTTCCTGATTCGAGCCGAGTCTATCCCGACCCGGGTTGCGGCTGCGCCGCCTTCAGCTGGGCGATCTGCTGCTGGACGAGCGGCGCGCTCGGGTCATCCGGCGCGAGCTTGAGAAACTCCTGGTACGCGGTGATCGCCTTCGGGTAGTTCCCGCTCTGCTGGGCCGCCTGAGCCAGCTCGAGCCGGACGTTCGGATCGTTCGGCGATGCCAGCGCGAGCTTCTCGTACGCCTCCTCGGCGCTCCTGAACGAGACCTGCGCAGCGGTGTACGCCTCGTTGACCGCCTGCGTCAGCTGGGTCGAGATCGCTTCGTCGATCGGATCCGGCCCCAGCGTCTGTCCCTTGCCGAGCTCGAGCGGCGACCCGAACGTCGAGCCGAAGGTCAGAAAGCCTGCGCGAGCCTGCGTCGCCTGCGCCTCCTGGGCCCTGGTGATTCCGCGGCTGAGGTGGAGCGCGGCGAGCTCGCGGAGCGCCTCCTGATCCTTGGGGCGCTGTGCGACGTACTGCGTCAGGTACGTGATCGCCTCCTCGGAGCGGCCGTCCGCCTGCAGGGCGGTCGCGAGGTTTCGCTGCGCCTGCGCGCTTTTGGGGGTCTTCTGCACCTGCTCGCGCGCCTCGGAAACCGAGATGCTGTCGCTCGTGGCGCCGCCGCTGTCACGAAGGATGTCGCCGATGCCGGTGCCCTGGTCGGAGCCGATGCCGAAGATGACGAACCCGAGCCCGAAGATGAGCGCGAGCAGCACGAAGACCCACTTCGCGTGGCGGCGCAGCCGGGTGAAGAACATCGTGTCCTCTAGCTCGGCGCGCTCACGCTCGCGGCCACGGCTTGTTGCAGCATGCGTGCGCGTGCTCTGGACGCGGCGTCGGTCAGCTCGTGCCATTCGGACCCTCCTCTCTCGTATTTCGCCTCGCCGTCGACGAGGGTAGTCAGGACTCGTTCCGGGGCGCCGCCGTAGACGACGGCGGCTGCCGGATCCTCCCATGGTAGATACGGCGAGCCGGAAAGCGAGAGCACAGTGAGATCGGCACGTTTGCCGGGGACGAGCGAGCCCGTCTCCTCGGACAGCCCGAGCGCGCGCGCGCCGCCCAGAGTTCCCAGCTCGAGCGCGTCGGTGGCCGACAGAGAATCGGCGCGCTCGGCCCTTGCACGCGCCAGCGAGATCACCGTTCGCAGCTCCTCGAAGAAGTCGTGTGAGGGCACAGACGAGACGCCGTCCGTACCGACGCCGACGCGAAGGCCGGCCGCGCGTAGCGCCTCCAGCGGAGCGATGCCGCAGCCGAGGAGCGCGTTCGAGCGCGGGCAGTGGGTGACGGCGACCCCGTGCCGGGCGAGCAGGTCGATCTCTTCCTCGTCGACCTTGACGCAGTGCGCTGCGACCACCCGCGCGTCGAGCAGCCCGGCGTCGGCGAGCCGGCGGATGCCGCTCTGCCCATCGGGCGGCACCAGCATCTCGGCGAACGGCTCCCACGGCCCCTCGCCGCGCAAAAGCCAGTCGAGCTCGTCGGTGCTCTCGTTCAGATGTGTGGCAAGCGGGAGATCAAGCTTCGCGCAGGCGGCGTAGACCTCGGTCGAGCAGGTGTACGGGGCGTGGGGCGAGACGCCGAGCTGCACGCGTCCCGACACGGCGGCAGCGGCGTACTCGCGCTTCTCGTCGAACTGGCGCAGCGCGTCGACCGGGTCGCCGCCGAACACCTCCAGGTAGACGATCGCGCGGAGGCCGAGCTGCGCGCAGGCGTGAGCGCTCGCGCCCGCGAAGGCGAGATCGCCGACCGTCGTGATGCCCGAGCGCAGGCATTCGGCGGCGCCGAGGCGGGCGATCGCCTCCATGTCGGCCCGCTCGAGCCGGCTCTTCCGCTCGACGTGCGTCGAGATCCACGGCCCGAACGAGAGCCCGTCGCCGAAACCGGCGTAGACCGCGTACTCGAGGTGCGTATGGGCGTTGACGAACCCCGGCACGATCGCCGCCTCGGGGAAGTGCTCGCCGGCGCCGAGCTCGGCCGCGGTTCCGACCGCCGCGATCCGCCCGTCCTCGATCCTGACGGCGCCGTCGGCGATCGGCTCTCCCTCGACCGGCAGGACCCAGTCGGCGGAGAGGATCCTCACTCGGCCGCCCAGCGCGACGGCTCGTCGACGAGGTTCCAGCGCTTCTCCATCACCGTCGCGAGCCAGATCGAGAGCTCGAACAGGAGCAGGAGCGGAATCACCTCGAGGGCCAGCGAGACCGGGTCGACGGTCGGGAGCAGGATCGCGAACACGACCATGAAGAGAATCCCCAGGCGCCGGTTCCTGCGCAGGCGCTCAGCGGTCAGCACCCGCAGCCGGACGAGGGCGAGGATGAAGATCGGCATCTGGAAGGCGAGCCCGGTTGCGAGCAGCGTGACGGTGACGAACGAGAAGTAGTAGCTCGCGCGGATCTGCACCTCGAAGACGTCGTCGTTGAAGTTCGTGAGGAACTCGAGTGCGCGCGGCAGCACGATGAAGTACGAGAACGCGACCCCGCCGGCGAAGAGGATCGTCGCGAAGGTCGCGAAGACGGCCACGGTTCGCTGGATTCCGGCCTCGATCGCGGGGGCGAGGAAGGCCCACAGCTGGTAGAGCAGGATCGGCAAGGTCACGGCGACAGCCACGCCGAGGCTCACCTTGACGGCGGTCGTGAACGGCTCGACGACCCCGAGGGTGATCACCTCCTTGTCGTCCGGGAGCGGTTCCGTCAGCCAGCGGATGATGTCCTGCTGGAAGTAGAACGCGACGAGGAAGGCGGGAACGATCGCAAGGAGGCTGATCAGGAGCCGCGCACGCAGCTCGCCCAGGTGCTCGACGAGCGTGGCTTCCTCGCCGTGTTGCAGGCGCCGCGGCAGACGCTTCAAAGCCATCTCCCGGGTCGTCTAGGAGACGGTGTCGCGCTCGCGCTCGGCCTGCGCTGGGTTCTGCTCGGCCGGGTTCTGCTCAGCCCGGGTTTGCGCGTCCGCGTCGGGCAGCTCCTGCGCCAGCCGGTGATGCACTGCCTCGTCGTCGTCCTTGCCGGAGATCGAGTCCTTGAACTCGCGCATCCCCTTGCCGAGCGAGCGCCCCATCTCGGGCAGCCGCTTCGGTCCGAAGACGAGCAGAACGACGAGAAGCAGGATCAGGATCTCCCAGATGCCGATGCCGAAGGGCATGGCCGGAGAGTAGCACCGTTTGTCCGAGCCCCTGCCCGGGGACGTGAGGCCGATGAAGCGGGCGTTGGCGGATCAGGTGGTGGTCGTGGCGGGCGCCTCGAGCGGGGTCGGCCGAGCGGTCGCGCGGGCCGCCGGAGCGCGTGGCGCAAGGGTCGTCGTCTCGGCCCGGAACGAGGAAGGGTTGGCGAATGCGGTAGCGGAGATCGACGCCGCCGGCGGCGAAGGGCTGGCGGTGCGAGGCGAGGCGACGAGCTGGGACGACGCCGAGAATCTCTGCCGGGCGGCGGTCGAGCGCTTCGGGCGGATCGACACCTTCGTCGCGACGGTGATGGTGACCGTCTACGCGGAGGTGGAGCGGCTCGAGCCGGACGAGCTGCGCCGCGTGCTGGAGGTCAACTTCCTGGGCCGCGCGCTCGCGTACCGAGCCGCGCTGCCGCACCTGCAGGCGAGCCGCGGCACCTTCGTCGACGTCAACTCGGCGCTCGCCTACCGCGGCATCCCCCTGCAGGCCGCCTACTGCGCCTCGAAAGCGGCCGGCCGCGCCTACTTCGAGTCAGCGCGAGTCGAGCAGGAGAAGCTCGGGACGGGCGTCGACATCAGCCTGATCCTCCCGGGCGCGATCAACACGCCGCAGTTCGACCGCGGCCGCCAGAAGCTCGGTCTGCAGCCACAGCCGGTGCCGCCGATCTACCAGCCCGAGGTCGTTGCGGCAGCGGTCCTGCGGGTGGCGGAACGCCCGGAGCGGGAGCTCCCGGTCACCTGGGCGGCCCAGAAGCTCCTCTGGGGCCAGAAGCTCTCACCGCGCGCCGGCGACCTCGTCCTGCTCCGCACCGGATGGAAGGGCCAGACGACCGGCGAGCCGAAGCCCGTCGACTCGCCCGACAACCTCTGGGAGACGATCCCCGGAGACCCGGGTGCGCGCGGCCGCTTCGACGAGCGGTCACGTCGTTCGAGCGCGTGGACAGCCGCCCGGCTACGGCTCGGTAAGATCGGTGGCATCGCCGCGTTGGCGACGCCCGTGGCCGTGGCCCTGATCGGCTACCATGGAGTCACGAAGCGGCGGTGAAAACCGCTCAAATCCTGGAAAAGAGGGATCACAAGCTTGGCATTCCTGCAGATCAAGAACCTGCACGTCGCGCTCGAGGACGGCACCGAGATCGTCAAGGGAGTCGACCTCGAAGTCGACCTGAACGAGAAGCACGCGATCATGGGGCCGAACGGCTCCGGCAAGTCGACTCTGGCCTACGCGCTCATGGGCCACCCGGCCTACGAGATCACCGAGGGCGAGATCCTGCTCGACGGTGAGAGCATCACCGAGGCCGGTGCCGACGAGCGCGCGCAGAAGGGGCTCTTTCTCGCCTTCCAGTATCCGCACGCGATCCCCGGCGTCACCGTCACGAGTTTCCTCCGGAGCGCGATCAACGCGATCCGGAAGGCCCGGAACGGCGGCAAGGACGACCCGATCCCGGTGAAGGAGTTCCGCACCGAGATTCTCGCGGCGATGGAGCGGCTGAAGGTTCCGCGCGAGCTTGCCTCGCGCTACCTCAACGACGGGTTCTCGGGAGGCGAGAAGAAGCGCGTCGAGATTCTGCAGATGGCGCTCCTACAGCCGAAGATCGCGATCCTCGACGAGACCGACTCGGGGCTCGACATCGACGCGCTGCGGATCGTCGCGAACGGCGTCAACGAGCTCGTCGGCGCGGAGATGGGCGCGCTCGTGATCACGCACTACCAGCGCATCCTCAACTACGTCACGCCCGATCACGTGCATGTCTTCGTCGGTGGCAAGATCGTCGCAAGCGGCGGTCAGGAGCTCGCTCACAAGCTCGAGGCCGAGGGCTACGATGCCTTCATCCCGAAGGAAGAAGGGGTGGCCGCGTGAGCGCTTCCGAGACCGACGTCGTCAAGGGGATTCGCTCCGAGTACCAGTACGGATTCTCGAACTCGGACGAGGCCGAGAACTACTTCTTCAAGTCCGGCCGCGGCCTCTCGCACGAGCTCGTCGAGGCGATCTCCGAGCACAAGAACGAGCCCGACTGGATGCGGAAGTTCCGGCACAAGAGCCTGGACTACTTCCTGGCGCGGCCGCTCCCGACCTGGGGCGGCAACGTCGCCGAGATCGACTTCGACAACATCTACTACTACATCAAGCCGACCGAGAAGCAGGTCTCGAAGTGGGAGGATCTGCCGGCCGACATCCTCGACACCTGGGACAAGCTCGGGATCCCGGAGGCCGAGAAGAAGTACCTCGCCGGCGTCGGGGCTCAGTACGAGTCGGAGGTCGTCTACCACAAGCTCCAGGCCGACCTCGAGGCGCAGGGCGTGCTCTTCCTCGACATGGACTCGGGCCTGCGCGAGCACGAGGAGATCGTCAAGCAGTACTTCGGGACGATCATCCCGCAGAACGACAACAAGTTCGCGGCGCTGAACTCGGCCGTCTGGTCGGGCGGCTCGTTCATCTACGTCCCGCCGGGCGTCCGGATCGAGCTGCCGCTGCAGGCCTACTTCCGGATCAACGCAGAGAACATGGGCCAGTTCGAGCGGACGCTGATCATCGTCGACGAGGACGCCTACGTGCACTACGTCGAGGGTTGCACGGCGCCGATCTACTCCTCCGACTCGCTGCACAGCGCGGTCGTCGAGATCGTCGTCAAGCCGCGCGGCCGCTGCCGCTACACGACGATCCAGAACTGGTCGAACAACGTCTTCAACCTCGTCACGAAGCGCGCGGTCGCCTACGAGGACGCGACAATGGAGTGGGTCGACGGCAACCTCGGGTCGAAGCTGACGATGAAGTACCCCGCGATCTGGCTGATGGGGCCGCGTGCCCACGGCGAGGTGCTCTCGATCGCGTTCGCCGGCAAGGGCCAGCACCAGGACGCAGGTGGCAAGGTCGTCCACGTCGCGCCGAAGACGACGTCCGTGATCACATCCAAGTCGATCTCGAAGAACGGCGGCCGCGCCGGCTATCGCGGCCTGCTCGAGGTCGCGAAGGGTGCGGTCGGCGCCAAGTCGAAGGTCGTCTGTGATGCGCTGATCCTCGACGAGGAGTCGCGCTCCGACACCTACCCGTACATCCGCGTCGACGAGAACGACGTCGACCTCGGCCACGAGGCGACCGTTTCGAAGATCGGCGAGGAGCAACTCTTCTACTTGATGAGCCGCGGCCTCTCCGAGGCCGAGGCGAGCGCGATGATCGTCTCCGGCTTCGTCGAGCCGATCACAAAGGAGCTGCCGCTCGAGTACGCCGTCGAGATGAATCGGCTGATCCAGCTGCAAATGGAGGGCAGTGTTGGCTAGCCCGGTGACGGGCGTCGACTTCGTCGCCGTTCCGTCCACCGACTGGAAGCGGTCGCGGGACTTTTACGTCGACACGCTCGGGCTGCGGCCCGACGACACCGGCGACAGCGAGTTCTGGGTCGGCCAGACGTGCTTCGGGATCTACGAGCCGACCACGTTCGGAATGGAGTTCGCGCCGCAGAAGACCGCGCACCTCGCGCTGCACGTCGAGGACATGCCGGCCGCGCGCGCCGAGCTCGAGGCGAAGGGAGTCGAGTTCGCCGGCGAGACCTTCGACACCGGCGTCTGCTACATGGCGTTCTTCGAGGATCCCGACGGCAACGCCCTGATGCTCCACCACCGCTACTCCCCGCGCGAGACGGAGGACGGCGGCTCGTGATCGGCGCCGAGCGCACGGACTTCATCGGCGTGCCGGTGACCGACCGCGAACGCGCAGTCAAGTTCTACGGCGAGACGCTCGGCCTGAAGCGGAACCCGCTCGCGCACGAGGAGTGGCCCGAGTTTGAGACCGGCAACGTCACGATCCTGCTCAACACTCCGGAGCAGACGGGCGTTCCGTTCAGCCCGAGCAACACGGCGATCGCGCTCCGTGTCCCTGACGTCGAGGCGGCGATGGCACAGCTGAAGGACGCCGGCGTCGAGTTCGGCTTCGAGGAGGCATACGACTCCGGCGTCTGCCACATGGCCTTCTTCAAGGACCCGGACGGCAACTCGCTGATCCTGCATCGCCGGCACGCGCCGTACTCCGACGGCTCGACCCCGTAGGCATGCAGATCGAGCACGTCGATTTCGTGTCGTTCCTGACGCAGGACATCAAGCGCGCGCGGGCGTTCTACGCCGACACGCTCGGCCTTGAGATCGAGACCGAAGGCGACTCGGACATGGAGTTCAGCTGCGGCCAGGTGACGCTCGACATCTTCGACCCTTCGAGCATCGGCCAGCCGTTCTCGCCGTCGCCTGCCGGCCTGGCGCTGCGCGTGCCGGACGTCGCGGCCGCACGCGTCGAGCTCGAGGCGAAGGGCGTCGCGTTCGACGGCGAGACGCTTGACACCGGCGTCTGCCACATGGCGTTCTTCAAGGATCCGGACGGCAATTCGCTGCTCCTGCACAGACGGTACGCACTCCGTGGCTAGACCCGAACAGCTCGAGCGCTACCGGGCGCTGCACATGCCGACGACGAAGGACGAGTCGTGGCGGTTCACCGACCTGAAGGACTTCGATCCCGACTCGTTCGCGGCGAACGGTGCCGAGGGGGTCGCGGCTGCCCCGGTGCTGCTCGAGCTCGAGGCAGCCGGGATCGTGCGTGTCTCCGAGGGCGGTCTCGAGATCGACCGCGCACCGGACGGGATCCGGTTCGAGCCGCTCGGCGACCACCCGCGTCTCGGCGAGCTCGTCGGCTCGACCGAGAAGTTCGCCGCTCACAACGCGGCCATGTGGGAGCACGGCCTGCTCGTGCACGTGCCCAAGGACGTCGTGCTGGAGCAGCCGTTGCTCGTACGGGTCGTCAACTCCCTCGACGGCGGCTCGCTGTTCTGGCGGCTGCTGATCGTGGCCGAGCCCGGCAGCCGCTTCTCGGTGATCGAGGAGTACGCGTCCACGACCCCGGAGCTCTCCGGCTATCTGAACGCGGCCGTCGAGATCTTCGTCGGCGACGGAGCCAGGGTCGAGTACGTCTCGGTGCAGAACGTCTCGCAGGAGACCTGGCACTTCGGGACTCATCACGCCCGGGTCGAGCGCGACGCCGAGCTCGACTGGGTGACGGCCGGGTTCGGCTCGAAGAAGGGCAAGATCCGGATCCAGAACGACCTCGCGGGGCAGGGAGCGACCTCGCGCGTCACCGGCGCCTACTTCGCGGACGGCGTCCAGCACCTCGACTACGACACCTTCCAGGAGCACATCGCGCCCCACACGACTTCCGACTTCGCGTTCAAGGGTGCGCTGCGCGACGAGTCGAGCGCCGTCTGGCGCGGGATGATCCGCGTCGAGGCGGACGCCCAGAAGACGAACGCCTACCAGGAGAACCGGAACCTGCTCCTGTCGAAGACGGCGCACGCCGACTCGATCCCGGGACTCGAGATCCTGGCCAACGATGTGCGCTGCACGCACGGCGCCACGCTCGGGCAGGTCGACCGCGAGCAGCTCTTCTACTTGATGGCCCGTGGCCTCTCGCGCGGCGAGGCGGAGCGGATGATCGTGCGCGGCTTCTTCCAGGACGTGCTCGACCGGATCGAGCTAGCGCCGGTCCGCGAAGCGCTCGGCGAAGCGCTCGAAGCCCGCATCCCACAGGCCTGACCGACTCAGCCGAGTGGGATCTCGGCATGCACGCGGGTGCCGGCTCCCGCTGTGCTCTCGACCTCGAAGCTCCCGTCGAGCGCCGCGAGCCGGTCGCTGAGCCCGCTGAGCCCGCTGCCGCCCGCCGCGTCCGCGCCTCCGACACCGTCGTCGCGGACCTCGACGCGGAGACACTCGCCGTCTCGGGCGACCCGTACGGACGCCGACGATGCGTTCGCGTATTTGGCGACGTTCGTGAGCGCCTCCGCCACGACGTAGTACGCGGTCGCCTCGACATGTTCGGGGAACCGCTGGGCCGGCACGTCGAGCTCGACCGGCAGGGGAGCGCGGTCGGCGAGCAGGCGGAGGGCAGCGGCGAGGCCGCGTTTGGTCAGAGCGACGGGATGGATTCCGCGGGCGAGCTCCCGCAGCTCCTGCAGCGCGCCCGTCAGCTCCTCGATCAGCCCGTCGAGGAGCCGGTCGAGCTCGGGATCCGCTTCGGCCTTCAGCTTCGCCGCCCGCAGCGTGAGCAAGAGGACGACGAGGCGTTGCTGCGCCCCGTCGTGCAGATTCCGTTCCAGCCTGCGGCGGGCTTCGTCGGCGGCCGCGACGATGCGCGTGCGCGACGTGCGCACCTCCTCCTCGTGCCGTTTGCGGTCGGTGATATCGGTGCCGCAGATCAAGTAGACCGGGCCGCTCTCGATCATCGGCAGCTCCGTGCAGGTCCAGGCGACGTCGACGAGCTCGCCGCTCTTCGTCAACCAGCGGCCATCCTGCTCCTGCGCCGGTTCGCCGCGCATCGCGGCCTCGATCGTCTTGCGGACCGCGTCCCGATCCTCCGCCGGCGCGTACCGATCCCAGAACGCCGCGCCGCCCGTCTCGCTCGGGTCGTAGCCGAGGCGTTGCTCGAACGCGATGTTGGTCGCAGCCGGACGCACGAGACCGTCCGCACCGACGAGGCAGAGCAGGCTCGGCGCGTGGTTCGCGATCGCGTTCAGCAACTCGCGCTCGCGCTCGAGCTCGGCGTTGCGAGCCGTCAGCTCGGGGACGGAGGGTGTCTGTTTGCGGGTCGCCACACGCCAATCGTATTCCGGAGCGCTGCAGGCGATGCCGCGAGCTAGCCGCTGCTGCGAGGCTGTGCACCCGGGCTGCGGTGTCGTCGGTGATTGCATCGCCGTGTCCGACGCCGACGATCGTCGGCGTCGAGCTCGGCGAGCCGCCGGATCGACTCGGCGTGCTGCTCCGGGTTGAGCGTGAACGCCCGCCAGCCCGCCTCGAAGCGCGGCCAGGTGGCGATCGCATCACCTGAGAGCAGCAGCCCTCGCTCCGGCCAGTGGAAGCCGAGATGGCCGGGCGAGTGACCCGGCAGGTGGAGCACTTGGAGCGGGCCGACTGCGTCGCCGTCCTCGACGCTCTCGTCGACCGGGCACGCGCGGTGCTTCGGCCGGTTGAGGAAGATCCCGACCTGGAACGGGTAGGTGCGCAGCGGCGCGGTCGGCTTCAGGCCCACGGACTGTGCCGGCCGGTCGCCGGCGACGACGTCCGCCTCCCACTCGTGCGCCAGCACCGTCGCGCCGGTCTCCCGCTTCAGCGCCGCGAGCCCGCCGAGGTGTGACCGGTGCGCATGTGTGAGCACGATCCGCTTCAGGTCACGCGGGCTCCGGCCGAGCTTCCGGATCGCCTCGAGCACGCCGCTCGCGTCGTTCTCGAACAGCGTGTCAACGAGTGTCAACTCCCCACTCGTCTCGATGAGAAAGGCGCGGACGTGACCACCCTTCGTGCCTCCGACCGTGTGCGCACCCTCGGCCAGCTCCCTCATGCCGCTACCCGGTTCCATGGGGCGAACGCGTTGTCGACGCCGCGGAGCGCCGGCTCGAGGTCCGGATGGTGGCGGAGCAGCACGTCGCTCATTGTCGTCTTCTCGATCCAGTCGAGGCCGGTCTGCGTGTACGTCTCGGCGTTGTAGTCGCGTGTGAAGAAGCGGTCGCTCTTCAGCCGCCGCGATGCCATCAGGATGAAGACCCGGAACGCCGTGTCGCTGAAGCCGAATCCCTTCGGCAGCGGCTCGGCGTAGAGCCCGACCATCAGGTCGACCCGCTCGACGTCGCCGTAGACGCGACGCAGCTGCCGCGCCCACTCCGGGTTGTCGGTCAGCTCCTCGAAGGTCGCAGCCGGCTTCAGGTGGAAGAGCCGCCGGAATTCGTTGTAGCGGGGCACGCCGCGCTCGCGGACACGGAGGATGTCGATCGCAGCGAGGTCGACGACGGTTCCGTCCGGCTTGCGCAGCTCCTGCAGGAAACGGGGGTAGTTGTGCAGTGTGATCGCGCCCGGATGCGCGATCCCGAACGAGTAGAAGGCATTCGTGAAGCCGAGCTCGTCGAGCCGCGCCCGGACATCGTTCACGCCCAGCTCGCGGAACGTCAGCTGCTGCAGCACCCTGTCGTTCTCGATCGAGTGGAACGTGAAGTCGTCGGGCAGGAGCGGGTGCATGCGGTAGACGGCGACGAACTCCTCCGTCAGCGAGTAGGGGACGCCGTGGTGCTCGGTCGCCGAGCCGGGGATGCCGCCGAGCACCTCGTTCGAGCTGCGTTTCCCCAGGCGCTGACCGAGGATTCCGTACCAGTTCGCGCGCATCGCGTACTTCGTCGTCGGGTGGGCGATGATCGCCGGTGTCCATTCGACGGTGTGGATCTTCGCCATCAGCGCCGCCGTGATCAGCCGCGCCGTCTCGAACAGCCGGCTGTCGGACCAGTTCGGGTGCTCCTCGGCGAGGCGGTCGGCGATCGCGTTGTGCTCGCGGGCGAAGAGCGTGTGCAGGAGCGCGAGCCCGAGCCAGAAGTTGCCAGCGACGCCCGCGAGGTCGACCTTGTCGTCGAGGTCACGCGGCAGCTGCCCGTCCGGGTCGAGCCGGAGCCGGCCTCCCTTGCGCTCGCGCAGGGCAGAGGCGAGCGCGGGCTCGCTGCCGTAGATCTGCGAGCCGTCCCACCAGTGGGAGTCGGCCGTGACCCACGTGGCCGCGCCGCCGCCGGCGTCCGGCGAGGGGTCGGGACGAGTCCGGTCGATCCGCATCGGGCGGTCGGTCCAGGGGTCGTCGTCTGCGAGCTCGAGCTCGAACGGCTTGTCGGGAAGGTTCTTGCCGTGGCTGAACCAGTCGTGCACCTCGAACTGCAGCCACGCGCCGGCGAGCACGTTCACGATCGTTGCGGGCACGAACTCATCGCGTGTGAGCAGCTCGCGGCTGACCAGGCGCGGATTCGGGTCGAGCAGGCCGGGCAGCGGCTCAGGGTGGGTGCGGTCGAGCGGCACGTTGCGGCCGAAGCGCGCGCCGATCATCCCCATCGCCGGGCGCTCGAGGTCGTTGTAGCTCCCGTCGAGAGTGCGTGAGCCGCGCGCGCCGCTGTTCGCGGGCGCCTTGGCTCCGCCCGCACCGGTGTCGTACAGGTTCAGCTCGCGCAGCCGGGTGCGGAGGCCGACGAGCGTGAGCACTCCGAGCGGACGCGGTAGCCGGTCCCAGCCGAAACGCCGGTCGAGCGCGCCCGCCGTCGCGGCGAGCAACTTCGAGAGCCCCAGCGCCATGTGTCTCCTTTGCGTCAGCCTCACCGCAGGCGTCCCGGGATGGGAAGGGGCTCGGGGTTGATGAGTACAGCGTTGATGAAAACACTGTGGGGCCTTCGCGTCAACGCGCGAGCGTCAGCCGAGCCAGCGGCGCCGCTTCGGGCGCGCGTCGGTGCTCTCACCCAGCAGGCGCGCAGCTTCCAGGAGGTCGTCCGCCTCCAGGGTCGTCACCTCGGCGCGGTCGAGTTCCCCCAGCGCCCGGCCGTCGACCTGCGCCAGCCGCAGCGCCTGCCTGTTCAGAGCCTGCTCGAAGATCGTCCGCGCATAGCGGGCGTTGCCGAAGCCCTCGCCACGCGCGGCGTTCGCAAAGATCCGCTCGAGCGCGTCCTCCGCTCCCGCCCCGAGCTCGTACTCGTGCTCGGCCGCCAGCCGCCGGGTGATCTCGAGCAGGTCGAAGGTCGAGTAGTCGGGGAACGAGATCTCGCGAGCGAAGCGAGAGCGGAGACCCGGATTCGAGTCCAGGAACGCCCGCATCAGCCGCGGATAGCCGGCGGCGATGACGACGAGACGGTGCCGGTGGTCCTCCATCCGCTTCAACAGTGTCTCGACCGCCTCGGCGCCGAAGTCGAGCCGCCCGTCGCCGCCGCCCGGCGTGAGCGCGTACGCCTCGTCGATGAAGAGGACGCCATCGAGTGCGCGCCGGATCGCTCGGTCGGTCTTGATCGCCGTCTGGCCGACGTACTGGCCGACGAGCGACGCCCGGTCGACCTCGACCAGATGCCCCTTCTCGAGCAGGCCCATAGCGCCGTACATCTCGGCGAGCAGACGCGCCACGGTCGTCTTGCCGGTGCCCGGGTTGCCGAGGAAGACGAGATGCTGGCTCGTCGCCACCTCCGGAAGCTCGTGCTCTTTTCGGCGCGCCTGCACCTGGAGAAACGCGAGCAGCGCGTGCACCTGCTCCTTGACCGTCTCGAGGCCGACCAGCCCGTCCAGCTCGGCTTGCACCTGTGCGAGCGGTCGTGGCGGCTCGCGGCGCGGCCCGAGGCCGAGCAGGTCCTCCAGCTCCGGGCCGGCGGTGCGACGGAGCTGGTCGCCGATGCGGCCGGCGGCATCTCTCAGGTTCTCGAGCGGGTTGGTCGGCATGAGCGGCGTCTACCCGATCTCAGCGTTCTTCGAGCGCGCGCTGGAGCGCCGCAACCTGCTGCTCGAGCCGCGTGACGCGCTCCTCGAGCGGACTTTGTGTTGATTCAACACTTTCTCTTGCCGTCGAGCGGTCGGGTTCAGTGCCACCGGTCTCGCTGCCGGGCTCGCCGGCGCCCAGCAGCTGCTGCCAGCGGTCCTGGCTCTGGCCGGGCCGTCGCGGCAGCTTCTCGACGAGCTCGTGCTCGGCGAGCTGATCCAGCGTCTTCTGGACGTCCTCGAGCGAGCCGTAGGGGTAGAGGCGCTCGACGCGCTGCTTCAGCTCGCCGGGCGTCTGCGGCCCGCGCAGCATCAGGACGCCGAGGAGCGCGATCTGCGACGGCACCCGTCCGAGCGCGTCGTCGAGCAGGTGCCGGTACTTCGCCACGCGGCTGCCGGGGCCGCTCGCGAGCCGAATCCAGCCGCGGCGGGAGAGTCGCTCGAGCGCTCCGCGGATCGTCGCCTCGTCGTAGTCGACGACCGGCTCGCGGTTCGTCGCCTGGTTGCAGGCGAGCCGGAGCCCGTTCAGCGAGAGCGGGTACTGATCGGGTGTCGTCCGCTGCTTCTCGATCAGACAGCCGAGGATCCTGATCTCGACGGCGTCTGCGTCCATCGTGCGCAGGCTAGCGCTGTCGAAGCCCCGGCCGCTGCCCGAGCTGGGAACGCGTTTCTTCACACTCCCTTTCGAGTTTGTTGACAGCCGGGCCGTACGGTGTGGACATGATCCGTACGGCGTCACTGCTGGCCGTCGCGCTGCTCCTGGTCTTACTCGGTGGCGCCGCGGCGCGGCCGGCCGCCGCCGGTTGCTCGCCGAGCTACTTCATCCACGACCATGCGCCGACCTGGTCTCCGACGGGAGAACGGATCGCGTTCGAGCGGCACGACATCGGCTGCGGCCGGCCCGTGTTCGCGTCGGTCATGAGAAGCGACGGCCGCGAGCAACGACGTCTCGGGCACTCTGGGTTCGGGCATCGTCTTGGGTGGACGCCCGACGGCGCCTCGGTGGCGCTCGACGTGTCTTACTCCCCGGACGGTTCGCGGCTCACGCTCGTGACGGGCTTCCCGTCGCATGTCTTCGTCCAGGCTGCGGGAGGTGGCGATCGCCGTCCGCTCACGACCGGCCCCGGCGAGGCGAATCCTGCATGGTCGCCTCGCGGCGATCGAATCGCCTTCGAAGTCACGGGCGGCATCGACGTGGTGCTCCCGGATGGAGGCGGCCGGCGTGCCGTCTGGCGCGGCGAACCGACGGGAGCAGGTTTTTCCTGGTCGCCCGACGGCACGCGGATCGCGCTCCTTCGCCGCAGCGACGTTCGTTACTCGGCCGACCGGCTCCACCTCGTCGACGTCGACCGCGGCGTTGGCGCGGACATCGCGAGTGGTTCCTTCGTCGAGCATGCTCCGGCGTGGCGGCCGGACGGACAGCAGCTCGCCGTGACGCGCCGGTTACCCCCGCAGGGGTTCGACGAGGTGCCAACTGAGATCGTGACCGTGCGTCCGGACGGTTCCAACCTTCGCGTCTTTGGGCCTGGCGCAGAGCTCACGTGGTCTCCCGACGGGTCGCGCGTTGCGTTCGTCTGGAACGGTCACTGCCCCTCGACGAGGCTCGGCGTGTACGTCGGGAGCGGGGATGGGCTCGAGTCGCGCCGGCTGACCAACGACTGTCAGATCTTTGGCGGATCGGAGGCAGACGTGCTGCGGGGAACTCCTGACGACGATGTTCTCTCAGGCATGGACGGAGACGATCGGCTCCTGGACGGGTATGGCGAAGACCTGCTCGCGGGAGGTGCGGGCAACGATCGGCTCGATGGAGGCGAACAGGCCGATCTCCTGCTCGGAGGAACCGGGAACGACGTCCTCGTCGGAGGCGGCGGTCGCGACCTAATCTACGGCGGGCCTGGACTCGACCGCATCCAGGGCGGGATCGCGAAGGACCGAATCGAGGTGCGGGACGGTGAGCGCGACATCGTCGCGTGCGGGCCGCAGGACGACCTGGTCGTCGCAGATCGCATCGACCAGATCGCCCGAGACTGCGAGCGCGTCCTCGCTTGATCCTTGAGCCGATCCCGCCGGCTAAAAGGCCGGCGGGATCGGGTGATTCGAGCGGACGAGATCCGTGGGGTCCACGATCGCCTTGATCCGGCGCAGGCGGTGGTAGCTCGCGCTGGAGAAGAGCGTCGCCGCCTTCCTTCGCGACTCCGCGAAGTTGAGGTACGTGTGCTCGGCCTCCCAGGGGGTGAGCATGCCGCGGAGCCGCGCCACCGAAGCATCGACCACCTCGCGGGCCTCGGGCGTCGGCGCGATCCCGAGCGCGTACATCAGGTACGGCGCCTCCCAGGCGTCGATCGCGCCGTGCTGCGAGCGAGCGCCTGGCGACCGCGCCGCCGAGGTGGCGGATCTCGGCCGAGAGGATCGGCGTCCCGACGACGTGCTCGACGAAGAGGTCGATCAGATGGTCGTCGACGTCGTCGAGCATGCCGCCGTCGCCCGCACCGGGCGCCGGGCCTTCCGGGTCGAGGTGCAGCCGACTGAGCTCCTCGACCGGGATCGCCGCGACGGTGTCCATGACCGGCCCGAGAGACCGCAGCGGCTCGAGCAGGCGCTCGCCCTCGGCGGGCTCGCCAGACCAGATCGCCTCGACGACGACGAACGACTGGCCGCGGATCGGCTCCGGGATCTCCGGGATCGGCGGGAACTGGAAGATCCGGCCGACCGAGGTCATCTCGTCCGGCAGGTCGTCTGTCCAGGCGCGCCACGCCTTGAGGATCTCGCTCGCGCGGTCGACCGGGTACCAGAGGATGCCCGCGTAGACCTCGGTGATCGGGAAGAGGTTGAACTCGATCGCCGTGACGATCCCGAACGAGCCGCCGCCGCCGCGGAGGGCCCAGAACAGATCGGGCTCGTTCGCCCAGTCGGTGCGGACGAGGTCGCCGGAGGCCGTGACGACCTCGATCGCGGTGACCTGGTTGGCGCCGATGCCGTGCTTGCGTGCCAGCCAGGAGAGGCCGCCGCCGAGCGTGTAGCCGACCACACCGACGTCCGGTGAGGAGCCGGCCAGCGCGGCCAACCCGTGCTCGGCGGCCGCCTCGACGACCTCGATCCAGATCACGCCGGCCTCAACCCGCGCGATCCGGTTCTCGGCGTCGATCGTGACGCCGCGCATGCGCTCGGTCTTGAGCAGGATCGTGTCGTCGAGCGATCCCATCGCCGCGGCGCCGTGACCGGTTCCCTGCGGTGCGACGCGGAGGCCGCTCGCCCGCGCGAACGCCACGATCGCCGCCACGTCCTCGGCCGATTCGGGCAGCGCGACTGCGGCGGGCCGCTGGTCGACGGTCAGGTTCCAGGCGAGGCGCACCTCGTCCCAGGCGTACTCGCCCGGCGCAACGACGTCGCCGTCGAGCAGGTCGCGAAGCGGGCTCACGTCGAGCCCTAGATCCTCGTATCGTGCTTCGGGTTCGAAAATTTGCGTCATCAGGGTTCCTCCGGTTTCGATGGCTCAATGATGCGACGCGCGAGGGGGCCGGCACATCGGCCCGGAGGTGGAAGCTGCTCCGTCTCGGGGACGAGATCCGCGTCGTCCTTGAGGCGGTGTGGTAAACCGCACCCGGGACTGCGGGAGGGCTATTTCGAGAGCGTCACGGGTTCTGCCGGCGACCCAGTGTTCTGGGTGTCCTCCACGTTTCGCGGTCGCTCAGTGGAGCTTTGCCGATCGCTCGCCCTTGGGTAGTCCTCGAGTGAGTGTCGTACCCAGCTCACTATTCGACCTCCCTGTCCCTTGCGGACCGCCCTGTTCGCCCGCTGCGTGTCGTCTCGGCCGACGCCCTCACATGGGCCAGCGGTTGGGAATGTCGCCTGAGCCAGCCCGTTAAGGTCACACCGTGACCGCGTCCGAACGCCTTTTGTGGCACGCAGGTCTGAGCGCGGCCGGTGGCCTTGCGCCTGGCTCGATGTCAGCAGTGACTTCGCAAGGCGGCTCAGCCGCCATCGAGGCCGCGACGGCCGACTTCATCACCGCACTCGATGAATACAACCACGAACCGAATGGTCAAATCCCGTCCGAAACCATGGGATCGGGTGACGACAACATCCCTCGAAGTCTCGCCTACGCAGTCGGCGAAGTTGTCACGATGCTTCGTGAGAGCGATTCCGACCGTGCCGCTTGCGTGTCGAGACCGCGTGGCAGGCTGTGCTGGCAGGCGACATCGATGACTGGGTGAGCACGTTGCTGCCGGAGAGTCCGCCCGCGAGGCGTAGAAACGGCCTGCGCCCGTCCTCGCCGCGACCCCGCTTACGCGCGGACGAGCGGCTTGTACTTGATCCGGTGCGGCTCCAGCGCGTCGGCTCCGCGTGTCTCCTTGACCCAGGCGGCGTACTCCTCGTAGCTGCCCTCGTACCAGGTCACTTGGCTGTCGCCCTCGAAGGCGAGAATGTGCGTCGCGATCCGATCCAGGAACCAGCGATCATGGCTGATCACGACGGCGCAGCCGGCGAAGTCGAGTAGCCCGTCCTCGAGCGCGCGCAGCGTGTCGACGTCGAGGTCGTTCGTCGGCTCGTCGAGCAGCAGCACGTTGCCGCCGCTGCGCAGGAGCTTCGCGAGATGGACGCGGTTGCGCTCGCCGCCGGAGAGGTCGCTCACCCGCTTCTGCTGATCCGACCCCTTGAAGTTGAACCACGAGACGTACTGGCGCGAGTTCACCTCGCGCTTCCCCAGCTCGATCGTGTCGAGGTTGCCGGAGATCTCCTTCCAGACCGTGTTCTCGGGCGTCAGGTCGGCGCGCGCCTGGTCGACGTACGCCAGCTCGACGGTCTCGCCGATCCGCAGCGTGCCGGAGTCGGGCTCCTCCTCGCCGGCGATCATCCGGAACAGCGTCGTCTTGCCGGCGCCGTTCGGCCCGATCACGCCGACGATTCCGCCCGGCGGCAGCGAGAAGGTCAGATCCTCGACGAGCAGCCGGTCGCCGAAGCCCTTGACGACGTGCTCGGCGTCGACGACCACGTCGCCGAGGCGCGGCCCTGCCGGAATGTGGATCTCGACCTTGTCGAGCCGCACGTTCTGCTCGTCGGCGAACAGCTTCTCGTAGGCGGTGACGCGCGCCTTCGCCTTCGCATGCCGTGCCTTCGGGCTCGCGCGCACCCACTCCAGCTCGCGTGCGAGGGTGCGGCGGCGCGCCGACTCGGTCTTCTCCTCGACCGCGAGCCGCGCCTGCTTCTGCTCGAGCCAGGACGAGTAGTTGCCCTGGAACGGGAGCCCCTTGCCGCGGTCGAGCTCGAGGATCCAGCCGGCGACGTTGTCGAGGAAGTAGCGATCGTGGGTGACGGCGACGACGGTGCCCTTGTACTGCTCGAGGAAGCGCTCCAACCAGGCGACCGACTCGGCGTCGAGATGGTTCGTCGGCTCGTCGAGCAGGAGCAGGTCCGGCGAGGAGAGGAGCAGGCGCGCGAGCGCGACTCTGCGGCGCTCGCCGCCGGAGAGGGTCGTGACGTCGCGGTCGCCGTCCGGCAGGCGCAGCGCGTCCATCGCGCGGTCGAGCGTCGCCTCGAGCGACCAGGCGTCGTGGCGGTCGACGAGCTCCTGCACCTTGGCCTGCTCCACGAGCAGTGCATCGAAGTCGGCATCGGGCTCGGCGAAGCGTGCGGAGACGGCGTTGAAGCGGTCGAGCAGGTCGCGCAGCTCGCGCACGCCGTCCTCGACGTTCTCGCGCACGTTCTTGGCCGGATCGAGCTCCGGCTCCTGGGCGAGCATGCCCACCGTCGCCCCGGGCGCCAGCTCGGCGACGCCGCTCGACGGCTCCTCCAGCCCGGCCATGATCCGGAGCAGCGTCGACTTGCCGGCGCCGTTCGGGCCGAGCACGCCGATCTTCGCCCCGGGCAGGAAGGAGAGGGAGATGCCCGCCAGCACCTGGCGGTCCGAGCCGTAGAACTTGTCGGCGCGGTACATCGTGTAGACGTAGTCGCTCACGCTCCGCTCCGGCGCCGGCAAAGCCGGCACCTCCGCTCCTGGCCGGCTCCGTCGAGCCTACGCCGGCTGACCGCTGCGTTTCCGGGTTCCATGGAGGGGACGATAGCCATAGGGTCCCGCCATGCCCGAGTACACCTTCGAGGACTTCGCGGCCGGGCAGGTCTACGAGCTCGGCAGCACCAGCGTCACCGAGGAGGCGATCGTCGCGTTCGCGCGCGAGTTCGACCCGCAGCCGTTTCACCTCGACCCTGACGCTGCGGCGGAATCCGTCTTCGGCGGCCTGATCGCCAGCGGCTGGCACACGGGCGCGATGTGGATGCGCCTCTACGTCGACTCGCTGCTCGGCGGCGCGTCCAGCCAGGGCTCGCCCGGCGTCGAGGAGCTGCGCTGGCTCGCGCCGGTGCGACCGGGCGACACGCTGACCGGCCGCCTGACGGTGCTCGAGACGACGCCGTCCGAGCGCCGGCCCGACCGGGGCACGGTCCGCATCCGCGGCGAGATGGTGAACCAGGACGGCGTCACTGTGATGTCGATGACCTCGCGCGGCCACTTCGGCAGGCGGCCGTGACCGGCTGCTGCGCCCGGCACGGCCAGGAGGAGTTCTTTGGCGAACGGAGTGCCCGGCGCGACGCGGCCGGCTACCGGAAGAACGGGCCCGACCCGATGGCGCGCTCGCTCGCACGACGCGCGGCGACCCGCAGCCTCGCAGGCGCGACCGTGCTCGAGATCGGCGGCGGCGTCGGCCAGGTCCTGCTGGAGCTGCTGCAGCGGGGCGCCGCGAAGGGAGAGGTTGTCGAGCTGCTGCCGAGCTACGAGCCGTACGTTCGGGAGCTCGCGGCCGAGAGCGGCCTCGCGGATCGTGTCTCCTTTCGGACTGCCGACCTCGTCGCGGACCCGGAAGCTGCGAGCCCGGCCGACGTCGTCGTCCTGAACAAGGTCGTCTGCTGCACGCCGGACGGCGTCGAGCTGGCCGGGATCGCAGGCTCGCTGGCACAGCGCACGCTCGTGCTCAGCCATCCGCGCCAGGTCTGGTGGGTCAGCGCCGCATTTGGCGCCGTCAATCTGTATCTCCGTGTGCGCCGCCGCCGCTTTCGCGTCTTCATCCACCCCACCCGTGAGCTCGACGCCGCCATCGAGGCGCAGGGGCTCGAACGGGCGTCCGAGCGAAATGGGCCACTGTTTCGGATCGCGGCGTTCGAGCGCAACTAGGCTTCCCCGATGAACGAGCTCGGCCTCTTCCCGCTCGGGATCGTCCTGCTCCCCACCGAGCAGATCCCGCTGCACATCTTCGAGGACCGCTACCAGGAGCTGATCGGCGAGTGCCTGTCCGAGGGGCGCGAGTTCGGGCTCGTCTACGCAGACGACGACGGGATGGCTGAGATCGGCACCTTCGCCGCGGTCGCCGAGGTGCTGGACAACTTCGACGACGGGCGGCTGAACATCGTCGTCGAGGGCGGCCGGCGCTTCCGACTGCTCGAGCTGACCGAGGGCCGTTCCTTCCAGACCGGGCTCGTCGAGCCGATCGAGGACGAGCCTGGGGCGGCTGACCCGAAGGACGCTGAGCACGCGCTCGAGCTCTTCCACCGCCTCGTCGAGCTCACCGGTGCCGAGGTCGCCGAGCCGAGGCTCGACGAGGAGCAGCTCTCGTTCGAGCTGGCGGGTCGCTTCGAGTTCGCGCCGGATCTGAAGCAGCGCCTCCTGCAGCTGACGTCGGAGCGTGCCCGCATGCGGCTGCTGGCCGAGCTGCTGACCGGTGCGGCGGCTGCAGTCGAGCGCGAGCGCGAGATCGCCGAGCGCGCCCATGGCAACGGCAAAGTCGACCCGAGGACCTGACCAGCAGCTCCTGGCCGGGTGCGCCTCCCGGCCGGCGGAGCCGGCCTCCGGCGCACCCTCGCGCCGCTCGCGGCGCTTCAGCCGGCGGCCCGTGCTGAAGCACTGTTCCACCGGCCTACGCACCGAGAGCGGCGCGCCAGGACCTGCTGGGGCGTGAGTACCATGACGTTATGGCGGTAGCAGCCACCTCGAAGCTCGACGCTCAGCGCCTGCGCGCCGATTTCCCCTACCTCGAGGAGCTCGTGAACGGGAAGCCGGTCGCCTTCCTCGACTCCGCCGCCTCGACGCAGAAGCCACGCCAGGTGCTCGACGCGCTGCACGAGTTCTACGAGCACAGCTACGCGAACGTGCACCGCGGCGTCTACCGGCTGGCCGAGCGCGCGACCGAGGGGTACGAGGGCGCGCGCGAGAAGGTGCGGCGGTTCGTCAATGCGCCAGCCGCCCGCGAGGTCGTGTTCACCCGCAGCGCCACGGAGGCGCTGAACCTGGTTGCGTACGCGTGGGGGCTCGACAACCTCGGTCCCGGAGACGTCGTCGTGATCACCGAGCTCGAGCACCACTCGAACTTCGTCCCCTGGCAGTACGTCGCCAGCCGCACCGGCGCGAGCTTCAAGCACATCCCGATCGACGATGCAGGCGAGCTCCAGCTCGACGCGCTCGACGAGATCGCCGCCTCGGGCACCGTCAAGGTGGTCGCCAACAATCTCGTCTCGAACTCGCTCGGGACGGTCAATCCGGTCGAGAAGCTGGCCGCATGGGCGCACGAGCAGGGCGCGATCATGGTCGTCGACGCCGCTCAGGCTGCGCCGCACCGGGCGCTCGACGTGCAGGCGCTCGGCTGCGACTTCCTCGCGCTCTCGTCGCACAAGCTCTGCGGGCCGACCGGGGTAGGCGCGCTCTGGGGGCGGGCGGAGCTGCTCGAGCAGATGTCGCCCTTCAACCTCGGCGGCGAGATGATCCGCTCGGTCGCGCTCGAGCGGACGAGCTGGAATGAGCTGCCGTACAAGTTCGAGGCGGGGACGCCCGCGATCGCGGAGGCGTACGGCTTCGGCGTCGCTATCGACTACCTCGGTGAGATCGGGCTCGACGCGATCGAGGCACACGAGCACGAGCTGACCGCGTACGCGCTCGGCCGCCTCTCCGAGCTCGACTGGATCCGCCTCTTCGGGCCGCCGGCCGAGCGGCGCGCCGGCATCGTCTCGTTCGACGTCGAGGGTATTCATCCGCACGACGTCGCGCAGATCCTCGACTGGGAGGGCGTTGCCGTCCGCGCGGGTCATCACTGCACCCAGCCGCTGATGGCGCGGCTCGGCGTCGCCGCGACGACCCGCGCCAGCTTCTACCTCTACACGATCCCCGAGGAGATCGACCGGCTCGTCGACGGGCTGCACAAGGTCAAGAAGCATCTGGGCTGAGCCATGTCGGAATTCGATCAGCTCTACCGCGAGGTCATCCTCGACCACTACAAGAACCCGCGCGGGCACGGGCTCCTGGAGGCTCCCGACGCACAGGCCGACGGGCAGAACCCGCTCTGCGGCGACGAGGTGACGGTCTCGCTGCGGTTCGACGGCGACACGATCGCGGACGTCGGCTTCGAAGGCCGCGGCTGCGCGATCTCGCAGGCGGCGACCTCGATGCTGACCGAGATCGTCGTCGGGCAGGACCGCGGAGGAGGTGGCGCGGATGCCGAAGGAGGAGCTGCTCGACGAGATCGGGATCCCGCTCTCACCGGTGCGGCTCAAGTGCGCGATCCTCGGCCTGGGTGTCGTCAAGGTCGCGCTGCACAAGTCGAAGGGGACGCCCCTGCCCGACGAGTGGGTGCAGGGCGACGACTTGACGATTTCGTAGTGGCGACGGTCGACGTCTGCCCGGTCGCGGAGCTGCCGCCGGGGCATGTGAAGATCATCTGGTCGGGCCCGCTCGCGATCGGCGTCTACAACTGCGGCGGCAGCCTCTACGCGCTCGAGGACCGCTGCTCGCACGACGACGGGCCGCTCTGCGAGGGCGAGTGGGAGGAGGACTCGTGCATCGCGATCTGCCCGCGGCATGGCTCGCGGTTCGACATCACGACCGGCCGGCCGCTGACGTTGCCGGCGTACGAGCCCGTCGCCACCTTTCCGGTTCGCGTCGAGGACGGCTGGGTCCGCATCGACGTCTAGTTCTCCTGCTAGATTCTCGGTATCCGCGGAAAGGAGGTGGTCCGGCAGTGGAGATTTCCAGTACGGGCAGTGGAGGTGCCAGCCGGTAGGGACGTGCCCCTAGGACCTGCAAGGGGAATCGTCTAGCCAGCGTAGGGGGCCCGCGGAAGGTGTCCACTCGACGCCGCACGCGCCGCTTCGGCAGGAAGCGTCTCTGCCAAATCCAAGCTGGTACCGAAGATCGAAGGGCCGCGAAAAGCGGCCCTTCGTCGTTCTTACCGTCGCATGCCCGAAATCCGCGGAAGCGGATTCCGGGCGCGCAGACCCCTGAAGGGTCGCTTCGCTCCCGGTTCAGTCACCGAACGTCAGTCTTTGGCCGCGCCGCGGCGGATTTGCTCGTCCAGCGGGACGAGCGGGAGCCCGAAGGTGTCGACCGCGTCCGAGTTCGTGACGACGTTGTCGCCCGCGGCGAGCATCGTCAGCATGTCGCGCGTCACCGGCGGGTTCGGCAGCTTCTCCATCACCGCGGCCTGGATCCGCATCAGCCCGAAGGGCACGTGCACGCTCGGGCGCCGGGTACCGCGCGCTTGCTTCAGCCGCGACCAGAGCTCGTTCCACGTGACCGTGTCCGGCCCGCCGAGCTCGAACGTCCGGTTCGCCGCCTCGGGCTTGTCGATTGCCGCCGCGAAGTACGCGCCGACGTCGTCGACCCAGATCGGCTGGATCCGCTCGGTCCCGGAGCCGATGATCGGCGTCACCGGCGCCAGCTTCGCGATCCGGCCGAAGACGTGCAGCGTGCCGCCCTCACGCCCGAAGACAAAGCTCGGCCGGAAGATCACGTGCTCGAGGCCGGACGCCTTGACGGTTTGCTCCATGTCCCACTTCGCGTGGTAGTACGGCACGAGCTCCTTCGTCTCCTCGGTCGTGCCAAGCGCCGACATGAGCACGAAGCGCTTCACCCCGGCGTCCTTCGCGGCAGCAACCAGGTCGCGTGTCCCCTGCTCCATGATCCGCTCGAACTCCTGCTGTTTGCCCGCGATGATCGCGACGAGGTGGACGACGACGTCCTGTCCCTCGACCGCACGCCGGAGGCTCGCCGGGTCGGTGACGTCGCCCTGCACCGCCTCCTGGCACGGCAGACCCGCCTCCTTCCACGAGCCGGCTTTCCGCTCGAGCACGCGCACGTAGTGGCCCGCGTCGACGATCGCCGAGACGATGTGCGGCCCCACGAAGCCCGTGCCGCCGGTGACGAGGACCTTCACGCTTCGAAGTTCTTCCAGTAGCGGCTCGGGGTCGGCCCCTGCTGGCCCTGATATTTCGAGCCGAGCGCGCCCGACCCGTACGGTTTGTCGGCCGCCTCCGTCAGCTGCATGAACGAGAGCTGGCCGATCTTCATCCCGAAGTAGATCGTGATCGGAAGGTTCGCCACGTTCGAGAGCTCGAGCGTGACGTGGCCGTCCCAGCCGGGGTCGATGAAGCCGGCGGTCGAGTGGATCAGGAGCCCGAGCCGTCCGAGCGAGCTCTTGCCCTCGAGCCGGGCGACGAGGTCGTCCGGAAGCCGAATTCGCTCGAGGGTCGAGCCGAGTACGAACTCGCCCGGATGCAGGATGAACGGCGTCTCGTCGTCGATCTCGACGAGCTCGGTCAGCTCCTCCTGCTCCTGTTTGACGTCGATGAAGGGGTAGCGGGAGTTGCGAAAGACCCGGAAATAGCGGTCGACGCGCACGTCGACGCTCGACGGCTGCAGGAGCGACGCGTCGTACGGATCGACCTCGATCCGGCTCTCGCCGAGCAGGCGGCTGATCGTCACATCCGACAGGACCACGGGCCGATTCTACGGTCCTGTTGCAAAGAAGAGGTTTTCCACATACCGTTCGCGCGCCCGTGTCGATGCTGTTCGAGCAGATGGAGCCGCATGAGCGCTTCCGTGCGCGACGGGCGGAAGCACGCCGCCGCAGGCGCCGGCGTCGCGCGGCCGCGGTCGGTTTCCTGCTCGCGGTGGTGGCGAGCCTGGCCGCCGGTGCGAAGTTCGTGATCCCCGGCGAGAAGGCACCCGCGACGGCAAAGGAGCAGCCAGCCGCCGCGAAGCCGGTCGCTCAGGCGCCCGCCGCCAAGCCCGTGCGCGCGCTGCCGAAGGAGGTCCGCGGCATCCACATCACGATGGCTCTGGCCTCGCTGAACGGGAAGATGCAGGAGTACCTGAAGCTCGTCGACGACGGCATGAACACGATCGAGCTCGACGTCAAGGACGAGAACGGCGAGATCGGCTTCGTCACCTCCGCAGTGCCGCTCGCGCGTTCGGTTGGAGCCGCCAGGCCCTACTACAAGCCGCGTCAGATGGCGCGGCTCGTCCACTCGAAGGGCGTCTACCTGATCGGCAGGGTCGTCGTCTTCGAGGATCCCGTGCTCTCCAACGGCCGCCCCGACCTCGCGATCAAGAACCCGGACGGCTCCGTCTGGCGCAACGATGCCGGGCTCGGCTGGACGAACCCGTACGACAAGCGTGTCTGGGACTACAACGTCTCGATCGGCGAGGCAGCGGCGCGCGCCGGCTTCGACGAGATCCAGTTCGACTACGTTCGCTTTCCGACCGACGGCGACGTCGACTCGATCGTCTTCCCCGGCAAGACCAAGACGCCGCCGGGCTGGGTGATCGCGGAGTTCGTCCACTACGCCGCGAAGCGCTTGAAGCCGCTCGGGGTGCGCGTCTCCACCGACGTCTTCGGGCTCGCGGCCACGCGTGACCTCGGCATCGGCCAGGTGCCGAAGCGGATCTCGAAGTACGTCGATGCGATCTACCCGATGGTCTACCCGTCGCACTACGGCCCCGGCGAGTACGGCCTCGAGGATCCGAACGCGAGCCCGGGGCCGACGGTGGAGTGGTCGCTGTCCCATTTCCGCCGCGAGGTGAAGCGGAGCGACGCCGTTCTGATCCCGTGGCTGCAGGACTTCTCCTACGGGCGCACGTACGGTCTCGCCGACGTCAGGGCGCAGATCGATGCCGCCCGGCTGATGGGAGCTCGCGGCTACCTGCTCTGGAACCCGCTCGGGATCTATACGCCCGGCGCACTCGCTCCCGCGTAGCGCTTGTTACGATCGTCGCGTGACGATCGGCGACGTGATGAGGACACGCGTGGTGGCCGTCGAGAGCACCGACTCCGCGCGGCTCGCCGTGCTGCGGATGCTGGAGGAGGGCGTCGGCTCGGTCGCAGTCTGCGACGCCGGCAAGCTGGTCGGCATTTTCACCGAGCGCGACGTGCTCGCCCTCGCCGGCGAGGGCACGGATCTCGACTCCGTGCGGATCGGCGACGTGATGACGCGCGATCCGGTCACGGTCGATGCCCGCGTCTCGATCCTCGACGCCGCGCGACTGATGGGCGAGCGGAAGGTCAGGCATCTGCCCGTCGTCGAGGACGATCACCTGCTCGGGATGATCGGCATTCGCGACGTTCTCGGCAGCCTCGTCGAGCGCCTCTGGCAGGCGCACGACGCCGAAGCGCACGACACCGCTCGCGCCCTGTTCAAGAACTAGGGCGCGAGCCGGTCTCTCGTCCAGCCTGCGCCGTCGCGCTCGTAGCGGACGCGGTCGTGCAGGCGGTTCTCCGCCCGCTCCCAGAACTCGTACGCGTCCGGGACGAGGCGGAAGCCGCCCCAGTTGGGCGGCAGCGGCACGTCCTCGCCGGGAAAGCGGGCCAGCGCTTCCTCGTAGAGCCGCTCGAGCTCGGCGCGATCGGCCAGCGGCCGGCTCTGCGGCGAGGCCCAGGCGGCGATCCGGCTACCGGTAGGGCGGGTGCGGAAGTACTCCTCGGACTCCGCGGCCGGGACGCGCTCGACCTCCCCTTCGACTCGCACCTGGCGCCCCGGCGACCGCCAGTGGAAGAGGAGCGCTGCGCGCGGGTTCGCGGCCAGCTCGTCGCCCTTGCGGCTCTCGTAGTTCGTGTGGAAGACGAAGCCGCGCTCGTCGGCCCGCTTCAGCAGCACCATCCGCACCGACGGCCGCGCGTCCGGGGTCGCGGTCGCGAGCGCCATCGCCTCTGGCACCTCGGCGCCGCTCTCATCTGCCGCGGCGAACCACGCGTGGAACTGACGCAGCGGGTCCGGGTCGAGGTCGCGCTCGTCCACGCAGGAACAGTATTCGCCGCTGCTTGAGCTAGGCTGGCCCGATGGCGACGACGAGGACAATCGAGCTTCGCACTGCGATTCCAGGCCCCCGCTCGGCCGCGATTCTGGAGCGCAAGCAGCGGGTGATCGCGAACGCGAAGTCGATCGCGCTGCCGGTCGTCGCGCAGGAAGGTCGCGGCGCAACGCTCACCGACGTCGACGGGAACGTCTTCATCGACTTCGCCGGCGGTGTGGGCTGTCTCAATGTCGGCCATGCGCACCCGCGCGTGGTCGAGGCCGCGACCGAGCAGATCGCACGCTTCACGCACACCGACTTCACCGTCGTCCCGTACGAGCCGTACGTCGAGCTGGCCGAGCGCCTGCTCGAGCGGGCGCCGTTCCGCGGGCCGGCGAAGGCCGCGTTCTTCAACGCCGGCACCGAGGCGGTCGAGAACGCGGTCAAGTTCGCGCGCCTCTACACGAAGCGGCCGGCGGTGATCGCGTTCGAGGGTGCCTTCCACGGCCGCACGCTGCTCGCGATGACGCTGACCTCGCGCCCGCACCCGTACAAGCTCGGGATGGGCCCGCTCGCGCCCGAGGTCTACCGGGCGCCGTTCCCGCAGGACTACCGCGGGCCGGACGCGGAGACCGCGCTCGCCGAGCTGCGCCAGCTCTTTCTGACGCAGGTCGCGGCCGAGCAGGTCGCCGCGATCATCGTCGAGCCGGTGCAGGGCGAGGCGGGTTTCCTGCCCGCGCCGCAGGCCTTTCTCGATGGGTTGCGCGCGATCTGCGACGAGTACGGCATCTGCCTGATCGCCGACGAGGTCCAGTCCGGGTTCGCGCGCACGGGCAAGCTCTTTGCGATCGAGCACTACGGTGTCGAGCCCGACCTGATCACGGTCGCGAAGTCGATCGCGGCCGGGCTGCCGCTCTCGGGCGTCCTCGGCAAGGCCGAGATCCTCGACGCGGCACACGACGGCGCCGTCGGCGGCACCTACGTCGGCAATCCCGTCGCTCAGGCGGCCGCACTCGCCGTGCTCGACATCATCGACGAGGAAGGCCTCTGCGAGCGCGCCACGGCGATCGGCGAGACGGTGCGGGCACGCATGCTCGCGTGGCAGGAACGCTTCCCGGCGATCGGAGACGTGCGCGGGCTCGGCGCGATGCTGGCGATCGAGCTCGTCGCGGACCGGGCGACGAAGCAGCCCGCGCCTGAGCTCGTCCAGGCGGTGCTCGAAGCGGCGCTGCAGCGAGGCTTGCTGCTGCTGAAGGCCGGGGTATACGGAAACGCAATCCGCGTGCTGATGCCGCTCGTGATCACGGACGCCGAGCTCGACGAGGCGCTCACGGTCTGGGAAGAGGCGCTCGAGAGCGTGCTCGCTCGCAGCGGCTAGCGGCGTTCGGGTTTCTCCGCGCGAGGGAAATGTAGGCTCGTGGCCGTGAGCGAGCTCTTTGCGGGCCGTTACGAGCTCAAGGATCTCGTCGGCTCCGGCGGCATGTCCAGCGTCTACTGCGCGTTCGACACGCTGCTCGAGCGCAACGTCGCGCTGAAGATCCTGCACGAGCACTTCACCGCCGACGAGGAGCACGTCGAGCGCTTCCTGCGCGAGGCGCGCGCAGTCGCGCAGCTCTCGCACCCGAACATCGTCACCGTGATCGACCGCGGCGAGGAGGACGGCAAGCAGTTCATCGTCTTCGAGCTCGTCGACGGGGAGAATCTGAAGGAGCTCGTCGAACGCGGCGGCCCGCTGCCGGTGCGCCGCGCGCTCGAGCTGGGGCTCGAGATCGCCCGCGCGCTTGCCTTCGCCCACGGCCAGGGGCTCATCCACCGCGACGTCAAGCCGCAGAACGTCCTCCTCGCCGCCGACGGTCACGCAAAGGTGACCGATTTCGGGATCGTCCGGTCGCTGGACGCCGTCAGCCAGACGGAGACCGGGACGGTGCTCGGGACGAGCCACTACATCGCCCCCGAGCAGGCGCGCGGCGAGCAGGTCGACACGCTGACGGACGTCTATTCGTTCGGCATCGTCATGTGGGAGCTGCTCGCGGGCGAGGTGCCGTATCCGGGCGACAGCTTCCTGGCCGTGGCGATGAAGCACGTCAACGACCCGGTGCCAAGCCTGCTCGAGCGGCGGGCGGACACGCCCTTGCGGCTCGCGTCGCTCGTCGAGAGCTGCATGGCGAAGCGGCCCGCCGACCGTCCTCCGTCGATGGATGCCGTTGCGGCCGAGCTGGAGGCGTGCCTCGCCGAGCTCGAGGCCAAGGACGGCGACGAGTCGACGATGATCATCCGCAAGCCGGTTGCGCAGCCGGCCCGCCCCAGAGCCGCACGGCGGCGCGCACGCGTTCCGGTGCTCGCGGCCGTGGTCGCCGCCCTCTTGCTCGCGGGGGTGATCGGCGCGATCCTGCTGACGCGCGACAACGACGGCGAGGCCGCGAGTACGGAGACGGTCGAGCTGAGCGGCGTCGCCGCCTACGACCCGGACGGGGGGGACGGCGAGCACGACGACGAAGCGGAGCGGGCGACGGACGGCGACCCCGCGACGTTCTGGCGTACCTCCACCTATCGCTCGCAGCTGAGTGCCTTCAAGTCCGGCGTCGGCCTCGTGCTCGAGGCGAAGGGAGCACCCGAGCAGATCGCGCTCACGACCGACACGCCCGGCTTCACTGCCGAGATCAAGGGCGGCAGCTCACCCGAGGGCCCGTTCGAGACAGTCGCTGAAGGCAAGCTCGTCGGGCCGAGCACGACCTGGAAGCTGACAGAGGCCGACTCGCGCTACTACGTGGTCTGGATCACGCAGCTCGTCGGCAGCGCGCACGTGAACGAGGTGAAAGCAACCTAGAACCGCGTCACAATGGGCGCGTGGAGGCCGCCGAGCGCAAGCTGGCCACCGTGCTCTTCGCCGACCTCGTCGGCTCGACGGCGCTCGGCGAGCGGCAGGATCCGGAGCGGACGCGGCTGTTGCTCGAGCGCTTCTACGACGCGATGGCCGAGGAGATCGCCGCCGCCGGCGGCACGGTGGAGAAGTTCGCCGGCGACGCGGTGATGGCCGTCTTCGGCGTGCCCGAGGCGCATGAGGACCACGCCGAGCGGGCGCTGCACGCGGCGCTCGCGATGCAGCGCCGGCTCGAGACGCTCTTCGAGGGGACGCTCGAGCTCCGGATCGGCGTCGACACCGGCGAGGTCGTCGCCGGCCGCGCCCGAGAGGGCAGCTCGTTCGTCACGGGCGACGCGGTGAACATCGCCGCACGGCTCGAGCAGGCGGCCGGGCCGGGGCAGATCGTCCTCGGTGCCCGCACGGCCGAGGCCGTCCGCGGCGCCTTCGAGCTTGGACCCCCGTTCGAGGTCGACGCGAAGGGCAAGGCGGAGCCGGTGGTCGCGCACGCGCTCGCGCGGGCGCTGACGCTGATGCGGCCGCGCGGCCTCAGTGGCGGCGCGCGGGCGTTCGTCGGCCGCGACACCGAGCTCGCGCTGCTGCAGGCGATCTACCGCCACGCCGCCGAGCAGCGGGAGCCGCACGTCGTCACGCTGATGGGTGACGCCGGCGTCGGCAAGACGACTCTCGTGCGAGAGCTCTGGCGCTGGCTGGCCGAGCAGTCGCCGCAGCCGCTCCAGCGCACGGGCCGCTGCCTGGCCTACGGCCACGTCACCTATTGGGCGCTCGGCGAGATCATCCGCGAGCAGCTGGGCCTGCTCGAGAACGAGGAGGAAGAGTCTGTTCGGGAGCGTCTCGGCGACCGCGAGATTCTCGGCCTCGCCCTCGGCCTCGACGTCGCCGGCGGCGCGCACCCGTTGGCGGTGCGCGAGCTCTTCCAGGCGGCCTGGGTTGAGCTCCTGAGCGAGCTGACCTCGGCCACGCCGACCGTCGTCCTCGTCGAGGACCTGCACTGGGCCGAGGATCCCCTGCTCGACCTGCTCGAGCGGGTCGTGCGCGACGTCCACGGACCGTTGCTCGTGATCGGCACGGCGCGGCCGGAGCTCCTCGACCGCCGGTCCGCGTGGGGCGGCGGCCGCCGCAATGCCTCCCTTGTCTGGCTCGACGCGCTCTCACCGGCCGAGTCCGTGGCGATGCTCGACGAGCTCGTGCCCGGCGAGCTCTCGGAGGAGACGCGTGGCGCCCTCGTTGAGCGCTCGGACGGGAACCCGTTCTTCCTCGAGGAGCTGCTCGCTGCCTACGTCGAGACGGGGATCGTCGTGGAGGAGCTACCCGACTCGGTGCATGCGATCCTCGCCGCGCGCGTCGACCGGCTCGCACGTGGAGAGAAGGCGGCTCTCCAGGCCGCGTCCGTGATCGGCCGGATCTTCTGGAGCGGCCCAACCCTGGAGCTCGTCGGAGGAGACCAGGTCGACTGGGCCGTGCTCGAGGACCGGGACTTCATCCGCCGTCGCCCCGGCTCGTCGCTCGGCGGCGAGACGGAGTACGCCTTCAAGCACGCTCTGACGCGGGAGGTCGTGTACGGCAGCGTCCCGAAGGCGCGGCGGGCGCGGCTCCACGCCGACTTCGCCGCGTGGCTCGAGCGCACCGGCGGCGGTCGGGACGAGGACGCGGCCCTGCTCGCACACCACTACGCCCAGGCCGCGGGGCCCGAGGACGCCGATCTGGCCTGGTCGGACGCGCCGGACGAGCTCGAGCGGCTGCGGGCGTCGGCCGCCCGCTGGCTTCGCCGTGCGGGTGAGCTCGCGATCAGCCGTTACGACCTCGACGAGGGCATCGCCGGGCTCCAACGCGCGCTCGAGCTCTGCAAGCCGCACGAGCGCTCCGGGCTCTGGCGGGAGATCGGCCGTGCGAATGCGCTGAAGTTCGACGGCGAGCGCTTCTGGGAGGCGATGAAGCGGGCGCTGACGCTGACGGACGACCCCGATGAGCAGGCGGACATCCTCGCCAACCTGGCCGTCCAGACCGCCATCCGCTCCGGGATGTGGCCTCGTCGCCCGGAGCACTCGGAGGTGGAGAGCTGGATCGAGCGGGCGCTCGACCTCGCGAAGCCGGGCAGCGCCGCGCATGTCCAGGCGCTGATCGCCCGCGCGTACTGGAACCCTTCCGAAGAGCACGCCGCGGCCGAGGAGGGCGACGCGCTGGCCCAGCAATCCGGCGATCCCGTCCTGCGCTCGTACGCGTGGGGCGCCCGCTCCTCGGCGGCGTTCGCGGAGCGCGCGTACGAGGAGTCGTTCGGGTGGGCGCAGCGGCGAGTCGAGCTGATGTCGCAGATCGCGGACCCGGATCACCACACGGAGATCTACGAGGAGCTGATCCCGCCCTGCGCGCTGATCGGCCGCTTCACCGAGGCGCTCCGGCTCGTGGATGCTCATGCCGCGCTCTCGCAGCGCCTGACACCACATCACCGGATCCATGCGATCGCGATGGAGCTCGAGGTGAAGGAGCTGATGGGCGACTGGCCGTCGATTCGGGAGCGAACCGCGGTCGTCGAGCGGCTCGTCGCCGAGAACCTCGGCACGCCGTGCATCCGCAACGCCCGCTCGCTGCTGGTCGAGGCCGTGGCCCATGCCTACGGCGGCGGCCACGAGGCGGCGCGGCAGCTCGAAGAGCGAGCCCTGGAGGTCGCCCTCGAGGGCTTCGGCTTCCGGCTCTTCGGGCCTCGCGTCCGGCTGGCGCTCCTCCGCGACGAGCTCGACACCGTCGAGCACATGCTCGGCGAGGACGTCGCCCGCCGCGGCCACGACTGGATGTTCACGTCCGCGATGGTCTCGACCCGTCTCGATGGGCTGCTTGCCCTCGGGCGACTCGACGAGGTCGAACGTGAAGCGGTACCGCTGCTGTCGGTCGAGGCGGTGCTGAGGCCGTTCGCGCAGCGCGCGCTCGGGATCGCCAGACAGGACGACGTCCTCCTCCGCGCCGCGCTCGAGGGCTTCGAGAGCTACGGCCTCGACTTCCACGCCACGCAGACGCGGCTAGTACTCGAGGCTTGAGCGCCGTTCGTGACGCTCGAGCGCGAGCTGGATCAGCCGGTCGAGCAGCTCGCCGTACGGGATCCCGGACGCCTCGAAGAGGCGGGCGTAGACGCTCGTCGACGTGAAGCCGGGGATCGTGTTGATCTCGTTGACGACCACCTCGCCGTCCTCGCGGACGAAGAAGTCGACGCGCGCCATCCCCTCGCACTCGGTCGCGATGAACGAGTCGACCGCGAGTGCCTGCACACGGGCTGCGGTCTCGTCTGAGATCCGGGCCGGGACGATGATGTCCGAGCCGTCCGCGTCGTACTTGGCGGCGTAGTCGTACCACTCCGCGTGCGGGACGATCTCGCCGACGACCGACGCGAGTGGGGCGGGACGGACGTTGCCGAGCACGCCGCACTCGACCTCGGTGCCTGCGACGAACTCCTCGACGAGCACCTTCTCGTCGTGCCGGCGCGCGAGCGCGACGGCGGTCTCGAGCTCGCCTTCGTCGTGCGCCTTCGAGATCCCGACTGAGGAGCCGAGCCGCGCCGGTTTGACGAAGACCGGGTAGCCGAACGGATTCTCGAGCTCGTCGCCGAGCCGCAGCGTCACGTTCCGCGCGACCGGGATGCCCCGGTCGCGCAGCACGGCCTTGAAGAGATCCTTGTCCATGCAGAGCGCCGAGGCTGCGACGCCGGCCCCGACGTACGGGACGCCGGCCAGCTCGAGCAGTCCCTGGACGGTGCCGTCCTCGCCGAACGGGCCGTGCAGGACCGGCAGGACGACGTCGACGGCGCCGAGCGCCTGCGCGGGCTTCGAGTCGGCGAGCACGGGCAGCGTTTCCGCGATGCCGCCTTGTAACAGACTGTTACTCGGCGCCTCGATCGCCCAGCGGCCGTCGCGGCCGATCGCAATCGTCGTCGTCTCGTAGCGCTCCGGGTCGAGCGCCGCGAGCACCGAGCGGGCCGAGGCGAGCGAGATCTCGTGCTCGCTCGAGCGGCCGCCGGCGACCACCGCGACGCGGAGCTTGCGGTTCACGGGACCGGTGTCGTTTCCGTCTCCGTCGGCGTCGTCTCCGTCGGCGTCGTCTCCGGTGGGGGCGCCTCGAAACGGCCGATCACGATCACGACCGTCGTGCCCTCGTCGGCGTCGGTGCCGCCCTCGGGATCCTGCGAGAGCACGCGCCCGTCGAGGCTCTGGTCGGTGACGATCTCCTCCACCTCCTGCACCTGGAAGCCCGATTGCACGAGCTGGGCGCGCGCGGCCGCCTCCGTCTGGCTCGTGACGTCCGGGACCTGCGAGGTTGCGGGCCCCTGCGAGACCTGGAGCGTGACCACCGAGCCCTTACCTTGCTGGGTGTTCGCAGCCGGGTTCTGGCCCACGACCGTGCCGGCCGGCTCGCTGCTCTCGACATTCTGGCGCGCGACTGCGAAGCCGACGCCCTGGAGGGTCGACTCGGCGCTCTCGAACGGGCTACCGACGACGTTCGGCACCGAGACCGGCTTGGGCCCGCTGGAGACGTTGATCCGCACGGTCGAGCCCTGGATCAGCTCCGTCCCGGCCTTCGGGGCCTGCGCCAGCACTGTCCCCACGGGCTCGAGCGAGTTGACCGGCACCACGTTGGCCTCGAGCTCGGCATCCGAGAGCTCGGCGACGGCCCGGTCACGGTTCTGGCCGACCACGTTCGGGACGACGGTCTTCGGCGGCCCCGTCGAGACGCGGATCGTGACGAAGTTGCCGCGCTCGATCTTCTCGCCGGCCTGCGGATCCTGCTCGAAGACGATGCCGACCTTGGCGTCGGGGTGGGGCTCGCGGACGACCAGATCCTTCAGGCCCGCCTCGGTGATGTCCAGGACCGCAAGTTGTTCCGTCGTGCCTTCCACGTCCGGCACCCCCACCGGCTTCGTCTCGTTGAGCTGATCCTGGAGCTGCTGCCAGAGGAAGAAGCCGCCGACCAGCGCTGCGGCCACGAGCACGAGCGCGACCAGCCACGGGACGAGCGAGTTGCGCCGCGGCGGCTCGTCGTATTCGTAGTAGCGGCCGGGCGTGTAGGTCGAGCCCGCTACCGCCGCCGGCCCGATCGTCGTCGCAGCCTCGCCGACGTCGGTCTTGGCGAGCACCGTCGTCGCGGCCTCGGCGGTCTCGGCGGAGACGCCGATTCCGCGCGCGATCCGCTCCAGGTCGGAGTCCATCTCCTCGGCCGAGTGGTAGCGATCGGCGGGATCCTTGGCGAGCGCCCGCAGGACGACGTAGTCGAGGTCACGCGGGATCTCGGGCCGGTGCGTCGAGGGCGGGGCGGGCACCTGCGACAGATGCTTCATCGCGATCTCGACGGGGGTCTCGCCGGTGAAGGGCACCGTCCCTGTCAGGAGCTCGTAGAGGACGATCCCGGTCGAGTAGAGGTCGGAGGTCTGGTCGACCGGCGCGCCTCGCGCCTGCTCGGGCGAGAGGTACTGCGCCGTGCCGATGATCGAGCCGGCCTCGGTCATCTGGGCCGCCGCGCCGGCGCGCGCGATGCCGAAGTCCATCACCTTGACCCGCCCGTCGCCGTCCACGATCACGTTGTGCGGCTTGATGTCCCGGTGGACGATCCCGCTCCGGTGGGCGAAGCGAAGCGCGGAGAGGATCTGGCGGGTGTAGTCGATCGCGATCCCGAGTGGCGAGGGGCCGCGCGCGACGAGCAGCTCCTTCAGCGTCCGCCCTTCGACGTACTCCATCGCGATGTAGTAGGTGCCCTCGGCCTCGCCGCGGTCGTAGACCGAGACGACGTTCGGGTGCGAGAGCCCCGCCGCGTGCTGCGCCTCCCGCCGGAAGCGCTCGATGAACTGGTCGTCACGGGCGTGGCGGTCGTCGAGGATCTTGATCGCGACCCGCCGCCCGAGCTCCTGGTCCTGCGCGAGGTAGACGTTTGCCATCCCGCCCGCGCCGAGCTTGCGGATGATCTGATAGCGCCCGTCGAAGAGCGTGTCGATGAGGGTGTCGCTCGACGCCATAGCGAATACAGGTTAGGAGTTCGCGCTCTCCCCCAGGAGCGCCTGCAAGACCTCGCGGGCGACCGGTGCGGCGGTCTCGCCGCCGGTCGAGTTCTGCTGCTCGACGACGACCGCGATCGCGACGTCGGGTTGCTCGCGACCGGCGTACGCGATGAACCACGTCGTGTTCAGACCGGCGATCCCGGTCTCGGCGGTGCCCGTCTTGCCGCCGACAGTGACGCCCGAGATCCGGGCCGCCGTGCCCGTTCCGCCCTCGACGGCCTCCTTCATCATCGCCGCGACCGCCTGCGCCGTTTCCGGCTTGACTGCACGACCGAGCTCCTCCGGCTTCGTGCGGGAGATGATCGTGCCGTCCGGCGCGACGATGCGGTCGACGACGTACGGCCGCATCAGGACGCCGTCGTTCGCGATCGTCGCAACGAGCATCGCCATCTGCTCGGGCGTCACGAGCAGGCGCTCCTGCCCGAATGCGAATCGGCCGGGGTCGACGTCCGTGTCCTCGGTCGGGTCGAACAGCTCCGTCCCTTTGTAGAGGCCGCTCGGCGCGCGCTCGTTCGACGGCGTCTCGAGCGGCGGCTTCTCGTAGAAGCCGAACCGCTTCGAGTAGCTGACGAGCAGCTTCGCGCCCACTTCCTTGCCGATGTTGCAGAAGACGGAGTTGACCGAGTACTTCAGGGCCGTCTTCAGGTCGAGCGGCCCGAACGGGCTCGAGGTGTCGTAGTTGTTCACCCGCTTGCCGTAGACCTCGCAGTAGCCGGGGTCGACGAAGCGCGAGTCCGCCTGGAAGCGGCCCGAGTCGATCGCGGCGGCGGCAGTGAGGACCTTGAACGTCGAGCCCGGCGCGTAGAGCCCGGCGGTGGCGCGGTTGAGCAGCGCGTCCGGGCGCTTGCAGTCGGCTCGGACGCCGATCACCTTGCCGAACTGCTCCTCGACGAGGTTCGGGTCGTAGGTGGGCGAGGACGCCATCACCCGCACCTTTCCGGTCGAGATCTCCAGGGCGACGACGGCGCCGCAACGGCTGCCGAGCGCGTTCTGGGCGACTCGCTGGGCGCGCGGGTTCAGCGTCAACCTGAGGTCGTTCCCCTTGATCGTCGCGCCCTTGAGCCGGTCGAGCGTCGTGTCGAGCACGGTCGAGAGATTCGCGTTCTGACCCGTCAGGTAGTCGTTCATCGACCGCTCCAGCCCGGTGCGGAAGCGCGATTGCGTCGAGTAGCCGTTCACATGCGCGGCGAGCCCCTTGTGCGGGTACTCGCGGAAGTAGAGCGTGCGCCCGCCGACTTTCACGGGGACGTTCCGCGCGTAGACGATGCCGTTGCCGCGGATCGAGCCGCGGTCGATCGTGAACTGCGCCACCCGCTGGATCTGGTTGTCCTGGCGGTCGGCGAGGTCGGCCGCCGCCCAGGCCTGCCAGTAGGTCGTCGCGACCACCAGCGCGACGATCAGCGTCATCGCCGTGACCGCGAGTCGCGTGATCTGGCGGTTCATGCCGTGCTCCTCGCCGACTGCGCGTTGGCGCGGTCCGAGACGAGCAGCAGCAGCGCGAGCAGGATGAAGTTGGCGACGACGCTCGAGCCGCCGTAAGAGATGAAGGGAAGCGTGATCCCGGTCAGCGGGATCACACGCAGGACGCCGCCGACGATGATGAACGTCTGCAGCGCGAAGCCGAACGTGAGTCCGGCGGCGAGCAGCTTCGAGAAGCCGTCATCGGCCTGGAGCGCGACTCGGAACCCGCGCGCGACGAAGAGCATGAAGACGACGAGCAGGCCGGCGGCGCCGACGAGCCCCAGCTCCTGCGCGATCGCCGAGTAGATGAAGTCGGTGTTCAGGTACGGGATGATCGGATCGCCGGCCGTCGTCGTGAACGTGCCCTTGCCGAGCCCCGTTCCCCCGAAGCCGCCGTTGCCGATCGAGTACAGGCTCTTGACGAGCTGGAAGGAGCCGCAGTCCTGACGCAGCGCGAGGTCTCCGGTCTGCGCGCAGAAGACAGGCTCCTCCGTCCACGGCCGCAGCCAGATCGTGACGCGGTCGTGCACATGGCCGACGAACTGGTACACGAATGCGGCCCCGCCGACGAAGAGCGCCAGGCCTGCCGCGGCGAAGGCAGCGCGGCCGGTGGCGGCGTAGAGCATCGCGAGGAAGATCCCGAACTGGAGCAGCGCGCTGCCGAGATCGTTCGTCTGCACCAGCACGAGCATGGCGGCGCCCCAGATCAGGAGCAGCGGCCCGAAGTCCTTGATCCGGCCCTGGGCGAGCACCTCGCGCTTGTCGCGCAGGTACCCGGCCAGAAAGATGATCAGGAAGATCTTGGCCAGCTCGCCGGGCTGGAACTGGAAGGCGCCCACCTTCACCCAGAGCCGCGCGCCGTTGATCGTCTGCCCGATCCCCGGCAGGGCAGGTAGCAGCAGCAGCAGAATCGCCGCGATCCCGAAGAGGTACTTGTACGACTCGAGGACGCGGTAGTCGTGGCGCAGGAGGATCAGCGTCAGCGCGAAGAGGCCGATCCCGATCACGATCCAGAGGCTCTGCCGGAAGGCATCGTCCGGATTGAGCCGGTAGATCGTCGTCACGCCGAGCGCGGAGAGGAGAGCCGCGAGCGGGAGCAGGACGGGATCGGCGTAGGGGACCGCGAAGCGGGTCACGAGATGAGCGCCGAGATAGAGCGCGACGAAGATGCCGGCGTAGGTGAGCGACCCGGCGTCGACGAGCGACGACCGGGCGATGTAGACGCTCGCAAAGCCGATGGCGGTGAGCAGACCGACTGCGATCAGGAAGAGCAGCTCGCGGTTGCGCAGAGTCAGCGCGAGAGCCCCCAGATGGTGAGCAGGGCGATCGCGAGCACGAGGAGCAGGAGCGCGAGGAGCGGGAGCAGGCGGCGGCGGCGCTCTTCAGGCTCTGCCGGCTCGGCTTCGGCCTGCTGCAGGTGCTCCTCGATCAGCGCGGCCGGAATCACGGCGGTGTCGACGGCCGGAACCGGGTCGAGCCCGGACAGCGTGTCCTCGTCGTCCTCGTTGTCCTCGTCGGCCGGCGCAGGCGCACCGACGGCGGGCGCGGCCACGGTCTGCTCGACGGTGCCGTCGCCGGCGATCTCGAAGAGGACGACGGTGATGTTGTCCTCGCCGCCGCCCTCGTTCGCAGCGTCTACGAGGGCGCGCGCGGCGTGGTCGAGGTCCGTGTTGTCGACGAGCAGCGCCTGAATTTCGCCGTCGGAGACCATCGACGTCAGCCCGTCGGAGCAGACCAGGTAGAGGTCACCCGGCTCGGCCGCGATCGTGAACGCGTCGACGTCCACGTCCGGCTCGGTCCCGAGCGCACGCGTGATCACCGAGCGCTGAGGATGTACCTCCGCCTCCTCCGGAGAGAGCTTGCCGCTGCGAAGCAGCTCGCCGACCAGCGAGTGATCGTCTGTGAGCTGCTCGAGCTGCTCGCCTCGAACGCGGTAGGCGCGCGAGTCGCCGACGTGGCCGATCGCGATCGAGTCGTCTGAGGCATCCACGAGCGCAACCGTCATCGTCGTTCCCATCCCGGAAGCGGCGAGATCCTCGCTCGAACGCTGGAAGACACGGCGGTTCGCCTCCTGGATCAGCGACGTAACGCGTTCCTCGCCGCGCTCTTCCCCCTGCGCCTCCTCCAGGACCGCGGCCGCGAGGCCGGATGCGACCTCGCCCGCCTGCGCGCCGCCCATCCCGTCCGCGACCGCGAAGAGCGGTGGCTCGCAGACGAAGACGTCCTCGTTGTGGCGCCGCCGGCGGCCGGGGTCCGTCAGGCCTGCGACGCGCCCGATCACAGCTCCACCCGGAAGTCGGTCTGGCCGATGCGGACGATGTCCCCCTTGGCGAGACGGCGCGGCGTGGTCACGCGTGCGCCGTTGACGAAGGTGCCGTTCGAGGAGCCGATGTCCTCGACCCAGAGTCCGTCGCGCTTCGATTCGAAGCGAGCGTGCTCGGCCGAGGCGAACTCGTCGCCGTCGAGCGGCACCTCGTTCTGACCTCCCCGGCCGACGGCGACCGGCAGCGAATCGACCGGCACCTCCTCGCCCTTGTCCAGCGCCGGGCTCTTGAGGACGACGAGTTTCGCGCGCTGAACCGGGTCGAGCCCGAGCCCGGTGGCGGTGGTCGGCCGCATGATCACGCTCTCGCCCGCTCCCGCGCTGCCGGCGCCGAAATCGCGCGTGGCGCTGCGCACGATCCGCCAGATGAAGAGGTAGAGCAGGACGATGAAGGCGACCTTGAGCACGAGCAGTGCCTCGTCGACGGCGATGTTCACGACGTCCGCGTCTTTCCGAACACGAGCTCGGCTGCGCCGAGCGTGATCGTGTCGCCGTCCGAGAGCTTCGAGCGCGAGACTCGCCGGCCGTTCAGCTCGGTCCCGTTGGTCGAGTCGAGATCGACGAGCCACCAGTTGGCGCCTTCACGGCGGAGCTCGGCGTGCCGGCGCGACACGTTTGCGTCCTCGACGCGGACGTCGCAGTCCTTCGAGCGCCCGAGGACGACCTTGCCGCCTTCGAGCGCGTGCGTGCGGCCGTTCATCGTCAGCGCGAACCGCTCCTCCTCGAGCCCGAGCTCGGCCGGAGAGACGGCCTCGGTCTGCTGCGGCGCCTTCGCCTTGTAGATCATCGTCGCTCCGGCCTCCACCTGGGACGCGGGCTCGTCGAGCTGAGGGCCGAGCTTGCCCTCCGGCTGCACCATCCGGGTCGCGATCCCGAACTCGCCGATCGAGAGGTCGGCGTCCGTGTGCATGAGCACGTTCGGCGGCGTCAGCATCGCGTAGGTCTCGCGGCGCGCATGCTCGATCAGGTAGTCCTGGAGCTCCCCGATCAGCGAGCCCTCGTAGCCCGCGAACTGCTCCCGATCGGTCTCGGAGAGGTAGACGGAGTACTCGTTCGGGACGTAGACCCGTGAGACCGAGATCGTGCGGTGCTCGTCCATCTCCTTGGCCAGCTTGCGGGCGAGTTCGACCGGTTGCACGTGGGTTCGGAAGGCACGGCCGAACACGCCCTCGAAGAGGCCTTCGATCTTCTGCTCGATGCTGCGGAGGACGCTCATTCGCTCGGGTGGTGTTACCCCCGGCCGCAACTCTAATGCTCAGATGGTTGATGCCACGATTCCGGGCGCTCGGGACGTGATCTGGCGTGTCTGGGCCGCTCCCGGCCAGCGCACGCCCCGAGACGGACGTTTCATGGCATCAACCATCTCAGCCGCGGGCGGACTTGAGCGCGAGCCCGGCGCAGGTGAGCCAGACCGCGAGCACGAGCGGGATTGCGGGGGCGGCCGGCGCCGCCAGCAGGGTCGCTGCGAGTGCCGCCGCACCGAATCCGGCGATCCGCCACGGGGTGCGTGCGTACGGGAGCGCAATTGCCATCGCGGCGAGCGCCAGCGCCTCGAGCGCCAGGCCGGGAGGAACGGCGGCGACGAGTGCGCGGACGGTCTCGGTCACGCTCTCCGTCTCGGCGAGGCCGAGCGGTGCGGGCACGCCCTGGGCGAAGGGGAGGGCGGCGCCACGCATCCCGGCCGCGATTGCCGCAACGGCGACGGCGACGACCGCCTGCGCGGCGCGGCGGGCAGTGCCGCGCGCGGCCAGGACGGCGACCGGGACGAGCGCGATCAACCCGAGCGGCGCGAGCAGCGGGCCGGCAAGAAAGAGGAGGCCTGCCCGTGGGTCGCGCCACGCGAGCGCCAGCCAGGCAACTGCGAGCGCCGCGTAGACCACCGCGAGCCCGAAGGCCAGGTTCCCGAGCGGCAAGATCGGGGCGGCAAGGGCGATTGCGAGCCCGAGCCGCGGGTGGAAGAACGCCGCAGCGGCAGCAACGACGGCGAGTGCCGGCGCCCAGCCGGTGGGGTAGAACGGCAGCGCCGCGCCACCGAGGAAGGCCGCCGCACCGGCGGCTGCGGCAGGCGCCAGGCGGAGAAGAGTTTGTGTTGAATCAACACTTTCGATCTTCTTCGAACGCTTTCGCTCCGTCACCGCGCCGCGCAGCTCGGCCGCGAGCGCCGCGGCGGACGGCCGCTTCGCCGGGTCGAGCGCGACCGCCTGGCCGACGGCGGCGAGCAATCCCTTCGGCAGGTCGGGCCGCTCCGCCTGCAGCGGCGGGGCGCCTGCCTCGATCGTCCCGGCCATCTGCTGCAGCGGCACGCCCCAGAACGGGTGCTTGGCCGCGAGGGCTTCCCAGAGCAGAATGCCGACGCCCCAGACGTCGCTGGCGGGGCCGGCTTCCTCACCGCGCAGCCGTTCGGGCGAGATGTACGCGAGCGTGCCGGGCACGTCGCCGACCGCGGTCAGCGTCTCCGCCTCGTCGAACTGGGCGAGACCGAAGTCGAGCAACCGCACCGAGATCCCCTCCGCCTCGGCGAGGAGGACGTTCGAGGGCTTCACGTCCCGGTGGATGATTCCGCGCTGGTGTGCATGTGCGAGCCCTTCGAGGATCTGAGCCGCGGCTTCGACCGTATCTGCGTCGCTCAGCTGCCCCGACCGCATCGCTTCGCGCAGGGTCTGGCCGCCGACATACTCGTACGCGATGTAGACGTGTCCCGAGTCGGAGCCGAAGCCGTAGGCGCGCAGACAGCGCTCGTGGCGCAGGCGGGATGCCGCTTCAGCCTCGCGCTCGGCACGATGCGCCGCCTTTCCCTCCCGGGGGATGATCTTGAGTGCGACATCGAGACCGTTGTGCTCGTCGCGCGCGAGCCAGACCGACCCCGAGCCGCCGCTTCCCAGCGGCCGCAGCGGCCGGTAGCGGTCGAGGACCAGTTCCCGGCGCGGGAGCGCTTGCGGAGCGACAGACACGTCTCTGGTGGGTTGGCCGCGGTCGCAGAAACTCCTTTCCCGGCCGACCGAGCCGTTACAGTTGCCGCGATCCACCCGCTTTGCCCATGACCGAGCGCGAGTCCGACTTCGAGTTCGACTTCTTCGAGGAGCCAGCCACACAGGAGGCCTCGGGGCGCGACCGCACGGTCAAAGGGCCCCGTGGGCCCCGCGGGCCGAGGCTGCCGCGTGGGCCGATCCGGCCCGGGTTGACGCCGCTGCTGCGTCTGCTCGGCCTGATCGCGTTTGCGATCCTCATCGTCGTCCTGCTCCTGCTCTGGGCGCAGAGCTGCCAGGAGGAGCAGAAGCGAGACTCGTACGCCGACTACATGACCGAGATGTCCGCGATTGCGAGCGACTCCGAGCGGATCGGGCGCGAGCTCAGCGACGTCCTGACGACACAGGGGATCAAGACGGCAGAGCTCCAGAAGCAGCTCTCCGCCCTCGTCGACCGGCAGGAGATCGGCGCCGAGGCTGCTCGCAGCAAGATCGACGCTCCCGGACCGCTGCTCGACTCGCATGAGGCGTCGATCCAGGCGCTCGAGTTCCGAGTCAATGGTCTGACCGGCCTGGTCGAGGCGTTCCGGCGCACACAGGGCTCCAAGGACGCAGCCGCATCCGGCGCCCTGCTTGCGTCACAGGCAGAACGGCTCGTGTCCAGCGACGTGATCTGGGACGATGTCTTCAAGATTCCCGCAATTGCGACGCTCCGCCAGCAGGACATCAGCGGCGTCGAGGTTCCGGACTCGAACTTCGTCCAGACGCCCGACCTCGCCAGCACGCGGTCGATGGTGCCGATCTGGGAGCGGATCAACGGCTCGGCTGCGTCGGGCAGCGGCACTCCGACCGGGCTGCACGGCACCAACATCGAGTCGGTCAAGGTCGTCCCCGGCGGCGAGACGCTCTCGACGACGACCGAGAACGTGATCGAGGCGACGCCCGATCTCGCGTTCGCGGTCGCGGTCGCCAACGGCGGCGACAGCCAGGAGGTCGACATCGAGGTGACGCTGACGATCCAGCAGAGCCCGACGCCGATCGTGAAGAAGCAGAAGATCGACCTGATCAACCCGGGGGAGACCAAGACCGTCGCCTTCCGCGAGTTCCCGTCGGTCGACTTCAGCGAGCGCCGGGTGATGCGCATCGACGTCGATCCGGTCCCGGGCGAGAGGGTCACGAGCAACAACACGGCCGAGTACCCGGTCACCTTCTCGCTCGCTCCCTGATGACGGCCGAGCTCGCCGTCGCGATCGCAGCGGCGGTGGCCGCCGCGCTCGCGCTCGGCAGCTGCGTCTGGCTCTGGATCCGGCTCCGCCGCCTTCGCGCCGGGCAGCGAGTCCTGCTCGGAGGCGGCCGCTCGGATCTCGTCGACTTCGCCGTGTCGCTCCAGGGCCGAATCGACGACCTGCACCGGGTCGTCGACGAGATCGCGGCGGGCCTCTCGCGGGTCGATCAGCGCGTCGACGGATCGCTGACGAATACCGCCGTCGTCCGCTACGACGCCTATGCCGGCACCGGCGGGCACCAGTCGGCGTCGTTCGCCTTCCTGGACGCTCACCGCACCGGCACGGTCGTGACGGCGATCCAGGGGCGCGACTACGCGCGTCTCTACGTCAAGGAGCTCGATCGCGGCCGCGCCCCGATCGCTCTGTCACCCGAGGAGCTCGAGGCAGTAGAGCGCGCGATGGCTAGATAAAGCGGTTCACGCTGCTACGCTCTGTTGAGTTTGCAACAGGTACTCGTCCTGAATGCAAGTTACGAGCCGCTGAACGTTTGCTCGGTGCGGCGCGCACACGTGCTCGTCTGGAAGGGCAAGGCCGAGGTGCTGGAAAGCCTGCCCAAGGGCCTGCGCTCGGCGACCGACACCTACGTCTGGCCGCACGTGATCCGGCTCGTCCAGTACGTCCGGGTGCCCCGCGCGATCCAGCGCAAGATCTCGCGGCGTGCGCTCTTCGCCCGTGACGGCTGGCGCTGCGTCTACTGCGGCACCTCCTCCGGCCGGCTGACGCTCGATCACGTCGTGCCGCGCTCGAAGGGTGGCGAGTCGATCTGGGAGAACGTGGTCACCGCCTGCGCGCCCTGCAACCTCCGCAAGGGCGACCGGATGCTGGAGGACTCGGGCCTGCACCTGAAGCGGCAGCCTCGCGCGCCGGCGCCGGTGCTCTTCATCCACCTGGCCTCGCCGACCATTCCCCACGTCTGGCAGCAGTATCTGCCCGGTACGGCCGCCGCGTAGTGGGCTTCACCTGCACCGTCTGTGGCGAGACGCACGCGGGAGAGACGCGGGACATCCGGCTGGGCCTGCCGCAGCCGATCTTCCTGCTCGACGACGAGGAGCGGAGCCGGAAGGCGTACGTCGAGGAAGACTTCGCGGTTCTGCACGCCGAGGCCGGCGATCGCTACTTCGTGCGGGCGCTGCTCGAGCTGCCGATCGAGGCCGACGACGGCTACTTCGGCTACGGCGCGTGGGTGGAGGTGAGCGAGGAGGACGTGGCCGCGCTCGGTGAGTTGTGGCACGACGAGGAGGGCTGGCGGAGCGAGCCCTTCGCTGGGACGCTCGCGAACGAGCTGAGCCCGTATGCGTTCACGGAGGGCCTGCCCGTGCAGATTCAGCTGCGAGACGTGCAGCTCCTACCGCTCGTCGAGCTGGTCGAGGCAAACCACGAGCTCGTGCGCGCCCAGCAGCACGGGATCTCGCGCCACCGCGCCCACGAGCTCGCGGCGACCGTCGCCTAGCCGGTTTCGACCGGGCCGAGCGAGTACCACTCGCTGAACGAGCCCGGGTAGAGGCGCGCGTCGTCGCGGCCGGCCAGGTGGAGCTCGTGGAGGACCGCGCAGGCCGTCACGCCCGAGCCGCAGTAGACGACGAGGTCCTCCGCATCCAGGAGCTCTTGCGGTAGCGGTGTCTCGGCCAGGAAGAAACGGTTGTGGGCGCCGGGGATGCGCCCGGCGACCGGGTCGATCGGCTCCACCTCACCGCGCCAGCGCTCGGGGGCACGGGCGTCGACCAGTGTCAGGCGCTCGTCGCCGACGCGGGCGAGCAGCTCGTTCGCGTCCGCGGTGTCGCCTGCCCGCGTCCGGGGCGTGAAGACGGCCGGCTCGATCTTCTCCACGCCCGGCCGCAGTGGGCCTTGCCAGCTGTCGAGCCGGAGGACGGCAGCGTCGTCGTGGCCGAAGTGGCGCAGGAGCCACCAGAGCCGAGCGGCGTAGCCCGTGCCTTCGTCGTAGCCGACGACGAGCGTGTCGGCTCCGATGCCGGCGGCTGAGGCCCAAGCTGCGAAGGCCGCGGCGGTCGGGAGCGGGTGACGGCCCCCGCCGTCCGTCCCTGTCAGGTCGGCTTCCGGATCGGCATGGGCGGCGCCGGGCACGTGCCCGGCGAGATACGCCTCGCGCGGACGGCAGTCGACGAAGCGCACGTTCACGGGGCCACTCTAGCGACGCATGAAATGCTACAATAGAGAATAGTATGCAGAATCGGATTGCAGTCGTCGCCTTTTCGGGCGGCCTCGACACGAGCTGCATCGTCAGCTGGCTGAAGGAGGAGTGGTACGGCTTCGACGAGGTCGTGGCCGTCCTCGTCGACGTCGGCCAGGAGTTCGACCTCGAGGAGTCGATCGTGCGCGGCCGGGCGGCGGGTGCCGACGACGTCGTGCTGGTCGACCGGAAGGCCGAGTTCGCCGACGAGCAGTGCGCGCAGGCGATCAAGACCAATGCGCTCTACGAGGGCAAGTACCCGCTCGTCTCGGCCCTCTCGCGGCCGGTGATCGCGCAGGCGGTCGCGGAGCTGGCGAGCGAGCTCGGCGCCGAGGCGGTTGTGCACGGCTGCACCGGCAAGGGCAACGACCAGCTCCGCTTCGAGCTCTCGTTCAAGGCCTGCGACCCGGGTCTGCGCGTGATCGCCCCGCTGCGCGACCGGGTGTGGACGCGCGATGAGGAGATCGAGTACGCGCTCGCCAAGGGCATCCCTGTTGCTGCCACGCGGGAGGCCCCGTTCTCGATCGACGAGAACCTGTTCGGCCGGGCGATCGAGGCGGGCGTGCTCGAGGATCCGTGGGCGGCGCCGCCGGAGGAGCCGTACGCGCTCACCGGTGATCCCGCAGCAGCGCCGCCGCCGAGCGGAGGTCACGATCGGCTTCGAGGCGGGCGTGCCGGTCTCGCTCGACGGGGAGGAGCTCGGGCTCGCCGAGCTGATCGCGCAGCTGAATGCGGCGGCCGGCCCGTACGGGATCGGGCGGATCGACATGATCGAGAACCGGGCCGTCGGGATCAAGAGCCGGGAGGTCTACGAGGCGCCGGCGGCGATCGTGCTGATCCAGGCCCACTCCGCGCTCGAGGACGTCGTGCTGACGAAGGACGAGGCCCGGATCAAGCGCGGCCTCGAGCAGCGCTGGACCGAGCTGGTCTACGAGGGCCTCTGGTTCAGCCCCGCGCGGGAGGCGATCGATGCATTCGTCGACCGGACGCAGGAGCTCGTCGACGGGGAGGTGCGCGTCGAGCTGCGACCGAACGCGGCCGCCGTTACCGGCCGCCGGTCGCCGAACATGCTCTACGCCGAGACGCTCGCCTCCTACGGCACCGGCGAGACGTTCCCACACGCCGCCGCGGAGGGTTACATCAAGATCGCCTCCTTGGAGGTGGAGCTGGCAGCGGCCCGCGCGCGGGCGAAGACAGAAGCATGAGTCTCTGGGCCGGGCGGGTGCGCGGCGGGCTCGATCCGGCCGTGGCCGCCTTTCTCCGCGCGGACGACGCCGAGCTCCTGCCGTACGACTGCGAGGCGACTGCGCTCCACGCTCGGCGGCTGCACGCCGCCGGCATCCTCGACGACGCCGAGCTCGCGGAGGCCGAAGTGAGGCTCGCCGAGATCGCGGTCGGCGGTGGGATCGAGCCCGAGGACGAGGACGTGCATACCGCGATCGAGCGCCTGCTCGGCGAGGTCGGCCGCAAGATTCACGCCGGCCGCTCCCGCAACGACCAGGTTGCTGCCGCGTTCCGGCTTTATGTCGTCGACGCCTGCGCTGAGGCGCGAGCGGGAATCGCTGCGCTCGCGGCGGCCGTGCTCGACCGCGCCGAGGCCGACGCCGAGACGCCGATGCCGGGCTACACCCACCTGCAGCGTGCGCAGCCGGTCACCGTCGGGCACCACCTGCTCGCGTGGGTCGAGATGTTCGAACGCGACCTCGGCCGCTTCGCCTCCGCGGGGGCGGCGGCTGCCCCGAGCCCCCTCGGCGCGGGGGCCCTCGCCGGGTCGACCCTGCCGCTGCCGCCGCCGCCGAACCAGCTGCGCAACTCGCTCGACGCCGTCGCCGACCGCGATTTCGCGCTCGACTACCTCTACGCAGCCGCCGTCTGCTTCGTCCACCTCTCGCGGATCGGCGAGGAGCTCGTGCTCTGGACGACGTCGGAGTTCGGCTTCGCCGTCCTGCCCGACGACGTCGCAACGGGCTCGTCGATGATGCCGCAGAAGCTGAATCCGGACGTCGCCGAGCTCGTCCGCGGCAAGGCGGGGACGGCGATCGGCCGGCTGACCGGGCTGCTGGCGACCGTGAAGGCTCTGCCGCTCGCCTACAACCGCGACCTGCAGGAGGACAAGGCGCCCGTGTTCGCCGCCCGCGCCGACCTGCGGGGCGCGCTCGGCGCGTTGGCAGTGCTCATCGGCGGCCTCGAGCTCGACCGCGGGCGCCTGGCTGCCGCCGCCGCCGATCCGCTCCTCCTGGCGACCGATGCGGCCGAGGCGCTCGTGCAGGAGGGCGTCCCCTTCCGCGACGCGCATGAGCAGGTGGCGAGTGCCGTGCGCGACGGCAGCTTCGAGGCCCCGGACGCAGAGCTGCGCGCGGCGCCGGGCCCGGGCGGCGTTCGCGAGGCGATCGCGGACGCGCGGGTACGTCTCGCCGCCGTGTGACGCCGTCGCGGGTTGCGGCGTATCCACGGTATGAAAACTCGAATCCTTCTCGTTGCAGCTCCGCTCGTCCTCGCAGCCGTGCTCGCCGCCGCCACCCTCCCCGGGCCGGCCGCCAGCGCAGCCGCCGAGCCGGGCGGCATCACCGTGCAGGGAACCGCCTCCGTCGCGTCGGTACCGGATCGCGCCGAGATCTCGTTCGGCGTCGAGAGCCAGGGGCAGACGGCGAAGGCGGCGCTGGCTGCGAACGCCGCCGAGATGCGGCGCGTGCTCGCCGCGCTCAAGGCCGCCGGAGCGACGGATGTGAAGACGCAGTACGTCTCGGTCTCGTCCCGCCTCGGCGAGCAGAACGAGGTGCAGGGCTACGCGGCGACCAACTCCGTCACCGCGACGATCAAGCAGCTCGCGCGCGTCGGAGCAGTGATCGACGCCGCCGTCGAGGCCGGCGCCAACCAGGTCTACGGGCCTTCGCTCTCCGTCGGCGACCAGAGCGAGCTCTATCGCCAGGCGCTGAAAGCCGCGGTGGTGAATGCGCGAGCAAGCGCGCAGGCGCTCGCCGAGGCGGCGAACGTCTCGCTCGGCCGCGTCACCGCGATCGTGGAAGGCGGCGGTGCGCCGCAGCCGCTCCCGCTCGCCGCAAGCGTCAAGGCCGACGCGGTCTCGTCGACCCCGATCGAGGGCGGCAGCCAGCAGACCAGCGCGACGGTGTCGGTCACGTTCGCCGTGTCGTAGATTCCCGCCGGATGCGCCGGCTCTGGCTCGTAGGTCTCGCGGCGGCCGCCCTCGTGGCGGTCGCCGCGCTCTTGCTGGTGGAGCTCTGGCCCGAGGACGAGCCTGCGTCACTGCAGGAGACCGCTGACGAGCTCGCCGAGAGCGGCGTGCCCGGCGTGATTGTTCGGGTTCGCGACGGCGACGACGTCCGCGAGCTCGCGGCGGGCGAGGCGACGGCCGGCCAGCGCTTCCGGATCGGCAGCATCACGAAGACCTTCGTAGCGGCCCTGACGCTCGACCTGGCTCGCCTCGGCATCCTTTCGCTCGACGACGCCGCCGCCGACTACGAGCCGGGTCTCGTGAGCGACGCGGACGAGATCACGATCCGCGAGTTGCTCTCACACCGGGCGGGCCTCTTCGACTACACCTCCGATCCGGCGCTCCTTCGCGGCGAGCTCGACCCTCGGGCGCTGATCGGGATCGCCGACGGCAAGCCGCGGACCCAGGGGTACGCCTACTCGAGCACGAACTACCTCGTCCTCGGCGTCGTCCTCCAGCGGGCCGGGCTCGCGGCCCTCGACGCAATGCTGAATCGGCAGATCCTCGAGCCCTACCGCCTCGCCGACACGACGTTTGAGGCCGACACGGTCGACGGGCCACATCTGCACGGACATGAGCGGCCGCTGCGGGACGGGATCGCGACTGGAAGCCTGACCGATACGAGCGAGCGCACGGCCCGATCCGCCGGGGCTGCCGGCGCCATGGTCTCGACCGCGGCCGATCTCGACCGCTTCTTCACGCGCCTGCTCGCCAGCGACCTCGGACGGCGTATGGTGCCGCGCGGCGACGAGCGCTACGGACTCGGCCTGGCGCGATTCGACACCCCGTGCGGCCCTGTCGTCGGGCACACGGGCAACCTCCTGGGCACGATCTCGGTGGTCTGGGCGCGTGGCGACCGGCTGCTGGTCGTCGCCGCAAACGTGTATCCGCTCACGCCCGAGCAGGAGACCAAGCTGCGTCTCCTGCTCGAGCGCGCGTTCTGCGGCTAGGCGGGCTGGCCCGCGGCGTCCGCGACGGGCGCCGTCGCGTGATGGCGCATCCCGGGCGACAAGGCCGCCGCGTGGGACTCGCTGCCGTAGCCGCCCGGAACGGGGATGTAGAACTCGGGATAGCCCCACATGCCGTGCTCGGAGACGTCGAGGCCGGCCTGCTCGACGCTGGCGTCGACGCGGATTCCTGCCGTTCGCTTCATCACCCAGAGCGCCCCGAACGAGAGCGTGAAGGTGAACGCGCCGACGGCCACGATCCCGAGCGCCTGGATTCCGAGCTGGTGGAAGCTGCCCGTGTAGAGCAGGCCGCCCGAGCCGGTGGCGAGGTTCGACGCGAGCGCCGGCAGCGCGAAGATGCCGGTTGCGAGCGTTCCCCAGACCCCCGCCATCCCGTGCACCGCGACGGCGCCGATCGGGTCGTCGATCCCGATCGACTCGATCCAGAGCACGGCGCCGACTGCGATTCCGCCCGCAACGAACCCGATCACGATCGCCGCCCACGGTGCGACGAAGCCGCACGCGGCCGTGACCGCGACAAGCGCCGCGACGACGCCGTTCAGCAGCATCGAGAGGTCGGGCTTGCGGACGACGAGCCACGAGACCGTGATGCCGCCGAGCGCACCAGCCGCCGCCGCCACGTTCGTGGTCAGCGCGACGTAGGCGAAGTAGCCGAGCTTGTCGCCGCTCTCGATCCCCAGCGTCGAGCCGGCGTTGAAGCCGAACCAGCCGAACCAGAGGATCAGGACGCCGAGCGTCGTGTAGGCCATGTTGTGGCCCGGGATCGCGTTCGGGCGGCCGTCGGCGCCGTACTTGCCGAGCCGCGGCCCGAGTAGCAGCGCGCCCGCGAGCGCGGCCAGCGCGCCTTGGTAGTGGACGACCGTCGAGCCCGCGAAGTCCTGCATCCCGAGGGCGAAGAGCCAGCCGTCCGGGTGCCAGATCCAGTGCGAGACGACCGAGTAGATGAGGATGAAGACGACGCCGAAGGCGAAGTAGACCCAGAGCTTCGTGCGCTCCGCCATCGCCCCCCAGACGATCGCCAGCGAGACGCCGGCGAAGACGACCTGGAAGAGGTAGGCAGCCGAGGCCGGGATCGTCGAGAACCAGGAGAACGGCTCGGCACCGATCGCGAGCAGCGTGTCCGCGTCGGGGAGGAAGCCCGAGCCGCCGACCAGACCGTTGCCGCCGTCCCCGAACGCGATCCCGAAGCCGACGAGGTAGTAGGCGACGCCTGCGAGCGCGAACGTGAGCACGTTCTTGGCCGCGATGTGGCCGACGTTCTTCATCCGCGTCAGCCCGGCCTCGAGGAACGCGAAGCCGGCCTGCATGAACATCACGAGCACGGCCGCGACGACGACCCAGATCGTCGACGCCGCGATGACGAGGTCGCGGTTGCTCATGCCTCCACCTCCGCCAGGTCGCTGCCGGTGCGGTTGTGGCGGACGTCGAAGACCGGCGTCGTCCAGACGATGCCGTCGCCGGACTCGTGCCCCGTTCTCGCAGTTTCGACGATCGTCTCCACGACCACCTCGGCCCGCTCGTCCTCGACGAGGAAGACGAGCATCGCCTTCGGCAGGAAGCGCGACTCGAAGACGCGACCGCGGTACTCGTGCGTGATCCCGGGCTGCCGGCCGTGGCCGACCGCCTCGAGGACGGTGACGCCGACATGGCCGGTGCGGTCGGTGACGGCGTCCATCACCTCCTCGACCTTGTCCCGCACGACGACCGCCTCGACCTTGATCATGCGCGCCTCCTAGCAGTCGTAGTAGAGGCCGAACTCGGCCGGATGGGGGCGAAGCCGGACGACGTCGACCTCGTGCTCGCGCTTCCAGTCGATCCAGGTCCGGATCAGGTCCTCGGTGAAGACGCCGCCGCGGAGCAGGAACTCGTGGTCGGCTTCGAGCGCATCGAGCGCCTCGCCGAGCGAGCCCGGCACCTGCGGTACGTCGTGGCCCGCTTCCTCGAAGAGGTCGTAGTCGGCGGGTGCACCGGGGTCGAGCCCGCGTTCGATCCCGTCGATGCCCGCCATCAGCATCGCCGAGAAGGCCAGGTACGGGTTCGCGGCCGCGTCGGGGCAGCGGAACTCGATCCGCTTCGCTTTCGGCGAGTCGGAGTACATCGGGATCCGAATGCAGGCCGAGCGGTTGCGCTGCGAGTAGACGAGGTTGACCGGCGCCTCGTAGCCGGGTACGAGCCGGCGATATGAGTTGGTGGTCGGGGCGCAGAGCGCGAGCAGAGCGGGCGCGTGCTCGAGCAGGCCGCCGACGTACGCCCGGGCGAGCTGCGACAGCCCGGCGTAGCCGGACTTGTCCGCCATCAGCGGCGTCCCCTCCTTCCAGAGGGACTGGTGGCAGTGCATCCCCGAGCCGTTGTCGCCGAAGATCGGCTTCGGCATGAACGTGACCGACTTGCCGTGCGCTCTCGCGACGTTCTTGACCACGTACTTGTAGGTCATGACCTGATCGGCCATCCGGGTCAGGCTCTCGAAGCGCAGGTCGATCTCGCACTGGCCGCCCGAGGCGACCTCGTGATGATGGAACTCGCATGGGATCCCGAGCCGCTCGAGCGTCAGGACCATCGCCGTGCGGAGATCGTGCAGCGTGTCGTGCGGCGCCGTCGGGAAGTAGCCCTCCTTCGGCCGCGAGGTGTAGCCGAGGCCGGGCTTGCCGGAGTTCCAGTGGCCCTCGCTCGAGTCGACCGCGTAGTGGGCGGCGTTCGGGCCGAGGTCGTAGCTGACCTCGTCGAAGACGAAGAACTCGCATTCCGGGCCGATGAAGCACGTGTCCGCGATCCCCGTCGACCGCAGGAACTCCTCGGCGCGCTTGGCGACCTGGCGCGGATCGCGTGAGTAGCCCTCGCGGGTGAGCGGATCGGCGATCTCGCAGATCAGCGAGAGCGTCGGCGCTTCCGTGCCGGGATCGAGGATCGCCGAGGTCGGATCGGGGATCAGCAGCATGTCCGACTCCGAGATCCCCTGCCAGCCGCGGATCGACGAGCCGTCGAAGCCGAGCCCGTCCTCGAACGCGCCCGCGTCGAAGGCCCGCAGCGGCAGCGTCATGTGCTGCCAGGTGCCCAGCAGGTCGCAGAACTTGAGGTCGACCATCGAGACGCGCGTCTCGGCCGCCCACTCGAGCGCCTCGCGTGCGTCGGGCAGCGTCTCGCCGCCGTTCCGCAGGTAATGCCTGTTCTCCAGCTCCGACATCCCATCCTCCCTCTCTTCTCGGACCACAAAAAAAGCGCCCAGAGCTCGAGAGCTCTGAGGCGCCATAGCCTCGGATCCACCTGCGCCGGCGGAACCTGCTCAGAACCTACCAGGGCACACGGATGGACGCCAACCGCCGCGCTGGTATCGTCGGCGCGGATGAAATTCCTCGCTCACATCTAGAACACCCGTTGCCGCGGCCCGCCGTAGTAGCGGGCGTCGCGTGCTGTGTTCCTGGAGTTTCGTGTCAGCGAAGGAGTTTTTGAGATGTCCGAGGTTGTCGAATTGCATCGTCCGTTCCCTGCCGTGGAGGTCCACGACCTCCGCAAGGTGTTCTCGCGCCGCGACAAGAAGGCGGGCCGGTTCGCGCGCAAGAAGCGGGCGGCGCTGGAAGGTGTCACGTTCACGATGGAGCGGGGGGAGTGCGTCGCGATCCTGGGCCAGAACGGCTCCGGGAAGTCGACGCTCGTGCGGCTGCTGTCGACGCTGCTTTTCAGCGACGGCGGCAGCGCGCACGTCTTCGGCCACGACGTCATGACCGACCCGCGGCCGGTGCGGAAGCTCGTCAACCGCGTCTCGGTCGAGGCGAGCTTCTTCAAGAAGATGTCGGCCGGCGAGAACCTGCACTACGCGGCGCGCTACTACGGGATGGGCCCCAGGGAGACGCGGGTGAAGATCCCGGAGATCCTGACGCGGGTCGGCTTCCCGATCGACCGCCGTACCGAGCCGATGGAGAACCTCTCGCGCGGGATGCAGCAGAAGGTCGCGCTCGCGCGGGCGCTCCTCACCTCGCCGGTGCTGCTGCTGCTCGACGAGCCGACGACGGGTCTCGATCCGCGCTCCAAGCTCGAGGTGCAGACGTTCATCCGAGAGGTGCGGAAGTCGCACGACGCGACGATCCTGCTCTGCACGCACGACCTCGCCGAGGCGGAGGCGCTCGCGGACCGCGTGGGCGTCCTGGACCGGGGCGAGCTGCTCTTCCTCGAGACGGTGCCCGAGATCCTGAAGCGCTTCGGCGTGGAGACGCTCGAGGAGGCCTTCTTCAAGGCGACCGGCCGCGAGTTCGAGGCCGAGGTGGACGAGGACGACGAGGAACGGGAGGTGTTCGCATGATCCGCGGCGCCGCAGCCACGCTCCGAGCCGAGCTGATCGGGCTCGGCGGCGTTGTCGAGCGCAACGTCTACCTGACACGCCGCTACATCTGGTGGGACGTCGCCTTCATGGTCTGGACGATCGCGAACACGCTCACGATCGTCTTCATCGCGAAGGGGATCGAGGCGACCGGTGGCGAGATCGATGTCACCCGCACCACGACTCAGCTGCTCATCGGGGCCGTCGTCTGGGCCTACCTCGGGATCCTGTTCGAGTTCATGACCGAGACGGTCGCCTGGGAGCGCTGGGAGGGGACGATCGAGTACACGTTCATGGCGCCGCTCTCGCGGGCGATGCACCTCGCGGGTGCGGGCTTCTTCGCCGTGCTCTACGGCCTGATCCGGGCGATCATCCTCTTCGTCGTCGTGGCGATGTTCTTCGACCTGGCGCTGCCGGAGGCCGATTTCGTCGCGGCGTTCGTCGTGCTCGTCGCCGGCTCGCTGGCCTTCATCGGGATCGGCGTGATGACCGCGGTGCTGCCGCTGATCTCGCCGGAGAAGGGCGCGCAGCTCGGCTTCGTCGCGCAGGGGATGCTGCTCGTCGTCTCGGGCGTCTACTACCCGGTCGAGGTGCTGCCGCAGTGGATGCAGTGGCTGTCGGTGATCTCGCCGGCGACGTACGTCCTCGACGGGATCCGGGAGGCGATCCTCGACGGAGCCGGGCTCTCGACGATGTGGGACGAGATCTGGCCGCTGCTCCTGATCGGCGCTGTCGCGGCTCCGGTCGGGCTTTGGGTCTTCCGCCGCGGCGAGATCTACGCGAAGAAGCACGGGAAGCTGAAGCGGTCGGGGTAGCCGTGTCTACCTGGCACTACGGGCTCGTCGCCCGCTGGTGGGCAGAGTTCAACGACGGCGGGCCGGAGGTCGAGTACTTCCGGCCGTTCGTCGCTGCCGGGCAGCCGGCCCTCGACGCCGGCTGCGGCACCGGCCGTCTCCTTCTCTCCTACCTCCGCGACGGGCTCGACGTGGACGGCTGCGACATCTCGCCGGACATGCTCGCCGAGTGCCGCCGCCAGGCGGCGTCCGACGGGCTCGCGCCCACGCTGTATGCGCAGGCGCTCCACGAGCTCGACCTCCCCCGCCGGTACCGGACGATCGTCTGCTGCGGCACCTTCGGGCTCGGGAGCACCCGCGAGCAGGGTGCACAGGCGCTCGCCAGGCTGCACGACCACCTCGAGCCCGGCGGACTCTTGGCACTCGACGTCGAGGAGTCCGAGATCCTCCCGGTGGACTTCGATCCCCGGCGGCGCGACCCGCCGGCCGAGCGACGACTGGGATCCGACGGCTTCGAGTACGCGTTGCGCAGCCGAGTGGTCGACGTCGATCGGGCCGACCGGTGCGTGACGAGGGCGATCCAGGTCTGGCAGTGGCGCGATGGCAAGCTCTTCGCCGAGGAGGAGCACCTCCTGACCGAGTCGATCTACGATCGGGAAGAGCTCACCGCGCTGTTGGAGCGCGCGGGCTTCGCCGACGTCGAGGTGCAGAGCGGCGAGTCGGCATGGGAGTACGACATGACAGTGTTCAAGGCGCTTCGCCCCGTGGTGTAGACTCGCGGGGTCTTTCGTAGGCGACGCTGCCTCGGATGCGGACTCCTCGGTTGTCGGGAGTGGCGCCTCCGGGGCTTTTTTCGTTCACAAGGAGGCACACCGCATGGCGATGGTCGAGAGCAAGCACCGGGCGACGTCCGACCCGGAGTCCCGTAAGCGAGTCCTGAAGGAGATCGAGAAGCAGGAGGTCGCGTACGTCCTCTTCTGGTTCACCGACCTCGAGGGGCACCTGAAGAGCTTCGCGATCACCCCAAGCGAGCTGGAGGCGGCGCTCGACGACGGGATGGGCTTCGACGGCTCGTCGATCACCGGCTTCAACGCGATCGAGGAGTCGGACATGGTCGCGATCCCCGACCCGGAGACCTTCCGGATCATGCCGGCGCGCGCGGGCGAGACGATCGTCGGCCGGATGATCTGCGACATCGTCAAGCCCGACGGGACGCCGTACGAGGGCGATCCGCGCTTCATGCTCCGCAAGGCGCTCGAGCGGATGGAGAGCATGGGCTTCGACACCTTCAACATCGGCCCCGAGCTCGAGTACTTCCTCTTCAAGGACAACAAGGGCACCGAGACGCTCGACGAGGGCGGCTACTTCGCGATGACGGCGCTGGACGCCGCGACCGAGCTGCGGAACGAGACGATCCAGGCGCTCGAGGCGATGGGGATCCCGATCGAGTACCACCATCACGAGGTGGCGCCGTCGCAGCACGAGATCGACATGCGCTACGCGTCCGCGCTCGAGATGGCCGACGCGACAATCACCTACCGGCTGATCGTCAAGGAGATCGCGGCCAAGAACGGGGTCTACGCGACCTTCATGCCGAAGCCGCTGTTCGGCGAGAACGGCTCCGGCATGCACACGCACATGTCGCTCTTTACAGACGGCCGGAACCAGTTCTTCGACAGCGATGACCCAAATCACCTCTCGCCGACCGCGAAGGCGTTCATCGCCGGCCTGCTGCGGCACGCACGCGAGCTCTCGGCGGTGTTCGCGCAGTGGGTCAACTCCTACAAGCGGCTCGTGCCCGGCTACGAGGCGCCGGTCTACGTCGCCTGGTCGCAGCGGAACCGCTCCGCCCTGATCCGGATCCCGCTCTACAAGCCGGGCTCGGAGCAGGCGACGCGCGCCGAGATCCGCTGTCCCGACCCTGCCTGCAACCCCTACCTCACCTTCGCGGCGCTCCTGCACGCGGGCCTCGAGGGGATCGAGCGCGGCTACGAGCTCGAGGAGCCGATGGACTCGAACCTCTACCACCTCTCGGCGGTGGAGCGGCAGGAGCGGGGAATCGTCGCGCTGCCGGGCACGCTCGGGGAAGCGGTCGAGGAGCTTGCGGGCTCGGAGCTGATGAAGAAGGCGCTCGGCGAGCACATCCACGAGCGCTACGTCGAGCTGAAGCGGAAGGAGTGGGACGAGTACCGGATTCAGCTGACCGAGTGGGAGCTCGACCGGTATCTCGCAGTCCTCTAGACAGCGGGATCGCCGGGCGGGATACTCGTCCTAGGGCTGCGGCGCAAGGCGAGCGCTGCGACCTCAACTGACGGCCGATCGCGGGCTCCTTTACGGGGCCCGTGGTCGTAACACGGCGGCCGAGCCAACGGCTGCGCGTCGCTTCCCTCGCGCGAGAACCGGTGGGGCTAGAGGAACTTCTGGATCGACTCGCGCTGGACGCTGAGGCCGATCACGCGGGAGCCCTGGTCGATCTCGCCGATCGCCGCGGCGGGCACGAGCCGGCGGCCGCGGAGGAAGCCGGAGCGGACGGCGAGCGCATCCGGAACGTCCGGCTGCGTGCCGTACATGGGCGACTCGACTCGTCCGATCACGCGCCCGCGGACGTCAGCGACCAGGAAGCCCTTGACACCACGGAGATCGAGTTCGATTGCGCTCATCTGTCGGAGAACCTATTCCCGCCTCATGAAGTTTCTCTTGCTGCTTCGGTAAGAAGTTTGTAAAGGGAGCGTCGGATGACGCCGCCTACACTGCGCCCCGTGGACGCGTCCGCCCGTCATCTGCGGCTGCTGACCGAGACCATCGCCGCGGTCAACTCGACGCTCGACCTCGAGGAGGTGCTGGAGCTCGTCGCGAGCAAGGTCGCGGAGGCGCTCGAGGCCGACGCCTGCTTCGTCTACCTCTACGACGAGCGGGCCGACGAGCTCGTGCTGCGGGCGACGCACGGCACCCGGGTCGAGGAGATGACGCGGCGGCCGCGGATGCGTCCCGGCGAGGGGATCACCGGTGCGGCCGCCGCCGAGCGGGCGCCGATTGCAATCGCGGCGCGCGCGCATCTGGATCCGCGCTTCAAGCTCTTCCCCAACCTGCCCGAGGACGAGTACGAGTCGATTTTGGCGGTGCCCATCCTGGCTCGCGAGAAGCTCGAGGGCGCGCTCAACGTCCGTACCCGCGCGCCGCGCGAGCACAGCGAGGCGGAGGTCGACCTGCTGGTCGCGATCGCCTCCCAGGTCGCGCAGTCGATCCAGCATGCGCGCCTGTACGCCGACGCGCAGCGGCGTGTGCACGAGCTCGAGGCGCTTGCGCAGATCTCGGAGGCGGTCTCGGAGTCGCTCTACCTGGAGGAGTCGCTCGAAGCGATCGTGAAGACGACGATCGCAGCCGTCGATGCCACCGGCGCCGCGCTCGTGCTCGAGGACGGCGAGATCGCGTGGCCGGAAGGGCGTGCCGGCTCCTACAACCTGCGGCTGCCGCTGCGCTGGAAGCGACGGCAGATCGGCGAGCTCGTCTGCGACCGCGACACGCCCTTCTCGGACGAGGATCGCGCGCTGCTGGAGGCGATCGCCCACCATGCGGCGGTCGCGCTCGAGCACGGGCGCGCGGTCATGCGTGGCGTCCTCGCTCAGGAGATCCACCACCGGGTCAAGAACAACCTGCAGACGGTGGCGTCGCTGCTGCGGCTCCAGGCACGGGCGGCCGAGGTCGACCCGCGGCGCGCGCTCACCGACTCGGTCAACCGGATCCTCGCGATCGCGGCCGTCCACGAGGTGCTGACCGAGCACCGGGAGGACGACGTCGACCTCGCCGAGCTGATCGAGCGGCTGCGCGCGATGCTGGTGCAGGGACTCGTCGCAGGCAAGGCGGTCGAAGCGGAGCTCGAGCCCGTCTCGCTCGCGGGCGATCGCGCCACGGCGCTCGCACTCGTCTTCAGCGAGCTGTTCCAGAACGCGCTCGAGCACGGCGGCGCGACGGTGCGAATCGAGCTCGAGCGTCGCGGCGACGAGGTCATGCTCGCGGTCGCGGACGACGGCGCCGGGTTGAACGGGAGCGGCGACAGCACCGGGCTCTCGATCGTCCGCGCGCTCGTGGGCGACGAGCTTGGCGGGACGATCACGTTGACGAGCGAGCCGGGGCTGCGTGCCGAGGTGGTGTTCCCCGCGTGAGGATCCTCGTCGCCGAGGACGAGACGATCATTCGGATGGACCTGTGCTCGTTGCTCGAGGCCGCCGGCTTCGACGTCTGCGCGGAGGCGCGCGACGGCGAGGAAGCGGTCGAGCTGGCGCGGCGGGAGCTGCCCGACCTGGCCGTGCTCGACGTCAAGATGCCGCGGCTCGACGGGATCGAGGCTGCGAAACGCATCCTCGAGGAGCGGCCGATCCCGATCGTGATGGTGACCGCCTACGGCGAGCGGGAGCTCGTCGCGCGGGCGGTCGAGGCAGGCGTCTTCGGCTATCTCGTCAAGCCGTTTCGCGAGACCGACCTGCTGCCCGCGATCGAGACCGCTCGAGCGCGCCACGACGAGCTGGCGGCGCTGCGGGAGGAGGCGGAGTCGCTTGCGGACGCTCTCGCCGCGCGCAAGGCGATCGAGCGGGCGAAGGGCCTGCTGATGGCGAAGGAGGGCCTGTCCGAGCAGGACGCCTTCGCGCGCCTCCGCAAGGCGAGCCAGGTCTCCGGGAAGCCGCTCAAGGTCGTGGCCGAGGCGGTCGTCGCGACGCTCGACGCCGGCTGAGCTCGGTTCCGGCCGTTTGGTGCTGCGGCCGCGCCGTGCGACGATTTCCGTCATGCCCGGCCCGGACCTCCGCATGCTGGTCGAGGAGCAGGCGGCCCTGAAGCGCGTCGCGGTGACCGTTGCGACCGAGTCGACAGCGGAGCGAGTCTTCGACGTCGTCACCGAGGAGGTGGCCCGTCTCGTCGGCGCAGACGCGGCGAACCTCGTCTGCTTCGGGCCGGGTCCCGGCGAGGGGCTGATCGTCGGCAAGTGGAGCGAGCCGGGTGTGCGGATCCCGGGCGCCGGAACGGTCGTCCAGATCGAGCCCGGTGCTGCGCTCGCCGAGGTCGCGCGGACCGGCGAGCCGGTTCGGACGGCCACGAACGACCCCGGTGTGCCCGCGGAGCTTCACGAACGGCTGGTCGCGCTCGGCGTTACCTCGCTCGTCGCCGCTCCGATCGTGGTCTCGGGTGAGATCTGGGGCAGCCTCGTCGTCTCGGTGACGCGCGACCTCAGCTTTCCGGCGAACGTCGAGGAGCGGCTCGGCCAGTTCGCCGGGCTCGTCGCCGTCGCAATCGCCAACGCGCAGGCCCGTGAGGATCTCGCGACCCTGGCCGACGAGCAGGCAGCCCTCAGCCGCGTCGCCGTCGCCGTCGCGACCGAGGAGCGCCCGGAGCGGCTTTTCGGCGTCGTCTCGCAGGAGATCGGGGAGCTGTTCGGCGCCGACGCCAGCGCGACCGTCCGCTATCTGGACGATTCGGCCGGGGCCGTGATCGTGGGCGCCTGGCAGCGGGAAGGCCAGTTCGAACCTCCGCTCGGCGTCCCGCTTCCGTTCCAGGGCGGCGCGATCGCGCGCGTCGCGCAGACGGGCTGTGCGGCGCGGATCGACCTGGACACGGAGCCGCCCGAGCTTCGGGAGCACATGCTCGCTGCCCATGTCAGCTCGGGAGTGGCCGCTCCGATCGTGGTGTCGGGGCGGCTCTGGGGTGCCACCTCGATCTCGAACGGCGGCGGCCTCGGCCGGTTCCCGGCCGGGGTCGAGGAGCGGCTCGAGAAATTCACGAGACTCGTCGCGGTTGCGCTTGCGAATGCCGAGGCGCGCGAGCAACTGACGGCATCGCGGGCGCGCATCGTCCAGGCCGGCGACGCCGAGCGGCGGCGGCTGGAGCGGAACCTCCACGACGGCGCGCAGCAACGCTTCGTCTCGCTCGCTCTGGGCCTTCGTCTCGCCGAGTCGCGGTTACTGGACGATCCGGCGGCCGCGGCGGAGCTGCTCGCGCAGGCGAGCGGCGAGCTCGCGCTCGGCCTGGAGGAGCTGCGTGAGCTCGCCCGCGGGATCCATCCGGCGATCCTCACCGACCGCGGTCTCACCCCGGCCGTCGAGGCGCTCGCCGCACGCGCCACGCTGCCGGTAGAGGTCAGCGGCCTGCCGCCGGAGCGGCTGCCCGAGGCGATCGAGGCCGCGGCGTTCTATGTGGTCTCGGAATCGCTTGCGAACGTTGCGAGGTACGCGTCGGCGAGTCGAGCCCGGGTCGACCTCGCCCGCGACGACGGCCTACTCGTGGTCGAGGTGTCCGACGACGGCGTCGGCGGTGCAGAGCCCGGCAAAGGATCGGGCCTCCGAGGGCTCACAGACCGGGTGGAAGCACTCGGAGGCCGTTTGCGCGTCTCCAGCGAGCACGGCCTCGGCACCACCGTGCGGGCCGAGCTCCCGATGCACGAGCCGAACCTCGACGACTAGCGCTGCTCGAGCAGCCACGCCCGGGGTCAGGTCTTGGGGCTTGGGCGAAGCGACTTGACGACGCCTGCGCTCAGGGCGGCCACGCCGGCGAGGGCGAGGCCGACCGCGTTCGTCGTCGTGCAGGTGCGGCACGCGTTGCAGCAGACCGCGGCCATCGGCGCGTGCTCGCCGTACTTCGTCGCTGCCTGAGCGGCGCGGCTCGTCCAGATCTGCCTCATCTCAGAAGCTTAGTGCTGCTCGAGCAGGCGCGTCTCCTGCCGGCGGCGGGAGTAGCGGAGAGCGAGCCAGACGATCAGGCCGAGCAGGATGAACGGCCCGGCGACGACGACGAAGTACAGTAGCGCGATCCCCTCCCAGGCGAGCACGTCCTTGACGTCATCGAGGCGGCTGCCGCCCACTGCGGCGGGCTCGATCTCCTCGGTCGTCAGGGTCAGGTAGACGGTGGCCGTCCGGGCTTCGGCGTTCGTCGTGCGGATGCCCTCGCGGAGGCTGGCGCGCTTCTGGCGGGCGGACACGAGCCGCGACTGGAGCACAGCGCGGTTCTCGTCGGAGAGCGTCGGGCTCCCGAGCTGGGCCAGGATCTGCGCGATCTGCCTCTGCGTCGCCTCGAGCTGGGTCTGGAGGCTGTCGGCCTGCTGCTGCAGGTCCTCGATCCCGTAGCGCTGGCCGAGGATCGTGCCGAGCGCGGTCAGCTGCGCCAGCGCTCCCTGGACGCGCGTCGTCGGGATCCGAAGCACGATCTGAGCCGCGCCGATCCCTTCGGACGGCGCGTCGTACTGCAGGGAGGCGACGCTGCCGCCGTGCGCGACCGCGATCTGCTGGGCGCGCTTCGTTGCAGCTGAGAGCGCCTCGACGTCGTCGACGCGCAGCCGCAGCTCGGCCTGGTAGCGCTGCAGCTGTCCCGGGGCCGGTGCGACGGTGGTCGCGCTGGCGGAGGGGGCACCGACCGCCGGGGCCGCCTCGCGCTGGACGGGCGCGGTCTTGAGCGCCGAGGCAGTGTCCGCGAGCGGCGCCCCGGGGAGTGCCGTCCCGAATGCCTCACTCGTGACGGCAGCATCGCCGGCTCGGCTCGAGGCGGCCTCGTTGCCGTCGCCGACGTTGTCGCGACTCAGCCCGATCACCCCCGCAGAGACGAGAGCGACGACGAGCGCCGCCGGCGCCACGAGCACGAGCCGCCGCCAGCCCCACGTGAACCGGAGCCGGTCGAGGAAGGGCTCGGGGGCCGGCACGTCGACCGCGATCGCGCGCACCCGCTCGCGCAGGGCGGCGGGAGCGGCGGGCCGCGTGGCGCGGATCTCGTTCAGCAGCGTCTCAGACATGGACGGTCACCTTCTCCTCCAGCTTGTTCAGGGCCCGCGACAGGCGCGTCGAGACGGCCGTCGGGCTGATGCCGAGCACGCGGGCGGCTTCCTCGCCGTCGAGCTCGAGCAGGACACGGAGCGCGATCACCTCGCGCTCGCCGGCCGACAGAGCGGCCAGTGCTGCCTCGAGCTCGGGCGAGAGCCCTTCCACGAAACCTTCGTCGAGCCGCTCGGGGGCAGCCGCCCGCTGCTCGCGGCGTCCACGCCGCTCCTCGGCCCGGAACCAGTCGAGCGCCGTCGTGCGCGCGATCTGGCAGAGCCAGGTGCGTGCGCTGGCGCGGCTTGGGTCGAAGCGCCGCCAGAGTCGCAACGCCTTCTCGAACGTGTCGGCGGCCAGGTCCTCGGCGAGCGAGCGGTCGTGGGTCAAATAGACGAGATAGGCGTACACGTCGTCGAGGTGCTCCTCTGCAGTCGTGGCAAACGAGGCCGACCAGGCGGGTTGTCTGGCGGGTAGCGTCATCGCCTGCACACCGTCTCTACGCCGCCGGACGGCGTTTCGTCACGTCTGGGCTGCCTCGAACAGCCGCTCCCAGCGCTCGAGCAGGCTCTGCAGGCGGTCGCGGGCTGCCTTGTGCGCCGCAAGCACCTCGACGTCGCCCCAGTCGTCCGCCAGCCGGCGCTCCAGCTCCGCGAGCTCGAGCTCCTGCGCCTGGATCGAGCTCTCGATCTGCTCGAGCTCCGTCGGCCGCTTCGACGCCGGCTTCTCCGGCTTCGGCTTCTCCTTGCGCTCCTTCGGCGGCGAGGGCGCGGGTGCGTCCTCGCCGGCGCGGATGCGGGCGTAGTCGGCCCAGCCGCCCGGGTAGGAGCGGAGGCCGCCGTCCTCGACTGCAACGATCCGCTCCGCGACCGCGTCGAGCACGGCGCGGTCGTGCGAGACGAGCAACACGGTGCCGGGGAACGCTTCCAGCGCGGCTTCGAGCGCCTCGCGGCTCTCCAGGTCGAGATGGTTCGTCGGCTCGTCGAGGACGAGGAAGTTGGCGCCCGACGCGACGACAAGCGCGAGCGCGAGCCGGCGGCGCTCGCCGCCGGAGAGCGCCACGACGGGCTTCTCGTGCGCGTCCCAGCCGGAGAAGAGGAAGCGGCCCAGCAGCGCCTGTGCCTGCGGCCGCTGCAGCCCCGTCGCGCCCATCGTGCACTCGAGCACGCTGCCGCGCTCGTCGAGCTCCACCTCGTGCTGGGAGAAGTAGGCGAGCTCGACGCCGTGGCCGATCCGCCCGAGCGTTCCCGCGACGATCGCCTCGAGCAGCGTGGACTTGCCGGAGCCGTTCGGCCCGATCAGAGCCACGTGCTCGCCGCGCTCGAGTACGAGCTCGGCGTCGTGGAGAAGCGGCTTCGAGCCGGCGGCGAGGTCGAAGCCCTCCGCCTCGATCACCATTCGGCCGCTGCGCACCGGCTTCAGGAACTCGAACCCGAGTGTGCGTCGCCCTTCCTTCGGCGCCTCGACCCGCACGGCCTCGATCCGCTCGATCTGCTTCAGCTTCGCCTGGGCCTGGCGCGACTTCGTCCCGTAGCGGAAGCGGGCGACGAAGCGCTCGAGCCGGGCGATGTCCTCGGCCTGGCGCTCGGCGAACTTGGCCTGCATCGCGAGGCGTGCTGCCTTTTCCTGCCGCCAGACGTGCCACTTGCCCGGGAAGTAGGTCGACTTGCCGTTCTCGAGCTCGAGCACGGCGGTCCCCACCGACTCGAGAAACCAGCGGTCATGCGCGACCAGGATCACGGCGGCGTCGATCGTCGAGAGCTCCTGCTCCAGCCACTCCATCGACTCCATGTCGAGATGGTTCGTCGGCTCGTCGAGCAGGAGCAGATCCGGCCCGCCGGCGAGCGCGCGCGCGAGCGAGGCACGAGTGAGCTCCCCGCCCGAGAAGGTCTCGAGACCGCGGTCGAGATCCGCGTCGGCGAAGCCGAGGCCGCGCAGGACGGCAGTGGCATGGTCGCGCCAGCCGTAGCCGCCAGCGTGCTCGAGCCGCGCCTGGGCCTCGCCGTAGCGCCGCAGCGTCTCGGGCGCGTGGTCGCCGGCGGCCATCGCCTCCTCGAGCCGCCGCAGCTCGCGCTCGGTCTCGACGAGGTCGGCGGCGCCGGAGAGCGCGTACTCGCGCAGCGTGAAGCCGCCGAGCCGCGGCGGCCGCTGGTCGTGCAGGGCGACGCGCGCGCCCTTCTCCCAGGCGAGCTCGCCGCCCGCGAGCTCGGTCTCGCCCATCAGCGCACGCAGCAGCGTGGTCTTTCCGGCGCCGTTCGGGCCGGCGAGCGCCAGCCGGTCTCGCCGCTCGAGCTTGAACGAGACCCCGTCGAAGAGCGGGTCGCCGGAGAGCTCCTTGCGGAGCGAGGATGCGATCAGGACTGCCACAGGTCACAGGGTAGTGACGTGTGGACAGGCCTAGGAGACGGCCGTTTCCTTCCTGACGAGCTTCCGGGCGGCCTGCTCGATCGCCGCGGCGTCGATCCCGGCGGCCGCCAGTAGCTCCGCCGGCTTCCCCGAGTGCGGCAGCTCCCGTACGGCCAGCTTGACGACCCGCGGGCGATCGTCGAGATCGGCGAGCGCGTCGAGCACGGCGTCGCCGAGCCCGCCCTCGGCCCGGTGATCCTCCACGGTGACGATCGGCGACGTGATCGACCGGAGCGTGGCGGCGTCGACCGGCTTCACCGAGTAGAGGTCGATCACGCACGCCTCGATCCCGTCGGCAGCGAGGCTGTCGGCCGCCGCGAGCGCCTCGTGCACAGTGATCCCGGCTCCGATCAGCGTCACGTCGTCGCCCTCGCGCAGTGTCCGCGAGCCACCGACCGGAAACTCCTCGTCGGCGGCGTAGAGCACCTCGGTGTCGGCCCGAGTCGTGCGGAGGTAGGAGATGCCGTCGAGGTCGGCCATTGCGCGAATGAGCGCCGCCGTCTGATTTCCGTCGCAGGGGTACAGCACCGTCGAGGTGTTGATCGCTCGGAGCGAGGCGATGTCCTCGAGCGCCATCTGCGACGGGCCGTCCTCGCCGATCGAGACGCCCGCATGCGACCCGCAGAGCTTGATCGTCGCCTGCGAGATCGCGGCCATCCGAACGAAGTCGTAGGCGCGGGAGAGGAAGGCGGCGAAGGTGGCCGCGAACGGCTTCCAGCCGAGGATCTGCATCCCGACCGCTGCCGCGACCATCTGCTGCTCGGCGATGTACATCTCGAAGTAGCGCTCCGGGAACGCCTTGCCGAAGAACTCCGAGTAGGTCGAGTTGTCGACCTCGCCGTCGAGTGCGACCACGCGCGGGTCGTCCCCGCCGAGACCGGCGAGCGCCTCGCCGTACGCCTTGCGGGTCGCGACCTTCGAGCCGACCTCGTAGCGGGGCCACTCGCTGCCTCCGCTGGCGAACTCGTGCGCATCGCCCGACGGCTTCGGGACCTCGACGCGGAGGTTGCGGACACCGCCGAGCTCCTGCAGCGCCTCCTCAGCGTCCTCCGCGGACATCGACTTACCGTGCCAGCCGGGCTGGTCTTCGATCTTCGAGTAGCCCTTGCCCTTGAGCGTCCGCGCGATCACTGCCGTCGGCGCGCCGGTCGTCTGCTCGGCCTCGGTGTAGGCTCGATCAATCTCGTCGACGTCGTGGCCGTCGATCGTGATCGCGTTCCAGCCGAACGCGCGGAACCGCTCGGCGTAGGTATCGAGATTCCAACCGTGACGCGTCTCGCCGCGCTGGCCGAGCCGGTTGACGTCGACGATCGCAGTCAGGTTGTCGAGCTGCTCGAACGACGCAGCGTCGAGCGCCTCCCACATCGACCCCTCCGCCAGCTCGCTGTCGCCACAGATAACCCACGTGCGAAACGGCAGCCGGTCGAGCTTCATGCCCGCGAGGGCGAGGCCGACCCCGATCGGGAGTCCCTGCCCGAGCGAGCCGGTGGCGACGTCGACCCAGGGGAGCACCGGCGTCGGGTGCCCCTCGAGGCGCGAGCCGAACTGCCGGTAGGTCATGAACTCGTCCTCGGTGATCGCGCCCGCAGCGCGGAACAAGCCGTAGACGAGCGGCGACGCGTGCCCTTTCGAGAAGATCAGCCGGTCGTTGGCGGGGCTCTTCGGCTGGTCGAAGTCGTAGCGGAAGTGGGCCGCGAGCAGGACCGCCGCCAGATCTGAGGCCGACATCGACGAGGTCGGGTGCCCCGAGCCCGCCTTCGCGCTCGCGCGCACGGCGTCGGCGCGCAGCTGCTGTCCCAATTCCCGCCAGAGCTCCGGCCCTTCCATCGGGCTCCCCTCTCGTCGTTTGTCGTAACGTAGCGCGGGATGAAGGTCGCGGTCGCGTTCGACCACAGAGGCGTGAAGCTCCGCGAGCGCGTGCTCGAGGAGCTCGCCGGCCTCGGGCACGAAGCGGTCGATCTCGGCACCGATTCGGACGCCGTGCGGGTCGACTACCCGGACAAGGCCCGCGAGCTCGGCGAGGCGCTCAGCGACGGCCGCGCCGAGCGCGGCGTGCTCGTCTGCGGCTCCGGCGTCGGTGCGTCGATCGCCGCCTGCAAGCTGCCGGGAATCCGGGCGGCGATCTGTCACGACACCTATTCCGCCCACCAAGGCGTCGAGCACGACGACATGAACGTGCTCTGCCTGGGCTCAGAGATCGTCGGTGGCGAGCTGGCCGCAGAGCTCGTGCGCGCCTTTCTCGCGGCACGATTCGACGGCGGCGAGCGTTATGTGAAGAGACTGGAGAAAATCGCCGCGATGGAAGGGGTAGGCAATGGCTGAGTCGAGACTGCACGAGCTCTCGGACCGGGGACAGTCGGTGTGGATCGACTCGATCTCGCGCGAGTGGCTCGACACGGGTTTCCTCGAGAAGCTGGTCCGGGACGACGCCGTCGTCGGCGTCACCTCGAACCCGACGATCTTCCAGAAGGCGCTGGCGGGCGGCTCCTGGTACGACGAGCAGCTCAAGCAGGTGCTCGGCGAGGAAGAGGAGCCGAAGGAGATCTTCTACCGGCTTGCGGTCAAGGACATCCAGGGCGCCTGCGACGTCCTTCGACGCGTCTGGGACGAGGGCGACGGCAAGGACGGCTACGTCTCGATGGAGGTCGACCCGACGCTCGCCTACGACCGCGACGGGACGATCGAGGAGGCCATGCGCCTGCACGAATGGATCGACCGGCCCAACCTGTTCGTGAAGATCCCCGCCACCGAGCCAGGCCTCGGCGCGATCGAGGAGTGCATCGCCCGCGGTCGCTCGATCAACGTGACGCTGATCTTCTCCCTCGACCGTTACGCCGCCGTCGCCGAGGCGTACATCCGCGGGCTCGAGCGGCTCGTCGAGTCGGGCGGCGACCCCTCTCCGGTCGCCTCCGTCGCGAGCTTCTTCGTCTCGCGCGTCGACACCGAGGCCGACCGCCGCCTCGACGAGGCCGGCCGGCCCGAGCTCAAGAGCAAGCTCGCGATCGCGAACGCGAAGCTCGCCTACGAGCGCTACCAGGAGCTCTTCTCGGGGCCGCGCTGGGAGGCGCTCGCGGCGAAGGGTGCGACACCGCAGCGCTGCCTGTGGGCGTCCACGTCGACGAAGAACCCGGAGTACCGCGACGTGATGTACGTCGAGGAGCTGATCGGCCCCGCGACCGTGAACACGATGCCGCTCGAGACGATCGAGGCGTTCCAGGATCACGGCGAGGTCGCCGACACGCTCGAACGCGACCTCGACGACGCTCGCTCGCTGCTCGACGAGCTGGCGCAGGCGGGCGTCGATTACGACGACGTGACCGACACGCTCGAGCGAGAGGGCGTGCAGAAGTTCGCCGACTCGTTCGAGGAGCTCCTGGGCGGAGTCCGGGAGAAGCGCACGCAACTCGCCGCCGCGTGACTCTGCTCACGTTCCTGGGTCGTCGCTCGCGTCGCGTAGGCCGGTGGCACAGTACGGAGGTACGGGCCGCCGGCGGGAGCGGCGCGAGCGACGACAGCCTTCCGCGGAGCCCGGCTCCGCCGGGCGGGAGCGGAAGGCGGCCAGGGGCGTGAGCAGCATCGCCGAGCGGATCTGGGGCTTCGACGCGACGCTCTGGACCGATTCGGGCGAGGACCGTTGGCTCGGCTGGCTCGACGTGGTCACGCGCACGCGGTCGCACATCGGCGAGCTGAACGCGTTCGCCGAGGCCGCAACCGAGGAGTTCCACGAGTGCATCCTGCTCGGGATGGGCGGCTCCTCGCTCGCGCCGGAAGTGCTCCGGCGAGCGTTCGCGGTCGAGTCGTTCCACGTGCTCGACACGACGCATCCTGCGGCGATCCGCAGGCTCGAGCACGAGCTTGACCTCGAGCAGACGCTCTTCCTCGTCTCCTCGAAGTCGGGCTCGACGATCGAGACGCGCTCGCACCTCGAGTACTTCTGGGAGCGTTGCGGCGGCCGCGGGGAGCAGTTCGCCGCGATCACCGATCCTGGCTCGGAGCTGGAGCGGCTCGCAGGCGAGCGCGGCTTCCGGGCGACGTTCGCCGGCGAGCCAGAGATCGGCGGCCGCTACTCCGCGCTCTCGCTCTTCGGGATCGTGCCGGCTGCGTTGATGGGCGTCGACATCGAGCGCTTCCTCCAGATCGCGGCGGAGATGACCGTCGCCTGCCACGAGGAGGACGGGAACCCAGGAGTCGAGCTCGGCCTCCGGCTGGGCAACGAGTGGGAAGCCGGCCGCGACAAGGTCTGCCTCGACGAGAGCTCTACCGGTTTCGGCCTCTGGGCGGAGCAGCTCCTGGCCGAGTCGACCGGGAAGCTCGACAAGGGCCTCGTCCCGGCACCGGGAGAGCGGGCGGACGGGCCTGACCGGCAGCGCGGCGAGATCGACGTCGTCGATCCGTACGACCTCGGGGCCGAGTGGTACCGCTGGGAGTTCGCGACCGCGGTTGCCGGGCACGTGCTCGGGATCAACCCTTTCGACCAGCCGGATGTGCAGGCGGCGAAGGACAAGACGAGCGAGGTGCTCGCGGCCGGCGAGCCCGACGTGTCGCCTCAGGGATCGGTGGAGGACCTGCTCGGGGAGGCAGCCGAGGGCGACTACGTCTGCATTCAGGCGTTCGTGGATCCCGCCCGCGAGCAGGAGCTCGCACCACTCGTCGTCCGCGGGAGCGAAACCGGCTGCGTCGTCACCAAGGGGCTCGGCCCCCGCTATCTGCACTCGACCGGGCAGCTGCACAAGGGCGGCCCGAACACGGGCCTCTTCGTCCAGGTGGTCGACGAGACGGGCGACGAGATCCCGATTCCCGGACGTGACTTCGGGTTCGGCCGCCTGATCCGCGCTCAGGCTGCCGGTGATTTTGCCGCGCTCGCGGAACGCGGCAGACGTGCTGTACGAATCCGACTGGAGGATCTCTAGTGCAACTCGGCATGGTGGGTCTCGGCCGGATGGGCTCCGGCATGACCAAGCGCCTCGAGCAGGCGGGACACGAGGTGAAGACGTACGACCCGAACGTCGCCTCGACCGCGAAGACGCTCGGCGCGCTGAAGAAGCAGCTCGACGCGCCGCGGCACGTCTGGATGATGGTGCCGTCCGGCAAGATCACCGAGGACACGTTCCAGAAGCTCGTCAACATCCTCGAGCCGGGCGACACGATCGTCGACGGCGGCAACTCGAACTTCCGCGACTCGCAGCGGCGCTACAAGGAGGCGCGCAAGCAGAAGATCTCGTTCGCCGACGTCGGCGTCTCGGGCGGGATCTGGGGGCTCGAGGTCGGCTTCTGCCTGATGGCCGGCGGTGACAAGGCACCGTTGAGGCGGCTGCGGCCGATCTTCGAGGCGCTCGCGCCCGAGGACGGGTGGGCGCACGTCGGCGCGTCCGGCGCCGGCCATTTCACGAAGATGGTGCACAACGGGATCGAGTACGGCCTGATGCAGGCCTACGCGGAGGGGTTCGAACTGATGTACCACTCCGAGTTCGAGCTCGACCTGAGCGAGCTCGCCGGCATCTGGCGCTACGGCTCGGTCGTGCGCTCGTGGCTGCTCGAGCTGCTGCACGCCGCGATGGAGCGGCACGGCGACCATCTGGACGACATCGCGCCCTACGTCGAGGACTCCGGCGAGGGCCGCTGGACGATCAACGAGGCGATCAATGCCAGCGTGCCGCTTCCCGCGATCAGCTCCGCGCTCTTCGCACGGTTCGCCTCGCGGCGCGAGATCGACTTCTCCGCGAAGGTGCAGGCCGCGCTGCGCAACCAGTTCGGCGGGCACGCGGTCAAGGCCGTCAAGGCGGCGAAGGCAGGCTCCGACCCCCGGTGAGCAACCCGCTCGAGGAGGGGCTTAGGCTCCGTCGCAGCCCCGATCCGTGCGCGCTCGTGATCTTCGGCGCCTCGGGCGACTTGACGCGGCGGAAGATCTTCCCGGCGCTCTACTCGCTGGCCCTGCGCGGCCTGCTGCCCGAGCAGTTCGGCGTCGTCGGGGTTGCGCGCACCGAGGAGACGACGAAGCAATGGGTGGCCGAGATGAAGCAGGCAGTCCGCGAGTTCGGCCGCGATGAGCTGCGCGCGGACGCGTGGAACGAGCTCGCGGCCGGGATGCGCTACGTCGCCACCGACTTCGCCGACGACGGTGGCGAGGACCGCGTTGTCGAGACGCTGCGCGGCCTCGACGAGGAGCGCGGCACCGGCGGCAACCGGCTCTATTACCTCGCGGTGCCACCGGTTGCCTTCGAGACGATCGTCACCGAGCTCGGCGAACGGCGCAGCACCGACGGGTGGGTACGCCTGATCGTCGAGAAGCCGTTCGGCCGCGACCGGGAGTCCGCCTCCCGCCTGAACGAGATCGTGCTCGCGCACTTCGGCGAGGACGAGATCTTCCGGATCGATCACTATCTCGGCAAGGAGACGGTCCAGAACATGCTCGCGCTGCGGTTCGCGAACGGGATCTTCGAGCCGATCTGGAACCGCCAGTTCATCGACCACATCCAGATCTCGGTGGCGGAGTCGATCGGGATCGAGGGCCGTGCCGCCTTCTACGAGGACGCAGGCGTGATCCGGGACGTCTTCCAGAACCACCTGCTCCAGCTCGTCGCCCTGACCGCAATGGAGCCGCCGATCGACTTCACCGCCGACTCGGTACGGAACGAGAAGGTGAAGGTGCTGCGCTCGCTGCACACGCCCGGGCCAAAGTCGGTGGTGCGTGGCCAGTACGGCCGCGGCTTCATCGAGGGCGAGGAGGTGTCCGGGTACCGCGAGGAGCCCGGCGTAGCGCGCGGCTCCACGACCGACACGTACATCGCGGCCAAGCTCTTCGTCGACAACTGGCGCTGGGCCGACACGCCGATCTACGTCCGCGCCGGCAAGCGGCTGCCGCGGCGTGAGACGACGATCGCGATCCAGTTCAAGCGCGCGCCGCATCCGCCGTTCGCCGAGGTCGCGGGGGAAGGGCTGCGGCCGAACGTGCTCCTGATCCACGTCCAGCCGGACGAGGGCGTCTCGCTCGCGATCGGCGCCAAGGTGCCTGGCGCCGGCATGTCGATCCGCACCGTGCACATGGACTTTCTCTACGGCGGCGCCTTCCGGACGAGCCTGCCCGAGGCGTACGAGCGGCTGATCCTCGACGCGATGCTCGGCGATGCAACCCTCTTTACCCGGGCTGACGAGGTGGACGAGCAGTGGGGGCTCGTCGACGCGATCGTGGCGGCCTGGAAGCGCGACCGGCCCTCGTTCCCGAACTATCCGGCCGGCAGCTGGGGCCCGGCCGGCGCCGACGACCTCATCCATCGCGACGGGCGCAGCTGGAGGCGGCACTAATGGCTCGCGCGGCGGCAGTTGGCGCACCTCTGACGCGTGATCTGCGGCGCCATGCGTTGTCCTCAGTCGCGGACATACGCCCGCGTATGTCCGCTCCCTGCGTCCTAGCCTGGCTTGCAGCTCACGCGCCAGAGGCGGCGGAACCGCCGCCGCGCGAGCCATGAGCGTCGTCGCCCAGGTCGAGCGGCAACTCGCCGAGCTTCGGATGCAGGGCGGAGACGAACGCGGCCAGCAGCGAACCAGCGTGATGACGCACGTCGCGTGGGCGCCGCCGCGGTGGGCCGATGCCGCGCGACGCACACTTGCAGGCCTCGAGGAGCTGCATCCGTCGCGCGCGATCCTGCTCCTGCCCGACGCACGGAAGCCCGACGGGATCGGGGTCAGCGTCGCCGTCCGCTGTTTCGCGCTGCCCGGCCATTCGCGCGAGGTCTGCTCCGAGGTGATCGAACTGCGCCTCGGTGGCAGGCGGACGAAGGTGCCGGGCTCGGTCGTCCAGCCCCTGCTGATCGCCGATCTGCCGACGTTCTGCCGCTGGCGTGGGCTGCCGCCCTGGGGAAAGCCCGAGCTGGAGCAGCTCGTGGACGTCTGCGACCGGCTCGTCGTCGACTCGTCGGAGTGGCGTGGGCTGCCGGCGGCCTACCAGGAGCTCGAGCGGCTGTTCGACCGGATCGCGGTCTCCGACATCGCCTGGGGCCGCTCGCTCGGCTGGCGCGGCCGTCTCGCCGCCCGCTGGCCCGGGATCCGCTCGATCGAGACGCTGTCCGTGACGGGGCCGACGGCGGACGCGCTCCTGCTGGCCGGCTGGCTGCGCACACGGCTGCGCCGGCAGGTCAAGCTGGTGCACCGCTCGGCCGAGCGGCTCGAGCGCGTTGCGGTCGACGGTGAGTCGCTGGAGCCGCCAACGGGCGGCACCCCGAGCGCCAGCGACCTGCTCTCGGCCGAGCTCGACAGCTTCGGCCGCGACACCGTCTACGAAGCCGCCGTCACCGCAGTCCGCTGACGTCGAGTGCGCCGTTCGAGGAGATGGATGCCTCGTAGCGTCCTCCTGCCTCCTCGACGAGAATCTTCATCGGCGCCCAGTCCCAGATCGCGAGCCCGGACGCGTCGACGGCCGCCTCGGCCGCGCCTTCCGCGACGAGCATGTGCGCCCAGAAGTCGCCGAAGCCGCGCAGGTGCCACGCGTCGTAGGCACGCTCCGGCGGCGGCTGCTCGAGCCCGTAGAGCAGCGTCGCGTCCTCGACCCGGTCGATCGCCGAGACGTGCATTCGCTGTCCGTCGGCATAGGCGCCAAGGCCGCGCTCGGCCCACCAGCGCCGGCCGAGCGCGGGCGCCGAGACGACGGCAACGCGGTCGGCGTAGGCGATCAGGGTCGCCCAGACGGGGATGCCGCGCGTGTAGTTCCGGGTGCCGTCGATCGGGTCGAGGATCCAGCCGCTCGTGTCCTCGCCGCCTTCCTCCTCGCCGAGCACCGGCTCGCCGGGCCGCTCGCGCGCGATCCGCTCGCGCAGAGCGGTCTCGACGGCGCGGTCGGCTTCGGAGACGGGCGTCAGGTCGGGCTTGGTGTCGACCCGGAGATCGCTGGCGCGGAAGCGCGCGAGCGCGATCTCGTCCGCGTCGTCGGCGAGCGAGAGCGCGAGGGCCAGGTCCGGGCTCACGCTCCGAGCCTAAGGGCTGCTAGCGCGTGAAGCGGAAGGAGCGTGCAGCCGCGGCGAAGCGCTTCGCGTCTGCCGCGCGGCGATCCGGGCGGCCGGCGAACGTCAGCGTGTAGGTCGTGTTGCGGTACTGCAAGAGGTAGACGACCGAGGCCTGCGAGCCGTTCGCGCCCGTGCAACGAACACCGGCGCCGGCCGAGAGGGAGGTGCGCCCGCAGTTGGGCGCGCCGGCCCGGCGGGCCGCGGCGGTCGCCGAGCGGAACCATGCGGCTGGGGTGGCAGCGTCGCGGTCGGGCGCGGTCTGGACGAAGACGGCGGCGCCGGCGGGGTCGCGGGCGACCAGCCGCAGCGTCGAGCCGGGCCGTCCGAGCGCGCGGAAGCGGCTCTTCGTCGACGTCGTGGTGCGAGTGCTCTGGCGGAAGGTCTTCGGAAGCTTGAGCGAGAAGCCGGCGCTGCGTGAGCTCAGCGTTCTCACGTTCGAGGTCGACTTGTCCGCCGCTCCCTCACCGATGACCGTGAACGTCGGCCGCGCGACGACGATCCGCTGCGGGTTCGACCACGACATCGCCTGCGCGCCGGTCGGCAGCGAGTAGTCGTAGCCGCGGACGCGGTAGTACCACGTGCCGGGCTCGAGCGGCAGGACGGCGGAGGTGTTGAGCGTCATCATCCCGAGCGCCGTCGTGGCCGGGTCGGCCTCCGGCTTGAACGGATGGCGGGTCTTGCTCCACTGCACCGCGTACACCTCGGCGCCGAGCGCGGCCGTCCAGGCCACGAGCGGGGAGCCGTAGAAGGCGGGCTGATCGCCGGCGGATGCGAGCCGGCCCTTCGGGGTCAGCCCAGAGGCGAAAGCCTCGCCGCCGGCCGTCAGCGTCGGCTCGCTCTCCTTGCCGAAGCGGAGGACCCGGCCCGAGGCACAGGCGTCCTGGGCGACCTCGGTGTCGCGGTACTGGATGTTGCCGCCCGTGCGGACGACGGGCTCGCCGGAGCCGTGGGACAGCTTCAGTGCCGCGGAGACGCTGATCGTGTTCGTGCCGATCGAGGTGACCGTGGCGGCTTCGACGTTGCCGGGATTGCCGATGCTGATCGAGTCGCCGCCGGCGAAGCCGCTCGAATCCGAGACCGGGATCGAGTTGCTGCCGAGCGCGGCGCCCGCTCCGGTGATGCTCGTCGAGAGCGCGCCGGGCACGGTCGCCTCGACGGGGACGACGGTCCAGTAGTAGCCACCGCCGCTCGACCAGTCGGTGTCCCAGAGGCCGACGGGCGGGCCGAGGTCGCCCTTGACCTTGATCAGCTCGATCACCTTGGGGCCTTCCGGTTCGGTGGCGCCGGGAGCGGCGGGTGCCGGAGTGCCCGGGGCGGGTGTGGAGGGTGCGGCCGGCGCTGCGGGAGCGGCCGGGCTCGTGTCGCCGGAGGGCAGGCCGACGGTCGTCTGCACGCCCTCCATCGACTCGTTGCCGACGATCTTCTCCATGTCGGCGGCGAAGCTGGGGCCTTCATCGCCGTCGGGAAGGTAGGACTGACGGGCAGCGGCGAGTGCCGCTCCTGTGCGGGGAAGCGCCAGCGGACCGCTCGTGCGCGGCGCAAATGCCGGGCCTCCCACGATCGAGCCGGAGTAGACCCGGTTGACGCAGCGCTTGTCGGTGAAGACGTGAACGCGGTAGAGCTCACTCGCCGCCCCGACCGGAGGCTGGTTGCCGGCGAAGACGAAGGCTGGGGTCAGGCGATGCGCGGGGGCGGACGCCGAGCCGTTCGATGCGATGTCGGAGACGGTCGCAGTCGGCTTCAGGGGCCCGACCGCGAACGGCGGGTTCACCGAGGCGTAGACGGGGCTCCAGGGGCCGTAGCTGACGGCGGGCAGGCCGTTGCTGCGCGAGTTGAAATCATGGCGGATCGTGCGGATGCGCCACCGCACCTGGCCGAGCCAGGAAGCCCCCTGGTGAAAGGAGTAGAACTCGCGCTCGTCGAGGACGTTCGTCGCGGTGAAGACCATCTTCGGCAGGTCGACGAACCAAACCTGATAGCCGACGGCGCCGTCGGCCGGCGTCCAGCGCAGAAGTCCGGGGTAGCTGGGGAGCGGCGTCGGGACGGCCGGCGGATCCATGTCGAAGCCGTAGGGGGCGCTCCAGAGGGTGGTCGTGTCGTCGATGAGCACCGCGCGAACGCGCGCGTAGAGCGCGTGCGGCGTGCCGTTGATCCACGGCAAGGTCAGCGCCGGCGCGGCGACTGGCGTGGAAAGGGTCGTGTCGGAGTAGACGACGCCGCTCTCGCGGAACGAGCTGCTCGTCGAGAGCTGAAACTCGTAGCGCCGCGCGCCGCGGATCGGGTTCCAGGCGAACGCCGGCGTCCGCGTGAACGTCGTGCTGCGGGGCTCGTCGACCCGGAGCAGGAAGGGATGCAGATTGCCGGGGCCGGAGGCGGTCTGCCGCGCAGACGCGTCGGAGACGGTCAGCGCGAGCAGGGCTCCGAGGAGGGCGAGTAGGTGAAGGGGGCGGCGGACGGGCATGACGCTCCTAGCGGCCGGCTTTCCTGGCGGGGACGACGGTGAGCCTGCGCGTGACCGACTTGCCCTTGACGCCGGCGGTCGAGAGGCTCGTGAGCGTGAGCAGGGAGGGGTTGGCCCGCGCGGCTGAGGTCTGGCGCAGCGCTTTGAGGGCTTTCGCCGGCACCCGGAAGCGGACCTCGTTGTTGCCGGCGCGCAGAGAGAAGTTTCCGACCACCGAGCCGCCAACGGCGGCCTGGAGCTTGCCGGGGCCGCTCGAGAAGACGATCAGCCGAACGACGCGCTTCGCGGCGGCGACGCGGATCACCTGGGCGCCGTAGACGTGGAACGAGGGCGCGACGTCGCCGCCCGGCACCAGGGTCGTCGGGCCTGCATAGAGCGGTAGCGGCGGGCTGAGCGGCGACGAGATCGAGTTGAAGTCGACGGTGAGCGAGCCGCTGACGGTGAACACCTGTGCGTCGGCGGAGAGGCTCGGGTTCGGCAGCGCGAGGTAGCCGTCCTGGCCGCCGGTGCACGTGTCCCACGGCACCGAGACCGACGCCGTGTTCCCGTTGACGGAGAACTGGATCGGTGTCGTGCCGAGCGCCTTCCAGTACAGGGCGGGTCGCGAGCCGAGCCCGGCCGGCATCGCCACGGTGAGCGACAGCGTCGCGGCGTGGCAGGCATCGACCGCGCCGTTGCCGCGGACGAGCTTGAGGTAACGCGTCGCCAGGTGGTTCACCGGCACGTGCTGCACGGGGAGCGCGGCGGTCTTGCCGCCCGTCGCGACGGTCTTGTGGGTGAGCGGGGGAAGACCCTTGAGGTCGGTGACCTGGTAGTTGCCGGCGACCTGCACCAGGGTGTAGTCGCCGTAGACCGTGCTCAGCGTCGTCCCCTTCGCAGCGAGGGTGCCGGCCAGCATGTCGGCGCCGGTCTGGGTGGGGCTGCCGACGGCGGCGCCGTGGGCGAAGACATCCTTGACGATGCCGTTGCCGTACCGCTCGCTCAGGTACTGGAAGAACTCCCAGCGCGTGTAGCCGGCGATCTCCCACGGGTCGCCGCAGGCGGCCGACGTGCAGGTGAGCGACATGTCGGGCGCGCCGAGCGTCGCGGCGAGCGAGATGTCGAACGGCTTGTAGTCGTTGGCCACGAGGCCCGCCCACATCGCCGTGCCCTCCATCAGCCAGCGGTCGGTGGGGATCCACATTCCGAGCTGGATCGCGTGCAGGACCTCGTGCGCGATCACCTCGAAGGAGGTGGTCGCCGCCGGGTCGATCGCGATCCAGGCGGTTGCGGTGGTTGTGCCGGTGACGTCGGGAACGGTGATGCCGAGTGCTCCGTAGATGCTCAGGTCGTTCACCCAGATGTCGGTCTTGGCGTCGCCGTCGGAGAGGGGGGCGGGGTAGCCCCACCCGGTCACGAACAGGTCGTACGCGCGTTCGGCGAGCGTCACCAGGTCGGACGCGGTCTGGTGGGTGGTGGCGTCGTTCGTCGCGCTGCCTCCGGTGTAGTGCACCTGGAAGTGCGCGGTGCTCATGGTCTCGGGATACGTCAGCCCGAGCGGCGGCCGTGCCGCGTTCGCCGGGCCGGCGAAAGCAGCCGCGAGCAGCCCCAGGAGGGCGAGCACAGCGAGACGACGGACCGCAACCATGTCTCGCCCTTCATCGGCCGCTGGGCCGAGAAGCTAGGCGGTCAGTCGAGGGCCAGGTAGAGAAGCGCGAGCCCGACCGTGCCGGCGAAGAGAAGCAGGGAGAT
>CAVSWD010000003.1:0-154983 GCA_963731615.1 uncultured Gaiellaceae bacterium
AGTCGGCGGCGCGGGCGATCATCCGCGCGCGCGAGGAGGGCACTGCGTTCGAGTCGATCTGGGACTTCACCGAGCGGGTCGACCCGCAAGTGGTCAACAAGCGGTCCCTCGAGGCTTTGGTGAAGTGCGGTGCGCTCGACTCGACCGGCGCCTCCCGGATGGGCATGCTCGCCTGCCTCGAGCAATCGCTCGCGTGGGGGCAGAAGCACGCGGCCGACCGGCTCGCGGGCCAGGCCTCGATCTTCGACATGGGCGATGCTGAGGAAGCGCACGGACCGAAGCACCATCCGGCGATCCCCTCCGGGGAGTTCGAGAAGCCGGAACTCCTGAAGCTCGAGAAGGAGACGCTCGGCCTCTACGTCTCCGAGCACCCGCTGCACGCCGTCCGGGAGCAGCTACGCCGGAAGACCGATTGCACCCTGGCGGAGCTCGAGCGCCGCCGCGACGGGGAGGTCGTCACGGTCGGCGGCATCGTCTCGGCGCTGAAGCAGCTGACGACCAAGAAGGGCGAGCCGATGGTCTTCCTGACGCTCGACGACCCCACCGGCGGCGGCGAGGTCGTCGTCTTCAACTCGACCTACGCGGCCGCGCGCGAGCTCTGCGTCACCGACCGGATCCTGGTGGTCAAGGGCCGGATCGACCACAAGCAACAGGGCGAGACGAAGCTGATCGCGCTCGAGGTGAACGGGTTCGAGGCGGTGCAGGAGCGGACCGAGATCCGTTTCAAGCTCGATGCGCGCGCCGCCCGGGCGGGGCTGATCCGAGACCTCGCGCATCTCGTCAAGGACTATCCGGGCCCGTCCAGGGTGTACGTCTCGCTCGATACGTCGCTGGGGCCGAAGACACTCGCGCTCGGGCCCGATTACCGGGTCGCGATCGACACGGACTTCCTCACCGAGGCGCGGACGCTCCTCGGCGCCGACGCGATCGTCTAAGAGCGCCGACGACGTAATCGGCGCAGGCGTGGACGTCGAGGTCGTCCCAGGTGCCGTAGTCGCCGCTGCGGTAGCCGTCGCGGGCACGCTCGAGGACGGGCCGGTGCTCCGCGGGCAGGCGGGGAAGAGCCCAGTCGGCTGCACCGTCCTTGGAGCGAATCTCTCCCGTCTCCGCCGTGCACCAGATGCGGGTGAGCGTGAGGAGCATGTTGCGGGTGTCGGAGTCGAGATCGGCAAGGATGCCGTCGAGCTCGTCGATGCCGGCCTGGAGCAGGTCCTCGTGCGGAACGGGGTCGAAGACGTCCGCCGCCGGTGGGCCGACGAGCGGCTTGCCCGCGAGGAGCGTCATCGTGATCAGCGCGGCGAGGTCGGGACTCTGTCTCGGCGGCGAAATCTCGCCGCGCTCGAGCTCCGCCCGGAGCCAGTCGCCGTACTGGAAGTCCATCAGCGGCGGATAGCGCCACGGCCGGATCTCCGACTGGACGACGATCGTCAGCTCGAGGTAGCGCGGCTTCATCGAGAGCACGAGCAGCCCCTCGACGAGCCGGCGTCGCTCGTCGTCCGCCGTCGGCCGTCGCGCGACGGCGAGGAGGTCGAGGTCGCTCGTCGGCGTCAGGCCGCCGAGGACGGCCGAGCCGAAGAGGTAGAGGCCGACGAGCTCGTCGCCGAGCACCTCCTGGACGAGCGCCACCGCTGAATCGAGTTGCTCCTGCACGTCCCGGAAGCTTCACAAAAGGCTCTCGAACTCCGCACAGACCCGGTCGATACTGCACGCCATGAGGGTGGTCCTGGCAGTGGCTGCGGTTGCGCTGACCTGCGTGTCGGCTGCGTCCGCCTCGCCGGGGCTCCGAGGGGGCATCACCGACAGCGGCGGCGCGTTCTACGACGAGCCCGGCGAGTTCTTCCCCGTGCTCGAGGAGCTCGGCGTCCAGATCCTGCGCGTCAACCTGAACTGGGGCGGGCGGCTCGGCGTCGCCCGGCGCCGGCCGGTCGAGGCGACCGACCCGGACGACCCGGCGTACGACTGGCGCCTCTACGACCGCGTCGTGCGCGACGCCAACCGGCACGGCGTCGAGGTGATGTTCACCGTCTTCGGTACGCCCGCGTGGGCGAACGGCGGTCACCCGCCGACGACGGCGCCGCGAAACGCCTCGCAGCTGCGCGAGTTCGCCTACGCCGCCGCCACGCGTTACAGCGGCTCCGAACTGCCTCGCGTCCGCTACTGGACGGCGTGGAACGAGCCGAACCTCCAGATCGGGCTGATCCCACAGTGGCGCCGTTCCGGCAAGCGCTGGCTGATCCAGAGCGCTCTCGACTACGCCCGGATCTGCAACGCGGTCGTCGACGGGATCCGCACGACGATGCTCCGCGGCCAGAGGGTCGCCTGCGGCGTCACGGCTGCGCGCGGCAACAACAACCCGAACGGGACGAAGCCGTCCGTCTCGCCGCTCGCGTTCCTGCGCGCCATGAAGCGGGCCGGCGCGCGTGGCTTCGACGCCTACGCGCACCATCCGTACTACGGCGCGCCGTCGGAGTCACCCTCGAGCGCGCCGCCGAACCGGGGCGGCGTCACGCTCGGCAACATCGACGCGCTGGTCAGCGAGCTGACCCGGCTCTACGGGCGGAAGCCGATCTGGATCACGGAGTACGGCTACCAGACCAACCCGCCTGACACCGTCTTCGGGGTGCCGTGGCGGCGGCAGGCCGCCTACGTCGGCCAGGCGTTCGCGCTCGCGCGGGCGCACCCACGGATCGACCTGCTGCTCTGGTTCCTCCTCCGCGACGAGGGCGACCCGGCACGGTGGCAGTCGGGGCTGATCTCGGCCGAGGGCCGCCGCAAGCCGTCGTTCGAGGCGTTCAAGCTGGAGCTGGCCGCGCTCAAGCGCTGAGGGACTGGCCGCGCAGCAGCGCTTCGAGGCCGGGCAGGTGGCGCTTGCACAGCTGCGGCAGCCCCGCGTGCTCGACCTCGTAGACGATCGCCGGGATCCCCTGCTCGAGCAGCCACTCGTCGAAGGCGCCCGGCGAGTCGACCTCGAGCTCCGGACACGACGTCCAGGCCGGCCGCACCCGCGAGCAGGTCGACCGGCTCGGACGGCACTCCCGCCCGGACGAGGATCAGCTCGATCGGAGCGTGCAGGTCGAGCACGAGCCGCGGCCCGAGCTCCCGGACGAGGGCCATCAGCGCGCGCGTCTCCGGCTCGGACGCGGGCTCGGCACCGGGTGAGGAGCGGCTGGTGCGGTTCGGGAGCTCGCGCAGCTCGGGATCGATCCCCGGTGGGAACGTGAACGACGGATCGGGGCGCCAGCTGGCGCAGGGGAAGTTCCGGTTCAGGTCGACCCCGGCCGCGTTCTGCCGCGTCCCGGCGAGGAGCCCGTCGGGATTGGCGGCCTGGACGACCGCCCAGTCCGTCTCGTCGCCGGGGATCCGCTCGAGCAGGCGCCGTGCCAGCAGGCCGGTCTCAGCCTCCTCGCCGTGCTGGCCCGCGACGAGGAGCCCGGCGACGGGCGCCCCTGCCTCGGGGAGTTGCACGCGCAGGGGCAGTCCGCCGCGGGAGCGGCCGTACTCCCGCTCGCGCCAGCCCTTGAGGACGTTCGAGGTCTCGATCAGATCTCCAGCCTGGCGTCCTCGAGGTCGAGGTCGCGCGCGACCCTACGTGCGACCTCCTCGGAGATCTCGCCCGAGCGGCGCAGTGCGTTGACGGCGTCCCGCTCGGCGTTCAGCAGCTCGCGCCGCAGTCGCTGGAAGTCGCGCGAGCGCGCTTCGATCGAGCCGTCGTCGCCGCCGTCGAGCCAGGCCGAGAAGCGGTCGCGCCGGAAGCCGTAGCCGGCCCGGACTCGTTCCGCGGTGTCCTCTCGCACCCAGTCTTCCTCGACCAGCTCCTGGAGCCGGGCAATCGCCGCCTCCGCCGCCCGGATCCGCGCCTGCGCCTCGTCGCGCGCTGCCTCTTCGCCGTCGTCCTCGAGGTGCAGGAGCCGGATCACGGCCGGCAGCGTCAGGCCCTGGATCACGAGCGTGCCGACGATGACCGCGAAGGTGAGGAACAGGATCAGATCGCGGGCGGGGAACGGCGTCCCGGCGTCGGTCGCGAGCGGGATCGCGAGCGCGGCCGCCAGCGAGACGGCGCCGCGCATCCCGGACCACGTGACGAGCGCGAGCGCCTGGGGCGTCGGCATCGGGTCGCGTTCGCGAATCCGCCTGAACAGCCGCCGCGGCAGCCAGGCCGCCGGGTACACCCAGAGCGCCCGCGCGCCGAGCACCGTCAGCCAGATCGCGGCGCCCCACCAGAGCAGGTCGCCGGTCGAGTAGGCATCGAGCTCGTCGAGGATCCCCGGCAGCTGCAGCCCGATCAGCGTGAACAGGAGCGCGTTCAGGGTGAACGTGACGATCTCCCACGCCGACTCGCCCATCAGCCGCACCTCCGGCGTCGTCAGCTCGGGCGTGTACCAGCCCAGATAGACCCCCGCGGTGACGGCTGCGATCACCGCCGAGACACCGATGAGCTCGGCCGGGATGTAGGCAAAATAGCCCGTGAGCAGGGAAATCGTCACCTCGGCGGGCGGGAAGTCCAGCCGCCGACGCACCTGCCGGACGAGCCAGGCCACCGCCAGCCCGACGACGACCCCACCTGCCACGTTGAAGACGAACGAGAGCCCGGCCTCCCAGAGCGTGAAGCTGCCGCTGACCACCGCGACCACGGCGACGCGGTACGCCACGAGCGCGGTGCCGTCGTTGACGAGGCTCTCGCCTTCGACGATCGAGACGAGGCGGCGAGGGACGCCCAGGCGATGCATGATCGCCGTCGCCGCGATCGGGTCGGTGGGGGAGACGATCGCTCCGAGGACGAACGCGGCCGCCCACGGCAGCCCGGGCACGATCTCGTGCGCGACGACGGCGACCAGGACGATGGTCAGGAGCACCAGCCCGACCGCGAGTAGCCCCACCGGCCGCAGGTTCGCTCGCAGATCGTGCAGCGAGGTGAAGAATGCGGCTCCGTAGAGGAGCGGCGGCAGGATGGCCACGAGCACGAGGTCGGGCGGGAGGTCGATCTCGGGCATGCCGGGCGCGAACCCGAGCGCGAGGCCGCCGAGCACGAGCAGGATCGGATACGGGATCCGCAGCTTCGGAACGAGCACGAGCATCGCCGTGCCCGCCACGAGCAGCACGAGCAGGTTCAGGAGGTCGTGATGGCTGAAGTCGGTCAGGTCAGGCCAGGCCCTTGTCGCGCAGCTCCGCCCGCGCCGACTCGGACTTCTCGAGCTCGAGGCCCATCCCGCGCAGGATCTCCGGCGTCTTCGTGAACTGGATCTCCGCGTACGCGACCACCTGCACGTGGTTCCCCCACGGGTCGCGGAACGAGTTGCCGCCGAAGATCTCGGCACCGGCCTCGCGCGCGGCAGCCAGCACGGCGTCGCGATCGTCGACGACCAGGCCGAAGTGGCGCTCCCGGTCGGGCTCGCGTTCCGAGCGCTCGGCGAGGGCGAGGAACTGGTCGCCCATGTCGATGAAGGCCATCCCCGCGATCCGGCCGCGCAGCTCGACGTCGAAGAGGCGTCCGTAGAAGGCGAGCGCCTCGTCGAGCGAGCCGACCTCGAGTGCGATGTGATTGAGCCCAACCGCACGAGCCATGGAACCCACACTACCCAGCGGGTGTATGAGGACCGAGTGGTGAGCCGACCACCGACAGAAGACGAGCTCGTCGAGCGTGCCCGTGGGGGCGACTCCGCCGCTTTCGCCGCGCTCGTTCGCGACCACCAGGAGATCGCTTTCCGCACCGCATACCTGATCACGCGTAACGCAGCCGACGCCGAGGATGCGGCCCAGGTCGGTCTGACGAAGGCCTGGCGGGCGCTGCCGCGTTTTCGCCGCGGCTGCGCCCGTGCGCCCCTGGCTGCTCGCGATCGTGGCGAACGAGGCGCGCAACCGGCGCCGCGCCGAGGGTCGGCGCGAGGGCCTCGCGCTGCGGGCCGCGCATGAGCTTCCCTCGGGGGACGCGGCTCCGTCCCCCGAGGGGAGGGCAATCGCCGCCGAGGAGCGCGCCGAGCTGCTCGCGGCGCTCGAAAGCCTGAGCGAGGACGATCGGCTCGTGCTCTCGTGCCGCTACCTGCTCGAGCTGGGCGAGGAGGAGACCGGTGAGGTGCTCTCGCTGCGGCGCGGCACGGTCAAGTCGAGAACATCGCGGGCGCTCGGGCGCCTGCGCGAGCGGCTGGAGGAGCCGGCATGAACGAGCTCGAGCGTCGGCTGCAGGAGCTTGGCGGCGAGATCGCCTATCCGGTGACTCCCAGCTTCGATCTCGGCTTCGAGCGCACGGCGTTCGAGCGCACGCCCGCGCGTCGCGGTCGCTTGCGGCCGCTGGCGCTCGGCTTCGTAATCGTCCTCGCGGTCTTCGCCGGCGTGCTCGCGTTCTCGCCCGGCGCGCGCAGCGCCTTCCTCGAGATCTTCCACATCCGCGGCGCCACCGTCGAGCAGGTCGAGACGCTCCCCGAGCTGCAGCCGCAGCGCGTTGACTTCGGCGAGCGCGTCAGCCGCGAGGAGGCAGAGCGCCGGACCGGCTTCGAGCTGCTCGATGTCGGCACCGAGCCGGACGCGATCTTCCTGCGCCCGGACGGCCTCGCCTCCGTCGTCTACGGCGACCCGGCGCGGCCGCGACTCGTGCTCTCGCAGGCGCGCGGCGCGATCTACGAGGGGTTCATCAAGAAGACCGGCGGTCGCGGCACGACGATCCGAAACGTGAGGATCGACGGCGAGCGCGGCCTGTTCGTCGACGGCGCCGACCACTTCGTCATGTTCCGCGACGAGAACGGCAACATCTCCGACGAGCAGACCTACCTCGCCGGCACCGTCCTGCTCTGGAACCGCGGGCCGCTGCTGCTGCGGCTCGAGGGGGATCTGACGATCGGCGAGGCGATTGCGCTCGCGAAGTCGGTCGAGTAGGGAACCTCGCCTGTGCTGCCGGTGTATCCGCTTCGTCCACCCCGAACGGAGGTCCGATGAAGAAGCTCCTGCTCGTGCTCGCCGTCGCAGCCATCGCTGCTGTGACACTCATTGGAGCCGCGGGCGCCGGCGGCTGGGCGACCGTGGGCCTCAGCTCGCTGCCGCCGTCCGGCCTCGAGCCGAACCAGGCCTGGCCGGTCGACATCACCGTGCTCCAGCACGGCCAGACGCCGCTGGCAGGCGTCACGCCGCTCGTCCGCGTCCGCGACGACGGCGGCAACGTCGTCAAGAGCTTCACCGCGACGCCGACCGGCAAGTCCGGCGTCTACCACGCCGAGGTCACGTTCCCGGGTGAGGGCACGTACTCGTACGAGGTCTACGACGGCTTCACGCAGTACGGCGGCGCGCGGACGCACACGTTCAAGCCGGTCGCAATCGCCCCGCCGGGCGACTCGTTCCCGTACCTGCCGCTCGGGCTTGCGCTCGCACTGGCGCTCGGCCTCGCCGCAGCCACGATCGCCTTCCGGCGCCGCGATCGGCCGGAGCCGGCGGTCGTCACGAATCTGAAGGAGGCAGCATGAAGAAGCTCTTCGTCTTCGTCGCCACGGCCGTTTCCGGCCTCGCCCTCGCCGGCGCCGCCCAGGCCGGGTGCATGGCGACTGTCGGGCTCAGCTCGATGCCCAAGGCCGACCACGCCGCGGGCGAGCCCTGGATCGTCACGATCCGCGTGCTCCAGCACGGCCGCACGCCGATGCCCGACGCAAAGCCGGAGGTGCGGATCCGCAACGCCGCCGGCAAGCTGCTCGTCTTCAAGGGCCGCAAGACTGCGAAAGTCGGGTCGTACCGCGCCCGCGTCGTCTTTCCGAAGGCCGGTCGCTACTCGCTCGGCGTCTACGACGGCTTCCCCTACGCGGAGTGCGCGAAAGTGCACACCTTCAAATCCGTCCTGATCGTCGCCGTCTGACCTTCGCAGGGGGCCCGCTCGCGCAGCGGGCCCCCAGCGGTCCGCAGTTCCGGCTAAGACCGTGGCAATGTCTCCTGGCGGCGCGCCACCACAACCCCGGCGCGCCAACCCGGGGCGCGTCCGTTGGCCGGCGGATGTATCCCCTCGACTCCGAGGCCGCTACGTGCGATCAGCCATGAGATCAGTGAGTTCGAGTTCCACATCTCGCCTGCCTCGAGCTCGTCGCGTCCCCAGACCGGCGTTGGGGCATCGGGCACCAACTCAAGGACGCGCTGCGCGAGAAGCGGATCGTCGGTCAGACGCTGCGGACTGTCGACTGCCTCGTCGACGTCCGGGATCACGCCATCACGCCAGCGTCGGTTCTCGTACCGGAAGACGCGCAGGGAGCGAGCCCGGAGGCTGCCGACCGCGCCCTCGGCGACGACTCCTCGCAACGCCCCGCTTCTGTCGCGGACCGGTGCCATCTCGATCACGAAGTCGCCCTCTGGCACTCCGACCGCGAGCGCGGAGTGGTAGAGGTCCTTGGTCGGCCGCTTCTCGAGCCGCGCGACCACCGCCTCGAAGACGCGTCCGTTCAACCGCACGGAACGACCGCCGGCCCCTAACGGCAGCCAGTAGAGGTCAACGCTGGATTGGATCTCAACGCTCCCGAGGTTGTCGCAAAGACGCCTGGAACTGAATCCGCGGGACGTTCAGCTCGATCCCTGATCCCGCGAAGCATCTTCTGGCTCATCACGAAGCTGATTGCCTCCGTGGGCTCGACGATCAGCGGGGCCCACCGGCGCTTGTACTCGTATCGCTCGCGCACGAGCAGCCGCGTCGTTTGGTCGGACTCAGCTTGGAGCACGAACGCCCAGGTCGAGTCGTATGGGGCCGCGATGGTCTCCACTGGGAAACCGCCACGGAGGACGAGCGATCGCCCGTGCTCCAGGAGGGCGACGTCGTAACCGAACTCGGGGGCGAGAAGAACCTGATCCCCGACCTCGATCTCCTGCAACTCGTTCACGATTCGATCGGCGCTGTGGATGTCGCAGCCGATCAGGTTTTCGAGGAAGTCATAGCTGTAGAACCCTCCCCGTCCCTGCCCGAGCTGGGCGATCCAGGGCCAGACCCGCTCGGTAGAGGCGCGAATGGTGATCGCGCGGGTTGCGATGAGGTCGGCGTCCGCGACGAGTTCGTCGCCGGGGAGGGCGCCGTCGACCTCTTGGTCGGTCGCACCCCACCTAAGCAGGCGCGGCCTCGCGAGGCAGATGTAGGCGGCGGCTGCGCCGCCAATCGCGTATCGAGTTTTCATTGCGCCGCGCCCTTCAACGATCGCAATGGATTGCGCGAAATCGTGGGATTCTGGTTGGGGAGCCCGAGTTGTCCGCGGGTGACGAGGAGTAGAACCGTCGTCACCGCCAGCATGGTTCCGGTGATCGCGAGCGCCGATGTCGCGTACGTGGCCCCTCGGAGCGCGTCCTCCGGGACGAGGATCAGGAGCCCGATAGAGGTGTTGTAGCTCCCGTGGAGGAGCATGCACAGAAGGGTGCTCTTGGTTTTGTTGTAGAGGAACGTCAGTGGGAACGCGTATCCGCCGGCAATCCCGACGAAGAGCACGAGGATGATCAGAGCGAACGGCATCGGGTCGAGTCCGTGGCCGCCGGCGACGACGAGAATGGGCACGTGCCAGAGCGCCCACACCGACCCCAGCAGGAGCGTCGCCCGCAAAGGCGTCCAGCGCTTCTGCAGCCGAGGAAGCGCGAATCCGCGCCAGCCTGGCTCCTCGTTGCCGCCGCCGAGTAGCGTCACGAAGAGCAGCAGCGGGACGAGCTTCGCGAGGTTCCCGCCGAGCAGCGAGAGCTCGATCTTCTCGCCCGCGAGCACGAACGCCGCCGTCGCCACCGAGACGATCAGGAGCGGCAACCCGAGCGCGAAGGCATACCAGCGCACCGGCACGCGCCAGCGAAGGAGGCCGCGCATCCAGGTGCGGGCCGACCCGCCGGTGAGCCGGATGATCGTCGCGGCTGAGACGGCCGGGCCGAAGGCGCCGACGAACATCGCGACGGAAACCAGTGCGCCTTCGAAGCCGAGCATGCTGGGCGTCCACCAGAGCCACGTGAATGCGTAGGCCCCGATGAAGAATGCGGCGACCGGATGTCGCGCGATCCAAGCGCGATAGCCCGCTTGAGGCCTGCTGCGCACGGCCGCAGGCGACGCGATCCGGGGTGTCTGCTCGAGCGTCGTCATCGTTCCTCCTCGGTTGTGTGCGCATCGCCGTCCTCAGTGACGCGATTCATCCCGACCAGCCTTGCGGGTCGGAGCGGTAGCCGCGTCGGCCCGAAGTACGGAGGTGCCCTCGGTAAAGCCGCAGAAGTCGCACCGCGGTCGGACGCCTGTGCTCCCGCAGATCTGCGGGTTCCTACCGATGAGGCCCGCGGCTAGCCCCGGACGTCAGATGCTCGTGCTCCAGCGAGAGTGGTGTCATGAACACCGACCCAGCCGGCGCTGCTACCGCCGCCAGGGGACGACAATGAGCGGATGGATCCGCCGTATCGGCAACGTGTTGGTGGCGGCGTTGCTCCGCTCCCGGCTCCATCGCACACTGAGCGGTTCCCTGATCCTGATCAGCTACCGCGGTCGCAAGAGCGGCCGCGAGTTCACGGTGCCGGTCGCCTATGCCGAGGACGGTGAAGGATTGACCGTGTTCGTCGGCCACTCGGAGGCCAAGAGTTGGTGGCGCAGCATGCCCGGCGCAAACGTGCGGGTGCGTCTGCGTGGAGTTGACTTCGACGCCGACGCGAGCGTCGTCAAAGGTTCGTCACTGGCCTCGGCCTATCTCGCCCGTCAACCGCGTTCTGCGGGAGCGATCGCGGCCGCCGCGACAAACCTCGTCTTCGTGCGCCTCGAGCGCCGCCGGCCTCTGCCGCACGGCGGCCTGACCCGGACAGCTCACGCTCGTCCGCGAGTGACAGTGGTCGAGATGCCTGTCGAGAAACAGCGTTGACGACCGTGACTACAACAGCAGCCAGCCCGCGGCAGGGCGAGCGTGCGACGCCTCGGGCAGCCACGCGCGCCCCTCTTGCCCTCGCCGCTGGGCTGTTCGCGCTTGCCGCCGGCCTCGCGGTCGTGTCGCTCCTCGGGCCGCTTGTAACCGGCGTCATCGACTACCACGTCGGCGAGAGCTTCCGTAACCAGACGATCGGGCTCGACGCCGTCTCGCTGATGGTTGTCGCGCCGCTCAGCATTCTCGCCGCTCTGCTCGTTCTCCGCGGCCACGTTGCCGGCGCCGCGCTCGCACTGGGAGTCGGCGCCTATACGGCCTACATGATGACCCAATACACCCTCGGCCCCGAGTACGAGCGTCTGCCGGGCAACAACGAGCTGCTTTTCCCGCTCTACCTGGTTCTGTTCTCGCTCGGGTGGGTCGTGGCTTTCGCCGCCTGGAACGCGACCGATGTCGGGCGACTCCCGCGCGATCCGGGGCGCGACCGCCTGGTCGGGCGCGTCGTCTTGCCAGGGCTGTCCCTTGTCGCCTTCGCCCGTTACCTGCCGGCGCTCGCCGACTGGATGAGCTCGACCCCCAACGACCCCGGCTACCTGGCCGGTCCCACCTTCGCCTGGGCGATCGCACTGCTCGACCTCGGCATCTTTCTGCCAGCCACCGTCGCCGCGTGTGTCGGGCTGGTACGCCAGACAACGTGGGCTCACAAGGTGCTCTACACCGTCGTCGGCTGGTTCGCCCTTGTCGGACCTGCGGTCGCAGCGATGGCGATCACCATGTATGCCAACGACGACCCGAGCGCCTCGGGCGCCGGCACCGCCTTCATGACGGCGCTCGGACTCGTCTTCGCCCTCTTCGCGCTCTACCTCTACCGGCCGCTCTTCCGGCCTGCTGAAGCCGCCAACCCGATCGGAGATCCACGATGACCAGCATTGCCAGACCGTCGTCGCCGGTGTCATCCTGCTCTTTCGCGGCTGCTATGCGCGCGAGCTGTTCGAACTCATCGTCGGCCTCAACCGCTGGGTTTGGCGTGTCGTTGCCTATGTGGCCTTGATGAAGGATGAGTATCCGCCTTTCCGGCTGGGTCGGTGATGTCTGTGACAGCGAGGGCATCGCTAGCACTCGGCGGCGTCTACGTGCTTGCCGCCACCTCGGCGAGGCCGTGGATGGAGCGGTGGGGATCGTCGTGCAAAGAGAGGGCGCAGGCTCTCCCCGGCGACGACCTGGTCGCCGGAGCGAACCAGCAGACACACGCGGTGACGATCGACGCGCCGCCCGAGGAGGTCTGGCCCTGGCTCGTACAGATGGGCCAGGGCCAGGCCGGCTTCTACAGCCACGATCGCCTCGAGCGGCTTGCGGGCGCCGCGATCAGGAACGCCGACAAGATCCATCCGGAGTGGCAGACGCTGGAGGTCGGCGACCTGATGCGTACCTACCGGCCGCTGCCCCGCTTTGAGCCGCTCGGCTGGTTCGTCGCTGTCCTCGAGCCCGGGCGCGAGCTCGTCGTGCACGAGCCACAGCGCGACGGATTCATCAACAGCACGTGGGCGCTCGTGGTCGAGCCGCTCGGACACCGCACTCGCCTCCTGTCACGCTGGCGTTTTCGCCGTCGCGGCGTCGCGGATGCGCTCTTTAGGCGCCTCGTCTTCGACCCGCTCCACTTCATCATGGAGATCGGCGTCTTGCGCGGCGTGAAGGCGCGCGCTGAGCGGTCGGCGGTCGCAGTTGCGATCGAATCAGTAGTTCCCGCGCCGATCCGACGGTAAAGCGCGGATCCGCCGAACGCGGGCGCGGGTCAGAGTCGAGGTAACCAAAGGAGCCGCAATGAAGGCGCTTGTTTACCACGGTCCTGGCTCGCGTCAGTGGGAGGACGTTCCTGAGCCCACACTCGACGCCCCGACCGACATCATCATCCGGGTCGACGCCAGCACGATCTGTGGCAGCGACCTCCACATTCTCAAGGGGGACGTGCCCGCGGTGAAGCCGGGGACGATCCTCGGCCACGAAGCGGTGGGCACGGTCACCGAAGTGGGAGAAGCGGTCACGACGGTCGCGGTCGGTGACCGTGTCCTTGCCTCCTGCATCACCTCCTGCGGCCGCTGCGAGCAGTGCAAGGCGGCTCGCTACGGCCTTTGCACCGGCGGTGGCGGCTGGATCCTCGGCCATCTGATCAACGGCGTGCAGGCCGAGTACGCACGGATCCCGTTCGCGGACACGTCGGTCTACAAAGTCCCGCCGGCCCTCACGGACGAGCAGGTTCTGTTCCTGGCAGACATCCTGCCGACGAGCTTCGAGGTCGGCGTTCTCAACGGTCACGTGAAGCCCGGTGACACGGTCGCCATCGTCGGCGCCGGCCCAGTTGGGCTCGCCGCGATTCTGACCGCCTCGCTCTTCACGCCCAGTCGGATCATCGTCATCGACCTCGATTCCGCACGGCTCGCCCGCGCGATCGAGTGCGGCGCCTCGGATGCGATCGAGCTCACGGGCGAGGCCGCGCGCGAGCTTGTGCTCGAGCTGACCGATGGCATCGGCGTCGATGTTGCGATCGAAGCCGTCGGCATCCCTGAGACGTTCGAGCTCTGCGCCGACATCGTTCGCTCAGGTGGGCACGTCGCCAACGTCGGTGTCCACGGCAAGCCGGCGACGCTGCATCTCGAGCGGCTCTGGATCAAGGGCGTGACCATCACCACCGGGCTCGTCGATACCTTCTCGACGCCGCGACTGATGAATCTGGTCAGTGCCGGCAAGCTCGACCCGCTGGTGTTCGTGACCCACCGCTTCGCTCTCGAGCAGGCGGAGGAGGCGTACGACGCGTTCAGCGCCGCCGCGGAAACCGGCGCGTTCAAGGTCGTGCTCGAGGGTGCGAAGCACCAGCAGCTGGTGCCGGTCGGCGCGGCCTCCGGCCTGGCAGGAGACGCGTCATGAGCGTGCTCACTGAGCAAGCCAAGGTCGCGCCGCAGACGGTGTTCAGCCGCGTGCTGGTCGGCGTCGACAGCTCCGAGGAGAGCGGCGAGGCGGCCCGGCAGGCGGCCGCGCTCGCCGAGGGTCAGCTGACCCTGCTCGCCGCCTACGACGTCACAGCCGGCTTCGCTGCCGGTACCACGATGGGCGTTCCGGCCTACTACGACGGGGATCTGCACCGTCAGTCGGCCGAGGTCGCACTCAGCCGCGTCCGCGAGGACGTCGCCGCGGTTGAAGCGACCGGGAAGGTCGTCCGCGGAGTCGCTTCGGATGCTCTGATCCACGAAGCCGAGCGCAACGAGGCGACGCTGATCGGCGTCGGCTCTCACGGGATGGGGCGGCTGGCCGGTATCACCCTGGGCGGGGTCGCTACCAACGTGATCCACAAGGCGCTCTGCTCGGTGCTGGTCGCGCGCAAGCGAAGTGACGATTTTCCGCGCAAGATCGTCGTCGGTGTCGACGGCTCGCCGGAGTCGGTGGCCGCATACGCGGTGGCGAAGCAGCTCGCGGAACGGTTCGAGACAGAGCTGGTCGCGGTGGTTGCGCACGGTGGCGAGCCTGTCGACAGACACTTGGTCGACCCGCTGGTCGGCTACTACCGTGAAGACCTCGCCGACGAGCCGGTGCCGGCGCTCGTTGCGGCTTCGGCCGACGCCGACCTGCTCGTAGTCGGCAGCCGTGGGCTGCACGGGCTGAAGTCGCTTGGCTCGGTTTCCGAGCGGGTGGCGCATCAGGCACGGTCGTCGGTCTTGATCGTCCGCGAACACGTGGCGGCGAATCGGCGAGGAGCCGGGCTGTGAGCGCCACCGCGCGCCAGCACTCCCCGGCGCTACGGTCGCCGGCCGAGCACGGGCACCTGCCCGAGCTTGTGCGCAGCTACCTGGCACGGTCGCTTCCAGCCGGCGGACCGGTTCCAAAGATGGTTCGGGTGCAGCAGGTCGGGGAGATGCAGCAGCGGCCCGGCGGACGCGTGATGCCGTTCCAGGCGACCGAGGACTTCTCCCTCGATCGCGTCGCATTCTCCTGGCGAGCGCGCTTCCCCATCGTCGGACCTCTGGCGGTCACCGTGGTCGACGAGTTCGCCGACGGCAAGGGCCGGCTCTGTGTCTCGCTCTTCGGCATCCCGCTCAAGACGATGAAGGGTCCAGACGCCGATGTCGGCGAGGCGATGCGGTACCTGTCCGAGCTCGTCTTGGCGCCACAGGCCATGGCCGCGAACCGGGAACTCGTCTGGCGAGAGGTCGACGAGCTCACAGTCGAGGTGGCGGCCAGCGTGCGAGGCGCGACCGCGGTCGTCGAGCTGGAGTTCGACGGCGCCGGTGACATCGTTCGGGTGACCGGGACGCGGCCGTTCCCGGTCGGCAAGACCTATGTGCCGACGCCCTGGGGCGCCGACGTCAGCGACTACGCGAGCTTCAACGGCACCCGCATCCCAACGTACGGACACGCGTGGTGGGAGCTACCTGAGGGCCGCTTCATCTACTGGCGAGGGCACACCAACGCGCTCGAACTGATCGAAAAGGAGGCATAGGCCATGGCGGCCACATTCCGGAAGACGCGCCTGCGCCACCTCGGTAATGTCCTCATCACGCCGCTGGCCCAGCTCGGCCTGGCGGGTAAGCGGACGCACATCCTGACGGTGTCGGGCCGGAAGAGCGGACGCCGCTACTCGACGCCCGTGCAGCTCGTCATCCAAGCTGACGAGCGCTGGCTGGTTGCGCCCTACGGTGAGCGCGAGTGGGTCAAGAACGCCCGGGCCGCCGGCGAAGTCGAGCTGACGCGAGCGGGAAGAACGACCCGACACGCGATCGTCGAGGAGGTTAGCCGCGAGAAGGCCGCGCCTGTGCTCCGCGCGTACCTGCGGACGACGCCGGTCGTGAAGGCGTTCTTTGACGCCGCGGCCGATGCGCCGCTCGAGGCATTCGCCGCTGAGGCCGGCCGTCACCCTGTCTTCCGACTGGTCGCCGCATCACCGTGAAGACGACCTATGCAGTCAAGTGGCGTGAGCCCGACGGGCGGACCTATCTGGGGCGGCTCGCGCTTGGCGCCCGAACCCTCGGCCTCGAGGGCCGGCAACGCGATGGACCTGCCGTCAGCCGGCAGATCAGCTACGAGGGGATCTTGGGGCTCCGGATCGGGAGTCGTGGCGACGACCGGCTCGATGGTCAGCCGGCGCTCGTCGTCGAACGGGCAGACGGCCGCTACTACGTCTCGAGCGCCGGGATGGGCGCGGGCATCGTGCAGGAGGTCGCCGAACGTCTGGCTGGTTTTCGCGGTTCTGCGCGGCGGCGTGCGACCGTGGTCGTACCGCTGAAGCCAGGCGCACTCGCCGGCGTACAGGAGCTGGTAGCTCAGGGGCCGCCGTTCGACCCGGCCCGAACGGCGCTCACGCAGCACCAACTGCTGCTGACCGAGCAGGAAGCGATCTTCGTCTTCGAGACCCAGTCCGAGGAAGGCCTCGCGGCTCTACTCGGCCAGCTCGACATCTTGGCCGCCGCGGCCGCCTGGCAAGACCTCGTCGCCGGCCCCCCTCGCCTGGCTTCGGTCGCCTACGCCTGGGAGCGCCCCGAGCCGAGCCTGATTCCGGCCGTCGGCCTCGGCTTTTAGCTCAGCAGGTCTGCGGCAAACCCGAAGCGACTCTGCGTATCGCCCCGGATGGGCGGCCGCCGAACTCGGCTTACCGTGGACTCACGAACTACGAACGAAGGAGGCACGAGATGAGGAAGCCATTCGAAATCGGTGGCATCATCGCCGGGGCAGTGTTGATCGCCTTCGGCGCCGCTGCGATCTATATGGGCGTCGACGGCCGCACGACGGTACGCGACAGCATCAAGCAGGAGCAGATCACCTTCGGCGCCGCGGACGACCCGGCCGTCGCCAAGTTCGCGTCTCAGTGGGCCGACGAGCAGGTCACGACCGGCACCCAGGCGCGTGCTTTCGCTCAGGTCATCCACGAGCATGCACTCGAGGGCTCCGGCGGCCTCACCTACTCGCAGATGGGACGCTACGTCTCGTCTGACGATCCGAAGAACCCGGCCGGCACCAGCGACGAGACGGCAGCCCTGAAGGACGAGACGGGCAGCCCGGTGTCGAACTCGGCTCGCAACACCTGGGTCACGGCAACCGCGCTCTCGACGGCGCTCAACATGAGCTACATGGCTGAGCAGATGGCCCTGTTCGGGATCGTCGTCGGAATCGCGCTCCTCCTGAGCGGCATCGGCTTCATGGTGCTGGCGCTCGGTGGCGCCTTGCGCCGCCGCGACGAGGTGGCATCGGAAGTGGCTTCCACGACGGTCAAGCCGCGCCCGGTCGTGACGACCGGCTAGCACGGGTCTCGTGCCCCGACCCGAGGGCGGCTCCGGCCGCCCTCGGCGTTTCACCGCATCCACCTCGATTGCACCAGTACACGAACCGAAGGAGAACCCCGTGGCCTCAAATCCTGCGTCCTCGTACCGCCCCCGCGCATCCGCGACCGACCGCCCTCGCGCGTCCGAGACGAGCTCGGGGGCCTTCTGGATGGTGGCGGCGATGCTGCTCGGCCTCACACTGTCCGTCGTCGGCTTCTTCGCGCTGCTCATGTGGGCCGACGCGCGCGAGTCCCGCGACACCGCCGGTGAGCCCGCTGTGGCAGCGGCCGTCCCGGCGAGCGACCACAACGTGGCGCTGCCGCTGAACAGCTTCGCGGGCGTCGTTCCCGAGAACGCGCTGGAGCTGGCTGCGGCGCACAAGGCTTACGACGCGACGCTGCCGCCGATCCCCGCCGGCGACCTGGTCAAGGTTCAGATGACCCTCAAGGACATGACGGTCGAGATCGCGCCGGGCGTCAAGTACAACACGTGGGCGTTCGACGGCCACGGCGCGCCGGGGCCGATCGTGCACGTCCGCGAGGGCCAGACCGTCGAGATGACGCTGACGAACGGTGGCGCGATCCCGCACTCGATCGACTTCCACGCCGCCCGGATCGCGCCGAACATCGCGTTCAAGGACGTCCTCCCGGGCAAGTCGATCAAGTTCCGCTTCGTCGCCGGCGACCCCGGCGTCTTCATGTACCACTGCGGCACCAAGCCGGTTCTCGCGCACATCGCCAACGGGATGTACGGCGCGATCGTCGTCCAGCCGAACGTGGCCCTGCCGGCGGTCGACAACGAGTACGTCCTGGTTGGCAGCGAGTGGTACCTGAACGGCGACGGGATCAAGGAGCCGGCCTCGCTCGACATGGCGAAGGCGCGCGGTCGGATGGCGGACTGGGTGACTTTCAACGGTTACGCGAACCAGTACGTCACGCACCCGTTGACCGCGAAGCCGGGAGAGACGACGCGCTTCTGGGTCGTCGCCGCCGGGCCGACGAACAACGTCAACTTCCACGTCGTCGGCGGCCTGCTCGACCGCGCCTGGGTCAACGGCGACCTGACGAACCCGCCTCAGATCGGCGTGCAAACGGTGCTTGTCCCTGCCGGCGGCGGCGGCGTCTTCGACGTCAAGCTCGACGCGGAAGGCCTCTACCCGTTCGTCAGCCACGCATTCGCCGACGTCGACCTCGGCCAGGTCGGTCTGCTCAAGGTCGGCAATCCCAAGGGGTCGATGTCGCACTAGCGATGGCGGCTACGACTCTCAATCCCATGGGCGGAAAGCGGCTCGCTGTCGAAGCGGACGCTGCGGTCGACGTGATCCTGCGGGACGGCAGCACGCTGCGTCTGCGCCCACCCGGGCGAGCTGACGCTGACGCTCTCGTCCGTTTCTTCGCCGAGCTCTCCGACCAGAGTCTGTACCTGCGCTTCCACGGCCATCCGTCGGTCGACGCTCGTCTCGTGGCGCCCGATCTCGAGCCCGACTGGGTGGAACGTGGGGCGTTGCTCGGCGCAGTCGCGGCCGACGACGGCGAGCGGGTCGTCACGCTGGCGAGCTATGTGCGCCTGCGCGACCGCGACGTGGCGGAGGTCGCGTTTGCCGTCGCCGACGGACACCAGGGGCGTGGTATCGGCTCGCGCCTCCTCGAGCAACTGGCGGTGCGCGCCGCCCAGCAGGGAGTCACCCGCTTCGTCGCCGAAGTGATCGCGGAGAACCGGCCGATGCTGCGGGTCTTCTCCGAGGCCGGGTTCAGCGTCTCCCGGAAGCTCTCGGCCGGAGTCGTCGAGGTGACGTTTCCGATCGCGGCGACCGCCGGCTACGCGGTGCGGGTCGCCGAGCGCGACCACACTGCGGTGACGGCCTCGCTGCGCCCATTCTTCGAGCCACGGTCGGTGGCTGTCTTCGGCGCGTCACCCCGGCGCGGCACGATCGGCGGCGAGCTCTTCCGCAACATCATCGCTGCCGGCTTCAGCGGCGTCGGCTACCCGATCAACCGCAACGGCGAGTCGGTTGCCGGCATTCGCGGCTATCGGTCGATCGACGAGGTCACGGACGTGGTCGACCTCGCCGTCCTCTGCGTCCCCGCGGCCGCTGTGCTTGCCACGGCCGAATCGGCACTGCAACACGGGGTGCGCGCGCTGATCGTGATCTCGGCGGGTTTCGCCGAAGTCGGAGCCGACGGAGCCGAACGGCAGAGTCAGTTGCTTGCCCTCGTCCGAGCGCACGGCGCCCGCCTGATCGGGCCGAACTGCCTCGGCGTCGCATCGGCGGCGACGCGACTGAACGCGACCTTCGCTTCACGCGAAGCGCCGGTCGGCAACATCGGCTTCTCGTCCCAGAGCGGCGCCCTCGGATTGGCGATGCTCGAAGCAGCCGACTCGCGCGGCCTCGGCTTGTCGGCGTTCGTCTCGATTGGCAACAAGGCCGATGTCTCCTCGAACGACCTGCTCGAGTGGTGGGAGGACGACCCGCTGACCGAGGTGGTGCTGCTGTATCTGGAGTCGTTCGGCAACCCGCGCAAGTTCGCGGAGCTCGCCCGCCGCGTCGCCCGGGGCAAGCCGGTCCTCGCCGTCAAAAGTGGAACGACGGCGAGCGGCGCTCGAGCGGCCAGCTCGCACACAGCGGCCCTCGCCGGTTCGGAGACGGCGGTCGACGCCCTCTTCCACCAGGCCGGAGTCATCCGCGCCCGCTCCCTCGAAGAGCTCGTCGACGTCGCCACACTGCTCTCGACGCAGCCCGCCCCGCGCGGCCGTCGTGTGGGGGTACTGACCAACGCCGGCGGTCTTGGGATCATGTGTGCCGACGCTTGTGAGGCGGCTGGCTTGACGCTGCCGCCGCTCGCGGACGAGACCCGCGAGCGACTCGGCAGTCTCCTCCCGCTTGAGGCGGGTTTGGGCAACCCCATCGACATGCTCGGGTCCGCGACGCCATCCTCCTACGAGGAGGCGCTGCCGCTCCTGCTTGCAGACCCTGCGGTCGACGCGGTCATCGTCCTCTTCGTTCCGGCAGTGAGCGCGACTGCTGACGAGGTCGCCGCCGTCGTCGCCCGAGCCGGCGATCACGACAAGCCCGTCCTCGCCGTCGTGATGAGCGCCGAGGGGATTCCGGCTGCTTTGCGGGCTGCACCGCGTGCGGCCGCTGCCTTCGTTTACCCGGAGTCGGCCGCCCGCGCGCTCGGTCGTGCCGCGGAGCGGGCGGACTGGCTCCGCCGCCCGCTTGGCTCTGTTCCCGAGTTGGACGTTGACCGCGATGCCGCCGCCGCGGTCATCGATCGAGCCCTTGGCGACCGAGAAACCGCCTGGCTCGAGCCGGCCGACACTCGAGCGGTCCTGCTCGCCTACGGGATCCCGATGGTCGGCGAATCGGTCGCTCACTCGGCCGACGAAGCGGTCGAGTCCGCCGACGCCTTTGGCTATCCCGTCGTCGTCAAGACAGCTGCTGCCGGAGCCCACAAGACGGAAAGCGGCGGCATCGCGCTCGACCTCGGCGATGCGGCGTCCGTCACCGCTGCGGTCGACCGCATCGGCGTTCCGGTCATCGTCCAGCCCATGGTCAGCGGGGGAGCCGAGCTCTTGGCCGGTCTCGTCCAAGACCCCGTCTTCGGCCCCCTGGTCGCCTTCGGCCCCGGCGGCATCTTTGCCGAGCTGATCGGTGACGCCGGCTTCCGCATCGCACCGCTTACCGACACGGACGCGCGGGAACTCGTCACGACCGGCAAAGCCGGGAAGCTCGTCGCGGGCTTCCGTGGTGCACCGGCGGCCGATGTCGCTGCACTCGTCGATCTCGTTTGCCGCCTGTCGCGCCTAGGCGAGGACCTGCCCGCCATCTCCGAGCTCGACCTCAACCCGGTGCGCGCACTTCCCGACCGCTGCGTGGCCGTCGACGCCCGCATTCGGGTGCAACGGCCGGAGAGTCAGACGCGCGCGAAGAGCTGGTAGCCGCGACGCGTCGGCGGCCGCGGTCAGTCCTGTTCGATTTCGAGCAGCCCGTGCTCGAGGGCGTAGCGGACGAGCTCGGCGCGCGTGGAGATGCGCAGTTTCTGCATGATGTGCGCCCGGTGGGTCTCGGCGGTGCGCACAGAGAGATAGAGCTTGTCGGAGATCTCCTGATTCGTGTGGCCGAGGGCAAGTAGGCGCAACACGTCGCGCTCGCGGCCCGACAGGGGATCCTGTTCGGCTCGCTCGCGCTCTTCAGCTTCGGCGACGACCATGCGTGCGCCGAGGGTTGGGTGGACGTAGCTCCCGCCGGCGGCAACCTCGCGCACGGCAGCGACGACGTCGGTGTCCGCGGCTTCCTTGAGGATGTAGCCCGTGGCGCCGGCGGCGAAGGCTTCGCGGACGTAGTTCGGGTCGTCCTGCATCGACAGGATCAGGATCTTGGCCTCGGGAACGTCGTGGAGGAGATCGGGCGTGACTTCGATGCCGCTCTTTCCTGGCATGACGACATCCATCAGGATCACGTCGGGCTTCTGCGCCCGCGTTTCGAAGACAGCGTGCGCAGCGTCGCCGGCCTCGCCGACGACCTCGATGTCGACTTCGGACTCGAGCACCTTGCGCAGGCCACTTCTCACGACGGGGTGGTCGTCGACGATCAGGACTCGGATTGGCGGATCGGTCATGGCAGTGGCACTTCGGCGACGATCGTCGTCCCGGCTCCCGGGCTGGACTCGATTCGTAGCTTGCCGCCCAAGAGCGCCAGCCGCTCGCCCATGCCAAGGAGCCCGAGACCCTCGCGACCGCTATCACGGCTGAAGCCGCGGCCGTCGTCTTCGATCAAGGCCGTGACCGCGCCGGCCTTGCGGGTCAGGACAATGCTGACGACAGTGGCTTGAGCATGCTTGACGATGTTGGTCAGCGCTTCCTGGACGATGCGGTAGAGGGCGGTTTCAACGTCGGGCGGCAGCCGCTCGTGGATCTGCGACTCGAGGTCGACGCGCATGGCGGTCTGCTCGGAGAAGGCATCGCGTAGGCGCTCGAGCGCCGGCGCGAGTCCGAAGTCGTCCAGCGCCTTCGGCCGAAGCTCGACAGCCAGGCGGCGAACGTCGTGCAGCGTTTCGACGACTTGCTCGCGGACGGAGGCCAGGGCTTCGGCGCGCTCAGTGTCGCTCTTGGCCTCCTCGACCGCCTTCAGGCCGAGCAGCACCGAGGTCAGCTCCTGTCCGGTCTGGTCGTGCAGCTCGCGGGCCAGCCGGCGTCGTTCGAGCTCCTGTGCCTCGACGACTCGACGGAGTGCATCGCGCGCCACTCGAGCCGACGAGTCGACGGCGACAGCAGCGCGCGTCGCGAAGGTCTCCGCGAGGCGGAGGTCGTCGTCGTTGAAGCGCGGATCGTCGCCCTCTTTGTCGTGGGCGGCGATGACGCCGATCGGCCGCAGGCCGACGATCAGCGGGACGTAGAGGCCGGTACGAGCGTCGATCGGACTGGTCGCGTGTCGGTCGACCTCGGGATCGTCTGCGAGCTCATCGACGAGTTCGGCGCGCCCGCGTTCGAGCACTCGGCCGCTCTTCGAGCCGGCTCGATCAAGCCGGAGCCCGAGGATCTCCTCGGCGCCGGCGCCGTTAGCCGCTTCGATGCGCAGCGTGCCCGCGGACGAGGGCAATGCAATCGTGACGACTCGCGCCGCTATCAGGCCGCCCAGGTGCCGGCAAATGAGCTGCAAGAGTCGTGGCAGCTCGATCTCACTGGCGAGTGCCGCGCCGACTTCGTTGAGCGCCTCGAGTTGCGCAGACCAGTTCGTCGCGTCCTTGAGAAGCCGCGCGTTCTCAATCGCCACGGCCGCCTGCGCAGCAAGCAATCCAACCAGCTCTTCGTCCTCGTCCGAGAAGTGGCGGCCCTCACTTTTCTCGGTCAGGTACAGGTTGCCGTACGCGACACCTCGGAGCACGATCGGAAGCCCAAGAAACGACTTCATCGGTGGGTGGTTCGGTGGAAACCCCACCGACCGCGAATCGTCGGCGATGTCCCTCAGCCTCAGCGGCTGTGCGTCCCGGATCAGTACACCGAGGATCCCACGGCCTTGAGGAAGGTCACCGATTGCCGCGTGCGTCTGGAGGTCGAAACCCGTCGTCACGAACTGCTCGAGCGACGTACCGGTCTTGTCGATCACGCCAAGTGCGGCGTAGCGGGCGCCGGTGAGCTCGGCCGCCGACTCGATAATGCGCTGGAGCAGCGCGTCGAGCGACAGCTCCGAGCTGAGGGCGATCCCCGCCCGGACGAGGACGCGGAGCCGATCGAGCTGGTCGGCCGACGGGGGCACGCGGGCATTCTCGCTCCGCGCGCTGCCGACCGCGAGGCAGGTCAATTTGGCTACTCAGCGACCTCGTTTGCAAAACGCTTACCGAAGCTTCATGGCAATCCCCTTTTATGGGGAGAACCCTTCGGCTCTACTGGACGAAGTACTCGATACACGACCCGAAGGAAGCGATGGCTGCGGCAGAGGCGATCAAGCAGGAGACAGAGTTGGAGCGGATCGAGCGGTGGCGCGCGGCCGAGCTCGAGCGGGCCGGATTCGAAGCGTCGGCCGCGGCTCTGCTCGCGACCCGGGCGGACGTCGACCTCCACTTCGCGATCAACCTGCTGCGCAACGGCTGCGCCCCAGAGCTCGCGCTGCAAATTCTCCTCTGACGCACCGACCGCCGGGCTCCCGCCGGGCGAAGCCCGGCTCCGCCCGGCTCGCGCCGCTGAGTGCCCGCGGCTCTCCGGGTCTGTGCTGTCGCACTATCCCCTCCGGCCGCGTGCCCTCATCGACGCGTCGGAGCGCCAGAGGTTCGCTCTAGCGCTTCCGGCTCGCTCTGTCTGCGAGTCTCGGCAGAATGCGCTCTGCCATGAACCTGCTCGCGTCCATCCCCTCGCCGTCTTCCGGCACGCTCGAGCTGGGGCCGATCACGATCCACATGTACGGCCTGATGCTGCTGGCCGGGATCGCGGCGTGCATTTGGATCACCGGCCGCCGCTGGGTGGCTCGCGGGGGCGACTGGGATCTGATCTTCCGCGTCGCCGTCTGGGGTGTCGGCGCCGGGATCGTGGGTGCCCGCCTCTACCACCTCGCGACCAGCTGGAGTGAGGTTCCGGATGACTGGTGGGGCCCGTTCGCCGTCTGGGAGGGTGGTCTCGGGATCTGGGGCGGAATCGCCGGCGGCGTGCTCGTCGGCGGCTATATCGCGCACCGCGAGGGCGCCAGCGTCACGAAGCTGCTCGACGCGGCCGCACCCGGCCTTCTCGTGGCCCAGGCGATCGGCCGGGTCGGCAACTGGTGGAATCAGGAGCTGTACGGCGAGCCGACCGACCTGGCCTGGGGGCTCGAGATCGACGCTGCGCGGCGCCCAGACGACTACATCTTCGACGAGACGTTTCATCCGACGTTCCTGTACGAGGCGCTCTGGAATCTCTGCGCCGCAGGGCTCCTGCTGCTGCTCGACCGGCGCTTCCGCTTCCGGCCGCCCGCGCTCTTCGCCCTCTACGTCTCCCTCTACACGGGGTTCCGCTTCTATCTCGAGACGATCCGGATCGACCCCTCCGAGGAGATCGGCGGGCTGCGCGTCAACGCCTGGGTGTCGTTGATCCTCTTCATCGCGTCGACGCTGTTCTTCGTCTGGTGGCAGCTTCTGCGCGGTCGCAACGAGCGCCGGCGCGAGCGCGGGCCCAAGCCGGCGCCGCCGAAGACGATGGCGGTACCGCGCGGACGCGTCCGACCGCGCCGCTAGCGTTCGGCCCGCCATGGTGGTACGCGAGCTCGAGCTGGACCTCGACGCGTTCGAGGGCCCCTTCGACCTGCTCCTGACGCTGCTCCTGAAGGAGGAGCTGGAGCCGGCCGAGATCGACATGGCCGCGATCGTCGTCGCCTTCGTCGAACGGCTCGCCGAGCGCGACGAGCTCGACCTCGAGGCGTGCGGCGAGTTCCTCGTGCTGATCGCGGCGCTGCTGGAGCTGAAGGCTCGCGCGCTCTTCCCGGACGAGGAAGCCGAGCTGGCCGAGCTCGAGCCCGAGGAGGCCGCTGAGGAGCTCGCGAGACGGCTGGCCGAGTACCGGCGGATGAAGGAGGCCGCCGGCTGGCTGGCCGAGCGGCTCGCCGGCGAGCGCGACCGCTACTTCCGCGTCGGGCCGGCGCCGCTCGCGCCTCGGCCCGAGCGCAAGCTCGCGACGCAGGATCCCGAGCAGCTGGCGACGGTGCTGCGCCTGCTCGCCGAGCCGCCCCCCGAGGTCTCGCTGGCGCACATGACGCTCCGCTTCCCGCCTGTCTCGCAGTTTCTCGAACGCTTCCGCGCCATCCTCCGCGGGCGTCGGCGTTTCGACTTCGACGCCGAGGTCGGGTCGCTCTCGCGGATCGATCAGGCGGTCGCGTTCCTGGCGCTGCTCGAACTGCGCAAGGCGGGGGAGATCTCGCTTGACCAAGCAGCTCCTTTCACCCCGATAAGGGTTTCTCGTCCAGACACAGAAAGGAGTGCCGAATGGATCGCCCGCTCCGCCTGATCACCGCCAACCCGGTCGACCAGCTCGCCCGCACCATCGAGGCGTTGCTCGTCGTCGCTTCGGCTCCCCTGACCGTGGAGGAGCTCGCAGACGCTGCCGACGACGACGCCGAGCGCGTCGAGCTGGCTCTCAGCCTGCTCTCGGACCGGTTCCGCGAGGGACGGAGCGGGATCGTGCTGGAGCATGTCGCCGGTGGCTACGCCTTCCGCGCCGCGCGCGAGGCGGCCGACGCCTGTGGGCGGCTGTTCGAGCGGCCCGTCGAGCGCGGGCTCTCACAGGCGGCGCTCGAGACGGTGGCGATCGTGGCCTACCTCGGCCCCTGCAGCCGCCCCGAGATCGCGCGGATCCGCGGCGTCGCCGCAGACTCCGCGGTGGCGGGTCTGCTGGAGCGCGGCCTGATCGCCGAAGCGGGCCGTGACGACGGCGTCGGCGGGGCCGTTCGCTACCGGACGACGGCACTCTTCGAGCGGGTCTTCGGGCTCGAGAGCGCCGCAGCGCTGCCGCGCCTCGACGACCTCGGCGAGACCGCCGCGGACATCCGCGAGCGGCTGCACTCGGTCGCCGTCGGCAAAACCGCCTGACGCTCAGATCTGCCAGGACCCGCCGCGGAGCACGGGGACGCGGTCGCCGTCGCGGGTGATTCCGTCGACGTCCACCTCGTTCGAGCCGATCATGAAGTCGACGTGGACGCCGCTCGTGTTCACACGCTCACGGTCTGCCTCGTCCTCGACCGGGAAGGTGTAGGCGTTGCCGAGCGCGATGTGGCTGGCGGCGTTCTCGTCGAGCAGCGTCTCGTAGAAGACGGTGCCGAGCGGGCCGATCCGACCCTCCTTGTCGACGAGCGCGATCTCGCCCAGCCGTGAAGCGCCGTCGTCCTTCGCCATCGCGGCCCGCAGGGCGTCGGCGCCCTGGTCGGCGTCGATCTTGACGGCCCGGCCGCCCTGGAACTCGAGCCGGATCCCGTTCATGTACGCGCCGTAGAGCTCCAGCGGCATCGTCGCGGCGACGTGCCCGTCGACGCGCTCGGGATCGGGTGTGGTGAAGACCTCCTCGGTCGGGAGGTTCGGATAGTGGGTGATCCCCGCCTCGGTGGTGAAGTCGGCGCCGAGCCACTTCGAGCTCGGCATCAGCCCGATCGTCAGGTCGGTTCCGGGACCCTTGAGGTGGATCGAGTCGAAGCGGCGCTCGCTGAGCCGGTCGGCGCTCGCGACGATCAGCTTCATCCGCTCGCGCCAGGCCGCCACCGGATCCTCGGCATCGAGCCGGAGGACGTGGACGATCTCCTCCCAGAGCTTGTCGAGCGCCTCGTCGGGCTCGAGCTCCGGGTGGACTCGTTGCGCCCAGCCGGGATTCGGGCACGGGCCGGCCGACCAGTTGGTCGTCCGCTCGTTGACGATGCGCGGTACCGCCGAGATGTACGGCAGCAGGTCGCGGCCGGTGCGGGCCGGGTCGATGTCCTCGAAGATCGCGGCGCTCGTGCCGGTCAGCGTCACCCGGGCGGCCCGCTCGTCGGAGAGCCACTGCATCCGCCCCTCGATCCACGGCGGGACGAAGTCGAGCGTCGCCTCGTCGGCATGTCGCAGGCGCTCCGCCTTGACCAGGTGATCCCACCAGAAGAGATCGACGTACCGGGCGCCGCGCTTGTACCCGGCTCGTGCAACGGCGCGCGCGGCGTCCTCCATGCCGAGGTAGGCGGTGACACCGAGGATCTGACCCGGCTGCAGGTTCGCGCCGAAGCCGACGAGGAGCTCGGCGAGGCGGTCGACGTCGGCGGTGCGGTCGCGCACGGGGCGGCAGACTACCTGTTGGCGCAGGCCCCGAATCCGCTCTCGCGGATCCGGGACGCGCGAAGACCCCTAAAGGCGTCCGCTTCGCGGCCGCACGAAGATCAGAGGACCTTCTGCCGTGAGACTCAACGCTTACCTCGCTCGTTCCGGCGTCGCGTCGCGCCGCAAGGCGGACGACCTGATCAAGGCCGGACGCGTCCTCGTGAACGGCGAGCCGGGTCAGCTGAACACCTTCGTCGAGTCGCGCGACGTCGTCGAGGTGGACGGCGTCCCGGTGGCGAAGCAGCAGCTCGCGTACGTGCTGCTGCACAAGCCGGCGGGCGTCGTCACGACCGCGAGCGATCCGCAGGGCCGGCCGACCGTCGTCGACCTCGTCGAGCACGAGTCCCGCGTCGTCCCGGTCGGCCGCCTCGACGTCGAGACGACGGGTGCGCTCGTGCTCACGAACGACGGGCCACTCGCGCACCGTCTCGCCCACCCGCGCTACGGGGTCGAGAAGGTCTACGAGGTCGAGACCTGGAAGGAGCCGAACGACGAGGTGCTGCGCAGGCTCGCCGAGGGCGTCGAGCTCGAGGACGGTGTCACCGCGCCTGCGCGCGTCCGCAGGCTCGGCGCGGCGCGTATCGAGCTCGTCCTCCACGAAGGCCGTAACCGGCAAGTGCGGCGGATGTGCGAGGCCGTCGGCCACCGCGTCCGGCGACTGCATCGGAGCGTCTACGCAGGGCTGCGGGTGGACGAGCTCGCGCCCGGCGAGTGGCGCGAGCTCACAGCGCGGGAGGTCGACTCTCTGCAGGCTTCCGCTGCGAAGCGAGATCAGCGATCTGTCTGAAGAGCCCTTCGATCGGTGTAATCAGAGCCTCATCGAAGTGCTGCCAGTCGATTGCACTCGGCCACGGTCGTGCTAGAACGAACAGCTGCGTTCCAACGCGCGGGTCGTCGCCGAACCCGGGCCAGTTGTCCTCCGTCATGACGACTAGGAATCCACGGGCATCAAAGTGGTCCTCAGCAATTCTGAGTTCGCGGCTTTCGAAGGCTGCCGCCCACTTTTCACGTTTCCAACCCAACTGCGTCTTGCACTCGATGAACGCTACGCATGCGTCCTTGTCCCAAGTGTGATGTCAGGGCGCATGGCGCGATCGGCAGCGGACATTCGCTAGCGAGCGCCGCCTACGAAGTAGACAAGGCGTCGCCCAGATGTTGGAGCGCGGAGCGAACCGGGGCGTCAGCGGCCACCGGGTCACCTTGACGCGCTGGGGAACGGCGCGAACTCACAGGTTCCGAGGGCGAGCAGCTCCGAAGAACCGCCCTGCCTCGCTCTTGACGAAGCCCATCCGGTCGAACATCGCGTCGAGGGTCGGCTCCGACGTCTTGCGGGCCTTCTCAGCGCCACGCGCGAGCAGCCGCTGCAGCTCGGCCGGATCGGAGCGCAGCTCGCGGTAGCTCGCCTGCACCGGGATCAGCGCCTCGACGACCGCCTCGCCGACGTCGGTCTTGAACTGCCCGTAGCCCGTGCCGTCGTAGCGAGCCTCGATCGCTTCGGGTGATTCGCCCGTGACCGAGGAGAGGATGTCGACCAGGTTCGTGACGCCCGGCTTGTCCGGTGCGCGGCGCACCTCCGAGCCGGAGTCGGTGACGGCCGACTTGAACTTCTTCCGGATCACATCAGGCTCGTCGAGCAGCTTCACCGTCCCCTGCGGCGTGCCGCCGGTCGTCGACATCTTGTTGCCGGGCTCCTGCAGGTCCATGATCCGCGCTCCGACCTCGGGATAGACGCCTTCGGGGAGCTTGAACGTCTCGCCGAAGCGGCTGTTGAAGCGCTCGGCGATGTCGCGCGTCAGCTCGAGGTGCTGACGCTGGTCGTCGCCGATCGGGACGATGTCGGTCTGGTAGAGCAGGATGTCGCCCGCCATCAGCACTGGATACGTGAAGAGCGCCGAGGAGACGAAGTCGCGCTCGCCGCCCTTGTCCTTGAATTGCGTCATCCGGCCCAGCTGGCCGAAGCTCGTGACCGAGCCGAGCAGCCAGGCCGCCTCGGCATGCGCGGGCACGTGGCTCTGTGCGAAGACGGTCGAGCGCTCGGGGTCGAGGCCGGTCGCAAAGAGGATCGCCGCCAGGTCGAGCGTCTTCTCGCGGAAGTCCGCCGGGTCGTACTCGACGCTGATCGAGTGCAGGTCGACGATGCAGAAGAAGCCCTCGCCGCGCTCCTGCGTGGCCGCGTACTGGCGGAAGCCGCCGATCAGGTTGCCGAGGTGCTTGTCGCCCGTGGGCTGGATGCCGGAGAAGACGCGCATCGAGAATTTCTACCTACACTCAGCCGATGGCGACAGTCGGGTCACCGGAGCTCCTGATCGTGATGGGCGCGCAGGCGTCCGACGAGCACGTGGACGAAGTCGTCGCGCGGCTCGAGGAGGCCGGCGCGAGCGCGCACGTCAGCCGTGGGCGCGACGCGACCGTGATCGGCGCGATCGGCGAGCGCGAGCTGCTCGCGACACTGCCGCTCGAGGGCTTCCCGGGCGTCGAGCAGGTGCTGCCGATTCTGAAGCCGTACAAGCTCGTCTCGCGCGAGCTTCATCGCGACCCGACCGTGATCGAGGCGCGTGGCCGGAAACTCGGCGACAACTACTTCGGCTTCATCGCCGGCCCGTGCACGGTCGAGACGCGCGAGCAGACGCTCGAGACGGCGCGGGTCGTGCACGCCGAAGGCGTGACGATGCTGCGCGGCGGCGCCTTCAAGCCGCGGACGTCGCCGTACGCCTTCCAGGGCCTCGGGGTCGAGGCGCTCAAGATCCTCGCCGAGGCGCGCGACGAGACCGGCCTGCCGCTCGTGACCGAGCTGATGGATCCCGCGCGACGTCGAGGCGGTCGTCGAGATCGCCGACGTGATCCAGGTCGGCGCGCGCAACATGCAGAACTTCAACCTGCTCTCGGAGGTCGGCCGGGCGCCGAAGCCGGTGCTCCTGAAGCGCGGCCCGGCCTCCTCGATCGAGGAACTGCTGATGGCGGCCGAGTACGTCGTCAAGGAGGGGAACACACAGGTGATCCTCTGCGAGCGCGGGATCAAGACGTTCGAGCGCTCCACGCGCTACACGCTCGATCTCTCAGCGATCCCGGTGCTCAAGCACGAGACGCACCTGCCCGTGATCGTCGACCCCTCGCACGCCGCCGGGAAGCGCGACCTGGTGCTGCCGCTCGCCCGCGCCGCGGTCGCGGCCGGCGCGGACGGGATCATCGTCGAGGTGCACCCGCGGCCGGAGGAGGCGCTCTGCGACGGGCCGCAGCAGATTCCGGCGGCGGAGTTCGCGGACTTCGCGCACGAGATCAGGGCGCTCGCGTCGCTGCTCGGCAAGACGATCGGGTGATCGCCAGGCTGGCGATCGTCGGGACGGGGCTGATCGGCGCCTCGGTCGGGCTGGCGGCACGGCGCGCCGGTGTCGAGCACGTGGTCGGCTGGGATCCGGACGGATCGCATCTCGGCGTGGCTGCGGAGCGGGGTGCGGTCGAGCCTGCCGAAGATCTGGCCGCGGCGCTCGACAGCGCGGAGCTCGCGGTCGTGGCCGCACCTGTCACTGCGCTTCCCGACCAGGTTCGCGACGTCCTCGACGCGAGCGTCGAGGGCTGCACGGTCACGGACGTGGGCTCGACGAAGGGCGGCGTCTGCGAGGCGGCGACCGGGGTCGGCCGGTTTGTCGGAGGTCATCCGATCTGCGGCTCCGAGGCCCGCGGTCCCGAGTGGGCTACGGCGGAGCTGTTCGAAGGTGCGACGTGGTTCCTGACCCCCACGGCTGCGACCGAGCCGCAGAGCTACTCGATCCTGCACGACTTCGTCACGTCGCTCGGGGCGGTCCCGGTCGCGATCGACCCCGAGGCGCACGACCGGCTCGTTGCGGTCACGAGCCACCTCCCGCACGCGCTCGCGAACGTCCTCCTGAACCAGGCGGGCGGAGCCCGCGTCGACGGGCATGAGCCGCTCGCCGCCGCAGGCGGCTCGCTTCGCGACATGACGCGTGTCGCCGGGGCGAACCCGCGCATCTGGGTCGACATCTTCCTCGAGAACCGCGAAGCGCTCGCCGCCGCGCTGGCCGAGCACCGGCGGCGCGTCGAGCAGCTCGAGGCGGCGCTGGAAGCGGGCGACGCAGGCTTCCTCGCGCGCTGGATCGGCGAGGCCTCCGCGAACCGGCGGCGGCTGTTGGAGACGGCGTACGAGGACGTCGGCGAGCTGCAGCGGCTGCGCGTCCACGTGCCCGACCGGCCGGGCGTGATCGCCGGGATCGCGCAGGCGCTCGGCGCCGAGCGGATCAACATCGGCGGCTTCGACCTGCAGCACCTCTCCAGCGAGCGGGGCGGCACGCTCGCAATCCTCGTCGCGGGCGAGGACGAGGCCGCGCGCGCCGCAGCGCTGCTCGAGCAGCAGGGCTACGGCGTCGTCGTCGCGCCCGTTCTGGAGAGCGAGTCGTGAAAAGCGGCCTTCCCCAACACGTCCGTTTCGGACCGGTCTGGGGACTGTCCCCAGACATGTCCCCTCGGGACGTGTCCGAGGTGCAAATCTTTCGCAACTCTTTGTCCACAGGCGTGGCGGCGTGAAGATTGAGCCGGCTGCGGCGATCCTGGGACACATCCGCGTGCCGGGCGACAAGTCGCTTTCGCACCGTGCCGTTCTCTTGGGTGCGATCTCGGACGGCGAGACCCGAGTCGCCGGCTTCGGGCGCTCCGCGGACACGGAGTCGACGGTCGCGGCTGTCAGGGCGCTCGGGATCCGCGTCTACGAGGCGGATGCCGAGACGCTGCACGTCTTCGGCGGCGGTCTACGGGGCTTGAAGGCGCCGCGGGAGGCGATCGACTGCGGGAACGCCGGCACCCTGATGCGACTGCTGCCCGGGATCCTCGCCGGCCAGGAGGGCAGCTTCGAGCTGACCGGTGACGCGTCGCTCAGCTCGCGCCCGATGGAGCGGATCGCCGAGCCGCTGCGGCAGATGGGCGCATCCGTCGAGACGACGGAAGGCCATGCGCCGATCGTGGTCGAGGGCCGGCCGCTGAGCCCGATCACCTACGAGCTGCCGGTCGCGAGCGCTCAGGTGAAGTCGGCGGTTCTGCTCGCCGGGCTCTACACGGAGGGCGGCGAGACGACCGTCGAGGAGCCGCTGCCGACACGCGACCACACGGAGAATCTGCTCGACCAGGCGGGCGTGACGGTACGGCGCAAGCCGCGCAGCATCACCGTCGAACCGACCGACGGACTCGAGCTCGGCGACGTCGAGATCCCGGGCGACTTCTCCTCGGCCGCTCCGTTTCTCGTCGCCGCCACGCTCTTGAGCGGCTCGGAGTTGACCGTGCACGGGCTCAACCTGAACCCGCGGCGCACCGGACTCCTCGACGTGCTCGAGCGGATGGGCGCCAACATCACCGTCTTCAACCGCCGGCGGATCGGCGGCGAGGCCGGGGGCGACCTCGACGTGCGGCCGGCGCAGCTCGTCGGCACGACGGTCGGCGCCTCAGAGGTGCCGCTGCTCGTGGACGAGCTGCCGCTCTTCGCCCTACTCGCGGTGCACGCCCACGGCGACAGCGTCCTCCGCGGTGCGGCGGAGCTGCGCGCGAAGGAGTCGGATCGGATCGAAGCGGTCGTCGATGGCCTCCGCGCGCTCGGCGCGCACATTCGCGCGACGGCGGACGGCTTCTCGGTGCGTGGCGTGCCCACCCGGCTGCGCGGCGGCTCTCTGGACGCGCGCGGCGACCACCGGATCGCGATCCTCGGTGCGATCGCCGGTCTCGTCTCGCGCGAAGGGGTCGAGATCAAGGACGCCGAGACTGCAGCGGTATCCTTCCCCGGCTTCTACGACCTGCTCGCCTCGCTGCGAGCCACCACACGTTGACCTGATGATCGTCGCCATCGATGGGCCCGCAGGGGCCGGCAAGAGCACGGTCGCCCGGCATCTCGCCGAGCGGCTGGGCTTCCGCTACCTCGACACTGGCGCGATGTACCGGGCGCTGACCTGGCTCGCGCGCCAGCGCGGGCTCGCGCTCGACCGCGCCGCCGAGCTGGCCGAGCTTGCAGCCGCGTATCCGGTCGAGTTCGACGCGGCGGGGCGCGTGTTCATCGACGGCACCGACGTGACCGCGTCGATCCGAAAACCCGACATCGACAAGCTCGTGCCCGTCGTCGCCCGCCATCACGACGTTCGCGAGGTGATGCGGGAACGCCAGCGCGCCCTTGCGCACGAGGGCAACGTCGTGATCGAGGGTCGCGACATCGGAACGGTCGTCGCTCCTCAGGCGCAGGTGAAGGTCTACTTGATCGCCGACCAGCAGGTCCGGGCCGATCGCAGGTCGGTCGAGCGGCCGGGGATCGGCGCCGAGGCGCTCGCGACCGACCTCCGCCTCCGGGACGAGAAGGACGCGATCAACATGCAGCCTGCGGCAGACGCTGTGCAGATCGACACCACCGATCTCGGTGTTGACGACGTCGTGGCGCAGATCGAAGAGCTCGTGCAAGCGCAGCAGACGGTATGAACCGTGTCGATCCGGTCTGGGCCGCGGGGCGCGTCACGATCGGCACGCTCGTCCGCCTGCTGACACCGCTGCGCAACTACGGCGTCGAGCGCGTGCCCACCTCCGGCGGCCTCGTGCTGGCGTTCAATCACTTCCACTGGATCGATCCACCCGTTTTCGGGCTCCTCTCGCCGCGCACGCTCTACTTCCTCGCGAAGATCGAAGCGCATCGCGTCCCCGGCCTGGGCCAGCTGATGCGCAGCTTCGGGACGATCTCCGTCCGGCGCGGCGAGTCTGATCGCGAAGCGGTGCGCCGGATGCGCGAAGTCGTCCGCGAGGGGGAGGCGCTCGGGCTCTTCGCCGAGGGAACGCGCCAGCGAACGGGCGTGCCCGGCCCCGTCCAGCCGGGCGCCGCGATGGCGGCGATCCAGGAGGACGTCCCGGTCGTTCCCGCTGCGATCTACGGCAGCTACGAGTGGAAGCCGGGCAACTACCATCCCATCTCGGTCGCGTGGGGGGAGCCGCTCCGGTTCGACGGGCTGCCCAAGGGCGCGAAGGGCTATCGCGAGGCGTCGGCGGAGATCGAACGCCGGCTCCATGCGCTCCACGCCTGGCTCGCCGAGATCCACCAGCTCGGCCGGCCCCGGCACGCGGTTCCGCCGCGATGACCGAGACCGAAACCGAGACGCAGATCCCCGAGATCCACGGCATCGTTGCGATCGTCGGCTACCCGAACGTGGGCAAGTCGACGCTCGTCAACCGCCTGACCGAGACGCGCCAGGCTGTCGTCCACGAGACGCCGGGGGTGACGCGCGACCGCAAGGAGCTGGTCGCGGACTGGAACGGCAAGCACTTCCTGCTGATCGACACCGGCGGCGTGGACGACCTCGCCACCGACCCGTTCAGCCCCTCGATCGCGAAGCAGGCGCGAGCAGCGATCGCAGAGGCCGACCTCGTCCTCTTCGTCGTCGACGCCCGGCACGGGATCACGCCCGGCGACGAGGAGCTCGCGGTCACGCTGCGGGCCTCGAAGAAACCGGTGCTCGTGCTCGCGAACAAGATCGACGACCCGCGCAAGGATCTCGAGGCGATCGAGTTCCACAAGCTCGGGCTCGGCGATCCGTTCCCGCTCTCGGCGCTCCACGGTCACGGCACCGGCGACCTGCTCGACCGGATCGTCGACATGCTGCCCGGAGAAGGCCCGGTGCAGGTCGGTGAGGAGGCGATCCGGGTCGCCATCCTCGGCCGGCCCAACGTGGGCAAGTCGTCCCTCCTGAACGCGCTCGTCGGCGCCGACCGCGTGATCGTCTCCGACGTGCCCGGCACGACGCGCGACACGATCGACACGATCCTCGAGCGCGACGGCCGCACCTACCAGCTCGTCGACACGGCGGGCCTGCGCCGAAAGCGGAAGCAACGGCAGGGAATCGAGTACTACTCGGAGCTGCGGGCACTCGAGGCAGCCGAGCGCGCCGACGTCGCTCTCGTCCTGATCGACGCGAGCGAGGGCATCGTCGACCAGGACCTCGCCGTCGCCGACGTAGCCCGCAAGGCGGGCAACTCGACGCTCGTCGTGCTCGCCAAATGGGACGCGACCGAGATCACGATCGAGGACGTCCGGCCGAGGATCGAGACGAAGCTGCGGCAGCGGCCGCCGCTGATCGCCGTCTCGTCGAAGACCGGGCGAGGGCTCGACCGGTTGCTCCAGTACACGGCCGACCTCTTCGACAAGCACGTCGGCCGGATTCCGACTCCGGCCCTCAACAACGCACTCGCCGAGCTGCGCCAGGCGCGCCAGCCGCCGTCGAAGAAGGGGAAGCGGCTCAACCTGCTCTACGGCGCCCAGGTGTCGACGCGGCCGCCGCGGATCCGGATCCACGTCAACGACACGAGCCTTGTCACGCGGGACTACGCGTACTGGGTCGAGAACGAGCTCCGCAAACGCTTTAACCTCGCGGGGGTGCCGGTCTCGATCGACTTCGTCAAGCGCTCGTGAAGATTGTTGTCGTCGGCGGGGGATCCTGGGGGACGGCCTTTTCGCGCGTGCTCAGGAACCGCGAGCACGACATCACGCTCGCCTGCCGAGACGCGGAGCACGCCGCGGCGATCGCCGCGACCGGCCGCAACCCGCGCTACCTGACCCACTGTGACCTGCGCGGCGTCGCCGCGACGACGATCGAGAGCGCGCCGATCGAAGACGCCGACCTCGTCGTCGTCGCGGTCCCGAGCGCGGTCTTCGGCGACGTCGTCCGCTCGTTGCCAGGCGAGGCGCCAATCCTCTCGTTGACAAAGGGGCTCGATCCGGGGACGGAAGAGCGGCTCTCGACCCTCGTCGTGGACAGGCCCGTTGCGGTCCTCTCCGGGCCGAACATCGCGGACGAGATCTCCCGTGACTTTCCCGCCGCCGCGGTGATCGCGAGCGACGACGAGCAACTCGCACTGGAGTTGCAGGCGGCCATCACCTCGCTCACCTTCCGCGTCTACGTCAGCGACGACCTGGTCGGGGTGGAGCTCTGCGCGGCCGCGAAGAACGTGATCGCGCTCGCCGCCGGCGGCGCCGACGGCCTCGGGCTCGGCGACAACGCGAAGGCTGCGCTCGTCGCGCGCGGCCTCGCCGAGATGGCGCGCCTCGCCGAGGCCGCCGGAGGCCAGCAGGGCACGTTCGCCGGCCTTGCCGGGATGGGCGACCTCGTCGTCACGTGCTGGTCGAAGTCGGGGCGCAACCGCCGGGCGGGGGAGTTGATCGCGCAGGGAACCGATCCCGATGCTGCCGTCCGTCAGATCGGGATGGTCGTGGAGGGCCTGACGACCGCACCCGTGCTGCGAGACCTCTCTCATCGGCTGGGCATCGAGCTGCCGATCACGGACGGCGTCTGCGCCGTGCTCGAGGGCGAGCCGCTGCAGGTGCTCGTGAGCACGCTGATGCGGCGAAAGCCGACCACGGAATAGGTACCCTTCGCGCGCGTGGCAGCCCGCTCGTTCTCATTCACCTCGGAGTCGGTCACCGAAGGCCACCCGGACAAGATCGCCGACCAGGTCTCGGATGCCGTGCTCGACGCCGTCCTCGCGGACGACCCCGGCGGGCGTGTCGCCTGCGAGACGCTGATCACGACCGGCCTCGTCGTCGTCGCGGGCGAGATCACGACCGAGACGTACGTCGACATCCCGCGCCTCGTCCGCAAGACGATCTCCGGCATCGGCTACACGCGCGCCAAGTACGGCTTCGACGCAGAGACGTGCGGTGTCGTCGTCGCGATCGACGAGCAGTCGTCTGACATCGAGCAGGGCATCGACGACTCCTTCGAGGCCCAGCACGGCGACGCCGATCCGCTCAACCGCGTCGGTGCCGGCGACCAGGGAATGATGTTCGGCTACGCCGCGCGCGAGACGGAGGAGTTGATGCCACTCCCGATCACGCTCGCGCACCGGATCTGCAAGCGGCTGTCCGAGGTGCGCAAGGCCGACGTGCTCCCCTATCTGCGGCCGGACGGGAAGGCGCAGGTGACGATCCGCTACGAGGTCGACGAGCACGGCCGCCAGCGCCCGGTCGAGATCGAGCGGATCCTCGTCTCGACGCAACACCGCGACGGGCTCGACTCCGAGGCGCTGATCAAGCCCGACCTGATCGAGCACGTGCTCCACCCGATCCTGCCCTCCGACCTCTACGACGAGAAGCGGCTGCAGCAGAAGGACTTCGTCTACGTCAACCCGACGGGCAAGTTCGTCATCGGCGGGCCGATGGGCGACACCGGCCTCACCGGCCGCAAGATCATCGTGGACACCTACGGCGGCGCCGCGCCGCACGGCGGCGGTGCGTTCTCCGGCAAGGACCCGACGAAGGTCGACCGCTCCGCAGCGTACGCCGCTCGCTACGTGGCGAAGAACGTCGTTGCCGCCGGCCTCGCCGACCGCTGCCAGATCCAGGTTGCGTACGCCATCGGCGTCGCCCACCCGCTCTCGGTGCTCGTCGACTGCTTCGGCACCGAGGCCCAGGGCCTGAGCCAGTCGCGGATCGAGCAGCTCGTCGCCGAGCACTTCGACCTGCGTCCCGCCGCGATCCTCCGCGACCTCGACCTGCGGCGGCCGATCTACCAGAAAACCGCTGCATACGGCCATTTCGGGCGCGACGACCGCGATTTCACGTGGGAGCGGACGGACAAGGCCGACGCGCTCCGCCAGGCCGCCGGCATCGCCGAGCCCGCAACGGTCTAGCCGCTCCGCTCGTTCTTCTCGTATGGATGCCGCTCCGCCGGCAGAGCGCCGCCGCATTCCGACCGGCCTGATCGCCCTCGGGCTGGCGGTGCTGAGCCTCTTCCTCCTGTTCGGCTGGGTGCGCGATCTCATTCCCGGGTTCGGCAACCCGTTCGGGACCGAGACCGTCGACCGGACCGGGCCGGCGGTGCTGAAGTCGATCGAGAACCTGCGTGACTTCCGCGCCGCGAGCGGCCACTTCGAGGTGATCGTCGACGTCGAGCAGGATCAGCGTTTCGTCCCGGCCAAGATCAAGGGCGAGCGCGTCCTCTTCGTCGCGATCGGGTCGGTCGACGCCGGTGTCGACTTCACCGGGCTGGAGGACGGCGCCGTCGCCGTGTCGGACGACGGCAAGGGCGTCTCGCTGGAGCTGCCGCCCGCCACTTTCCGCGCTCCCGAGCTCGATCTCGAACGCTCCTATGTCTACGACCGCGACCGCGGCGCGATCGACCGGCTCCAGTCGCTCTTCGGCGGCGACGACGGCGTCGAGCAGGAGCTCTACCCGCTAGCGGAGGAGAAGCTGGCGAACGCCGCCCGCGACAACTCGGGGCTGCTGGCGCGCGCCGAGCGGAACACCCGGCTGATGCTCGAGGGGCTGCTGCGCTCGCTCGGCTTCACCCGCGTGGAGGTGCGCTTCTCCGAGGTCTGAGAGGGTTGGCGCGGTGCGTTCGCTCGACGCGATCTGCGAGACCTTCGCGCCCGGCGCCGTCGAGCAGGGCGTCCCGGACGCAGTGCTCGACGCGATCGAGCACGACCTGACCGCACGGGAGCGCAGGCGGCTGCTTCTGCTGCTGCGAACCTGGCTGCCGGGGTACTCGCGGTTGACGCAGGCGCGGCGCGAGGCGGTGTTGCGGGCGTGGCGCGACAGCCCGGCGCCGCTGCTGCGGACGGGCTTTCAGGCGCTGCGGAAAGCCGCGCTCGCATTCGCGTACATGCTTCCCGGCCGCTGGGAGGAGATCGGTTATCCCGGTCCGCTCGGCCTGCATCCCGACGCGCCCGCGCCGGCCCTGCAGACGCTCGAAGCGGAGGGGGAGCTCGCCTGCGACGTCTGCGTCGTCGGCTCGGGAGCGGGCGGCAGCGTCGCGGCGGCGGTGCTCGCGGCCGCGGGGCTCGATGTCGTCGTCCTCGAGGCTGGCGGCTACTGGTCGGAGCGCGACTTCGACGGCGCCGAGCGAGCCGGGCTACGACGGCTCTACCGCGGCGGCGGCGCAGCGGCCACCGACGACCAGGGCGTCGGACTGATCGCAGGCGCGTGCCTGGGCGGCGGCACCGTCGTCAACTACACGACGTCGTTTGGGACGCCCGACGAGGTGCTCGAGGAGTGGGGAGGTCTCGGCTTTCCGGCCGCCGAGCTCGGGCCGAGCCTCGACGCTGTCTGCGCGCGGCTCGGCGTCAACACCGAGCACAATCGCCCCTCGCAGCGCGATCGCCTGATGCAGCGCGGGCTCGAGCGGCTGGGCTGGCACGTCGCCGCGATGCCGCGCAACGTGATCGGGTGCGAGCAGGGCGTTCGTCTGCGGCTCCTGCGGCTACGGCTGCCCGCTCGGCGCGAAGCAGTCGACCATGCGTACGTGGCTCGAGGACGCAGCCGCAGCAGGCGCCCGCATCGTCGTCGGCGCGAGCGCGCATCGCGTGCTCGATCGAGAGGCGGGGCAGCTGTCGGGGTCGACGCCGGGACGTGTGCAGGTGCGCTCACGCGCGGTCGTGGCGGCGGCAGGCGCGATCGAGACGCCCGCTCTCCTGCTGCGCTCGGGCCTGCGGAACCCCAACCTCGGCCGCTGGCTCCGGCTACATCCGGCGACGGCGGTCTTCGGGATCTTCGATGAGGACGTGAGACCGTGGGAAGGAACGCTGCAGGCCCTCTACTCCGACCAGTTCCGGCAGCTCGACGGCGGTTACGGGGTCAAGCTCGAGACGGTTCCGCTGCACCCGGCGCTACTCACAGCGGCCCTCCCCTGGGAGGGGGCGGCGGAACATGCGCGGCTGATGTCGAGCATTGCCGCGGCTGTCGCTGATCGCCGTGATCCCGCGGGACAGCGGCTCGGGCCGCGTCCGGCTCGGGCGCGACGGCGCGCCGATCGCGACGTACCGCCTTGTCAGCCGAGGACGCACGCCGCCTCCGGGCCGGGATCGACGGCGCCGGCAGGATCATGGCTGCGGCGGGAGCAGGGCGAGATCTGTCACGGCGAACGCGCGGATGCAGAGCTGGAACGACGGCTTTCCGGAGGACGCGTACCGCTTCGGCCCGGGGCGCGGCTCGCTCTATTCCTTCCACCTGATGGGGTCGGCGCGGATGGGCGGCTCGCCCGACCTCGGCGCCGCCGAGCCCGGCCGGAGAGACGTGGGAGGTCCGGAACCTGGTCGTTGCCGACGGATCGACATTCCCGACCGCCTCGGGCGTGAATCCGATGATCACGATCGAGGCGATCGCGCACCTGAACGCGACCCGGCTGGCGGAGCGCCTGACGTAGCTGCTCCGAGCAACTAGCTCGGGCGGACGTAGAGTCCGGCGGCCGCCTTCTCGCCGATCGCGCGCTCGTTGTCGCCGCCGAGCAGGACCTTGAACTGGCCGGCTGCGGGCTGCGCCTCGCGAATGACCACGGACGTCCCGGGCGTGAAGCCCTCGTCGTAGAACCAGTGCAGGAGCTCACCGTCGTGCTCGGCGAGGCGGACGATCTCCGCTTCCCGGCCCGGCTCCAGGTCGGCGAGAGGCGCTAGTTCCTTGTTCTCGGCCTGCTCGAAGGCAGGGTCGACCGGCCAGCCGTGCGGACAGCGCTCCGGATAGCCGAGCCGCTTCTCGATCCGCTCGACCATGTCGTCGGAGAACGTGTCCCCGAGCTCGTCGGCGTGGATGTGCGCCTCGCCGGCGGTGTAGCCCATGAAGTCGGTGAGGAGGCGCTCGATGATCCTGTGCTTGCGGACGACCCGCTCGGCGCGCTCGATCCCTGTCTCGGTCAGGAGTGCTTCCTTGTGCTCGCCGCGTTCGACGAGCCCCTCAGCCTCGAGACGCTTCAGCATCTCGCCGGCCGAAGCGCGGGAGACGCCGAGCATCTCGGCCACGCGTGAGGCGATCGCGGCAGACGAGTCGGGGTCGGGTCGGTACTCCCCGATCGGAAAGGCCAGAAAGTAGATCGTCTCGAGATACTCGTCGACGGAGTGGCCGGCCACGGCCGCCACTCTAGCCGTGCTCGACTTCGGTGGGCTGGTGACGGGAGGAGAGGAGGTAGACGAACGGCGCCGACGCCGCGATCAGCAGGAGCGCGGGCAGAGCGGCACGCGAGTAGGCGCCGACCGAGGTCAGCTTCCAGATCTCCGTGGCGAGCGTCTCGAAGCCGATCGGTCGGAGCAGCAGCGTGGCCGGGAGCTCCTTCATCGCCGAGAGGAAGACGAGCGCCGCGCCGGCGAAGATACCCGGGCGGATCAACGGCAGGGTCACAGTCAGCGCTGCGGAGACAGGGCCACGCCCGAGCGACCGGGCCGCCTCCTCGACGCGTGGCCCGACCGAGGCGAGTGACGACTCGACGCCGGCAAGCGCCTGCGGCAGGAAGCGGACGACGTAGGCGAAGACGAGCAGCGCAAGCGTTTGGTAGAGCGGGCTCGCATAATTTGCGGCGAAGAAGACAAGCGAAAGCGCGATCACGATCCCCGGCAACGCGTTGCCGGCGAACGAGAGCCGCTCGAGCAGCCGGGTGAAGCGGGAGGGATAGCGGGTCGCGAGCAAGGCGATCGGCAACGCAGCGACTGCGGCGGCGACTGCAGCGAGTGCCGACACCGAGATCGAGTTTGCCAGCTCCTGCCAGGGCAGTTCGGAGCGTTCGAGCCCGCGGGCGAGCCAGTAGCCGAGCACCGCGGCGGGCACGACGAGGAAGGCGCCGACGACGGTTGCGCAGTACGCGACCGCCGGCCAGCGCCACCGTCCGAGCGGCTGCGCCCGCGGCGGACGCGCCGTGCCGGGGCCGCTGCGGGCCGTTCGTCTCCGCCAACGACCCTCGAGCAGGAGCACGAGCGCGGTGAGCGCAACGAGCACGAGCGCCAGCACCGCAGCGGGCGTCCGGTCGAAGAGCGAGCGGTACTGAAGGTAGATCGCACGCGTCAGCGCGTCGTAGCGCATCAGCGAGACCACGCCGAAGTCGGAGAGCGTGTACAGCGCAACGAGCAGTGCCCCCGCGCCGATCGCCGGTCGCAGCGCCGGAAGCGTCACACGCCGGAAGACCGTGACGGGTGTCTGGCCGAGCGCGCGACCGGCCTCCTCGAGCGCAGGATCGAGCCCACGCAATGCAGCCGAGACGAGCAGCAGGACATACGGGTACGTAGAGAGCGTCAGCGCGGCCAGCGCGCCCCAGTAACCGTAGATCTCGGGCAGCTGCTCGATGCCGAGCAGCTGCTGGAGCAGCCCGCGCGGGCCGAACGCTCCCAGAAGGCAAAACGCGGCGACGTAGCTCGGGATCACGAGCGGCAGAGCGGCGCCCACCGCCCAGACCCGGCGGCCGGGCAGGTCGGTCCGCGTCGTCAGCCATGCAACCGAGACGCCGATCGCAACCGAGGCCGAAGTCACGCCGAGGACGAGCAGCCCCGTGCTCCAGATCAGCTCAAGCGTGTTGTCGCGCGTGAGGATCCGCCAGCCTCTGCCGCCGCCCCCGGCGCGGACGACGAGGTACGCGAGCGGGAGCAGCAGTAAGGCGACTGTGAGGAGCGCGGGCAGGACGAGCGCCGCGGGCGGCCGCCGTCCTGCCCGAGCACTCACGAGGTGTAGCCGGTCTCGTTCAGGAGCTCCAGGGTCCGCTCGAGCTCATCGCCGAACGAGGACAGGTCGACGTCGGGCCCGGCGCCGGCGAGTTCGGCGAGCGTCGGCACGCCTGCCTTGGGGCCGATCCCGTCGACGAGGGGAATTTCAGCCTCCTCGGCCTCTTCCGTGTAGAAACGCTGCTGCTCGTCGGCGAGCAGGAACTCGACGAAGCGCTCCGCGGCGTCGGCGTGCTCGGCGTCCTCGAGGATGCCTGCTCCTGCGACGCTGACGAGCGCGCCCGGATCGGCACCGGGCAGATACTTGTTCGCGATCGGGGCGTCGGGCCGCTCCTCCTTGACGAGGTAGAGGTAGTAGTGGTTCACGAGCCCGACCTCGATCTCGCCCGAAGCGACGGCCTCCACGACCGGCGTGTTCTTCTCATAGAACTTGGGGTCGTTGGCCTTGAGGTCCTCGAGCCACTGTTTGGTGCGCTCATCCCCGACGTCGAGGCGCATGGCCGTCACGAAGGCCTGGAAGGACGCGTTGGTGGGCGGCAGCCCGACTTTCCCCTTCCACATCGGGTCGGTGAGCTCGAAGACCGAGTCGGGCACGTCGTCCTCGCTCAGGTCGTCGGTGTTGTAGACGATCACACGCGCGCGGCCCGAGGTTCCGACCCAGCGGCCGGCGGCGTCGCGGAACTCCTCGTCGACGCGGTCCAGCACTTCGTCTGGCAACTCTGCGAGCTGGTCGTCGACGGCGCCCAGCGAGCCGGGATCCTGGGCGAAGAAGACGTCGGCGGGCGAGTTGTCGCCCTCCTCGGCGATCGTCGCCGCGAGCTCCGCGCTGTCCGCGTAGCGCACCTCGACGTCGATGCCGGTTTCCTCCTCGAATCGCTCGAAGAGCGGTGCGACGAGCTCCTCCTCGCGACCGGAGTAGACGACAAGGGTGTCGCTCTCGCCGCTGTCGTCCCCGCCGCAGCCCGCGAGCGCGAGCGCTGCGAGCACGATCACCAGCTTCTTCATCGCTTCTCCTTGTAAGGGTTGCCTTACGCCGATTATACGGCGCACCTTACAGATCAGGAGAAGACGGTGACGCGAGAGCTGTTCGGTCGGACGCTGACCCGCGAACCGAGCGGAACCTCCTCGTTCGACGGGCGCTGCGAGACGAGCTCGACGCCGTCGAGGAGCACGCGATAGAAGACGTCGTGGCCGCGGAACTCGCGCCCGACGACCTCGCCGGCGCCGCCGGGGTCGAGCTCGAGCTCGAGCAGCTCCGGACGGATCAGCACCTCGACCGCGCTCGGGGAGCTTGGGTTCTGGGCGGGGAAGAGACCGACGGGTGTCTCGACGATGCCGTTGGCAAGCCGGCCGGGGAGGAAGTTTCCGGCGCCGACGAACTCCGCCGCCCAGCGCGTGGCCGGCTCGAGGTACAGCTCCTCGGGCGGTCCTTCCTGGACGACGCTGCCGTTTCGCATCAGCGCGATCCGGTCTGCGAGCGAAAACGCCTCCTCCCGGTCGTGCGTGACGAGAACGACCGTGACGCCGAGCGAGCGGAGGACGCGGGTCAGATCGTCGCGCATGGAGGCGCGCAGGTGTGGGTCGATGTTCGACCACGGCTCGTCGAGCAGCACCAGCTCCGGCCCGGGCGCGAGCGCGCGCGCGAGCGCCACCCGCTGCTGCTGGCCGCCCGAAAGCTCGTGCGGATAGCGGCTACCGAGCCCGCAGAGGTCGACGACCGCGAGCAGGCCAGGTACGCGGGCTCGTCGTTCCCGGCGCGGGAGCCCGAAGCCGACGTTCTCGGCGACGGACAGGTGCGGGAAGAGGGCGTAGTCCTGGAAGACCATGCCGACACGGCGGCGCTCGGGCGGAACCCAGCTGACTGTGCCATCAAACTGCGTGCCTGCGACCGGGACGCCGGCGAGCTCGACGGTGCCGGACTCCGGCTCCTCGAAGCCGGCGATCAACCGCAGGAGCGTCGTCTTACCGCAGCCTGAGGGGCCAAGTAGAGCGACGAACTCGCCCGGCTCGACGCAAAGCTGCGCATCGTCGACGGCCCGCACCGCGCCATATCGCTTCGAGACCCCGTGGCAACAGATCATCCCGCAGGCCATGTAAGGCGCACCTTACACGACCACCTGCGAGGCTACGGTGGGCACTGTGCCGCTCGCCTCGATCTATCCCCTCATCTCCTCACGAGCGGTGGCGCGACCGTTCACCTACGAGGTCCCGGACAGCGTCGGCAAGGGTGCGGTCGTCTCGGTCCGCTTCGGTCGCGGCGCGGCGCGGGGCGTCGTCGTCGAGACCGACGTCGAGGCGCCGCCGGGCGTGACGACCGCGCCGATCGAGTCGGTCCTCTACGACCTGCCGCCCGCGCTCGTCGACCTGGCGCTCTGGGTCGCCGACTACTACGGCTCGACGCCGGCGCGCGCGCTCGAGCTGGTGGCGCCAAGGCTGCGGGCGCGCCGAGGCGAGCGCCGCCTGACGGGCGCGGGGCTCGAGGGCGAGGTCGAACCGTCCCAACTGACCCCGCCGCAGACGGCCGCTGTCGCCCGCATCGTCGAGGCGCTCGACGGCGACGGGGCGCACCTTCTGCTCGCAGGCGCGACCGGCAGCGGCAAGACGGAGGTCTACCTCCAGGCCTGCGCCGCGGCGCTCGAGCGCGGGCGCGGCGCGATCGTCCTCGTGCCCGAGATCGCGCTGACGCCGCAGACGCTCGGCCGCTTCCAGGCGCGGTTCGGTGAGCGGATCGCCGTGCTCCACTCGGGCCTGACCGAGGCGGAGCGCCGCGACGAGCGCGAGCGCGTCGTCGCCGGCGAGGCGCCGGTCGTCGTCGGCGCCCGCTCGGCCGTCTTCGCGCCTGTCCCCCGCCTGGGGCTGATCTGCATCGACGAGGAGCACGACTCGTCCTACAAGCAGGAGTCGGATCCGCGCTACGACGCACGCACCGTCGCGGCGAAGCGGGCGGCGCTGGAAGGCGCCGTCGCGGTCTACGGCAGCGCAACACCACGGCCGGAGAGCTGGGAGCGGCTGGAGCGGCTCGAGCTGGGCGAGCGGCTCGGCGCCCCGATGCCGTCCGTCAAGATCGTCGACCTGCGCCGCGAAGCCGGCTACCCGCTCTCGGCACCTCTGCTGGCCGAGCTCGGTCGGATCTCTGAGCACGGCGGCAAGGCGATCCTGTTGCTCAACCGGCGGGGCGTCGCTCCCGCGGTCCACTGCCGCGCGTGCGGTCTCTCCCGGCGCTGTGCGCTCTGCGACGTGTCGCTGACGCTGCACGGCGACTCCAGGCTGCACTGCCACCACTGCGGCTACTCGGAGAGCGTCCCGGAAGCCTGCCCGAGCTGCGGCTCGTCGGAGCTCGCCCGGATCGGCGCCGGCACTCAGCGGCTGGAGGCCGAGCTGGCGAAGCGCGTGCCGGAGCTCGAGCGAATCAGGCTCGACGCGGACACAGCCTCGAAGCCGGCCGCGCTCCGGCAGGCGCTCGACCGCTTCGTCGCCGCGGATCGCGTCGTCCTCGTCGGCACGCAGATGGTGGCCAAGGGTCATCACTTCCCCGGCGTCTCGCTCGCCGCTGTCGTCGACGCCGACACGGGTCTCGCGCTGCCGGACTTCCGGGCCGAGGAACGCACGTTCCAACTCGTGACCCAGCTTGCCGGGCGCAGCGGCCGCGATGCGCCCGGCAAGGTGATCGTGCAGACGTTCCAGCCCGACGCGACGCCGCTTCGGTACGCGGCGCGCCATGACGTCGCCGGCTTCCTCACCGAGGAGCTCGGACGCAGGCGAGAGCTCGGCTACCCGCCCTTCCGCCACCTCGTTTCGATCGTTGCCTCCGGCTCGGATGCTGCGGCGCCCGCCCGTCTGCTGCGCGAGCTGAGCGGCGAGCTGGGCGGTGCCGACCTCCTCGGCCCGGCACCGCTCCTGCGACTGCGCGGGCGTCACCGCGCTCAGCTCGTCGCGAAGACCGACGCCCCACGCGCGCTCGCTGTTCGGGCGGCGCAGGTGCTCGCTCGCGCCGCGCCGGCGATGCGCAAGGCCGGCGTCAACGCGGTCGTCGACGTCGATCCACAATCGCTCTGATTACACTCGCCCGGATGGCGGCGGAAGGCGGTCTGCGCCCGGAGAACCGGGACGAGGAGGAGCGGGAGGAGCGAGAGCTCGACGAGCAGGCACGGGAGCGCCGCCGGATCGCCCTGGCGCAGATCCGGCAGTACCCCGACGCAGTGCTCCGGATGCGCGCGCGGGAGGTGGAGTCGTTCGACGACGACCTCGCCCGGCTCGCCGGCCGGATGACCCACCTGATGCACGACGCGCGCGGCGTCGGCCTCGCCGCTACGCAGGTCGGCGTGCTGCAGCGCTTCTTCGTCTTTCAGCAGGAGGGCGAGGAGGACGCGACGACCGTCGTCAATCCCGAGATCGTGGAGCGGATCGCGGCAACGGAGGTTCTCGACGAGGGCTGTCTCTCGATCCAGGGCGTGCTCGTCCCGGTCGAGCGCTCGCTCGGGGTGGTGCTCGCAGGGCAGGACGTGACGGGCGCGCCACTGCGGCTCGAGCTCGACGCCATGAACGCGCGCGTCGTGCAGCACGAGCTCGATCACCTCGACGGCGTGCTGATGATCCAGCGCACCGATGACGACTCTCGCCGCGAGGCGCTGGCGACGCTGCGCCGCCAGATCTCCGGCTAGCCCATGAAGCTTGCTGTGGCCGCCACGGCGCCGTTCGGAGCGGACGTGCTCGAGCGGCTCGCGGCGCGGCACGAGGTCGCTGCCCTCTTGACCCGGCCCGATCGACCCGCGGGGCGCGGGCGCAAGCTGGCCTCGCCGCCCGCGAAGCTCGCCGCCGAGCGCCTCGGGATCCCCGTCCTCCAGCCCGAGCGGCCGACCGCGGAGCTCGAGCTGCCGGCCGACACGGTCGTCGTCGCCGCGTACGGGCTGCTGCTGCCGGAAGGGCTGCTCGAGCGAGGGCTCTGGCTGAACGTCCACCCGTCGCTGCTGCCACGCTGGCGTGGCGCCGCGCCGGTCGAGCGCGCGCTGCTGGCGGGCGACGCCGAGACGGGCGTGACGATTCACGAGACGGTGAAGGAGCTCGACGCCGGTCCCGTCGCGGCGATGGAGACGTTCCCGGTTCCGGTCGAGTGGGATGCAGGGGATGTCTACGCACGCGCCGCCGAGCTCGCGGTCGAGCTGCTGGACGAGGCGCTCCCGAAGCCGGTGTTCAGGCCGCAGGCGGGCACGCCGACCTACGCGGCCAAGATCGAGCCGGCCGACCGGGAGCTCGACCTGTCGAAGCCGGCGGAGAGCCTGAACCGGATCCGGGCACTGTCGCCGCACATCGGCGCCCGCGGCGAGCTCGACGGCCGCCGCGTCACGATCTGGCGGGCACGGCTCGATGACGGCGAGCTCGTCCCTCTCGAAGTGCAGCCCGAGGGCGGCAAGCGGATGTCCTACGACGCGTTCCGTCGCGGCCTGCGTTGACGGTCTCGCCGGCGCGAAGCGCCGCCTACGAGGTGCTGCGACGCGTCTTCGAGGAGGACGCGTACGCCGACCGCGCGCTTCGGAGCGCCTCCCAGGGTCTCGACGCTCGCGACCGCTCGCTCGCGCGGCAGCTCGCGTTCGGCTCGGTGCAGCGCGCTCGGACGCTCGATCACGCGATCGAGACGCTCGGCAAGCGCCCCGTGCGCAAGCTCGACGCGCCGGTGCTCGCGGCGCTGCGTCTGGGCGCCTACCAGCTCGGCTACCTCGACGGCGTTCCTCGCTACGCGGCCGTGAACGAGTCGGTCGAGCTTGTCCGCCGCGCGCGGCTCGAACGGGCGGTGCCGTTCACGAATGCCGTGCTCCGGCGCCTCGGCGAGGGAATCGAGCAGCTGCTCGACGACCTGCCGGAAGGCCCGCTCAAGCACTCCTACCCCGACTGGATCTGGGACGTCTGGCGGCGCGATCTCGGCGACGAGGGCGCGCTCGCGCTGATGCGGGCGCAGAACGAGCCACCACCCGTCGTGGTCAGACATGTCCGGGGACAGTCCCCAGACGGGTCCGAAACAGACATCCCGAATGCCTACACGGTCGCGCGCGTCGACGAGGCCGCGCTCGAGCGCGGCGAGATCTGGCCCCAGAGCCGCGGCTCGCAGCTCGCCGGGCTCTGCGTCGGCTCGCAGCCGGGCGAGCGGGTGCTCGACCTCTGCGCCGCGCCGGGTGGGAAGGCGACGATGCTGGCGGGCGAGGTCGTCGCCGTCGAGGCGAATGAGGCCAGGGCTCGCGAGCTGACGGAGAACGCCGGACGGCTCGGCGCCACGAACGTGCGCGTCGTCCACGCCGACGGTCGCGAGCTCCCGCCCGAGCTGACCGGCTTCGATCGCGCACTCGTCGATGCGCCGTGCTCGGGACTCGGCGTCCTCGCTGCGCGCCCGGATCTTCGCTGGCGCTCGACGCCGCTGCCCGAGCTTCAGCTCGAGCTGTTGCGTGCGGCGGCCGAGCGGGTGCGGCCGGGCGGCACGATCGTCTACTCCGTCTGCACCGTCAATGCCGACGAGTCGGAGGCGGTCGTCGACGCCGCGGGGTTGAAGGTCGAGCCGATCGAGGAGTGGCCGCAGTTTCGCCACGACCGGCGGCCCGAGTTCCTGCAGACGCTGCCGCACGTGCACGCGACGAGCGGCTTCTTCATCGCCCGCCTCCGCGTCGAGGGCTAGCAGAGGCTCTGGCGCCGGACGGTGATGTCGAGCGGCGGCAGCGGCTTCCCGGTCGCGGCCTCGACCCATTCTCCGTCCTCGAGCTGGCGTAGCGGCGGCACGTCGAGCACCTCGCACCAGCGCTCGATCTTGGCCGTCTCGACGCGCGCGAGGACCCAGAATTGCGTCCCGTCGCCTTTCTCGGGCACGAGCTCGAAGCTCGTTCCCGCGTCGGGCTGCGCATCGTCGATCGGGAACTCCGGTGCCTCTGCCGGCGGCCGCTTCGTGCCGGGATAGAGGGCGACGAAGTGCACGAGCGGCGCGTCCTGCTTCAGCTCGGGCGCAGCGCGGACGATGCCCGTGAGGGCCGGCGGGCTCTCCTCGTCCTCGAGCGGCTTCGAGAGGTAGATGATCAGGCCGACGAAGCCGACGACGACGAGCAGCGCTGGGATGAACGTGAACTTGCCGAAGAAGCGGCGCACGGACGTTAGTGAAGCAGCAATCGCGAGGCTGGGTGTCCATAAGATCGCCGTATGGCCTGGCGCGACTGGGTTCGCACCGTCGAGATCGAGCCGTCGCTCTACGCGGCCGACTTCGCGAACCTCGGCGCCCAGATCGAGGAGCTCTTGAACGCCGGTGCCCGTGTCTTCCACTTCGACATCGGGGACGGCCACTTCGTTCCGCCGGTGACGATCGGCCCCGTCGTGCTGCGCTCGATCGCGCCGCGGATCCACGAGCTCGGCGGCCGGATCGACTGTCACCTGATGGTCGACAACCCGGCCCGCCACTTCGAGGAGATCGCGGCCTCGGGTGGCGACAGCGTCACGTTCCACGTCGAGGTCGCAGGCGATGTCGTCGGCGTGCTGGCGCAGGCGCGTGCACACGGGCTCGGCGTCGGCGTCGCCTTCAATCCGGTGACGGATGTCGAGGCGGCGGCGGAGGCGGCCAACCTCGGCGCCGACCTCTGCCTCTGCATGTCGATCGAGCCCGGCTACTCCGGCCAGGAGCTGATGACCGACGCCTACGCCCGGATCGAGCGCCTCCGAGGCTTGGTCGACTGCCTCGTCCAGGTCGACGGTGGCGTGAAGCCGGACAACGTCCGCCGCGTGCGCGACGCCGGGGCCGACCTGCTCGTCGTCGGCAGCGGCATCTTCGCGGCCGAGGAGCTCGGCCGCGCCTACCGCGAGCTCGTCCAGGCCGTTTCGTGAGCCTCGAGCGGGCGCTCGAGCTCGCCGAGGAGGCACGCGGCCGCGCGTATCCGAAGCCGACGGTCGGAGCCGCCGTCGTCGACGGCAGCGAGATCGTCGGCGAGGGCGCGACCGAGGCGGCCGGCCGGCACGGCGAGATCGTCGCGCTCGAAGCGGCCGGCTCCCGCGCGCGCGGCGCCACTCTCTACGTGACGATGGAGCCGTGCGCGCACCACGGCACGACGCCGCCTTGCGTCGACGCGGTGGTGGCTGCCGGCATCGCACGCGTCGTCGCCGGCGCGCTCGACCCGAACCCCGAGGCCGGCGGCGGGCTCGACCTGCTGCGCGAGCGCGGAGTCGAGGTCGAGCTCGCAGAGAGCTTCGAGGCGCGGCGCCAGAACGAGGCCTGGCGGACGTGGGTCGCCGAGAAGCGCCCGTTCGTCACCTACAAGGCCGCGGTGACTCTGGACGGCCGCGTCACGCTTCCAGGCGAGCGCTGGGTCTCGGGCGAGGAGTCGCGCCGTCTCGTGCACGAGCTGCGTGCCGCCTCGGACGCGGTCGCCGTCGGGATGGGCACCGTCCGGCTGGAGAACCCGCGGCTCGATGCGCGCGAGGTCGGAGCGACCAGACAGCCGCGTCGGCTCGCCTTCGGTCACGGGCCGCTGCCGGAGGGCTCGGAGCTCGAGCTGCGAAGCGGCTCGCTCGAGGAGGAACTGCAGGCGCTCGCCGCCGAGGGCGTCCAGTCGCTCCTGCTCGAAGGTGGCCCGACGCTGGCGGGAGCGTTCCTGCGGGCGAAGCTCGTCGACAAGCTCCTGCTCTTCGTCGCACCCAAGCTGTCGGGTTCCGGGCCCGGGCTCGCCGACCGGCTCGACGAGCCGCTCCAGCTGTCTCGCCTGTCCAGCCGGCCGGTTGGCGACGACGTCCTGCTCGAGGCATACCTCCACGAGCCGTAACCTGGGAACGTGTTCACCGGGCTCGTACGGGAGATCGGGAAGGTGGAGTCGTTCGAGGATGGACGGCTCGTCGTCGCAGCGGAGACCGCGGCCGAGCTCGGCGACTCCGTCTCCGTTGCGGGTGTCTGCCTCACCGTGGTCGAGGCCGCACCCGGTCGCCTCGCGTTCGACGTCGTGCCGGAGACCACGTCGCGCGTGAAGCCGTTCGCCGGCCGCGTCAACGTGGAGCCGGCCCTGCGAGCGGGCGATCCGCTCGGCGGGCACCAGGTGCAGGGCCATGTCGACGGCACCGGCAGGGTCGCGACAGTGGCGCCGGAAGGAGACGGCGTTCGGGTGCGGATCGAGCTCGCGCCGGACCTCCTGCGCTACTGCGTCGAGAAGGGCTCGATCACCGTCGACGGCGTCTCGCTGACGGTGGCGGCGATCGACGAGGGTGGGGTCGAGGTCGCCTTGATCCCGCACACGCTCGCGGTGACGACGCTCTCCGAGCTCGTCCCGGGTAGCCTCGTGAACGTCGAGACGGACGTGCTCGCGAAGTACGCCGAGCGCGCACACGCGGGTACGATGCGCCCGTGACGATGCCCGCCGAGACGAGCACCGAAAGCCCGTTCGCGACCGTCGAGGAAGCGATCGAGGAGATCCGCGCCGGACGGTTCGTCGTCGTCGTCGACGACGAGGATCGCGAGAACGAGGGCGACCTGACGATCGCGGCTCAATTCGCGACGCCGGAGGCCGTCAACTTCATGGTCACGCATGCGCGCGGCCTCGTCTGCCTGTGCCTCACCGAGGAGCGCTGCGACGAGCTGGGGCTGCGGCAGATGACCGACCAGAACGAGACGCCGTTCGGCACGGCCTTCACCGTCTCGGTCGAGGCCCGCGAGGGCGTGACGACGGGGATCTCGGCGCACGATCGCGCCCACACGATCCAGGTCGCGGTCGACCCGGCGTCCGAGCCCCGCGACCTCGTGCAGCCCGGTCATGTCTTTCCGCTCCGCGCCCGCCGCGGCGGCGTGCTGCAGCGCTCCGGCCAAACGGAGGCGGCGGTCGACCTCGCGCGGCTCGCCGGCCTGATCCCCGCCGGCGTTGTCTGCGAGATCATGAAGGAGGACGGCTCGATGGCCCGCGTGCCCGACCTCCGGGACTACTGCGACCGGCACGAGCTGAAGATGATCACCGTCGCCGACCTGATCGAGTACCGCCGCCGTCACGAGGAGCTCGTGGAACGCATCACCGAGGTGCGGCTGCCCACGACGTACGGCGAGTTCACGGCAGTCGCCTTCCGCGAGACCCTCACCGGCAAGCACCACGTTGCGCTCGTCAAGGGCGAGGTGGCCGGGGAGGAGAACGTGCTCGTGCGCGTCCACTCCGAGTGCCTCACCGGCGACGTCTTCCATTCACTCCGGTGCGACTGCGGCGAGCAGCTCGAGCTCGCGCTCCGCCGGGTCGAGCAGGAGGGGAGAGGCGTCGTCCTCTACCTTTCGCAGGAGGGCCGCGGCATCGGCCTGCTCAGCAAGCTGAAGGCGTACGAGCTGCAGGAGCAGGGGCTCGATACCGTCGAAGCGAACCTTCGGCTCGGCTTCGCCGCCGACCAGCGCGAATACGGGATCGGCTCCCAGATCCTCGCCGACCTCGGCCTCTCGACGATCCGGGTGCTGACGAACAATCCGAAGAAGATCTCCGGCATCGCCGGCTTCGGGCTCGAGGTGGTCGCGCAGGAGCCGATCGAGGTCGAGCCCAACGACGAGAACCGCCGCTACCTCGACGCGAAGCGCCGGAAGCTGGGCCACACGCTCCACCATCAGGATCTACGCTTCGACGCCGAGCTCTACGACGGGGCCGAGGCGTGAGCGACGGCGACCGCTGGCCCGCGGCGGCGGAGCCGGAGCTCGACGAGCTGGAGGCGGACGAGGCCGAGCTAGAGGAGCCGGTCAATGCCGAGGCCGCCGAGGCGCCCGCTGCGTCCGAGCACGCTGAGGGCGAGTTCCAGATCCCCGAGGGCTACGGCGTCCTCGTGGGCAGCCCACAGGGCGGGAAGCGCGCCGTCGGTGTCGTCGTCAGCCGCTTCAACGGCGCCGTCACGTCACGGCTGCTCGAGGGGGCGCTGGAGCAGCTCGAGGAGGCCGGGATCGCGCGCGACGCGATCACGATCATGCCTGTCCCCGGCGCGTTCGAGCTGCCGCTGGCGGCAATGGCGCTCGCGAAGACGCGCCGCTACGCCTGCATCGTCGCGCTCGGCTGCGTGATCCGCGGCGACACGCCCCACTTCGACTTCGTCGCCGGCGAGGCCGCCTCGGGGCTGCAGCTCGCCGCGCTCGAGACAGGCGTCCCGGTCTCCTTCGGCGTGCTTACGCTCGAGCAGGCCGAGCAGGCCGAGGATCGGCTCGAGAAGGGCGCCGAAGCGGTGCGGACGGGCCTCGAGATGGCCGACGTCTTCGCACAGCTCCGCGCGGCAGCGCAGCGCTAGTAACAGACTGTTACTTGCTAGACTCCGCGGCCGATGTCCAAGGTCTGCGCAACCTGCGGCAAGAAGCCGTCGTTCGGGAACAACCGGAGCCACTCGATGGTTGCGACCCGGCGACGCTTCAACCCGAATCTGCAGAAGGTGCGCGTGATGCTGGACGGCGTCGCGAAGCGCGCCTACATCTGCACCCGGTGCCTCAAGGCCGGAAAAGTCCAAAAAGCGGTCTAGGCCGCAACCTCCCGCCGATCCGCAGCGTCTAAGCTCGCGGATCGTGGAGCGGGAACACTTCAGCGAGACGAACGAGCTCGGGACGATCACGATCGCCCCCGATGCGATCGCGCAGATCGTCGGCCACACGGCCGCCGAGTGCTACGGCGTCGTCGCCATGGCCGGCAAGGGGCTGAAGCGCCGGCTCTCACGGGACAAGCTGACGCAGGGGATCGGCGTCTCGGGCGACCGCGACGGGCTCCGGCTCGACCTCCACGTCGTCGTCGAATACGGCCTCAACCTGGCGGAGGTCGCCGCGACCGTCCGCTCCCGAGTCGCGTATGAGGTCGAACGCCTCACCGGCCTGACCGTCGCGGCGGTCGAGGTGCACATCGAAGACGTGAGGCGTTCAGCTTGATACGGATGCAGTGGACCAGACGCCGTCGTCGGCCGGAGCCGGGCTTCGCCCGGCGTGAGGCCCGATCGTGTCGATGGGGCTGCGAGGAAGGAGGGGGCTCATGGGGGAACCATGGGTTCCCCCATGGATCTCGAGCGGGCGAAGGAGCTCGGGCAGGCGGCGCTGGCGACGCTCGAGGCGAACCGCCGCCGGATCGACGACCTCAACGTCTATCCCGTTCCGGACGGGGATACCGGCACCAATCTGACGCTGACCGCGCGCGCGATCATGGACGTGCTCGACGCCTCGACGGCCGCCGATCGCGCGACGCTCGCGAAGGAGCTGACACGCGCCGCGCTGATGGGCGCGCGCGGCAACTCCGGCGTCATCTTCTCCCAGATCCTCCGCGGCGCGGCCGAGGCGCTCGGCGAGGCGGGACTGCTCGACGCGGCGACGATCCGCAGGGCGTTCCGGGCCGCCAGCGATGCCGCCTATCGCGCCGTGCGGCGCCCTGTCGAGGGGACGATGCTGACCGTGATTCGCGAGCTCGCCGAGGAGGCCGAAGACCCGCGCAATGCGTCGCTCGAGCCCGCGGCCCTCCTGAAGCGGCTGATCGAGCGCGGCGAGGACGCACTGGCGCGCACGCCTGACCAGCTGGCCGTGTTGCGGGAGGCCGGCGTGGTCGATGCCGGCGGCGCAGGGCTGCTCGAGATCGTGAAGGGCGTCTCCGCCGCGCTTTCCGGAGAACCGCTGCCCGACGCTCCGGCCGAGGACTCCCACGCGGCCGGGGTCGACGCCGTCCACCAGGAGCTCTCGGAGTTTCGCTACTGCACCGTCTTCCTGATCGAGGGAGAGGGTCTCGATGCAGAGGCGCTCGAGACCGAGCTGGAGCAGTTCGGGGACTCGCTCCTCGTCGTCGGCGACCCGAGCGCGCTCAAGGTGCACGTCCACACCGACGAGCCGGGCCGAGCGCTCGGCTTCGGCACCGCGCTCGGCACGATCGCGGGCGTCGAGATCGCGAACATGCACACCCAGACCGAGCAGCGGTCGGAGCGGATCCTGGACGCGGTGCCCGATCCGGCGCTGACGCTCGAGACCGGCGTGGTCGCGGTCGTTCCCGGCGCGGGCAACCGCCGCCTGTTCGAGAGCTACGGCGCCGCGCGTGTGATCGAGGGTGGCCAGACGATGAACCCGTCGACATCGGAGATCCTGGCCGCGATCGAGTCGTGTCCTGCCACCGAGGTGCTCGTGCTCCCGAACAACTCGAATGTGATCCTCTCGGCCGAGCAGGCCGCGAAGCTCGCCGAGAAGCCGGTGCGCGTGATCCCGTCACGCTCGGTCCCAGCCGGGCTCGCGGCGATCGTGCGGTATCTGCCGTCCCTCGATGCGGCCGAGAACGAGGCGGCGATGCTCGAGGCGCTCGAGCAGGTCGCAACCGGTGAGGTCACGCTCGCCTCGCGCGACGTCGAGCTCGACGGGATCGACGTGCGCAAGGGCGCGTGGCTCGGCCTCGCCAACGGTTCGGCCGTCGCCTCCTCGTCCGACTTCGAGGACGTCGCCTGCGCCGTCGCGGAGCGCCTGCTCGGCGACGGCCGCGAGGTGCTGACGCTGCTGACCGGCGCCGACGAGCCCGAGCTCGACGCCCTCCTGCGCCGGATCCAGGAACGCCATCCCGGCGTCGAGCTGGACGTTCAGCCCGGTGGCCAGCCCCACTATCCGCTCCTCCTCTCGGCCGAGTAATTCGTAAGGTGCCCGCCGTGGAGACAGCAACCATCCGTGTCCTGCTCGTGGAGGACAACGACGTCTTCCGCCAGGCGCTCGAGCTGCTGCTGGAACTGCAGGACGGGATCGACGTCGTCGGCGCCGTCGCCGACGGCTCGCTCGCGGTGGACGCGTGCCACGAGCTGCAGCCGCACGTGGCGGTGATGGACTTCCGGCTCCCGGGGATGGACGGCGTCGAGACGACGATCCAGCTCTCGCGCCTGTGCCCCGGCGTCGCAGTCGTCGGCCTGACCGCTTCGGCGAGCCAGCGCGAGCTCGACGCGCTCAAGGCTGCCGGCGCGGTCGCCTGCCTGCGCAAGGATCAGGAGCTGGAGGAGATCGTGGCCGCGATCCGCAATGCAGGGTTGGCGGCTGCGTGAACCTGACGCTCGAGAACACGGCGATCGTGCTCGACTCGACCGCGGACTTTCCGGACGCTCAGGTTCGGTTCCCGAACATGCGGATCGTCCCGCTCTACGTCCGCTTCGGCGAGGAGAGCTTCCGCGACTACGTCGAGCTCGATCCGCACAGCTTCTACACGCGCCTGCGGGCCGCGCCGGAGCTGCCGACCACATCGCAGCCGACGCCGCAGGACTTCCTCACCGTCTACCACGAGCTCGACGAGTACGAGCGGATCTACTCGCTCCACATCTCGGCGACTCTGTCGGGGACGTTCCAGAGCGCCTCGCTTGCCGCTGCGGAGGTCGAGGCGGACACGATTCGCCTGATCGACACGGAGTCGGTCTCGGTCGGGATCGCACTGCTCGCTGTCGCGATCCAGGAGCTGCTCGCGCGCGGCACGACCGACGAGGAGATCGAGGCACTCGCCGCGCGCTACCGCGCGAACGTCGGGCTCCTATTCACGGTCGACACGCTCGAGTTCCTGGCCAAGGGCGGCCGAATCGGACGGGCCAGGGCGCTCGCGGGCAGCCTCCTGAACGTGAAGCCGATCCTGACGATCGTGGACGGCGAGGTCGTGCCGCTCACGCGCGTGCGCGGCCGCCAGAAGGCGCTGGCCGAGTTCCGGAAGCGCTTCGAGGAAGGGACGTCCGACGGGCCGGGCCTCAGCGTCGGCTTCGCCCATGCGGAGGCCGAGGCGACGGTCGAGGAGCTGCGCGCGCTCGTGCTGGGCGTGCGTCCGCAGGCCGAGGTGAAGCTGATCACGAGTCTCGGCGCGGTCGTCGGCACCCACGCCGGCCCGGGCACGGTCGGCTTCTTCTGGTTCCAAGACACCCAGCCGGACAGCTAGCCGGACCCGCTGCGATACTCGCTCGATGAGCCGGCCGCTGACCGGTTTCGCCAGCGTGGACCCGCCCGAGCAGTGGGTGCCGACCCGCGCGCGCTTCCGGCCGGAGCGCCTCGAGGCGCCGCTCGACACGCTCGCCGGCGTCGGGCCGACGTTGAAGAAGCGGCTCTCGAAGCTCGGGCTCAGGGTCGTCGGCGACCTGCTCGACCACAGGCCGCGGCGGTACGAGCGTCCGGCGCCGGAGAAGCGGATCGCCGATCTCTTTGCGGTGAGGAGGAGGTGCTGATCGAGGGCGACGTGATCCGGGCGCTCGCTGCGCCGCGGCCGCGGGCGGCTGCAGATTCTGACCGCGCAGGTCTCCGACGGCAGCGGCCAGATCTCGGCGACGTGGTTCAACCAGCCCTGGCTGAAGGACAAGCTCACGCCCGGCACGCACGTCCGCCTGCGCGGCACGCCCAATCGCTACGGCTTCGCCGTCCGCTCGTACGATCTCAACGGCGGCTCGTCGACGGCCGACTTCGCGCCCGTCTACCCGGCCAGCGAGGAGGTATCGGCCGCGAAGCTGCGCGAGCTCGTCGAGGCGGCGCTGCCGTTCGCGAGCGACCGTCCCGACCCGCTGCCGGCGACGCTGAAGGCGGCGCGCGGGCTGCCGCTGCGCGGCGACGCGCTCGTCTCGCTTCATCGGCCGAGGTCGCTCGACGAGGCGGAGGAGGGGAGGCGCCGCCTCGCGTTCGACGAGCTGCTGACGCTGCAGCTCGCGCTGGCGCGCCGCGCCGCCGAGCGCGAGGAACAGGTTGCGGCCGCGCTCCCCGCGCCGGGCGAGCTGATCGACCGCTACCGCGCGGCGCTGCCGTTCGAGCTGACCGAGCATCAGGAGTCCGCGATCGCGGAGATCGACCGCGACCTCGGCAGGACGACGCCGATGCAGCGGCTGCTGCAGGGCGATGTCGGCTCGGGCAAGACGGTCGTCGCGCTCTACGCGATCCTGCGCGCGGTCGAGGCGGGGCGCCAGGGAGCGCTGATGGCACCGACCGAGACGCTCGCGGAGCAGCACTTCCTCACGATCGAGGGGATCTGCGCCGAGCTCGGTGTCAGCTGCGCCCTCGTCACCGGCTCGGTCAAGTCGAAGCAGGCGCACGACGCGGACGTCGTCGTCGGCACGCACGCCCTGATCCAGAAGGGCTTCGAGTTGCGCGACCTCGCCGTCGCGGTGGTCGACGAGCAGCATCGCTTCGGCGTCGAGCAACGCTCCGCGCTCGCCGAGGGCCGCGCACCGCACGTCTTGCACATGACAGCGACGCCGATCCCGCGCACGCTGGCGCTCACGGTGTACGGGGATCTCTCCGTCAGCGAGATCGCGAAGCCGCCCGCGAGCCGGAAGCCGATCGTGACCGCCTGGGTCGGGGACGACCGCAGCTCGGAGGCGTACACGCGCCTGCGAGCGCACCTCGCCGACGGCCGCCAGGCCTACGTCGTCTGCCCGCTGATCGAGGAATCGGCGACGTCGACGGCGCGGGCCGCCGAGCAGGAGGCGGATCAGCTTCGCGCCGGCGAGCTGAAGGGCTTCCGGGTCGGCTGCATGCATGGGCGGCTGAAGCCGGCCGAGCGGCGCGAGCTGATGGCGCGCTTCAAGGCGGGCGAGCTCGACGTGCTCGTCGCGACCACGGTGATCGAGGTCGGCGTCGACGTCCCGAACGCGACGATCATGATCGTCCAGGAGGCCGACAGGTTCGGGCTCGCGCAGCTGCACCAGCTGCGCGGCCGCGTCGGGCGGGGAGCGGAGCAGTCGTACTGCCTGCTCGTCTCCGGGCCGAAGGAGCAGCTGACCGAGAGCGCCCAGGAGCGACTGGAAGCGATGGTCGTATCGACGGACGGCTTCGAGCTCGCGGAGAAGGACTTGGAGATCCGGGGCGGCGGCGCGTTGCTGGGTGCGCGCCAGTCGGGGCTCTCGGATCTCCGTTTCGCCCGGATCACGCACGACCGCGAGCTGCTCGAGGACGCACGGGAGGCGGCGCGGTCGCTACCGGTGGGCATGATGGCGCCCGAGGTCGAGGCGCTTCTCGGCGACGCGGAGCACCTGGGCGAGTCGTAACGGGTGAGCTGACGGCTTTGAACCACGCTGGAGAGCACGTCTTCGGTCTGTCAGGATGCTCCTGCTCCAGCTCGGGGCGATGACCATGAGGAGGTCGGCATGGCTTTCGAGGAGTTGAAGGACGGCTGGCCGGATAGCGCAGGGCCGTTCGAGCAGCGTGCGGCTACGCAGTCGGGTGCACGACGCGCTCACGCGGCGTGGCTGGACCAGGCTGCGCTGGCGCTGTCGGGCGGCCGGCGGGTGGTTCGCGGCATGCCGCCATGTGGGGCGCAGGCCCGTTCGAGCAGATTGCGGACAACCTCGTCGCGATGCACGACGCGCTGATAGCGGCCGTGGAAGCCAAACCAGGCGATGCCTGGCTCGATGTCGGATGCGGAACCGGCGAGCTCGCGTTTCGCGCCGCCGCGACTGGCGCCGCAGTCACTGGGTGCGACCTCGCTCCCGTCCTCGTCGACACCGCTCGACGCCAGGCGACAGAGCGAGGGCTCGAGATTCCGTTCGAGGTCGCCGATTGCGAAAATCTGCCGTATGCGGACGCGAGCTTTGACATCATCACCTCGTCGGTCGGCGCGATCTTCGCTCCCGATCACGCGAGGGTCGCTGCCGAACTCGCGCGCGTGTGTGAACCGGGCGGCCGACTGGCGCTCTCGGCGTGGACGACCGACGGTCGCATCGGCGACTTCTTCCGGGTGATCGCTTCGTATTCGCCGCCGCCCGTGGAGGGTGCCGGCCTTCCGATCCAGTGGGGCGACCCCGACCACTGTGAATCGCTGCTCGGAGCCGATTTCGACCTCACGATCACGCACCTCAACACTCCGTGGGAAGGCGAGTCTGGCGAAGCGGTTTGGGACGAGTTCAGTGAGGCGTTCGGCCCAATTGTCACGCTTCTGCGCATGCTCGAGCCGGACCGCGCCGCCGGACTGCGAGCCGACCTGATCGCGCTCTTCGACGAAGGCGCTACGCGGCGAGGGCATCGTGCTCGATCGCCCATACATCCTCGTAAAGGGCACCAGGCTGGAAGCGTAAGCCCGAGCGCTCATGTGGTAACATGTGGTCACATGACGCGAATGGGCATCCGTGAGCTTCGCGACACGCTCACGCAGACGATCCGGCGGGTGCGGAACGGCGAGTCGATCGAGATCACGCACGATGGGACTCCCGTCGCGAGGATCGTCCCGTACCAGGAGGACCGTCGCGATCAGCTGATCGCCGAGGGAAAGCTCTGGCCGGCTCGTCGAGCCACCATGTATCCGCTGCCCGAGCCGTTGCAGCAGACCGGGCCGATCTCTGCGAGCGAGGCGCTGGCTGACGACCGGGGCGACTGAGACGCAGGTCTACGTCAGACGCTTCGGCCCTGGTCAAGCTCGTCGTCGACGAGCACGAAACGAGCGCCCTGCACGCGTATCTGAACGACCGGAAGCCGAAGCTCACGACGTGTGCGATCGCCGTGGTCGAGGTGTTCCGTGCCGTCCGCGTCGCCGGTCTCGGAGCCGACGGCGCGCGGCGGGCGGCAGATGCATCTCGACGAGGCCGATCTCGTCGATGTGGATCGCGAGTTGCTCGACTCTGCGGTGTCGTGGACGTCCGCGCGTGTGCGCAGCGTCGACGCGATCCACCTCGCGAGCGCGGTCCGCGTTGGCGCTCGACGAGATGTTGGTGTACGACAGCCGTCTCGCCGAGGCCGCCGCGGCCGCCGGGCTCGAGGTGCTCAGCCCGGGCGCGTGAGGATCATCGCCGGCAGCCACCGCGGCGCGCGGATCGCCGCGCCGAAAGGGCTCGCGACCCGCCCGACCGGTGACCGCGTGCGCGAGGCCGCGTTCAACCTGATCGGCCCGGTCGACGACGCCCGTGTCCTCGACCTCTACGCCGGCTCGGGTGCAATGGGGATCGAGGCGCTCTCGCGCGGGGCGGCAAACGTGACCTTCGTCGAGAGCGACCGTGCAGCCTGCAGCACGATCTCGGCGAACCTGGAGAAGCTGAAGCTGACCGGGGCCAAGGTCGTCTGCGCGGACGCCGTCTGGACAGTGCGACGGGACACGCGCACCTACGATCTCGTTCTCGTCGATCCGCCCTACGAGCTCTGGGCCGAGCTCGAGCCGAAGCTCGCCGAGCACCTGCCGCGGGTACTGGCGCCGGACGGCGTCCTCGTCGTCGAGACAGGCTCGCGCACTGAGCCGTCGCTTCCGCTGCCGCTGCGCACGTCGCGGCGGTACGGTTCCGCGCGGCTCACACTCTTCGCGCACCCATGATCACTGCCATCTGTCCCGGCTCATACGACCCCGTCACGTTCGGCCACGTCGACGTGATCGAGCGTGCCGCTGCGATCTTCGACCGCGTCGTCGTCGGCGTCGTCGGCAGCCCGCGGCACAAGACAACGCTCTTCAGCCTCGACGAGCGCGTCGAGTTCCTGCGCGAGGCGCTGGGCGACCTGGACAACGTCGAGGTCGACGTCTTCTCCGAGCTCGTGGTCGAGTTCGCCCGGCGCTGGCAGGCAAAGGTGATCGTGAAGGGCCTGCGGGTGATCTCGGATTTCGAGTGGGAGACCCAGATGAACCAGCTCAACCGCCACCTCGCCCCGGAGATCGAGACCGTGTACGTGATGGCGAGCCCGGCCGTCAGCTTCGTCTCCTCGAGCGGGGTGAAGGAGATCGCCGCCTTCGGCGGAAAAGTTGACGAACTCGTCCCGGACACCGTGGCGCGCCGACTCGCGGAGAAATTCCCGAACGGACGTCCCGGCGCCCCTGAAAATCCACGGGAGTAGACTTCGCGCATGGACGTTCTCGTACTCATCGACAAGCTCGACGACCTCGTGCACAACGCCAAGGCCGTCCCTCTCACCGATCAGGTCCGCATCGATCGCGAGGAGATCTACGACATCCTCGACCAGATGCGGGCGACGATTCCGGAGGAGATCAAGCAGGCACGCTGGATCGTCAAGGAGCGGCAGGAGATGCTGGCCGAGGCGAAGCGTGAGACCGACCGGATCCTCGGCGAGGCCCGCGAGCAGGCCGTGCGGGAGGCATCGCAGACCGAGATCGTCAAGCTCGCCGAGCGTCAGGCGCAGGAGATCGTCGACGACGCGCGCCGGCAGGCCCGCGAGACGCGGCTCGAGATGGAGGACTGGGCGGACGGGATCCTGTCGACGCTCGAGGTCAACCTCGACAAGTTCCTGAGTGCGGTCAAGCGCGGCCGCGAGCGCCTGCACGAGCGCTCGCAGGAGACCGTCGTCGCCGGTGTCGGCCCCAGGGAGCTGGCGCGAGAGCCGGAAGACGAAACGTCTTACCTGTAGGCGGGGACGTGACCCGCTTCCCGCTCCGTCGCCTCCGCCTCCGGCCCGGGGAGGAGCAGCGCGACGGCATCCCGATCGAGCTGGAGCCGTTCGAGATCGGTGGTGAGCGTTACCTGCCGGTGCCCCACGAGGTGCAGGCTCGGTTCACCGTCGCCCAGGCGACGACGGGGCTCGACCTCCGACTCGCCTTCGACGTGCGGCTGCACGGGCCGTGCATGCGCTGCCTGGCGGACGCCGTCCTCGACATCCAGGTCGATGCGCGGGAGTACCACGCCGCGGACGCCGGCGCGGCCGACGAGCTCCGAAGCGAGTACGTCGTCGATGACGACCAGCTCGATCTCACCGCCTGGGCACGCGACGCGATCGCGCTCGCGCTGCCCGACCAGATCCTGCACGCGCCCGACTGCGCCGGCCTCTGCCCGGTCTGCGGCAAGGACTTGAACGTGGAGCCGCACACGCACGACGACGAGACTCCGGATCCACGCTGGTCGGCGCTGGAAGAGCTCCGCGACCGGCTGTAAGCTGCGGTTGGCGCTCCGGCGCCCTCTGATGACGGACTAAGGCGAGACCCAGACGTTTTCCTCGGCGCCTACGGCGCCCGTTCTCGTTTCCCGTTCTGTAGGAGGTCTCGTGCGAGTCTCGCTCGCAGGCGTCGGCCGCTCGTTCGGCGCCCACACCGTTCTCGATCGCGTCGACCTGACGCTCGGCCCGCGCTCACGCCTCGGGCTCGTCGGGCCCAACGGGGCCGGCAAGTCGACGCTGCTGCGCCTCGCGGCAGGTCTCGACGAGCCTGACGAAGGCACCGTCGAGCGGACGCCGGCCTCGCTCACCGTCGGCTACCTGCCGCAGGAGCACGACCGCCGGCCGGGCGAGTCGCTGCTCTCCTATCTCGCCAGGCGCACCGGCGTGGCGGCCGCGGAGGCGGAGGTCGAGCGCCACGGCGCCGACTGGAGCCCGGACGCCTACGCAGCGTCGCTCGAGCGCTTTCTCGCACTCGGCGGTGCCGATCTCGAGCTGCGCGCGCGCACCGTCTGCGCCGACCTCGGCCTGTCGGCGCCGCTCGCGCAGGCGACGGCGACGCTCTCGGGCGGCGAGGCGGCCCGGGCCGCGCTGGCAGCGATCCTGCTCTCCCGCTTCGACCTGCTCCTGCTCGACGAGCCGACGAACGACCTCGACTTCGACGGGCTCGACCGGCTCGAGCGGTTCGTCGACGAGTTCGACGGCGGGCTTGCGGTCGTCTCGCACGATCGCGCCTTCCTCGACCGCACGGTGACACGGATCGCCGAGATCGATCCCTGGACGGGCCGGCTTCATGAGTACGCGGGCAGCTGGAGCGACTACGCCGCCGCCCGGGAGCTGGCGCGCTCGAAGCAGTACGCCGCGTTCGAGCACTCGCAGGAGCAGCGGCGCGAGATCGAAGCACTGCTGCACGCGCGGCGTAACCAGGCGCGCGCGGGCGGCGGTTTCCTCGCGCACGCCACCGGTGGCTCCGACCGGCGCGGCACGCGCGCCCTGGCGGGGAAGGTGCGCCAGGCCAAGCGTGCGCTCGAGCGGATCGAGCACGTCGAGAAGCCGTACGAGCCGTGGCAGCTGCACCTCTCGCTGGCGTCGGCGCAGCGTCCCGGTGATCTCGTGCTCGCACTCGAGGGCGCCGTGGCGGAGCGAGGAGGCTTCCGCCTCGGGCCGGTCGACCTCGAGCTCGCGCCGGGCGAGCGCGTTGCAGTGACCGGGCGTAACGGGAGCGGCAAGTCGACCCTGCTCGCGCTGCTTCTGGGCGAGCTGACGCCCACCGCCGGCAGCCGCAAGGTCGGCCGCGCCACGGTGCTCGGAGCGCTCGACCAGCGCCGCGAGGCCTACGACGGGCCCGGGCCGCTGCTGGACGCCTTCGCAGCGCGCAGCGGCTTTCAGCCGGTAGACGCGCGAACGCTGCTCGCGAAGTTCAACCTCGGCGCCGACCACGTCGAGCGGCCGTGTGCGACGCTGTCCCCCGGGGAGCGCACACGCGCCAACCTGGCCGAGCTGATGGCGCGCGGCGTCAACTGCCTCGTCCTCGACGAGCCGACGAACCACCTCGATCTCGAGGCGATCGAGGAGCTCGAAAGCGCGCTCCAGGCCTACGACGGAACGCTCGTGGTCGTCTCGCACGACCGCACCTTCCTGGCGGCTGTCGAGCCAACCAGGTCAATCGACCTGTGAGGACGTCAGACGTCCGGCTATACTCGGCAACCGCTCATGGCAGTCCCGAAGAAGAAAACGTCAAAGGCCCGTCGCGACAAGCGCCGCGCGCAGCACGGTATCGAGGCGCCGCGCGTCAACGTCTGTCCGACCTGCCATCAGCCCAAGCGGCCGCACCGCGTCTGCCCGACGTGCCACACGTACAAGGGCCGCGAGATCGAGCCGCTCCGCACTCCGGTTCCGTAGAACTTGGCCCGCATCGCAGTGGATGCGATGGGGGGCGATCATGCGCCGGACGAGATCGTCGCGGGCGCACTCGAGGCACGCGCTGAGGGGATCGAGCCGATCCTCTTCGGGCCGGCCGGGATCGACACCGGCGGCCTGACTCTCGTCGGGACGACGCAGGTGATCGAGATGGACGAGAAGCCGGCCGACGCGGTGCGGGCGAAGCCGGATTCCTCGTTGGTGGCCGCGCACGTCGCCGTCGCAGAGGGCCGAGCGGACGCAGTCCTTTCGGCGGGGAACACCGGTGCAATGCTTGCGGCCGGGTTCCTGCACCTGCGCCGGATTCCGGGGGTGCTGCGCCCGGCGATCGCGGTCACGATCCCGACGCAGAAAGGCCCCTCGGTGCTGCTCGACTCCGGCGCCAACGCCGACGCGCGGCCCGAGCACTTGCTCCAGTTCGCGTACATGGGCGCGATCTTCGCCGAGGAGATCCTCGACATCGCCGATCCAGAGGTGCGCCTGCTCTCGATCGGCGAGGAGCCTGAGAAGGGGAATCAGCTGACGCTCGAGGCGCACGCCCTCCTCGCCGCAAGCGAGCTTCGCTTTGCCGGCAACGCGGAGAGCCGCGACATGCTGGCCGGCGCCGCCGACGTCGTCGTGGCCGACGGCTTCACGGGGAACGTCGCGCTCAAGCTGCTCGAGGGAACGATCAAGACCTTGCTCGACGCGCTGCGCACGGAGATCGTCGCGACGCCGGGCGGGAAGCTCGGCGGCCTCTTGATCCGGCCGGCGGCGAGACGCCTGCGCGCGCGGCTCGACCCGGACACGTACGGAGGCGCCTACCTGCTCGGCCTCCGCGGCCTGTCAGTGATCGCGCACGGCAACTCGTCGCGGCAGGCGATCGCGAACGCGATCCGCCTCGCGGCGCGCGGCGTCGAGCACGACGTCGTCGGGCGCCTCGCCGCACGACTTCCTGAGCCTTCCCGAACGGCACCGGGGCAGAGCCCCGCTGCCGCGGGAACTTCTTAGGGCGGGCACCGTTCGACAGCCGCTGTATGATCGGCGCGCTTTTTCCAACGAACAAGGAGTCGTGAGTGGCAGCGTCGCGTGAAGAAGTCTTCGACCGGGTCAAGGAAGTCCTCACCGAGCAACTCGGCGTCGACGAGGCGGAGATCAACGAGGAAGCGTCGTTCCAGGAGGATCTGGACGCCGACTCGCTCGACCTCGTCGAGCTGATCATGGAGCTCGAAGACCAGTTCGGGATCAAGATCTCGGACGAGGACGCCCAGAAGATCACGACCGTCGGTCAGGCCGTCGACTACGTCTCCTCGCACCAGTAGCACCGCGCCGACCGGGGATCCGGCCGCACTCGGGGCCCTGATCGACGCACTACCGGGCGAGCGGATCGAGCACGTCTTCACGCACACCTCCTGGGCCGCAGACCGTCCCTCGTCATACGAGCGGCTGGAGTTTCTGGGCGACAGCGTGCTCGAGCTTGCGATCGCGAAGGAGCTGTACGACCGCTACCCGGAGGCCTCGGAGGGGCGGCTGGCCAAGATCCGGTCGCACGTCGTCTCGCGCCAGAGTTGCGCCGCGGTCGCGCGGGAGCTTCGTCTCGGCGAGCGGCTCGGCGTCGCCGCGGGGGAGGCGCTCGCGAGCGACGAGCTCGCCCGCATCGTCAAGAGCAGCAACGTCACCGCGGCCCTCCTCGAGGCGGCGATCGCGGCGCTCTTTCTCGAGCATGGGTACGAACCGATCGAGCAGGCGATCGTCGCAGCCTTCTCGGACCGGATCGAGTACGCGCGCACGACCCACGTCGATCACAAGACCGAACTGCAGGAAGCGCTCGCCAAGACGGGCCGGAGCGTCACCTACACGCTGCTCGACGTCGAGGGGCCGGCGCACGAACGCCATTTCTCCTGTGCGGCGCAGATCGACGGCGAGGAGCTCGGAACGGGCACGGGCCGAACGAAGAAGGAAGCCGAGCAGGCGGCTGCCAAGCAGGCACTGGCGGCGATCTCAGCTCAGTAGGCGGCGGTGCAGGTCCTGCGTCTCGCCGCTCGGGGCGGTGCCCAGCTCTTCCCGTAGCCGCACCCGGAGCCCGTCGTAGACGACCAGCGCCTCGGCGGGATTCCCGCGCGCCGCGAGCACCTCCATCAGGAGCCGGTGGGCGCTTTCGCTGTAGGGCGAGAGCGTGATCGCCGAGCGGGCCGCACGCTCGGCGGTCGCCAGCTCGCCGCCGCCGATCCGCAGGCAGGCGTCGCCGACGAGCTCCAGCGAGCGCAGCTGGATCTGCTCCAAGCGCCGCCGCTGCTCATCCACCCACGCGCCCTCTTCGCCGGGAAGGAAGACACGTCTGGAGACATGCTGAGCCACCCGGCCCGGGCCCCAGGCTCCCTCCCAGTCGCCGCGGGCGACGGCGCTCTCGGCGCGGTGGAGCCCCTCCGACGCGGCCTCGAGGTCGACCCAGGCGTGCTCTGGGAGCGAGAGCCGAGCGTCGCCGCGTCCCTCGACCGGAACGGCGCTGCGCAGCTTCGAGAGCAACGGGCTGAGCCGGTCGGAGCCGCCGACGGAGCCCCAGAGGGCCTCGATCAGCTCTTCGCGTGTCACAGACCGGTGGCGATGGGCGACGAGGTAGGCGAAGGCCAGGCGGCCCTGACGGCCCGGGAGCTCGTGCTCGACCCGGCGTCCGTCGATTCGCGCCACCAACCGGCCACACAGCTGGATCCGAGTCTCCGCCAAGGTTTCGACAAGGTAACGGCAAGCGGCGGTGGCGATCATCCCGGCATGCCCAAGCTCCTGATCCACGTCACGCACGGCCCCGAGGCGCCGACTCGCGCGGCCCTCGGCTTCCTCGTCGCCCGCACCGCACTCGACGAAGGCCACGAGGTGGAGCTCTTCCTCGCCGGCGACGCGTCGCAGCTGCTCCGCGACGCGGTGCTCGACAGCCTGACCGGGCTCGGCACCGGTAGCTTGCGCGAGCACTACGATGCGATCGCGACGGGTGGCGGCCGTTTCCACGTCTCCGGGATGTCGAGTGCCGCCCGAGGGGTGAGCGACGCCGACCTAGCGGGTAAGCCGGCGGAGATGGCCATGCCGAGCCGGCTCGTCCAGCTCGCCCTGGAATGTGATCGAGTCCTTACCTACTAGGAGGCAACCGATGGCGAAAGTGATCAACTGCGAGTGCGGCGAAGTGATCCGCGCCGACGACGACCAGGTGCTCGTCCAGACGGTCGAGCGTCACATCGACGCGGCGCACCCGGAGCTCGTCGGCAAGATGAGCCACGACGACATCCTGGCGATGGCGGAAGAGGCTTGATCTTCGCGACGGGCGGCGTCCGCGCCGCCCGTTAGCCTCCCGCCGGTGCACCTGCGCTCTCTCCGCCTGCGCGGCTTCAAGTCGTTCCCGGACAGTCTGGAGCTGAAGCTCGAGCCCGGCGTCGCCGTCGTCGTCGGCCCGAACGGCTCCGGGAAGTCCAATGTCGCCGACGCGATCGTCTGGGCGGCCGGCTCGCTGACCCCGTCCGAGCTACGCGCCGAGAAGCCCGACGACGTCCTCTTCAACGGTGCCGAGGGGCGCACGCCGGCCGACAGCTGCGAGGTCGAGCTCGTTTTCGACAACGACAGTGGCGGCTTCGGCGAGCTCGACTTCTCCGAGGTCTCGATCGCCCGCCGGCTGCACCGGGGCGGTGAGGGGCAATACCTCGTGAACAAGGCTCAGGTGCGGCGCACCGACCTCGTCGAGCTGCTCGCCGACGTCGGCCTCTCGGGCTCGATGCACTCGATTGTCAGCCAGGGCAAGGTCGAGGCCGTGCTCGCATCCAAGCCGGAGGAGCGGCGCGAGCTCGTCGAGGAGGCTGCCGGCCTCGGCAAGTTCAAGCGGCGGCGGCACCGGGCGGAGCTGAAGCTGAACCGCGTCGGGATCCAGGTTGAGCGCGCCCGTGACGTCGAGGCCGAGGTGCGGAAGCGGCTGCGCCCGCTGGCGCTGCAGGCGACCGCGGCGGAGCGGGCCGAGAAGCTCGTGCACGAGATCGCCGGGCTCCGCGCACGAGTTGCTGAGCTCGACCTCGCAGCCGTCGACGCGCGCAGGGCGGCAGCGGAGGAGCGCAAGACCGCGGCTGGGCTCGGCCGTCGCAGCGCCCAGGAGAAGCTGCAGACGCTGCTCGGCGAGCGGCACGCCGCCGAGGAGGAGCTCGCCGATGCGGCCGGCAGGCGCGAGGCCGCGATCAAGGCTCTCTACCGGCTCCAGGGCGCAACTGAGCGGATCACGCTTCGACAGGAGGGCTCGCAGGGCTTGCTCGCCGGGCTGCGCTCCGACCTGGGCGAGGCCGACGCGGCTGCGAGGGCGGCGACGGAGGGCTCGTCGCGTGACCTGGAGCGCGTAGCAGCGGCGGCGATGGCTGCTGCACGGGCTGCGGCGGCGGCGAGCGGAGCGGGCGCCGAGCGTGCCCGCGCGGCGCAGGAACGACTCGCCGCGCTCGAGCGCGGCGCTGCAGGCCGGGCGGAAGAACGCATCGACGCGTTGCGCAGGGAACGCGAGGCCCTCGAGACTGAGCTTGCCGACGCCGCCGGCGGCCGCGAAGGCGCCACGAGCGCGCTCTATCGGCTCGGCGCCGCCCGTGAGCGGCTCGCGATGCGGGCCGAATCGGTCTCGGCGCTGCGGGAGCGGCTCCGCGTCGAGCTGGCCGAAGCCGAGGCAGCTGCCCGGCGATCCGGCCCGACGCCGGCCGAGCTCGAGCTTGCCGCCGACGAGGCGACCGCAGCGGCCCGGCGAACCGCGCACGCGCGCGACGATCTCGCCGAGCGCGCCGCAATTGCGAAGGACAGGCTCGCAGCGCTCGAGCGCTCGCTCGCCGAGCGTGAGGGAATTCCACCCGCAGCGCGCCTGTTCGCGGACGAAGGGGCGTCGCTCGCCCTGTCGCTGCTCGACGTCGAGGCGGGCAGCGAGCGAGCGGTCGCCGCCGCGCTCTCCTGGCGGGCCTCGGCGGTGATGGCCGCCGATCCGGCGGCGGGACTGGCGCTGCTCGAACGCGCCCGCGCTGCCGGGCTCGGCAGCCTGGCCGTGCTTGTCGGCAAGCGGCCGGCTGAGCGTGTCGCAGAGCTGCCGGTCATCCCGCTGGACTCGCTCCTCACCGCGACGGCGCCGTCGGTAACCGAGGAGGGCTTCGGCTTCGACCCTCAGCGCGGCGAGCTCTGGTTCGCCGGTGAGACCGCCGAAGCGGTCTTGCTCGAATTGGAGTCGCGAAGGCGCGAGCTCGAGGTCGAGGTCGGCGAGCTCCAGCAGCAGGCCCGGACTGCCGCGGACGAGGCCGCCGCCGCCGCGGAGCGTGCGGAGGCCGCCGAGGCCGCCTACGCCAAGGTCGCCCATCTCCGCGTCACCTTGGCCGCCGATCCCGGTTTGCTGCGCCGCCTCAGCGCCGGCGCCGACCGGCTCGACGAGACGTTGCTCGCTGCGGTCGCCGTCACCGCCAGGCTCGAGCAGCCGCTGCGGCACCGAGCCGACGCGGGCAGCGAGCGGGCTGCAGAACTCGCCGCGGAGCTCGCTCGCGTCGGTGGGCTCGAGCACGAGGCGCAACGCGCGTCTGCGCGAGCCAACGAGCGCGCTGCCCGTGCTGAGCTCGAACGTGTGCGGCTCGGCGGCGAAGGCCAGATCCGGCTGCTTCAGGTCGACGAGGCCGAGCGCGAGGCGGTCGAGCGCGAGGCGGCCGAGCTGACGGCAGAGGCCGAGCACCTTGCCGTCCTCGCCCGCGAGGCTTCCGAGACGGCGCGAACCGCCGCGGCCGAGACGGCGGCGCGCCCGAGCGCGGCTCTGGACGCCGACTTGATCCGCCTGATCCTCGCCGGCGCCGAGCGGCTCGACGAGACGCTGGCGGCCGCTGCGGCCGCCGCGGTGCGCTTCGACGCGCCGCTGCGCGCGCGGGTCGATGCGGGCGCCGCCCGCACGGGCGAGCTCGGAACGGCCCTCCGCGACCTCGGTGCCGCCGAGGTGGCGCTGCGGCAGGGCGCCGAGGAGGCAGCCCAGCGCGCGACCGAGATCGAGATCGAGCTGACGCGGATCGAGGCCGAGGCGGCCGATGCCGGCCGTCGCTTGCAGGAGGCGGCTGCCGAGCCCGCTGAGGGCGACGATCGTGACGAGCTGGCCGAGCGCGCCGAGCGGCTCGAGCAACGCCGGATCCAGCTCGGCCAGGTCAACCCGCTCGCGAAGGAGGAGTACGAGACCGAGAAGGAGCGCCTCGCCGAGCTCGAGACACAGCGCGAGGATCTCGAACAGAGCCTCAAGGAGCTCGCCGACCTCCGCGACGAGCTCGCCGAGACGGTCGAGCGCCGCTTCGGCGAGACGTTCGCAGCCGTCGCCGAGCACTTCGAGGAGGTTGCCGCGACGCTCTTCCCCGGCGGCGAGGGGCGACTCCGCCTCGTCGAGCCCGAGGAGGAGGGCGGCGAGACCGGGGTGGAGGTCGAGCTACGCCCGGCGGGCAAGAAGATCACGCGGCTCGGCATGCTCTCGGGCGGCGAGAAGGCACTCGGCGCGATCTCGTTCCTCTTCGCGCTCTTCCTCGCGAAGCCGTGCCCGTTCTACCTGCTCGACGAGGTCGAGGCGGCGCTCGACGACGCCAACATCGGGCGCTTCGTCGAGCTGCTGCGCCGCTACGCCGACCGCGCCCAGTTCGTCGTGATCACGCACCAGAAGCGAACGATGGAGGCCGCGGACGTCCTGTACGGCGTCACGATGGGCGGCGACGGCATCAGCCAGATCGTCTCGCGGCGGCTCCCGCGCGAAGACGCCGCCGCCGTCGCCGGCTAGTCGAACTCGTGCTGCGCGGCCAGGCGCTTCGGCGCCTGAATCAGCCAGCCGTCGATCAGCCGCTCGCGCACCTCGTCCTCGTCGATGTGCTCGAGCCAGACCAGTAGAAAGGCAGGCGAGGCCTCGAAGTGCGGTGTCAGCCGGTAGGCGTCTGGGTTCGAGGCCACGAGTAGCGGGCGCTCCTCCCGGTCACAGCGCGTCCACATCGCGCCCTCGTGCCGCGTGGAGAGCCCGGCGAACTTCTTCCCGCGGACGGCGAACGACGGCTTTCCCCACGAGGTCGTCTCCTCGATCTCGGGCAGCTCACGCGCGATCTCCGCCACCCGCTCCCACGTGACCATGCGCTGAGGCTAACGTTCCGCGCCGATGGCGAGAAGCTGGTCAGAGCTGCTGGGCGATGCCGAAGGGCCGGAGGAGACGGCGGAGCAGCGCGAGGGTTTCTTCGGCCGCCTGCGCGACTCGCTCGGCAAGAGCAGGCGCGCCCTGACGGGCGAGCTGGCCGCAGCGACGTTCGACCCTGGGAACGACGAGGACTGGGAGCGGCTCGAGGAGGCGTTGATCCAGGGCGATGTCGGTGTCCGTGCGACCGCGGAGCTCGTGCGGCGGCTCGAGGCGCGCAACGACCTGACCGACCTGAACGGCGCCCTCGTGGAGGAGATCGCGGAGATGCTCGGGGAGCCCGGCACGCTGAACGTTCCGGCGAGCCCGAGCGTGATCCTCGTCGTCGGCGTCAACGGCACCGGCAAGACCACGACGATCGGCAAGCTGGCGCAGAAGCTGCGCGAGCACGACCGCACCGTGCTGCTCGGCGCTGCGGACACGTGGCGCGCCGCGGCCGAAGAGCAGCTCGAGATCTGGGCCGAGCGTGCGGGGGCGGACTTCGTCGGCGCCCCCCAGGGCGCCGACCCGGCAGCCGTTGCGTACGACGCGGTCGAGGCGGCGCGCGCCCGCGGCAAGGACGTCGCGATCGTCGACACCGCCGGCCGGTTGCACACCCAGTCGAACCTGATGGAGGAACTGGCGAAGGTGCGGCGCGTGATCGAGAGCCGGCTCGAGGGCGCACCGCACGAGACGCTGCTGGTCGTCGATGCGACGACGGGCCAGAACGGCCTGCAGCAGGCTCGCCTCTTCAGCGAGACGGCCGGTGTCACGGGCGTCGTGCTGACGAAGCTCGACGGGTCGGCCAAGGGCGGGATCGCAGTTGCGATCGCCTACGAGCTCGGCCTCGCCGTCAAGCTGATCGGCGTCGGCGAGGGTCTCGACGACCTGCGCCCGTTCGACCCGCACGACTTCGCCCGCGCCCTCGTCGCCGGGTAGCCAAGTAACAGTCTGTTACTTGGCACCCGCCAGCCCCTGCTTTGACAATGATCGCCTAGTAACAGTCTGTTACTAGGCGGCGCAGCTCAGCGCTCGATCGCAAACGCGATGTTCACCGTCGTCCGGAACATCGTGATCTTGTCTCCGTCGACCTCGCAGCTCATCGAGAGCACGTCTGCGCCGGTGATTCCGCGCAGCGTCTTCGACGCCTCGGCCACTGCTACCTGAGCCGCCTCGGCGAACCCGTCCGGAGAGTTGCCGATGATCGTGATCACCTTTGCGATGCTGGCCATGCCGCCTCCTTCGTTTCGTTGAGCGGTATCTACACTGTTCGCTCGTGTTCGACACCCTCTCAGACAAGCTCCAGCACGCCCTCGGCGACCTGCGCGGCAAGGGACGCCTCGACGACGAGGCGCTCTCGAAGGCGATGCGCGAGATCCGGCTGGCGCTGCTCGAGGCCGATGTCAACTTCCAGGTCGTCAAGGACTTCGTCGCCCAGGTCAAGGAGCGCGCCAGCGGCCAGGACGTCCTGAAGGGGCTCGACGCGGGCCAGCAGGTCGTCAAGATCGTCCACGAGGAGCTGACCGCGCTGATGGGCTCCGGCGACTCGCGGCTCGCTTTCGGCAAGCCGCCGACCGTGATCCTCATGGCCGGCCTCCAGGGCTCCGGCAAGACGACCGCCTCGGCCAAGCTCGCGCTGCTCCTGCGCAAGCTGGGCAAGAAGCCTGCGCTCGTCGCCGCCGATCTGCAGCGCCCGGCCGCGATCGACCAGCTCGAGCAGCTCGGCCGCCAGATCCAGATCCCGGTCTACCGCAAGGACACGCAGGATCCCGTCGAGGTCGTCAAGGAGGGAATCCAGGCGGCGCGGGACGCCGGCCAGGACGTCGTCATCCTCGACACGGCCGGGCGCCTTCACGTCGACGAGGACCTGATGGACGAGCTGGCGCGGGTCCGCGACGCCGCGAAGCCGATGAACGTCTTGCTGGTGCTCGACGCGATGACGGGCCAGGAGGCGGTCAACGTCGCCGAGGCGTTCCAGGCGCGCGTCGCCTTCGACGGCGTGATCCTGACGAAGCTCGACGGGGATGCACGCGGCGGCGCGGCGCTGTCGGTGCGCGCGGTCACGGGCAAGCCGGTCAAGTACGTCTCGGTCGGCGAGAAGCTCGACCAGCTCGAGGAGTTCCATCCCGACCGGATGGCGTCGCGGATCCTCGGCATGGGCGACGTGCTGACGCTGATCGAGAAGGCGGAGGCGGCCGTCGAGGAGGACGAGCAGGCCGCGATGGAGGCTCGGATGCGCGCCGGCATCTTCACCTTCGACGACTTCCTCGCGGCGCAGAAGATGCTGAAGAAAATGGGGCCGCTCCAGGGCGTCCTCAAGATGATCCCTGGTCTTGGCAACCAGCTCAAGGACGTCGACATCGACGAGCGCCAGCTCGCCCGCGTCGAGGCGATCGTGCTCTCGATGACGCCGCAGGAACGGGGCAAGCCGCACCTGATCGACGGCTCCCGCCGGCAGCGGATCGCGGACGGGAGCGGGCAGACGGTGCAGGACGTGAACAAGCTCCTCTCCGCCCGCAAGCAGATGGAGAAGATGATGAAGCAGATGGGGAAGGGAAAGATGCCTACACTTCCCGGGCAATTAACCAAGACAGGACGGAGATAGAAGCTCTATGGCAGTACGTATCAGGCTGACGCGAGTCGGCTCGAAGAAGAATCCGATCTACCGCGTTGTCGTCGCCGACTCGCGTTCCCCGCGCGACGGCAGGTTCATCGAGATCGTCGGCCGCTACAACCCGCAGACGGATCCCTCGACGATCGAGCTCGACGAGGCCAAGATGAAGGATTGGATCGGCAAGGGCGCACAGCCCTCGGATGCGGTCAGCAAGCTGATGAAAGCCGCCGGCATCTAGTGGCCGACCTCCTCGCGTGGCTCGCGCGCCAGCTGGTCGACGATCCTGGCGCCGTGCGCGTAGAGCAAGTGGAGCGGGACGACGCGATCGTGCTCGAGCTCTACGTCGCAGAGGAAGATCGAGGCAAGGTGATCGGCCGCCAGGGAAGACTTGCGCGGTCGCTTCGCACGATCGTGCGCGCGAGCGCAGCGGGCTCGCAGCGCCGCGTCATCCTCGACATTGTCGAATGATGCCGTCACGGTCGGCCGGGTCGGCCGGCCGCACGGGGTCGACGGTTGCTTCTTCGTCGAAGGCGGCAGCGACGCGCCCGAGCGGTTCGCGGTCGGAGCGTCCCTGCTGGTTGACGGCGAGCCTGCGCAGGTGACCGTCTCGAAGCGAGGCGCCGGCGGCAGAGCCGTGATCAAGCTCGACCGAGAGGTGCAGCGAGGCGCAACGCTCGCGGTGCGGCGAGACACGCTGCCCGAGCCGGAAGAGGACGCCTACTACGTCTTCCAGCTCGTCGGGCTCGCGGTCGAGGAGGAGGGCGGTCGCGCGCTCGGAACCGTGACTGATGTGGAGAACGGCCCTGCGAACGACGCGATCGTGCTCGATTCCGGCCTGCTGCTGCCGCTGGTCGACGCCTGCGTGCTCGATCTCGACCTCGAGGCCGGCCGGGTGCTCGTCGCCCGCGGTTTCGCAGACGACGAGTAACCTCATCCCACTTTGCGCCTAGACGTCTTCACCCAGGTTCCGCACGCATTCGCGTGGATGACCGAGCAGCGGCCCCTGGCCGCGGTGCTCGGCACCGAGCTCGAGCTGCGCCTCTTCAACTATCGCGACACGACGCCGCTGCGCTCGGGACAGGTCGACGACGAGCCGTACGGCGGCGGTGTCGGGATGGTGCTGCGCGTGGACGTCGTCGCCGCGGCGCTCGATGCCGCGTACGGCGAGGCTCCGCCGCAGCGTGTGATCGCGCTCACCCCTCAGGGGCGGCCGCTGACGCAGTCGGTCGTCGAGGAGCTCGCCGGCGAGGAGGCGCTGACGCTGCTCTCGTCACGCTTCGAGGGCTTCGACGAGCGGATCGTGACCCACCTCTGCTCCGATGCCGTCTCGATCGGTCCCTATGTGCTCTCCGGCGGAGAGCTCCCCGCCATGGTCCTGCTCGACGCGATCGCGCGGCGGCTGCCCGGGGCGCTCGCGGAAGGGTCGGGCGAGCACGAGAGTTTTTCGCCCGCGCTCGAGGGTGGGCTCGAGTACCCGCACTACACGCGGCCGCCCGAGTTCCGCGGCTGGCGGGTTCCCGACGTGCTCCTGTCCGGCGATCACGGTCGCGTCGACGACTGGCGACAACAGCAGAGCCGCGAGCGAAGCGCCGCTCAGTTGAGGACACCTTGACCGACCATTACGCAACGCTCGGCGTCAGCCGGGTCGCGACGCGGGCCGAGATCGACGAGGCGTTCGCCCGGGCAAACGACACGGCCTGGAGCGACGAGCGCATCCGCGAGCTGCAAGCGGCCTATCAAACGCTCAGCGACCCCTCCCGGCGAGCGGAGTACGACAGCGCGCTCTCGACCGGCTTCGCGTTCCAAGCCGAGCCGGTGCCGGAACCGGAGCCGCCGCGGAAGCGCTCGCGCAACCCGGTCGACCGGCTGACGCAGGGCCTGCCGCACGGACTGCGCGTAACGATCGACTGGATCGTGACGATCGTCGGTGCGATCGCGATCGTGCTCGCGATCAAGGCCTGGGTCGTCAATCCCTACCGGATTCCGTCGTCCTCGATGGAGCCGACCCTGCACTGCGCGACCCCGGCGCACGGGTGCGAGGCTCGCTTCTCCGACCGCGTGCTCGCAAACCGGGTCATCTACCGGCTCCGCGACCCGAAGCGCGGCGAGATCGTGGTCTTCCAGACGCCGCCCGCGGCGCGCGCTCGCTGCGGCGCCGGCGGCACCTTCGTCAAGCGGCTGGTCGGCCTCCCGGGCGAGCGGCTCGAGCTGCGCTCCGAGCAGGGCCTCAGCTACGTCTACATCGACGGCAGGAAGCTCGACGAGCCGTACATCGGGCCGAACCGGCGCGACGCGCGCGGCCCCGAGACGTTCACGATTCCCGCCGGGCAGTACTTCATGATGGGCGACAACCGCTCGCAGTCGTGCGACTCGCGGGAGTGGGGGACGGTGCCGCGGAAGAACCTGATCGGCAAGGTGTTTGCGACCTACTGGCCACCGAACCGAATTTCGATGTCCGCTGAGTTTTCGCTACCATTCTCCGATCGGCCGCGGGCCGACCTTTTCCTATGAGCACGATCATCGAGAGCATCGAGCAGCGCCAGCTGCGCAAGGACCTGCCCCGCTTCAAGGCGGGCGACACGGTCCGGGTTCACTTCCAGGTGATCGAGGGCGCCCGGCGCCGCGTCCAGGTGTTCGAAGGAATCGTGATCAAGCGGCAGGGCTCCGGCGCGCGCGAGACCTTCACCGTGCGCAAGCAGTCGTTCGGCATCGGTGTGGAGCGGACGTTCCCCGTCCACTCGCCCAAGATCGAGAAGATCGAGGTCGCCGCGATCGGCGACGTCAACCGCGCGAAGCTCTACTACCTGCGCGAGAAGGTCGGCAAGAAGGCCCGCGTCCGCGAGTTGCGCCAGACGCCGGCCCAGGTCGCCGCAGCCCGCGCCGAGTCGGAGGCGAACCAGGCCGCGCTCGACGCAGCCGCCGCCGAGGCCGCAGCAGAGGCCGAGGCCGAAGCAGCCGCCGCCGTGGAGGCGAGGCCGAGCCGAGGACGCCGCCGAGGCGGAGCCCGTTGCCGAGGTCGAGGAGGCTCCGGACGAGGAGCCCGCTGCGGAGGAGCCCGCCGCCGAGGCGGATGCGGACGCTGCCGAAGACGCACCTGCACCCGCTGACGCGAAGGCGTAGCACCACCGCCCTCACGGCGCTCGCCCTCCTTGCCGCCGGTTGCGGGGTCGAGGACGCACAGCAGGAGGCCGCTCGCGAGGAAGTGCAGGCGCACGTGCGCTCGCTGAGCTCCGCCGAGCTGTACGACACCGACGACGTCCACTGCACGGACGCGTCCGGGATCTGGTTCGGCGAGGAGGAGACGAACGAGTTCACCTGCGCCGTGCGGGTCGTCGAGGGCGGCTGCGACTGGTTCGACGTGCGTGTCGACCGGGAGCGGCGGCGCGTGGCCGTGACACTGGCGCAGCGCGACGCCGGCTGCACCATCGGCTTCTGAGCCTTGGAACGAATCCGGAACGAAGTCGTTGCAATGACGGCCGCGTTGGCGGCTACAGTCGGGACCGTGCCCCGCTCGACCGGTCAACGTCTGCTCTCGTACGACCGGAAGCTGGGCGCCCGCTTCGTCGCAGGCGCCGACGAGGCCGGGCGTGGGTCGCTGGCGGGGCCGCTCGTCGTCGCGGGCGTGCTGCTCGACTATGACTGCCTGCGCAACCACCGCGTCCGCCCGCTCGCATCGCTGAACGATTCCAAGCAGGTCTTGCCGGCCGAACGCGAAGAGCTCTTTCTCGCCGTCGTGGGCTGCGCCGCTCGCATCAGCGTCCGCGTGATTCCCTGCACGGACATCGACCGGGACGGCCTGCACCGCTCGAACCTGTCGGGGTTGCGCTCGGTGCTCGCCGACCTGACGCCGCCGGCGGAGGCGTGTCTCGTCGACGGATTCCGGCTCGGCCCGGCGGCGCCGGCGCACCGTGCTGTCGTCGACGGCGACACGAAGAGCGCGGCGATCGCTGCCGCCTCGATCGTCGCGAAGGTCACTCGCGACCGCGTCATGCGCCGGCTCGATGCGCTCTATCCGCGCTACGGCTTCGCGCGCCACGCCGGCTACATCACACCCGGACACTCCGCCGCCGTCCGCGAGCACGGGCCGAGCGACCAGCACCGGCTCTCCTTCAACGCCCTCGCCTATGCCACGCAACCCTGACGAGCGTCGCGCCGCCCGCCACTACCGGTTACGCGGCTACCGGATTCTCGGCGCCAACGTCTGGGCGGGCGGCTACGAGCTCGACCTGATCGCGCGCCGCGGGCGGCGGCTCGTCTTCTGTGAGGTCAAGGGCAAGTCCGGCCCGGGCTTCGGCGACCCGCTCGAGATGGTCGACGAGGAGAAGGTACGTCGGCTGCAGCGTGCAGCGGAGTGCTGGCTCGCGCGCAATCCGGATCTGGCCGGTCTGGAGTGCCGGTTCGAGGTGGTCGCGGTGCGTGCCGGCGAGCTCGAGCGGCTCGCGGTTTAACCCTCCTGCAACACGTCACGACCGCCCTTGCGGCTACGATTTGCGTTGCCGGAAGGCACTATCCCCGAACGGACGCACTCGTCACAACGGCCTGGCTGACACAGCCTTCGGCCCGGGCGCGCAGGCCACCGCTCCAAGCGGGTCGGTGGCGGGAGAAACTTCCGGCTGAAGCAGACACATCATTCAGCCGGAAAGGAACACCGAAGCAGTCATGTCGATTACCCGCACCAAGTTCATGACCCAGGCGCGTACCTGGATCATCATCTCCGGGCTCACCGCCCTCTTCGTCGGCCTCGGCTACATGTTCGGAGGCTCGGCCGGGCTCCTGCTCTTCGCAGGCATCGCGGTGATCTTCAACCTCGCGATGTTCTGGTTCTCGGACAAGCTCGCGCTCAAGTCGAGCAAGGCACGCCCGGTCGAGCAGAGCGAGGCGCCGGAGCTCTACCGCGACATCGAGGAGATCGCCGCCAAGGCCGGCGTGCCGATGCCGCGCGTCTACCTGATCCCCTCCGAGCAGCCCAACGCGTTCGCGACCGGCCGGAGCCCCAAGAAGGCCGTCGTCGCGGTGACCGAGGGATTGCTCCGCTACCTGCCGCGCGAGCAGGTTCGCGGAGTCCTCGCGCACGAGATTGCGCACATCGCCAACCGCGACATCCTCGTGATGACGATTGCCGCGATGATCGGCGCAGCGATCGCGGCGATCGCGAACATCCTCCAGTTCTCGATGCTCTTCGGAGGCGACGACGAGGACTCGAACCCGCTGGGAATCGTCGGCGCGCTCGCCGCGATCATCGTGGCGCCGATCGCCGCGATGATCCTGCAGCTCGCCGTGTCACGTCAGCGCGAGTACCTCGCCGACGCGACGGCGGCACAGTACCTCGGCGAGGGCCGGCCGCTGGCCGAGGCGCTCGGCACGCTCGAGCGTGGAGTCGAGGCGGTGCCGATGAACGTCAACCCGGCGACCGAGTCGCTCTACATCGCCAACCCGCTCAGCCGGCGCGGCATGACGGCGCTCTTCTCGACGCACCCGCCGATGGAAGAGCGGATCAGGCGCCTGCGCGAGCTCGACGCCGCGTCAGGGATCCACTACTAGCGTGCGCAAGATCGGGATCCGCGAAAGCGGATCCCGATCGCGCGAAGATCCCTGAAGGGGCCGCCCGCGGCCCTGCATCGTTGTGTCGCCGTGTAGGCACAATGAACGCATGCGTAGTGGTCTCTGGCGGCGGATCAAGCGAGCCCTCGGGCTCGCGCCGCCGGAGCCACCCTCCGCGCCGCCCGACGAGGAGCCCGCGCTCGTGCCGACGGGTGGGCCGCGCCGGCCGCTGGGTGCGAGCGGGGTGACGCTCGAGCTCCCCGAGGAGCCGCAGGACACGGACGCTCGCGGGCGCGAGGCTTCGTAGCGACCTAGAACTCGCGGACGACGGCCTCGACGTTGTTGCCGTCGGGGTCGAGCAGAAACGCCGCGTAGTAGCGGCCGGCGTCGTCCGAGCTGTACTGCTCGCGGACGCCCGGCGGGCCGTTGTCGGCGTAGCCGCCCTCGATGCCAGCGCTGTGAAAGGCGTCCACCTGCGCTCGTGAGCTTGCGACGAACGCAATGTGAATCGGACCACCAGGGTCGCCTTCGTAGACGACGAGATTCGCGAACTGGGCGCCGCGGTCGCTCTCCCACAATGGCGGAATCTCGAGCGTTGCGAGGACTGCTGTGTAGAAGGCGATGCTGGCGGCGGGGTCGTGCACGCCGATCTTGACGTGGTCGAAGACGACACGCGTCCAGTCCCAGTCGGCCATGGAGGCGACGATAACAGCGCGGCGAATGGGTAGCTGTGGCGCTGACACAGACGCAGCTGTACAGCCAGATCGACCACAGCCTGTCCTGGTCCGAGCGCGAACTCCCCGAGCGTGAGCGGACGAAGCACGTGCATCGGCTGCATCCCTACCTCGGCAAGTTCGTGCCCCAGCTCGTCGAGGCGTTGCTCGACCGCTACGTACGACCGGGCGGCCGTGTGCTCGATCCGTTCGCCGGATCCGGGACGACGCTCGTCCAGGCGCTCGAGTCGGGCTACGACGCCGTCGGCGTCGACATCGCGGCTTTCAATGCGCTTCTGGTCGCGGTCAAGACCCGTGAGCACGACCTCGAGCAGCTCGACGCCGACGTGCGGGAGATCGGCTTCCGGCTCAGTGCCTCCTCCGAGCCCCCGACCGGGTTCGCGCGAACCTGGTTCGCGCCACAGGCGGCGGCGGAGCTGCTCCACTTCCGCTCGCTGATCCCGGAGTACTCGAGCCAGGATGTCCTGCGCGTCGTCCTGGCCCGTGCCGCACGATCCGCGCGGCTGACGACCCACTTCGATCTTGACTTCCCGCGTCAGCCGCAGCGGGGCGAGTACTGGTGCCACAAGCACCGGAAGACGTGCCGTCCGGTCGCGAGCGCGAACAAGTTCCTCTCCCGCTACCTGCTCGACACCGCCGTCCGGATCCGGCGATTCGCCGAAGTGCGCGACCCGCGGCGCGCGGCGGTCGTGCTGCACGGTGACGCCCGAGACCTCGAGCTGGGCGGGCCGTACGACGGGATCGTGACCTCACCGCCGTATCCGGGCTTGATCGACTATCACGAGCAGCACCGGTACGCCTACGAGCTGCTCGGGCTGGACGACCGGCGCGAGCGTGAGCTCGGCGCGGCCGCGCGCGGGTCGGGCAAAGCGGCGCTCGAGGAGTACACGAGCGGGATCGCTGCCGTGCTCGCGCGATGCCGCGAGGCGGTGCGGCCGCGGAGCTCCGATCTGCATCGTCGTCAACGATCGCCGGGAGCTCTATCCGGAGCTGCTCGAGCGCGCGGGGCTCCGGCTCGACGAGCGACTCGAACGTCACGTCAACCGGCGAACCGGCCGGCGGGCGGGCGAGTACTTCGAGTCGATCCTGATCTGTCGCTGAATCGTTCGACTTCGGTCACACACCCGTAGCGGGTGCCTCCGTACCGTCGGAGGGTGCTCGCGCGCTCCGTCACTCACGCGCTCGTCGGGCTCGAGCCACGGCGCGTGGAGGTCGAGGCGCACATCGAGACCGGTATCCCCGGCTTCGCGATCGTCGGGCTTGCCGACCGCGCCTGTGCGGAGGCGAAGCACCGCGTCCGTAGCGGCATCGGCTCCGCCCAGCTCGAATGGCCGCTGAAGCGGATCACGGTCAACCTCGCGCCGGCGGGTCTGCGCAAGGAAGGCTCCGGCTTCGATCTCTCGATCGCGCTCGCGGTGCTGGCGGCGTCGCAACAGATCCCGGCCGAACGGCTGGCTGAGCACTCCGCCGTGGGCGAGCTGGCGCTGGACGGGCGGGTACGTCCCGTCCGCGGCGTCATTCGCGGTCGCCGAGGGAGCACGGCGGGCAGGGCTCGAGCGAATCCTCTGCGCACGCGAGTCGGCGTGCGAGGCGGAGTACGGCGGCGTCGAGGCGGTGCCGGTGCGGCATCTCGCGGAGGCGGTCGCCTATCTCCGCGGCGAGTTGCGGCCACCGCCGGCCGATCCGCCCGACGAGGCGAGCGAGCCCGATCCGCCCGATCTCGCCGACGTGCGTGGCCAGGAGCGTGCCCGCCGTGCGCTCGAGCTGGCTGCGGCAGGCGGTCACAACCTGCTACTCGCCGGGCCGCCCGGTACGGGCAAGACGATGCTCGGCCGGCGCCTGCCCTCGATCCTCCCCCCGCTCGAGCCGCGCGAGGCCCTGGAGGTGATGCGGATCCACTCTGTCGCGGGCGTGCTGTCGCCCGAGCAGCCCTTCGTCACGCAGCGGCCATTTCGCGCGCCTCATCATAGTGCGTCCACGGCCGCGATCGTCGGCGGCGGCCCAGGGCCGCGGCCCGGCGAGGCGAGCCTGGCGCACCGTGGCGTCCTACTGCTCGACGAGCTGCCTGAGTTCCAGCGCCCAGCGCTCGAGGCGCTTCGGCAGCCGCTCGAGGACGGGGTCGTAGCCGTCGCGCGCGCTTCCGGCCAGGCGCTCTTCCCGGCCCGCTTTCAGCTGATCGCGACGATGAACCTGTGCCCATGCGCCGGCCGAGGGGATCCCGCCGCCGGGTGCTCGTGCTCACCGCAGCGGCTTGCCTCATTCCGGGACAAGCTCTCGCGCGCCCTCCTCGACCGCTTCGACCTCGTCGTCACGGTGCCGCGACCGCAGGCGAAGGAGCTCGCCGCCGGGCCCTCGGAGCCGTCTCCGCCGGTTCGCGAGCGGGTCGTGGCTGGGCGGGCACGACTGGCCGGCGAGCCGTTCCGGCGAAACGCGGAGGCAGACGAAATGCTGAGCCGCGCCGTCGAGCGGCTGCCGCTTTCCGGGCGAGGCCGGGCACGCGTCGCCCGCGTTGCGAGGACTGCGGCAGCGCTGGCGGGCTCCGAGACGGTGCTTCCCGAGCACGTCGCCGAGGCGCTCGCCTACCGCTCCCCGAAGGAGTTGGCGCAATGAACAGCTCAGTGACCGAGCTCGCTCTGGCGACGTTCGCGGCCATGACCGATGCCCATCTCGTGGGCGCGCCGCGCAGCGCTCGCTTCGCCGCCTTCAAGCAGGCGTTCGACGAGCAGGCGGAGCTGGCGAGACTCAGGCGGCTCGGCTTCCGTTTCGTCGCTCGCTCGGATCCCGCCCTGCCGCCACTCCTGCGGGCGATTCATGATCCGCCGCCGGGGCTCTTCCTGCGCGGCGATGCCGACGCGGCCCTGCTCGTCCAGCCTGCCGTCGCGATCGTCGGCGCCCGTGCATGCTCAGCCTACGGACGACAGGTCGCCCGCGGCCTCGGCCGCGATCTCGCCGGAGCCGGCCTCGTTGTCGTCAGCGGCCTCGCGCGCGGGATCGATTCGGAGGCGCATCGGGGCGCGCTCGAGAGCGGCGGCACGACCGTCGCCGTGCTCGGCTGCGGGATCGACCGCGACTATCCGGCTGCCAACCGCGAGCTGGCCGGCCAGATCGCCGAGAGGGGGCTGGTTGTCTCGGAGTACGCACCTGGAGTCGAACCGGCGCCGTGGCGCTTTCCGGCCCGGAACCGGATCGTCGCCGGCCTCTGTGCGGCGACGGTCGTCGTCGAGGCTCGCGAGCGCAGCGGAGCCCTGATCACGGCCGACTTCGCGCTCGAGGAAGGTCGCGAGGTGTTTGCGGTGCCGGGTGAGATCACGAGCGCTCTGTCGGCGGGCGCGAACGCTCTCCTCCGGCTCGGCGCGGTTCCGCTCACGTGCGCCCAGGATGTCCTCGAGAGCTACGGGATCGAACCGACTAACCGCCTCGAGGCGGACGTCGGGCCTGCGGCCGCAGCCGTCCTCGCCTGCGTGCGGGATGCCGCGGCGAGCGCCGACGAGCTCGCGCGCTCGACCGGGCTCAGCGCGGGGGAGCTTGCGGCCGCACTGACGGAGCTCGAGCTCGCCGGCGTGGTTCAGATGGACGAGGGGGTCTATCGGGCCTGTGGCTAGCATCGTCGCGTGGCTGATTCCTACTGGCTCTCCGAACCGGCCGCGAGCCTGGTCTCACGACCCCTCGCCGGTTCTCCCGACGTCGACGTTGTCGGCGGAGGCATCACCGGCATCTCGTGTGCGCTCACGCTGGCCGAGGCCGGCAAGCGTGTTCGCGTGCACGAGGCGCGCGAGGTCGCCTCCGGTGCGAGCGGCCGCAACGGTGGATTTGCGCTTCGCGGCGGCGCGATGGCATATGACAGTGCCCGCGAGTGGCTCGGTCATGCGCAGGCGGCCGACTACTGGCGGCTGACCGAGGCGTACGTCGACCGGATGGCTGCGCTGGGCGGGGACGCGCTCCGGCGGACTGGGAGCCTTCGCCTCGCCGGCGACGACGAGCGCGACGACCTCCGCGCCGAGTACGAGGCGCTGCGCGAGGACGGCTTCGCTGCTGAGTGGCGGGACGAGCTTCCGGACCCACTGGCGGGAAGGTTCCCGGGCGCGCTCTTTCACCCCGCGGACGCCGTTCTGCAACCGGCGCGTCTCGTACGGCGGCTGGCGGCTGCCGCAGCGGCAGCGGGTGTCGAGATCCGCGAGCACGCGCGCGTCGGCGACCTGGACGAGCTCGAGGCGGCGACGGCCGTGATCGCGACCGACGGCTACCCGAGCGGATTGCTCGGTGAGCTCGAAGGGCTGATCATTCCGACGCGCGGCCAGATGCTCGCGACCGAACCGCTCTCTGAGCAGCTCTTTCCGCTGCCACATTACGGCCGCCACGGCCTCGACTACTGGCACCAGAACGAGGAGGGACGGCTGCTCGTGGGTGGTTTTCGCGACGCAGACATGGACTCCGAGTTCACGGCGACCGAGGCGACGACCGAGCGGATCCAGGGGGCGTTGGACAACTTCGTCGAGCAGCTGCTCGGACGCCTGCCGAAGATCACGCATCGGTGGTCGGGCGTCTTCGGGCTCGTGCCCGACCTGATGCCCGTCGTCGGGCCGGTTCCGGGCCGGGACGGCCTCTGGGTTGCCGGCGGCTACTCGGGCCACGGCAACGTGCTCGGCCTGATGTGCGGCGACCTCGTCGCGCAGGCGATCGCCGGCGAGACGCATCCGATGCTCGAGCCGATGGCCCCGGCGCGCCTGCTCGGCTAGAGCTCGAGCTGCGGCAGGTCGAGCTCGTCGGCCCGCTCGTACGCTGCGATCGCGACCGCCAGATCCTGGATCGCGAGCCCGGTCGAGTCGAAGATCGTGATCTCGTCGTCCGATCGGCGTCCCGCCGCCTGGTCGATGAGCACCGCGCCGAGCTCGGTCACGTCGGAGCGCCCGATTACGCCCGCCTCGACCGCCGCGGCAAGCTCGCCGCCGTGGCTCGCCTGCTCCCATTCGTCGCAGAAGACGCGCGCGCGTCGGATTTCAGCGACCGCAATCTCGGCTTTCCCCGGGCCGTCGGCGCCCATCAGGCTGACGTGCTGCCCCGGCCGGAGCGATCCTTCTTGCAGCAGGATCGCCTTGCCCGGGGTGACGGTCACGACGATGTCGGCGGTGAGCGCCTCCGTCAGGGTTGCGGCAACCCGAGCGCCGAGCTTCGTAGCCGTCGCCCGCGCGCGTTCCGTATCCACGTCCCAGATCGCGACCGCCCGGCCGAGCGCGACGAAGGTTCGGGCGGCGGCTCGTCCGTTCACGCCCGCCCCGACGACCGCGACCGAGCCGGCTGCCCGACCGAGCGTCTCCGCAGCCAGGGCCGCCGCCGCGCCCGTCCGAAGCGCCGTCACTGAGCCGGCCTCCAGAACGGCCTGGACCACCCCGGTCTCCGCGGCGGAGAGAACGACGAGTCCACTCACCGTCGGCAGCCCGCGCGCCGGGTTCCCGGGGAACGACGTGACCCATTTCAGGAGCGCATGGCCGCCGCCGAGCGCGGGCATCGCCCGGAAGTCGCCTGCCGGATAGTTGGCGACGTAGAGCTTCGGCTGCATCGTCCACTCGCCGCGCGCGTGCGCCACGAACGCGTCGCGCACCGCCGCGTACGCGGCCTCGGGCGGCACCGCCTCCTCGACGGCGCGCGCGGAGAAGAACGGCACCGTCACGTCAGAGTGCCTTGACGGCGGCGGCGACGTCCTCCAGCGCCTGCTTCGCGTCGGCGAAGAGCATCGAGGTCTTCGGCCCGTAGAACAGCGGGTTGTCGATGCCGGCGAAGCCCGGGCTCATGCTGCGCTTGACCACGACGACGCTCGCGGCGCGGTCGACCTCGATGATCGGCATGCCGTAGATCGGGCTACCGGGATCCGACAGCGCCGCCGGGTTGACGACGTCGTTCGCGCCCAGGATCACGACCACGTCCGTCTGGGGCAACTCCGGGTTGATCTCGTCCATCTCTTTCAGCTGGTCGTACGGGACGTTCGCCTCCGCCAGGAGCACGTTCATGTGCCCGGGCATCCGACCCGCAACCGGGTGGATGCCGTAGAGGACGTCGATCCCCTTGTGCTCGAGCAGCTCCGCGAGCGCGCGCACGTCGTGCTGCGCCTGCGCGACCGCGAGGCCGTAGCCGGGAACGAAGACGACCCTGCGGGCGTAGCCGAGCATGATCGCGAGATCCTGGGCGGTCGTCGCGCGCACGCTCCGTCCGTCCTCGGCCGCAGCCCCGCCGCCGCCCGTCTGCACCGATCCGAACGCACCGAAGAGGACGTTTCCGATCGACCGGTTCATCGCCCTGCCCATCAGCATCGTCAGCAGCGTGCCCGACGCGCCGACGAGCGCTCCGGCCACGATCAGGACGGTGTTGTGGAGCAGGAACCCGGCTGCGGCGGCCGCGAGCCCGGTGAACGCGTTCAGGAGCGAGATCACCACCGGCATGTCGGCGCCGCCGATCGGGAGCACGAAGAGCACGCCGAAGACGAGCGCGGCGACGATCAGCCCGATCACGAGCCCCTCGCGCTCGGAGCCTGCGACGATCGCGCCACCGAGTACGAGCGCGGTGAGCAGCACGGCCCCGTTCACGAGCTGCTGCCCGGGATAGACGATCGGCCGGCCGCTGAGCAGCTCCTGGAGCTTGGCGAACGCGATCAGGGAGCCGGAGAACGAGATGCTCCCGATCAGCGCCGACAGGAGGATCGCCACGGATTCGTCGCTGTCGAGCCCAGCCGGATCCAAGACGAGGTTGTGGAACTCCGCGAGCGCGATCAGGGCGACCGCGCCGCCGCCGACGCCGTTGAAGAGCGCCACCATCTGCGGCATCGCCGTCATCTTCACCGAGCGCGCGCCGACGACTCCGACGACGGCGCCGATCGCCATCGCGACCGCGATCAAGAGCTCGTTCTCGAGCCCTGGCTGGGCAAGCGTGACGACGATCGCCAGCGCCATCCCCGCGGCCCCGAGCAGATTCCCTAGGCGAGCCCGCTTGGGTGAGGAGAGAAAGCGGAGCGCGAGGATGAAGGTCACGATCGTGACCAGGTAGAGCAGGTCGGTCGTCGTCTCGCTCATGCGCGTCCCTCGCCGGCGGCAGCTCCCGCCCGGCAGAGCCGGGCTCCGCAGGCGCCTGACGCCGCTAGGAACATGCGACCGTCGCGGATCATTGCTCGGGCTTCTGGGGCCGGCGCTGCTTGAACATCTCGAGCATCCGGTCGGTGACGACGAAGCCGCCGACCGCGTTCGCAGTGCCGAGCACCACGGCGCAGAAGCCGACGACGAGGGTCAGCGTGTCCGCCTCCGTGCGGCCGGCGACCAGGATCGCGCCGACGACCACGATCCCGTGGATCGCGTTCGTGCCCGACATCAGCGGCGTGTGCAGCATCGTCGGCACCTTCGAGATCACCTCGACGCCGAGGAAGATCGCGAGCACGAGGATCGTCAACTCGATCACCAGCGTCGGTTCCATCAGGCGGTCACCGCCTGACGTGTGACGCACGCTCCGGCCGTGATCTCGTCGTCGAAATCGAGCACGAGCTCTCCCGCGGGTGCCAGGTGGAGCAGGAGCGCGCTGACGTTACGGGCGTACAACTGACTCGCGTGGTACGGCATTCGCGAGGGGAGGTCGGTGTAACCCACGATCGTGACGCCGGCCCGCTCGACCTCCTTGCCCGGCTCCGTCAGCCCGCAGTTTCCGCCTGCTTCGGCTGCGAGGTCGACGATCACGGAGCCCGGGCGCATCCGCTCGACCGCGGCCGCCGGGATCAGGAGTGGAGCGGGGCGGCCCGGGACGAGCGCGGTGGTGACGACGACGTCCATGTCCGCGATCCGCTCGTCGAGAGCGGCCTGCTGGCGTGCCTGCTCCTCCGCTGAGAGCTCCACCGCGTAGCCGCCCTCCGTCTCGGCGCCCACGACCCCGAGGTCGAGGAACGAGGCGCCGAGGCTCTCGACCTGCTCGCGGACGGCGGGCCGGACGTCGTAGCCGGAGACGACGGCGCCCAGGCGGCGCGCTGTCGCTATCGCCTGCAGGCCCGCCACGCCCGCACCGAGGACGAGCACCTTGGCGGGCGCGACGGTGCCCGCTGCGGTCATCAGCAAGGGAAAGAGGCGTGGCAGCCGGTCGGCGGCGAGGACGACCGCCTTGTACCCGGCCACGGTGGCCTGCGACGAGAGCGCGTCCATCGACTGCGCGCGCGAGATCCTTGGAATCGACTCCATCGCGAACGCGACGACGCCCTGTGCTGCGAGCCGCTCGATCCTCGCCGGGTCGGTCAACGGCGAGAGAAAGCCGATCAACACGGTGCCCGGCTTCACGTCCGCGAGCTCCTCCGGCGAGGGGCGGCCCACACTGACGACGGCGTCGGCCGCCGTGAACAGCTCCGGACGGGAGGCGAGCTCGGCACCTGCGACCTCGTACTGGTCGTCGGAAAACCCTGCAGCGACCCCCGCGCCGCGCTCGACGGCGACCGAGAACCCGGCTGAGGCGAGCCGCCCGACGGCTTCGGGTACGAGGGAGACCCGGCGCTCGCCGACGCCGCTCTCTCTTGGGACAGCCACCCTCACGGGACTGCAACTCTACGGCCCGCGCGCAGGAGCGAGGGAGGGAACGGGCGCCGCTGCGGGAACCTCGATCTGTGGGACCGTTGCTCACCACGTTCTCGACGGCGCTCGAGGCCCGCGATCCGTATCTGCGCGGCCACTCGGCGCGGGTCACGAGCTTCGCCGAAAGCCTGGCCCGGCTACTCGGCTGGGCAGGCGAGCGACTGGACGTGCTGCGGTTGGGCGGCTCGCTCCACGACGTCGGCAAGATCGCCGTCAATCCCCGGGTCTTGCGAAAGTCCGGCCCGCTCACGGACGAGGAGCTCGCGCAGATCCGCCGCCATCCGGTCACGGGCGCGCGGCTCGTCGAGTGCTTCGACGACTTCGAGGCTGCACTCCCCTACGTGCTGCACCATCACGAACGCTGGGACGGCTCGGGCTATCCGCATGGGCTGCAGGGCGAGACGATCCCGGTCGAAGCACGCCTGCTCGGCGTGGCCGATGCCTTCGATGCGATGACGTCGCGGCGCGCGTACCGCTCGGCCCTCACGGTCGACCAGGCGCTGACGGAGCTGAAGCGCTGTGCCGGAACCCAGTTCGATCCCACGCTCGCGCAGACGTTCGTCGACGGCTGGCGCCGCGGCGAGATCGAGTCGGGCGTCACGCCGCTCGGCCTCGCCAGCTGAGCGTCGTACTCCTTTCGAACCGTATTCCCCTGAGCGGCGAATCACCTACTCCGGTGGGAAAGCCACACAATCGACGCCGCCGGGGATGGGGGTCACTTTGTCCGAAGCAATCAACACGTGGGGCGAGCTCGACGCTGACGGGGCGCTTCAGGAGTCCGTTGCCGCCGTTGCCGGCGACGATCGTGCCGACTTCCTCCGCAAAGCTGCCTTCGGCGGCGCGGCGGTGCTCGGTGCAGGCGGCCTGATGGGCCTGCTGCCGTCGGTCGCGTCCGGTGCGACGCCGAAGAGCGATGTCGCGATCCTGAACTTCGCGCTCACGCTCGAGTATCTCGAGGCTGCGTTCTACGCCGAGGCTCGCGCGAACGCGGGCATCTTCAAGGGCGACACGCGCAACTTCGTCGACGTCGTCGCGAAGCACGAGGCGACCCACGTCGCCTTCCTCAAGAAGGCGCTCGGCAGCGCCGCCGTCGCCAAGCCGAAGTTCAACTTCAAGGGCACGAGCAACCAGAACCAGGCGACCTTCCAGGCCACCGCACAGGTGCTGGAGGACACGGGTGTGATGGCGTACGCCGGCCAGGTCGGCAACATCAAGACGAAGGCGATCCTGGCCGCTGCGGCCTCGATCCACTCCGTCGAGGCGCGTCACGCCGCCTGGATGAGGCATCTGCGCCAGCAGCCGCCGGCGCCGGTCGCATTCGACCCGCCGAAGACGAAGGCGCAGATCCTCGCCGCCGTCAGGAAGACGGGCTTCATCGTCGGCTAAGCCGCGGAGCGACCGTTACTTGGGACGCGGAGCGAAGCGACCCTTAAAGGGTCTTGGCGTGAACCGGGGTCTGCGCGAGCAGATCCCGGTTCCGTTTGCGCCCAGGTCTTCAGAGGGAGGACCAGACCTCGAGCTTCTGCTTGGTGCGGCGGATCACCTCATCGGTGAACTCGCTGCTGCCGTTGTGGCCACCGAGATCGGCGGTGCGGCACCCTTCGGCGACCGCCTCGAGGCAGGACTCCCGCAGTGCGCGCCCTGCCTGCTGAGCCTCCTCGTCCGAGTGGGAGAGGAGTGCGGCGCCGGCCAGGATCATCGCCATCGGATTGGCGACGTTCTTGCCGAAGAGCGACGGCGCCGTTCCGTGCGCTGCCTCGGCCATCAGGGCGAGAGGCGCGTAATCGTCGTCGAAGGCGACGAGCAGCGACTCGGAGCCTGCGATCGAGCCGAAGAGCGGCAGCACGAGATCGGAGAGGATGTCGCCGTCGCGGTTCAGCGCCGGGATCACGAGCGGCGCACCCGTGTTCGCAATCAAGAGCGCGAAGGTCGCATCGATCAGCTGCGGCTCATAGGGGACGTCGGGATGGCGGGCCGCGGCCGCGTCCATCTCCTCCTTCAGCATGCCCTCGTAGGTCGGGCTGACGGTGTACTTCGGGCCGCCGAAGACCTTCGCGTGCGTCCGGTCGGCCTGCCGGAACGCAAACTCGGCGACGGCGCGGCAGATGCGGCGTTCGATCCGCTCCGTGCGAAATGCCACCTCGTCCTCGCCTTCGCCCTCGCGCCACTCTTTCGCGCCGTAGGCGTCGCCGACCGCCATGCGGACGACCGAGATCGGGGCGTGGACGCCGCCGAGCGGCACGACACCGGGAATGCGACGGCCGGTCCGGACGATCACCTGCCCGCCGATCTCCTCGCGCAGGATCCGGTTCGGCGAGCCGACGTCGTCACGAGTCTCGGGCGTGATCGTCGCCGCTTTCAGCCCGAGCCCGTGCTCACGGGTCGCGCGCGCGGCGTCGTGGACGACCGCGTTGTCCGTCTTGCGACGGTTGGCCAGCGAGAGGTCGTAGCGGGGAAAGTCGAGCTCGATCCCGATCACGTCGGGTGCGAGCGCTCGCAGGGACTCCTCGAGGAGCTCCTGCCCGGTTTCGTCCCCCTCGAGCACGACGATCGTCCGCGGATCCATCGGCGGCGGATGATACTCGCGCCGATCGGGTAGACGGCTCAGCATGGCGCGCAAGGGTGGCTGGAGGCGCGCGGGGTCGAAGGGGCGGTTCCGCTACCTGGACTCCCGCGGCAACACGATCGACGATCCCGCGAAAGTCGAGCGGATCGACTCGCTCGTGATCCCGCCCGCCTGGAAGGACGTGTGGATCTCGCCTCGGGTGGGCGCGAAGCTGCAGGCAACGGGCGTCGACGCCGCCGGCCGGCGGCAGTACCTCTACCACCCGGACTTCCGGGCGCGCCAGGAGCAGGCGAAGTTCGACAGTCTCGTCCGATTCGCCGAGAAGCTGCCGGATCTGCGCCTGGCGATGGGCGAGCACATGACGCACGATCCGTACGATCGCGACCGCGTCTGTGCCGTCGCCGTCCGCCTGATCAACATGGCCTGGTTCCGCGTCGGCTCGGATCGGTACGCAAAGACGTCGCGCACCCACGGGGTGACGACCCTGACACGGAGGCATGTCAGCGTGCGCGGGAAACGCGTGACGTTCCGCTTCCGGGCGAAGCACAAGGTTCAAGTTCGCACGACCGTCGTCGACGCCGAGCTGGCAGAGGCGATCAAGGATCTGCTCGTCCAGCCGGGTGGAGCGCGGCTCTTCCGGTACGGCCGCGACGGCGAGTCGTGCAATCTCACCGGCGCGAACCTCAACGCCTACATCCGCGAGCACATGGGTGACGAGTTCACCGCCAAGGACTTTCGCACCTGGGGCGGGACGCTCACCGCTGCTATCGCGCTCGCCGAGCGCGGTCCGCCCGACTCGGAGGCAGAGGCGAGGAAAGTGATTGCCAACGTCATGCGCACCGTCGGCGATCGGCTCGGAAATACACCGGCTGTCGCGCGCTCGTCGTACGTCAGCCCGGCCGTCGTCGAGCAGTATCTCGATGGCAGAACGATCGAGGACTTTCGACCTCGCCATTTGCGGGTCGTCAAAGCACGGGATATCGGACTCGATCCGGAAGAGAGCGCGCTCGTCGGCCTGCTCCGCTCGTGGCGAATCAGACGTGCACGTGCAGCAGCGTGATTACACCCGCCGATTCCGGTAGGGTTGCGCACGTTCTAACCGCTTCGTCAAGGAGGAATACGGTGGCTCGCAAGACTGTGCTCGTGTCCGATGTCTCCGGCGCCGAGATTGCCGAGGGAAAGGGCGCAACGGTGCGGATCACGTTCCACGACGCCCGCAAGGGTGTTCGTGAGCTCGACGTCACAGACGCCGAGGCCGAGAAGATGGGCGGCCGCCAAGTCGCTCGCCGCGGCCGCCGTCCGAAGTCGGCGACCGCGTAGGCATGTGAGCGGGGGAAACCCCGCTCTTTGCCGCTTTTCCAACGGAGGGCGTCGGAAGCCCGCACTACGATGGGCTGATGGGTCTGGCGCTCGTCGTGGGGCCGGCGAAGGCCGGCAAGATCGCCCGTCTGCTCGAGGGCTACCTCGGGGAGATCGAACGCGATCCGGTCCTGATCGTGCCCAACCGGGCGGACGTCGACCGGATCGAACGTGACCTGCTCACGCGGGCGGGCGCCCTGCTCGCCGGCTCGATCGGGACGTTCGACGACGTCTTCCGCGAGCTCGCGGTCGCCGGCGATGATGCACGACCGGTCACGAGCGACGCACAACAAGCGCTGCTGGTTCGGCGGGCGCTCGCCCGCACGCCGCTGAACGGGCTGGGCCGCTCGGCGCGCTTCGCCGGCTTCGCAGATGCCCTTCTGGCCGCGCTTGGCGAGCTCGAATCAGGGCTGCTCGAGCCAGAACAGCTGGACGGAGACCTCAGCCTGCTCTACAGCGCCTATCGGGAGGAACTCGGTCGGCTCGGCCTCTGGGACCGCGACCTGCTCCGCCGTCGCGCGGTCGAGCGGCTGCAGACGGAGCTGGACGCCTGGGACGGGCGGCCTGTCTTCGCCTACGGCTTCGAGGATCTGACCGGAGCCGAGTGGGGGCTGCTCGAGGCGCTCTCAGCCCGGGCCGAGGTGACCGTCTCGCTGCCGTACGAGCCCGGGCGGGCCGCGTTCGCTTCGCTCCGCCGCACGCAGGAGGATCTCGCCTCGCTCGCGGCCGGCAACCTCGAAGAGCTACCTGCGCGGGCGGGCGAGTACGGTCACGCAGCCCTCGCCCATCTCGAGCGCCACCTCTTCGCCGACGAGGCGCCCACCGGCCCTGCGCTCGAGGGTGCAATCCGGTTCTTCGAGGGCGCGGGCGCTCGCGGATCGCTCGAGCTCGTCGCCGAGGAGATTCGCGACCTGGCGGCGGCGGACGTACCGCTCGACGAAGTTGCCCTGGTCGTGCCGTCGATCGAGCGCTGGCGGGCGCCGATCGAGACCGTTCTCGGCACGCTCGGGGTTCCGTTCGCGATCGAGGGGCGTGTGCGGCTCGGCCAGACGCCGTTCGGCCAGGCGCTGCTCTCCCTGCTTCGCTTCGAGTGGCAGCAGGGGGGCCGCCGCGACCTCTACGCGTTCCTGCGCGCACCTTTCTCGGGCGTCGTGCGCTCGAATGTCGACTTTCTCGAAGGCAGGCTGCGTGGGCGGGGCGTCTCGGCGCGGGAGACCGTGGAGGAGGAGACGATCAAGCTGCGCGACGGGCAGACGCTGCCCGTGCTCGAGGCGGTGCGGAGCGCAGCCGGGCCGGTCGAGGCCGTGCGCGCGCTGGCCGCGTCGATGCTGCGCGGCGCGCATGGCGTGGAGACGCCGCCCATCGGCGATGCGAGCCGCGCAGACCTGCGCGCCTACGACGCCGTCGCCCGCCTGCTGGACGAGCTCGAGGGCTGGCGCGATCTCGGCGGCGAGCTCTCGGCCGACGAGGTGCTCGGCGCGCTCGAGCACGCCGAGGTCCGCCTCGGCTCGGCCGGCGACCGAGGTCGTGTGGCGGTGCTCGACCTCGCCCGTGCACGGACACGCCGCTTCGAGATCGTCTTCCTGCTCGGGCTCGAGGAGGGCACGCTGCCGCGCCGGGGCAATCCCTCGCCCTTCCTCGACGACGAGGCGCGCGGGGACCTCGACCGCCGAGCGCGCGCACGCCTCGTCCGGCCCGATCCGGTCGAGCGCGACCGCTACCTCTTCTACACCGCGTGCACACGCGCGAGCCGGCGGCTGATGCTCGTCCGCGAGGCGGCGACCGACGAGGGGAACCCGCGCGAGCCGAGCCCCTTCTGGGACGAGGTCACCGTGCTGTTCGACGCGGACGATGTCCGCCGCTGGACGCGGCGGCGGCCGCTGTCGCAGCTGACGTGGGAGCTCGAAGGGGCGCCGACGGAGCGCGAGCGTCTGCGTTCGCTCGCCCAGCTCGCGGTCGGCGACGCCTGCCGAGGCGGAGGCGCTTGCTGCCGCCAACGGTTGGGAGCGCCGGCTCAAGCGCGCGCGCGGCGCCTTCACGCGCGAGACGAGGCTGCGGCATCCTCGCGTGCTCGCCGAGCTCGGTGCCAAGACCCCGTTCAACGTCACCGAGCTCGAGCGCTTCGCCGACTGCTCGTCGGCGTGGTTCTTCGAGCGCTTGATCTCGCCGCGACAGATCGACCGGAGAGTCGACGCGATGCTGCGGGGTTCGGTCGCGCACACGACCCTGCACCGCTTCTACGCCGGCCTGCCACGGGCGCTCGGCAACGACCGGGTCGAAGAGGCCAAGCTCGACGAGGCGCTCTCGTTCCTCGGCGAGTGTCTCGCGGGGGCGCTCGGTGGGGTCAGGATGGAGATGAGCGAGCTCGAGCGCCGCGAGCTCGAGCAGAGCCTGCGCCGCGACCTCGAGCAGCTCGTCCGCGACGAGGCGCGGTCTCCGCTTCCGCTCGTGCCGCGCAAGTTCGAGGTCGGCTTCGGCTCGGAGCGCTCGGCGCCGGAGCTCCAGCGCGGCCTCGATCTCGGCGACGGGGTCACGCTCTCCGGGAAGATCGACCGGATCGACGTCGATCCCGGCAGCGCGCGCGGGATCGTCCAGGACTACAAGTCGGGCCGCACGGGCCACTCGGCCGCCGAGATCGAGAAGGAGCTGCGGCTCCAGATCCCGCTCTACATGCTCGTGCTCCGGGACCTCGTCGGGATCGAGCCGCTCGGCGGGCTCTATCGGCCACTCGCCGGCGAGCGGCGGGCGCGTGGGCTGCTGCGGGCAGAGGCCAAGGACGACGTGCTGCCGGGCTTCGTCAAGAACGACTATCTCGAGGAAGACGCGTTCTGGGCCCAGGTCGAGGGTGCGCGCGACCTGGCACGTGGGCTCGCGCAGCGGATCCGGGAAGGCGACGTCCGGCACGATCCGAAGGGGACGGACGGTTGCCCGGCCTGGTGCGACCTCTGGCGGATGTGCCGGATCAGGCGCGCATGAGGACGCTCAACGATCAGCAGGCTGCGGCGATCGCCGCACGTGGGCAGGTGTTCGTCTCCGCGGGCGCAGGGACGGGCAAGACGACCGTGCTCGTGGAGCGCTTCGTCGAGGCCGTCTGCGAGCGCGGGATCGACATCGAGTCGATGCTCGTGATCACCTACACCGAGCGAGCGGCGGGCGAGCTGCGAGGCCGCGTCCGCGCCCGCTTGCACGAGGTGGGTCGGCACGACCTCGCGCGCGCGCTCGACGGCGCCTGGATCTCCACCATCCATGGTTTCTGCCTGCGCCTGCTGAAGGCGCACCCGTTCGCGGCGGGTCTCGATCCGCGCTTCCGCATCCTCGACGACAGCCAGGGCCGCGTTGTCCGCGGCGAGGCGTTCGAGACGGCCCTGAACGAGTTCTGTGCCGGCGACGATCCCCAGCGGCTACAGCTGCTCGCCACTTACGGCGCGTCAGGCCTGCGCCGGATGCTGACGACCGTCTACGAGACGCTGCGCTCGGCCGGCCGCGAGCTCGCGCTGGAGCTCGACGAGCGCCCGGGGCTCGACGCGCGGCTCGCCGAGCTCGGTGAGGCTGCCCGCTGCCTCGCAGGAGACCCGGAGGCCAAGGACGAGGCGCGTGCCGCCGCGGCGCAGGCGCTCGCGCTGACCGAGGCGCCGCAGCCCCCGGAGCGCTTGCTCGATCTGAGCGGGCTGCGGGCAAGGGGGGAGCGCGCGGCGAGTTACGAAGAAGCGCGGAAGACGGTCGAGCAGGCCGCGCTCGACGAGCTCGCGCTCCGCGACCGCGAGCTGCTCCAGGAGCTCCTCCTCGGCTTCGCCGACGCCTACGCGGCCGCCAAGGATCGCGAGTCGGCGCTCGACTTCGAGGATCTTCAGCTCAAGGCCCGCGACCTGCTCCGCGAGCACGAGTCGCTGCGCGAGCGCGAGCAGCTGCGCTTCCGCTCGATCATGGTCGACGAGTTCCAGGACACGAACCGGCTCCAGTGCGAGCTGGTGGATCTGCTGACCGGGCCCGACACCGAGCGCTTCTTCGTGGGCGACGAGTTCCAGTCGATCTACGGCTTCCGGCACGCGGACGTGCAGGTCTTCCGCGAGCGGCGCGAGCAGGCCGAGACGCTGCTGCCGCTGACACGGAACTACCGCTCGCGGCCCGAGGTGCTCTCGGTCGTCAATCACCTCTTCGGCGCCGAGTTCGGGGAGGAGTTCCAGCCGCTGGCCGCATCCGGCGCGTTCCCCGATCCGGTCTTCGGCACGCCGGTCGAGCTGCTCGTCACCGACAAGGCCGCGTACTCAGGCAGCGGGACGCACTGGCGACGCGCCGAGGCGAGGAACGTCGCTCGACGCGTCAAGGAGCTGGTCGACTCGGGCGCTGCCTCCGCCGGCGAGATCGTGCTCCTCTTCGCCGCCGGGACGGACGCGGAGTGGTACGAGGAGGAGCTGCGGGAGGCCGGGCTCGCCACCTACCGTGCCACGGGCCGCGGCTACTTCGGCCAGCAGCAGGTCGTCGACCTGCTCTCCTACCTCCGCCTGCTGCAGAACCGCTACGACGACGAGGCGCTCGTGAGCGTGCTCGCCTCGCCGTTCGTCGGTGTCTCGAACGACGCGCTGCTGCTGATCCGGCGTGCCGCACGCGGGCCGATCTTCACCGGCCTGGAGCGGTCGTTGCCGACGGACCTCGACGAGCAGGACGTTCGCCTCCTGCGCGCGTTCCGTCAGCGTTACGACCGCCTCGCCGAGGCGTCGGCGCGGCTCTCGCTCGAGCGGCTCTGCGAGCGGATCGTCGCCGATCACGACTACGACCTCGCCGTGCTCGCGCAGTGGGACGGCCGGCGCCGGTACGCGAACCTACGCAAGCTCGCGCGGCTCGCTCGCTCCTACGAGGAGCTCCGCGGGCCCGACGTCGAGGGCTTCGTGCGCTTCGTCGAGGAGCAGGAGTCGGTCGGCGCTGCCGAGCGCGACGCGGTCGCGGAGGAGGAGGGCGCCGACGCGGTGCGCCTGCTGACGATTCACGCGGCCAAGGGCCTCGAGTTCAAGGTGGTCGTCGTCGCCGACGCGGGGCGCGACCGCAACGCACCCTCGGCGGACGAGATTCTCTGCCTCGCCGACGGCCGCTTCGGCTTCCGTGTCGCCGACCCGGTCACCGGCAAGCGGCACGGCGTTCTCGGCTACGAAGGTGTCAAGGACGCGCGAACCGCGGAGGACGAAGCCGAGCGGCTGCGCCTCTACTACGTCGCGATGACGCGCGCGATCGACCGCCTGATCGTCTCCGGCTCGATCGATCGTGAACGCAAGGCCGACGAGAAGACGCCGATTGGGTGGGTGCTCTCGAGGCTCGGTTGCGCCGACGAGCTCGATGCCGCCGGCGACCGGCCGCTCGAGCTCGAGCGCGAGGGTGCGCGTGTGCTCGTTCGCGTCGACCGTGCGCCCGCGCCGCCGGCGACGGTTGCGGAGCCTCCGCTCGTCGAGGCGACGATCGACGAGACGGGCCAGCTCGCGCTCTTCGCTGCGGGCGAGGCACCGCCGCTGCCGCCGCTCGCGCCACGCCTTGCGCCGATCCAGGCCCTGCCGGAGCCGCCGCTGCACGACGTTCGCCGGCTCTCCTACAGCGCCCTGGCCCTCTTCGACCGCTGCTCGTATCGCTACTACGCCGAGCGCGTCGCCGGGATGCGCCCGGCAGACGCCCACGGCACCGTCGCAGGCCGCAGCGGTCTCGCCGCGACCGAGATCGGCGACGCAGTGCACCGGCTGCTCGAGCTGGTCGATCTGAGAGCGCCAGCGCCGCCGGAAGCCGAGCAGGTGCGCTCCTGGTACCCGGCCGTCACCGATGAGGAGCTCGCGAGGATCCGCTCCTTCGTCACGTCGTACTGCGATTCCGAGCTCGCGCGGCAGGTGGCGCTGCTGGATCGTGCGCGACCCGAGCGCCCGTTTGCGTTCGAGCACGACGGCGTCCTCATCCACGGCCGGCTCGACGTCCTTCACCGTGACGAGACGCGCGCGTTCGTCCTCGACTACAAGACGAACTCGCTCGCGGAGGGGACGCCGGAGGAGATCGTCGAGGCCGACTACCGGTTGCAGCGGCTCGTCTACGCGCTCGCCTGCTTCCGCGCCGGCGCCGAGGAGGTCGAGGTCGTGTACCACTTCCTCGAGCGCTCCGACGCGGTGGTCTCGACGACATTTGTACGGCTCGACGTGCCGACGCTCGAGGCCGAGCTGTCCGAGGCGATCGGCCGGATTCGCGCCGGCGAGTTCGTGCCGACGCCCAGCGAGTTCATCTGTGCGGGGTGCCCGGCCCTGGACGTCGTCTGCGCAGGCCCGCGCCTACGCGCTCGCCAGCCCGAGCTCGCTGCGGTTTCGTGATGCGCGTCGCCGCGCTCTGCGACGTGCACGGGAACCTGCCTGCGCTCGAGGCCGTGCTTGCAGAGGTCGCCTCGCTCGAGGTCGACCGGATCGTGTCCGGCGGTGACGTCGTCGCGGGGCCGTTCCCGCGCGAGTGCCTCGACGACGCTCGTGGGCCTCGACGCAGTGTTCGTCCGCGGCAACGCCGACCGCGAGTCGCCGCGCGCGCCCGCGGGGACCTGGGAGTGGATCGTCGCGAGCCTCGACCCGGTGTCGGTCGAGTTTCTGGCCGAGCTGCCTCAAGCCGTGTCGCTCGGCGGCGTCCTCTACTGCCACGGCTCCCCGCGCGACGACGACGAGATCCTGACCCGGGTCTCGCCCGACGAGCGTTTCCGAGCTGCGCTCGCGGGTGTCGCGGAGCGCCTCGTGGTCGGCGGGCACACGCACGTCCAGTTCGAGCGCCTGATCGGACGAAACCCGCTTCGTCAACGCCGGCAGCGTCGGGATGCCGTACGAGGGGAAGCAGGGTGCGTTCTGGGCGCTGCTCGACGGTGATGACGTCGAGCTGCGGCACACGCCGTACGCGGTCGACGCGGCGGTGGCCGCGATCCGAGCGAGCGCGTACCCCGGCGCCGATCAGTTGGCCGGATGGCTGCTCGAGCCGGAGGACCCGGACGAGGTCTCGGCGTACTTCGAGGGCATTGCCACGTAGCTTCGTCCACGAGGCGCGCCGGCCGGTCGGGCGCAGGCGCGACCGGATCCGGCCGATCATCGAGCGGCTCGCGGTCGAGCACGCCGACGCGAAGATCGCTCTCTCCTTTCGCAGCGAGCTCGAGCTACTCGTGTCGGTGATGCTCTCGGCGCAGACGACCGACGTGAACGTGAATCGCGTCACCGTCCGGCTGTTCGAGAAGTACCGGCGGCCGGAGGACTATCTGGCCGTGCCGCAGGAGGAGCTCGAGCAGGACATCTACGCGACGGGGTTTTTCCGCCAGAAGGCGAAGGCGATCCGCGGGACGATGCATGTCCTTCTGGAGGAGTTCGACGGCGTCGTGCCGCGCACGATCGACGAGCTGCTGCGGCTACCCGGCGTGGCCCGCAAGACGGCGAATGTCGTCGCGGCCGAGCTTGGGAACCCGCAGGGCGTTGTCGTCGACACGCATGTGCGCCGGCTCTCGCAGCGGCTCGGTCTGACCCGGCGGGAGGATCCGGTCAAGATCGAGCGCGACCTCGCCAAGCTCGTGCCCCGCGCGGACTGGGGCCGTTTCCCGCACCTGCTGATCTGGCACGGAAGGCGGGTTTGCGATGCACGTCGACCGCTCTGCGAAGAGTGCGTGGTGAGCAACCTCTGCCCGTCGAGCCGCGTTTAGCGCGGAGCGAGCGCCACGAGCACGCCGCCGTCGTCGTCGTACGCCGGGAAGATGTCCGCGGTGACGGGCTTCACCTGGCCCGCGCGCGAGCGCAGCTCGAGCTGCTCGCCGAGGCGGCGCACGCCCCACTCGAGCGCCAGAGCGATCGGGCTCTTCCCGATCTCGAACCCCTCGAGGTCGAACGCCTCGACGAGGTTCTTGCCCATCAGCTCCTGCTCGCGGTAGCCGGTCAGCTCGAAGACACCGCGACCCGAAGCGAGGATCCGCCCCTCACGGTCGCACGCGACGAGGCCGGCATTTGGCGCCGGGTAGTAGTCGTCGAGGATCTCGAAGAGGAAGCCGAAGCCGCAGCGTTCGCAGGCAACGGCCTGTTGTTGCAGGCCCTGCCGGCCGTCGGTGTCGATCGACCGGTTCTTGCAGTTCGGGCAGATGTAGTACGGCACTGGCTAAGCGGGGGCCGTGTGCTCGCGCGGCGCGGTGAGGGCGGCTTCGGGATGCCCCTCCGCGTCGGCGAGGAAGCGCTCCGCGTCGAGCGCTGCGGCACAGCCTGAGCCGGCCGCTGTCACGGCCTGCCGGTACACGTGATCCTGCACGTCACCGGCCGCGAAGACGCCCGCGATGTTCGTCTCCGTCGTCTTGCCCTTGGTGATCAGGTAGCCGTTCTCGTCGTGGTCGAGCCAGTCGACGAACAGCTTCGTGGTCGGGTCGTGGCCGATCGCGACGAACAAGCCGTCGGTCGGGTACTCGAGCGTCTCGCCGGTCTCGATGTTCCGCAACTGCACGCCGGTCAGCTTGCCCGCCTCGGCGCCGAGCACCTCCTCGACGACGTACGGGGTCATGATCTCGATCTTCTCGTGGTTGCGAGCGCGGTCGACCATGATCTGAGACGCGCGGAACTCGCCCCGCCGGTGCACGAGCGTGACCTTGGTGGCGAACTTGGTCAGGAACAGGGCCTCCTCCATCGCCGAGTCGCCGCCACCGACCACGACGACTTCCCGGTCGCGGTAGAACGCCCCGTCGCAGGTTGCGCAGTAGGTGACGCCGCGCCCGTGAAGCGCGCGCTCGGACTCGAGGCCGAGCTGGCGCGCGGTCGCGCCCGTTGCGACGATCACGGTGGCCGCGAGGTGCTCGTCGTCGCCGACGTAGACCTTGAAGGGGCGCTCGGAGAGGTCGACGCGGGTCACGTCGTCGGTGAGGAACTCGGTTCCGAAGCGGCCGGCCTGGGCGCGGAACTCTGCCATCATCTCGGGGCCCATGACCCCGTCGCGGTAGCCCGGGTAGTTCTCGACCTCACTGGTGATCATCAGCTGACCGCCCCAGTTGAACCCCTCGATGACGAGCGGCTTCAGGTTGGCGCGCGCTGCATACAGCGCTGCGGTGTAACCGGCGGGGCCGCCGCCGATGATGATCACGTCACGTACGTCGCTCACTCCAGCTCCTTCGCATCCGAACCACTGTGTGTGGCCCTCACGATAGAGAACGAATCGGAGCGCGTTCCTGTTCCGGACACGGGCGCCGCTGCGCTTAGAATCGACGCCGTTCAAGCAGAAAGGCCGGTATGACGACGACAACCACGGTGAACCTCGACGGCCTGCGCGAGCTCGCCGCTTTCCGCGCCCAGCACGGCTGCGCGATCAGCCTCTACGTCGACCTCGACCCGAGCACCGTTCCGACTGCGGGCGACGTCGCGACGCGTGTGCGTTCGCTGCTCGACGCCGCTGCGAAATCGCACGGGGCCACGCGTCCCGACCTTGCGCACGAGGTTCGCGGCGGCCTGAAGGCGGATTTCGAGCGCCTCGCTCAGTTCTTCGAGTCGGAGTTCGATCGCGACGGCGCCCGCGGAGTCGCCGTCTTCGCGGCCGGGCCCGACAGCGTCTGGAGCGTGCTCGGATTGCCCTCGCCCGTTCCGGATGTCGCGCGTGTGGCCGACGACTTTCTCCTGGCGCCGCTCGTACCGCTGGTCGGCAAGGGCGATGGTGCGCTCGTGGCGGTCGTCGGTCGCGAGCAGGGCCGCGTGCTCGTCCTCCGCGGCGGGCGGCTGCAGCAGCGGGCCGACCTGACCGAGGACGCGCCGGGGAGGCACGACCAGGGAGGCTGGTCGCAGTCCCGCTTCCAGCGCCACATCGAGAACATCGCGCAGGAGCACTTCCGCGCCGTCGCCGATGAGCTCGAGACCCACTTCCGCGCGCTCGGCCGGCCCCGCATCGTCGTTGTCTGCGGCGAGGAGACGCGCCCCGAGTTCGCCGAAGCGCTCTCGACCGAGGCCGCCGACGCGGTGATCGGGTGGACGACCGCCGAGGCTCACGCTTCCGACGCGGAGCTGCTGGAGATCGTCACCCCCTGGTTGGACGCGTGGCGTGCCGAGCGCGAGGCCGGTGCGGTCGGGCGTTGGCAGGAGGAGACCGGCAAGGGCGCGCGCGGCACTGCAGGCTGGGCCGACACGCTCGAAGCCGCTTCGGACGGGCGCGTCGAGCTGCTCCTCTTCCAAGCGGGAGTCCAACGGGCCGCGTTCCGCTGCCCGGCGTGCGGCCGCGCGGCGCTCGACGCGGCGACCTGCCCGCTCGACGGCACGACGATGGAGGCGCGCGACGACGGTCTCGACCTGGCGGTTCGGCTCACCCTCGCGCACGGCGGCGAGGTGCTCGCGCTCCAGAGCAGCCAGGACCTCGATCCGGTCGAGGGGATCGGCGCGATCTTGCGTTTCTAGGGAGGCTAGGCGGCGTCGATCGCGCGCAGCTGCTCGTCCAGCTCCGGAGCCTGGAGCGCGTGAGGCTGCTCCGCGACGGGCGTGAGCTCCGGGAGTGCCTTGTCGGTCGTGATGTAGCCGTCCAGTTTCCTCGCCGTCGGCAGAAAGCGCTTCTCGAGCGAGCCGACCGTGTCGTTGAACGCACCGACCGCACCCTTGAGGCTGTTCCCGATCTTGTTCAGGTGGCCGCTCATGATCCCCACGCGCTCGTACAGCTCGCGCCCGAGCGCCTGGATCTCGCGCGCGTCCTCGGCAACGCTCTCCTGCTGCCAGCCGTAGGCGATCGACTGGAGCAGCACGATCAGGGTCGTCGGCGAGGCCACGTGCACGCGTGAGCGCACCCCCGTCTCGACGAGCGACGGGTCCTGCTCCCAGGCCGCGCGGAAGAAGCCCTCGTCGGGCAGGAACATGACGACGTAGTCGGGCGTGTCGCCGAACTGCTGCCAGTAGCTCTTGGCGCTCAGCTTCGCCATGTGCTCGCGCACCTGTCTGGCGTGGGAGGCGAGATGAGCGGCCCGTTCCGCGTCGTCGGTCGCCTCGATCGAGTCGAGATACGCCGCGAGTGGCACCTTCGCGTCGACGATCACGACCTTGCCTCCGGGGAGCCGAACGATCAGGTCGGGACGGAGCCGGCCGTCGTCGGTGGACGCGGTGACCTGCTGGTCGAAGTCGCAGTAGGGAAGCATCCCGGCGAGCTCGACGACGCGCTTGAGCTGGATCTCGCCCCAGCGCCCGCGGACATGCGGCGTCCGCAGTGCGGTCGCGAGCGTGGCCGTTCGCTCGCTGAGCTTCGAGAGCTGCTCCCCGAGCGCCCCGTAGGCGCGCTCGCGCGCCAGCTCGAGCGTCCGCACCTGGCCGTCGACCTTCTCGAGCGACTCCTTCAGCGGTCTCGACGTAGCCGGTGAGCTTCGACTCAGCGATCTCGAGGAACGCGGAGCTGTTCGCCTGGTAGGCGTCGGCCGACGCGGACCGCACTGCATGGATCACCTTCTCGTCGAACGAGCGCCGCTCGACGTCGAGCTCGGCGCGCGTGCCGGCAAGCTCGCGTTCGGCGCTCTGCAACCCTCGCGATGCGTAGAGCCAGGACGCAAAAGCGCCGACGACGATTCCGAGGGTAAGGGCGAGTATGAGCATCGGGCCGACGAACGGTAGAGATGGCGTCGGACGGCGTCCCGGAGCCGTATTCCCCTGCTGGTAGAGTCGCCGCCGGATATGGCCCGGAAAGATCGCGTCCCCAATCCCCCCAAGCGCTCGCAAGGCCCGCAGCGGCGCGCCACGCCGACCGATCCCGCAGCCAGCGCGCAGCGCCGCCGGCTGCTCCTCCTGATCGTCGGCGGCTCGCTTGCCGTCCTGGCGGCGGTCTTCGCGATCGTCCTGCTGACGGGCGACGACGGCGGCGACGAGCGATCGGCGCTCGCCGACGCCGGCTGCACGCTCGCCAGCTTCCCGGCGCTCGCGAACACGCCCGACCACTCGGACGTGCCCACGCTCGCAGACCAAGCCGAAGTGGAACTCCTCGCCGCCGACGAGCGGCCCGCACTGGGGCCGGCCGGCGATCTGGGGCTCCTACGAGACGCCGGTGCTGCTCGTCCAGACCGTTCACAACCTGGAGCACGGAGGCGTCGTCATCCACTACGGCCCGGACGTCCCGCAGGCCGAGGTGGACAAGATCCGCCAGCTCTACGCGGACGACCCGTTCGGCCTCGTCGTGGCGCCCCTGGCCACGAACAAGGACAAGATCACCCTCTCGGCCTGGACGGTGCCCGAAGCTGCGATCGGGACGTCAGATCGGGGCCGCGGCTGGCTCGCCCGCTGCTCGAAGTTCGACGAGGATGCGTTCAACGCCTTCATCGACGAGCACCGCTACCAAGGACCCGAGCGGCTGCCGCCCGAGAGCTTAGCCCCCGGCAGCTGAGCCGCCGTTCCCCGCCGGGGTGGCGGAACTGGCAGACGCGGCCGACTTAAAATCGGCCGGCCCTCGCGGCCGTGCGGGTTCGACTCCCGCCCCCGGCATCAGTATCCAGCAGATGAGAGCCGTTTCAGCCACCGTGCATACACTCCTGCCGTGGCCAAGATCGAGGAAGCCGCTGCACACGAGCACCTCGAGTGGGACACCCCGCTCTTCCGGACGGCGGTCGCGCAGTTCGAGCTGGCGCCGCCCGTTCGCCGACATCTCGGACGCCGTCGCGGAGCGGCTTCGCTACCCCGAACGCGCGGTCATGCTCTCGGTGCCGGTCCGGTTGGACGACGGCCGGCGGGTCATCTTCCCGGGCTACCGGGTGCAGCACTCCTCGGTGCTCGGCCCGACGAAGGGCGGCATCCGCTACGACCCGGAGGTCACGCTCGGCGAGTGCGCCGCGCTCGCGGTCTGGATGACCTGGAAGTGCGCGCTTCTGCGACTGCCGTACGGCGGCGCGAAGGGCGGCGTGCGCTGCAACCCCCGCGAGATGTCGCATCCGCGAGATCGAGGGTCTGACCCGGCGCTTCACCTCGGAGCTGCTGCCGATCATCGGCCCGCAGGAGGACATCCCCGCGCCGGACATGGCCACGAACGAGCAGACGATGGCCTGGATGATGGACACCTACTCGATGCAGGTCGGCCATGCGGTGCCGGAGATCGTGACCGGGAAGCCGATCTCGATCGGCGGCTCCGTCTTCCGCCACGAGGCGACCGGGGCCGGGGTCGTGATGGTCACCGCGCGCGCCTGCGAGCGCCTCGGCTGGAACATCGCCGAGCAGCGCTGCGTCGTCCAGGGCTTCGGCAACGTCGGCGGGATCGCGGCGCACGAGCTGGTCGACCGCGGCGCGACCGTGATCGCCGTCTCCGACGCATCGGGCGGGGTCTACGACGGCAACGGGCTCGACGTGCACAAGATGAGCGAGTACGCGCTCGAGCACGGCTCGCTGGAAGGCTGGGAGACCGGCACCAAGATCACGAACGAGGAGCTGCTCGAGCTGCCGTGCGACATCCTCGTCCTCGCGGCCCGAGAGGATCAGGTGACCGAGGAGAACGCGCACCGGATCCAGGCGCGGCTGATCTCCGAAGGCGCGAACGGGCCGACCTCGCTCGAGGCCGACGCGATCCTCGCCGAGCGCGGGATCCCGATCCTGCCCGACATCCTCACGAACGCCGGCGGCGTCACGGTCTCGTACTTCGAATGGGTGCAGGATCTGGGCCGGCTCTTCTGGGGCCGCGACGAGATCCGCGCGAAGCTCGCCGAGAAGCTGAACGACGCCTTCGACCGCGTCTGGGAGATCTCCGAGGAGCGCGAGATCACGCTGCGCACCGCCGCTCTCGTGGCCGGGATCCGCGAAGTCGCCGGCGCTCTTGACGCGCGCGGGCTCTATCCATAATTGCCCATGGACCGCGTCCGCGATGCCATGGTCGCCGATCCGCCGCAGCTCGACGGCGGCGCCAACGCCCAGGAGGCCGGTGAGGCGCTCGGACGTCCGGAGGTTCGCGCCGTCTTCGTGTGCGCCGACGGCCGCCTTCTGGGAGTCGTCACCCGCAAGACGCTCGTCCGCGAGGTCGTCGCGGCCGGCCGCGATCCACGTACGACCCGGCTCGCGGAGATCGCCGAGGTGCCGCTGAACACGATCGGCTCCGAGCTGCCGCTGGACGAGGCCTTTCACTTTCTCGAGGAGCACGATCTCGAGCGCGTGCCGGTGGTCGAGGGCGGCCGCCTGGTCGGCGTGCTTTCGCGCGCGGTCCTGCAGCGCCGCCTCGCCGAGGACGAGCCGCCGGTCGACGACGAGCTCTAGCAGCAGGTGTAGGCGCCCGGCGGCGCTGCACCCTCCTCCGGCTCGGGCAGCTCGGCCGCCGCCAGCGCGGCGCCGTGCAGGATGTCGCGCTCGCTCGCCGTGATCCCGTCCAGATCGTAGAAGGAGAGGAGCTCGGTCAGAATCGCGGCGCCGGCGACGATCACCGGAGCCCGGCCCGGTTCGATCAGCTTCGCGCGCTCGTCGATCGTCAGCGCAGCAAGGCGTGCGGTCTGCGCATTCGCCGCGGCCGTCGAGATCAGGTGGCCGTGGGTCCTCGCCGGGTCGTACTCGGCGAGCTCGAGGTCGAGCGCCGCGAGCGTCGTCACCGTTCCCGCGACGCCGACTGCCCGCCCGGCCTGCGCTTGTGGCAGCAGCCCGCGCACGTGCTCGCGGATCGCCGTGACGTCCTCGCCGAAGCGCTCGGTCATCCGCACGCAGCCGACGTCGAGGCTCTCGCGCACGCCGGTGCCCACGACCTGGACCTCGGTCGAGCCGCCGCCGATGTCGACGACCAGCGTCCCCGGCTCGAGAGAGCCGATTCCTCGCAGCGTCAGCTCGGCCTCCTCGTTGCCGCTCAAAAGGCGGGTCGTGAAGCCGTAGCTCCACTCGATCTCGCCGAGGAAGGCTTCGCCGTTCTCGGCGTCGCGGACCGCGCTCGTGCCGATGCAAAGCGTCCGCTCCGCGCCCAGAGCCTCCAGCTCGCGGCGGAAGTCCGCGAGGACGTTGCGGACGCGGGCGATCGGGACGGGGAGGAGGCGGCGCCGTTCGTCGACGCCCTCGCCGAGCCGCGTGATCGCGAGCCGGCGCACGACCTCGTCCAGCGTCCCGTTCGCGTCGGCGACCAGGAGACGCGTCGAGTTCGTCCCCAGGTCGACTGCTGCGACTCTCATTTCTTCGGGACGAGCCCGGTGAGACGGTTGAGCGACGCGCGCGCGTCCGCGAGCGCAGACGTGAGCACGGTCAGCTGCGCGCGCGACCTCTCCAGGCGCGCCAGCGACGCCTCGAGCCGGGTTCCGCCCTCGGCGGCCAGGGTCAGATGCCGCTCGATTCCCGCGCTCGCCGCCTCGATCTTGGCCAGATCGCCGGCGGCCGCAGCGCTGAGCCGCTTGAAGCCGCGGAAGGCCTCGAGCCCCTTCGACGTTAGATAGATCGCAGAGGAGACGACCAGAGCGACCGCAAGCGTGAGGGAGAGCCAGAAAAGAGGCATTGCGGCGATGCTACCAACGGTGTTTCATTAGACAGATGTTGCGCGTCAGGCAAATCCTGGCGAGACGTGACGGGGTCGCGCAACTCGCACTCGTGCTCGGCGCTTTTGCCGCCTACGAGGCTGCGCGCTTCGCAATGGAGCCGAACTGGGCGCAGGCGTTCACGAACGCGCGCCGGATCGTCTCCGCCGAGGAGGTGCTCGGGCTCGCCTGGGAGCAGTCGCTGCAGCGGGCGTTCCTGGCGCTGCCCGACCTCGTGACGGCGCTCAACATCTTCTACTTCGTCGGCCACTTCGTCTTCACCGGCCTCTTCTTCTTCTGGCTCTACCATCGCTCGCGCGACGGCTTCCGGAGCTTCCGCGACGGCTTCCTCGCCGCGACTGCGATCTCGGTCGTGATCCACTGGCTCTTTCCGACGGCGCCGCCGCGCCTCGCCGAGGACGGGATCGCCGACACGCTGCTGCTGCTCTCCGGGATCGACATCGGCTCGCCGGGGTCGGCTCCGTTCTCGAACCCGGTCGCGGCGGTGCCGTCGCTGCACGCCGCCTACGCGGTCGGAGTCGGGATCGGCGTGATCCGGTACGCACGCTCGTCGCTCGTCCGAGCGGCGGGTGCGATCTACCCGCCGCTCGTCGTGCTCACGATCGTCGTCACCGGCAATCACTTCGTGCTCGACGCGGTCGCAGGCATGGCGGTGCTCGGCCTCGGCTTCGCGGTCGTCCGCTGGCTGCGGCGGGGACGGGGGACGAAGCAGAGCGCCTGCACGGCCTGAAACTGTCCCGCGGGCGCTGGAGCGGTTCGCTACAATGAACGCCGCGTCGCGGGGTGGAGCAGTCAGGTAGCTCGCCGGGCTCATAACCCGGAGGTCGCAGGTTCAAATCCTGCCCCCGCTACTGAAAAGCCCCGGAAACGGGGCTTTTCTTGTTCCTTCAGTCCCATCCGCAAACCGCCGCGCGGGTCGTGCTCTCGAGCTTGCGGCCAGAGCTGGCTGTCGTGGGCCGGGGTACAGTCCCTTGCCCGTCCAGCCGATGGTGCGTTTGTGGACCTGCCCGCCCCTGAGGTCACCGCCGCGCCGCGGCCTGCCCGCTTGGCCCAGCGGGCCACACTCGGGTTCTTCGCGGTCGCGATCTTCGCCGGCGCCACGCTTCTCTTCCTCGTGCAACCGATGGTTGCTCGGATGGTCCTCCCGCTCTTCGGCGGCTCGCAGGCCGTCTGGACGACCTCGATGCTGTTCTTCCAGGCGGTGCTGCTCGCCGGGTACGGCTATGCGCACGCCTCGACACGTCTGCTCGGTCCGACGCGCCAGCCGATCGTGCATGCGGTCGTGCTCGTGCTGGCGGTCGCCGCGCTGCCGATCGGCCGTGGGCTGACGCCGCCTCCCGCGGACGGGTCGCCCTCGCTGTGGCTGCTCGGCGTCCTCGCGGTCACGGTCGGTGCGCCCTTCTTTGTCGTGACGACGGCGAGCCCCCTGCTTCAGCACTGGCTCGGGGCGAGCGGGCACGCCGCCGGACGCGATCCCTACTTTCTGTACGCGGCCGGAAATGCCGGCAGCCTGATCGCGTTGCTCGCGTACCCTTTCGTCGTCGAGCCACTGCTGACGCTCGACCAGCAGGCGCGACTCTGGTCGATCGGCTACGTGCTCTTCGCACTGCTCTGCGTGGCCTGCCTGTTCGTTGCACGGCGCGGCGGCTCGTCCGCACAGTCGGCCTCGGCCCCGGTGAGCGTGCCGTCCCTCGCCTGGAGGGTGAGAGCGCGCTGGGTTGCGATGGCACTCGTCCCGTCGAGCTTGATGCTCGGCGTCACGACGTATATCTCCACGAACGTCGCCTCGTTCCCGCTGCTGTGGGTGCTGCCGCTGGCGGTCTATCTGCTGACCTTCGTCGTCGCCTTCGCGCGGCGGCCGCTCGTGACGCCGAGCGCAGCGGCCCGAATTCTGCCTCTGCCGACGGCGCTCGTCTTCGCCGAGATGCTCGGCGCGATCACGCTACCGCTCGCGGTCACGCTGCTCGCGCAACTGGTCGTGCTCTTCCTCGCGGGCGCGCTCGCGCACGGGCGCCTCGTGGAGGAGCGACCGGCGCCCGAACGGCTGACGGAGTTCTACTTCCTGCTCTCGCTGGGCGGAGTACTCGGCGGTGTCCTGAACGCGCTCGTCGCGCCGCTCGCGTTCGACTCCGTCCTCGAGTATCCGCTGGCACTGGTGCTCGCGCTGGCGCTACGGCGTGGTGACCGCGGCCGAATCGCGGACCTCGTTCCGGTCCTGGCGGCCGGCGGCTGCTTGGCCGGCCTCGCACTCGTGCAAAGCGTTTCTGCGGCGCACGCCGCTGTCGTCGGCGTCGTCGTCGCCTGCCTTGTGATCGGCAGCCGGCGCCCCTATCGGATGACGATCACGTTCGCGGGCCTGACGGTGCTCCTGGCGGCGGCTTCCGGAGGCCTGCACACCGAGCGGACGTTCTTCGGAGTTCTGCGCGTGACCGAAGATCACGGTGAACACCGGCTCGTGCACGGGACGACGCTCCACGGCGTCGAGCGCTTTGCAGGGCCGCTGGCCGGCGAGCCACTGACGTACTACAGCCGCCGCGGGCCGCTCGGGGACGTGTTCGCTGCCTATCCGCGCTTCGATCGCGTCGACGCGATCGGCCTCGGAGTCGGCACCCTGGCCGCATACGGCCGACCGGGGCAGCGGCTGACCTTCTACGAGCTCGACCCGGCAATTGCGCGCGTCGCCAGCAACCCGCGTTTCTTCACGTTCTTGCGGGACTCGCAGGCAGACGTCGAGATCGTCCTCGGCGACGGGCGCCGGACGATCGCCCACGTTCCCGACGGCACCTCGAACCTCGTGATCGTGGACGCATTCAGCTCCGACTCCGTACCCGTGCACCTGCTCACGCGTGAGGCGCTGGAGCTCTATGCCCGGAAGCTCGGCCCCGAGGGGCTGATCGCGTTCCACCTCTCGAACCGGCACCTCGAGCTCGCGCCCGTCGTGGCGCGGGCTGCCAGCGCGCTCGGGCTCGCGGCGGTCTATCGCGCCGATCGCGCCGAGGGAGCCCACGGGTCGCGCACGCCGTCGCAGTGGCTCGTGATCGCACGCTCGCCGGACCAGCTCCAGCCGCTGCTCGCCAGATCCGGCTGGCACGTCCCGAAGATTTCCGCCGGACGCGTGTGGACCGACAACTACTCGAACGTCCTCAGCGTCGTCAAGTGGAGCGGCTGATAAGCGGAGCGCGACCTGCGAGCGGCGGTACATCCGCTCGAGACTCGCCACGCCGGTTTCGGGTGGCGAGGATCACGCACGGACCGATCGCCCTCGGCGCTTTGGATCGGTCGTATCGACCTCAGATCCAGCGTCGTAGCGAAGCGCGACCTCGGAGCGACGGTAGATCCGCTCGAGATCGTCACGCCGGTTTCCTGTGCCGAGGATCACGCACGGACCTGCTTCCGTCGCGACGAACGTGTGCGCGGTCATCGGCGGACAGTGCACGAAGTCCCACGCCCGCAGTTGCCGTTCCTGGTCCTCGATGATCAGCACGCATTCGCCCAGCAGGATGAGGAAGTCCTCTTGGACCGACTCCGCGTGGTAGAGACCTGCTGCCTGTCCGGGCGGCACGACGCGGATATTGAACCCGGCGTGCGGCTTGACGTACTCGGTGAGATCGGGTCGGCCTTGCAAGCAAGACAGTCGTCGGACTCGAAGATGCACGCAGCCGCCGGACCATTCGTCGTTGTCGACCCAGGCGGCGTCGGCGGTGTTGACGACGAACCAGCCCGGCGTGACGGGGGCCAGCCCCGATGCGAGACGTTCAAGGCGTGCTTCAGTGACCACGGTTTCCTCCTCGTTGATCTCATCGGGCAGCCGCCGACACGCGTCAGCGACGGCCGGTGCGGGACAGTGGGATCAACTACGCCGGAAACGCCACGGCTGCGAGTTTAACCGGCAGGAAGTCGCTGCGTATACTGGCTGCGCTCGACCCCCAACAAGGAGAGATACATGGCAGTCGGTCCCGTCGACGTCTATATCATTGGCTTTCCGGGCAACAAGTTCACCGGGCGAATCGCCCCGGCGATCCTGGAGCTCGTGGAGAACGGCACGATTCGCGTGCTTGACCTGCTCTTCGTAATGAAGGACGGGAACGGCGTCGTCTCGTCGATCGAGATCGCAGATCTAGACGAGGAAGGCGCGGGCTTCCTCGAGATCGACATCGCGCAACCGGGTGCCCTGGGGCCCGAGGACGCCGAGGAGGTCAGCGACGACCTCCCGCCGAACAGCTCGGCCATGCTGGTCGCGTTCGAGAACACCTGGGCCGCGAAGCTGGTCGACGCCCTCCAGGCAGCCGACGCCGTCGTGATCGACTCGATCCGGATTCCGGTCGACGTCGTGTCCGCCGTGGTCGAGGCAAGCTAGACCCCTTCCACTTCGAAGATCGAGAGGAACGACATGGGACTTCTACGCATGGCAACCCGCACCGCCGTCGTGGCGGGAACCGCTACCGCCGTGTCAGGGCGGGTGCAGCGTCGTCAGGCCGCAAAGTATGACCAGCAGGACGCGCAGCAGCAGCAGCAGTACGCCGCGCCACCGCCGCCGGCAGAGGAGGACGAGACCTCGCAGCTGCAGAACCTGGCGGCGCTGCACACCCAGGGTGTGCTCACCGATGAAGAGTTCGCGGCCGCCAAGGCCAAGATCCTCGGGCTCTAAATCCGACAAACCGCGGGACTGTGAGGCACGTCGAGGCGTACTCGCAGCTGGCAGGGGTCTATGACGAGATCGTCATCGACCCCTGCCACGACCGCTGGGCCTCGTTCCTCGATCAGCTCTGGAGCGAAGACTCGACCGGCGTACGCTCCGTGCTCGATCTCTGCTGCGGCACCGGCGTCCTCGCCGGCGAGTTGGCCGCACGGGGCTACCGGGTCGTCGGCGTCGACGCCTCGGACGCGATGCTCGCTCGCGCCCGCGAGCGGCTCGGCCCTGACGTGGCCTTGCACCGACTGACCCTGCCCGACCTGAGCATCGACGGCGTCTTCGACGCGGCGGTCTGCACGTTCGACGGCCTCAACTACCTCAGTCCGGACGAGCTGCGCCAGACCCTGGCGGCGGTGGCGATTCGGCTTCGGCCGGCCGGCTGGCTCGTCTTCGACCTTCACACCGACGCGATGATGAGCTTTACGGTCTCCAACCCCGTCGTCACCGGCGAAGCGGCCGGAAACGGCTTCGTGATCAGCAGCGTCGTCGATCCGAGCGCGCGCACCTGCGACACCCGAATCGAGCTCATGCGCCGTGAGGGCGAACCCTTCAGCGAGCAGCACCGACAGTACTTCCACTCGGACGCGGCCGTCCGCTCCTCCCTGGAGGACGCGGGCTTCACGGTCACCGCGGTCGGCGAGGAGTACACGCACGAGCCGGCTGACGCCTCCACCCTGCGCGCGACCTGGACTGCACGGCGCCAGGTACGTTTGAACGACCGATGAGTTCGAAGGCTGCGGCCGGTCTTTGATCCAATCCGGAAAAGCGACGAGGGGGCAGGCATGACCGAGCAGCAGGATCCGACCGTGGAGCGCCGCAGCGCCGCCCACGAACGTCTCGCCACAGGAGGCTTCGCGCGTTGGACGCGGGCGTGCGCCACGCACCCGTGGCGAGTGGTCCTTGCCTGGCTCGGCATCATCGTCACGCTCATCCTTCTCGTCGCGACGGTCGGTGGCTCGCTCAGGGATGAGTTCGAGATCCCCGGGTCGGACACGCAGCGGGCGACCGACCTGATCGAGGCCGAGTTCGCCGAGGAGCAGGGTGGCGTCCTCAACGTCGTCTTCGCGGCTCCGGAGGGCGAGCGGCTCGACACGCCGGAGCGCAAGGCGGCGATCGAGAGCGCGATCACGCGCCTCGAGTCGAACGAGTTCAAAGCGACGGAGGACGAGGCGGGCCTGACAAGCGTCGCCGACCCGTTCGAGGACGAGAGCTTCTCGGACGATGGCCGGATCGCGTACAGCCAGGCGCAGTTCGACCGGGTCATCTACGACGAAGACCGCGAGACCGTCGTCGAGGTGCAGGACACGGTGCGCGAGCTCGTCGAACCGGTCGGGGTGACGGTCGAATACAACGGCGAAGCCGAGTTCCCACCGGTCGAGCAAGGGACGTCCGAGCTGCTCGGGCTGCTCGCCGCGATCCTCGTGCTGCTGATCGTCTTCCGGACCTTCGTAGCGATGTTCATCCCGATCGTGCTCGCGATCGTGGCCCTGATGACCGCGTTCCTGCTCTTGTTCATCCTTGCCGGGCTCACGGACATCAACACGATCACGCCGATCCTCGTCTCGATGATCGGGCTCGGCGTCGGGATCGACTACTCGCTCTTCATCGTCACGCGCTTCCGGCAGCTGCTCCACGAGGGGCTCTCGCCCGCAGACGCCGCCTCCGAGGCCGGCGCCTCCGCAGGGCGGGCGGTGCTCTTCGCGGGCTTGACGGTGGCGATCTCGGTCGCCGGGCTCGCGTTCTTCGGGCTCGACTTCGTGACGAAGCTCGGGATCGGCAGCTCGCTCGGCGTCCTGACGACCGTGCTGATCGCAAACTCGCTGCTGATCGCGGTCCTCCGGCTTCTGGGCCACAAGATCGACCGCCTCAAGGTGCCGTTCCTGCCTGCGATCGACGACTCTGAGGCAGCCCGCGAGAAGACGCTGATCGCGCGCTGGGGACGGTTTGTGACTGCGAACGCCAAGATCGTCTTCCCGGCCGTGCTGATCGGGCTCATCGTGCTCGCCTCGACCTCGGGGCTCGTTCGCCTCGGCGCGGCCGACCAGGGGACGCAGCCGACGGCGCAGACAAGCCGGCGGGCCTACGACCTGCTCGCGGAGGGGTTCGGGGCGGGCTTCAACGGGCCGATCCCGATCGTCGTCGATGTCAACGCCGACCCGGAGGCGCCGGACCGGATCTTCGACGGCGTCGAAGGGCTCCCGGGCGTTGCGTCCGTCGGCGAGCCTCAGCTCAACGACGAGGAGACCGTCGCGATCGTCTTCGTCACCCCGACGTCGGCGCCGCAGGACGAGGCGACCGACGAGCTCGTCGACCTGCTGCGCAGCGACATCGTGCCGGCGGGCATCGCGGGAGGCGACGCGGTCGCCTACGTCTCGGGCCAGACCGCGGCGTTCAAGGACATCGGCGAGCGGATCATCCAGCGGCTGCCGTTGTTCCTGCTCTTCGTGATCGGGGTCACGTTCATCGTCCTCGCGATGGCGTTCAGGTCGATCGTCGTCTCGCTGACGGCGGCCATCACGACGATCATCTCCGCCTTTGCCGGCTTCGGCGTCCTGACTCTGGTCGTGCAGGAGGGCCATCTGCTCGGCCTGACGGGACTCGACCGAACAGGGCCGATCGAGACGTTCGTCCCGCCGATCACCTTCGCAATCCTCTTCGGGCTCTCGATGGACTACATGGTCTTCCTGATGAGCCGGATCCGGGAGGAGCACGTGCACGGGCTGAAGACGAGGGCCGCGGTCGAGCACGGAATCTCGGCGATCGGGCGCGTCGTCGTCGCCGCGGCGGTGATCATGGGCACCGTCTTCGCGGCCTTCATCCTCAGCGCCGACCGGATCCCGAAGGAGTTCGGGCTCCTGCTCGCCGTCGCGATCCTGACCGACGCGCTGATCGTCCGGATGACGCTCGTGCCGGCGTTCTTCACGCTTCTGGGCGAGAAGACGTGGTACATCCCGCGCTGGCTCGACCGGGCGCTGCCGAACCTCACGATCGAGCCGCCGCACGAGGGGCAGCCTCCGTCGTGGCCGAGGTCGAGCGTCCGGTGGAAGCGACATGACCGGCGGAGGAGGCCACCAGCTTCGGGGCTGAGCGCAACGGCCGGCTGCGGCTCATCCACTCCGCATGACGACTCGCCGGCTCGCGGTGGGAGAATCGCTGAATGACCGCGACCGACGATCCCGCGCTCGAACCGCCTGACGGCACCGATCCCGCGCGCGATCGCGATGTTGCCGTCGGGGTCGTGCTCGTCGCCGCGCAGGCGGCGCTTGCTGCCGCGCGGCTGGCGCTGCTGCCGGCGCGCCTGATAGCGCAGGGTCCCGTCGTTGCGCCGCTCGTCCGCCGGGAGGTGGATCGGCTTGCAGATGCAGGCAAGGACGCGGGCGACCGCGGCCGCCGCTATCTCGACGAGGTGCCCGAGCGGGTCGTCGACCAGTTCCGCAGCGACACCGACCTCCAGAACGCCGTGCTCGCGGGCTTGGACGACGCGGAGATCGAGCGCCTGGTGCGGCGGGTCCTCGCAAGCCCTGCGCTCGAGCGCATCCTGCAGAGCCCCGAAAGCGAGCGGCTGCTGCAGCTGATCGTGGCGAGCCCCGCCGTCCGGGCCGGGCTCGTCGATCAGTCGACGGGGTGGTTCGACGAGATCGCGGCGACCCTGCGTACCGCAGTTCGGCGGCTGGACGAGCGAGTCGACGCCCGCCGCCCCCCTGCCGTCGCCGGACGCTACGCGGGCCTTGCAACTCGAGCCGTGGCCCTGGCGGTCGACGCGGTGGCCACCCACGCGCTCTACCTTCTCGGCGTGGGCGTGATCGCGGCCGTTGCCTCGCTCGCCGGGGGACTGAGACCGGCCTGGCTGGCCGCCGGGCTCGCGGCTCTCGGCTGGCTCGTGATCGTCGGGGTGTACTTCGTCGGCTTCTGGACGCTGGCGGGGCAAACGCCGGGTATGCGCCTGATGCGGGTGTGCCTCTCCCGGCCGATGGGAGTGGGACGCTCGCTCGCGCGCTTCGCCGGCCTTGTGCTCTCGATTGCGCCGTTCTTCCTCGGATTCGCCAGCGTGCCGTTCGACCGCAAGCGCCGCGGGCTACCCGATTTCATCGCCGGCACGAGGGTCGTGTGGGCCGACGCTCATCCCGACTGGATGATGCGCATGCACGCGCTGGGTTCGAGACTCAGTCCCGCAGATGAAGAGTGACCACACGAGAGCGCTGGGCCTAGTCGGGTGAAGCGCGTCGTGATCACGATCGAGGGTGGGAACTTCACCGACGTCCAGGACGCGGAGCTGCTCACCTTGCCTGCTGCAGGCGACCCGATCGAGACGAAGTACGGCACGTGCATCGTCATCCGGAGCGATGCACTCGAGGACGGCGGCCCGTACGACGGCAGGATTGCCTGCCGGCTTCCCTAAGCGTTAGGGAGCGGCGACAGGAGTCCCGCGAGCGCGTCCGATGGCGCGCGCGATGTGGAACGCGGCCGACGTCAGGGGTGCGGCGAGCACGAGGCCGGCCATCCCGAAGAGGCTGCCGAAACCGATCGTGACGACGAGGATCAGGAGCGGATTCAGGTCGAGCGCCGCCCCGAATGCGATCGGCTGGACGATGTTCTGCAGCATGCCGTTCGCCAGCAGCACGATCACCAGCATGATCAGCGCGTCCTGCGTGCCGTTCGCGCCGAGGGCGATGATGACGGCGAACGCACCCGAGACGAACGCGCCGATGAACGGGACGTAGGCGGTTACGAGCGTCACGACCGCGATCGTGCCGGCGAGCGGGACTCCCAGCAGCCATGCACCGACACCGACCACCACTCCATTGAAGACGGCCACGATCGTGACGCCGACGAAGTAATGCCGGATCGACGAGATCACCTCCCCGGTGATCGTTCGGGCGACCGCCTGCGGCACGCCGAGATGGGCCTCGACCCACGAGCGGAACGCAGGCCCGTCCTTGAGCAGGAAGACGAGGCTGAAGGCCGAGAAGACGACCGCGAACGCCAGCGACGTGATCCCTTGGAGCGTCGTCAGGACGCCGTGAAGGAGGGTGGAGATCACTGCAGGGACATCCTGCTTGGTCGTCTCCGTGGCGCTCGACGCCCCACTCGTGCTGGCTCCCGCATCCGTGAGCCAGCTCTGCACCTTGTCGGCAGCGGAGCTCATGTAGTTCGAGATCGCGCCCGCCTCCGAGACGATGCCGCCGATGACGAGCAGGGCGATGATGGCCGCCACCACGAGCGCCATCAGCAGAACGATCAGCGCCCCCACGATGCGCGGCACATGGCGACGCTGCAGCGCGCCGACGAGAGGCGCGGTGACGGTTGCGACGACAAGGCCGATCAGCACCGGTCCGACGATTACCGCCGCCTGGCCCAGGACCCAGAACACCCCCGCGAGGAGGAGCCCGACTCCGACCAGCAACCAGGACGACCGCCCGAGCTCGCGAAGCCACCGCGGCGGCTTGAAGGTCGACGACAGCCCGCTCACCTGCGCCGCATCGAGCTCGAAACCCGCTGCAGGCGCGGTTACCTCGGCACCGTCGCCGGAGCTCTCGCGATGTGAGCGAAACCTCATCCCGACACCATTCTCCCGCGCCACGCCGCGTCCTGCTCGGCGTGGCCGACGATCTTCATCCACAACGGACGATGTTCGTGCTGCGGGGTCGAGTCGAGAATCGCGTCATGAGCCTCTGGCTGGCGTCTCTCCTCGTCGTCGTGACGGCTGCGCTCGCGATCGCAGCGATCCTGGCCGTGCGGCGCGGCGCCCCCGACGGCAGCTACTTCAACGACGGGGACCGGGCCGCGGGCGTCTTCGGCGTCCTGGCGACCGGCTTCTCGGTGCTGCTGGGCTTCATCGTCTTCCTCGCGTTCACGAGCTACGACGACTCGCGCCGTGGCGCCGAGGACGAGGCGCTCATCGTCGGGCAGCAGTTCGAGACGGCGCAGTTCCTGCCCGAGGCCGGCGGCCGGCGCGCCGCGGCCGAGCTCGTTTGCTACGGGCGCTCGATCGTGAACATGGAGTGGTCGTTGATGGAGGACGGCGGCGGCGTCGACAACATCAACCCCTGGGGGCTCGCGCTCTTCCGGACGCTCGAGAGCATCGAGCCGCGCACGCCCGTCGAGGAGACCGCGTACGCGAAGTGGCTCGACCAGACCTTCGATCGCGAATCGGCCCGCTCGACCCGCCTGCACGGAGCCGAGGGCGTGATCCCGTCGCCGCTCTGGGCAGTGCTCTTCCTGATCGCCGCCGTCATCTTCGGCTTCATGCTCTTCTTCGCCGACAGCGGCGAGTCGCGGCTCGTCCAGGCGACGCTGATGGCGTCCGTCACGCTCGTCATCGGTGCCACTCTCGTTCTCATCTCCGTCCTCAACGCACCCTTCCGTCCGGGTCCCGGAAGCTTGCGCCCGATCGCGATGGAACGAACGCTGCAGACGCTCGAGGAGGCGAGAGCCGCGCTCGGCGAGTCGGACCCGCTTCCGTGCACGACCACCGGCGCCGCGACCGGCTGACAAGCGGCGGCGCCGTAGGGCGCCGCCGCTTCAGGACGATCAGGACGTAAAGCCTTGCTCCCTTGCAGCCTCGGCGAGGTCCTGGCGGTGTTGCTTTGCACGGCGGTCGAAGATCCACCCGAAGAGGATCAGCAGCCCCGCGAAGCCGAGCAGCATCCCGAAGAACCCCCAGCGGAGCCACGCGTTCTCGAGCAGTGCCAGTAACACGAGTGCCGCGATGCCACAGGCGATCGCACCGGCGACGACGGCCAACCAGAACTTCGCTCCGAGCTTCATCGGTTGCTCCTGTTCGCTCATGTCGTACTCCTTTCGTTCATGGTGTCACGTGTGTTAGAGGCTTGTAGACGTCGCGGCCGCCTGACGTGCCTGCACGTGGACGGCCCTGCCGCGTTCACTTCACTGCGACGGGTCGCGGAGCCGGAATCCGGTCCGCGAACGGCGCCAGCAGCGTGGCTGAGTGTTCAGACCGTGCGGCGACCTGGAGCACGCCCTGAGGCTGAAGGGCGAGCGTCACGACGACCGGATCGTCGCCGACACGGTGCAGCGTTCGCTTCTCCTCAGCCGTGGCGGGACGGCTCGACGCGCCGGCGGCCCAGACAAGCACCTCCTTCCACAAGGCGGGGCTGCCGCGGAAGGCGAGCACGTCGTGAACCCAGACGGCGTGCCCGGTGTGCCAGCGCTTGCTGCCGGGCGGCCGCAAGCGAACGGGGACATTGCCGGGACGGTTCCGCAGGGCTCGGTTCCGGATCAGGAGCGTGGTGATGCCGACGGCGATCAGCCAGAGCGGAATCCCGACGACGAGGATCAGCACCCAGATCACGACGCGCAGCCGATGCGCGATCGCCCAGCCGCCTCGCCGCCCAAGAACGGATAGTCGCTCGCCAGCATGAGTGCGCCTTCCATCGACGTTGCCCACACCCTCCTGCGCCGCCGCCACCCGGGCATCGTCCGATCAGGGTGACGGGCTGGACGGCCCTTCTCTGCGGTACGTTCGTCCTCCGGCATGACGACGCGCGACGCCTCACCGTGACCCCGCTCAAGCGGCGGATCGCCATCCGCTGTGCGCTCCTGCTCGTGGCCGGCTTCTCGCTCTATCTGCTCGCGCCGAGCATCCTCCGCACCTTCTCGTCCTTCCCGCAGTTGCGCGGCGTCGACCCGGCCTGGCTCGCGCTCGCCGTCTTCTTCGAGGCAACCGCCTATCTCGCCCTCTGGTCGTTGCAGCGGATCGCGTTGCGGACGCCGAGCTGGTTCGCGGTCGGCACGTCCCAGCTCGCGGCCGGCTCGGCCGGGAACGTCGTCCCCGGCGGCGGTGCGGCCGCCAGTGCCGTGCAGTACGGCCTGCTCGTGCGCTCGGGCGTTCCGGGCGCAACCGTCGCGTCGGGTCTCGCTGCAGCCTGGGCCGCGACGGCAGCGACCGCGCTCGCGCTGCCGGTGATCGCGTCGCTGGCCGCGATCGGGGGCGTCGTCGCACCGGACGGACTCCGGCGTGTGGCCTATGTCGGAGGTGCAGCGTTCGTCCTGCTCGCAATCGTCGCCGCGGTTGCGATCGTGTGGGATCGTCCGCTGCGGCTCGTCGGCCACTGGGCTCGTGCCGCAGCCGGCCTCGTGCACCGGGGCGACCGCCTTGCCGATCTTCCGGAGCGGCTGCTGCACCAGCGCGACGACGTCCGGCGCGCGCTCGCGGCGCGTCCGGTGCTCGCGCTCCTGTCGGCGCTCGGCCGGTGGGGCTTCGACTACGTCGCGCTCGTCTGCGTTCTCGAGGCACTGGGTCTCGACGCCGAGCCCACGCTCGTCCTGCTCGCGTACTCCGCGACGATCCTGCTCGCGATGATCCCGCTGACGCCGGGCGGGCTCGGCTTCGTCGAGGCCGGCCTCGCCAGCCTGCTCGTGCTCGCCGGCGTGGATGCGGCCGACGCGGCCGTCGCGACGCTCGCCTACCGGCTGGTGTCGTTCTGGCTGCCGCTGCCGTGCGGCGCCGTCGCCTATGTGCTCGCGCGCCGACGCTACCCCGATCCCTCCGCGTCGGCATCGTCGGCGACGAGCTCGCCGTCGTAGCGCAGCAGCGCGTCGCGCGCGCGCGGTGCGTCGGTCGTGCGGACGAGCGCGAAGACCGCGGCGCTTCCGGCGGGGAGGTCGTGGCCGAAGCTGCGCATCTTGTCGTCGTCGACGCCGCGGTCGAGTGCGCCGTAGCCGCCGCCGCCGAGCATGCCGACGAGCGCCCCGCCGACAGGCCCCGCGACTGCCAGCCCGAGGAGAAGCCCAATCGAGCCGCCTGCGACGAGACCCTCGCCGACGGCGATGTCTCCCGTCTGCCGTAGCTCGATGCGGCCGTCGTCGCGCCTGACGACGATCGCGACATCCTGGAGCGTCAGGTCGGTCTGATCTGCGAGCTCGCGGAGCGCGTCGCGCGCGCTCTCGGCCGCCTCGACGCTCACGTACCGAGCCGCGATCAGCTTCGTCCCCGACGCCGGCACAGGCTTCATCCAACCTGCAGGATCGCCCGGAGACGCCGGCCTCAGCATCACCCTGTCCGGACGATGTGCTCCCGGCGGCGTGGCACTACCGTTGCCGCATGCCGACTCGGCAGCAGCTGCTCCGGTGCTCGCTCGTCGTCCCCGTTGTCGTGCTCGCACTTGCCGCGGCCGGCTGTGGCGGCAACAGCGAGTCCGGTTCGTCGGCCGAGCGCTGGGCCGACCGCCTCTGCTCGGCGGTGTCGGACTGGACGGACTCGGTCACCGGCGCCGCCGGCACGTTGCAGGACAGCGGCATCTCCAAGGACTCGCTCGAGCGTGCCGTCGACGAGACGAAGACCGCGACCGAGATGCTCGTCACCGACCTCGAGGCGCTGGGTCGCCCCGAGACGGAGGCGGGTGGGCAGGCAGAGGAGGCGCTCGACGATGTCGTCGCGGCTGTCCGCGCCGGACTGGAGGCGATCGAAGACGCGTTCGACGACGCGTCCGACGTCGCCGGTGTCCTCAGCGCCGTCTCGGTCGTCAGCAGCACGCTCGCGACGATGGACGAGCAGGTGTCGGAGAGCTTCGAGGCGTTGAAGAAGCTGGACGTGGGCGGCGAGCTCGAGCAGGCGTTCGAGGACGCTGAGTCGTGCGAGTCATCGTGAGCCAGGTCGCTGTCTGAATTTCTCGATCTGGTGAACATTGCGGTGACTCCTGGCGCGACGGTTGAAGTGCGCGTGCGTTGATTGCTACGTTCTGAGGAGAGTTGGCGGTGTGTCGCCGCCCTTGACCTCCCCTCCAGCTCTGGTCGGCCGATCGTGACGGCCCGGGCAGCCGTTGCGCTTCTTCGTAGAGAGAGGCACGCCGCCTGTGAGGTCGTTCGGATGAGGAGTCGAGCAGAAGCGGCGGCGCCGAGCGCGCGTCCCTGGACGACGTTCCCGCTGCTCGAGTCGAAGCTCTGCCCGACGCCACCGCGGCTGGGGACGATCACCCGCCCCGCGCTCGTCAATCGCCTTCGTGCTGCGCGGAGTGCGACGGTCGCGGTCGTGACCGCGCCGGCGGGCTACGGCAAGACGACGCTGCTCGCAGACTGGGAGCGCCGCGACGAGCGGCCGTTCGCGTGGATCTCTCTCGACGAGGCGGACAACGATCCGACCGTCTTCCTGACCTACCTCGCCGTTGCGCTCGACCGGGTTCAGGCGATCGACCCCGACGTGTTCGTAGCGCTGTCGCGGTTGGGCACGTCACCCCAGAACGTCGTCGCCCGCCTCGGCCGCTCTCTCTCGCCCCTGCCCGTGGTGGTCGTCCTCGACGACGTCCACGTATTGCGCTCGCGCGAGTGCACCGCCGCGTTGGCCACGCTCGTCGACGAGTTGCCCGCGGGCTCACAGCTGGTGCTTGCATCTCGCACCGCACCCGAGCTGCAGTTGGGCCGGCTTCGCGCCGAGGGTCGCATCGTCGAGGTCGGCTCCGGCGACCTGAGCCTCAACGAGCGAGAAGCGCAGGCGCTCCTGCAGGCTGCAGGTCTGAGGCTGGCCGAGGAGGACGTCGCCGAGCTGACTCAGGCGGACCGAAGGCTGGCCTGCGGGGCTCTACCTCGCGGCACTCTCGCTGCGCGCATCGGCCGATGGGCGGCCGGCCGGCAGCTCGATTCCGGGGCGACGACCGCTACATCAGCGACTACTTCAGGCAGGTACTGCTGTCGAGCCTGCCCGACTCCGAGATCGAGTTCCTGACCCGCGTCTCGGTGCTCGACCGGATGTGCGGCTCGCTCTGCGATTACATGCTCGAACGGTCGGGCAGCGCTGTCGAGCTCGAGATGCTCGAGGCGTCGAACCTGTTCGTCGTCCCGCTCGACCGTGAGCGAAAGTGGTACCGGCTCCACCGTCTCTTCCGCGACATGCTGCGTGACGAGCTCGATCGGCGCGAGCCGGCGCTCGCGGCGAGCCTGAACGGGCGAGCAGCGGACTGGTGCGTCGCCAACGGGGACCTCGAGGGCGCGATCGACTACGCGCATGCGGCCGGTGACACGAGCCGTGTGATCGAACTTGTCGGCGCCGCTGCCCAGCCGGCCTACCACAGTGGCCGCTTCGTCACGGTCGAGCGGTGGTTGGCACGGCTCGAAGACGAGGAGGAGCTCGCTCAGAGCACGGGTCTGGCCACGCTCGGTGCGTGGACGCATGCGCTGCGCGGGCGCCCGGAGGCGGCGCGACGGTGGGCGCAGATCGCCGAATCGGGCGCAGCCGATGCCGCGATGCCGGACGGAGCTCCGCCCCTTGCCTGGACGTTGACGTTGCGGGCAGCGATGTGCTCCGACGGGGTCGAGCGGATGCAGCACGACGCAGAGGCGGCGATTGAAAGTGCCGTTTCCGGCAGCCATGTCGCCGCCGACGCCTCTTTCATGCTCGCGATCGCACACTTCCTCGCCGGTGACGACGATCTCGCCGACAGGCTGCTGGCTGAGACCTGCGCGCTCGCCCTCGAGGTCGGTGCGACCGACAGTGCGACGCTGGCGCTGGCGCAGAGGTCGTTGCTCGCGAGTGCCCGCAACGAGGGCGCCGAGGCCGAGCTGCTGGCGCTGCAGGCGCGTGAGCTCGTCACCGAGGCACGGCTCGGCGACTACGCGACCAGCGCGCTGACCTACGTTGCGAGCGCCCGTGCCGCCCTGCGCCACAGCAACTGGACGCGGGCGCTCGAGGACATCGACCATGCATCGCGCCTGGCGCCCCTGCTCACGTATGCGCTCCCGTGGCTCGCCGTGCAGGTCCGGCTCGAGCTCGCGCGCGCCCACCTCGCCCTCGTCAACTGGGCGCCGGCGGTCGAGGTGATGGCCGAGATCGACGAGCTGTTGGCTCGCCGCCCCGATGTCGGCGTCCTGACGACTCAGGCGCATGAGCTGCAGCTCCAGCTTGCACAGGGACAGCGGCAGGAGGACAACTGGGCGTCGTCCCTGACCGGGGCGGAGCTCCGGTTGCTGCCGCTCCTGACCACGCACTTCTCGTTCCGGGAGATCGCCGAGCGGCTCTTCGTCTCGCGGAACACGGTCAAGACGCAGGCGATCTCCGTCTACCGGAAGCTCGGTGTCTCCTCTCGCAGCGAGGCGATCGAACGTGCTGCGGAGCTCGGCCTCGTGACAACGCCTCCCGACGGCGCCTCTTCGCAGCCTCTCGGCGAGCAGGCCTGAGGAACCTAGGCCGCGTCGTCGTCCACGGTCGCGGGGAGCTTGGCGGCGAACTTCCCGCCCGCGGCCATGATCTGCGCGGGCTCCAGCCACTCGTTCAGCAGCTCGAAGCCGTTCGCACGCTGCACGGCGGCGAGGTACGGCTCGGCCCAGAGGTGCTCGACGAGGGCGACGACGGCCGTCATCTCGTTCGGCAGCGACTGCTCCAGCCGGAAGGCGTCGTCCTCGTCGAAGAGATGGCCGTCCATCAACTCCGCCATGCCGACGAGGCTGCCCCGCTCGGCGCCGGCGATGCCGTCTGTCGCGAATCCCGCGAGCATGCCCATCGTCTCGCCGAACGCCGCGGCCTCCTCCCAGTCGAGATCGCTCGCCGACAGGTGCGCGATCGCCCCGGTGCTGTCCTTACGAACGAACAACAGGTCGAGGATACGAACGACGCCTTCGCGCTTCAGCCGCTCCAGCTCCGGCGCGATCTCACCCCGAAAGTGATTGCCGTCGAAGACGACGACGAGCATCTGAACCGGCCCGTAGTGCACGCACAGAGTCTCTCACGCCCGCGGCTGCCGGCAAATCATGCTGACCGGGTGATTCGCCCGCCAGGGCCGGGGAGGAAGCTGCTGGTATGCAGGTCCCCGAAGGATCCGGGCCTCAAGCCGTCGAAGTCGGGACCGGATCCTCCGGGCGGGGAAGGCGCGAAGGCAGCTACCTGCCCTTCGACCTCGCGCGCGAGCTTGACGTGTGCGCCGCTCCCTGTCGTGACCCATCTGGGTCAGATTCGAGCCGATGATCACCGAGGCCGGAAGTCTCGACGAGCTGCGCCGGATCGCGCCCGACCTCGCGCCTTCGATCGCCAAGCTGCCGATGCCCGCCTACATTCTCGACCGCAACGGCGCCGTCCGCTGGCTCAACAAGGCCGCCGTCGAGCAGTTCGGTGACATTCGCGGCAAGCGAATCGGCCAGATCGTCGAGCCCGACTACATGTCCAGGGCACGCGAGGAGTTCGCGTCGAAGCTGCTCGGAACGACCGAGTCGACCGAAGCGACGGTCGCCCTGCGGACGGCGGACGGCCGCCGCATCTCGGTTGACATCAGCTCGACGCAGCTGCTCGACCACGGCGCGATCGTCGGCGTCTTCGGCCTTGCCGACCCCCACCAGCAACCCGAGCGCGAACGGTCGACCTCGGTGCACCTGACGCCGCGGCAGCTCGACGTCCTGCACTATCTGGCGGCAGGTTCGTCGACCGAGCACACCGCACGAGCGCTGAGCATCTCGACCGAAACCGTGCGCAACCACATCCGCGGGCTGATGAAGAGCCTGGGCGTGCATACGCGCCTCGAAGCAGTGATCCGGGGGCACGAGCTCGAGCTGATCCAAGAGCACGTTTCGAAATGAAGCTCTGAGTCGAGGCGTCACTCCGAAACGTGCTCTAGAGCTGTCGTTACGATGATGCCGTGTCCGAATCGTCGCTTCGCGATCAGCCGGCGATCGAGGCCGGCCTGGAGCAGCACCGGCGCGAGCTGACCGCCTACTGCTACCGCATGCTCGGCTCGTCGTTCGAGGCCGAGGACGCTGTGCAGGAGACGCTGCTCCGTGCCTGGCGCAGCTACGACCGCTTCGAGGGTCGTGCGGCGCTGCGCTCGTGGCTCTACCGGATCGCGACGAACGTCTGCTTCGACCTGCTCAGCGGGCGAGAACGGCGGGCGCGGCCGATGGATCTCGGGCCCGCGCGGGAGCCGATCGAGGCGAACCTGCACACGCTGCCCGAGGTCACCTGGATCGAGCCGATCCCGGACGGCCGTGTCGTCCCGGACGGCGATCCGGCCGAGGTCGCTGTCGCGCGTGAGACGATCCGGCTCGCCTTCGTCGCCGCCCTGCAGCACCTGCCGGCACGCCAGCGCGCCGTCCTGATCCTCTGCGAGGTGCTCCGCTGGAAGGCGGCCGAGGTGGCGGAGCTGCTCGAGACAAGCGTCGCATCGGTCAACAGCGCGTTGCAGCGCGCGCGGGCGACGCTCGCCGACAGCGACGTCGACGCAACCGACGCCGCGGCGCCGCTCGACGATGCCGACCGCGCTCTGCTCGAGCGCTACGTCACGGCCTTCGAGCGCTACGACATGGACGCGCTCACCGACCTGATCCGGGAGGACGCGACGCAATCGATGCCGCCATACGACCTGTGGCTGCGCGGCCGTGACGACATCCTCGCGTGGTGGGTCGGCCCGGGCGGAGGCTGTCGCGGCTCGCGGCTCGTCCCGACGGTCGCGGCCAACGGCTCGCCCGCGTACGGGCAGTACAAGCCCAGCGCGACGGGCGACGGCTTCGAGCCGTGGGCGCTCCAGGTGGTCGAGCTCGCGGAGGGGCGGATCGTCGAGCTCACGTTCTTCCTCGACACCGCCACGCTGTTCCCGCTCTTCGGGCTGCCGGCGCGCCTGGCCTAGTCCGGCAGGACGTCGCTGAGGCCCAGGAACGCGACGAGCTGGACGAGGTCGGCCGACGCGTTGCGGAGGCGAACGTGGCAGCCGTGCCGTCTGGCGGCGAGCTGCAGGCGGGCGAGCGCGTCGACCGTGACCGCGTCGACACCGACCCCGCTCACGTCGCACAGCGCGACGGCGGCGTCGCTGCGCTCCAGCAACGCGCAGACGCGGTCGCACAGCCCCGGCAGGTCGCCGCGGTCGATCGGGCCGCTGATCGCAAACGCGATCGTGCCCTGTGGTCGTATGGCCATCTTGTGTAGAGACGGCCGCCGGCGGGAGAATTCATCGATGAGTTCTGCGCCGCGTGTCGGTCTAACTGATCGACACCGAACGCGAGCGGCCCGAACAGGGCGGCGTGAAAGGGGAAGGTATGAGCCATCTGGATAGCCGAGCCCGCTGGTTGGCGCTCTACGTCCTCTGCCTGGGCGACCTGATGATCGTCCTCGACGTGACGATCGTGGGTGTCGCACTGCCGTCGATCCGGGAGGATCTCGGCTTCTCCGAGACCTCGCTCGCCTGGGTCGTGAACGCCTATCTGCTCACGTTCGGCGGCTTTCTCCTGCTCGGCGGCCGGCTGGGCGATCTGTTCGGCCACCGGCGCCTCTTCCTCCTCGGCACGGCGCTCTTCACGCTCGCCTCGCTCGCCTGCGGCCTGGCGAGCTCCCAGGAGATCCTGATCGGAGCGCGGGCGGTACAGGGCCTCGGGGCCGCGGTCGTCTCCGCCGTCGCGCTCTCGCTGATGATGACCCTGTTCACGGAACCGAAGGACCGGGCGAAGGCCATGGGCATCTTCGGCTTCGTCGCCTCGGGCGGTGGCAGCCTCGGCGTTCTGCTCGGCGGCATCTTGACGGACGTGCTCAACTGGCACTGGATCTTCCTCGTCAACGTGCCGGTCGGGATCCTCGTCGTCGTGCTCACCCTCAAGCTGGTGCCCGCATCCCGCGGCGAGGCGGTAAAGGGACGCCTCGACGTTGCCGGTGCGGTCACTGTCACGGGGGCCTTGATGTTGGCGGTCTACGCGATCGTCAACGGCAACCAGGAAGGCTGGCTCTCCGCGCAGACGCTCGGCTTCCTCGGCGCGGGAGTGGGGTTGCTGGCGATCTTCCTCGTGCTCGAGTCGAAAGTCGAGGCGCCGCTGGTGCCGCTCGGGCTCTTCCGCCTGCGCAACGTCGCTGTCGCCAACGTCGTCGGTGTCTTCTGGGCCGCGGCGATGTTCGCCTGGTTCTTCCTCTCCGCGCTCTATCTGCAGCTCGTCCTCGGGTACAGCCCGCTGCAGGTCGGCCTGGCCTTCCTGCCGGGGAACGTGATCATGGGCATCCTCTCCGTGGGTCTCTCGGCGAAGCTCGTGATTCGCTTCGGCTTCCGGCCGCCGCTGGCGACGGGGCTGGGGCTCGCGGCGGTCGGGCTGCTGCTCTTCGCACGGGCGCCGGTCGACGGGACCTTCGTCGTCGACGTCCTGCCGAGCATGATCCTGCTCGGCCTCGGAGCGGGGATGGCCTTCAATCCGGTGCTGCTGGCCGCGATGAGCGACGTCGAGCCGAGCGAGGCGGGGCTCGCCTCCGGTGTCGTCAACACCGCGTTCATGATGGGCGGCGCGCTCGGGCTGGCAGTTCTCGCAAGCCTCGCGGCCGCGCAGACGAACGGCGACTCGCTCGCCGCGCTCACCACCGGCTACCACGCCGCGTTCTTCGTCGGCGCCCTGTTCGCGGCCACCGCGGCCGTGATCGGCGGCACCATGCTTCGCGCCGGCGCGTATGCGCCCGAGGGCGAAGGCGAGGACGCACACGGGATGCCTGCAACCGCCGAATCGCACTGACGAACAAGGGAGGGCTGAAATGTTCAAAGACTCAAAGGCGTTCTCCGGCTACTCGGCCGACGACATTCCACGCGCCAAGCAGTTCTACGAAGGCACGCTCGGGCTGAACGTGACCGAGGAGATGGACGCCCTCGGCCTCCAGTTCGCCGGCGGCGGCAAGGTATTCATCTACCCCAAGGACAATCACGTCCCGGCGACCTTCACGGTGCTGAACTTCCCGGTCGACGACGTCGACGAGGCGGTCGACCGGCTCACCGCGGCGGGCGTCACCTTCGAGCGCTACGACGGCTTCGAGCAGGACGAGAAGGGGATCGCACGCGGCGGCGCGGAAGGAGGCCCGACGATCGCCTGGTTCAAGGATCCGGCCGGGAACATTCTCTCGGTCATCAGCGAGATCACCGACTAGGCTCGAGAACGTGGCCGAGCTCGCGATCCGCCTGCGCGGCGTGGTAAAGCGCTACGGCGCGATCACCGCCGTCGACGGGCTCGACCTCGACGTCCCGGAGGGAACGTGCGTCGGCCTGCTCGGGCCGAACGGGGCCGGGAAGTCGACCACGATGCGGCTCCTGACGGCGCAGGCGATCGCCGACGAGGGAGAGCTCGAGCTGCTGGGGTACGAGCTCCCCGGCGAGTCGAAGCAGGCTCGCGCGCACCTCGGTGTGACGCCGCAGCTCGACAACCTCGACGTGACACTGACGGTGGCGCAGAACCTGCTCGTCTTCGCCCACCTCTACCGGATCCCGCGCGGGGAGCGGCGGGACGCGGTCGAGCGGGCGCTCACGATGGCCAAGCTCGGCGACCGGCGCGACGAGCGGGTCGACAAGCTCTCGGGCGGGATGCGCCGACGGCTGCTGATCGCCCGCGCGCTCGTCCACCGCCCGCGGCTCGTGCTCCTCGACGAGCCGACCGTCGGGCTCGACCCGCAGGTGCGTCAGGAGCTGTGGGCACTCGTCGACGCGCTGCGCAGCGACGGCACGACGATTCTGATGTCGACGCACTACATCGAGGAGGCGGAGCGCCTGGCAGACACGGTTCTGATCATGTCGCACGGGAAGGCGGTCGCTTCCGGCCCGCCGACCGAGCTCGTGCTCGAGCATGCGGGCAGCGAGGTGCTCGAGGTCTACGGTCCGCCGGCGCGGCTCGCCGAGGTCGAGGCCGAGGCGAACGGCCATGGGCTCCGCACGAGGCGCACCGGCACGAGCATCTCGATCCTCGGCGTCGACGGCGGCAACGGCTACCAGCCCGACGGCGAGCGGCGTCCGGCGAACCTCGAGGACGTCTTCGTGCTGCTCACCGGCGAGGAGATCGGCTGATGGCCGTCGCCGGCGAGCACGGCCGCCGCCTCGGCCGCCTCGAGCGGTCTGCGTTGACGGGCGTGCTCGTCCGTGAGGTCGTCAACTACTCCTCGTACTGGAAGTCCTCGACGTTCTCGTCGACCGTCGAGCCGACGATCTACCTGCTGGCGTTCGGCTTCGGGTTCGGCTCCCTGATCGGGACGATCGGCGGCTACGACTACGTCGAGTTCGTCGGCACCGGCACGGTTGCGACCGCCGTCCTCTTCTCCAGCGCGTTCCCGGCGATGTTCGGCACCTTCGTCAAGTACCAGTTCCAGCGCACCTACGACGCGATCCTCGCTGCCCCGGTGGACACCGAGGAGCTGGTCACCGCCGAGGCTCTTTGGATCGCGACCCGAGCGGGCGTCTACGGCTGCGTGCCGTTGCTCGTGGCGATCGCGTTCGGCCTCCCACCGGCATGGGGCATGCTCGCTGTGCCTTTCATCGGGTGGATCGCCGGGTACGGCTGGGCGTGCTTCGGGATCTCGGTCGCTGGATTCTCGAAGTCCTTCGAGAACTTCAACTACGTCGTCAGCGCCGTGCTGACGCCGCTCTTTCTGATGGCCGGGACTTTCTTCCCGATCGACACGCTCCCGCAGTGGGCGCAGGTCCTCGCCAGGCTCAACCCGCTCTACCACTGCGTCGAGCTCGTCCGCCACGCCGCCTTCGGCTGGGAGGGGTGGAGCGACGTCGCCAGCCTCTGCGCGCTGACCATCTTCGGGCTCGTCCTCTGGCGGGTCGCGATTCGCGCGATGACCGGCAAGCTGATCGACTGAGCCACTGAGCCGCGGACTCAGCGGTTGTGATTCACGACCTCGACGTTGTTCCCGTCTGGATCGAGCACGTAGGCGCCGTAGTAGCCCTCGTGGTAGCCCGACCGCTCTCCCGGAGGGCCGTTGTCGCGGTAGCCGGCCGCGGTCGCGTCACGGTGAAAGCGATCGACGGTCTCGTCGTCGGTCGCCCCGAACGCGAGATGGACGTTCTCGGTCGGTTCCTCGCCCGCGACGACCGAGAACGACCCGCTGACACAGGCGAACGAGGTCCGGTCCCCGAGCTCGCTGCCGACCCGAAAGCCCGCTGCCGGTCCGACCAGCTCGTAGAACCGCGTCGATGCGTCGACGTCTGAGACGCGGATCCAGAGATGGTCGACATTCCCGTTCCGGCGCAGGGAGCCGTGGTGCACTGCTTCGGCGCTGTTGCCGTCCGGATCGAGGAGAAACGCGCCGTAGTAGTCGTCGCTGTACTCCGGCCGCGGCCCCGGCCGGCCGTCGTCGCGATACCCGGCCTCGGTGCCGGCGCGCCAGAACGCGTCGACGTGCTCCCGCGAGGGGGCGGCGAAGCCGATGTGCAGGCGGCGCGTCAGCGGATGCTCGGCGTCCGCTGCGGCGAGGGAGAAGTCGTCCCACTCCGGGAACTGATCGCCGCTGTGGGTCTGCTCGATGCCGAGGGCGTTCAGAACGGTTGCGTAGAAGCGCTCCGACGCCGCGCGGTCGGAGACGCGGATCGTGACGTGGTCGAACATCTTGCGGAAGCATACGAACGTGCTCGCGGCGAGAGCTCGGAGCCCGGCCGAAACCGGGCTCCGTCGCCGGTTAGAGGTCGTTCGACGCGCCGTCCCTGTTCGGGCAGTCGTCTGCGCCGGACTTGCCGGCGAAGCCGTTGTGACCGTACGAGGACTGGGCCGGCGTCGCCTTGGCTTTCGCCTTGACAGGCTTGGCCGCCGGGGTCGAGCCCCCGGCAAGCGCCACCGTGGCCCACACGGCCGCGAGCGCGAGCATGCCTACGATCGCGACGAGCAGCGCGGACCGACGTGTCTTCCGTGCCTCTTCCATGGGCCTCCTTCTGTCGATGCCCAGCAACAGTCTAGGCGCTCAGTTCAGCGACGGGTCGACGGGCATTCGCGAGAGGAGCGCGTACGGGCCGCCCTGGCGGCGGAGTACCGCACTCCAGAGGCCGTCCGGGTCGTCGCTGAAGAGATCGTCCGGCTCGGCGGGGAGGACCAGCCACGACTCCTCTTCCAACTCGGCCTCCAGCTGTCCGGCGCTCCAGCCGGCATAGCCGACGAAGACACGACCCCTTGTCACCGCGACGTCCGCTTCCTGGACGAAGCCGATCGCGCCGAAGAGCAGCTCCGAGGCGTCGTCGGGATCGTCGAGCTCGGCGACCGCGAGCACCGACTCGAGCGCCACCGGCCCGCCGACGAAGATCGGCTCCTCCTCGCCGGTCAGCGAGGCAAGCTCAGGTAGTGCGTCGGCGACCGAGGTGTCGGTTGGGCGGTTCAGCACGAGCCCCATCGCGCCGTCTTCGCCGTGCTCGGCCACGAGCACGACGGTCCGGTGGAAGTTGGGGTCGTGGAGGATCGGAGCCGCGACCAGCAACCGGCCGCGCAGCGTCTCGTTCATGGCTGCACCGTAGCGCGCGGAGGCGAGCACCGAAGACGAGAATGCCCTGGTGCTCTTGGGCCGCGGGCGGCCCCTTTAGGGGTCTTCGCGAGCTGACCATCCGCCCCGCGGATGGTCAGCTCGCGCAAACTCACAGCAGCCCGCGGACGCTCGCGGTCAGCTCCGCGAACGTGAACGGCTTGCTCAGGAAGGCGGTGCCGGGCGGCAGGATGCCGTCCGAAAGGATGCCCTTGTCCGCGTAGCCGGACATGTAGACGACCTTCAGGTCCGGATTCGAGCTCCGCAGCTGCTCGGACAGCTCGCGGCCGCCGAGCTTCGGCATCGTCAGGTCGGTCAGGAGCACGTCGATCGACATGCCCGCCGCGAGCGCAAGCGCTTCCTCGCCGTCGTTGGCCACGACGGCGTGGTAGCCCTCGTCCTCGAGCACGTGCACGACGAGGCTGCGGACGACCTCTTCGTCCTCGACGACGAGCACGGTCGCCGGCTCGACCCGTTCGGCTGCGTCTGCGGGCACCGGCGCGGGGGCCAACAGCTCGCTCGAGGGTTGGCGCGCGGCGTCGACTCGCGGCAGGTAGATCCTGAACTCGGAGCCGACGCCGACCTCGCTCTCGACCTCGAGGTAGCCGCCGCTCTGCTTGACGATGCCGTAGACGGTGGCCAGGCCGAGCCCGGTGCCCTTGCCCGCTTCCTTGGTCGTGAAGAACGGCTCGAAGATCTGGCGCAGCGTCTCCTCGTCGATGCCCTCGCCCTCGTCGCGGACGGTGAGCGACACGTACCGGCCCGGCTGGATCGCGCCGTCCCCGGTCTCGTCGATGTCGATGTTGCTGGTCTCGATCGTCAGGGCGCCGCCCTTCGGCATCGCGTCGCGGGCATTGACGACCAGGTTCATCACGACCTGGTTGAGTTGGCCCGGGTCAGCCTCGACCGCCCCGAGGTCCGGCGCGAGTGCCGTCGAGAGCACGACATCGGCCTCGAGCAGCGGGCGCAGCATCGAGTGCATCTCGCCGATCACCTCGTTGAGGTCGAGCAGGACCGGTTCGAGCACCTGCTTGCGACTGAAGGCGAGCAGTTGCCGGGTGAGCAGGGTGGCGCGTTCTGCTGCCTTGCGCACCTCGTCGAGGTCGGCCTCCATCGGCGAGCCTTTCTCTGCCTGGTCGAGTGCGAGCGCGGTGTAGCCGCTGATCGCGGTCAGCATGTTGTTGAAGTCGTGGGCGACGCCACCGGCCAGCCGGCCGACGGCCTCGAGCTTGTGGCTCTGCCGCAGTTGCTCCTCGAGCACCCGACGCTCGGTGATGTCCTCGGCCATCGCGATCCCGAACTGCGGTTTGCCGTCCGCGTCGCGCACGAGCGCGACCGAGAAGTCCGTCCACAGCGTCTCGCCGGCCGCAGAGAGACAGCGCACCTCCTGCCGGTGGCGGTCCGACTCGCCCCGCAGCAGCTCGCTCATGCTCCGCGCGATCTCCTCACGGTCGTCCGGGTGGAACAGCGCGTTCGGCTCGAGCGCTGCCCAGTCCTCGCTCGTGTAGCCGCTCAGCTCATCGGCGGCCGCGTTCGTCTCGAGGATGCGTCCGTCGGGTCCCACCAGCACGGTCGCCATCGCGGTGGACTCGAACATCGCTCGGAAGCGTTCTTCGCTCTCGCGAACCTGGCCGACCGTCGACACCGTCCGGTGGGCGAGAAGCAGCGGCGCCACCAGCGCCGGTACGAGCCACGGATTGACGTCCAGGAATCCCGCGACCGCGATTCCGAGCAGGCAGATGACGAAGTCCAGCCCGAGGCTGATCCGGCTGAAGAGCCCGCTGTCGTGGAACGAGTGGCCGCGGGCGAGCAGCAGCATGCCGGCAAGCAGGAGATGGTTGACGAGCACGAACGCGACCGACGCCGCGACCCCCGCGAGCGCGAAGGAGAGGTCGTAGCCGACCTCGGTTGCGTCAGCGACGGCCCAGGCTGCGAGTGAGCTGATGACGCTGTTGGCGCAGTTGAAGGTCAGCCGCGTCCAGACCGGCCGCTCCCGAAGCTCGGTCGGGACGTGCTGGAGGATCGCGAGCACCGCCACGAGCGTGGGCGGCAGCACGAGCGCCGCCGCGACGAGGAAGGCGGCGCCGGTGTGGAAGCCGTGGTTGCGGCCGATGCTCACTGCGAAGAAGCGTGCGAACGACGCCAGCGGCAGCAGGAGCGCGAACGAGATCCACTCTTGGGTCGTCGGACTGGTGGCCGAGGTCGAGACGACGACGATCGCCACGGCGGCCAGCACCGCGACCGAGACGGCGTACGCGAGCGCACGCGGAGAAAGCCGGTGCACGCGGCGGGACTGCCAGCCGATCTTCGCTGCTACTGCTGGAACGCTCATTGAGGGCCGCAATTCAGGGCTTAACGTAGCGGGTCGCCCTGACAATCGGCAGCATTCGCGCGCGCCGACACCCTGTTTTGGGTGTCGGCGTGTCTACGGATCGGGTGAGGTGCCGTCCCCCGAACGGGGGAAGGTGGTCTAGAGACCCTTGTTCACCCTGGAGCGAGAAGTCCACTCCGCCTTGGGGCGGAGCTTCGACGTCCACTCGGCCTTCGGCTTCAGCTTCGACGTCCACTCGGCGGAGGTCCACTCGGCGGACGTCCATTCCGCGGATGTCCACTCGGCCGACGTCCACTCAGCTGACGTCCACTCGGCGGACGTCCATTCCGCGGAGGTCCACTCGGCGGACGTCCATTCCGCGGAGGTCCACTCGGCCGACGTCCACTCCGCCGCGCCGGCGACCGGAGCGACGATGCCGACGACGACGGCGACGCCGGTCGCGAGCACGATCCGGACCCGTTTCGACGGGTGCTTCTCGGTGCTTCCCATGTTCATACCCCTTGGTCCTCTGCGCGGGCACCCCTGCCCGAGCGACTAGGAGGGACGATTGACGAAAGTAGACGCCAGCTGAATCCTCGATTCGGGGTGCCGACCCTCCTCGATTCCGCGTAGACGCGGTAGCCGATTCGGGTGACGGCCAGATCTTGCGCGTCGGCTCAGGCGGCGTCGAGCGCGTCGCGGAGCGAGCGAACGTAGGTGCGCAGTGCGCCGGAGCCCGCTTCGGCGGCCTCGAGCGCCGCCGACCCGACGACCACGCCGTCCGTGAGCGCCGCGGCTGCGCGGGCGTCGGCCGGGGTCGAGATGCCGAAGCCGGCGTACAGCGGCACGCCGCCGGCGACCCTCCGAGCGCGCTCCGCCAATCCGGTGAGCGAAGCGGAGACGCCTTCGCGCACCCCGGTCGTCCCGGTCACGGTCACGAGGTAGAGCCACCCGTCGGTCTGCTCGGCGGCGAGGCGAAGCCGTGCATCGGTGGAGGTCGGTGCGACGAGCTGGACGCGCCGGAGCTCGGGCCGGTCGCCTGCAGGCAGGTCGGCCACGATCATGCTCGTCGCACCGGCCGCGCGTGCATCGTCCGCGAAGCGGTCCCAGCCGTAGGCCTCGAGGAGCGACGAGTAGGTCATCGGCACGAGCGGGACGTCGACACGGGCGCGGACCGAGGCGAGGCAGTCGAGGCACGCCTGTGTCCGCATGCCGCGCGCGAGCGCCTGCTCGGCCGCACGGCGGATGACCGGGCCGTCCGCGAGCGGGTCCGAGAAGGGAAATCCGAGCTCGACGAGATCGGCGCCGCCGTCGACGGCCGCCTCGGCCAGCTCGGGCGTCTCCGGTCCGGACATCAGGTAGATCGCGAGTGTCTTCATCCGCGTTCGAGGACCTCGGCGAGGTCCTTGTCGCCGCGGCCGGAGAGGCAGAGCACGACGAGCTCACCTGCGAGCTCGTCCACGCGCGCGAGCGCATGCGCAGGCTCGAGCGCGGGGATGATCCCCTCGGTGCGGGTGAGGCGGCGGAACGCGTCGAGCGCCTCCTCGTCGGTGGTGCCCACGTAGCGAGCGCGGCCCGTGTCGCGCAGCTGCGCGTGCTCGGGGCCGACGCCCGGGTAGTCGAGCCCGGCCGAGATCGAGTGCGCGTCCGTGATCTGGCCGTCCTCGTCTGCGAGCACGGACGAGCGGGATCCGTGCAGGACGCCGGTGCGACCCGTGCCGAGGCTGGCCGCGCCCGCCGCCTCGACGCCGACGATCTCCACCTCGGGGTCGTCGAGAAAGCCGGCGAACATCCCGATCGCGTTCGAGCCGCCGCCGACGCAGGCGATCACCGCATCCGGCAGCCGCCCCTCCGCTTCGAGCACCTGGTCTCGCGACTCGCGGCCGATCACCGCCTGCAGCTCGCGCACGATCGCGGGGTACGGCGCCGGGCCGACGCAGGAGCCGATCAGGTAGTGGGTCGTCTCGACGTTCGTGATCCAGTCCCGGATCGCCTCGCTCGTCGCCTCCTTCAACGTCTTCGTCCCGAACTCGACCGGCTCGCACCTCGGCGCCGAGCAGGCCCATCCGCTCGACGTTCGGGCTCTGGCGCCGCATGTCCTCGGAGCCCATGTAGACGACGCACTCGAGCCCGAAGCGGGCGCAGACGGTGGCCGTCGCCACTCCGTGCTGGCCGGCGCCGGTCTCGGCGACGATTCGCTGCTTGCCGAGCCGGCGGGCGAGTACCGCCTGGCCGAGCGCGTTGTTGAGCTTGTGCGCCCCCGTGTGGAGCAGATCCTCGCGTTTCAGGTAGAGGCGCTTGTCCGGCGCGAAGCGCTCGGCACGGGTCAGCGGCGTCGGGCGGCCGGCGTAGGTACGGGCGAGCTCGTCGAGTTCCGCGCGGTAGCTCTCGTCTCCGAGGGCCTGCTCCCACGCGGCAGTCAGCTCGTCGAGCGCCGGGACCAGCGTCTCGGGGACGTAGCGGCCGCCGTACGCGCCGTAGGTCTCCGTCATCTCCTGGCCGCCTCGACATACGCACGAACCTTTTCCGGATCCTTGATCCCGGGCGCAGATTCGAGCTTGGAGCTTGCGTCGACCGCCCACGGCTGCACCCGCCGGATCGCCTCGGCGACGTTGTCGGGCCCGAGCTTGCCCGCGAGCACGATCCGGCCGTCGGCGGCGGCGGCGCGTTCCCAGTGCTCGGGGTCGTCCTGCTCCCAGGGCAGGTCGAGCACCTGCGCGACCTGCTCGCTCTCGCGGAAGCAGGACGGCGTCGCGACCGCGGACGGCGCCGTCGGCGCGCTCGTGCACCTGGTCGAGCGTCGCCTCGCTCGAGCCGGCCTCGCCGACCCAGACCGCGACCGCGAGCAGCTCGTCCGGAACCGGCAGGACTTCCTGCCGCCGCCCGCGGGCTCTCGGGGGCGAGAACGAAGCCGGCGAGGTCGGCGCCCGCCGCAGCTGCGACTGCGACGTCTTCCTCTCGCGTCAGCCCGCACACCTTGACGAGCGGCCGGGACAGGAGCTCGCGGAGCTTCTCGGCCGGGTCCGGCGCCTGCATCAGCGCCGACCCGACGAGGATCGCATCGGCGCCCGCGAGCTCGGCGGCCGCACCTTGAGCCCGCGTCCTCACGCCGCTCTCGGCGATCGCGATCCGGTCGGCCGGGATGCGGCTGACCAGCTCGAGCTGGCCGATGCGGTCGATCTCGAACGTGGAGAGATCGCGCGCGTTGACGCCGATCACGGGAGCGTCGTGCGCGATCGCACGCTCGAGCTCCGCCGCGTCGTGCGCTTCGACCAGCGTGTCCAGGCCGAGCTCCGCCGCGATGCGCATCAGCTCGCGCACCTGGCCGTCGTCGAGGTCGCGGAGGAGCAGCAACACGGCGTCGGCTCCGGCTTCCCGCGCCGTTCTGGAGGTGCTCGGCGGTCGAGAAGAAGCCCTTGGCGAGCAGGGGAACGTCCGTGCTCGCGCGCGCCGCACGAAGGTCCGCCCAGGTTCCGCCGAAGCGCTCGTCGACGAGGACGGAGACGGCTGCGGCGCCGGCACCCGCGTAGGCGGCGGCGATCGAGGCGGGATCCGCGTCGGGACGGATGTCGCCGAGCGACGGTGAGCGGCGCTTGATCTCGGCGATCGCGCCGAGCCCCGGTGCGGCAAGCGCATCGCTAAACCGCATTGGAGAACCTCGCCAGGTCGTCGAGCCGCGCCTTCGCCGCGCCCGAGTCGACCGCCTCGCGCGCCAGCTCGAGCCCTTCGCGGAGATCGGCGGCATGACCAGCAGCTGCGATCGCGCCCGCTGCGTTGAGGAGAATCGCGTCGCGCCGCCCGCCGTTCGCGCCGTCGAGGACCTCGACGAATGCGCGCGCGTTCTCGGCCGGGGAGCCGCCGCGAAGCTCGTCGGGATCGCAGCGCGCGACTCCAAGCTCGGCTGGATCGATCGTGCGCTCCTGCACCTCGCCGTCGCGGACCTCGCAGACGTCGTTCGGGCCGGCCGGCGAGAGCTCGTCGATCCCGTAGGCGCCATGCACCACGAACGCGCGGCGAGCGCCCAGCTGAAGAAGCACGTCGGCGATCGTCCGCACGAGCGGCTTCGCGTAGACGCCGATCACCTGCGCGCGCGCCCCGGCTGGATTCGTGAGCGGGCCGAGGACGTTGAACACCGTCCGTGCCGCCAGCTCGCGCCGGACCGGTGCAGCGTGGCGCATCGCTGGATGGTGCGTCGGCGCGAACATGAAGCCGAAGCCGAGCTCGTCAATCGACTGCGCGATCCGCTCCGGCGGCTGCTCGAGCGAGAAGCCGAGCGCCTCGAGCACGTCGGCGGAGCCGGAGGCGGACGAGACGGCGCGGTTGCCATGCTTGGCGACGCCGGCGCCCGCAGACGCGGCGACGATGGCGGCCGCGGTCGAGATGTTGATCGTGCTCGCGCCGTCGCCGCCCGTGCCGGCGGTGTCGACGAGGTCGTCGCGCTGCGGCCGCACGGGCAGAACATGCTCGCGCATCGCCTCGGCGCAACCGGCGATCTCGTCGGCCGTCTCGCCCTTCAGGCGAAGCGCGACGAGGAAACCGCCGATCTGCGCCTGGGTCGCCTCGCCGCCCATGATCTCGCTCATCACCTCGCGCGCGCGATCGCGAGAAAGGTGGCGCCCGTCGAGTAGGTCTGCGAGCGCGGCCTGGATCACGAGAGAAAGTTCCTGGCCAGCTGTGGGCCGAGCGGAGTGAGCACGCTTTCGGGGTGGAACTGGACGCCCTCGATCGGCAGTTCGCGGTGCCGGACGCCCATGACCTCGCCGTCGGAGGTGCGCGCCGTGACCTCGAGCTTCGTCCGGCACGCGGGTCGCTGCGAGCGAGTGGTAGCGGCCCGCCTCGAGCGGCTCCGGCAGCCCCGCGAAGACGCCGCGGCCGTCGTGCTCGACCGGCGACGACTTGCCGTGCAGGAGCGCGCGCGCCTGGCCGACCTCGCCGCCGAAGGCCTCGACGATCGCCTGGTGGCCGAGGCAGACGCCCAGCGTCGGCACGCTCGGACCGAGCCTGCGGATCACCTCGACCGAGACGCCGGCGTCGGCCGGACGGCCGGGGCCGGGGGAGATGACGAGATGGCTCGGCGCGAGCGCCTCCGCCTCCTCGACCGTGATCGCGTCGTTCCGGTAGACGGCGACCTCCGCCCCCAGCTCCTGGAAGAGATGGACGAGGTTGTAGGTGAAGCTGTCGTAGTTGTCCAACATGAGCAGCATCTACGTGTCTTCCTCGGCGAGGTCGATTGCGGCCTCGAGCGCGGCGAGCTTCGAGAGACACTCGCGGTGCTCGGCGGCCGGGTCTGAGTCTGCCACGATCCCCGCGCCGGCCTGGAGCCGCGCGACCCCGCCCTCGAGCACGATCGTTCTAATCGCGATGCAGGTATCCATGGTTCCGTCTGGCAGGACGTAGCCGACGGCGCCCGCGTAGGGCCCGCGGCGGTAGCCCTCCAGCTCCGAGACGATCTGCATCGCGCGGACCTTGGGCGCTCCGGAGACCGTCCCGGCCGGGAAGCAGACGCGAAGGAGGTCGAACGGCGTCACGCCGTCGCGCAGGTCGCCGGTGACCTCGGAGACGAGGTGAGTGACGTGCGAGAACCGCTCCGGCTCGAGTAAGCGCGCGACCCGAACCGTGCCGGCCTCGCAGGCACGCGAGAGGTCGTTACGCCCGAGGTCGACGAGCATCACGTGCTCGGCGCGATCCTTCTCCGAGGCGAGCAGCCGCTCGGCGTCGCCCTCGCCGGGCTCGGTCGTGCCGGCGATCGGGTTCAGGCTCGCCGAGCCGTCCTCGCACTTCACGAGCGTCTCCGGCGACGAGCCGATCAGCGAGAGACCGTCGAGCTCGAGCAGGAAGAGGTAGGGCGAGGGATTGATCCGCCGCAGCGCCCGGTAGAGCTCGACCGCCGAGGCCGAGGTCGGCCGCTCCGCACGTTGTGAGAGGACGACCTGGAACGCGTCCCCGGCGCGGATGTACTCGCGAATCCGCTCCACGCCCTTTTCGTACGTGGCCTGATCGGGCGTGCGCCGCATGGTCGAGCGCTCCGAGGGGGGATTGTGTTCCTGTAACACAAGCTCTCGTCGAGCTGTGCCGTGATCACCTTCGCGTCGCCGGCGAGCACCTCCGCCGTGCCGCCGCCGTGGTCGAAACGGACGAGCGTGTCGGCGACGACGAAGCGGCTCTCGGGCAGGTTGGGCCCGTCGCCCGGGAGCGGCACCGTCGGCTCGAGCCGCGCGACGTGGTCGTAGGCGAGGTAGCCGACCACCGGCTCGTCGAGCGTCTCGGCCTCCTCGAAGGAGACGAGCCTCGAGCCGGAGCCGATGAAGGAGTGTCGGCCGAGGCGGCCCTGCTCGACCGACTCGAGCAGGAAGCTCGCGGCCGCTCCCTCGCGCAGCCTGAGGTAGGCACCGAGGGGCGTCAGCAGGTCGGTGGGGATGGGCGAGCCGGGCACGCCGCTCATAGACTGCCGACAAATGGCGATCCCCGGACTTCTCGACGCGCTCCTGCGCGCGCACGGCCCGTCTGGCCATGAGCACCTCGCGTTCGACACGGTCCGCGAGGCGGTGGGCGACGTGGCTGAGATCGAGACCGACTCGGTCGGCAATCTCGTCGCGCGACGGCGGGGCGACGGCCCGCTGCTCGCACTCTTCGCGCACCTCGACGTGATCGGGCTCGCGGTCGCGCACATCACCGACGAGGCGCTGATCCCCGTCCACCTGCTCGGCGGCTGGCGGGCGAGCATCGCCTACGGGCAGCGCGTCGAGATCCGGACGAAGGACGGAATCGTGCCCGGCGTGATCGAGCGACGCGTCAAGGACAGCGAGAAGGTCGAGTGGGATCAGCTCTACGTCGACATCGGCGCCCGCGACGCCGGCGAGGCGCGCACGCTCGTCGCACCGGGCGATCCGATCGTCCTGCTCGCACCACCGCTCGAGCTCGCCAACGGCCGGATCGTCTCGCGCAGCCTCGACAATCGCGCCGGCGTCTACGTCGCGCTCGAGACGCTCCGCCGAGTCGAGGGAGGGAACGTCGCGGTCGTCGCGGGCGCGCAGGAGGAGCTCGGCCACTCGGGCGCGCGCGCCGCCGCCCACGGCCTACGGCCGGAGGTCGCGATCGCGATCGACGTCACCTGGTCCACCGACGTCCCGGCGGGTGACGCGAACGAGGCAGGCGATCACCGGCTCGGCGGCGGCCCCGCGATCTTCCGAGGACCTGCGATCAACCCGCGTGTCTTCGACCTGCTGATCGAGTCCGCCGACGCAGAGGGCATCGAGCACACGGTCGAGACCGGGATGAAGACCCTCACCGATGCCGACGACACGTTCGCCTCGCGTGACGGGATCCCGACCGGCCTGATCTCGATCCCGCTCCGCAACATGCACTCGCCGATCGAGCTGGTCGAGCCCGCCGACCTGGAGGCGTGCATCCGCCTGCTGGTCGCGTTTGCAGGCCGATTGCAGCCCGGCGCCTCGTACGCGCGCTAGATTCCGGGCGTGGCCCGCTCCGTCATCGTCTCCGCCGTGCGGACGCCGTTCGGCAAGCTCGGCGGCGGCCTCGCCGCACACCAGGCGACCGAGCTCGGCTCGATCGTGATCAAGGCGGCGCTGGAGCGGATCGGACTCGAGGCGAACGAGCCCGAGTACGTGATCATGGGCCAGGTGCTGCAGGCGGGTGCCGGCCAGGCGCCGGCGCGCCAGGCGGCGATCGGCGCGGGGCTGCCCAAGGAGACGCCGGCCGACACGATCAACAAGGTCTGCGCCTCGTCGATCCGCGCCGTGCAGATCGCCGACGCGATCGTCCGCGCCGGCGACCACGAGGTGATCGTCACCGGCGGAATGGAGTCGATGTCGAACGCGCCGTACCTGCTCGGACGCGCCCGGTTTGGCTACCGGCTCGGCCACGGCGAGCTGATCGACTCGATGGTCTTCGACGGCCTCACGTCGTCATTCGACCAGCTGCACATGGTGCAGCAGAACCAGCTCGTCTCCCGCGAGCTCGGCATCTCGCGCGAGGAGCAGGACGCGTGGGCGTTTCGCTCGCACCAGCGCGCCGCCGCCGCACAGGACGCCGGCCGCTACGACGCCGAGATCGTGCCCGTAGGCGACGTCGTGGCCGACGAAGGGATCCGCCGCGACACCTCGCTCGAGTCGCTCGCGAAGCTGAAGCCAGTCTTCGACCCGGAGGGCACGACCACCGCCGGCAACGCGCCCGGTGTCAACGACGGCGCCTCCTGCGTCGTTGTCACCTCGGAGGAGTTCGCGCAGCGGCGCGGGCTGGAGGTGCTCGCGACGATCCTCGCCCAGGGCTACGTCGCGGACGATTTCGCCTGGCTCGCCCGCACGCCGGCACGCGCCGGTGACATCGCGCTCGAGAAGGCGGGGAAGTCGATCGGCGACGTCGAACGCGTGGAGATCAACGAGGCGTTCTCGTCGGTCGCGCTCAACTCGACCCGGCTGCTCGGCGCCGACGAGGAGATCGTGAACGTGAACGGCGGCGCCGTCGCGCTCGGGCACCCGATCGGCGCCTCCGGCGGCCGGATCGTCGGGACGATGGTGCACGAGCTCCGGCGCAACGGCGGCGGGCTCGGCCTCGCCGCGATCTGCTCGGGCGGCGGCCAGGGCGACGCCCTCCTGATCGAGGTCTGATTCGGGCGTTGCTCGTCGGCCTGGCCGCGCTCGCGCTCGCGGGCGACGCGGTTGCGTGCACCTGCCTTCCAGTCGATCTCGCGCGCGATCTCCCCAAGGCGGATGCCGCCTTCGTCGGCACCGTGCTCGCGGCGAGCCCCCGAGAGACGGCCGACACACTCTTCCGTTTTCGCGTCGAGCAGGTCTACGCAGGCGAGCTCGAGAACCGGATCGAAGTTGTCTCGGCGCGCGACAGCGCCGCCTGCGGTCTCGAGTTGGCAGTGGGCGACCGGGCCGGGCTCCTGCTCGAGCGCGACGGCGACGTCTGGCGCTCGGGTCTGTGCTCACAGGTCGACCCGGCGGCCTTCCTCGAGCTGACGGACGTCGACGACAACAGCCTCCCGCCGGTGAACTGGGGCGGCTACGTCGTCGGAACGGTCGTGCTCGCCGCCGGAGCCTTCTTCCTGGTGAGGCGGCTACGGCGCTACAGGACCTTGCGGTAGCGAATCTCGACGAGTTCGGCTCCCTGGAATTGCTCGACCTTTCGGCCGCCGTCGTGCGCCCAAGCGCCCGCCCGGTAGAAGCGCTCCGCCCGCTCGTTGCCCTCCAGCACCCAGAGGATTGCCTCGGCGTAGCCCGAGCTGCGGAGCGATTCCTCGGCTCTGTGGATGAGCGCCCGTCCGGCGCCGGTGCCCCAGCACCTGGGCTCGACGTAGATCGTGAAGAGCTCGCCGACCCTCTCCGGCTCGTCGCGGGCAGCGCCGACGCCGGCGAAGCCCACGACCTCACCGTCTACCTCGGCGACGAAGACCGCGCTTCCCGAACGTGGCTCCCGCGCGAGGGCCTCGCGCCAGAAGCCCCGCCGCGCGTCGACGTCGAACGCGCTCTCGGGCAGCACGCCCGTGTACGCCGCCCGCCATGTCTCCGCGTGGACGCGGCCGATCTCATCGGCGTCGTCTCGCGTCACAGCTCGCACGGTCACCATGCCGCTGACGTTAGCCTCCCGCACGATGGAGTTCGAGCACGTTCTCGTCGTCGGAGCGGGCCAGATGGGCGGCGGCATCGCTCAGGTCGTCGCTGCGTCGGGCCGCCGCGTCTCGCTGCTACGACGCGGCGCCGGGTGCGACGGATCGCGGCCTCGCTTCGATGCGCAAGAGCCTCGCGAAGCTGGCCGAGAAGGGCGGGCGCCGACCCGGAGGACGTGCTCGGGCGGGTCAGCGCAGTCGACGACCTCGTCGCCGCCGACCTCCTGATCGAGGCGGTGATCGAGGACGCGGCCGTGAAGCAGGAGCTCTTCCGCCGCGCGGACGAGGTCTTCCCCGAGGGTGCGATCCTGGCCTCGAACACGTCCTCGATCCCGATCACCTCGCTCGCCGCGGTGACCCGGCGGCCGGAGCGCGTGATCGGGATGCACTTCTTCAATCCCGTGCCGGTGCTGAAGCTCGTCGAGATCATCCGCGCCGTCCAGACCTCCGACGAGACGGCGGCGGCGATCACCAGGCTCGCCGAGGAGCTCGGCAAGGTGCCCGCGCAGGCCAACGACTTCCCGGGCTTCGTCTCGAACCGGATCCTGATGCCGTTCATCAACGAGGCCGCCTACGCGCTGATGGAAGGTGTCGCCGAGGCGGAGGCGATCGACACGATCGCGAAGCTCGGCTTCGCGCACCCGCTGGGGCCGCTCGCGCTCGCCGACCTGATCGGGCTCGACACGTGCGTCGCGATCATGGAAGTGCTGCACGAAGGGCTCGGCAACCCGAAGTACGCGCCCTGCCCGCTGCTGCGCCAGTACGTGCAGGCCGGGCGGCTCGGGCGCAAGTCGGGCCGCGGCTTCTACGAGTACTGACCGGCCTCACCCGATCGGGGTAGGTCCTACTAAAGCGGTCGGTCCTATCTGCCGATAGACGTGCTCATCAGCGTCCGATCCGGGGGGTAACGATGCGTTTGCTGCTGGTAGATGACGATTCAGGGTTCCGCGCCCTGTTGCGCACGACTTTCGAGGACGTCCATGTCGACGTCGACGAAGCGGGCAGTGCCGCCCAGGCCGAGGCCCGCATCGCCGACGCCCGTCCCGACGTGATCGTGCTCGACGTCGGCATGCCCGGCGTCGACGGGCTCGCGTTCTGCCGCGAGCTGAAGTCGGACCCGGACACGCGGGGGATCCGAGTCGTCCTGCTGACGGGGATGGAAGACGTCGAGGACGTCGCCGGCGCCGCCGGCGCGGACGCGCTCCTGCTGAAGCCTTTTCGGCCGCTCGAGCTGCTCGGCGTCGTCGAGCGGCTGGCCGGCTCTCCGGTCGGAGCGCCGATCCGCCGGACGCCGATGCGCTCGGACGAGGAGCAGCTGGTGCTCTACGCACGCGATCTCCGGCAGCTCGTCGAGATCGAGCGCGCGCAGCGCGGCCTGCTCGAGAGCGCCTACAAGGAGACGGTCTCGGCGCTCGCAAGCGCGCTCGGGACGAAGGACACGGGCACGCGCCAGCACTCGCAGCGGGTGCAGCGGTACGCGCTCGAGCTCGCGGCCGCGATCGACCCGGTACTCGCAGCCGATCCCTCGCTCGAGTACGGGTTCCTGCTGCACGACATCGGCAAGATCGGCGTCCCCGATCAGATCCTGCTCAAGCCAGGCCCGCTCAACGAGGCCGAATGGCGGGTGATGAAGGCGCACACGCTGCTCGGCTCGCAGATGATCAGCGGCGTCGCCTTCCTGCATGAGGCCGGGGTGGAGGTCGTCCGCTCGCACCACGAGCGCTGGGACGGCACCGGCTATCCGGATGGGCTCACGGGCGAGGAGATCCCGATCGGCGCGCGCATCTTCGCCGTCGCCGACGCGCTCGACGCGATCACGAACCCTCGTCCCTACCGCGAGGCCCGGAGCTGGCGCGACTCCCGCCGGGAGATCGTCGCGCACAAGGGCACGCAGTTCGACCCGCAGGTGGTCGAGGCCTTCTGCGACCGCGAGCACGTCCTGCACGAGATTCGCAGGGAGCTGCTGGCGGCCGCGTAGGAAGCGACGCACCGCTGGATAAACTCGGCGGCGATGGACTTCTCTCTCACCGCCGACCAGCGGGAGATCCAGGCCCTCGCCCGCGAGGTCGCGCAGGCCGAGATCGAGCCGAACGCGGCGGTCTGGGACCGCGAGCACCGCTTCCCGACCGAGCTGTACGGAAAGCTCGCCGACCTCGGGCTGATGGGCGTCTGCGTGCCGGCGGAGCTCGGCGGCGCGGGCGCCGACTTCCTCTCGTACATCCTCGTGCTGGAGGAGCTCTCGCGCGCCGACGCGGGAGTGGGCGTGACCGTCGCCGTGCACACGAGCGCCTGCACACTGCCGCTGCTCTCGTTCGGGACCGAGGAACAGCGCGAGCGCTTCGTGCCGCCGCTCGCGAGCGGCGAGCACGATCGGCGCCTTCGCGCTCACCGAGCCGGAGGCGGGGTCGGACGCCGGCTCGCTCCGCACCCGTGCCGACGCGGACGGCGATGGCTGGACGATCACCGGCGCCAAGCAGTGGATCACGAACGGCAGCTACGCCGGCACCTTCCTCCTCTTCGCGCGCACGGACACCGAGATCGAGGGTGCGCGCGGCGTCTCGGCGTTCGTGCTCGACGCCGACCACGTGCGCGTCACGCGCGAGGAGGAGAAGCTCGGCCTCAACTCGTCCTCGACCGTCGACCTCGTGATCGAGGGCGCGCAGGTCGGCCGCGACCGGCTGTTGCACGAGGAAGGCCGCGGGTTCGCGATCGCGATGTCGACGCTGGACGGAGGCCGGATCGGGATCGCGGCGCAGGCGCTCGGGATCGCACAGGCCGCCTACGACGTGGCGCGCGAGTACGCGAAGGAGCGGCGCACCTTCGGCAAACGGATCGCAGAGCACCAGGCGATCCAGTTCAAGCTCGCGGACATGTCGACCGAGATCGACGCCGCCCGGCTGCTCGTCTACCGCGCCGCTTGGCTGAAGGAGCAGGGCGAGCCGCACACGGAGGCGGGCGCAAAGGCGAAGCTCTTCGCCTCCGAGATGGCTCGGCGGCAGACGGCCGAGGCGATCCAGATCCTCGGCGGCTACGGCTATACGAAGGAGTTCCCCGTCGAGCGGTACTACCGCGACGCGAAGATCACGGAGATCTACGAGGGCACGAGCGAGATCCAGCGGCTCGTGATCGCCCGCAAGATCCTGGACCTGCAGCGTGAGGTTGTTTCGGCTTGAAGGGCCGCGCACGTGACGAACCGGTCCGGCTGACGAAGGTCTATACGCGCGGCGGCGATGCCGGCGAGACCTCGCTCGGCGACGGCTCGCGCGTCTCGAAGCTCGACTGCCGTATCGGCGCGTTCGGCACCGTCGACGAGCTGAATTCCGCGCTCGGGGTCGTGCTCGCCGGCGAGCTCCCGGACGCGATGCGGGAGCCGTTGACGCGGATCCAGAACGAGCTCTTCGACGTCGGCGCCGACCTCTCGGTGCCGTGGGGCGTCACCGACCGGCTCCGTGTGGAGCAGCCGCTGATCGACGAGCTCGAGCAGCTCTGCGACACCTTTAACGCCGAGTTGCCGGAGCTGCGCAGCTTCGTCCTCCCCGGCGGAACCGAGGCGGCCGCGCGGCTGCACGTCGCGCGCACGATCTGCCGCCGGGCCGAGCGCGACGTCCTCCTCGGCTCGGAGGAGCTCGAGCTGAACCCGCTCGTCCTCGTCTACCTGAACCGGCTCTCCGACCTGCTCTTCATCCTCGCCCGCGCCGCCAACGCGGGCGGCGAGGAGCCGCTGTGGCGGCCTGGGAGCTCGCCCTCGCACTAGCCGGGTCGTTCGCCGCCGGGTACGTGGGCTCGATGCTGGGCCTCGTGCTCGGGACGCTGCGGCTGCCGCTGATCGTCGCGCTGACCGGGAGCCCGCTCACCGCCGCCGGCACGAACATCGCGATCTCGGCCGCGTCGGCAGGCGCGGGGGCGATCGGCCATGCACGGGAACGGCGCGTCGACTGGCGTGTCGTCGCTTGGATGGCTCCGCCGTCGGTCGCCGGAGCGATCCTCGGCGCTTTGGTCGCCGACGACGTCTCGGAGCGGCTGCTCCACGCCGCCATCGCGGCCGTGCTCGTCTGGAGCGGAATCGACCTTGCACTCCGTCCGGTTCACCCGCGTTCGCGCGAGCGCTTGCGGCTCTGGCCCGCCGTGACCGGCGGCTTCGGAATCGGGGCGCTCGGCGGCGCCGTCGGCGTCATCCTCGGCACCCTGCGGATGCCGGCGCTCGTCCGCGGCGTCGGGATGAGCCTCAAGCGGGCGGCGGGGACGAACCTCGTCGTCGGCTTCCTGCTCGGCGTCGCCGCGTTCGCGGCGCACGCGGGTGCGCTCCGGATCGACTGGCCGATCCTGCTCGCCGGCCTCGCCGGCGCGATTCCCGGCGGCTGGCTCGGCGCGAAGGCGACGGGCCGGTTCGACGAGAACGTCCTGCGACTGGCGCTCGGCGCCGTGCTCGTCGTCGTCGGCGTCGCGTTCGCGGCGCAGGCGCTTCGCTAGCGCGGCGGCAATGCGACCGACGCCATGCGGATCGCGCGGCCCAGCTGCGCCTGCGTGGCGGAGCGGGGAAGGATCGAGAACGCTCCCGCCCGCTCGAGCGCCCGCCTGAGGGCGCGGCGGTCGGACAGCGCGATCGCCCGTACCGTCGGGAAGACGGTGCGCACGTCGCGAAGGAACTGGATCCCGAACCGGTCGACGTCGACGACGACCACGCGGACGGTGCGATTCGGCGCGCTCAGCAGCGCGAACGTCCGCTCCGGCGTCGCATGCGACACGACCCGATCGGCCGAGCTGCTGATCCTGTTCGCTCGCTTGGACGTGTCGACCGCGAGCACGACCTCGACGCGATGCGGCCGGGTCCGAAGCTGCTCGAGCCCTGGGCCGGCGAACCTGATCCGGGCGGCCTTCCGGGCGGTGTCCGCGCCGGAGCGAGCGTTCCAGGTCAGGCGGTAGATCCCGGGGCGCCGCACCTGCGACGGCAGGCGTAGCTTCGTGATCGTGCTGCCCGACTTGACCTGGAGCTGCCAGGTGTACAGGCGGCGGCCGGTGGCCGTGGCGAGCGTCGTTGCCACGGAAGCAGGCCGCGTCGCGACGATGCGGACGGGAATCGACGAGAGCCGGCCGACGCGGACCTTCACCGACTTGTCAGTGGCGATCCGAATCTGGAACTGCGCCTGCGGGGCGCCGGCTGAAGCGGTGACGCCGATGGGCGTCCCGACCGGGGCGACCAGGAGCTTCGTCGGGCCTACCACGGTTCCCGGTGCGACTCGGGCGGCGACGATCCGGCTCACCTTCCCGAGCACGAAGCCCGAGGCCGCGAGCCTCGCTGCCGCTGCTTCCGTGCTGAGGCCGAGCACCGAGGGGACGGCGCGCATCGCCTCGGAGGGAATGCTGACGTTGCCCGCGGCGTCGTACTGGAGGAACGTGAAGACGCGGGTGTCTCCCGCCTTGAACGCGCCGAGCTTGACCTCGTACTGCCGCGGCCCGAACGAGGCGTACGGCTCGCCGTTGACGAGCAGCACGACGTTGCCGAGCTGGCCGCTGTCGTCGGTGCCCGGCACCCAGCGGAGGGTCAGGCCGTCGTCGGCGACCACGCCGCCGAGGTGCGTCGGCCGCGTCGGGGGCGTCGTGTCGCCGAAGAAGGCGAAGTAGGAGAGATGACGCGTGAGGACGTGGACGCCGGCGGCGTCGCGGTAGAAGCCGTCAGCATGGCCTGCGGGCAGCGTTGCCCCGCCAAGCGGAGCGAGCGTCCGCCACGTCGTCCCGTCCTGCGAGGTGACGGGCACGCCGTTCGAGCCCGCGGAGGCCGGGAGCAGCACCTCGATCACGTCCACGAAGTCGTGCACTTCCGTGCCGGCGAGAGCCCAGCGCGCAGTCACCTCGATCACCTGGCTGCCTGCCGCAAGCCTGGGCGCGAGCGCGGCGGACGGCAGCAGCGGATCGACGCGGAGCACGAGGAAGTCCGATGCGGCCGGAACCGCGGGCCACGCCGAGGCCGGCACGGTGAGCGTGGCGAGCTGTCCCGCCGCTTCGAGAGTCGTGCTCGCAGTGGGGGAGGCCGACTTCTCGACCGGCGGCCGATCCGGCAGCGGCGAGCTCTCGATCGTGATGGCGACGCGGAACGGCGTGCGGTTGCCACTCGCGTCTTGGAGCTCGCCGGAGAGCACGTGCAAGCCGTTGGCCAGCGCCCCGGTCGCGAAGGTGAGCTCGTTTCCGGAGATCCCCGGTGCCGGTGCGGCGGCGCCGTCGAGAAGCGCGCCTGGGGCGGTCACGGGCTCGCTTGCGGTGACGACGATCTGGTTCGCAGCTGTGGAGACGGATCCGTCGGCAGGGGCCGAGGAAACGAGGCTGGGAGCGGTGTTGTCGAAGCGGACGTTCGCGCGGATGGACGGCGTCGACGCATTCTCGAGCGAGTCGAAACCGATCGCGCGCAGGTCGTAGAGGCCGTCGGCGAGCGTGCTCGTGTCGAGGGCGGCGGCGAACGGGGCGCTCGTGTCGTTGCCGATCTGCGTCCAGGAGCCGGCCCCCGCGGGCGAGACGGCGAACGAGACGCGCGCGGCGCCGCCGGCCGTCGCAGCTGCCGAGCGACACCGAGCCCGAGACGACCGGGCCGGGATCGGCGAGCGTCACCGTCGGGCCGGTCGAGTCGACCGTCACGGAGACGACCGGCGTCGTGTGGACGTTGCCGGCTGCGTCGGTGACGAGCGCCCGGATCTCGGCGACGCCGTCAGGAGCGGCGGTCGAGTTCCAGTTGACGGTGTACGGGGCGGTGGCATCGGTGCCGACGCCGGCGAACGCGCCGGCGCCGAACGGCTTCACTTCGAAGGCGACCGAGACCACGCCCGAGCCGGCGTCGGCAGCGGCCGCCGTGAGCTGCACGGCGGGCCCGCCGACGGTCGCGGCCGCTCCAGGAGCGGTGATCGAGCCCGTCGGCTGCGTGTTGTCGACACGCGTCGTCCTCGGCGCGCTCGTGCCCGGATTGCCGCCGACGTCGGTTGCGCGGGCGCGGAGGTCGTAGAGCCCGTCCGCGACGGTGGTCGTGTCGAAGCCGGCGGTGAAGCCGTCTCCCGGCGTCGCATCGGTCGTGATCGTCGTCCAGACGCCGGCGCCGGCGAGGCTGCGCTCGAAGACCACCTGCGCCGTGTCGGCGGAGGTCGAGACGCCGAGCGTGACGGTGCCGGAGACGGCCGCGCCCGGATCGTTCAGCGTGATCGCCGGCGCGTCGTTGTCGAACGTGACAGTGCGGACGGCCGAGGTGGTCTCGTTGCCGGCGACGTCCGTGACGACGACACGCAGGTCCGCGGGGCCGTCCGGGTAGCCGCCCGTTGCGAGCGACTGCTGGTAGGTCGTGCCGACCACGGGCGCGGTCTGCGTCCCGAAGACGCTGAACGTCCCGGAACCGGCCGGCTTGAGCTCGAAGCGGACGGCCGAGACGCCGGAGGCCGGCGGCACGGCACCGTCGCTCGCGCTCGCCGTCACGTTGATGGCGCCGGAGACGACTGCCGCAGCCGCGGGCGAGGTGACGTTGCCCGCCGGCGCCGTGTTGTCGACCGTCTTCGGCAGGCCGGGCAGGAGCTCGTTCGCGACGTTCCCGGTCGCGTCCGTGACGACGGCGCGCAGGTCGTACGGGCCGTCCGCCACGAGAGCCGTGTTCCAGGCCGCCTCGTACGGCGGCGAGATGTCGGCCGGGCCGATGTTCGACCACGCGCCCGCACCGGCCGGGGAGAACTGGAACTGGACGGAGCTGACGTCGCCGTCGGTGGTCGCGTAGGTGAGGTTCGCGATCCCACGCAGATACGTGCCGGGGTCGCCGGGCGCGCCGTTCGGCGCTGTCGTGTCGATCACGACCGTGATCGTCTTCGGCGCCTCGACGTTGCCGACGTCGTCGGTGGAGAAGTACTGCACGACGTGCGAGCCGTCGTTGGAGTGGTCGCCGGGCGCCGAGACGATCGCGGAGTTGCCGGACTGGAGGCTGCCGCCGTCGATCGAGTACGACGTCGCGCTGACGCCCGACCCGGTGCCGTCGCCGGCGCTGAAAGTGACGGTCACCGGCGAGTTGCTCGGCGTGCCCGGTGCGAGCGACGCCGTCGTTGCAGGCGCAGTGTGGTCGATGAGCACGGTGACCGCGGCGGACGAGAGCGAGTTGCCCGCGCGGTCGGTTGTCGTCACGCGCACTTCGTAGGTGCCGTCGTCGGTCGCGTCCGGACCGCTTACCGTGTTCCACGACGCGGCCGTCGGCGTCCAGGGATCGCTCGTCCCGGCTTGACGCCGTTCGAAGACGACGGTGGCGACTCCGGAGCCGGCATCGGCCGAGTTGCTCGTGAGCGTGATCGGGGCGACGCCGAACTCGTCCCCGCTCGCCGGGGACGTGACCGACCCGGTCGGCATGGTGTTGTCCACGCGGACGGTGACCGCCGCGGAGGCAAATGATTACCGGCGTTGTCGGTCGTGATCACCCGCACGTCGTAGAGGCCGTCGGCGACGAGGCCCGTGTTCCAGCTCGCAGCTTGGTTTGTCCACGAGTCGGCGCCCGCGGGCGAGCGCTGGAACTGCATGGAAGCGACGCCGGAGCCCGTGTCCGCCGAGTCGCTCGCGAGCGTGAGCGAGCCGCGGACGTTTGCTCCGTCTTCGGGCTCGGCGATGGTGCCCGTCGGCAGTGTGTTGTCGACCCGGACGGTGACCGCGGCGGACGTGAACGTGTTCCC
>CAVSWD010000004.1:0-137159 GCA_963731615.1 uncultured Gaiellaceae bacterium
GTCTTCGAGAGGACGACGTCGCCCGTGTCGATCGCGGCGCGGTACTCGAGCCCGGTGCCGACGAGCGGCGCCTGCGGGATCATCAGCGGCACGGCCTGCCGCTGCATGTTCGCGCCCATCAACGCGCGGTTCGCGTCGTTGTGCTCGAGGAACGGGATCAGGGCCGTCGCAACCGAGACGATCTGGGCCGGGGCGACGTCCATGAACTCGACGTCTTTCGGAGTCGAGGTGACCGCCTCGCCGAGGCTCGAGCGGCAGAGCACGGTGTCGTTCAGGAGCTTGCCGGTCTTCGCGTCGACGGGCTCGGAGGCCTGCGCGATCGTGTACTGCGCTTCCGCAGCGGCATCGAGGTAGACGATCTCGTCCGTCACCTTGCCGCCCTTGACGACCCGGTACGGCGTCTGGATGAAGCCGAACTCGGACACGGTCGCCATCGACGCGAGCGAGCCCATCAGGCCGATGTTCGGGCCCTCCGGCGTCTCGATCGGGCACATGCGCCCGTAGTGGGTCGGGTGGACGTCGCGCACCTCGATCGGGGCGCGCTCGCGGGTGAGGCCGCCGGCGCCGAGCGCCGAGAGCCGCCGCCGGTGCGTGAGCCCGGAGAGCGAGTTCGTCTGGTCCATGAACTGGGACAGCTGCGAGGAGCCGAAAAACTCCTTCAGCGCCGCCACCACGGGCCGGATGTTGATGATCGTCTGCGGCGTGATCGTGTCGACGTCCTCGGTCGTCATCCGCTCGCGGACGACGCGCTCCATCCGGTAGAGGCCGACGCGGAACGCCTCCTGGATCAGCTCGCCGGTCGTGCGGAGCCGCCGGTTGCCGAAGTGCTCGTACTCGTCGAGCTCGGCCCGGATCGGGTCGCGGTTGAGCTGGATCGCCTCGGCGGCGAAGTCCTTCGTCTCGAGGTCGACGCCGAGCTTCATCGGCAGGTCGACCAGCCTGCGAACGAGCGCGACGATGTCGGTCGTCGTCAGTGTCCGCGTGTCGTCGGGGACGGAGACGCCAAGCCGCTGGTTCAGCTTGTAGCGGCCGACCTTCGTCAGGTCGTAGCGCTTCGGGTCGAAGAAGAGTGCACGCACGAGGTTGCGCGAGTTGTCGAGCGTCGGCGGCTCGCCCGGGCGCTGCTTCTTGAACACCTCGACAACCGCCTCTTCCTCGCGGGTCGTCGTGTCCTTGTCGAGCGTGTTCTGGATGAAGGGCGACCCGTCGAAGAGCTTGAGCAGGTCCTCGTTCGAGTCGAGTGCGAGCCCGTCGTTGTAGTCCTCACGCGCGAGCGCGCGCAGGAGCGTCGTCACCGGCAGCTTGCGCTTCCGGTCGATGCGGGCGTAGACGATCCCCTTCTTGTCGATCTCGAGCTCGAGCCACGACCCGCGGCTCGGCATCAGGTTCGCGGTGAAGACCTGCTTCGTCGCGTCCTTGGGCTCCATCAGGTAGGCACCCGGGCTGCGGACGAGCTGCGTCACGATCACGCGCTCGGTGCCGTTGATGATGAACGTGCCCCACTCCGTCATCATCGGGAAGTCGCCCATGAAGACTCGCTGCTCGCGGATCTCGCCGGTCTCCTTGTTGACGAAGCGGACGGTCATCGAGAGCGGGGCCTGGTAGGTCAGGTCCTTCTCGCGGCACTCCTGGATCGTGAACTGGGACTCGCCGAACTCGAACTCCCCGAACTCGACGGCGAGCGTGCCGGTGTAGTCCTCGATCGGCGAGATGTCGGCGATCGTCTCGCGCAGGCCCTCGTTCTTGAACCATTCGAACGACGCCTTCTGGATGTCGATCAGATTGGGGAGGTCGAGGACGTGCTTCAGGCGTGAAAAGCTCTTGCGCGCACGTGGCGCGACAGCGGTGCTGCTCAAGTGGTAACAGCCTCCCTTATAACTGCGAGCGAAGAAATTGCGGTTGGGCGGAGCGGGTGCGGATTACGGCGCGAACCCCGAAGGGTAGCGCAGACAGGCCCCTCACTGCAACCAAAGGCCGCGGCGGGAGCCGAATACTTCGTGGAGTGTAGCAAACAGCCCAAACACGGGCAAAAGGCCGAGAGCGCCCAAAAGGCGCTCCCGGCAGTGACCCCTATTGCTAACGGCGCTGGGCCGCTTTTGGTTCCTACTTGAGCTCGACCGAGGCGCCCGCCTCCTCGAGCTGCGCCTTGACCCCGCATGGGGGAACCCATGGTTCCCCCATGAGCCCCCTCCTTCTCGAGGACAGACCGGAACGCGCGGGGCCGGGCAAAGCCCGGCCCCGCGATCGAACGCTCGTTAGATCCAGCGGTCTACTTGAGCTCGACCGAGGCGCCCGCCTCCTCGAGCTGCGACTTGATCGAGTCGGCTTCCTCCTGATTTGCGCCCTCCTTGACGGTGCCGGGGGCACCGTCGACCAGGTCCTTCGCCTCCTTGAGGCCGAGGCCGGTGACTGCACGGACGACCTTGATCACCTGGATCTTCTTGTCGCCCGCGGCCGTGATCACGACGTCGAACGCCGACTTCTCCTCGGCCGCCGCGCCGCCGCTGTCGCCACCCGCTGCTGCGGGGGCGGCGGCCGCCATCGGAGCGGCGGCGGTGACGCCCCACTCCTCCTCGATTGCGTTCTTCAGCTCGACCAGCTCGAGCACGGTCATCTTGCCGAGCGTCTCGAGCACCTTCGCGGTATCTGTTGCCATTACTCCTGCTCCTCCTGCGTGTCAGTGGTCTCTTCGGTCTCTTCGGTCTGTTCGGCCTCTTCGGCTGTTGCTTCGGGTTCGTCGACGGTCTCCGCGGTCGCCTCGGCTTCAGGCTCCGCCGCTACCTCCGGCTCAGCTGGGGCAGCTTCCGCCTCCGACGTGTCGCCCTGCTCCTGCAGCTGCGCGATCCGGGCATCGATCAGCCCGACGAGATCGCGAATGGGCGCCGTCATCAGCATGACGACGGTCGTCAGCGGCGACACGATCGCTCCCACGAGCTGGGCCCGGATCACGTCGGCGGGCGGCAGCTTGGCGAGGCTCTCGACCTCGGCCGCCGACAGCGACTTGCCCTCCAGCACGCCACCGCGGATCGCGAGCACCTTCGTGCTCGTCGCCGCGTCGCCGAGTGCCTTCGCGACGGCGACGGGGTCGCCGCCGGACTCGACGAACGCGATCGCCGACGGGCCCTCGAGCAACGCCAGGACTGCATCGGCGCCGGCGGCCTCGGCCGCGCGGCGGGTGAGCGTGTTCTTGACGACCGAGAAGCGGGCGCCGTGCTCGATCAGCTTCGAGCGGAGCCCGTCGATCTCGGCGTTCGTGAGTCCGCGGTAGTCGGCGACGATCAGCGTCTCCGAGGTCCGCAGCCGCTCCGTCAGCTCTGCGACGACTCGCTCCTTGTCACTCTTGTGCATCTCTCACCTCCTCTTGAAACGGTCGAGCCCGCACGGAGGCGGGCTCGGAAGAGGTGCAAACACCTTCCAAGCGCCACCTCGGGAGGACCTCTGTCGCTGCACTCTGAAAGTGCAGCGACTGCCTCCTGTCTTCGGCGACGGGCTTTGGACGGGAAACCTAGGCCGGAACGGCCTCCTGCTCGAACTCCTCGACGATGCCGCGGACGCGCGTCGGGTCGACGCGCAGGCCCGGGCCCATCGTGGTCGTCAGCGTGATCTGGTGGATGTAGCGCCCCTTGGCGGAAGCCGGCTTCGCGCGGACGATCTCCTCGACGAGCGCCGCGTAGTTCTCCAGCAGCGCCTTCTCGGCGAAGCTCTTCTTTCCGATCGAGACGTGGACGTTCGCGCCGCGGTCGGTGCGGTACTCGAGCTTGCCGGCCTTCGCATCCGAGACGGCCTTGCCGACGTCGAACGTGACCGTGCCCGTCTTCGGGTTCGGCATCAGGCCGCGAGGGCCGAGCACGCGGCCGAGCTTGCCGACGTTGCCCATCTGGTCGGGTGTCGCGATCGCGACGTCGAAATCGGTGAAGCCGCTCTCGATCTTCGCGGCCAGATCGGCGGCGCCGACGACATCCGCCCCGGCCTCCTCCGCCTCGCGCGCCTTGTCGCCCTCGGCGAAGACTGCAACGCGCACGCTCTTGCCGGTGCCGTGCGGAAGCATCAGCGTGCCGCGCAGCTGCTGGTCGGCGTGTCGCACGTTCAATCCCAGCCGAAAGTGCGCCTCGACCGTCTCGTCGAACTTCGCCGCCGGCAGATCCTTGAGGAGCTTGACCGCCTCGGCCGGCGAGTACTGCGTCTCGCGGTCGATCTTCGAGCGCGACTCGTTGTACCGCTTGCCGTGCGCGCTCATCGCTCCACCTCGACACCCATGCTCCTGGCGGTGCCGGCGATCACGAGCATCGCCTGGTCGACGTCGCGCGCGTTCAGATCCTCCAGCTTGATCTCGGCGATCGAGCGCAGCTGAGCCTTCGAGATCCGCCCGACCTTGTTCCGGTTCGGCTCGGCCGAGCCCTTCTCGAGCCCGAGTGCTTCCTTGATCAGCACGGCCGCCGGCGGCGTCTTCGTGATGAACGTGAAGGAGCGGTCCTCGTAGACGGTGATCTCGACCGGCGTGATGCGGCCGTTCTCCTGCGCCGTCTGGGCATTGAAGGCCTTGCAAAACTCCATGATGTTGACGCCGTGCTGACCGAGCGCAGGGCCGACCGGCGGCGCAGGGTTCGCCTGCCCGCCCGGGATCTGCAGCTTGATCAATGTCAGGACCTTCTTCGCCATTCCAATCCTCAGTCGAGCTTCTTGACCTGGTCGAACCCAAGCTCCACCGGCACCTGGCGCTCGAAGATGTCGACGAGCACCTTCAGCTTCTGCTGGTCGGCGTTCACGTCGACGATCTCGCCGTCGAAGTCCGACAGCGGCCCGGAGGTTACCTTCACCGACTCGCCGAGCGTGAACTCGACCTGCGAGCGCAGCGCCGCGCCCGTCGCGGCGGCGCCCGTGTGCAGGATCCGGTCGACCTCGGGCTGAGCGAGCGGCACCGGCTTGGCGCCGGCGCCGACGAAGCCGGTGACACCGGGCGTGTTCTTCACGACCGTCCAGGCCTCGTCGTTCAGATCCATGTTCACGAGCACGTAGCCCGGAAGCACCCGCTTCTCGATCTGCACCTTCTGGCCGTCTTTCGTCTCGATCACCTGCTCGGTCGGGACGACGACACGGCGGAACCGCGGCGCCTGGTTCATCGAGACGATCCGGTGCTCGAGGTTGGCCTTCACCTTGTTCTCGTGCCCGGAGTAGGTGTTGATGACGTACCAGCGGAACATTGCTATCGCACTCTTTCTATTGGCCGAGGAGAACGTTGCGGACGAACGGCTTGAAGATCTGATCGGCGGCGTAGAGATAGACGCCGACGATGACGCAGGCGATGATGACGACGATCGTGCCCTGGATTACCTGGCTGCGGCTCGGCCACTCGACCTTCTTCAGCTCGGCCCAGGCCTCCTTGACGAAACGACCGCGCTCGCGCTGCTCGCGACGGCCCGTCTGAGCCGAGGCAGGCTGCATGCTCGCGGCGCGCACCTGCGCCTGGTTCCGCGCGCGCGGTGCCGCGGGCGGCTTCGCCGCGCCGGACGCCTTCCGCTGGTCGCGGCGCTGCCGACGGGTCTCCCGGGCCACTAGCGCGTCTCCCGGTGCATGGTGTGCTGCCCGCACCAGCGGCAGTACTTCTTGAACTCGACGCGGTCGGGTGTATTCCGCTTCGACTTGTTCGTCTGATAGTTGCGACGCTTGCACTCGGTGCATGCGAGCGTGATCGCGACTCGTACTCCGGCTGCCATCTAGATCGTGTTCTCTCGGTTTCGGTGGTGAAAGACTTGAGGAATAGCGGCGGCAGGACTCGAACCTGCGACACGCGGATTATGATTCCGCTGCTCTAACCAACTGAGCTACGCCGCCGCGCCGGGGGCAGAGTGTAGCAACATCGCCACCGCGTAGCTCAGGCTGTGAGCCGGATTTCCGCGGCTCCCCGAACGGGGTCCTGCGGGCAGCCGAGCGCGACCCGGGCGAGCTCCCAGGCGGCGGCGGCCAACGGGTCGCGGTCGAGCGCGTACTCGTGGTTGAACTCGACCGCCCCGTTCAGCTCCAGCACGATCCAGCCGCCGTCGCCGTCGGGGAGCAGGTCGACGCCGATCAGCTCCGCGCCCGAGGCGGCCGCGGCCTCCAGCGCCAGCATGCAGGCGAAGGGCGGCGGGTCGACCGGACGGCGGCACCCGCCGAGAGCGATGTTCGTCCGCCACTCGCCGGCCGCCGCGACGCGCTCGATCGCCCCCACGATCGAGCCGCCGGCGACGACGATGCGCAGGTCCGAGCCCTGCGGCGGGACAAGCTCCTGCACGAGCGCCCCGTGCGCCCGAAACCAGGGGCGCCGCTCCAGCGCGCGGAGGTGGCGGCGCAGACCGTCGGCGTCGTCGCAACGAACGACGTCCATCCCCCAGCTCCCGAAGCGCGGCTTCACGACCACGGGCAGCCGCCACTCCGGGAGGGGTGCACCGCTGTGCGCAAGATCGGAATCCGCAGAAGCGGATTCCGATCGCTCATGAACCCCAGCAGCGGGCGACAGCAGCCGGGTGCGGGGGTGCGGAAGCCCGGCACGAATCAGGAGCCGGGCGGTCAGGAGCTTGTCGTGGGCGGCGAGCATCGCGCTGGCGCGGTTCAGGGTCCGGATCCCGTGGGCGGCGAGCGAGCCGAGCGCCCAGAGACCGTCGTCGACGCCGTCGAGCGTCGGCAGCACGTCGAGCCGGCCGAGCGCCGCGTCACCCTGCCGGAGCTGCGTCACCGCCTGCTCGGGTGCGAGCAGCTGGAAGTGGACCCCGCGCGGCGCCGCTTCGGCCAGAGCGAGATTCGTCGGCGTTGCGCGTTGGGTGACGATCGCGAGTCGCATCACGACTCTTCATGCCTGTCGGCGACCGTCTCCGCAAGAGCTCTCGCCACCTGCTCTCAGCATCTTCACCGGATCGCAATGCCCGTCCGGCGGGGGCTCTACGATCCCGCCCGTGCTTCGGATCCCCCCGAAAAGTGGCGGCTGGCTCGAGGTCGTCTGCGGCCCGATGTTCAGCGGCAAGAGCGAGGAGATGATCAGGCGGCTGCGGCGGGCGGAGATTGCCGGCCAGCGCGCCGTCATCTTCAAGCCGCGAATCGACGACCGCTACGACGTCTCCGACGTCGTCAGCCACGCCGGAGCTCGCATGCGTGCGGTCCCCGTCGGCTCCGTCGCCGAGCTCCTCGAGCACGCACGCGGCCAGGAAGTGGTCGGGATCGACGAGGTCCAGTTCTTCGACCGTGAGGTCGTGGCGGCCGCCCTCGCGCTCGCCGACGGCGGCGCCAGGGTGATCGCGGCGGGGCTCGACCAGGACTTCCGGCGGCTGCCCTTCGGGCCGATGCCCGAGCTGCTCGCGCACGCCGAGTTCGTCGACAAGCTCCAGGCCGTCTGCCACCGCTGCGGCGGGCCGGCGACGACGACGCAGCGACTCGTCGACGGGCGGCCGGCGCCCTACTCGGGCGCGACGATCGTCGTCGGCGCGAACGAGCAGTACGAGGCGCGTTGCCGCGACTGCCACGAGGCCGGCTGAAGCTCATCGTGACAGTCGCGGCGTAGCCTCGATTAGGTCAGCTTGTTCGCCTGCAGGAACGCCTTGGCGACTGCGGCCGCCGGCTTCTTGTCCAGCGCGACCGCCTTGTTCATGGCGATCATCGCCCGCAGGGTCAACAGCGAGCTGACCCGGTTGAGCGTCGAGGTCAGGCGCGTTCCGTTCTCGGTGACGAGCTTCTTCGAGAGAACGGGAGCGACCTGCTGGAAACCGAACATGTTGCGCGGCTCCTGGAGCACCACGTACTTGGTCGAGATCAGCTGCGGGTCAGTCGTGAAGATCCCGGCCGCCTGCACCTTCCCTTGATTGAGGAGCGTGTAGGCGCTGATGCCCGCCAGCGGCGTGAATTCGACGTTGCGCACCCCGTATCGGCTCGCGAGCTGCGGCAGCCAGCGCGTCTCGAACTCCGGGAAGGCGGCGAGCGTGAGATTGGGCACCTTGCGCAGGTCGCCGACCGTCTTCAGGCCGAACCTGGATGCGGTCGTCCGCAGCACGGCGATACCGTCGCGGTCCTGGAACGGGGTCGCCTTGAGCAGCGTCTGACCACGCTTCTCGTACAGCTGCTTGGCGGTCTTGTAGGTGCCGAGCGCCGTCTTCGGCAGCGTCTTCCGCTTGAAGGTGACCGAGAGCATGATCCCGGTGTACTCCGGATAGATGGTGACGCGATTGCTGCGGAGCGACGCATCGATCAGCTCGGTCGAGCCGATGTTCTCCTTGTACTGAACCTTGAATCCCTTGGCCTCGAGTGCCTGCTTGTACAGCTGACCGAGCACGTACTGCTCGGGGAAGTTCTTCGTGCCGACGATGATTGGTGTCGCCTCAGACCGGTCGACAGCAGCCGGTACCGAGGCGGCCCCACCGAGCACGATGGCGACCCCGAACGCGATGGCGAACGCAGCCTTGGCGGCTCGCCGGTTGTGCTTCCTGATCACTTCACCTTCCTCCTTCTGATCGGTTGCGCCCGGTTAGACGACCGGGCGGACATCCGGTTCGAACGCTGAGACAGGATTCTTCAATCCCTTCGGTGTCAACGCACGCTGAACCCAGCCGAGCCCGGCATCGACGGCGAGCGCGAGCAGCGACACGCACAACGCCGCACCCACCAGTCCTTCGATGCGGTAGCTCGCCTGGTTCACGAGGATCTCGCCCAGGCCCCCGCCGCCCGCGATCGCGGCGATCGTCGCCGTCGCGATGATGAACACCGCCGCGGTACGGATGCCGGCGAAGAGGAGCGGCAGCGCGAGCGGGAGCTCCACGCGCCGCACCACCTGCAGCGGGGTCATCCCCATCCCGCGTGCCGCCTCGACGGCATCCGGGTCGACCTCGTCGACGGCGACGTAGGCGTTCGTCAGGATCGGCGGCACGCCGAGCACGACGAGCGCGACGACGACGTTCGTGAAGCCGATCCCCAGGTAGGTGATGCCGACTGCGATCACGACGAGTGTCGGCAACGCCCGGCCGACGTTTGCGAGGTTCACGGCGATGAACGAGCCGCGGTGGAGGTGGCCGAGCACGACGCCGATCGGAACCGCGATCGCAATCGACACTGCGAGCGCAGCGGCCGAGATCAGGATGTGCTCCCACGTCTTCTCGAGGATCAGCCCGCGCCGGTTCACGATGAAGTCGAGGCTGTCGACGAAGACGTTCAGAGCGGCGAACGTCATGCTGTCCTCCGCGCGTAGGCCCACGGGGTCAGGAGCCGCTGGGCAGTGACGAGCAGACCGTCTGCAAGGATCGCCAGTCCGATCGCGAGCGCGCCGGCGGCGAAGATCTCGGTCTTGAAGCCGAGGCTGAGCGCACCGAGGATGGGGCGACCGAGCCCCTGCGAGACGACGAAGGCCGCGACGGTCGCGAGTGCGATCGTCGAGACGACGGCGATCCGCAGCCCGGCCATGATCGCCGGGAACGCGAGCGGCAGCTCGACACGGAAAAGCGTCTGGTTGGCGGTCAGGCCCATCCCCCGGGCGGACTCGAGCACCTCCGGCGGTGCCGACCGGAGCCCGGTCAGCGTGTTCCGAAAGATGATCAGGAGGGTGTAGCCGACGAGAGCGATCTCGACCGTCGTCACCGTCAGTCCGGTGAGCGGGACGAGCAACTGGAAGAGCGCCAGGCTCGGGATCGTGTAGATCACCGCTGCCGCGAGCGCGAAGGGCCGCTCGACGTGGCCGACGCGGTGCGCGAGCAGCGCCGCCGGCAGCGCGATCGCGAACCCGACGGCGACGGCGATCAGTGTCAGCTCGATGTGCTCGACGAGCGCCGGCTGGAGGACTGGATCCCAGTTGTCGCGCACCCAGTCCGTGCAGAAGGTGCGGTTCTCGGTGACGCAGTCGCTCGCCTCGCCGAACTCCGGGATGACGGGCTCGGCTGCCACTACTTCAGCAGCTCCGTGATCCGGTCGAGCGTGAGCACCCGCCGCTTCCCGTCGGCATCTTCGACGAAGACGGCGCGCGAGCCGGCGGTCAGCATCTCCGACAGCGCGTCGCGCAGCGTCGTGTCCGCGTCGAGCAACGGGCCAATGGTTCCGTTGCCGGGCTCGAGCTCCAGGTCACCGATCCGCGTCAGCGAGAGCCGCTTCAGACCGCGGTCGGCGCCGACGAAGCGAGCGACGAACTCGTCGGCCGGCCTTGCGAGCAGCTCCTCCGGTGTCGCGTACTGGGCGAGGACGCCGCCCTCGCGCAGAATGGCGATCCGGTCGCCGACCAGAATCGCCTCGTCGATGTCGTGCGTGACGAAGATGATCGTCTTCCCGATCTCCCCGTGGATGCGAAGCAACTCCTTCTGGAGCCTGGTGCGTGTGATCGGATCGAGGGCGCCGAACGGCTCGTCCATCAGCATCACGGGCGGGTCGGCAGCGAGCGCGCGGGCCAGGCCGACACGCTGGCGCTCGCCGCCTGAAAGCTGCGAGGCGTACCGCGAGCGGTAGTCGCGGGCGGGCAGGTCGACGAGGTCGAGCAGCTCGTCGACGCGCGCCGCGGTCTCGCTCTTCGACCAGCCGAGGAGCCGCGGGACGGTCGAGACGTTGTCGGCGACGGTCATGTGCGGGAAGAGGCCGACCTGCTGGATCACGTAGCCGATGCCGCGACGGAGCTCGGTCTGGTCGAGCGTCTTGACGCTGCGCCCGTCGACGCGGACGTCGCCGGAGGTGAGCTCGACGAGCCGGTTGACCAGCTTCATCGCTGTCGTCTTACCGCCGCCTGACGGCCCGACGAGGCAGCAGATCTCGCCGGCGGGGATCGACAACGACAGGTCGTCGACCGCCGGAGCCGCACGACCGGGGTAGAGCTTGGTCGCGTGGTCGAAGACGATCTCGACCGCCTGACGCCGGCCCCTCACGCCGGGAAGGGTACGCGGTTGGGGGCGGCCCAGGCCGCCCCCAACCACAGCACGAGCTAGAGGTTCGAGAAGAGCAGGTGAGCGTTCGTGCTCTGGGCGTCCGTGACGATGTTCTTCGTCGTCAGCGTGAACAGCCCGTCACGCACCGCCTGCGGCGTCGCGCCCGGCGTGCCCTGCAGGTAGAGCGCGGCCACCCCTGCGACATGCGGCGCAGCCATCGATGTGCCGCTCATCGTCGCCGTGCCGGTGTCGGTCAGGTACGAGGCCGACGTGATGTTGGAGCCCGGCGCGAAGAAGTCGACGCAGGGGCCGAAGTCGCTGTAGCTCGCCCGCGCGTCCGTGTTCGTCGTCGCGCCGACCGTGATCGCGGCCGCGAGTCCTGAAGGCGAGCCGGTGCACGCGTCCTCGGTCTCGTTACCGGCAGCGACCGCGTAGGTGATGCCATCGGCGATCGAGTTGGCCACCGCTTGCTCGAGCGCGGCCGACTTGCCGCCGCCGAGGCTCATGTTCGCGACGGCGGGCTGGCCCGCCTGGTGGTTGCCGGTGACCCAGTCGACGCCTGCGAGCACGCCCGAGTTGAGGCCCGTGCCGGCGCAGGTGAGCACGCGCACCGCGACGAGCTGAACGCCCTTGGCGACGCCGTGGATCGAGCCGCCGATCGTGCCGGCGACGTGCGTACCGTGACCGTGGCAGTCGTCGGAGGTGACCCCGACCGGCGTCGTCGTGTCGACGCCGTGAATGGCGCGGCCGCCGAACTGCGTGTGCGTCTTGCGGATGCCGGTGTCGATCACGTACGCCTTCACACCTGCGCCGGTGGCGGTGTAGGTGTAGGTCGTCGACAGCGGCAGTGCCCGCTGGTCGGTCCGGTCGAGGCCCCACGTGGCGCCGGTCTGCGTCGCGTTCACGGTCCGGACGGAGTCGCGCTCGACGTAGGCGACGCGCGCGTCGGCGCTGAGCTCGTCGAGCGATCCTGCCGGGACGAGGGCCGAGTAGCCCTTGAGCGCGTTGCTGTAGACGAATCCGACCTGGACGCCGAACCGCTGCGCATGGTCGGAGGCGACAGCGGCCGGGTTCGTGCCACTCTCGAGGACGACGATGTAGCCCTGCGGCGTCGGGCTGCCGGCGGTGGCCGCCGGTACGAGCGCGAGAACGAGCAGGGCGAGAAGCAGGATGAGGCGTCGCATCGACAGACTCCTTGTTCGGGTTGGCGCCGCAGGTGCGAAGGGCTGCGTACCCGAGCGCTGATCTTTTACTCTTTGCAAACGTGATAACCCGAGTACCGGGTTCGCGGCCGCGTGCGTGGCAGTCAACGCGGCGCGGTCGGGTACCTGCCACGCACAGTTGCGTAACCCATCTCTGCGTGTCCGTGCCGGCTGCTACATGTGGATCATGCTCACGTGCGTGACGCAATATAGCGTTTCGTTTTCGATGCATTTTTGTATGATTCGAGTATGAGGAAACGTCAGCCTTCGAACCCTTTCTACTTCGGCGACCTCGCGCTCGATGAGGCCTTCACCGATCGCGAGGCGGAGCTGAGGTCGCTGACGTCCGACATCCTGAACGGGCAGAACGTGGCGCTGATCGCCCCGCGCCGGTACGGCAAGTCGTCCCTCGTCCGCCGCGCGATCCAGGAACTGACGGCCGACGGCGTGCTTGTCGCCGAGGTCGATCTGATGAAGACCCCGACCAAGGCGAAGCTGGCATCGAAGCTGGCACGCGCGATCCACGACGAGCTTGCCTCGACGATGTTCAAGGCGAAGGATGCCCTGCGAATCTTTTCCTCCCTCAGGATCACGCCCTCGATCACGTTCAACGCCGAGGACGGCTCGTACAGCTTCACCTTCACTGCCTACCACGCCGAGGAAGACATCGACGCCACGATCGAGCGGCTGCTGGAGCTGCCGGCGCAGCTGGCGGCGGAGCAGGGTAGGACGGTCGCGCTGTACTTCGACGAGTTTCAGGAGATCACGGACATCGATCAGGCTCTGCCCGGATTGATGAGAGCGGTCTTCCAGGAACAGCCGGATGTCGCCCACATCTACGCCGGCAGCAAGCGGCACATGATGAAGCGGCTCTTCAACGACGAGAACGAGCCCTTCTACAGAAGCGCCAAGGTGATGGAGATCGGCGCGATCGAGCCGGAGCTCTTCAAACGCTTCGTCAAGGAGCGGTTCGACAGCACTGATCGTGGGGTCGCCGCTGCCGTCGTCGACGCGCTGCTCGAGATCACGCAGGGTCACCCCTACGCAACCCAGGAGCTGGCGTATGCGCTTTGGGAAGAGGTGCCCTCGGGCTTCTCCGCGAACGACTCGGACTTCCGGGCCGCTCTGGATACCGTCGTGAGGTCGGAGAGCGCGCGCTTCACGCTGGTGTGGGAACAAGCGTCGCGCGCGCAGCGGCTCGTGCTCCAGGCGCTCGCCGTCGAGCCGGGCCACCTGCAGAGCAGCGCGTATCGAACCAAGTTCGGGCTCCCGGCGGCCTCGACGGTGCAACGAGCGACGGAGGCTCTGCTCGCGGATGAGCTGATTGCGAAACAGGCGGGCGGCGCGCATGCAATCGTGGAGCCGTTCCTGACCGAGTGGGTGCTCCGCTACAGCTCCTGAGGCCCGAGACAGTCGCGCGCTCCTTCCCGCGGAAGCTACGCGACGTCGACGTACGAGACCTCGATCGCGTTGTTTCCGTAGCCGAGCCGGTTCCAGGGTGGGACGTCGGGCTGGACATTGCCCGAAGCGTCGGTTGCGCGCGCTCGCAGGCTGTGGCGGCCGATCCCGGTCGCCTCCCAGTTGAGCGACCAATCCTGCCACTGAGACGGGTCTTTCGCGGGCTCGAGTCTCGCTCGATGCCAGTCGCCTTCGCCGGTGAAGCTGACGTGGACGTCGGTCACCGGCCCTGTCCCTGACCAAGCCTTGCCGCGCACGGTGTAGGTGCCAGCGGGGATGATCGTGCCGGGCGCCGGATCGGTGATGCGGGCGCGAACGCGCATCAGGTCGACGGGCTCGTGCGGACGGTCGGGCCACTCGTAGATGTAGTGGCCGGTCTGGAACTCGCCGGAGTACGGCTCAGTGAGCACGTCGATTCGCTTCAGCCACTTGACTGAGGCGACGGCGTACCAGTGCGGAACGATCAGCCGGAACGGGGCACCGTGGTCGGGGGTCAGCGGCTCACCGTTCATCTCGTAGGCGATCAGGATCTCTGCTTCCGGATCGACTGCGTGCTGCAGCGCGAGCGAACGTACGAAGGCCAGGTCGTCGCGGTTGGTCTCGGGCAGGACGGGCTCGAGGTGGTACGGACCGTGGTCAGCACCTTCGAAGAGCACCTCGACGGCGTCCGCCGTGGGCTGGGCCTGCTCGAGGACGTCGCGGAGGAGCGCGCCTGTCCACCGGGCGGTGGAGACGGCGTAGTCGCCCCAGGGTTCGCCGACCGGCAGGGGCCGTGTCGCGAGTCGTCCATTTCCGGCGCACTCGAGCGTGACGGCACGCTTGACCGCAGGCAGCCGGCGCAGGTCGTCGAGCGTCAGCGTGGCCGGGCTTGCGACAGCCCCGCCGATCTCCAGATTGCCGTCGGGGGTCGGCACGGCGAAGTTGCTGCGGACGTAGTGGAGCGCGACCGGCGTGATCTCAGCCGCGAGTGCCTCCGGTGGCGCCTCCGCGTTGTACGGCGCCGGGTTGATCATGTTGAGCGCGGCGCGGTCTCGTTCGAGGTCGTGTGCCACTGCCATGTTTCAGCCTCCTCGCCGCTGACGGCGTCTTAGTAGTCGGGATCCTGGAAAATCGGGTCGCGGTCGTCGTTGAAGGCGCCGATTCCCTCGATGCGGTCGGGATGGACGGCGGAGCGCCAGTGGGCCGCCATCATGATCGCGATCGCCTGCTCGACCGGCTGTCCCTCGCCCATGCGCACAGCACCCTTGACCGCCTGAACCGCCGTCGGCGAGTTGCTCGCGATCTTCGTCGCGATCCGGTGCGCGGCATCCATCAGCTGACCCGGCGGATGAATCTCGTTGACCATCCCGAGCCGGTGAGCCTCCTGAGCGGTGATCGGGTCGCCGGTCATCAGCATCTGCAGCGCCTTTCCGGGCGGGAGGACGCGGGGGAGGAATACGGGCGAGCCGCCGCCTGCGGCGAGGCCGATCATCGCCTCGGGCTGGCCGAAGGTGGCGTTGTCGGACGCGATGATGAAGTCGGTGCTCTGAGCCAGTTCCGAGCCCCCTCCGTACGCGATCCCGTTGACGGCGGCGAAGATCGGCTTGCGCAGCTGCCGCATCGTGTAGAGGGTGCGGTCGAAGTCCTGGCGCTGACGCAGCCAGTCCTCCTTCGTCATGTTCTTGCGCTGACGCAGGTCGCTGCCGACGGAGAACGCGCGGTCACCAGCACCGGTGAGGATCACCGCGCGGAGGGAGGTACGAACGGCGACCGACTCCAGGATCTCGGTCAGTCGGGCGCCCATCGCGGTGGTGATCGCGTTGTCCGCGTGCGGGCGATTCAGCGTGATGACCGCCACTCGCCCATCCGCGCTGTACTCGACGAGAACCGGCTCCTCGGGTTCGGCCACGTCGGCTGGAGGCGCAGCGAAGTCGAGCGCTTTCCAACGATCTGTGCTGGTCTTGGCTGCCATGTCGCGTCCTCCCTCGATCCGTGCCTGTCAAGTGTCCAGCTCAGCGAGCCAGCGCATCGCGCTCAGCCCGGGGGCGAAGCAGTACTCGCCGCCGCGGGTGACCACGAAGGGCGGCAGGGTCTGCAGCCGGCGGCGGATCGGCCGCTGCGGGATTGTGAACGTCCCCGAGCCGTCGTTCGGGCCGACGAGCGGGTCGCTTTCGCTCGGGGCGCCGATGAAGACGCCGTCGTTCAGCCATTGCGTCTTCACGAATTCGAACTGCCGCTTCGGATGGGCGCCGGCGAAGACGAAGATGATGCCCCGGTCGGCGCCGTCGTCGTCCAGCACGCCCTCGGGCAGCGTCGGGCCGTAGCTCGTCCCGCGCCTGATCATCCGGTGGAGGCGGACGTCGACGCTGCCCTCGTCGTCGAGCGCGTCACGCGGATTCGCGCGGCGTGCGTGCGCGCCCACCGGGCACTTGAAACCGCGCAGATCATCCTTGTAGAGGAAGTCGTTGTTCCGCTGCGGATCTGCGCCAAGCTCGGGATCATCCCGTTCGGCGGAGAGCGCCAGCGGCGCGCCGCTCTGCCAGCGGCCGACCATCTTGGCGCCGAGCAGCGCCTCCTCCTCACGGCTCGCCGCCTTCTCGCGCAGATAACGCCGGTAGGCGGCGACGCGGGTGTGCAGCTTGCGAAAGACGACATAGGTGCCGTTCCGTCCGAGCACCTCCGGCGTCGGCATCGGCGGCAGGCTCCCCGTCTCGTCCGGGTAGCCGAGGATGATCTCGCCCGCCTTCAGCGGCGCCTCGCCGGGGTTCGAGCCGGGAATGCCGCTGCCCTCGACGGCGGGTTGTCCGATCCCGTCCTTGAAGCCGAAGCTCGTACGTCCGGTGGGCAGCTGGTAGCAGTCCTGACGCCAGATCACCTCGATCCCGGAGAGCTCCTCGTAGGTCTTGCGGGCTCGCTCGAGCACCGCCTCGAGCCGGATTTGGTCAGACGACAAGGCGGCGAGGGCGATGTGGACGTCGGCGGTCCCGAGCGGCTTTTCCCAGTTGTCCGGGCCGCTTTCGCCGACATCCCCCAGTTCGGCTGCCCGCGCCGCCATTCCCTGCCGGAACTCCGGCGCAAAGCTGTCGAGCGAGTCCTGCGGCACACCGAGCGCCTCCAGGCCCCGGTAGGTGAACGCAGCCGTGACCCAGGCGTCCGGAACAGGTTCGGCGGTGGGCCGGCCGGAGTCGACGACCGAGATCAGCCGGCGCGCCAGCTCACGGCCGGCCTTGCGGTCGTCGACACGGATCAGCAGGTAGGCACCGACGTAGGGGGTGGGCCGTTCGTGCAGCGCACCGCTCTGGATGTCATCGAGCTCCAGGCTGACGCCCGCGCCGGTGATCACACTCTCCGCGGGAGCAGCCACCTCAGTGGTGGTGCTCGGGCTGCTCCGGAGGATCCGGGTTCGCCGGCGCGAGGTAGGGGAAGGTGCGCTCGCCGGGCCGCGTGGCCTGGTCGACGCCGTCGCGGATGATCGGCCCCTTGCCGGCGTTCACGAGCAGCGTGAAGATCCTGTCCATGACGTCGTCGTTGAGCGACCGTCCACCACAGGTCTCGTGCGGACGACCCTCGCCGGCGGCGCGTTCGATCTCGAGGAAGGAACCCTGCTCGGCATAGGGCTTGCCGACGTCGACGACGAGGTAGTCGGCGAGGACAAGCTCTGTCAGTGGGTGAGTGCCGTTCCCGTCGGGCGGAGCGTCGATCTTGCCGTCGAGACCGTCCCAGAAGGCGAGGTTGGCATCGAGCCGCGCCCGGTAGGCGCCCTGGTAGCCGTCGGCGAGCTGGAACGCGTCTTCCATGTTGTAGAGATCGCGGATCTCGAGGTCGCGATTGACGGGATCGAACTGCTTCGGCGCCAGCAGCATGTTCTTCACCTCGGGCCTGCCGACACGCTCGATCCGGACGTTGAAACGGCCGCGGGTCAGGGTCTCAGCGACCACGCCGACGAGCTTCACACCGGCGAGGAGCTGCGCGCAGTCGACTTCGATCACGAGGGAGAGGACGTTTTTGCCGTCCATGTAGATGGCGCCGGATTCGGTGAAGGCGAGCTCGCCCGTCGCGATCGTCTTGAGCGCCGCCCGTGCGTCCATGATGAACGGATCCCAGCGCGGCCCGGCGAAGACGCGGACGCCGTGACCCGAGCCGCCCTGCTCGTCGTTCACGCGAAACTGAACGACCTCGCCCGCCGGGGTCGCCAGCGTGCCTTCCTGTCCATGGGCGCCGTTGCCTGCCGAGGGATCGGAGAAGACGCAGTCGAACGTGAACTCCTGCTCACCGACGGCGAACGGTGTCGGGCGGGCCGCCGCCTGCGCGGTCAGCGGGCGCAAGCGGAAGCGATAGACGAGGCCGTCGGAAAGGAGGGCGGACGGGGGAGCAAAAGGCAGCGTGTTCATCACGAGCACGAGCTGCCCAGGCCGCTCGGGACTTGGGAAAGCGTAGACGTCGGTGATATCCGCGATCGGGTCGGCGAGCGCCCGCGGCCCTGAGATGTGATCCGACATCGTTCGCGCCGGCCTAGTCGGCAGCTTCGTCGAGCAGCGGCTTCAGCGCCGGGTGCTGCAACGCCTCTGCGGCGTCCGGGTCGTCAAGCACCTGCTGGAACGCCTTGTTGACGCGCTCGGCCTTCCGGATCTCCTTCACCGTGCCGCCGTAGTTGCGCGCGTACGCGGCCGCGGTCACCTGCGCGCCGAGGACGAACGACTTCACGGCCGCGGCGTCAGGAAGCCCCTCGTAGCCGTCGACATGCTTGAAGATGACGTCGAAGAGCGCCAGCGTCGGCCCCGATGTGAAGAAGTCCTCCATGTAGGAGTCCCACGGGCCGTCGAAGCTCGTTGCGAACAGCAGTCGAGTGTCGTCGTCGAACAGCACGAACCTGGCCTCGTGAATGGTCGCGATGGCCATGTTGTGCTCTCCGGGCCGATAGCCCGGCGTGTCCTGAAGCTCCTTCAGCGAGCTCCGCAAGGCATCCGCCTGGCCGGGCTTGACCCGGAAGAACAAGCTGAACTCGCTCGTGGAACCGACGTTCGCGCCTGGTCGGGCGGTCGCGGGTGCGGTCACGATTCCTCACTCCCTCCAGATTGATCCGGGCCAATGAGCACCTGAGGAACTGTCTCATCGCCCGGATCCGACCTCATCACCCCATCGGCACGATTGAGCGAGCGCACTTACTCAGAATCTGGGACACCCGAGCACGTCTCCGAGCGAGGAGGGAGCTACTGGATCAGCGTCAGCAGCTTGAACATCGGCAGGTACATGCTGATGATCACGACGCCGACCATGATCCCGACGCCGAGCATCATGATCGGCTCGACGATCGAGGTCAGCGACTGGATCGACGCGTCGACCTCTTCCTCGTAGAAGTCGGCGATCTTGCCGAGCATCTTCTCGAGCTCTCCGGTCTCCTCGCCGATCTTGACCATCTGGCTGACCATCGCCGGGAAGACCGGGTTCTCGATCAGCGGCTGCGCGATCGGCACACCCTCGCCGACCTTCACCCGCACGCCCGCGAGCGACTCCTCGACGACCCAGTTCCCGGCCGTCTGGCCGGTGATCTCGAGCGCCTTGATGATGTCGACGCCGGCCGCGACGAGCGTCGAGAGGGTGCGCGAGAAACGCGCCATCGTCACCTTGAGGACGACGTCGCCGATCTTCATCGGCAGCTTCAGCTTGATCCGGTCCCACCGCTTGCGGCCGGTGTCGGTCTTGAGGAACTTCTTCAGCCCGAAGATGCCGATGATCGTCCCGGGGATCAGGACGAACCAGGTCGCCTTGATGAAGTTGGAGGCGTTCAACACCCACTGCGTCAGCATCGGCAGGTCGCCGCCGAGCTGCTCGAAGATCTTCACGAAGACCGGGACGAGGAAGAGCAGCATCCCGACGAGGACGAGGGTGGCGAAGATCAGCACCATCGTCGGGTAGATCATCGCGCCCTTGACGCGACGCTTGATCGCCGTCTCCTTCTCGATCTGGAAGGCGACGCGGTCGAGCACGGTGTCGAGGATTCCCGCTGCCTCACCCGCCTCGACCATCGAGACGAAGAGCCGGTTGAAGACCTTCGGGTGGCGGCTCATCGCCTGAGAGAGCAGCATGCCACCCTCGACGTCGGCGCGGAGCTCGTGGATGATCTGCGCCAGGTAGCGGTCGTCGGTCTGCTGCTCGAGGATCACGAGGGCGCTGACGACGTTGAGGCCCGCCTCGATCATTGTCGCGAACTGGCGCGAGAAGATCTGCAGTGACTTCGGCTTGATCTTCTTGAACGCCGTGCGCGCTGAGTCCTCGCCGGCAGAGGGCAGCTCGTCGATGCGCAGGGCCATGAGCCCACGGACGCGAAGCTGCTCCCGTGCTGCGACCAGGTCCGGGGCGTGCACCTCCCCGGCCGACTCGAGGCCGACTGAGTTGACCGCGTTGTATGCGTACGCCGCCATGCAGCCCTCAGCCCGTGGAGGCGTCGAAGGTCGAGGTCAGCCGGGCGAGGGTCTTCGACGCGCCGGATCTGCGGACGACGACGGTGACGCGCTTCACCGCGCGGCCGTTGGTCGGCGTCTCGGCGACGATGTACGTGTCGACGCGGTAGGAGTTGCCGTCCGGCCCCGTCACAGTCTGGCGTGGGCTGCACTCGGCGGGCGGCGAGCCGCCGCACGACTTCGAGGTCTGCGTGCCGCTGTAGGCGGAGTCGCCTGTGTAGATCGAGTCGCTCGCGGCCGCCGTGAGCGCCGTCGAGTCGAGCGCGACGTTCGCGTAGAGCACCGCCCGGTAGAGCTCCATCTGCTTGTCCGCGAGCACCGACGCGGTGGACGTCTGCGAGGCGCGCGCGATCGCGAGCGCGCCGGAGTTGAACGCCGCGAAGATCGCGAGCAGCGCGACGTTCAGCACCACGATCGAGATCATCAGCTCGATCAGGCCGAAGCCTTCCTCGGAGCGAATCCGCGCGATCACTTCTTCGACCCCGGCACGAAGCCCGCGACGGTCTTGAGGACGAGCTCGTAGCGCGTGCCGTCGGCCGTGTTCTGCAGCGTCAGGGGCTTGCCCAGCTTGAGCGTGATCGTCCGCTCGCCGTTCGGCGTACGAGCCACCGGCGATGCCGATCTGCGCCGACTTGCCGTTCCTTGCGGTCGAGACGAGCACGAAGATCGGATCATCAGTCGGGAATTCCTTGCCGACGTCTGCCTGGCCGGAGACGCCGTTGACCGAGATCGTCGTCGCGGCCGCGGCCTCCGCCGCCGGTGCCGTCGGAGCGAACGGGGTCGCCGGTGCCGTGCCGCCGCCGTCCTCCGCTTCAGCGCCTGCCCCTGAGACGGCCGAACCGCTCGACGCGGGCGGCGAGCTCGCGGCAGGTGCGGCCGACGTCTGCTCGGCCGGATCGGTGGCGACGGCGCTCGCTGCCTGCGCCTCCGCATCCACCTGCTGGGTGAACGGATCCTTGCTCTCGAAGAGCTCGAAGGAGAGGAGGTCTTCCGAGGCGCCGTCGCTGGAGGCGAGCACGGCCGGCTGGCCGGCCTCCGGGGGCGCGCCGGCGGGCGCGAGAGCCGTCGGCGTCGTCGCCGTGGCCGTGGCTTCCGGCGCAGGCGTGCTTGCCTCGGTGGCCGCGGCAACCGGGACGGACGGGCCCTTCAGCATCTTGAGCATGCGCGGCCCCTGGATCGCCGCCACGATCACGAAGAGGACGCTGAGCACGATCGCGATCTTCTTCTGCTTGGCGGCCTTCGCCTGCGCAGGACTGACTTTCTTGGCCATCTAGGGGGTCCCTTCTGCTGCCGCTGCGGCCTCGGTCGCGGGCGCGGCTGCGGGCGGCGTCGCGGCCGGCTCGGGTGGGGCAACCGCAGGCGCGCCGGCCGTTGCCGGGGCGGCGCCATAGACGAAGGCGTCGAGTGCGAGGTTCGCCTGGAGGTCGGGATAGCCCTGGGGCGACTCCTCGAAGGCGAGCGTCGAAACCGAGAAGAGCCGGCCGGTGGCGTAGAGCTCGCTCGAGCGAACGCCGACGAGCGTGCGTAGGCGGAAGAGGAAGTCGGAGAGCTCGTAGAAGTTGCCGTCGAAGGCGAGCGTGATCGGGATTCGCGTGTACGTCCCCGCTGCCGCGGCGGCTCCCGGCGTGATCGACTGGAACTCGATCCCCGACTCCTCGGCCAGCCGGGCGAGCTCGAGCAGGATGCCCGGCATGTCTGGCTCCGAGGGCATCGCCTTGGCGACGCGGAAGATGTCGGCGACGGCGATCGGCTGGGCGTCGGCCCGGCGCGTGGCGGCGCTGCGCGCGGCCGCGACCGCGACCTCGGCTGCCGCAACCTCGTCTGCGAGCTTCGCCGCCTCGGCCCGCTTGGGGCTGGCAAGCATGAACCAGCCGACGAGAAGATAGACGAGCAGGGCGCCGCCGACGACGACGTAGAGGGTCTGGGCGGGGAGTTTGCGCTTCACGCCGTCTTCACCTGGGCGCGGATCGAGAACCGGACGAGCTTCTGCTTGCCGGCGGTGGTCGAGATGCTCGACTCGAGCGTCACGTTCGTCAGCGTCGGGATCACCGACAGCCGCGAGAGGAATCGCGCGACGCCGCTCTGGGAGTAGGTCGAGCCGATCAGGTTGACTCCCGCGGGCTCCGGCTGTGCGCCGACTGCTGCGGTGGCGGCCGTCGTCTGCAGGCTGGCGAGCCACACGTCCTCGGGCAGAACCTGTGAGACCTGCCGCAGCACGCCGTCCCAGGCGACGCGCTCCGCGAGCGCGCTCGACAGAGCCGTCGTGCGTGCCGTCTTCTCGGCGCTGAGCGTCGCGTCCTGCGACGCGTCCACCGCCGACGGAGCAGGCAGCGAAGCAAGTTCGGCGTTCAACGAGTCGAGCGTCAGCTGGCGATCCTTGATCGAGCCGCCGGCGCCGAGCAGCAGCGTGCAGAGGCCGGCCGTGATCAGGGCGGTGCCGCCTGCGGCGGCGAACACGACGCCACGGTTGTTGGCAAAACTCTTCGGCGTCTCGTCGCGAGGGAGGAGGTTGACGGCGCGCATCAGTCGTCGATCCCCAGGCCGATCGCGATCGCGAGCGAGCCGACCTGCTCGAGGTCCCGCACCTTCCGCGACACCTTGACGCGGCTCATCGGGTCGGCCACCCGGACCGGCACGCCGATCAGCCGCTCGAGCTCGGCGCCGAAGCCGGGCAGGTGGGCCGTGCCGCCCGTGAGCGCGATCTCGCCGATGCCCAGGGAGCCGGGTTGATTCTGGTAGAACTGGAGCGAGGAGACGAGCTCCCGCGCGAACGTCTGCAGCTGACCTCTGACGGCCTCGAGCGCGGTCGCGAGCTGGTCGGAGTTGAAACCTTCGGGAGCCGTGTCGACGCCGGTGAGAGAGAGGCCGCGCTTGATCGGCTCGGCCTCGCTCGGCGAGATGTCGAGCGCCCGGGCAATCGCCACGTTGAGTGCAGAGCCACCCCACTCGAGGACGCGCGTGAACTCGCAGACGCGGCCGTCCGAGACGGCAAAGGTCGAGCGATCGTGGCCGACCGAAACGGCGACGACGGCGCCGCGCTCGGCCTCCGGCACTGGGTCATGCGGCGGCGAGACGGCGCGCAGCAGCGCGAACGCCTCGAGGTCGATCCCGACCACCTGGAGTCCGGCTTTGCGGCACGCATAGACGTAGCGGTCGACGAGCTCGCGGTAGGCAACCACCAGCAGCACCCGCCGAACCGGCTGGCCCTCGTCGTTCACCGAGGCCGACAGGACCTGAAAGTCGAGCACGGCCTCCTCGATCGGGATCGGGAGCACCTCCTGAGCGCGGAAACGCACTGCATTCGCCAACTGCTTGGGGTCGTCGATGCCGACGACCTCGAAGGTGCGGACGCCGATTCGGTTGTTCGCGATGCCCAGACGCACGCCGCGCTTCGGCAGCTTGTGAAGCGTGAAGAAGTCCTTCAGGGCGACAGCGAGAGCCTCCGGGTCGCGCAGCTCGCCGCCGACGACGATTCCGTGCTCAAGTGGACCGCGCACGGCCTGGACGAGCTCGGGCGAGCCGCCGTTGTTGATCCGCGCAGCCGCAATCTGCGAGCCGCCGATCTTCAGGCCGACAATCTTGCCGGCGGAGCCGCCACGGGACAGCGACGGAAGCGAAGGCTTCGGGCGCGGCGGCCGGCGGAGCTTGGGCTTGGCCTCTGCGGCCGGCTCGGCGTCGTCCCACTGCTTTGCCTTGCGCTTCAGGGACAGCTCGCGCTTGTAGAACGGAGCCTTGTCGCCCGCCTCGGGCTTCGCCTTCGTCTCGGCTTTTACTTTGGCGCTGCGCTCCCGCTTGGGGCGCTCGGCCTTCGGCGTGCGCTCTCGGGGCTTGCGCTTGAGGGAGAGCTCGCGCTTGTAGAAGGGCGTCTTCGACGCCGCCGCGGCCGCTGCTGCGGGGACGATGAGATCCGGCGCGGACAGTCCGCGGCGGGTAGCTCGACCGGGGGCAGCTCGACTGCGGGCAGCTGAACAGGCTGAGGCTCCGCAACGGGCAGCTCCGAGAGCGTCGCCGGCACGATCGGAATTGCAGTCACCGCCGGCAGCGGCGCCTCGGCAACCGGCGGCAGCTCGGGCTAGCTGGGGCTCAGGCTGGGACTCAGGCTGGGGGTCGGGAGCCGAGGCCGGCTCGATCGCAGGCACGAGCGTGATCGGCGGGAGCTCGTCGGGCTGCGGAGCAGGTGGCTCGGACACGTCCTCGAGCGGCTGGGTCAGCCAGCCGTGCTCGACGGGAGCGACCGATGCGAGAACGACCGGGGCAGGCTCGGGCGCAGGGTTTGGCACGGGCGGCGCCGGATCAGGCGCGACTGTCTGGTCCGAGTCGGGCACGGACTCCAGCGACTCGACGACGAACGGCTCCGGCTCGGTCGGGACCTCGGGATCCTTCCCGGTCTTGCGCAGACTGAGCTCTTTCTTCCAGATCGAGGTGCCGCCCTCGTCGTCGGTGAGGTCTTGCTCCGGCTTGCGGCGGAACGAGATCTCCTTCTTCCAGATCGAGGTCTTCTCGTCTTCCGACATCTCAGCTCCCAGCGACTCTCAGGCCGAGCGGCATCTCGTTCGCCACCTCTGCCGGCGCTTGGTAGCCGGAGCGTTCGAGCAGCCCTTCGAGCTGGTCGGGCCGGCTCGTGCAGGCGAGCGCCGTCTCGCGGGTGATCACGCGGCGCATCACCAGGCTCGAGAGCGACTGCTCCATCGTCATCATTCCGCGGCTCGTCGAGGTCTGCATGATCGTGTAGATCTGCTCGACCTTGCCCTGGCGAACGAGGTTCCTGGTCGCGTCGTCGGGCAGCAGGATCTCGAGCGCGGCGACGCGACCCTGGCCGTCGGCCGTCGGCAGCAGCGACTGCGTGATGATGCCCTGGAGCGAGCCGGCGAGCATGATCCGAACCTGGTCTTGCTGCTCGGCCGGGAAGACGTCGATGATGCGGTCGATCGTCCCGGGCGCGCTCTGGGTGTGCAGCGTCCCGAGCACGAGATGCCCCGTCTCGGCCGCGGTCAGAGCGGTTCCGATCGTCTCGAGGTCGCGCATCTCGCCGACGAGAATCACGTCGGGGTCCTGGCGGAGGGCGGCGCGGAGCGCCTCGCCGAAGCTCATCGCGTCGGTGCCGATCTCGCGCTGGTTGACGACGCACCGCTTGTGCCGGTGCACGAACTCGATCGGATCCTCGATCGTGAGGATGTGGTCGGTGCGGTTGCGGTTGACCTCGTCGATCATCGCCGCGAGCGTGGTCGACTTGCCGGAGCCGGTCGGGCCGGTGACGAGCACGAGACCCCGCGGCTGCATCGCCAGCGAGGCGAGGGTCAGCGGGAGGCCGAGCTCCTCCAGCGTCTGCAGCTCTTCCGGGATCACCCGGAAGGCAGCGCCGAGCGAGCCCCGCTGGAAATAGACGTTGACGCGGAAGCGGGCGAGCCCGGGAATCGAGTGCGCGGTGTCGATCTGGCGCTTGATCTCGAGCTGCTTCTGCAGCTCGGTCGAGAGCATGCGGTAGAGCAGCTCCTGCGTCACCTCCGGGGTCAGCGCCGGGATCCCTTCGAGACGCTCGAGCTCGCCGCGGACGCGAATCGCAGGCGGGGTCCCCACCGTCAGGTGCAGGTCCGACGCGCCTCGGGCGACCATTGCTTCGAGCAGTTCGTCGATCGAGCGCAGCGAAAAGACAGGGGGTGTGATGCCGCTCACGTCTGCGCTATCGGCACGGCTCCGGGGTAACTTGAGTGAGGGATCGACGGCCTCGCGTGGGCGCGCGCGATCCTTATCTCAGGCGCCGCCGGCGACTCCCCCACCGTGGGGGATGCCGTGGGTGAGCGTTCACCCGTTCGAGGGGTCTACCGAGAGGCGCGCCCGGTCGATGTCCGCCTAGCCACAGCGGCACGACCGTCCCCTCGGAAGGAGACATTCCAATGCTTACAGCGGTGCGCAAGCGCCTCGACGCCAAGAGCGAGAAGGGTTTCACCCTGATCGAGCTCCTGGTCGTCATCATCATCATCGGCATCCTGCTGGCGATCGCCGTGCCGAGCTACCTCGGCTTCCGCGACCGCGCTTCGCGGGCCGCCGCGCAGGCCAACGTTCGCTCGGCGATCCCGTCGATCGAGACCTTCTTCGCCGACAACAACACCTACGCGGGCGTGCAGAATGCCGCGGCAGGCACGCCTCCGGGCGCGATCTCCTACGACGCCGGCCTCAACGTCCTCTGGGGCAGCGCCGCCCAGAACACGACCACGAGCTACTGCGTCCGCTCGTTCGTCGGCGGCTTCGAGTACTACAAGCTCGGCCCGTCGGGCACGATCACGGCCGACGCGACGCCCGGGGCAACGCCCTGCGCGTAACCCCCAGCCTCATCGCTTGACCGAGAGGGCGCGGGCAACCGCGCCCTCTCTCTTTGCCTATTGCCGGTGCTCGGGACTCCCTCCCTCGCTGTGGGGGAGGCCGTGGGCGACGTTCCCCCTATCTAGGGGTATGCCTCGGCCCCGAGAACGCCGATCCCCGGTGAGCCACACGTCTCTCTCCCCCGTCAGAAGGAGTCGCCTCAACATGCTCACCTCGATCCGCAAGCGTCTGGACACCAAGAGCGAGAAGGGTTTCACCCTGATCGAGCTTCTGGTCGTCATCATCATCATCGGCATCCTGCTGGCGATCGCCGTGCCGAGCTACCTCGGCTTCCGCGACCGCGCTTCGCGGGCCGCCGCGCAGGCCAACGTTCGCTCGGCGATCCCGTCGATCGAGACCTTCTTCGCCGACAACAACACCTACGCGGGTGTCGAGAACGGCGTTGGCGGCACGCCTCCGGGCGCGATCTCCTACGACGCCGGCCTCAACGTCCTCTGGGGCAGCGCCGCCCAGAACACGACCACGAGCTACTGCGTCCGCTCGTTCGTCGGCGGCTTCGAGTACTTCAAGCTCGGCCCGTCCGGCGCGATCACGGCCGACGCCACGCCCGGGGCAACCCCCTGCGCGTAACCCCAAGCTCCATCGCTTGACCGAGAGGGCGCGGGCGACCGCGCCCTCTCTCGTTCCCCTTCAGAATGGCACTCGCGTTGCCGATAGACCCGGTGTGGAGAAAGTCAGCCCCCAGGTCCGGATCCTTGCGATCGTGCTCGTCCTCGCCGGCCTCGCCGGGATGATGGCGATGCGCATGCTCGGCCCGAGCGCGACCGTTGACACCGCCACCGCGGTGCCGATCGCGCGCACGGCGACGCCGCGGCCGGCGAAGCCCGCCGCAAAGTCCACCCTCAAGCCCGCCGCGAAGCCGAAGCCCGCCACCATCCCCCGCAGCCGCCCGGCGCTCAACGCTCCCGAGGTCGCGATCCCGGCCACCGGCTTCCCCAAGGCGATCGACAAGGCCCTTGCCAAGCACGAGATCGTCGTCGTGTCGCTCGTCGTCCCCGGCGCCCGAGTCGACACGCTCGCGGCAGCCGAGGCGCAGGCGGGCGCGAAGCTCGGGGGCGTCGGCTACCTCGCTCTCAACGTGCTCAACGAAGAGGTTGCGCATGCCCTGCTGACCAAGCTCGGCCGAGTCGAGGATCCCAGCCTGCTGGTGCTGAAACGCTCCGGCGAGGTTGCCCTCCAGCTGAGCGGGTTCGTCGACCGCGAGACGGTGGCCCAGGCCGCCGCGAACGCGTCGTCGTGAGCGCCGCTCCGGCTCCGGCAGCCGGCGAGCGCGAGCTCTTCGTCCGCCATGCGAGCAAGGAGGGTCGCTCGGTCGTCGTCCTGCGCGCTGTCGATCACGGAGACTCCTGCATCGTCGAGACCGAGGTCTTCCCCGCCGGCAACCCGACCGCCGGCCCGCCGGTCCAGGCCGGCCCGTACACCTTCAGCAGCTCAGCCGAGGCGACACGCTTCGTCACCGAAGCGGTCGAGGCGCTGATCGTGCTCGGCTGCGACGTTCAGGCCCAGTAGCGCGCCCTCACTCGCGAGGGACGAACGCCCCGAGTGAGGCCTTGTGCTCCTGCCTCGCGCTCACCTGCCGCCGGCGGCGCTCGATCCGCACGAGCCGTCGGACGTGCTGGTAGCTCGGCCGCGTCAGCCCCAGGCGTTCTCCGGCCTCGGCGAGACGTCGCCAGGTCTCGGCCATCGAGACGTTCTCGTCGTTGAGAGCGCCGACCAGGCGTGTGCTGATTTCGCAGCGAACGACTGAACATGGTTACAGGAACACGAGACGCCGTTCGCGCCTTCGTCCGCGCTTCGTCCGGGACTTAGACCAGGACTCGGGCGAGCTCTTCGATCGAGGTCAGGCTCGCCGCGACCTTCGCGAGGCCGTCGTCCCAGAGCGAGCGCATGCCCGCCTCCAACGCCGCCCGCTCGACCTCGTCTCGGCTCCCGCGCGCCACCGCGAGCTGAGCGATCGCCTCGTTCATCTTCAGGAGCTGGTAGACGCCGACCCGGCCCTTGTAGCCCGTCTGATTGCACCGGGGGCAGCCACGCTTGCGGTAGAAGGCCATCCCATCGGAAGCCATCGCCACGTCGGGCGAGACGCGGGACTGCAGCAGCTCCTCGACCGAGGGCTGGTACATCTCGCAGCAGTGCGGACAGAGCTTGCGCGCGAGCCGCTGGGCCAGGACACCGGTGACGGCGGCGCCGGTGAGGAACGGCTCGACACCCATCTCGCTGAGCCGCGTGATCGCGCTCGGGGCGTCGTTCGTGTGCAGGGTCGAGAGGACGAAGTGACCGGTCAGCGCCGCCTCGATCGAGATCTTGGCGGTCTCGCCGTCCCGGATCTCGCCGACCATCACGACATCCGGGTCCGAGCGCAGGATCGAGCGCAGCGCCGAAGCGAAGGTCAGGCCGGCCCGGTTGTTGATCTGCACCTGGTTGACCCCGGCCAGCCGGTACTCGACGGGGTCCTCAACCGTGATGATGTTGATCTCCGGCCGGTTGATCGTCGTCAGCCCCGCGTACAGCGTCGTCGACTTACCCGAGCCGGTGGGCCCGGTCACGAGCAGGGCGCCAGTCGGCCGGGCGAGGATGTCGGCGATGTCGGCCCGCATCGCATCCGACAGCCCGAGCTCCTCGAGCGTCGGCGCGCGCCGCGACTTGTCGAGGAGACGCATGACGACCTTCTCGCCCTCGACCGTCGGCAGCGTTGCGACACGGATGTCGAGCATCCGGCCTGCTGCGGCTGCGTTGAGCGAGATGCGGCCGTCCTGGGGCTTGCGCCGCTCGGCGATGTCGAGCTTCGCGAGCACCTTCAGACGAGTGGTCACTCCGGGCGTCATACGCTTCGGGATCCGCTGCACCTCCTGGAGGACGCCGTCGACGCGGAAGCGCACGATCAGCGCATCCTCCTGCGGCTCGAAGTGGACGTCGGAGGCGCCGTCCTCGGCAGCCTGGAAGATGACCGAGTTGACGAGCCGGACGAGCGGGGCATCGGAGACCCCGTCGTCGACCTCGAGGTCGTCCGCCTCCTCCTCGAGCTCGAGGCCTTCCTCCAGCCGCCTCCATCGCCGCGCGAGCACCAAACGCCTCCGAGGCGCGGGCGAGCCGGCGCAGCTCTCCGAGGATGTCGTCACTCGAGGCGACGCCGATCTCGATCGGATACTTGGTCGCGAGCCGCAGCTCCTCGAGCCCGTGCAGGTTGCCGGGGTCGGCCACGGCAACCCGCAGCGTGTTGCCCTGGAGCGCGTAGGGGACCGCCAGCACCCGCTCGAGCACGTGCAGCGGGATCTGCTCGGTCGCATCCTTCATCACACCGGTGACCGGCAGGTCGACCAGGGGAACCTGGTGCCGAACTGCGAGGGATCGCGCGATCCCCTCCGGCGGCGCGACTCCTTCGTCGATGATCGCCTGCGCGAGGGTGCCCTGGCCCGCCCGGCCGCGAACGATCGCAAGCTTGTCAGGCGGAATCAGCTGAGTCGCGGAGAGCAGGTCGACGACGAGCTCGGTCATCGCGTTGACGCCGAAGGGCGCGGCGAGCGAGCGCGCGCCTGTGGGGGCAGGGATCCCCAGGATCTCCGCGGCTGTGGTGGCCGTGCTCGGCTGCTGCTCTATCGCCATGTCCCTCGTTCGAGTTATCGGCAGCCGCGGCCGCGCCCTTGACCGCTAGAGCGTCGGCAAGAGTCCCGACACGAACGCCACGGCGACGAGCCCGACGTTCAGCTCAGCCTCCGTAGACCGGTAGACCGGCGGCGACGGCGACGTTCGGCTCGACCGGCGCGCCGATGGGCAGGCTCGTGATCGCCGGCAGCGGCTTGAAGACCGTGTTCGACCCGAACGTGAACGAGCCGCAGATGATCGGCCCCTGGATCTCGACGTTCGAGCCGCTGAAGTCGGCGGTCGAGGTCGGATTGCAGAAAAGCCCGCCTTGGTACTTCACGTTCGAGCCGTTCATCGACACCGACGTGGCGACCAGGATCAGCATCTCCGTGTTCGGATTCCAGGTCGCGAAGTTGCACGAGGGATTCGCGCAGATGTACGAGTTCGAGCCATTCAGAGTGAACGACCCGTTCACGTAGAGCGACGCGGAGCCGTTGTACGTGGCGTAGAGGTCGCCGACCGAAACGTTGACGGTGCCGTCGACGAAGACCGCGCCCTTGACGGTGAGCACCTTCGTCGTGTTGTTCCAGGAGAGCTCGGAGACGACGGTGCCGCCGGCGGTGCCGTCATGCGTCTTCCTGCAGACATACGTGGAGCCGAAGAGATTGACCGTCCCGGCGTCGGCGTCGAGCAGCGTGTCCGGGTTGATCGCCGGCGGCGAGCCGCTGCGGACGTCGCAGTCGCCGTCCTGGCCCCCTGCGGTCGACGTCGAGTTGATCGTGTCGTTGTGGGCGAACCAGCCCGGGTAGTCGGCGACGGGAGCCGTGAGCGCCTCGAAGGTGTTCACGGTGCTCACGTACCAGTTGAACGGCGGCCGCGCGCAGGTCTGGGTTGACCCGTTGATCGTGGTCGTGCACCCACCCTGGACGGCCGCACTCGTGATGTAGTCGCTCGACTTGCCGACGGTCGCGTTCGAGCCGGACATGACGAGCTTGCCGCCGACGCGCAGGTCGATCGGCTGCACTGCCGGCGTCTGGCCCTCGCCGCGTTCGTCGAGCTCCGAGTTCGAGCCGGACATGCAGAGATCGCCGGTCACATAGAGCGGGATGTCGATGGTGACGTTGGAGCCGTTGATGTCCACCTCGCAGCCCGATCCGGGGGGCTTCGTCGAGTAGGCGTAGTTCCAGACCGACGCGTTCGGCGTCCCCGTTGTCGTCTGCAGCGGGACGCGCGCGAGCAGCGTCACCTTCAGCGCCGGCGCGCCGCCGCCGGTCGGGTTTACGACCTGGCCGATCGAGGTGATCCGCCACTTGGAGCTGCCGCCGGTCGAGTCGAGCCAGCCCGACCAGGTGGCCGTGCCGCCGCTGTAGGTGGACACCACCGGGGTGCAGCTCGTGCCGTCGGCGTTGCAGCCGAGCAGGTTCGACGTCGTCGGATTGTTGCTCGGGTTGTTCAGCACCGCGAACGCGTTCGCGAGTCCCGCCTCGGCCAGCGCCTCCGCGCTCAGCCGGCCCGTGGCGACAGTGGCCGTGCGACCGCTCGAGCTCGTGAACTGGACGACCGTCACGATCGCGGCGCCCGAGATCGCCATCACCAGCAGCGCGAAGGGGAGCGCCAGAGCACGCTCGGAGAGAATCCTGCGTAAGACCCTCGCCATGTTCGAGGTAATCGGCAGCCGCCTTGCGTTCTTGATCACTAGAGCAGCGTCAGATAAGCGTCGAGGAGCTCGTCGCCGAAGAAGAGCGCGACCAGGCCGCCAAGCGCGAGGAACGGAGCAAACGGAATCCCCATCTTGCGGGCGGCGCTGCCGTGCCGCGCCAGCAGGACAAAGGACGGGACGAGAGCGGCGAGCATGCCGATCATCAGCGCCACCGGCACTGTCCGCCCGAGCATCGCCCCCAGCAGCAGCGCGAGCTTGACGTCGCCCATGCCCATCCCCTTCGGGTAGGCGAGCGCCGCGAGGAAGAGGAAGAGCGACGCGCCGAAGGCGCCGAGCGCCCACTCGGGGCTCGGCTCCAAGAGCGTCATCGCGACGAGCACGATCGCCGCCGCAGGCAGCACAACGACGTTCGGCACGATCCGGTGCGAGAGATCGGTCGCGGAGACAACAACGAGCGTGGCGCAGAAGAACGCGGCGACGAAGGACTTGCCGGACCAGCCGAAGGCGAAGAACGACGCGGCGACCAGCAACGCCGTCAGCACCTCGACCGCGGGATAGACGACGCCGATGCGGGCGCCGCAGCCCTTGCACCGGCCCCGGAGGGCGAGCCACGACACGAGGGGGATGTTCTCGTACCACGCCAGCTCGTGGCCGCAGCTCATGCAGGCCGAGCCGGGCGAGACGATCGACCGCTTGATCGGCACCCGGGCCGCGACGACGTTGAGGAACGAACCGATCGCGAGTCCCGGCACGAAGGCCACGGCGGCGAGCCCGACGTTCAGCTCAGCCTCCGTAGACCGGTAGACCGGGAGCGACGGTGACGTTCGGCTCGACCGGCGCGCCGAGGGGAAGAGTCGTGATCGCCGGCAGCGGCTTCAGCTCGGTGTTGGAGCCGAAGGTGAACGCTGCCGCAGATGATCGGCCCGTGGACGACGATGTTCGAGCCGTCGTAGAACTGCGCGGTGGCATTCGGGGCAGAAGAGCCCGCCCTGCCACTTGTTGTTCGATGCCGTTCATCGTGACGGAGGCTTCGGCGACCATGATCAGCATCTCGGTGTTCGGGTTCCACGTCGTGAAGTCGCAAGACGCGTCGCGCACATCTGCCCGTTGGAATAGTTGTGGGTGAAGGCGCCGTTCGCGTAGATCGTCGCCGAGCCGTTGTAGGTGGCGTTGTCGTCCTGCGATCGTCACGCGCCGTCGATGACGATCGTCGCCCTTGACGGTCAACGTCGTCGAGCCGTTCCACGAGAGCTCCGAGACGACCGTGCCGCCGGCGGTGCCGTCGATCGTCTTCCGGCAGGTGTAGGCGGAGCCGGGGGTCAGGTTGATCGAGCCGGCGTCGGCGTCGAGCAGCGTGTCGGGTTGATGTTCGGGCGGCGAGCCGCTGCGGACGTCGCAGTCGCCGTCCTGCCCCCCTGCCGTCGAGGTCGAGTTGATCGTGTCGTTGTGCGCGAACCAGCTCGCGTAGTCGGCAATCGGCGCCGTGATCGGCGCGAACGTGGCGACCGTCGTCACGTACCAGTTGAACGGCGGCCGCGCGCAGGTCTGGGTGGCGCCGTTGATCGAGGTCGCGCACCCACCCTGGACGGCAGCGCTCGTGATGTAGTCGCTCGACAGGCCGAGCGTGCGCGTTCGACCCCGTGAACACGAGCTTGCCGCCGACGCGAACGTCGATCGGCTGCACCGCCGGCGTCTGACCCTCGCCGCGCTCGTCGATCATGGCGTTCGAGCCGCTGAGAGCAGAGGTCGCCGGTGACGTAGAGGGGGATGTCGATGATGACGTTGAGCCGTTCACGTCGACCTCGCAGCCGGCACCGGGAGGCTTCGTCGAGTAGGCGTAGTTCCAGACCGACGCGTTCGGGGGGCCTGTCGTCGTCTGCAGCGGAACGCGCGCGAGCAGCGTCACCTTCAGCGCCGGCGCCCCGGCGGCGGACGGGTTTGCGACCTGGCCGATCGAGGTGATCCGCCACTTGGAGCTGCCGCCGGTCGAGTCGAGCCAGCCCGACCAGGTGGCCGTGCCGCCCGTGTAGGTGGAGACGACCGGGGTGCAGCTGGTGCCGTCGGCGTCGCAGCCGAGCAGGTGGTCGTGCGTCGTCGGGTTGTTGCTCGGGTTGTTCAGGACGGCGAACGCGTTCGCGAGGCCCGCCTCGGCCAGCGACTCCGCGCTCACCCGTCCCTTGGCAACGGTCGCCGTCCGGCCGCTCGAGCTCGTGAACTGGACGACCGTCACGATCGACGCGCCCGAGATCGCCATCACGAGCAGCGCGAAGGGGAGCGCCAGAGCGCGCTCGCAGCGCAGCCGGCGCAACACGCTCATGCGGGCCTCACGCTGTTGCGGAGGACGATCTTGTCCTGGAGCGCGTAGACGCGTTCGGGCTTCGAGGGCGTCAGGTTGACGTCGAGGCTGATCTGGAGGGAGGCGAGCTGTCCCGGTGCCGGAGGCGACGCTGCCCGACGGGGCGGTGTACGTGAACGCGTTCTGGGTCGTCAGGTAGTCGGCCACCTTGCGGCCGGTGCCGCTGCAGGCCGAGCCCGCGTAGCGCCAGAGGCCGTAGCGGCCGGTGCCGTTCGCGACGGTGCACCAGGTGACGCTCGTGTTGCCGCCCGACGGTGGGGCAGGTCGTCGGCGAGCGTCAGCGTCACCGACGCGGCGGGATTCGCCGTCGTCGACGCGCTCGCGCAGTGCACCTCGCGCCTGAAGTAGTCGAGCGCGAGCCGCGCTTCGTTCTGCGCCTGAAAACGGTTGTTCTGATCGATCTGTGCGTTCGTTCCGGAAACCATCACGCCGGTCACTCCTCCCATCACCGTCATCAGAATCGCCATGCTCGTCACGAGCTCGACCAGCGTGAAGCCGCCCTCGCCGCGCCGCAGGCGACGTGCGATTCGCTGGATCCGCGGGGTCATTTCGCCTTCGCCTCGACCTCCGCGAGCGCGCGGCGGGCGACCGCCTGGCTGCGTGTGCCGATGCCCCAGAGCTTCTGCACCCGGGCGTCGACGGCGAGGAGCGTGCGCAGGGCAGCTTCGCCGCCGGACCAGCCGAAGGTTGCTCCGGTCACGATCCAGTTGTGCTGGTAGAGCCAGTGCTCGACGGCTGCGCGGCTCGGCTGCCGGTGCGAGTCGAGCCAGGTGTCGAGCTGCTGCGCTCGCACGGTCAGCGAGACCTCGTCGAGCGGCTCGAGTGGCGCGCCGGGAACGGCGAAGGCGGGTTTCCGCGCCGGCTTGGGCGCCGCAGGCGACCTTCCGCTTCACGGCGGGCTTCACCGGCTTCACGACCTTCTTCGCGGCGGCGCGTGCCTTCGCGGCCGGTCTTCGGCTTCAGCCCGGGAAGACGAACCGGACGGCCGCGATAGGGGGACGCGCTCTCGGGTAGGCCATCCTGCTTGTACGACGCGTTCCGGGAGAGGGTGAGGCGGATGATCGGCATCCCGTCCGCGACCACCCGTGTGCCTGGAGCCGGCGACTGCGAGACGACCACGTTCGCCGCGTAGCCCTGCACTGGGCCGGCGACCTTCCAGGCGAAGCCCGACTGCTCGAGCGTGCCCTTCGCGAAGACGTAGACCTGGCGCCGCACGTCGGGAACGACCAACGTCGCAGGGGCTGCGGCGGCGCCGGGTGCGGCGGTGGCCGCCGGCGCGGGGCTCGTCGAGGTGGCGGCAAGCGTCAGGGTCGCCGTCGCGAGCAGCGCGATGGCGACGAGCGCCGCGATCGCCGGCACGCGCGCAAAGATGCCCGCAGTCATACCGCCCTCATCGGCAGAAGCGCGCGGAAACTCAAGACCTCGTGAGCGTGAATTCGACGACCTCGTCCTCCGGGTCATCGGGCGGCGCGACCGCGAAGATCGGACCCTGCATCGCCGCGCCCGCGGCTGCGTCCTGCCACGTGAAGGCGATGCTCGCGAACTCCTGGAACCAGGGCATTTCCTGCGGGTAGCGGTTCGGAGTCAGCTCGAGGTGGAGGTGCGGCCCGCTCGAGTTGCCGGTCGAGCCGACGAGGCCGACCCACTGTCCTGCTGTGAGGACCGAGCCGGGCTGGATCGCGGCATCGCGATAGGAGAGATGGCAGTAGGTCCACTCGAGGTGGTCGTGGGAGAGGAAGACGAGCCCGGTGCCGCAGCGCCCGCCGTCGACGAGCGAGAGCACGACGGCGTCGGTGACGGCGTAGACGGGGGTACCAAGCGGCGCGGCGATGTCGGCCGCTGGGTAGTCGTGATGGTCGTGCCCGACCGACACGCTCGCCGGGCCGCCGCCGACCGGGAAGACGTAGCCGTCGGCCCGCGTCGGCATCCGCAAGAAGCCCGGCGGCCGCCGGCATGAATGAGGCCGAGCGGGCGCCGTTCTCCGCGGCCGCCAGCGTCGCCTCCCAGTGCTCGAGCTCTCCGCGCAGGCGCACGACCTCGGCGCTCGCCGCGGCGTGCTCCTCGCCCGCCCGGAACGCCTCCTGCTCCGCCACGAGCCGGTCGGAGAGCAGCGGCTCCGGCTGCTGCGACGCCGAGGCGAGCAAGCCGGCCCGGGTGCCCAGCTCGAGCTCGGACGCCTCGGCGGCCTCGAGCTGCTCGCCGAGCGACGCAACCTGCTGCTGCGCCTCCTCGAGCGCGATCGCCAGCCGGTCGAGCGTGAAGACGACGTCGGTCCCCTCGCCGACGCCGAAGAGCGCCGCGAGCTGGAGCACGTCGTCGACGTACCACTGCGCGTGGTTGTAGGCGAAGACCGCGCGGGCAATGTCGGTCCGGCCCTCGGCCGCGGCCAGGTAGCGCGCCGCCGCGTGCACCGCGTCCTCGGGGTTCCAGGGATCGGCGATCCCGTCGCCGTTCCCGTCCATCCCCCAGCGCAGCCAGGTGTCGGGCATGAACTGCATCCAGCCGACCGCGCCGGCCGAGCTCGGGCCCATGTTCCGGCCGAAGTTGGACTCGATCTTGTTGATCGCCGCGAGCACCTGCCACGGGATCCCGTACGCCGCACCGGCCCGCAGCCAGAGCGACTCCAGCTCGTCGTAGGAGCGCTCGGCGCACCGGCAGGAACGGGGCGTCGAAGACCCCCGGCGGCAGCAGCAGCGCCCCTGCCTCGTTCGGGATCTCGGAGCTCGGCAGGACGATCGGCAGCGCCGGACGCACGCATCCGGGATGACCGCGAAGGTGTCGGCCGAAGCGGTGCCCGCGCCGAGCGCGAGCACCAGTGCCATCACCGCCGCAGTAATGAAGGCCCGCATCAGGCCTCGGCCGGGGTGACGACGCGGAGCGTCGGACTCACGGTCTCCGCCACGGTCTCGGCGACGGCGAGGGCCTGCTCGCCGTCCGCGTGCTTCTGCTTGAGCGCGTGGTCGAGCGCGACGAAGAAGTCGTGCATGTTGGTCGCGGCATTGCCGGCGACGTCGCGCTCGACCCGGCCGTCGAGCACATGGTCGATCAGCGCCTGCTGGAACGTCTGCATGTCGAAGAAGCTCCCCTCGGCGACCGCGTCGGAGATCTCGTCGGTGCGCTCCTCGCGAATCAGGTCGGCGATCCGCGCGTTGCTCACCATCACCTCGACCGCGGCGACGCGGCCGCCGCCCTGGCGCGGCAGCAGCCGCTGGCTGATGACACCGCGGAGCACGCCTGCGAGCACCGATCGAATCTGCTGCTGCTTGGCCGGCGGGAAGAACTCGATCATCCGTCCCGACCGTCTCGGCGGCGTCGATCGTGTGCAGCGTCGAGAAGACGAGGTGGCCCGACTCCGCGGCCTGCAGCGCCGTGTGGGCGGTCTCGGCGTCGCGGAGCTCGCCGATCAGGATCGTGTCCGGGTCCTGGCGGAGCACCCGCCGCAGCGCCTGGCCGAAGTTCTCGGTGTCGAGCCCGACCTCGCGCTGGTTGATGATGCAGCTGCGGTCGGGGTGCAGCACCTCGATCGGGTCTTCGATCGTGACGATGTGCTGCTTGCGCGTGTGATTGATGTGATCGATCATCGCCGCCAGCGTCGTCGTCTTGCCCGAGCCGGTGGCGCCGGTGACCAGGATCAGGCCGCGCTGCTCGTCGGCGAGCCGGCGCACGCCGGCGGGCAGGCTCAGCTGCTCGAAGCTCGGCACCTCGCGCGGGATGACGCGGAACGCGAACGAGATCGCGCCGCGCTGCCGGAACGCATTGACCCGGAAGCGAGGCAGGCCGTCGGCGGTGTACGCCAGGTCGAGGTCGCCGCTCTCGTGGAACATCCGCAGCCGCTCGGGCGTCAAACGCGTCACCGCCTCGAGGGTCGCCAGCAGGTGCTGGTCGTTCAGCGACGGGCACTCGTCGAGCGGCTCGATCGAGCCGTCGCGGCGCAGCATCGGCGGCTGGCCGAGCTTGAGGTGCACGTCGCTCGCGCCGAGCTCAACGGCGCGCCGGAGGAGGGTGTTCAGGTCCATAGGGAGGTCGTGCCAGGGATCGGCAGGTTCGGGGCTGGGCTTTAGGAGGGTTGGCGGAATGGCGCTCGTCGCTGCGCCGCTGTTTCGCCAAACCCTCCTACAGCCGGGCGAGCAGGCGGAGCGGCGCCTTCGCCAGACCACCGGCCTCGCTGGGATGGGCGACCTCGCCGGTCAGGAGCCCGGCGATCACGTCCCAGACGCGCGGGATCCGCGCAATCTCGAACGCGGCGCGCGGATGACGGTCGAGGACGAGCTTCGCCTTCCACGACGAGCTGGCGAAGCGTCCGAGCGCTTGCTCGAGCGCCGGCGAGTAGCCGTCGAGGCTCCCGGCCAGGATCGCGTCGGCGGCGAGTCTCGCGGACAGGAGCGCCTCGTAGATCCCGTCACCCGACAGCGGGTCGACGAGACCCGCAGCGTCGCCGACGAGCAGCACAGGCCCGCATCCGGCCTCGGTCGTCCGCCGGATCGGCAGCCGGCGTCCCTCGAGCCCGGTCAGCTCGGCCGAGTCGACCCCGTGTGCGGCACAGAGGCGGTGAAGATGCTCGCGCAGGCGCGGCCCTTCGCTCGCCCAACCGCCGACGCCGTAGTTCGCGTGACCGTCCTTCGGGAACACCCACCCGTAGCCACCCGGGACGACGCCGAGCTCGATCGTGGCCAGCCCCGCCCGCCCGTCGAGGAGCGGGCCGTTGCCCTCGAGCGCGATCCCGTAGAGGACGCCGCCACCCAGCCCGGCCGCCCGGGCGACGGAGCCGTTCACCCCGTCCGCTCCGACCAGGACGGGAGCGTGCACCCGCTCGCCGCCAACCGTCAGCTCGGCTCCGTCCGGTCCGATCGATAGACCTCCGACGGTGACACCGTCACGGAACTCCGCCCCGGCCCGCGCGGCCTGCTCGGCCAGGAAGGCGTCGAGCCGGCGCCTCTGGGTCATCAGGACGAGCGGCGCCTCGCTCCGCCGCTCGAAGCGCTTCCGGTAGCCGAGCCGCACCTCGAACCGGTGCACCACGTCCTCGACGACGGGCGTGACCTCGCACGGGAGCTCGCGCACCGCGCGGCCGGTGAGGCCGCCGCCGCAGGGCTTGTCGCGCGGAAAGCGAGTGCGGTCGGCAAGCAGCACGTGGGCGCCGCCGCGCGCGAGCCGCAACGCGGTCGCCGAGCCCGCCGGCCCCGCACCGACGACGACGGCGTCGAAGCGCTTCACGGGCTGAAGCTACAATGCCGACCCTCTGCAGGGGTGCCCGAGCGGCCAAAGGGAGCGGGCTGTAAACCCGCCGGCTCAGCCTACGAAGGTTCGAATCCTTCCCCCTGCATATGAAAACCGGGGCGCAAGCAGGGTCGGAATCTGCGGGAGCAGATTCCGACCCGCGCCAAGACCCCTGAAGGGTCGCTTCGCTCCCGCTCGCTCCCGTATCGCTATCGGGCTTCGACGCTGTAGAGGAAGTCGCGGACGACGCTGAGGTAGCGCTCGGTTTCCTCGAGGACGGGTGTGTGGGAGCTTTCCTCGAAGACGACCTCGCGGGCGTGCGGGATGCCGTCCGTCAGCGTCTTCGAGATCGCCGGCGTGGAGAGGTCGTGGGCGCCGCGGAGGATCAGCGTCGGCATCTTCAACTCGGCGAGGCGTGGCCGGACGTCCCAGCCTCCGAGCGCGCCCGTCATCGTCCACTCGTTCCGCCCCCACATCGCCTCGTAGACGGCGGGGCTCCGCTCCTCGCCCATCCGGATGAGCTCGAGCGGCTTGCTCTCCCCGCGGAAGAAGTGGCGTCGCTCGAACTCGTCCATCACTTCGTCGTCGTCGCCCTCGATCGTGTCTCGTAGCCGCTTCACCTCGACGACCCACTCATCCGCGCTCGCCAGTGTCGAGCTGAGGACGAGGCTCCGTACCGAGTCCGGCAGCGCGAGGGCGTGCTCGAGCGCGAGCATTCCGCCCCAGGAGGTCCCGAGAAGGTGAATCTCGTCGAGTCCCAGGTGGTCGCGGAGGTGCTCGAGCTCCTCCGCAAAGATCTCGAGGCTCCAGCCGACCTCCGGACGATCCGACCGCCCGCAACCGAGCTGGTCGTAGAAAACGACGGGTCGCTCATCGGCGAGCCGCTCGAGCGGCCGGAAGTAGTTGTGCGTCGACCCCGGCCCACCGTGCAGGCAGACGAGCGGCGTGCGGCCGCCCTCGCCGGTGACGCGGTACCACGTCCGTCCCACAGGCCGATCGAGAAATCCCTCCACCCGCGCGACCTCAGGCTGGCCGGATGTTCTGGTTGAGCCGGAAGACGTTGTCCGGATCCCAGACTCGCTTCAGCGCCGCGAGACGGTCGTGCTTCTCCGGGCCGTAGATCGACCGCGCGACATCTCTTCCCGTTTCCGCGACGTCGTTGACGTAGCGACCCTCCGTCGCGTACGGCTGGACGGCGTCCAGCGCCTCGCGCGACCAGGGGCGGAGCTCGTCGTCGCGAGCGGGATCGTGCCATTGCGTCTCCGCGGCAAGCCAGAAGGCGCCGCTCCGTCCCGTGAACGCCGTGGCGTCGTCCGGCACCCGCGCGATCGCACCGCCGCAGGCCCAGACCGAGAAACCGGAGTCGCCGCCGGCAGGCGCGCGCCCGAGGTGGTCGACGCACAGCGCGACGAGGTCGTCGTCCAGCGAGCGGACGAACGCACTCTTCATCGAGAAGCGCTGCCCCCAGCGCTGCCCCTCGTCTGCCATCGTCTGCGGGCCGAGGTGCGGTGCCGGCTCGATCGAGTCGCTGAGCGGCGGGCCGAACGCGCGCAGCCCTGCGAGGTCGCGCTCTGCGTCCTCGGGACGGCCGCTGTGGAGGACGGTCACCGCGGCGGTCGGCCGACCGTCCGGCAAGTGCCCGAGCGAGAAGCTCGCCCACAGCTCGTCAGGCCCGGTCGCCACGAGCTCGCGGAAACGCGCGCCGAGCTCGGTCGCACGCTCGATCGGATGGCCGAGCGTCCCGTGCGTGACGGGCCACGCGAGCGGGTGCAGGCGGAACTGAAAGGCCGTCGCGACCCCGAAGTTGGCGCCCGCCCCGCGGAGGCCCCAGAAGAGGTCCTCGTGCTCCTCATCGCTCGCCCGGACCTGCCTACCGTCGGCAGTGACGAGCTCAACGGCGAGGAGGTTGTCGATCGTGAGCCCGTACTTGCGCTGAAGCCTGCCCATGCCGCCGCCGAGCGTGAGGCCGGCAACACCGGTGTGGGAGACAACGCCGACCGGGCAGACGAGTCCGACGGCTTGCGCCTCGCGGTCGAGCTCACCGAGGAGCGCGCCGCCGTTCACCCAGGCGGTCCGCTCGGAGGCATCGACGCGCGCGCCGTTCATCCGCGACAGGTCGATGACGATCCCGTCGTCGCAGGTCGAGAGGCCGGGGATGCTGTGGCCGCCGCTGCGGACGGCGATCGGGAGCTCCTCCTCGCGCGCAAAGCGGATCGCGGCAACGACGTCGTTGGCGGTCGTCGGCCGGACGACGAGCTCCGGATAACGATCGATCATGCCGTTCCAGACGACGCGAGCCTCGTCGTAGCCCGAGTCGCCGCGGCGGACGATCTCCCCGGAGAACACATCGGCGAAGCTTCGAATCGCGGCGGCAGATGGCGGCATGCGGGCGACTGATCCTCGTCGGCGGGACGTGCGGGGGTCAAGCCGCCGCGTGACGAGATCGCTCCAGGGCCTTGGTACCCTGTGGCGTCTCGCCCTCTTAGCTCAGTTGGTAGAGCACCTCCATGGTAAGGAGGGGGTCGACGGTTCGAGTCCGGAAGAGGGCTTCTGCCGCAGGCGACCTACCGCACGTTCTGCTGCCTGACACGCTTCAGCTCGACCTCTCCCTGACGCCGCTGCTCGGTTTCGGGCACGCGAATTGGGCTCGGGAGAGATAGGTACGGACCCGCCGAAGATGGGTAGCCGACCCCGATGTCGCCGTTGGAGCCCGGTCGTAGCTTCGAGGCTCCACGCACGAACCGATCGTGCGGCTGACTCAGGAGGCACTCAGATGTTCGTACGCGAAGCACCGAAGGTCCGAATCTGGCTCGTGGTGACGGTCGCGCTCGTCGCCGCTCTGCTCCTCGGACCCGTGGGTAGGTCCTCGACGGCTGCGCCGGCGGAAGCGGTCGCTCCCGGAGAGAACGCCGTCGTCCACTGGAGCGGCGTTGCCGAGGCGGCGATTGCCGCCGGGCGGCCTCCCGGCTCCAGCAGCGTCCTCGGCGGAATCGTCCACGGGGCGATGTACGACGCCGTCGCCTCGGTCGCGAAGAAGCTCGAGCCGTTTGCGACCGGCGTCACCGCGCCGCCGAACTCGTCGGCGGAAGCCGCAGTGGCCCAGGCAGCCCGCGACGTGCTCGTCGCGCGAATCCCCGGTCAGGCCGCCGCGATCCAGGCAGCCTACGACGCGTACATGGCCTCGATCCCCGCCGGGTCCGCAAAGGACGCAGGCAAGGCGGTCGGCGCCGCCGCAGCCGCGGGCATGCTCGCGATGCGGACGGGCGATCACTTCGACGACGTCGTTCCCTACGTCCAGAAGGCGCCGGGACCGGGCGTGTTCGAGCCGATCGCCCCGACGACGCCGGTCGACGTCAAGCTCGGCGGCGTTCGCCCGTTCACCTATGACTCGCCGTCTGACTACCGGCCGGGCGGCCCGTTCGCGCTGACGAGCAAGCGCTACGCCCGCGACGTCGCTGAGCTGCAGGCGTACGGCCGTGCCGCGAGCACGGTCCGGACGCCGGCGCAGACCGAGACGGTGCGCTTCTTCACCGATCAGACGTTCCTGCAGTACAGCCGGGCGCTGCGGGCGCTGGCGAACTCGCGCGGGCTCGATTTGAGCGAGTCGGCGCGACTGCTCGGCTACGTGCACGTCGCGACCGCCGACACGATGATCGCGTGCTGGGAGGCGAAGTACCACTACTCGTTCTGGCGGCCGAACCACGCGATCCAGCGGGCCGATACGGACGGGAACCCGGCCACCTCGCCCGATCCGAGCTGGCTGCCGCTCGTCACCGGCAACCATCCCGAGTACCCGTCCGGCCACGCCTGCTACACGTCGGCCATGACGGAGTCGCTCCGGCAGTACTTCGGCACGAAGCGGGTCGAGCTCACGATCACGAGCACCACGACCGGGACGACGCGGACGTACAAGAAGCTCGATGACCTCGTCGCCGATGTGGAGAACGCCCGTGTCTGGGGCGGCCTGCACTTCCGGACGACGATGACCGAGACCGCGGAGCACTTCCCGCGGATCGCCAGCAACATCGGCCGCAATCACTTCCTCGGCGGCGAGAGTCGCGACGAGGATCGAGGTGACGACGACGAGTAGCGGCCTGGCTCGCGGACGAGCTCGAGTCCATGGCGCGCCGGGTGGCATCCCCGGCGCGCCTCGTCGCTCGAAGGCTCTGCCGCATGCGGAAGTAGAATCGCGGCCCGTGTTCACCGTCGAGCAGCGGGATGCGCTCCGCGAGCGCCTGCTCCGGCTCGCGGAGGAGGATGATCGCGTCGTTGCCGGCGCCGAGGTGGGCTCGCTGGCCGTGGACGGCGGCGACCGCTTCTCCGACCTGGACCTCACCTTCGCCGTCGCCGACGACGAGCCGGTCACTCGAGTGCTCGCTGACTGGACGCGCATGCTGACCGACGAGCTCGACGCGGTGCACCTTGCCGACGTCGAGCGCGGCCCGACCATCTACCGCGTCTTCCTGCTGCCGGACGCGCTTCAGTTCGACCTCTCGCTGACACCGGCAGCTCGGTTTCGTCCGGCCGGACCGCGATTCCGGCTTCTGTTCGGCGAGACGGCGGGCGATGCGGGGCTGCCCAAGCCACCGGTCGCGGAGAACCTCTTCGGCTGGGGCGTCATCTACGCCCTTCACGCGCGCGCGTGCATCGAGCGCGGGCGTCTCTGGCAGGCCGAGCATTACGTCGGCGCCGTGCGCGACCATGCGCTCTCGCTTGCCTGCCTTCGTCAGGGACTACCCGCGGTGCAGGCGCGCGGCTACGACGACCTTGACGCGGACACCCTTGCTCGATTCGACGACACCCATGTCGGCGAGCTCGAGCCTGCGGCGCTCCGGCCGGCCCTCGCTGCGTCAGTGCGTGCGCTCGTGCGCGAGGGCTCGGAGGCGCGCCTGCCGCACGCGGATATCGTCGCGCAGCGCCTCGCCGAGCTTGGTTGACGAGCCGCAGGACCACGACCAATAGGATGATGAGGTCGCGCCTTCCGGCTCGGCTGATTAGGTTCCGGAGACGCAATCCAGCGAGCGGACTCTCGCTGAGCTGGCTCGACCCCCATACGGAGGTGACGTTCGAACTTGCTACTCGCTTACGACTATCCATTCCTCGATGTCTTCTGGACGCTCATGGTGTTTTTCATCTGGGTCGCCTGGTTCATGTTGCTGTTCAGGGTCATCGGAGACGTCTTCACCCGGCACGACATCGGCGGAGGATCCAAGGTGCTCTGGCTCCTCTTCGTGTTGTTCGTGCCGTTCCTCGGTGTGTTCGTCTATCTGATTGCGAACAGCAAATCGATGGCGCAGAGGAGCATCGACCGAGCCTACGCCCAGCAAGAGCAGATGGACGACTACATCCGCTCCACCGCAGGCGGTGGCGGCGGTGCCGCGTCGGAGATCGACAAGGCCAAGCAGTTGCTCGACAGCGGTGCGATCACGCAGGCCGAGTTCGACGCGATCAAGCAGAAGGCACTCGCGTAACAGCAAGCCGGAACTCGAGGATCTGCGTCCGACAGAGGCGCAGATCCTCGGGCCGGTTGCCTGAGAGCCGAAGGAATGGTGATCGGCCCAGCGAAGTCCCGCCCACGACGTGACTAAGCACGTCTGCAACGGGAGGCTTCGGTGAACTCGAAGAGCATGGCCGGCTGGATCGGCTTCGCGGGAATTCTGCTGCTGATCCTCGGCACGATCGACTTCTTCCAGGGCTTGATCGCCTTGTTCGACGACGAGTACTTCGTCGTCACCCAATCCGGCTTCCTCGTCGTCGACCTGACGGCCTGGGGGTGGGCGATGCTGGTCTGGGGCACGCTGCTCGTGCTCGCGGGCGTCGGCTTGCTCAGTGAGCAGACCTGGGCACGCTGGTTTGCGATCTTTGCCGTGGCGGTGAACTTCTTCACTCAGCTCGGCTTCCTCGGCAACAGCCAGTTCTCGCTCTGGGCGTTGACTGCGCTGGCGATCAATCTGATCGTGCTCTTCGCGCTGACAGCGCGTTGGGAGGAGAGCAAGCTGCCCGTCATCCAGTAGCTCGGCTGCATTAGCTCGTCGCCGGGGCCGTCGCGCAGCAGCGAGCGCGGCGGCCCTGCGGGGCGTGCGCGCGGATAGGTACCGCGGCCGTCGAAGATGGGTAGCTGCCCCCGATGCCGTCATGGCAGCGCGGCCCTACTTTCGAGTCTCCACGCACGAACTGGTCGTGCGATTCACAAGGAGACACGGAAATGACAGCAACGCTCGGAACGACCACGCCCGACCTCGGCGCGATCAAGGTGCGCCAGCAGCAGGCCTGGGCGAGCGGCGACTTCGCGGTCGTCGCAGCGCGGATCGTGCTCGTGGCAGAGCATCTCTGCGACACCGCCGACCTGCACGCCGGCTGGCGTGTGCTCGACGTCGCGACCGGCAGCGGCAACGCCGCGATCGCGGCAGCACGTCACGGCTGCACGGCGATCGGCGTCGACTACGTGCCGGCGCTGCTCGAGCGCGGCCGCCTGCGGGCGAAGGCCGAGGGCCTCGCCGTCGAGCTGCTGGAGGGTGACGCAGAGTCACTGCCCTTCCCGGACGGCTCGTTCGACGCGGTCACGTCGGTCTTCGGATCGATGTTCGCCCCGGACCACGAGCAGGCGGCCGCGGAGTTGCTCCGCGTCTGCCGGCCCGGCGGCACGATTGCGCTGGCGAGCTGGACGCCGGACGGCTTCATCGGCGAGCTCTTTCGCACCGTCGGCGCTCACGTCCCGCCTCCCGCGGGCGTGCGGTCGCCGATGCTCTGGGGAACCGAGCCGCATCTGCGGACGCTCTTCGGAGACGGGATCGCCTCACTCGAGCTCGAGGAGCGGACCTTCACGTTCAGGTTCACCTCGGCGGAAGACTTCGTCACCTTCTTCCGCACCTGGTACGGCCCGACCTTGAAGGCCTTCGCGGCGCTCGAAGGCGACGCCCGTGACGCGCTCGAGCAGGACCTGCTCGAACTCGCACGCGCGTGGAATCGCCTCGCCGGTACCGACGCGATCGCGATCCCCGCGACCTACACCGAGGCCGTGGCGGTGACGCGCTGATGCGCCGCCTCATCGCGTGGCTCGTCGCCCCCGGGCTCGAGCGCCTCGCGCTGGAGAACCAGCAGCGGCACAAGACGCTGCTCACGACACCGAACACAGGAGTGACCACATGAACCTGACATCCGATCTGCACCACCGATACGTCCTCGACCGGCAGCAACGGTTGCTGGCCGAGGCGGCAAGCCACCGGCTCGCCGGCCCCAGGCCGGCACGCAGGCGAATCGCGCTGCTCTTCCGCCGCGCGGATCGTCGTGGCACGGCGACCGCCGATTCGCCCCCAGGTGGGCGGCCAGTTGCCAGAGCACGGCTGAGCCGCTCGATGACATCCGAACGCAAAGGAGCACCTCCCATGAACGCAAGGAGAAAACAAATGAAGCGTCTATCGATCGTTTCCGGGACCGCCCTGATGGTCGCGATCCTCGGCTCGACCCCCGTCGGCCACGCGGAGCCGGCTCCGAGCCAGAAGTTCGTTCCGTTCGTCACCGACTTCCCCAAGCCGGAGGCGAGCACGGCGACGGACGAGCCGTTTGTCCCGTTCGTCACCGACTTCCCCAAGCCCGGGGCGGTGTCAGTCCCGACGGGGAGCTGACCCCGACCCTTCAGCGGCGCGTCTCGAGCCCCAGCTCCGAGGCGCGCCGCACGGCGTCCCGGCGCGTCGCGGCGCCGAGCTTCGTCAGCACCGCCGCGACGTGGTGCTCGGCCGTTCGCGGCGAGACGACGAGCCGGTCGGCGATCTCGGCGTTCGTGAGCCCGTCCTCGAGCAGCGACAGAACCTCGAGCTGGCGGGCGGTCAAGCCGGCAGGGTTGGCGCGGGTCGCGTCTCGAGGCCCGGCCGGGACGCGGAGACCCAGCTCGCGGAGCCGGCCGGCGATACGCCGGGTCAGCGGCTCGGCGCCGAGCTCACGCGCGATCGCAAGCGCCTCGTCGAGCGCTTCCTCGTCGTCCAGCAGCGACAGCATCAACGCTCGGTCGTACGTCCACCCCACTTCACCGAAGGCGTCGGCGGCACTCGCAAAGTCTCGTCGGAGCATCGCGGCGTGTGGGGCCGTTCTCGGCTCGTCGAGCTCGATCGGGATCCCCGCGACCGCGGCCCACGCCGCTACCCGGATTGCGCCCCAGCCGACCAGACCGTCCGGCGGCCGCTTCTCGTCCAGCAGCACCTCGAACCGCTCGATCGGTAGCGGTGCGCCGGTAGTCAGAGCCCACTCCGTCTCCAGCTCGACGAGCGGCGCCAGGCGTTGAGGCTCGCTGGCGCGGACGGCCTGAGCCGCGAGATCGTCGAGCCGCTCGGCGGCATCGCCGTCGCCCCGGCGGACAGCCAGCTCGGCCAGCACGGTCTTGGCGACGAGCTGGGTGACGCTGATGCTCTTCTCGATCTCACGCCGAGTGGCCCGCTCTGCCTCGTGCCACTCGCCGGCGCGCAGCTGCAGCCAGGCGAGCGTGATCCCCGTGTACGAGACCTGGTTGTACACCTCGTTCTGCTCGGCGTACGCGAGCGCGCGCCGCGCGTGGCGCGCCGCAGGCTCCGGCTGCGCCCACGACATCAATGCGTAGGCCAGGTTGCCGAGGGCGCGTGCCGCCTCCTGCCGGTCGCCGATCGAGTCCGCAAAGTCGTGCGCCTCGAGGAGTCCCGAAACCTCTCGATGATCCACGTCCAGCCGAACGCTGGCGAGGTTGACGAGCACGTGCGCACGGGTGCGGTCGTCGCCGAGCCGGGTCGCGAGCTCGAGTGCCCGCTCGCCCCAGAGGAGCGCGTCGTCGTTGTACTCCGCGAGATTCTTGAGCTGGGCGAGGCCGCTATAGGCCCGCGCGAGCTCGACGGTCTCGCCGAACGGCTCGAGGATCTCGATCGCCTCGATCGCCTTCGCCCGCGCAGCATCGCCATCGCCTGAGTACCAGTACAGCCGTGACAGGAACTGCGTGCAGCGGCCCACCGCGGCCTGCTCGCCGAGAGCGGTCCACTCTGCGATCGCGCGCTTCTCGGCGGTGATCGCGTCCCCGATGCGGTCGACGGCGTACGACACGCTCGCCAGCTCCTCGAGCACGACGGCTCGGTCTGGCGCCGAGAGCCGGTCGAGGAACGCCGCTGCGCGCCGGTAGTGGGAGCTCGCCTCGCGATTCGAATCCATCGCCGCCGCCCGCCGGGCCGCGACGAGCGCGTACTCGGCGACGACCTCCTCAGCCCCCGCCGCCTCAGCGTGATGCACGATGTCGGACGGATCCGCCTGTGCGGCCAGCAGGGCCGCCAGGATCTCCGCGTGCAGGCGGCGCCGCGACGCGATCGGGATGCTCGACCGAATCGCATTCCGGGCCAGCTCGTGCCGGAAGCGGACGAAGCTCGGCCTCACCTCGAGCAGCTGCCGTCGCTCGGGGTCCTCCGCCGCGCCGGGCCAATCGGGCCAGACCGCGTCGAGCAGCGACGTCTCGACGCGGTTCGGCACCACTGAGACCAGCTCGACCAGGCGCCGCTCGTCGTCCGAGAGCCGCGACACGCGGCCCCGCACTGCGTTCGCGATCGACGGTGGGAGCTCGTCGGCAGTTCGGCCCGCCAACAGCTCGGTGACGTAGAACGGGTTGCCTCCGGTGGCGACAAAGACCTCGCTCGCGTCGTCTCCGGTGAGCGACGCGACGGCGCTCTCGGACAGGGGCGCCAGATCGAGGAACACCGAGCCGTCTGTCTGCGTCGCGCTGACCGCGGCATGCACCGGATGCCCGAGCGGAGCTTCGCCGTCGCGGCACGTAAGCACGAGCAGTACGGGCAGCGAGCCGATCCGTCGCGCCAGCACCGTGATCACGTCGAGCGTCGCCTCGTCCGCCCAGTGCACGTCCTCGAGCACGAGCACCGTCGGATGGGGCTCGAGCGTCAGCTCGGCCACGAGCAGCTGGTGAATCTCGTTCGGGCCCGCGTCCGCAGCGAGCGCCTCGTCGAGCCCGGTCGAGACGCTCCCCGCGAGGTCGTGAATCGGCCCCAGCGGCCGCGGAATCGACAGGTCGTCGCAGGAACCGAACAGCACCCGTGCTCCGGGCTCGAGATCCCGCACGAAGCGGGTGACGAGCGAGGTCTTGCCGATTCCCGGCTCGCCGGTGACGAAGGCCACACGACCGTCCCCCCGCGCCGCCGACTCGCGCGCCTCGGTCAGCGCAGCCAACGCCTCGTCCCGCTCGAGGAGCTCCACACGCACACGATAAACCCGGTCGGCCGGGCGAATCGCGAATCATCCGGGCTGGATGACGTGAGTGCACCCCCGCCACCACAGCATCGAGTCACTGACTGGCACCGGCACCCGACGTAGTCTTGCGCAGGATGGTCGAACGCATCAGCCGCGAGACGCTCCGGCAGCGGCTCGAGCAGGGCGGTCAGTTCGTGCTCGTGGATGCGCTCGCGCCGATGTCCTATGCCCGCTCGCATCTGCCGGGCGCGATCAACCTCACGCCCGACTGGGTGGACGAGCGCGCTCCGAGGCAGATCCCCGATTGGGAGACGGAGATCGTCGTCTACTGCTCCGACGCCGAGTGCGAAAGCTCCGTCATCGTCGGCGAACGCCTGCTGGAGCTCGGCTATCGCAACGTGCGCCACTACGCCGAGGGCAAAAAGGACTGGATCGCCGCCGGCCTCCCGCTCGATTAGCCGCCGACTACGTCGCGGGCTCTGGCGCGTGCCGGACACGCTCGCGGGCCTCGGCGAAACGGATCGCCTCGTACGCGATCAACCCGACGCAGAGGCCGGCCACCAGCGCGAGCGTCGCGAGCGCCGGCAGCTCGACGGCAAGCGGGATCAGCGCCAGCAGGAGCGCGCTGACCACCGTGCGGTGGCGGTTGAACGTTCGCACGTTCCGGAGCCGGAAGAGCACGTGCGCGACGAGATACATGGCTACCCCGCCGCAGAGCGCGATCGCCGGAATCAGCTTCAGCGGCTCGCCGACGTCGCCGAGGGTCTTCTTGACGCCGACGGCAAAGAGGATGATCCCGGCGACCAGCGGCAGATGCAGGTAGCTGTAGGAATCTCGCGCCATCGTCAGCTGTGCGTTTCCCTTCGTCTCGCGCAGCTTCCGCTCGGCGACGATCGCGACGACGTCGAAGTACGCCCACCACATGGCGCCGGCGATGGTGAGGCCGAGCAGTGCCGCGACGATCACACCGGCACTCAGATCCGTCGTCGCCCCCAGCCCGAGCGCGACGATCGACTCGCCCAGGGCGATGATCACGATCAGGGCATGCCGCTCCGCAAAGTGTCCTGCGGCGAGCCTCCAGCCGCGGCCGCCGCCGATATAGGCACCGAGCAGGTCGATCACGAGCGCGCACGCCCAGACCGTTGCCTGGGCCTTGCCGTCGAGGCCGGCGGCGACGAAGAGCAGCACGACGCCGATCAGCGTTCCCGCAGCCAGCCTGGCGACCGCGCCGAGGAGGTCGGGGTCGCCCCGGCCGGCAACGGTGTAGAGCACGAGATGAGCGATCCGGACGAACGCATACGCGCACGCGAACAGGAGCGCGTCGTCGCCGAAGACGTCCGGGACGGCGAGTGACGCGATCAGCATCGCGCCCATCGCGCCGAACATGACCAGGCGGACCTCGCCCTCCTCCGGGTTGATCGTGTTCGTCAGCCAGGCATATGCCGCCCACGCCCACCAGAGCACGCCGAGCACGAGCAGCCCCTTCGTGAGCCCAGCCCACGTGGGGTCCTCGACGATCAGGCCGGTGACCTGCGTGATCGCGAAGACGAAGATCAGGTCGAAGAAGAGCTCGAGCGGCGTTACCCGCTCCTCCCCGCTGTCCTGTCGCCGGTTCTGGACGGTCACTCGGTGAGCCTATCCTTCGCCATGGCCGTGCTCCGGGCAGCAGCGTGGGCTGCCACGCTCAGCGGAATCCCGTCGACTGCGCACGCGCTCGCGACCGGCCGCGACCCGCTCGAAGCCGTCTTCGCGGCCGGCACGATCCTGCTTCCGAAGGAGACTGGCCGCGTCCGTCTGGCCGCTGCGGCGATCCCCGTCCACCTTGCGCTCTCGCTGGGCTGGACGATCGTGCTGGACCGCGGCGGCGTCAAAGGCGCACGCGCGGGAGCCGTCGCCGGGCTTGCGATCGCCGCGCTCGACCTCGGCATCGCCAACCGGCGGTGGCCGCGCATCAGCACCCTGCCGCTCCTGCCCCAGCTCGCCGACCACATCGCTTTCGGCGCGATCGCAGGCCGCCTGCTCGGATAGCTGCGACTACAGGCGCTGCGGCAGGAGCACGAGCCGAATCGCGCCGCGCTTCGCTCCCGGCGCGGGCACGTAGCGCGTGACCAGCACCTCGTGCTTGTTTGCGAGCACCCGCAGGTGGATGTGCGGCGGGCGGCCCTCGTACGAGACCGGGCGCGGTCCCTCGAAGCGGAATCGTCCTGCGCGATCGGTCACGACCGTCGCGCTCCGAGAGCGCAGGTAGTCGCCGCGGGCGTTCGCCTGCCAGAGATGCACACGTGCACCGGCGATCGGGCTGCAGTCGACCGAGGAGACCACGACGCCGGTCAGCACGTGCCCGGTACCGATCTTCGCCCGCCGCGGCGGCGCACCCCGGCCGAACGGCCCCGCCCCGTCGTCCAGCGTCGGGGGGCACCCGGGCGCAGCCGGTGCGGACACCCCGGCACCTGCGACGATCAGCCCGGCGGCGGCAAGTCCTGCGGCGGAGGCGAGCAACCTCACACCACGTGGTCTAGCAGATCAGGAGACCGCTGTCTCCCCCGGCCGAGGCTCGTCGACACCCGACTCCTCGGTGCCGACGACCGGCAAGACCGGGCCGCGCAGATAGAGCCAGTCGTACGCCAGGCCCGCAAGCGCCGCCCCGATGCCGGGCCCGATCAGGTAGACCCACCAGTCGTCCCAGATGCCCTGCACGAGCTCCGGGCCGAGCGCGCGAGCCGGATTCATCGCGGCGCCCGTGAGCGGCCCTGCAGCAAGGATGTCGACCGTGATCGTGAGGCCGATCGCCAGGCCTGCGATCGACTTGAAGGCGCCGCCCGGGTCGACGGCCGTCGCGAAGATCACCCAGACGAGGAAGAAGGTCAGGAGCGCCTCGATCGCGACGCCCTGGCCGCTGTTGATCGTCTCGTTGACGACGGGGACGCCGGAGTCGAGATTGGCCTCGCTCGGGAAGAGCGCCCGCAGCGCGAGCGCACCGAGAACCGCTCCAGCGAGTTGGGCGAGGACGTAGACGAGGGCGAGCGAGGGGGCGATGCGCCGGGTGAGGACGAAGGCGAGGGTCACCGCCGGATTGAAGTGGGCGCCCGAGATGTGGCCGACGGCCGAGGCCATGATCGCGATCGTGAGCCCGGTCGCGAGCGCGACGCCGACGAGGAGGTTGCTCTGGATGAAGACGATCGAGCCCATGCCGGCGAAGATCAGCGCAAACGTGCCGACGAACTCGGCAAACCCACGTCGTACGGGGTCGAAGTCCACGGGGCGAGCGTAGGGCTGTGGTCGGACGGAACACGGCCGGACGAGGTTCGCTACCGTGAAGCCACATGGCTGCCGAGGCATCGTCGGGCACCGAGCACGTCAACAGCTGTCCTCACTGCCATAAGCCGTTCGCAGCCGAGCTGCTTGCCGGCGGCGCCGAGCGCCACCGCGGCTTCAAGTGCCCGCACTGCAAGCTCTTCGTCCCGGCAAGTCGCGCGGACGACAGCCGCGACAACGCCGGCTGAGCATCCGCAGAAGCGGATGCTCAGCGCGTCACACTCCTACATGCAGTTCTTCAAGGCCTGTGCCTCCGGCAGGCCTTCGAGCTTCTTCAGCGTGTTGTTCTCGATCTGCCGGATCCGCTCGCGGGTGACGCCGAAGGCCCGACCGACCTCCTCGAGCGTGTAGGGCTGGGCGCCGGAGAGGCCGAACCGAAGCTCGATCACCCGCCGCTCTCGATCGGGCAACGCCATCAACGCGTGCTCGACGTCCTCACGCCGTAGCGAGAGCGAGGCGGTGTCGAACGGCGACTCGGCCGAGTCATCCGGCACGAAATCACCGAGCGAGCTCTCCTCCTCCTCGCCGATCGGCTTCTCGAGGGAGACCGGAAGCTGCGCCATCCGGAGGATCTCGCGCACCTCGTCGGTCGTGATCTCGAGCTCCTCGGCGATCTCGTCCGGGCGCGGCTCGCGTCCGAGGCGCTGAACCAGCTGGCGCTCGATGTGCACGACCTTGTTCAGCTTCTCGACCATGTGCACCGGGATTCGGATCGTGCGGGCTTTGTCCGCGATCGCCCGGGTGACGGCCTGGCGGATCCACCAGGTCGCGTAGGTTGAGAACTTGTAGCCCTTGCGGTAGTCGAACTTCTCGACCGCTCGGATCAAGCCGAGCGAGCCCTCCTGGATCAGATCGAGAAAGGAGAGGCCCCGGCCGAGGTAGCCCTTCGCGATCGAGACGACGAGCCGCAGGTTCGCTTCGGTCATCTGCGTCTTCGCACCCATGTCACCGCGCTCGATCCGCTTTGCCAGGTAGACCTCCTGGTCGGCGGTCAGGAGCGGTACCTTGCCGATCTCGCGGAGGTAGAGCCGCAGCGAGTCGAGCGACGGCTCGACGGTCAGGTCGAGCTTCGGCGCCGATTTCTCGTCCTCGGCGAGCGCGGGCTGCTCGTGCGGTGGCGACTTGTACTGCTCGCCTTCGACCAGCTCGATCGAGTGGTCGATCAGGTAGGTGTAGAAGTCCTCGATCTGCTCTTTCGTCAGTTCGACCTCCTCGAGGCCGGCGACGATCTCGTCATAGGTGAGGAAGCCCTTCTCCTGACCGTGCTGGACGAGCTTCTGGAGCTCTTCAACCTCAGGGAGGGCGATATCGACGGTGAGCATGGACCTCGCTTTCCTCGGCAAAGGACGGGCAACAGGACCTGGCGGCAAACAAAAAGCCGGATCGCGGGACTCCGGCTCTGACCATCGAGGTTTCGATCCTATAACGGAACGCCGCAATTTGGGAACACGAATTTCAACCTGTTGTTCACGGCTCCGAGACGACCTCGCCGACGAGCTCGCCGCGGGAGTTCAGCACGGGCTCGATCCCGAGCTCGCCCGTCTCGAACCCGAGCCGGCGCAGCAGCTCTGCGAGCGCAGGCCGCATCGCCCGCATCGTCCCGTCCTCGACCTTGAGCGCGATCCCGAGCCCTGCCGGCCCGGCCGCGCAGAGCAAACCCTCGGCGCCGCCCTTCGCCGCCCACCCGTCCAGCTCCCGCATCAGCAGCGAGTCGGCGGCCATCGGCCCCCGGATCAGCTCGGGGTGCTCGCGCATCGCGCTCGCGACCTCCGCACCGCCGTCGACCTGCTCCAGGCGTGAGAACATGAACGCCATCCGCTCGAGTGTCAGTGCGAACGTGAGCACGCCGCAGCCGTCGACGGCGGTCGTGATCTCGCCCGCCGGCACCTCGGACGCCGAGGCGACCTCGGCGAGGCAGGCGTGCTGAACCGGGTGCGTCTCGAGCCGGTAGCCGCCGCTCGCCCAGCCGTTCGCCCGGCAGAGCGCGAGCATGCCCGCGTGCTTGCCGGAGCAGTTGTGCCGTAGCGGCGTCGGCTCCGGCCCGCACTCGAGCTCGTCCTCGCTCGCGGGTGCCTTCCCAAGCAAGCTGCGGACGGCGGCGAGCTGCTCTGGCAGAGCCAGGTGCGAGGCCGAGGCGATCGCGATCTCCTCGGTCGTCAAGTCGTCGCGGGCCCGGACGAGCGGCAACGCCTGAAACGGCTTCGCCGACGAGCGCAGGTAGGCAACTCGGCCCGAATCGCCGGCCGCCTCGACCACGGCGCCGTCGCGCACGGCGACCGCGTGCACGGTGTGCGTCGCCTCCACGATGCCGTTCCTCCGGACGATGACGGTCAGCGGCTCCACGGGCGCCAGCGTATGCGACCACTCCGCCGGGGACGGTGTACCCTCGGCACCGAGGCCGACCTGCGCCGCGCCGGACGTGCGAGCGGACACCGCACTCGTCGTACCGAACGCGAGGCCTCGCCGCAATCGACAAAGGAGCAGACATGGCCGAACGACGACCTGCGCGAGGCTCGAGCCGCGTGGCACTCGCAATCCTGGCCGGGGTGCTGATCGCTCTTGGCCTCACGGGACCCGCCGCAGCAGCACCGCCCGGCTGCGCGACCCGCAACAACGACACGTACGACGAGCTGCTCGAGTGCGTCACGCTCGAGGGCGTGCGCGCGCACCAGCAGGCGTTCCAGTCGATCGCCGACGCGAACGACGACCCCTTCTACCCAGGCACCCGGGCGGCGGGCACCGCGGGCTACCAGGGCAGCGTCGACTACGTCGCGGGGCTGCTCGAGGACGCCGGCTACGACGTCACCCTCGACGAGTTCCAGTTCGACTTCACCTTCCCGGCCGTGCTGGAGCAGCTGACGCCGACCGCCGCCACGTATGAAACCGGCAGCTTCACGAACAGCGGCTTCGGCGACGTCACCGGCCCCGTGATCCCGGTGGACATCAACCTCGTGCCGCCGCGGGCATCGTCCAGCGGCTGCGAGGACTCCGACTTCGCCGGCCTGAACTTCACTGGCCCGAACGACATCGCCCTGATCCAGCGTGGAACGTGCTTCTTCGCTGACAAGGTGCTCAACGCCGAGGAGGCCGGAGCCGAGGCCGTGATCATCTTCAACCAGGGCAACACCCCTGACCGCGAACCGCTGATCGTCGGCACGCTCGACCCGGAGACGCCGGGAATCCCGGTCGTCGGAGCGAGCTTCGCGGACGGCGCCCTCCTGGCCCGGGCCGGATCGACGGCTCACGTCAAGGTGGTCGAGCCCGAGGAGCGGACCGACGTGAACGTGATCGCGGAGCTTCCCGGACGGCGAGCCAACAACGTCGTCATGGCGGGTGCGCATCTCGACTCCGTGCAGGCGGGGCCGGGCATCAACGACAACGGCTCCGGCTCGGCCTCTCTCCTCGAGACGGCGCTGATGATGGCCAACCACAGGCCGGAGAACACGATCCGGTTCGCCTGGTGGGGCGCAGAGGAGGAAGGCCTGATCGGCTCGGAAGCCTACGTCGAGGGCCTGTCCGAAGCTGAGCGGGAGCGGATCGCGCTGTACATGAACTACGACATGGTCGGCTCGCCGAACTACATCTTCATGGTCTACGACGCGAACCAGTCGACCTTCCCGGCCCCGGTCGCGATCCCGCCGGGGTCGACCGCGATCGAGCTCGTCTACGAGAAGTACTACACGCTCGTCGACGAGCCGTACGACGACGCCGAGTTCTCGGGCCGCAGCGACTACGAGGCGTTCATCCTGGCCGGAATCCCCTCCGGCGGCCTGTTCACCGGTGCCGAAGAGGTGAAGACCGAGGTTGACAAACGGGCGACTATCGCCGTATGGTCGGGAATAGTGGCCCATTCGAATCCGCCCCTCGACTACGACGCCCCGGACACGTTCGTGGTCTCCGAGCCGGCGCAGCTGCGTGCGCTCGGCGACGAGGTTCGCGTGCGCATCATCGGCTTGCTCCGCGAGCGCGCAGCTTCGGCGAGCCAGCTCGGCGAGCTCCTCGGGATGCCGAAGGGCACCGTGGGACACCACGTGAAGGTGCTCGAGCGCGCCGGCCTCGTCCACGTCGTGCGCACACAGCAGGTGCGCGCCGTGACGGAGAAATTCTACGGCCGTGTCGGGCGGCTCTTTCTGATCCAGAGCACCGACGAGCTCGTGCACGGAGTCGCGGCCGCCTCGTTCGGCGCCGTCGCCGCAGAGCTCGGCGCCAGCCCCGAGATCGCAATGCACGCCCACGTTCGCGTTCGTCTGAGTCCGGCGGACACCAAGCGCTTCAACCGCCGGCTCGACAAGCTCGCCCAGGACGTGCGGGCGGCCGAGGCCGCCGAAGGCGAGACGTGGGGCTGTGCAACCGCGCTCTACCGGCTGGGAAGCACGTGAGACTCCGACGCCCCGGTGGGCCTCTGGCGCCACCGCGACTTCCGCAACCTCTGGGCCGCGGAGACGATCAGCCAGTTCGGCACGCAGATCGACGATCTCGCGCTCGGTCTCGTGGCAATCCTCGTGCTCGACGCGAGCGCCTTCGAGGTTGCGGTCTACGGCACCGTCAACTTTCTCCCGTTCATCCTCTTCACGTTGCCTGCCGGCGTCTGGGTGGATCGCCTGCCGCGAAAGCCGATCCTGGTCATCGGCGACTTCGGGCGGTTCGTGGTCCTGACGACGATCCCGATCGCGTACGTCGCCGACGTCCTGACGCTCTGGCAGCTGTACGTTGTCGCGTTCCTGACCGGGATCTTCACCGTCTTCTTCGACGTCGCGTACCAGTCGTATCTGCCGTCGCTCGTCGACCGCGATGACATCGGCGAGGGCAATTCGAAGCTCGAGATCAGCCGCTCGACCGCACAGCTCGCCGGTCCCGGGTTCGGCGGCATCCTCGTGGAGCTCCTGACCTCTCCGTACGCCGTGCTCGTCGACGCCTTCAGCTTTCTCGCGTCGGGCACCTTGCTGTTCCGAATCCGCAAGCGTGAAGAGCCTCTGCCGGCCGCGACAAGCGCAGATCCGAAACCGAGCCTCTGGACGGAGATGAAGGAGGGCCTGAGATTCGTCCTCGGGAATCCCAACCTCAGAGCTCAGGCAGGGTGCACCGCCACGTCGAATCTGTTCTTCAGCGTCACGTTCTCGATCTTCCTCGTCTTCCTCGTGCGTGAGGTGGGTCTGTCGCCGGGCGTGATCGGCGTGTTGTTCTCGGTCGGGAGTATCGGATCGCTGATCGCCGCGTTCACGACGACGCGGATCTCGAAGCGCTTCGGGATCGGTCCGACGACGATCGTCGTGACGTTCCTCAACCTGCCGGCGATGCTCCTGATCGCATTCGCTCCGACCGCCTTTCCGGTTCCGTTCATCGCTGCAGGCGGCATCCTGCTCGGCTTCGTGATCGTCGTCTACAACATCACGCAGGTCAGCTACCGGCAGGCGATCTGCCCGCCGCGGCTCCAGGGGCGCATGAACTCCGTGATGCGCTTCATCGTCTGGGGAACGATCCCGATCGGCACCCTCCTGGGCGGCGCACTCGGTTCGCTGATCGGTCTGCGCGAGACGCTGGTCGTCGGGGCGATCGGGAGCGGCTCCTCGTTCCTGTGGATCCTCTTCTCGCCGCAGCGCCACCTGCGCGAGATGCCCGAGCCGATCGAGGACGAGCCGAGGACGACGGAGCTGGGCGCGTCGCTGCCCGGCGTCGCCGATCCGCTCTCCCCCTCGACGAGCCGGCCTGAGGACTGTTCTAGAGCACAATTGACTCATGCCCGAGCTACCCGAGGTCGAGGCGTGGGTGCGGGAGCTCGACCCGCTCGTGTCCGCGACGCCGGTGCTCCGAGCCGGCCCGGCCCATATCGCAACGCTGAAGACCTTCGATCCGCCGCTCGCTTCGCTCGAGGGGCGGCGATTCTCGGGCGCCGGCCGGCGCGGCAAGTGGCTGCTCTTCCCGACCGAGGACGGCGAGCTGCAGCTGCGCGTTCACCTGATGAGCGCCGGCCGGATCCGCCACCTTCCGTCGGGCGCGAAGGGGCCGAAGACCCCCGCGTTCCGGCTCCGCTTCGAGAGCGGCGGCGAGCTCGTGCTGACCGAGGCAGGCTCGAAGAAACGCGCCGGCGTCTGGCTCGAGACGCCAGAGCAGACGGCCGCCGAGCTGGCACACCTCGGTCCTGAGGCGCTCGGGCTCAGCGCCGACCGGCTGCGAGAGATCCTCGCCGGTGACAACCGGCGGCTCCACTCGCTCCTGCGCGACCAGCGGGCGCTCGCCGGGATCGGACGTGCACACGCGAACGAGATCCTCCACCGGGCGCAGCTGTCGCCGTTCGCGCTCTCGAGCAAGCTGACCGACGAGGAGATCGAGCGCCTGGCGGCCTCGATCGGCGAGGACCTGACGCGCGCACTCGAGCTGCGCGAGCAGGGCAAGGGCGACAAGGACGTCTACCTCGTCCACCGGCGGCTGGGCGAGCCGTGCCCCCGCTGCGGCGAGCCGCTCCGGCAGGTCGATTACGAGGAGCACACGGTCTTCTACTGCGCCGCCTGCCAGACGGGCGGGCGCGTGCTCAAGGACCGCCGGATGTCGCGGCTTCTCCGCTGAGGCGGTGTCCCGCGACGCACGACGCACGCTCGGCCTGCTCGCCCTCGCGCTGGTCTTGTCGATGTCGACGTGGTTCTCGGCCTCGGCCGTCCTGCCCCAGCTGCGGGACGAGTGGAGCCTCGGGAATACCGCCGCCGCCTGGCTGACGATCGCCGTCCAGGTCGGCTTCGTCGCGGGCGCGCTGCTCTCGTCCGTCGTCAACCTGGCAGACGTACGCTCGGCCCGCCTCGTGATCGTCGCGGGCTCGTTCGGGGCCGCGGCCGCCAATCTCTGCCTGCTGGCTGCGGACGGCCCCGAGAGCGCGATCCCGCTCCGCTTCCTGACCGGCTTCTGCCTGGCCGGCGTCTATCCGCCGGCGCTGAAGCTGCTGTCCACGTGGTTCGTGCGCGGCCGCGGCACGGCCCTCGGGATTCTCGTCGGCGCGCTCACCGTCGGCTCGGCGGCGCCGCACCTCGTGAACGGGCTCGGCGGCGTTGCCTGGGAACCGGTCGTGGTGGTCACCTCTGCGCTGACCGCCGCCGGGGGTCTGCTGGTGTTGCTCGGCGTCCACGAGGGCCCATACCCGTTCCCTCGGGCGGCCTTCGATCCGCGGCAGGCCGGGCTCGTCTTCCGTAACCGCGGTGTACGGCTCGCGTCGCTCGGCTATTTCGGCCACATGTGGGAGCTGTACGCGGCCTGGACGTGGTTCGTCGTCTTCGCGGCCGACGAGCTGTACTCCGACCGTGTCGACGCCGCCCTGGCGACGTTCGCGATGATCGCTGCGGGCGGGCTCGGCTGCGTCGTCGGCGGTCTTTTGGGTGACCGTGTCGGCCGCGCCGAGACGACGGCCGCGTGCATGACGATCTCGGGCGTCTGCGCCCTCACGATCGGCTTCGTCCCGCACGGGCTGGTGCTGACGATCGCGCTCGTCTGGGGATTCACCGTCGTCGCGGACTCGGCGCAGTTCTCGACGCTCGTCACCGAGCACGCCGACCAGGCCTACGTCGGCACCGCGCTGACGCTCCAGCTTGCGCTCGGCTTCACGCTGACCGTGGCGACGATCTGGCTCGTTCCCTACGCCGCCGACGCTGCCGGCTGGGGTTGGGCCTTCGCGCTCCTCGCCGCCGGCCCGGCACTCGGCGTCGCGGCGATGCTGCGGCTCAGATCGACGTCGGCAGAGTGACGGTCAGCCGCTCGCCCTCGAGGCCGACCTCGCACCCGAGCGCCCGCAGGAGCGTCACCGCCACGAGCGCACCGAGGTCTTTCGGCTGCTCGCCGAGCACGACCGGCGCCGCGCTTTCGACGACTGGCTCGATCGCGACCAGCGGGCCGTCGACGGAGACCGAGACCTCGACGCCACCGTGGCGCGCGGCCGCCAGGGCGAGGGCGGCGAGCGCACGCTCGACCGGTTCGGGATCGACCAGCACGGTCGCGCCGGTGCCGGTGGCGCCTGCCGGCGCCAGCATCAGCGAGTCCGCTTCTCGCACGACCGGCTCATAGCGGCCGCCTTCGATCCGCGCTGCCAGGGAGAGCAGGTCGAGCTGCTGCGCGAGCTCCGTCGACGCAGCCTCGATCAGGCCCAGGAAGCGCGCCCGCTTCTCCGCGTCGAGCTCGTCGAGGCGGAGCAGCGTCTGGGCAAAGCCCTGGATCGTCGCCAGGGGAGTGCGCAGGTCGTGGCAGGCCAGTGAGACGAGACTGGCGAAGTCGGCGCTCACGACGCTGCTAGCGTAACCCCATGACGGAGATCTCGAGCGTTACGCACGATCTCCAGGCCTCGACGCCCGAGGTGCGCCTGTCGCTCACGCGGGCGGGCGTGACGGGGGTTCAGAAAGCGGTGCGCGTCCGGCACGAGGGCCGCGAGACCGTGATGGCGGCCGAGATCGAGTGCACGGTCGACCTCGCGCACGAGCAGAAGGGCGTGCACATGTCGCGCTTCCCGGAGCTGTTCGAGGAGGCGATCGAGGCGGTGGTCGGCTCCGAGGCGCTGCACGTCGAGGCACTGGCGGAGCACATCGCCCGTCACATCGTCGGCCGGCAGAGCGCGCTCCGTGCGGAGGCGAGGATCACCGCTCGCTGGCCGGTCCGCCGGACGACGCCGGTCAGCAAGCTCTCGACGCAGGAGATGGTCTCGCTCGTCGGGATCGCAGCCGCGACGACGGAACGGGTGCGGCGGGTCGTCGGGGTGGAGGCGACGGGGATCAACGCCTGTCCGTGCGCCCAAGGGCTCGTCCGCGGCCGCGCCGCCGAGCGCCTGGCGGAGGCCGGTTTCACCGACATCGACCGGATCCTCGAGCTCGTTCCGCTCGCGACCCACAACCAGCGCGGCAAGGGGACGCTCTTCGTCGGCACTGCTTCGCCAACTGCTGGGCATCAGCTCGATGCCAACGACCTCGTCACGATCGTCCAGGACTCGATGAGCGCGCCGATCTACGAGCTGCTGAAGCGCCCGGACGAGCTGTTCGTCGTCGAGCATGCGCACCTGCAGCCACGCTTCGTCGAGGACTCGGTCCGGCTCTCTCTCAAAGGTGCGCTCGACGCCCTTCCCGACCTCGCCGACGGCGACTTTCTCTTCGCTCGCCAGGTCAACTTCGAGACGATCCACGCGCACGACGTCCTCGCCGAGCGTGAGGGAACGGTCGGGGAGCTCCGGTCCGAGCTCCACTCGGACGAGCCGACCGCTCGGCACACCTCTCTCGCCGCCTGGCTCGCCGGCTAGCCGATTCCGTCTAGGCGGCCCGGCGGAAGGCGAAGCGGCTCTCGGTGCCCGCCCGCAGCCGGGCGATGTTGGGCCGGTGCAACAGGAGCACCGCGATCGCAGCGGCCACCACGAACACGACGACCGGCCAGGGCTCACCGAGGAACACCGCCGCGAACGGGAGGACGACCGAGACCACGATCGAGGCGACGGACGCGTAGCGCGTGACGAGGAACGTCGTCACCCAGACCACGGTGGCGATGACCCCGATCAGCGTGGCAACGCCGAAGAGAGCGCCCGCGGCGGTGGCGACCGCCTTGCCGCCCTTCTGGAAGCCGAGAAAGAGCGGGCGCCAGTGGCCGAGCATCGCGGCTCCTCCGGCGAGAACGCCCGTCAGCTCGCCGACGAGGACGGTTCCGAGCAGGGCGGGCACGAATCCCTTCGCGATGTCGAACAGGAGTACCGGGATGCCGTAGCCGCGCCCGTAGGTGCGCCAGACGTTCGACGCACCGATGTTGCCGCTGCCCGTCTGCCGCACGTCTTCGCCCTTCGCGGCCCGGATCAGCCAGTAGCCGAACGGCACCGACCCCAGCAGGTAGCCGCCGAGGACGACGATGACCGACGTCACTCGGGAGCTCCTGACGTAATGAAGACCTGAGTCGCCGGGGCACGCCGGGCGGCGCGATGCAGCGTCCTCAGTCGCACCGATATGCCCGCATATCGGCACTCCCTGCGTCCTTGCTTCGCACCACGCGGCGCACCCCGTCGACGAGGCTCCATCACGTCAGAAGCTCCGCTATTTGAGCGGGATCTGGTACTTCGAGACCCAGTCGTTCACGACGGCCCAGTCCAGATTGTCGAAGAACGCATCGATGTACGCGCCGCGGTCGGTCTGGAAGTCCAGGAAGTACGCGTGCTCGTAGACGTCGAGCGCAACGAGCGGGGTCGCGTTCCAGATCGGGAAGGTGTTCTGCGCGTCGCCGACGTAGTTGAAGAGCCGGCCCTCGTCCCAGTCGTAGGCCGTCCAGGCCCAGCCGCGCCCCGCCATCCCCGTCGCCTTCAGGTCCTCGCGCCACGCGTCGGCCGAGCCGAAGTCACGCTTGAGCAGGTCCGCGACAGCCCCCTTCGGGGCACCGCCGCCGCCGCCGAGGTGCTCGAAGTAGACCTCGTGGTTCTTGATCCCGCCGACTGCGAAGGAGAGGTCGACTTTGAGCGCCCGGAACTCCGAGTAGACCTGGTTCGCGCTACCGAGGTCAGCCGCCGCGAGCTTCCCGAGGATCTCGTTCCGCTTGTTGACGTAGCCCTGATAGAGCTTGTAGTGGGCCTCCACCGCTGCGCGGGAGATCCCGTCGAGCTCCAGCAGCGCGGGCTTCAGCTCGCGGGGCCTGATTTCTTCGTAACTCGACATCCGCACCTCCACAAGTTTTCCGGCGACACGGTGACGGCGACCGGCGGGAACGGCGCGGAGCATATCCTTCCCTCCAGTTGCCGAGACGAAGGAGTCGCGATGCCGTTCACCCTCCCCGAGCTTCCGTACGACCATGCTGCGCTCGAGCCGACGATCGACGCCCGGACGATGGAGATCCACCACGGCAAGCACCATCAGGCGTACGTCGACAACGCGAACAAGGCGCTGGAGGGAACCGACCTCGCGGATGCGCCGGTCGAGGAAGTGCTCTCGAAGCTGGACTCGCTGCCCGAGGACAAGCGTGCCGCGGTTCGCAACAACGCCGGCGGCCACGCGAACCACTCGCTCTTCTGGGAGATCATGAGCCCGGACGGCGGCGAGCCGTCGGGTGCGCTCGCTGAGGCGATCAAGGCCTTTGGCGGTCTGGACACGCTCAAGGAGCAGGTGAACGACGCCGGGGTCAAGCGCTTCGGCTCCGGCTGGACGTGGGTCGTCCGTGACGGCGGCAGCCTGTCGGTGACGTCGACGCCGAATCAGGATTCGCCCCTGCTGGACGGGAAGACGCCGATCCTCGGCATCGACGTCTGGGAGCACGCCTACTACCTCAACTACCAGAACCGCCGTCCGGACTACCTCGCAGCATGGTGGAACGTCGTCAACTGGGACGCGGTCGCGAAGCGGTTCGAGCAGAGCTGACCCGGGCGCTCGTCACCGGCGGCACCGGCAAGCTCGGTACCGGAGTCGTCGCCGCGCTCCGCGAGCGGGGTTGGCAGGTGCTCGCTGCGGGTAGCCGAGACGGCGATGTCTCGCGGCCAGAGACGGCACGCACCCTCGTCGAGCGCGCGGTCGCGGAGCTCGGCGGGCTCGATGTCGTCGTCAACGGCGCGTCGGCCGGCTTCGAGCCGAAGCGATTCGAGGAGGTCACGGAGGCGGATGTCGACGCCGCGTTGGGCGCGACCGTCAAGGGCAGCTTCTTCGTCACGCAGGCGGCTGCTGCGCACCTGCGTACGACGCAGGGGCTCGTCGTGATGCTCGAGGACGTCGCCGCGTACCAGCCGTGGCCGTCGTTTGCGGCCCATGGCGCCGCCAAGGCCGCGCAGGCAATGCTCACGCGCTCGCTCGCCCGCGCACTCGCGCCGGACGTGCGGGTGTGCGGCGTCGCGCCGGGCCCGGTCGCCGTCGAGCCCGGGCAAGAGGAGCGCCGGGCAGCCGAGACCGTGCTCGGCCGGGTCGGCTCGCCCGGCGATGTCGCCGCCGCGATCCTGTACCTCGCCGAGGCCCGCTTCATGACGGGGACGACGATCGTCGTCGACGGCGGCCGCCTGCTCCAATCCGGCGCGCATGGGCATGCGTAAGACGAAGGCATGGCAACGGTGCTCACGATCGGCCGCCCGGCCTCGCCGCGTGCCGGCCACGTCATGAGCGTCGAGAGGGTCGCGCACACGGAGCTGCTCGACGGCGAGCTGATCGAGCGCGTCGGCGAGGGCGACCGGCAGGCGTTCGACGAGCTGTATCACCGCTACGCGCGCCCGGTGCTGAGCCTCGCGCTGAGGCGGCTCGGCGACCGCGGCCGCGCCGAGGACGCGGTGCAGGATGCTTTCACCGCGATCTGGCGGTCGGCCGGCAGCTACGACGCCGAGCGCGGCCAGGGCGGTGCGTGGCTCTACACCGTCGCGCGCAACGCGATCGTCGACGGAGCACGACGCCGGCCCGAGCCGCCGATGGAGGTGCCCGAGGAGGCTTCCAATGACCGCGGCCCGGACGAGCAGGCGGAGGCGGCGTGGCTCGCGTGGCGGGTGCACGGCGCGATCGAGCGGTTGCCCGAGCACGAGCGCCCGGTGATCGAGCTCGCCTACTGGGGCGGGCTCTCGCAAAGCGAGATCTCCGAGCGACTCGACGTCCCGCTCGGGACGATCAAGACGCGGACGCGGAGCGCCCTCGGCCGTCTCGCCGACCTGCTCGAGGACGAGCTCTCATGACCGACCGTTTCGACGAGCTCGTCGGCGAGGTCGGGGACAGCGAGGAGCGCGAGCGCCTGCTCCGCGTGCATGAGCTGCTGCTGTCGGTCGACCCTCCGGCCGACCTCGTCGTGCCTCCAGTCTTGCTGCCGGTGCCGCTGCCGCGCCGGCGGCCGTGGCGCCTCGCCCTGCTCGCAGCGACGCTGGCGCGTGCTCGCGTTCGGCGCCGGCTACCTGCTCGGGGGCGACGGCGGCGATCCCGAAGCGGTTCGCGTGATCCCGATGGAGGGTGCCGGCGCGACACCAGCGGCTTCCGCCTCGATCGAACTCCTGCCCGAGGACGAGGCGGGCAACTGGCCGATGAACGTCGTCGTTCGCGGCCTCGAGCCGAGCCGTGACCGCTCCGACTGGTACGAGCTCTGGCTGACGCGGGACGGGCGGCTCGTCAGCTCCTGCGGCCGTTTCATCGTCAGCGGAGCGCGAACCGAGGTGACGCTGAGCGTGCCCTACGGCCTGCGCCGCTACGACGGCTGGGTCGTCACCAGGCGCGGCTCGCCCGAACCGTTGCTCACGACGTAGGTTGCCACAGCTCGAAACGGTTGCCCTCGGGGTCGACGGCCCAGCCGAAGCGGCCGTACTCCTGCTCTTCGACTCGCTCGTCCACCTCGACTCCCGCGGCGCGCAGCTGGACGAGCATCGCGTCAAGATTCGCGACGCGGTAGTTCACCATCACCTGCTGCTCGAGCGGCCAGTACTCCGTGTCATCCGGGAAGATCGACCAGACCGTCGAGTCGCCGGCGGTGCCTCCGAACACGTGGCCGCCCCACTCGCTGATCTCGATCCCGAGCATCGTCTCGTACCAGGCACGCAGCGCCTCCGGGTCGCGGGCGCGAAGGAAGACGCCGCCGATGCCGGTGGCGCGCTCCACGTAGCTACGGAGCAGTGCGGTTGTTCGCGACGAACGCCTCGTACGTGATCGGCATCTGCGTGGCCAGGAACTGCTCGCATGCCTCGGCATAGCGGCGGATCTCGCGCTGTGCGGTCTCGGCCGCCCGCAGGGAGACGAAGTTCATCAACGCCCGCGCGTTGACCGTCCAGTAGAACTCGGTGTAGGCACCGACCGGGAGCACCGAGCGGGCGAGCTCGCGGGCGACGCCCTCGTCGACGAGACGCGTGTAGGTCGCGTAGGCGACGTCGTAGACGGCCTGGAGCTCCTCGCGCGTGCGCTCCGCGAGCTCCGGCTCGACCGGCTCGAACGAGTACGCGCCGGGCTTGCCCACCTGGCTGCGCACGTCGTCGGCCTCCGGCACGTAGAACTCGTCGGTCGCCTTCGCGTACCGCATCGAGAACTCGTTGAACGAGCCGATCCGGTGGCGGAACCACTCGCGCGCGACGAAGATCGGACAGCGAATGTGGAAGCGGAAGGCGTTGTGCTCGAATGGCGTCCCGTGCCGGTCGCGCATCAGGAACCGGATCAGGCCGGCGTCGGCGTCGTCGAGCTCGTCCTTGTGGCGCGCGAAGCTGACGCGGGCGCCGTTCACGACCGAGAGGTCGTCGGCCATAGCGGCGTCGAGCCGCACGAAGCCGTGGTCGAGGACGGGTATCGAGTTCTCGGGTATCACCTGGGTCGTGACCGCCACATGATCGAGGCTAGCGCTTTGCCCGGACGGCTCCTCGTTGGGTCGTCCGGTTGGTCGTATCCGTCGTGGCGCCCCGACTTCTATCCGTCCGGGCTCGCGAGCGAGGAGTTTCTCTCCTTCTACTCCGCGCGCCTGCCGACGGTCGAGCTGAACACGACCGGGTACCGGCTGCCGGCCGAGGAGCAGTTCCACCGCTGGGCCGCGCAGGCGCCGTCCGGCTTCCAGTTCGCGGTCAAGGCGCCGCCGCGCGCGCTCAGAGAGTTCGCGACGTTCGAGGAGCGCGTGCGCCTGCTGGGCGACTCGCTCGGCCCGGTGCGCGTCGTCGTGCAAGGCCCGCGGGACGACGGTCTGCTGCTGCTGCTCCTCGGCTCGACCGACCTGCGGGTCGCACTCGATCCGCGCCACGAGAGCTGGACGGGCGTGGATGTCTCGCCGGCCGTGCTCGTCAACGACTGGGAAGCCGATGCCGCCTTCCGCTACCTCCGCTTGCGCGAGCCTCCGTACTCCGACGGCGACCTCGAGCTGGTCGCAGAGCGTGTCCGGCCGCTCCTCGCGGAGGGCGTCGACATCTACGCGTACTTCCGTCACGAGGACGCGCCGACGGCACCGGCATACGCCGAGCGGCTGCAGCAGCTCGTCCGAGCGGGCGACGGCTAATCGGTCCTGCGGCCGACGCGGAGAAGGATCTCCGGGCTCTACCGTGAACATGTGACCCCGATGCTCCCCGTGATCGCCATCCTCCTCCCGTTTGCAGCCCTGATCGGCCCGCTCGTCTGGATGGCGCGCATGGACCCGAATCACGGCTAGACTGCGCTCGTTCAATTTTCTTCAGAGCGCGTACCTGCGGTGCCCAGCACCTCTCTTACCGTTCGTGAGTCACAGGTAGGGAGGTGTATTTACATGGCAACAGGAACCGTTAAGTGGTTCGACGACGCGAAGGGCTTCGGCTTCATCGCGCCCGAGGACGGAGGCAAGGATCTCTTCGTCCACCACAGCGGCATCGGCGGCGACGGCTTCAAGTCGCTCTCCGAGGGCGCGAAGGTGGAGTTCGAGGCTCGCGAGGGTCAGAAGGGCCCCGAGGCCTTCAACGTCGTCGCCGTCTAGGCGCGTCGTTTTCCGCGGCGGCCCGCTTGCGAGCGGGCCGCCGCGGTTTTAGGCCGCGCCCGAGGGACAGTCCCTAGGACATGTCCCTCGCGGCCGTTTGCCGGGCGAACTCGGCAGCTGAGCTCGCGTGCCGACGCGTCTCGGCGATCCGGACGTCGCCCTCGCCGGCGTTGATCGCGACGAGCCTGGCCGAGATCGCTGCTGCGGCTGCAGCGAGGTCAGCGCCCGCCGCCGCGTCACCACTGACGTTCGGGTTCCCCTCGGTCGCGACGAGCGCCGCCAGCTCGGCGACCTCGGCGGCGATGCCGGCGATCTCGTCCGGGATCACGATCGTCCGCTCCACGCTCTCCGGCGTTCGCTCGGCCATGAACGCTCCGTAGGCCTCCGCATCGGCGTCCGCAAGCGGCTCGACGCGGGCGCGGAGCTCCTCGGCGCGCCCGACCACCTCGGCGCGCCGCTCCCACGCGTCCGGCGCGAACCTGGCCGCCATCGCCGTCAGACCAGCCGCCAGCGCGACCGCGATCGCGGCGACCGCTCCGCCGCCCGGCGCGGGAGTACGCGCGGGGACGGCGTCGAGGAACTCCTTCAGCCCGAGGTCGAGGAACGACTCAGAAGAGGCCAACCGTGCGGCCGTCCTCGTCGATGTCGACGTCGAACGCGGCCGGGCTGCGGCCGAGACCGGGCATCGTCTGCATCGTCCCGCACAGCGCCACGAGCCAGCCGGCGCCGGTGTAGGCGCGCACGTCGCGCACCGTCAACTCGAATCCGGTCGGCGCATTCTTGAGCTCGGGATCGTGCGAGAGCGAGAGGTGCGTCTTCGCCATGCAGATCGGCAGCCGGTCGAGACCGCCGGCGCCGTACTGCTTGAGCTTGTCCTTGGCGGTCTGGAGGAAGACGACGCCGGCGGCGCCGTAGACGCGCTTTGCGATTGCCTCGATCTTGGCGCCGATCGGCGCCTCGATCGGATAGGTGAACTCGAACTCGTTCGGATGATCGGCCGCGTCGACCACCGCCTCTGCGAGCTCGGTTGCCCCCTCGCCGCCGCGCTCGAACGCTTCGTTCAGCTCAGCGGCGTGCGCACCGTGCTCGAGCGCGAGCCGCCGCACGAGCTCGACCTCGTCGTCGGTGTCGCCGGGAAAACGGTTGACGGCCACGACCGCGCGCAACCCGAACTCGGCGACGATCTCGAGGTGGCGGCGCAGGTTCTCGGCGCCGCGCTCGATCGCATCGAGCCCGCCGTCCGGGTCGCCGCCATGATGCTTTAGCGCCTTCGCGGTCGCGACGAGGACGACCGCGCTCGGCGAGAGGCCTCCCGCCCGACAGACGATGTTCAAGAACTTCTCCATCCCCATGTCCGCGCCGAAGCCTGACTCGGTGACGACGTAGTCGCCGAGCTTGAGCGCGACGAGATCAGCCACGAGCGAGTTGTTGCCGTGCGCGATGTTCGCGAACGGCCCGCAGTGGACGAGTGCGGGCTGTCCCTCGAGCGTCTGGACGAGGTTCGGCTTCAACGCGTCCTTGAGCAGCACTGTCATCGCGCCCGCCGCCCGCAGCTGCTCGGCGAGTACCGGCTCGCCCTCGAAGGTGTAGGCGACCGTGATCGCTCCCAGCCGCTCGCGCAGGTCGGCGAGGTCGCGGGCGACGGCGACGATCGCCATCACCTCGGAGGCGGCGGTGATGTCGAAGCCTGACTCGCGGACGTAGCCGTTCGCACGGCCGCCGACGCCGACGACGACGTTTCTGAGCGCGCGGTCGTTGATGTCGACGCAGCGCCGCCAGCCGACCGAGAGTGGGTCGATCCCGAGCTCGTTGCCGTGCAGGATGTGCGCCTCGAGCAGCGCCGCGAGCAGATTGTTCGCGGCGCCGATCGCGTGGATGTCGCCGGTGAAGTGGAGGTTCAGATCCTCCATCGGTACGACCTGCGCGTAGCCGCCTCCGGCCGCGCCTCCCTTGATTCCGAAGACGGGCCCGAGCGACGCCTCGCGCAGGCAGAGGACGGGGTCGCGCCCGATCTGGCCGAGGCCCTGGGTGAGCGAGACGGACGTCGTCGTCTTCCCCTCCCCCGCCTTCGTCGGCGTGATCGCCGTGACGCAGACGAGCTTGCCGTCGGGCGTGTCGCGGAGGCGGTCGAGCACACCGAGGTCGATCTTCGCCTTCGTCCGCCCGTACGGCTCGACCTCATCCGGCAGCAGGCCGGCGTTCGAGGCGATCTCCTCGATCGGCCGCAGGGTCGCGGCCTGGGCGATCTCGAGGCTCGACGGCATCTCGGTGCGCATCGTGGAGAGCCTAATGGCGCGCGACCGCGCCGAGATGCCGTTCGTGCGCACCCGTCTCGACGTATCTCGCCGATCTGCTGGATCACGTGCTCGAGCTCAGCGTCGGCGCTGAAGTAGTGCGGGCCGATCCTGATCCCCGCGCCGGGGCGGAAGTCGCAGAGGATCTGGCGCTCCGCGAGCTCCTTGTGGACGGCCGGGAACTCGTCGACGTGGACGGTGACGGTGCCGCCCCGTCTCGCCGGCTCGCGCGGGCTCGCGATGCCGAACCCCGCCTGCTCGGCGAGGCGGATCAGCAGGTCGGTCTGCCGCAGCGAGTTGGCGCGGATCCGCTCCACCCCGATCTCCTCGATCAGGTCGTAGCCGGCCGTAGCGGCGTAGAGCGCCGGGACGTTCGGCGTGCCGGTGAGGAAGCGAGCCGCGCCGGCCGCGTAGCGCATCTCCTCCTCGAACGCGAACGGCGTCTCGTGCGCCTGCCAGCCGGTGTAGGCGGGCTCGAGCTGCTCGGCGAGGTCGGGGCGGACGTAGAGCCAGCCGTTTCCGGGGCCGCCGCAGAGCCATTTGACCGAGCCGCCGACCGCGAAGTCGACGTCGAGCCCGGTCACGTCGAGCGGAACGATGCCGGCCGATTGGTAGGCGTCGAGGATGACGAGGGCACCGGCCTCGTGAGCGCGGCGGACGATCTTCTCGACGTCCTGGATCTCGCCCGACTTGAAGAGCACGTGGCTGATCGGGACGAGCAACGTGCGCTCGTCGATCGCGTCCACGATCTCGCCGTCGTCCTCGCAGACGACGACCTCGAGGTCGCGCTGCGCCTGGTAGAGGTAGCGCACCGACGGGAAGTTGCCGCGCTCGTAGACGACGCGGTTCCGCGCCGGTGCCGGCTCGAAGCAGGACAGAACCACTGCCTCGGCGATCGCGACGTTCTGGTGCATCACCGTCGAGCCGGGGGCCGCGCCCACGATCCGGCCGATCTGGTCGCCGACCGTCAGCGGCAGCTCCCACCAGCCCTCGCCCCACGCCCGAATTCCCCGCTCCTTCCAGGCGCGCGCGTACTCGCCGAGCCGCTCCTCCGCCCGCGCCGGCATCGCACCCAGCGAGTGGTTGATCAGGTACGTCGTGTGCTCGAGGATCGGAAACTCGGAGCGGTAGTCGAGCAGCTCACGCATCTCGCCGCAGTCTGCCGCACAAGACTCCCACCCGCGACCGACAAGGACAGGTCCGAGGGACTGTCCCTCGGACACGGCACAGGGACTGTCCCTCGAACTTGGCCGATTCGGCCGGTTTCGTTGGCCAGGTGGCGGCGCTAGCCTGGCGCGCATGCCTCGAATTCCGCGGTCGCAGCTGCCGACTCCGGCGTACTACCACGTGATCTGCCGTGGGGTCGAGCAGCGGAGGTTGTTCTTGGACGGCATCGACCGGGCGGAGTGGAAGAAGCTCTTGATCGACGTGGAGCGGCGCTTCGGCTGGCGAATCCACGCGTGGACGCTGCTCGACAACCACTTCCATGTCCTGATCGAGACAACGCAGCCCCAGCTCTCGAAGGGGATGCAGCGGCTCAACGGCCTCTACGCGATGCGCTTCAACCGTCGCTACGACCGGAAGGGTCACCTTTTCCAAGGTCGCTTCGAGAGCCGCGTCGTCGAGGGGGACACCTACCTGGCAGTCGTGACCGCCTACATCTACGAGAACGCAACACGGATAGGGCTTTCGGACTGGCCCTGGCGGGGCCTCGGCTCGCCCGGCTCGGCAGCACCGGGAACGACGTCCACCTGTGACTATGCTTGCGCGCGGACAGCGCATGGGGGACGAGAGCAAACTCAACGAGCATCCCGTCGCGGGCATCGACCGCAACGACGGCGCGGTGGTCGTCCACCTGATCGGAGAGCTCGACCTCTACAACGCGCCCGAGCTGCGCTCCGTGCTGCTCGACGTGTGTGCGGAGAAGCCGGATCGCCTGATCATCGACCTCGCCGACGTCGAGTTCGTCGACTCCACCGCGCTCGGAGTCCTGATCGAGGCACGCGCGAAGCTCGTGAGCGCCCAGTCGTTCCTGCTCGCGGCGCCCAGACGCGAGACGCATCGCGCATTGACGATCTCAGGGCTCGACCGTCATCTCGCGGTGCACGACACGGTCGAGTCGGCGCTCACTTCACAGCTCCCAGTCTGATGCTGGCCGAGCTCGCCACCGTTGCTCTGTTGACCGCAGCGCCGCCAGGTCTACCCTCGTACGTCGACGGCTACGCAAAGTGGCCGAAGGTGAACGCGAAGCCGATCCAGGGTGGGTCGGCCGCCCATCAGGGCACCAAGAACGTCTACACGAGCAAGCGCAAGACCGGGGTGCGGTATCCCCTCGGGACGATCGTCGTCAAGACGGCGAGGCCGCCGGGCAAGAAGTGGCTATCGCTCGTGGCGACGATGCGCAGGATCAAGGGCACGGCGAACGGCGGCTGGCGCTGGGAGGAGTTCACCCGCTCGTCGCCGACGGCGCGTTTCACGAAGATCGGCTTCCCCGAATCGGGCTGCGCCGCCTGCCACTCGCAGGCGAAGAAGAACGACTACGTTTTCACGAAGCGCTGAGGAGCCGCTCCAGCGTCGGCTCGAGTCCGAGCGCGTCGCGAAGCTCGACGTAGGCTCGACGCACCTCGGCACCTGCAGGCTTCGCCTTCACCGCCCGGATCAGCACGTTCTTCGCCGTGTGCTCGAGCTCGACGAACTCGACCAGCTGCGTCCGGTAGCCGGCGAGCTCGAGCAGCTGCGCCCGCAGCGAGTCCGTGACGAGGGCGGCGAAGCGCTCCTTCGCGAGCCCGTGACGCAGGAGCGGCGCGAGCAGCGAGCTCTCGAGCTGGCGGTAGGCCTCCTTCTGGCAGCACGGGACGGCCAGGATCGCGTCCGCATCCCAGCGCACCGCCTGAGCGAGCGCTTCGTCGGTCGCCGTGTCGCACGCGTGCAGGCTGACGACAAGGTCTACCTCGCCGGCGGCGTGGAAGCCCGCGATCTCTCCGCGCTCGAAGCGGAGGCCGGCCGCGCCGACGCGGTCCGCCAGAGCAGCACACGTCGCGATCACGTCCTCCTTCAGGTCGAGCCCGACGATCTCCACCTCTCGCCCACGAAGGACCGTGAGCAGGTGATGAATCGCGAAGGTCAGATACGACTTGCCGCAACCGAAATCGACGACGCGCAGCGTGCCGTCGGGCCGCAGGGAGGGCACCACGTCGTCGACCAGCTCCAGAAAGCGGTTGACCTGCCGGAACTTGTCGTAGCGGCTCTTGCGCACACGGCCATCCGCTGACATGACGCCGAGCTCGACGAGGAAAGGAACCGGCGTCCCGTCCTCGAGCAGGTAGTGCTTGCGGCGATCGTGCGCAAGCGAAGTCGCGGGGCGTGAGGGCGGACGCCGCAGCACCTTCTCCCCGAGGATCTGCCAGTCAGCCTCCGCTGTCTGGAGCAGACCCTGCCGGTAATCGGCCAGCAGGACTCCGAGCCGCTCGCGGGCCGCAGCCGGCGCGAGGTTCTCGTGCGTCGCGCGGTCGCCGAGGTGGGTTGTGAAGCGAAAGGCCGTCTCGCCGCGGAGCTCGACCGGATCGACCGTGACCTTTGCAGGCAGGTCGCGGGTACGCGGCTTCGAGACGACGGCGCGCGTCAGGGACAGTCCCTCGAACAGGTCCGCGACGAGCGTGTCTCGATCGGCCATCCCGCCGAAGGCTAGAGGCTAGAGGCCGTATGCCTCGAGGAGCCCGACCCAGATCTCGCTGCGGGTCGGGAACGAGGGCACCGCGTGGACGAGCAGGTCGAGCGGGATCTCGGCGACGACGGCGATCGTGGCCGCATGCAGCCACTCGGCCACCTCGACGCCGGTGAAGGTCGCCCCGACGATGACACGGCGCGCGTCGTCGACGATCAACCGCGACGTGCCCGGCGCGCCCCGCCCGGTGAAGCTCGCCCCCGCGGTCGAGCCCGTCTCGACGTCGACGGCGGTGACGGCCAGGCCGGCCGACTCCGCGGAGGAGAGCGTGTGGCCAACGGCCGCAACCTGGGGGTCGGTGAAGATCACGCGCGGCGACAGCGGCCCGTCGGAGACGATGCGCGCGTCCTTACCGAGAATCACGTCGGCGACGATCCGGCCCTGGTACTTGCCCATGTGCGTCAGCAGCGCCCGGCCGTTCGCGTCTCCGATCGAGTAGAGCCACCCGTGGCGCGACGAGCGCAGGTTCGAGTCCACCTCGACCGGCTTTCCCGGCTCGAGCCCGATCGTCTCGAGGCCGAGCTCGGCGGTGCTGGGCTTCCGCCCAACGGCGACGAGCAGCTCAGAGCCGGTCGCCGTGGAGCCATCCTCCATCGTCACGCTGACGGCGCCGTCGCCGTCACGGGCGACGGAGACGGCGCGGCCCTCCGTGCGCACGTCGACACCGGCTTCGCGCAGCGCTGCCTCGACCTGGGCCGACGCGAACGGCTCCTCGCGCACGATCACGCGCGGTGCGCCCTCGAGCACGATGACCTTCGTCCCGAGCGAGGCCCACGCGGCGCTGAGCTCGACCCCCACGACCCCACCGCCGAGGATGACGAGGCTCTCGGGCGGCTGCTTCGCCGTCGTCGCCTCACGGTTCCCCCACGGACGGGCCTCGGCGAGACCCGGGATCGGCGGCATTGCAGGCCCGCTGCCGGTCGCGACGACGACCGCCTTCCCGGCCACGAACACGTCGTCGCCCACGCGTACCCGGCGCTCGCCGTCCAGCCGACCGTGACCGCGAACGAGCGTCACGCCGCGATCCTCGAGCCACGGCACCTGCGAGGAGTCGTCGAGCTCGTGCACGACCTCGTCGCGCCGCGCCAGCACCGCGTTCGCATCCAGCCCGTCGACGCGAAGGCCCGGAACACGGCCGGCCTCGGCGAGCAGCTCACCCGGGCGGAGCAGCGCCTTCGAGGGCATGCAGGCGTAGTAGGAGCACTCGCCGCCGACGAGGTGCTCCTCGACGAGCGCGACCTCGAGCCCGGACGCGCCGAGACGGCCGGCCACGACCTCGCCCGCTGGCCCGGCGCCGATGACGATGACGTCGAAGCTCCGCTCGGCCATGCAGCGAGTCTCGCACGAACCACGTTATGCGACGATCGCTGCGTGAGCGCCACCCTCGACGCGCAGCAGCTGCGGCGCCTGATGGCCCACTGGGCGACGGGCGTCGCGATCGTGACGAGCCGCGACGACACGGGCCCGCGCGGAGCGACGACGAACGCACTGACGTCGCTCTCTCTCGAGCCGCTGCTGATGCTCGTCTGCCTCGACCGCAGCTCGAACACACTCGAGTCGGTTCGAACGTCGGGACGCTTCTGCATCAACGTCCTCGCCGGCGACCAGGAGGAGCTCGCACGCCGATTCGCGACGAAGGCAAGTGGCGAGGAGAAGCTCGCCGGGGTCGCGCACGAGCTGGTGGCGGGCGTGCCCGTGCTCGGCGGCGTCGTCGCCTGGCTCGTGTGCGAGCTCGAGCGGGAGCTCGACGGCGGCGACCACGCGATCCTGATCGGCCGGCCGCTCGAGGCCGGCTCCGACCTCGACGCCGAGCCGCTGCTCTTTCACCGCGGCCGCTTCCAACGAGACCTTAAGGAGAGCCGGTGAAGAACCGCATCGAAGTGATCTCGACCGTGCTGCTCGCGGTCGCTGCCGTCGCGACCGCTTGGAGCGGCTACCAGGCAACACGCTGGAACGGCGAGCAGGCGAAGGCGTCGAGCCGCACGAATGCGATCAGAATCGAGGCGGCGCGCGCGCAAGGGCTCGCCGAGTCGCAGACGCAGATCGACGTCGCCACCTTCATCCAGTGGGTCGACGCCTACGCGCTCAAGAGGACGGTGCTCACGGACTTCTACTTCAAGCGCTTCCGCGCGGAATTCAAGCCGGCCGTCAATGCCTGGCTCGCGACCAAGCCGCTCACGAACCCGAAGGCGCCGCTGACTCCCTTCGCGATGCCCGAGTACGAGCTCGCGGCAGCGACCGAGGCGCGACAACTGGACGCCGCGGCAGAGGTGTCGGCAGCAGAGGTACGACGCAACATCCAGCGTGCGTCGAACTACATCCTCGGCGTCGTTCTCTTCTCCGTCTCGCTCTTCTTCGCCGGGATGAGCACCAAACTCAGCCGGCCCCGGCTCCAGGCGGTCACGCTGGCGCTCGGCTGCATCGTCTTTCTCGCAACGGTGATCTGGATCGCGACCTCACCGGTGACGATCGAGATCTGAGCCCGGGCGCAAGGCGCCGGCCGCGGTGCGGCCGGCGCCTTCGCGCACGAACCTATTCCCTGATCGCGAGCTCGCTCCGGCTCTCGCCCCAGCGCACGGTCAGCGCGTAGAGCACGACCAGATTCAACGCCAACGCGGTCAGCGCCCAGAGCGGGTACTGGCTGTTGCCGAGAAACCCGAGCTGCGAGAAGAAGTTCAGCGACACGACGATGATCGCGAACCAGCGCGCCCACGACTGCGCCGCGCCCAGTGCGATGCCGCCGATCGCCAGCAGCACGCCCCAGATCAGCATCACCCAGCCCCAGCTCGTGACGTCGATGACGAGGAACCCTGCCCCCGTGACCACGAAGTACTCGTCCTCGAACAGGGCGATCAGGCCCTGAAAGAAGTCGATGAAGCCGATGATCAGCATCAACAAGCCGGCGAACCCGATCCAGCCTGCCATCGATTTTTCGTTCATCACACCCTCCCGGTTAGGACGCCGCTCTGCGCGCCGTCTGACGTCGCCGCGGTGTCCTCCCGCTGGAAGGCCTTTCGTGGCGACCGCTACGGGACCACACCGGGCGACATCACGTCAAGTGGTCAGCCGCCGCCAGACGTTGTCGAGCAGCCGCCCGACGGGTGGCCAGAGCATGAGCGTGCCGGCGAAGTTGAGCACGCCCGCCGAGAACACGCGCGCGCCGGCCGCGGTCTCGTAGTACGACATCTCTCCGCTGCGTCCAGGCCCGAAGAGGTCGGGAATGCGCGCGAGCACCTGCGTGCCCGGCGGTGACAGGGGCGTGGTGGCGTCGATCTCGATCCCGTAGAGCCCGAACTGGGAGCCGTTGCCGAGCCCGGTGCCTGCGAACGCCCACGGGGCAACGTCTGCGCCGACGACCGTGAACGGCTGCTGGCGCTGGCCGCGGTCGTTGGCGAGGTACTGGACGCCGAGCAGCGACGATTCCGGCCGCCCGCGGTTTCGCCATTCGCCGACAAGCCTCGCGCTGTCGCCGGTGCGGACGACCTCGCGGAAGAAGTTGTTCGCCGAGAGGAACATCAGGCGGCCGCCCAGGTCGCGAAAGCCCGTGATCAGGTCGTAGAGGCGCCTGGTCACGTACTCGGTATGGCCGGGGAAGACGATCAGGTCATACGCAGCGCGGAGCGCTGCAGAGTCGGCGAAGCCCTCGATGTCCTCGTCCGCGTACATGTCGGTGGTGTGGCCGCGGCTCGCCATCCAATGCAGGAAGGCGACCTCGTAGCTCCGGAACCGGTACGGCGTGCCGCGACGGAGGTGCGGGCGGTCGAGGTCGATCCGCTTCGACTTCCACACGGCGTACCAGGTGTCGCCGAGGCCGTCGCCGTTGCGGTCGTAGAAGTTGTAGGCCTGCCAGGTCGTCGTCGGCGGCACGACCGCGACGCGAGAGGTCGGTGTTGCGGGGCGGACGATGATCGGCGCGAACCCGACGTGGCCCGACGGCCCGTCGAGGCGAGCCGCATAGAGGCCGCTCGGCGCGCCGGCCGGGATGTCGACGTACACGCCCGTGAGCGCGCCTCGCGACCTGCTGAGATCGACGCGGTGGGGTGCGGCGACCGGGACGCCCTTCATCTCCGCGTTGCCGTACGTCGGCACGCCTTCCGGACCGCAGCGGAGCAGCGTCACCCGCAGCCAGCGGGCGTCGGTCTGGACATTGAGGACGAGGCGCTGGCCCGGCACTGCGCTCCGCCGCCGGAACGTGGCTTCGACGTCGAGCACGCGCACGACCGCTTTGCCAAGGATGGGCGCCTTCGCAGCCTGCTTGCCATCGGCGCGGACCTGGAGGATGTAGGAGCCGGGCGCTGTCTTCGGCGCCGGCCGCCACGGGATTTCATTCCGCCCCGGCTTGAGCTCCACGGGCTGGCTTGCAAGCACGCGCGGACCCGTCCCGTGCCGGCTCACGACCTCGAGCACCGCGTCGGTCGCCTTCGACGCGGATGCATTGAGGATCACACCGCCTCGCGCGCCCGCGCTGCGGGGGCTCACGGTCGCGAACAGTGGCCGGTCGCCGGCGAACGCGCGGCCGGCGTTGCGAACGCCGACGGTGCGGACGAGCCCGGCCGCGCCCCATGCATGCCGCGTCGGGCCGAAGGTGAAGAGGGCGGCCGCGCCGGCGAGCACGCGTTCGAGAAAATGCCTTCGTGTCACGCCGCTGTCGAGCCCCGCGTCGTCGCGTGGCAGGGGCAGGCGAGGTCGAGATCGTGGAGCACGGCGACGACAGTCTTGCTGACCTGTCGGTTGTGACCGATCACTAGGTCGCGTCAGCGAGGTGTCTGCGGTTGCGAGCGAGGCTCGAAGAGATAGTGCGAGACAAGCCACTCGCGTCCGCCGCGAAAGCCCCAGAGCTCCGCGCAGGCGAGGAAGAAGACGCGCCAGTTCGCGAGCCAGGCCTCGGCCCGCGACTGGCCGTAGGCGTCGGCGAGCACGCGAGTGACCTGCTCGCGGTTGGCGTCCAGCCGCTCGAGCCAGGCCTCGGCCGTGCGCGAGTAGTGCTCGCCGCTCACGCGCCAGTGGTCGAGCAGCGAGAGGTCGCGCTGGAAGTGGAGCAGTAGGTCGTCCGAGGGCATGTTCCCGGCGGTGAAGAACGTGCGCGCCATCCATCCCTCGGCGTAGGGGTAGGCGTAGCGGCGATGGCTGAAGACGTGGACGAAGAAGAGACCCGCCGGCTCGAGCCAGCTCGCGATCCGGGCGAACAGCGCCTCGTAGTTGCGGACGTGCTCGAGCATCTCGACCGAGAGAACGCGGTCGAAGCGCTCGTCCGGCTGCCAGTCGTTCACGTCCGCCGTCACGAGCTCGAGGTTCGCCGGTGCCCGCGGAAGCAAGAACTCGCGCTGGACACGTGAGTTCGAGACGGCGACGACGCGCGAGGCCGGATAGCGCTCGGCGAGCCAGAGGCTCAGCGAGCCCCAGCCGCAGCCGAGATCGAGCAGCGTCATCCCGTCCTCGATCCGGGCCCGCTCGCAGCTCAGCGCCAGCATCCGCTCCTCCGCCGCCGCCAGCGTGTCGCCGGGCTCCCACAGGCAGGAGCTGTACTTGAGCCGTGGGCCGAGCACGAGCTGGAAGAACTCCGCCGGCAGCTCGTAGTGCTGCGCGTTCGCCCGGTCGACCTGCTCGGCGATCGGGGAGGCGCGCAGCCGCTCGACGAAGTCGCGGGTCGCGTTCGGCCCCTTGCGCCGCTCGCGCTCGAGCCGGACGGCCAGGTTGGCCCGGATGCCGAGGCGGAGGAACGGGTCCGGGACGCGCCCGGACTCGATCAGGCGGTCGACGAGCGGGGCGGCCATGGCACAAAGACGCTGGTTTCGCGCTGGTAGCGCCGGAAGTCGTCGCCCCGGCTCTTCAGCGCCTGCTCCTCGGCCGGCTTGACGCCGGTGACGAAGAGGATCAGGTAGAGGATCAGAAGCGGCGAGACGAGCCCGACCCACCCGTACGGCGCCGCGAGCGCGATCAGTGCGTACGACACCCAGGTCAGCCACTGGAAGAAGTAGTTCGGGTGCCGCGAGTAACGCCAGAGGCCGTAGCGCATCGTCTTGCCCTTGTTCGCGGGGTCGGCCTTGAAGCTCTTCAGCTGGCGGTCGGCGACCGCCTCGAGCGGGGCGGCGACGAGCCAGAGGGCGAGTCCGGCCCACTCGAGCGGCTCGAGCCCCGAGTTGGAGTTGAACGCGATCAGGACGAACGGGATCGCGAGCAGCGCGGCGACGAGCGCCTGCGCCTGGTAGAAGATCGCGAAGGTGAGCTGCTCGCGCCCGCGCTCGGCCCAGCGGCGCCGCAGCTCCTGGTAGCGCGTGTCCTCTCCCTTGCCCAGCCGGCCGCGGACGAGCGAGGCGATGCGGAGGTTCTCGACGCCGGCGAGGACGAGGATCAGCAGCCGGTGCTCGAGCTCGCCGGGGCCGAGGATCGCCGCCAGCGCCGCGATCAGGACGAGGCTCCCCGCCCAGCCGGCGTCGACCGCCGTCGCGTCACGCGTGCGCCGCTGCACGAGGTAGAGCACGCCGAGCAGGAGCGCCGCCGCCGCCCAGCAGATGAGCCAGAGCTGCCAGCGCGACTCGATCACGCCGTCAGCGCCTGCTCGACGCGTGCTGTCAGCGCCCGCGCCGCCGCCACCGTCGGCTTCGCCTGCTCGACGACGATCGGCTCGCCCACGTGGACGCCGGTTGGTGGCCGGCCCGGCCGAAAGACGCCGCGCGTGCCGACGAGCCGGACGGGGACGATCGGCGCGCCGGTGGCAAGCGCGAGTCGGGCCGCCCCGCGATGGAAGCGCCGGTTCGGCAGCTGCTTCGAAGTGCCCTGCGGGAAGATGCCGATCACCTCGCCGGCGTGCAAGAGGGACACCGCGCGCGACATCGCTGTGCCGTCACCGGTGCCGCGTTCGACGGGAAACGTGCCGAAGGCATCCAGCGCCCGCCCGACGAGCGGAATCCGCCACAGTTCCGCTTTCGTCATGTAGCGCACCGGCCGCGGTGTCGCGAGCGCGAGCAGCCAGGGATCGAACATCGACTCGTGGTTGGCGACGAGGATCGCCGGGCTCTGCGCCGGAATCCGCTCCGAGCCGGTGATCGTGACGCGGTAGAGCCGCCGCGCGATCCCGCGGAAGTTCACCCGCTCGAGCAGCCGATAGAGGGTCATGCGAGCGCCTCGTTGAACGGCCTGGTCAGCGTCAGCTGCACGTCGCGGAGCGCGCGTGTCCGGAACGCCGCCTCGCAGAAGGCGAGATAGAAGTCCCAGGTGCGCTCGAAGCGGCCGTCGTAGCCCAGCGCGCGGATCTCGTCGAGATGGGCATGGAAGCTCGCCCGCCAGCAGCGCAGCGTCTCGGCGTAGTGGGGCCCGATCTCGTCCACCTCGTGCACCATCAGCCGTGAGCTCGACGTCATCGCCTGCGTGAGCGCGGTCAGCGAGGGGATCAGGCAGCCGGGGAAGACGTAGCGCTCGATCCAGTCGGGCGAGCGGCGGTAGCGCTCCCAGCGGTCGTCGGGGATCAGGATCGTCTGCACGCAGGCGACGCCGCCCGGCTCGAGCAGCCGGTCGATCGTCTCGAAGTAGGTGCCGAACTGGCGCTCGCCGATCGCCTCCAGCATCTCGATCGAAGCGACCTTCGTGTAGCTGCCCTCGTGGGAGCGGTAGTCCTGCTCGAGGATGCGGACGTCGAGACCGCGCGTGCGCTCGCGCGCGAGCGCCGCCTGCTCGGCCGAGATCGTCAGCCCGGTGACACTGCAGCCGTACTCGGTCGCGGCGAAGCGGGCGAAGCCGCCCCAGCCGCAGCCGATCTCGAGCACGCGGTCGCCGGCGCCGAGCCCGAGCCGTTCGCAGATCCGCCGGTACTTCCTCCGCTGCGCGTCCGCGAGCGGCTCGCCGGGACGCTCGAAGACGGCGCAGGAATACGTCATCGTCTCGTCGAGCATCAGCCCGAAGAGGTCGTTGCCGAGGTCGTAGTGATACGCGATGTTGCGGCGCGAGCGGAGCAGGCCGTTGCGGCGGTCGAGCCGGGGTCGCGCATCGAACAGGCGCCGCCAGCCGGCGTGCCGATCGGCGGCGGTGGCCGCGTTCCGGAGCAGCAGCTCGAGCAGCGCGACCAGGTCGTCGCTGTCCCACTCCCCGGCCGTGTACGACTCGCCGACGCCGAGCTTGCCGCGCGTCGCGATCCGGCGGAAGAAGGCGTCGTCGTGAATCGTCAGCGATGCGACCGGGCCGCTGCCGAAGCTGCGCACGTGGCCGCCGGGCAGGCGCACCTCCAGCGTGCCGCCCTCGAGCCGCGTCAGTGCCCGCTCGAGGATCGAGACGGCGATCTGCTCGAGCAGCGGCAGTCGCACGGCGGGCGGCGCGCCGCGCAACGAACGATCGACGGTGCTCACTTCTTCACCGAGCCCTGACCACGCACGAACGCGGGCTTGCGATGGAACGGAACGCGCTTCAGCCAGAGCCGCAGTGCCTGCCAGTGGATCAGCGCGATCACCTGAACGGGCATCAGCGGATAACGGAGCAGCATCCGCGCGAGCGAGGCGTTCGTCAGCTCGCGCCGGCGCCCGTGCAGGACGGCCGTCAGCGGCCGCTCCGCCCCCTCCTTCACGTGGATCCTCGCCCAGACCCGCTCGCCCGGCTCCGAGAAGGCGTACTCGTAGGAGCCGTCGAGCCCGAAGAACGGCGAGACGTGCAGGTGCTTCTCGTGCTCGTAGGCGAGCCCGCCGCCGTGCAGCAGCTCGGGGTGCCGCTCGCCGAAGGTGTTGTTCAGCTCCGCGACCATGCACGCGAGCGAGCCGTCGCCGCGGTAGCACCAGTAGAAGCTGACCGGGTTGAAGACGAAGCCGAGCACGCGAAGCTGCGTCAGCACGAGCACGCGCTCGATCGACGAGTCGCCCGCGAACTCGATCACGGCCTGCTTCAGCGGCTTCTCGCCGTCGAAATGGTCGCTGTCGCGGAAGGAGACGACATTGCGCCCGTTCACCGACAGCAGCTTCAGCCTGCGCTCGAGCTCCGGCAGCTCGTCGAGGTCGAGCAGCCACGTCGAGATCGGGTAGCGGAAGACGTTCTTCGCCGGCGCCCGGCGCGAGTGTGTCAGCGAGCCGGCGTAGAGCGCCGACTTCACCAGGACACTCCGAGCCCCGAGGCGACGCGCACGCCCGAGGCGAGCCCGTCCTCGTGGAAGCCGTTGCCGTGATGCGCACCGGCGTACCACGTGTTGCGCCTGCCGGAGAGCGCCGGCAGCTCCTGCTGCGCGCGGAGCGAGTCGACCGTGTAGAGGGGATGCTCGTAGACGAGCCGGCGGATTACGTGCTCGTCGTCGACGTCTTCGTTCAGCGTTACGCAGTATTCCGTCTCGCCTGCCAGCGCCTGCAGCCGGTTGAGCGAATACGTCACCGTCGGCCGGCCGTCGTCGCCGAGCCGGTAGTTCCAGGCCGCCCGGGCCGAGTGGGCGCGCGGCAGCAGCCGGTCGTCCGTGTGCAGGACGGCGTCGTTGCGCGTGTAGCCGAAGCTGCCGAGCAGCCGCCGCTCGTCGTCGCTTGGATCCTCGAGCAGCGCGAGCGCCTGGTCGGCGTGCGTCGCGACGACGACCTGGTCGAAGCGGTGCCGCGCGCCGTCGTCAGTCGTCAGCTCGACCCCGTTGGAGTCGCGGCGGAGCGAGCGGGCGCCGAGGCCGAGTCGCAGGCTCGGCCCGAGCCGGTCCGAGAGCGCGCGGACGTAGGTGTCCGCGCCGCCGCGCACCGTCCGCCACGAGAAGCGGCCGAATCCGAGCATGCCGTGATTGTCGAAGAATCGGATCGCGTATGCCGCAGGGAACTCGAGCGCGCGGCCGGGCGCCGTCGACCAGAGCGCCGAGGTGAGCGGCACGAGGAAGTGGCGACGGAACCGGTGCGAGTAGCCGTGCTCGTCGAGGTAGGCCTGCAGCGAGTGCTGCTCGTAGTCGGCCTCGCCCAGCGAGCGGCGCGCCGTCCGCAGCCAGCGCCCGATCTCCCAGAGCAGCGCTGCGAAGCGCGGGCTCGCGGTGTTCCGTCTCTGCGCGAACGGTCGCCGGCCGGAGTACTCGAGCCCACAGCGGTCGCAGCCGACGGAGAAGGACATGTCCGACTCCTGCGTGCCGACGCCGAGCTCGGCGAGCAGACGGCCGAGCAGCGGGTAGTTGCGCGTGTTGTGGACGAGGAAGCCCGTGTCGAGCGCGAGCCCGTCGTGGGCGATCGTGTGCGTGTGCCCGCCGGCGCGAACGTCCCGCTCGAACACGATCACGTCGTGCGCTCGGCCGAGCAGATAGGCGGCCCCGAGGCCCGAGATGCCGCTGCCGACGATTGCGATTTTCATCCGCGTGAGATCTCCATTGCAACCGTTGTTCGCCCGCCGGCGAACAATGGATGAGCGGCTACCCTGCCGCGACCTGATGACCGGACAACCCTTGGACATAGGCGATGCTCAGGCCTGCGGCGATCGGGACCGTGCGGACGCGGACGAGCCGGATCAGCCAGGTCGTGACGCTGGTCGCCGTCGTCGTGCCGCCGCTCGGGATCCTCTCGGCGATGGGCCTGCTCTGGGGCGTCGCCTTCCACTGGGTCGATCTCGCGCTGCTCGTCGGCCTTTACGTCGTCTGCGCCTTTGGGACGACGATCGGCTTCCACCGTTACTTCACCCACCGCGGCTTCCAGACGAGCAAGCCGGTCGAAGCGGTGCTGGCGATCCTCGGCTGCATGACGATGCAGGGGCCGCTGACGCAGTGGGTGACCGACCACCGCAAGCATCACGCGCTCTCCGACCAGCCGGGCGACCCGCACTCGCCGCACGTCGGCCACGGGGAAGGCGCCTGGGCCGCCGTCCGCGGCTTCGTCCACTCGCATGTCGGCTGGCTGTTCGCGAACCTCGGCATGGAGCAGGGACGCGACTACGGCAAGGACCTCTACGACAACCGGCTCGTGCGCACGATCGACCGCCTCTACCTGCTCTGGGTCGTGCTCACGCTCGGGCTGCCGTTTCTGATCGGCTACGCGGTCGGCGGGACGCTCGCGGCCGGCTTCAGCGGGCTCGTGTGGGGCGGCCTGATCCGGATCTTCCTCTACCAGCACGCCACGTTCAGCGTCAACTCGATCTGTCACATGTTCGGCCGGCGGGACTTCCGCACGCGGGACGAGGCGCGCAACAACTGGCTCGTCGCAGTGCTCGTCTTCGGTGAGGGCTGGCACAACAACCATCACGCGTTCCCTAGCTCGGCGCAGGCACGGGCTGCTCCCCGGCCAGTTCGACGTCTCGTGGTGGATCATCCGCAGCCTGGAGCGGCTCCGGCTCGTCTGGGACGTGAAGCTGCCCGACCGGCAGCAGCTGCGCCGCCGCGCGCTGCCGACCGAGAGCTAAGCGGGCCGGTCGAGCGTTTGCTTCAAGCCGGCGAGCGCCTCGTCGGCCGTCTTCTTCAGGACCGGCTTCAGCAGCGGCTCGGCGACCCGGCGCAGGCCCTTGAGCTTGATCTCGGCGGTGTAGGTGATCCTCGATCCGGCACCCGAGGGCTCGACCACGATCGTGTCGACCGACGTCGCCTTGTCGCCGTCGCCCTCGAGCACGATCCGCCGGCCATCGTCGAGCTCCGTCACCCGGTAGCGATAGCGCTGCCGTTTGCCGCGGAAGAGCACGACGACGTCGTACTCGGTGCCGACGCGAACCGGCGCGTCGGTCAGCTTGCGCGACTCGGCGACGCCGGGATCCCACTCGGCTGCGTGCTCGAACTCGGCGACGTAGCGGAACGCGTCCGCCGCGTCGCGGGCGACCTCGATCTGCTCGGTGATCCGCATGGCGGAGATCGTGCCAGGTCGAAGAGCCGACGCGGGCCGAGAACACCACGCGAACAATCGCTCCGATGTTCAACAGTGCTCGAGGCGGGAACGGAGCATCCGTGTCGCCCGCCCAGGAAGCGTCTCATCAGCTGCGAATCGGCTGCTCGGGCTGGAACTACACTCATTGGCGGGCCGGTGTCTTCTATCCCCCGCGACTCCCGCAGCGCGATTGGCTCGCCTACTACGCCGCGCGTTTCGACACGGTCGAGCTGAACACGACGTTCTATCGCCTTCCGCAAGCCGCCGCTGTGGAACGCTGGGTGTCCGAGACCCCGCCTGGCTTCAGCTTCGCGGTCAAGGTCAGCCGGTACATCACGCACATCAAGCGCCTGGCCGAAGTTTCAGAGCATCTACCGTTTCTCTACGAGCGAATCGAGCCGTTGTTGCGATCCCCGAAGCTCGGGCCGTTGCTCTGGCAGCTGCCACCGACGTTTCGTTACGACCCCGATCGGCTCGGCAGCACACTCGAGCATCTCCACGATGGCCATCAGCACGCCTTCGAGTTCCGGCATCCCTCCTGGTTCCGCCCGGAGACGTACGCCTTGCTGCGCAAGCATGGCGCGGCGCTGGTGATTGCCGACCGTCCCTCCGTGAATACGTTTCAGACGCACGAGCGCACGACGGACTTCACCTACGTGCGACTCCACGGCGGCACGCGTGGCCGGAACGGCAACTACTCGCGCTCCGAGCTCACCGAGTGGGCCGCGCAACTTGTTTGCTGGACGAAAGAAGCAGACGCGTTCGTGTACTTCAACAACGATTGGGAGGGGTACGCGATCAACAACGCCATCTTCCTGAAGAACGTTCTCCAGCGCGCTCGCTCGCCGACGGAACCCGCGGCAGCACGAGCAGCAGGCTGAGGCGTCGATGAGCGCCGAACCCTTTCTTCCCAAGCGACTGACGCTCCCCGCACTCGCAGACGCCGTGCAGCACTGCCGGGGTTGTCCGCTCTATGCGAACGCGACGCAGGCCGTGTTCGGTGAAGGGCGACGATCGGCGCGCGTGATGCTCGTCGGTGAGCAGCCGGGCGACCATGAGGACCGCGCTGGCAAGCCGTTTGTAGGACCAGCTGGACAGCTCCTCGATCGCGCGCTCGACGAAGCAGGCATCGATCGGAAGGAGACGTACGTCACGAACGCCGTCAAGCACTTCAAGTGGAAGCCACGAGGGCCTCGCCGGATCCACGACAAGCCGTCCTGGTCCGAGCAACTCGCCTGTCGGCCGTGGCTCGACGCCGAACTGGCGGTGACGAAGCCCGAAGTCCTCATCCTCCTGGGAGCGACCGCCGCTCAAACGCTCCTCGGTCAAACCTTCAGAGTCACACGAGATCGAGGTCACGTGCCTCACTCCGACCTCGCCGAGACCGTCATCGCCACGATCCACCCGAGCGCGATCCTCCGTTCCCGCGACCGCGATGAAATGTTTCGCGGCCTCGTCGTCGATCTCGCACTGGCCAGCCGCTGAGACCAGTCACGTTTAGGGCGGCGGCCGGTCGGGGGACGGTCGTGGTGCGTACTCCGAGGAGGTCAGATCGTGAAAGCAGTCACTTGGCACGGCGTCGAGGATGTCCGGGTCGACGAGGTACCGGACCCGAAAATCGAGCAGCCCACAGACGCGATCGTGCGGATCACGTCCACCGCGATCTGTGGATCCGATCTTCATCTCTACAAGGTGTTGAGCCCGTACCTCGATGAGGGGGATGTGCTCGGGCACGAGCCGATGGGGATCGTCGAAGAGGTCGGCGCTGAGGTGAAGCAGATCTCGCCCGGCGATCGCGTTGTGCTGCCTTTCAACATCGCCTGCGGCCACTGCTTCATGTGCGACCACGACCTCTATTCGCAGTGCGAGACAACCCAGGTGAGAGGACAGGGCAAGGGCGCGGCGCTGTTCGGGTACACGAAGCTGTACGGGCAGGTCCCGGGCGGCCAGGCCGAGTTCCTGCGAGTCCCGCAGGCCCAGTTCGGCCCGATCAAGGTGCCGGAGGGTCCGCCGGACGAACGTTTCCTCTTTCTCTCCGATGTTCTTCCGACCGCCTGGCAGGCTGTGCGCTACGCGGACGTTCCGAACGGTGGCACTCTCGCCGTCTATGGCCTCGGACCGATCGGGCAGATGACGGTCCGGATCGCGAAGCACGTCGGGGTCGAGCGGGTGTTCGGCGTCGATCTTGTCCCGGAGCGGCTCCAGCTGGCGCAGCGGTACGGCGCGGAGGTGATCGACTGGAACGACGAAGCCGATCCGGTGGCGGAGATCCTGGAGGCGACATCGGGCCGAGGCGCCGACTCTGTGATCGACGCCGTCGGCATGGAAGCGCACGGCGCTCCGGTCGTACAGGCGATGCAGGCTGTCGTCGGGAAGCTCCCAAGCCGAGTCGGAGCGAAACTGATGGAGACGGTCGGGACCGACCGCACGACCGTCCTGCACGCCGCGATCGACACCGTTCGTCGTGGCGGCACGATCTCTTTGAGCGGCGTGTACGGCGGTGCCGCGACTCCGATGCCGATGATGGATCTCTTCGACAAGCAGATTCAGCTCCGGATGGGTCAGGCCAACGTCAAGGCATGGATCGACGAGCTGCTCCCGCTCGTCACGGGCGATGCCGACCCTCTCGGCACCGAGGACTTTGCGACGCATCTTCTGCCGCTGGCCGAGGCACCCGACGCGTACGAGCTGTTCCAAAAAAAGCAGGATGGAGCGATCAAGATCGTCCTCAAGCCCTGACTAACCATCTGACGTCCTCCAGCGCCGAGGTTCTGCGGAATGACAGCAGCAGCGACGGCCAGGCAACGTCCGCGTACGGGAGAGTTTCACCGCCGGCTTTCGGTGCCGCCTAGCGTCCTTTCGTCCGTGGCGATCGCGAGTGCGGCAGGTAAGCCCTCATCCTTCTGCACGATCCAGTAGGTGTCGGTCTTCTCGATGACGGTCTCGGCCTCGGGGAGGTCGTGGCCGGGCCGGATCACGAACAGCGTCGCGTCGTTCCGAACACGAGCGTATGCCTCGGGCGTAATCTCGATCTGGACGGTGCAGCTTTGGACGCCGCACTCGCAGACGATCCGCATCGTGTTCGTCGCGGCCATGAAGGTGACGTTCAACTTGCTCACTTCCTCGTTCACGCTGCGGAAGATCGCTTCGTTCTCACCAATGCGCCGCTTGCGCTCGTTCATGAGAGACTTCCTTTCGCGGATCGAGCTCAGCGACGATCTCGGCCGCCTCGCCAACCTTCTCAACGACCGTATACCGGTCGAATTCGTCCAGGACACGCACCCAACCGCCGCCGTGCGACCGCGTGCCCGCGTGCGTTGATGAAGTGCGTCGGGTGCGCCCGGACTGCCTCGTACTCCTCTTGTGAGAGCTGAAGCACGGTGGTGCAGCTTTCCTCTGCGCACTCGCACAGGAACGGAACCGCTTCGGAGTGGTCAAGTTCCATCGAATCCGCCGCCGAACGGATCCGCTCGTTCGCTTCCCGGAAGAGCGCGTCATTACGGGCGACACGCTCCGCGGCTGGATCATGCCCTTCGTCCATGGTCAGTCATTCACCCCCTTTACCGCCCCAAACCTCTTCCCAATCCGTCCAGTGAGAGGAATGTGTTCGGTTTCAATGTCACGCTCACACAGAAGGAACCCGGAGAGTGAGGCGGTGAATGGCCGCCCCACTCTCCCGGACTTCTCCTCTACTTCTTGGCCGCCGTTTTCGCTCTGCGGGCCGTGCGCGGCTTCGACTTCGACGCCATCGCCGTTTGCGGTCTCGCCGGTCGGTGCTTTCGGCAGGCCCGCCTGCGTGCGCAGCCTCTCGGCGATCGCCGCGATCTCCTCGGGCGCGTAGTCGGGAGCAAACACGGCCGGCTGAGCCGGCAGGTCGTGTGCGGGTGCGCCCTCGGGAGCCTCGTCGATCACCTCGAGCTCTTCTCCCGTCTCGGGGTGCGGCCCGTTGAAGACCGCTGCCAGCTCGAGGTAATCACTCGGCGAGAAGCGGTAGAGCCGCAGGTGCTCACCCCGTTTGATGTGCGGCTTGCACTCCGGGATCTTCTCGGTCGGGATCCGCGGTGCCGGGAACATTTTCATCAGGTTCGCCCCCGTCAGGTTCTCGATCGCACGGGCATACGCGACCTGGTGAACGCCGCCGCGGACGAGCAGGAACCCGGTGAGTGCACGCGCGGCGGGATGCTCCACCATCTCATACACCTTCAACTTCCCGTTCCGCGCTCCGGTCTCGAGGAAGAAGTTGTGCGTCAGGTCCTCGACGAGATCGCCCGAAGAGAACACATAATCGCCGTTCCAAGGCCGGCCGAGAGAGTCCTGCGGCAATGCTCCTTGGCCGCCGACGAGGAAGTGATGCGGGTTGCCGATCCCCAGCATCGGCTCCAGCGGGCTTCCCGGCCCGCGGCCGTTCGACGTCTTCGTCGGCGTCGCCCCTGTCAGCATCGTGCTGATCGTCTTGGCAACGAGCTCCACGTGGCCGAACTCTTCGGCAGCGATGTTCGCGACGAGATCGTAGAACGGTCGCGCTCCCTGCTTGTTGCGGAAATTGAACGACTGGAACGTGTAGTTCATGAACGTCGACATCTCGCCGAACTTTCCGCCCAGCAGTTCCTGAACGGCAGCTGCGCCCACCGGATCCGGCTCGGAAGGCGGCGGCAGCTCAATCTGAATACGGTCAATACGTCGAATCACGGAAGAGACCCCCTTGTCGCTAACACTCCGGGTCCCGAGTTACCCTCGCCCCGGCGGTGGCTAAACCGCGGCGTGCGGAGCTCAGCGGGCGATGTTTCACGAGGAGCCAAATCGGCAAGCCGCTTGACGTGCGAGTCGTCGTGGTCGGGGCAACAGGAAACGTCGGCACCGCGCTCCTGCGTGTGCTAGCTGACGAGGCGGCTGTCGATTCCGTCGTCGGAGTCGCGCGCCGTCTACCCGCGACATCCGCACCAAAGACCGAATGGAAAGCCGCGGACATCGGCTCGGATGCGCTCGAACCGATCTTTCAGAGCGCGGACGTGGTGGTGAGCCTCGCCTGGCGGATCCAACCCTCCCGACAGCTGAACGAGCTCTGGCAGACGAACGTTCACGGTTCCACGCGCGTCTTCGAGGCGGCGGCGCGGTCCGGCGTTCGCGCGCTCGTGTATGCGTCGTCCGTGGGGGCCTACTCGCCAGGATCAAGAGACCGACGCGTGGACGAGTCGTGGCCGGTCCAGGGCGTGCCGACGAGCTTCTATTCGCGCCACAAAGTCGAAGTCGAGCGGAGACTGGATCAGTTCGAGCGCGAGCATCCCAAGCTGCGCGTCGTACGGCTGCGGCCCGCGCTGATCTTCCAACGTGCCTCGGCCCAGCAACAGCGAAGGCTTTTCGCAGGTCCGCTCGTTCCGACGTCCCTCTTGCGCAGGGGGCTACTGCCGGTGGTGCCGGCCGTGCGCGGACTTCGGTTTCAGGCGGTGCACGCTGAAGACGTCGCCGATGCCTACAGGCGGGCGATCACCGCCGAGGCGCGCGGCGCGTTCAACATCGCGGCCGATCCCGTCCTCGAAGCGGATTCGTTTGCGGCCGCGCTCGATGCGCGTGGGGTTTCGATCTCGCCACGATTGCTTCGGGCGGGGATGGATCTCGCATGGCGCCTACGCCTGCAACCGAGTGAGCCCGGCTGGCTCGACATGGGGATGAAAGCGCCCCTCCTCGATACAAGCCGAGCGAGGAGCGAGCTCGGCTGGACACCGCGCCACCATGCGCTCGACACGCTCCGCGAGCTACTGGAAGGAATCCGCGCGGGCGCCGGAGCCCAAACCCCACCGCTCGACCCGGACGCGGGCGGCCCGCTACGGGCGCGCGAGCTGGCCACCTTCGCCGGCACACGGGAAGACAGCTAGCCGCCGGTCAGCTCGCTGCTCCCCGACTAGCCCAATCGGCCGTCCTGGGCAAGCACCTCCGCCGCGTACTCTTCGAGGTTCCGCTGTTGGCTCCGGGAGAGGCCACACAACATCGCGAAAGCAACCTCTGGGGTCGTGGCGAGCCTCGCGCTGATCGCCTGCGCCGCCTGCTCGACAATCTCTGGAGCCTGCGGTAATGCGAGCTGATCAGCGGCGATCGACCGCGCCGAGACCACGACTCCGTCCGCGAACGTCTCACTCATCTGGCCGCCGTTTCAACGCTACGGAGCGGGCGCCGGCGAGGGTCGGCACCGACCGCGTACAGACCGTCGCGGCCGCTCTTCTCGATCACCACGTAACCCGCTGACTCAGCGACCACTCGCTCCCCTTCTGATACCTCGTGGCCCTCCTTGACGAAGAAGCGAGTCGGGAAGCGGCGGACTAGCTCGTACTCAGCGACCGTCACTTGTATGCGACCCGTGCAGTTCGTATCGATGCACTCACACAACACGTCCATCGACTCCGGCACGGCGAGATGGAAGTCGTGGTTGACCGAGTTGATCTGCTCGTTTACCTCACGGCGGAGTGCCTGATGAACAACATCGCCGCGGTCATCACGGACGACGGTGACGGTGTCGGCTCCAGCATCCTGCGGTTGTGCGGACATGCGACCCCCTCGGTCTACGGCACACGACCGGGAGCTCGGACTCAGCCGCCGAGGACTGATCCACGCACTCCGCGCTTGAAACGATCAGCACGCCCACGCTGTCCGTGTGCGAGCCGCAAGCCATCTTACCCAGAGCTTGACCTTTTGAAAAGACCACGTACCGTGGAAAGCGCGCGAACGTCCGCCGGGCTGCTCATCGCTCCTCCAACCTCTCGGGCGATCACTTTTTGGGGCGGGAGACGAGCGACAAATGCAGATCGAGGCACCTGAGCGGGCTCGTCAGGCCACGGCGGTAGGCAATGCGATTACGAAGCTTCACCGCGAGTACTACGGGCGCGGAGCGACGACCACCCGGACTCTCTACCAGCGCAACTTCGTCATCGCCTTCCTGGAAGACATCTATACGCCCCTGGAGCGCACGTTGATCGACGCGGGCCAGCACGAGGACGTCAGGCACACGCGCCCGGTCTTCCAAGATGCGATGGGGCGCCGGTTCTCCGACGCGGTCGAAGAGATCACGGGCCGAAAAGTCGTCCAGTTCATGTCCCAGGACAGCTTCGACCCCGACATGGCCGCCGAGATCTTCGTGCTCCAACCGGGAACGGGCGTCGACATCGCGCCCGAGAGCGACGGCGACGGCCGCGTGACGCTCTGAGCCCGTGCACCTAGCAACGCGTAGCAGTGAGACTGCTAAGCCGGCGAGCGTGCCGGTCCCCCAAGGGCTCTATCCGGACGAAGCTGTCTCATCGTGCGGCGCGCCGACCGGCTTTGATTCCGGCGAGCCGCGCTGTCGGAGGTAGATCGTGAAGACCGCCATCGCGCCGACGGCAAGAAACTCCGACTGCCAGTTCTGCAACGTTCGCTCCCAGAAGTCAGCCGACATGACGTAGTCGCCCCAAGCGATCCGCTGCTCGCCGTGTTCGAGTAGCTCCTCGTTTTCGAAGCGCCAGTTGTTGAGCGACTGACCGAACCACGTCAGCAAGAAGATCGTGCTCATCGCGAGCAGGAGCGAGTTCTGGAAGATCCAGAGGCGCCAACCTCGCACCTTTGCCCATGCCGGCGCCGTCGCAGGCGCGTAGCGGCCGATCTTCTGCTTCTGATCCGACTCAGGTCCCGCATCCTCGAGCTGCTTCGACTCATTCGAGCCTCTCTGGACAAGCCAGACGGTGGCAAGGATGAAGAGGGAGAACTGTAAGAACTCCGATTGCCAGTTCTCGAGCACAGCCCCACCGAAGTCGGGCGAGAAAACGTAGTCCAACCACGACTCTGTTGGCTCCTGGTGCAACTGCTGCCCCGCGTTGTACGCGCGCTGACCTGCAAACGACTGGGCTACCAGCGTTGCGAGAAAGATCACGCCGAAGAACACGGCGAGCCCGTTCTCGAAGAGGAAGCGCCTCAATCGACTACCAACCCCACGACGATCCAAACCACGAGGCCGCCCACGATCATCACCCAGTAGATCGAGAACATCGTTCGCACGAAGCGCGGTTTCCCGCGCGTTAGCGGCTGAAAACCATCCCCTGACCCAAACGATTGAGCTGGACACGACTGAGCACACGCCCTCTCAAACGTGCGCGTGGGCGACACGGCTTGAACAGGAAAGCCGACGCGCGGATTCGAACCGCGGACCCCTTCATTACGAGTGAAGTGCTCTACCAGCTGAGCTACGTCGGCGGGGCTTCTAGATTAGCCGGTTCTTCGGTTTCGAGCCCGACGCGGGGTCAGCTCTGGACCGTCAGCGGTACAGTCGGCCGATGGGAGGTCGTGCGCACACGTGGAGCTAGATGCGCTTACGGGCTTGCAGACTTGCCGCGCGTGGCAAGCCGCGCTGGAAGGGGAGATCGCGCGAGCCGGAGCTGACGAATCCCCGTCCTCTGTGGCCGTCGTGCTGCTCGACGTCGACCGGATGGGCGAGTTCAACCACGCACACGGCGTCGAAGCTGGCAACAGATTGCTTGCTGGGATCGCACGAGTGCTGCGAGAGAGCTGCCGACCGACGGACGTCGTTGCTCGGTGCGGCGGTGAAGAGTTCGCTGTGCTGCTGCTCGGGCGTTCGCGTCACCAGGTCGAGGCTCGGATCGTCCGGATTCAGGCAAGTGTGATCGAGCAGCATCCGTGCACGTTCGGCGTTGCGCACTGGAGTCGCGGCGAGAGCGCCGAGCAGGTCGCCTTGCGGGCGGACCTCGCTCTCCGGGGATAGCGCCCGAACGCCCAGGCGGCTCGCTTCATCCGACCGGGGTGTACGAACTATCTGCCGTTGCGCTTGCCCTGCTGCGGCGGCGCAGCGGGGGCGAGGGCCGGACTCAGTGCCGAACTCGCCGTGGGACTCGGGGTGGAGCTCGAGGTGGGCGCCTGGACGATGCTGACCGGCGGAGTTGAGGGCGTCGGGACGGGGCCTCCACGTGCGGGCTTCGCCTCGGCGACGAGGACAGGCGCGACAGGCGCCGGTTCGGCGGCGGGCGCCGGCGCGACGGCCGTCTCCGTGGGCATCGCGCCTCTCGAGTTGACGCCGCGGCCGCCGCCACCCATGCTCTCCGTCGGTGCGGTGGGCGCCGGCTGCGTTGCGGACGGGGCCGGTGCGGCCGGAGCGGCCGCGCTCTCGGTGCGCCTTTCGTCCCTGCCCTCGTCACTGGTCTTCTCGGCCACGGGCGGTGCTGCGGCGGCCGGCTCCTGCTGCGGCTCGGCCTGCGTCTGCGCCGGCGCGGCCGGCTGGGCGGGCGGCGCCTCGGGCGCGACTGAGACTGGTGCGGTCGGCGCGGCCGGTGCCGCCGCCGGCGAAACAGCCTGAACAGGCAGCGGCGCGCTGGCCTGCGGCGCACTGGGCTGCTGCCGCGTGCGCTTCGGCTTGACGGCTGCGGGCTTCGGCTTCGCCGCCGACTTCGCCGGCGCCTCGCCGGCGTGCAGGGACGCCCCGACCGAGGTCGCAGCGAACGCTGCGGGCTTTGCGGCCACGGGCGGCACGACTGCGTGCTTCGGCGCCGGCGTCCCGTGCTGCGGGCTCGACTCGACCTTGGGCGCGACCGTCGCAACGGTGCCCGCGGCAGCGGTGACCGCGACGGCAGCTGCGGTCGCCTTGACGGCAGCGCTCCCCGCCAGCAGGGTCTTGGCCGCCGCAACGAGCGTCCCGAAGTCGACCACGTGCAGGGCGCGCCGGAAGCCCTTGCGCTTCGACTTCTTGATCGTCTCCGGCTGCTCGAGCCCCTGGGCCAGCGTGCGGCGAGCACGGAAGATCAGCGTCTCGACGGCCGACTGCGAGATCTCGAGCTCCTCCGCGACCTCGCGGTAGGAGAGCCCCTGCCATTCACGCAGCAGGATCGCGCGGCGCTGCTGCTCGGGCATGGATGCGAGTGCGTCCTCGATCCCGATCAGCTCGTCGCGCTGCCTGCTCGGGCCGGGGACGACTTCCTCGATCACGTCGAAGTCGCTCGGGCTCTCGATGCGGCCGCGGCGCCACGACGAGCGTCGGCGCGAAAGACACACGTTCTCGGCGATCTTGAAGAGCCACGCCGACTCGGCCTCGGGCACGACGCCCCGGCCGAGCGCCCGGAATGCATTCATGAACGTCGTCTGGACGGCATCCTCCGCCTCCTCGCGCGATCCGAGCTGGTGGCGGCAGTAGCTCTGGATCTTGGCGGCGTGGCGCTCGTAGAGACCGTGGGTCGCCGCCGCGTGGGGCGCGACGCGCGGTGCTTCGACGAGTGAGGCGCGGCCAATCGACGGTACGGCTGCCAAAGCGGGATCCCCTTTGAAGAGACGGCTCGAATAGGCGTCCCGCCCGAACGCCAGTCACAGTGTCGGCAGGCCCACGGGAGCTGGCAATCCTCGACCGAGGGATCTTTCGGAGCCGAGTAATGCGGGGTTCAGATAACCGGAACGCTCGCAAACGCCTGCTGCAAGCGGACAAACAGCGCCTCGAGGGCGAGCGAGGGATTGAGGTTGAACTCCTCGAGCGTGCGCCACGCGTCGCGCGCGAGCTCGGCGGCGTGTTCCGCGTCGGGAGCGCGCTCCGGGTCCCGTCGGTGCGAAGCGTCTCGAGCAGATCCGCGTGCACCACCGCCTGCTCCGCGCCTGCGGCGACGACCACGAGGTCGCGATACCAGAACGCCAGCTCCTCGAGCGAGGCGAGCAGCTCCTCGCGCTCGGCCCCGCGCTGGATCCGGCGAAGGCGCTGCTCCGACTCGCGGGCGGTCAGCTCGACCCCCTCGAACTCGCCCTCCGCCTCCTCCTTCGCGGCGGCTCCGGCGAGCCGGGCTGACTCAAGCACGACCGCCGCTGCGTCGGCCGGGTCGAGCTCGGGCTCAGCGTAGGGCGAGCGCGCGACACGGAGGAGCTCCTCGCGCCGGGCTTTCGTGGCGGGATCGAGCAGCCGCTCGGCGCGGTCGAGCCGGCCGCCGGAGACCCGGGCGAGCGCTCGAGCCTCGGTCTCGGAGAGGCCGGGTGCGCGCTCGGCGAGAAACGCTCGCACAGCCTGCTCGGGTAGGCGGCGGAACGGGACGAGCTGGCAGCGCGAGCGGATCGTCGGCGGCAGCGGCCCGAGCTCGTCGGCGACGAGCACGATCACGGCGTACGACGGCGGCTCCTCGAGATCCTTCAGCAGCGCGTCGGCCGCATCCTCGTTCAGCAGCTGGGCGTCGGCGATCACGTAAACGCGACGGTCGCCTTCGTACGGCCGCATGTGCAGGTCGCGGTGGAGGGCGCGAATCTCGTCGATCCGGATCATCTCGCCGAGCGCCTCCAGCGAGAAGAGATCGGGATGCGTCCCGGCTTCGACGCGCCGCTCGTCGCCGAGCAGAGCCCCCGCAAAGGCCCGCGCTGCTGCCCGCTTGCCGACACCGGCCGGACCGTGCAGCAGGTAGGCATGTGCCGGCCCTTCCTTCAGCGCCGCGGTCAGCAGCCGCCGCGCCTCGGGCTGGTCACGCAGGTCGTCGAAGCTCATCCCGAACCAGGTCGGCGAGGGCAGCGGCGGGCAACGCTCCGTCCAGGACGACGATCCGCTCGGGATAGAGCGCGGCAAGCTGCTCGTAGCCTGCCGCCGCCTTCGCGTGGAAGTCGGCTCCGGCGCGCTCGATCCGGTCGGGGCGGCCGCCCACCCGGTCGAGCGACGCATTCGGATCGACGGCGAGCACGAACGTGCGGTCCGGCAGGAGCCCGCCGACCGCCAGGAGGTTGAGCTCGAGCACCTCGTCGAGCCCGAGACCGCGGGCAACGCCCTGGTAGACGACGGAGCTGTCCAGGTAGCGGTCGACCAGCACGTCCGCACCGCGGGCGAGCGCAGGCTCGATCACCTCGGCGACGAGCTCCGCCCGAGCCGCGGCGTAAAGCAGCGCCTCGGCCCAGGCAGACATCTCCTCCCCGTGCAGCACGAGCGCGCGGAGCTGCTCGCCGAGCGCGGTGCCCCCGGGCTCGCGGGCGGTGACGACCTCTCGCCCGTCCGCCTCGAGGAACGCCCGCAGGCGCTCGACCTGGGTGGTCTTTCCCGAGCCGTCGAGGCCTTCGAAGCTGACGAACATGCGCAGATGGCCGACCGGTGATCGGCGTGCTCGCGGGGGCGATCCAGACCAAGCCGGGGGCCGCACTCGGCCGCAGCCAAGGCTGGTTGCCTTGGCAAGGTCGAGGGCGGTTCCCGGCGCCGTGTCTGGGTCGTCATCCGCGAGTGCGGTGATTGCCGGTCGGTCATCTGCCTAGGATAGGCGCCGTGCGGGCCGTCGTCACGGGAGGAGCGGGCTTCATCGGCTCACACGTCGTCGATGCCCTGCTCGCGCGCGGTGACGAGGTGCACGTGGTCGACGACCTCACCACAGGCCGACGCGAGAACCTCAGCGTCGAGGCGGCGCTGCACCGGCACGACATCCGCAAACCCCTCGAAGGTCTTTTCGCCGAGCTCCGGCCGGAAGCCGTCGTCCATCTCGCGGCGCAGGCCGACGTCGGCACCTCGGTCGCGCAGCCCGTGCTCGACGCCGAGGTGAACGTGCTCGGAACGCTGAACGTGCTCGAGGCGGCGCGGCAGCACGACGCGCCCGTCGTCTTCAGCTCGACCGGCGGCGCCATCTACGGCGAGTGCGAGCGGCCCGCCCGGGAGGACGACGCGCGGCGCCCGCTGTCACCGTACGGCACCGCCAAGCTCGCTGCGGAGGAGTACCTGGCGACCTGGAACCGCCTCTACGGGACGAGACATGTCGCGCTCCGGTTTGCGAACGTCTACGGGCCGCGGCAGCTGGCGAAGCTCGAGGGCGGCGTCGTCGCGATCTTCATGGATCGTCTGCGCGCAGGCGCGGGCGTGACGATCTTCGGCGACGGCGGCCAGACGCGCGACTTCGTCTACGTCGGCGACGTCGTCGAGGCCGTCCTTGCGGCGATCGGGCGGAACGGCGGCGGCACCTTCAACGTCGGCACCGGCGAGGAGACCTCGGTCAACGACCTCTTCGAGGCCTGCAGGGACGTCGTGGGCGCAGGCGCCGACGCCGAGCATGCGGCGCCGAGGTCGGGCGACGTCCTCCGGAGCGTGCTCGACGTCTCGCTCGCCGAGCGCGAGCTCGGCTGGAAGCCGCGGACACCGCTCGCCGAGGGCCTCCGGCTCACGTGCGCCTAGGTCCAGCTGCGACGCTCGTCGCGGTCCGCCTCGGCTTCTGGGTGCTCGCAGCGGCCGCGCTCGTCTGGGCGCCGGCCCCCGACCGGAGGCTGATCGGGGACGCGTACGGCCCGGCGAGCGACTTCTTCTTCCGCACCTTCGCGCAGTGGGACGCGCGCTGGTTCCTGCAGATCGCGGAGCAGAGCTACGAGGAGGTGCCGCAGGCGGCGGCCTTCTTCCCGCTCTACCCCGCGGCCGCCCACGCGCTCGCGTGGATGACGGGCTCGACGCTCGTCGCCGGCGTTCTGATCTCCCTCGCCGCGGGAGGGGTCGCGGCATGGGCACTGGCGGAGATCGCGCGGCCGCTGCTGGGCGAGCGCGGCTCGCGCGACACCGTGCTCTATCTGGCCTTCTACCCGGTCGGATTCGTGTTCACAGCGCTCTACTCGGACGGGTTGTTCCTGGCCCTCGCCGCCGCGGCCTTCCTCGCGGCGCTGCGAGGCCGATCCGTCGCGGCCGGGGTGCTCGGCGGGCTCGCCACCGCGACGCGCCTGCTCGGACTCTCGCTCGTACCCGCCCTCGCGATCCTGCTGTGGCGGGGCAGCAGCCCGCGCGCCCTCGTCCGGCTGCTGCCGCTCGCGCTCCTCCCTGCGGCGGTCGGCTTCTATGCGCTCTACCTCGACTCGACGCTCGGCGACCCGTGGGCGTTCACGAGCGCCCAGGCCGACTGGAACCGAGACCTCTCGCCGGCAGGCCCGCTCGCAGGGCTCCGTGACTCGGTGCAGGCGGCAGGACGCGGCGCGCGCGACCTGCTCGACCTGCCGGCTGCCGGCCCCGGGCACGTCGAGCGCATTGCCCTCTGGAACCTCTCCCATCTCGTGCTGCTCGGAGCGGCCGTCTGGCTGACGGTCGTCGCGTGGCGACGCCTCGGCGCGGCTTTCGGCGTCTACTCGGTGGCGACGCTCGCGATCGCCCTGTCGGCACCGGCTGAGGGGTTTCCGCTCGTGAGCCTGCCGAGGCTCCTGCTCGGCGACTTCCCGCTCTTCCTCGCGCTCGCCGCGGTGACGCTCGACCGGCCGCGCGCCCGCGACGCGACGCTCCTCGGCTTCGCCGCGCTGGCCGCGCTGGCGGCGGCGGCCTTCGCGCGCGGGATCTGGGTCGCCTGAGCAGGAAGGAGCGCACGGCGGCGACGCGAATCTAGGCGTCCGTGGAGCACTCCCACTCCTTTCCGCAGGTTCGGTCGCCGTGGCGCACGGCGACGCTCGTCGCCTCTGCGGTCGCCGCGCTCGAGCTCGTCCTCCTCCTCGTCCTCGCGGTGATGCTGCTCGCCGACCCCGTCTCGCAGCACGTGCGCCAGGCGGCGGAGGCGAAGGTGTTCGCACCCGTCAAGCCGAAGCCACGCGCGGTCGTGCCGGTGGGCAAGCCTAAGCTCTCGCGCGCGCGCACCTCCGTGATCGTCCTGAACGGGAACGGCCGCGCCGGAGCTGCAGCCTCGAGCGCGGATGCCGTGCGCCGGTTCGGCTATACGATCGGTACCGTCGGCAACGCGCCCAGGACCGACTTCACGCGCACGCTGGTGATGTTCCGGAAGGGCTACCGCCCCGAGGCGGTCCGGCTGGCCCGCGACCTGAACCTGAAGATCGTGGGCCCGCTAGACGGGCTGCGCCCGAAGGACATGCTCGGCGCGCACGTGGCGCTCGTCGTCGGCGACTAGCAGTTCCCCGCATTGACCCAGGCGAGCGCCTGCACGAGCTCGCTGTCGGTCGTCCACTGCTTGCCGGCCGGGTCGAGCGTGTAGGCCTCGTTCAGGTGGACGTAGGCGGCGCAGCGGTCGCCACGGTCGAACTCGTAGAGACCGAGCGCGAGCCAGGCCTCCGGGTTCTCGGGCTGGAGGCGCGTCGCCTCCCGGTAGGCCCCGAGCGCCGCGTCCTCGTCGCCGATCCTCTCCTCGACGAGGGCGCGGGCGAAGAGCGGCTGCAGTGAGAGCGGGATCGAGCGAGCGGGCGCGATCGGCAGCGGCGCGGGCGGCGTCGAGGTCGCCGCGATCGATCGCAGCGCCGACGCCGCGAACGCTCCGCTCCGCAAGCCAGGGCGTCGTGACCGCTGCGGCCGCGGCCAGCGCGAAGGCGGCCGCGCCGGCGGCCGCGAGCGGAGCGCGGATCCGTCGAGCGGGCACGCCCGCTGCGGCGAGCACCCCCAGCGCGAGCAGCGCCGGCGCGGTCACGGCGACGAAGTCCCAGTCGTAGTCGACGAGGGCGTGAGCGAGCCAGAGGGCCGGGACGATCGCGAGCGCAGCTGCGGCGCTGCCCTCGGCGCCTTCGAGCCGGCGCACCGCACCGACCGTCGCCGCCGTTCCGGCGGCGATGAGCGCCGCGAAGAGCGCCAGCCCGACGAGACCCGTGCCGGCCAGGAACTGCAGCGGAACGCTGTGCGGCTGCGTGACCGCGGACGCCGTCTCGCGATACCGCTTCCGCGCCACCTCGAACGTGTTCGCGCCCGCTCCCGCGATCGGGTCGGCACGGAACCCGTCCCACGCCTCGTCCCACCACGCCGCCCGGTTGTTCGAGCTCAAACTCGTAAAACGGCCAGGGTTGTTGGCGACCTCGCCGCCGCTGAACTCGTCGGCGATCCTTCCCGCATTGAAGAGGAGAGCAACTGCGGCGGCGGCGACGCCGACGACGGCAAGCCCGCCGAGCACCCGGCCGAGCAAAGCCCGCCGACCCGGCGCGAGCCTCGCCACCGAGACGGCGCCGAGCGCGGCGAGCGCGGCGCCGGCCAGGAGCAGCAGGCCGAACCAGGCGCCATCGGCGACACGGTCGGGTCGCGGGAGCCCGTCCTCGACGAGCGCAGGTCGGGTGAACGCCCAGGCCGCGACGAGACCACCCGGCACGGCGGCGACGAGTGCGAGCAGCGCGGCCTCGGCCCGGTCGCGCCGGAGCCAGAGCCAGAGCGCGAGGCCGAGCACCGCCGCGGCGACTCCGGCCCTCGAGGCCGCGAGGAGAATGGCGACGACGGCGGCGTACCCGAGCACGACGCCGGCAACCCGGAGGGCGCGTGACCTGACCGCGTCGGCCGCGAGCCGGAGGGCCAGCACGAGCAGCATGTCGGCGGCGAGCGCGAGCGCGTTCCAGTAGCCGATCGGGTCGCGGAGCCTCGCGATCCGGCCGCCGTCCGCGAAGAGCCCCGGAATCGCCTTCCCGGCCAGCGCCCAGACGACGGCCGCGCCGAGCGCGATCACGAGCGCGGCCGACGCCCGCCGGCACGCGGCGGGCCCAGAAGCTCCGAGCAAGAGCCCGACGGCAAGAAAGGCGGCCAGGACGAGGACGCGGTCGAGCTCGGCCCAGCTGCGGTCGGGCGCGACCGACCAGGCGATCGAGAGGCCGCTCCAGGCGGCAGTCGCAAGCAACAGGCCGAGCAGCAGATAGCCGCGGCCCGGCAGCGGCGCCCGGCCGGTGAGCGCGAGCGCGCTCCAGCCGCCGGCGGTCAGCAGCACCGCGATCGCGGTCCAGACCGAGTCTCCGGCGAAGAGCGCGGCGAGCAGCAACGCGGTCGCGACCGACACTGCCACTAGAGGCTTGATGTGGAATAGGCGTGCATGCGGGGAGTGTCTGCGCCAAGCAGCGTGGTCGCCTCGATCGGCGTCAAGGCTGGTGGCCTTGGCGTCGAGCGAGGCGGCCGCGATGCGCCGTGCGCAGGCGCTTCCCGCAGGTGCGCACTATTTCGCATCAAGCCTCTAGGGGCCTCCGCATCGCGCCGCAAGCTAGCATGGCGAGCGGAAAGCCTCCGATCCGAATCCCCGGAGCCTTACAAACCGTTTACGCCACGATCATCCGGAGATCAACGCCGTCCGGAAGACTCTGCACCATTGCACCAGCAGCACAGCGGGGCGAGCCCCGCGAAACGCCGATACCCGTGACCACGCCGCCCCCCTTCAGCCGATGAGGCGTCCCTCACTAGGGCTCTTCGTACTGGCCGCGCTGGTCTCCGTGCTCGCAGTCGCCGGCCCTGCCGCCGCGGCCCAGTCGTGCGGGCGGCAGGTGATCAACGACTGGTACGACAACGGCCGCGTCGACGGGACGTATTCGATCCACTGCTACGACGACGCGATCGAGATCCTGCCCCGCGACGTCCGCGATTACTCGAGCGCGAAGGAGGACATCCAGCGCGCGATGACGGCGGCGTTGCGCGAGGAGACCGCACCGCCGGCCACGACCGATCCCTCCCCCGAGGACGACGGGAACGTGACGGCGACGCCCGGCCAGGAGCCTCCGACCACGACGCCGACCGAGACCGAGCCGACGCCGTCGACGGGCGAAGGCCCGGAGGCCGTCCCGACGGTCCCGCCCGGCGAGGACGCGAGCTCGATTCCGGTGCCGCTGCTGATCCTCGCGGGGCTCGCACTGCTGCTCGTCCTGGGCGGCTCGGCCGGCTACGTCATCCGCCGGCTGCAGGCTCGCCGCATCCCGCCGCCCACGACCTAGCCGGCGCCCCGACCCGGGCCGTCCCGGGTACAATGAGGGCACGATTTCGGCTTTTCCAGGCGCTTTTCTTCGTTCTGTCCGACGCCGGGACTAACGTCCCCGATCCGCTCAGAGGCCCGCAGAAAGCCGACCTGCGAGCGCCGTACAAGCCGAAGGCGAGAGGACACGAATGGCGACCGCAAAGCAGACCAAGGCAGACGCAGCAGCTGCACAAGCAGCACAGCACGACGAGGTCGTGAACACCGTCGTCGACGAGACGGCGGCGGTCACACCGGGCCGCTTCTTCACGATTCCCGGGCGCGATCCGTTCGACGAGATCGACTGGGAGCTCCGCGACGCACTGATTCCCGGGAAGGACGGGCCGGCCTTCGAGCAGCGGAACGTCGAGTTCCCGCGCTTCTGGTCGCAGACGGCGACGAACATCGTCGCGCAGAAGTACTTCCGCGGGCGGCTCAGCTCCCCCGAGCGCGAGCGCAGCGTCAAGCAGATGGTCGGCCGGGTCGTCGACACGATCGGCGGCTGGGGCCGCGCGGGCGGCTACTTCGCGACCGACGAGGAGGCCGACACCTTCGAGGCCGAGCTGAAGGCGATCCTCGTCAACCAGTACGCCTCGTTCAACTCCCCGGTCTGGTTCAACGTCGGTTTCGAGGAGAAGCCGCAGTGCTCGGCCTGCTTCATCCTCTCGATCGAGGACTCGATGGAATCGATCCTCGACTGGATCCGGCGCGAGGGCGTCATCTTCCGCGGCGGCTCCGGCTCGGGCCTCAACCTCTCGAAGCTGCGCAGCTCGAAGGAGCAGCTCTCGAAGGGCGGCTTCGCGTCCGGCCCGGTCAGCTTCATGCGCGGCGCCGACGCGTCGGCCGGGACGATCAAGTCGGGCGGCAAGACGCGGCGCGCCGCGAAGATGGTCGTGCTCGACGTCGACCATCCCGACATCGAGGAGTTCATCTGGTGCAAGGCCAAGGAGGAGCGGAAGGCGCGCGTCCTCGAGCAGGCCGGCTACGACATGTCGCTGGACTCGCCGGACTGGGGCTCGATCCAGTACCAGAACGCCAACAACTCGGTTCGCGTCAGCGACGCCTTCATGGAGTCGGTGCTCGAGAGCAAGGAGTGGAACCTGACGGCGCGCACCGACGGCACCGTCGTCGAGACCACGGACGCGCGCGACCTGCTCCGGCAGATCTCCGAGGCGGCGTGGCAGTGCGCCGACCCGGGCGTCCAGTACGACACGACGATCAACTCGTGGCACACGCTCCCGAACACGGGCAGGATCAACGCCTCCAACCCGTGCTCGGAGTACATGTCGATCGACGACTCGGCGTGCAACCTCTCCTCGCTCAACCTGATGAAGTTCCGCCGCGAGGACGGCGAGTTCGACGTCGCCTCGTTCGAGCATGCGGTCGACGTCATGTTCCTCGCGCAGGAGATCTGCGTCGGCTACTCGTCGTATCCGACCCCTGAGATCGAGCGCAACGCGAAGGCGTACCGCCAGCTCGGGCTCGGCTACGCGAACCTCGGCGCGCTCTTGATGGCGCGGGGCTTCCCGTACGACTCCGACGACGGCCGGGCCTATGCGGCGGCGATCACGGCGCTGATGACAGGCCGTGCCTACCGGAAGTCGGCCGAGGTCGCGCAGCGAATGGGCGCGTTCGCCGGCTACCGGCCGAATGCAGCAGCGATGATCGGTGTGATCGCGAAGCACCGGGCCGCGGTCGGGAACATCCAGGACTCACACTCGGTACCGGAGGACCTGCTCGGCGCTGCGCGGAAGGCCTGGGACGACGCGCTCGACCTGGGCGAGGTACACGGCTACCGGAATGCGCAGGCGACCGTGCTCGCGCCGACCGGGACGATCAGCTTCATGATGGATTGCGACACGACGGGCGTCGAGCCCGACTTCTCGCTCGTCAAGTCGAAGAAGCTGGTCGGCGGCGGCGAGATCACGATCGTCAACAAGACCGTGCCGATGGCGCTCGAGAAGCTGGGCCACGCGCCCGGTGAGATCGAGGAGACGGTCGCGTACATCGACGAGCGCAACACGATCGTCGGCGCGCCGTACATCAAGAGCGAGCACTACCCGATCTTCGACTGCGCGATCGGCGACCGCGCGATCCACTACATGGGTCACGTCAAGATGATGGGTGCGGTGCAGCCGTTCATCTCGGGCGCGATCTCGAAGACGGTGAACCTGCCCGAGGAGGCGACGGTCGAGGATGTGTCGCAGCTCCTGATCGAGTCGTGGCAGCTCGGCGTCAAGGCGATCGCGATCTACCGCGACAACTGCAAGGTCGCCCAGCCGCTGTCGGGCTCGGCGGACAAGAGCATCGCGACGCTGCCGACGCTCGTCCCGGCCGCGCCGGTACCGCTCCCGAAGCGCCGGCGGGTGCCGGAGGACCGGGTCGAGGTCGGACGCAAGTTCAAGGTCGGCGACTACGAGGGGTACATCCACGTCGGCCTGTTCGAGGACGGCACCCCGGGCGACATCTTCGTCGACATCGCCAAGGAAGGCACGACGCTGGCCGGCCTGATGAACTCGTTCATGATCTCCGTCTCGCTCGGGCTCCAGTACGGCGTGCCGCTCGAGGTGTACGTCTCGAAGTTCAGCCACATGCGCTTCGAGCCGAGCGGGCTCACGAACGACGCCGACATCCGGATGGCGAAGTCGATCGTCGACTACATCTTCCGCTGGATGGGGAAGAAGTTCCTCACCTCGGAGCAGCAGGAGGAGGCGGGGATCCTGACCGCGGAGGTGAAGGCGAGGCTCGCGCAGGCGTACGCATCGGGCGAGGCGGCTGCACCGGCCGCCGAGGCGCCGCCGCGCGGCCAGACCGCCCTCTTCAACACCTGGGAGGACGCGGTCGAGTGCGCCAAGTGCGGCGGCAGCATGGTGCGCACGGGCAGTTGCTACACGTGCCGCGACTGCGGCACGAACACCGGCTGCAGCTAGCTAGCGAATCGCATGCGAGTGCCGCGAGGGGGCGCCATTGGGCGCCCCCTCGTCGTTCACCGGATCCGCAGCTGCAAACTGAACCGCCGCTGGCTTTGCGACCAGATCCGGAAGAGCGCACCTGGCTTGACGCGAACCGTCCGCATGAAGATGCCGTCGTCGTTCGTCAGCCGGGCGCGGCCGACCGGCCTCCACACGTTCTTGCGGAGCACCTCCAGCCGGTACGACGCCCGCCCGGGCCGGCCATCGCGGATCTGACCCCAGACGGTTGCCTGCAGCTCACGTCGCCCCATTTGCGCAAACGGCAGCCTGAATCCCTGCAGCGACGGTTTCCAACGGTCGTCCGCGAAGACGAGCCCGGTCTGGAACCGACTGACCACGGGCTCGTCGCGGTAGAGGTACTGGATCAGCATCGTCACCCGCGGCAGCCGCCACGCGCGCATCGCGGCAAGGCTGAGGTTCGTCGCCTGCCGCTTGAGGGTCACGCCGAGGAACGTGTCAGGCGGGTTCGTCTGGTAGCCGTACTCCGTCAGCCAGACCGGCTTCGAGCCGAAGTGACGCTTGACGAGGATGAGGAGCTTCCTGATCGTCGCCATCGTGATGAAGGGGCAGTTCTTGCAGCCCCCGCTGGACGGCGTCTCGGACGCCGTCGAGGGGTACGGGTGGTGGGCGTAGGCGTCGAACTTCGCCCCAGCCGCCCACATTCCGCGGACCCAGCTCGACGGCGCGACACCGCCCGCCCCGCCCTTCGGCCCGGTCGCGCCGCCGCCGACGCGGGCGCGAGGCAGCACGGCGTGGATTCCCTCGTAGCCGGGGTTGAGCAGATGGCGGACGTAGATGGCCGACCTGGTCGGCCGAAGCCAGAGACGCTTGTTCGGCTCGTTCCAGATCAGCCAGTAGCGAACCCACGGATAGCGACGGGCGGCGGCGGTCGCGAAGCGGCGGAAGTCCCGCGGCCGCGGCGGGGCGTACTTTGGCGAGCGTCCGCCGTTCGCCCAGCCCGGCGTGCCGACGAGCGTGAGCACAGGCGTCAGACCGTGACGGCGAAGCCCGCGCAGAACCTTGTCCGGCCGGCGCCAGTCGTAGGCGCGATCGCGCGGCGAGGTGGCATCCTTCGGCCGCCGCGGCGCGACCTGGTTCCAGCGCAGCGTGAAGCGGACGAGGGGCACGCCGAGCCGCTTGAACGTCGCCAGCCGCTGGTCGAGCGTTCCGGGGCCGAACTCCAGCCAGGCATCGTCCTGGATTCCGTACTGGACGCCACTCGAAGCCCAACCGGAGCTCGTTGCGACGCCGGCCACAAGTGCCAAGAGCAGCACGCACAGCGCCATCCGGCAGGTGGTCGTCCTCATCGGCTGCTCGACCTTATCCGTACACCCCGCTCTCTACCGGTTCGGCCGGCGCCTCAAGCTCGACGGCTCCGGCTGATCGCGGCGAGGGAGGTGCTCAGCATCGCCGCCTCGGCTTCGGATTCCGGGATGCGGCCGCCTTGGATTGCAGCGCTGGCGGTGTGAACGATCGCGCGGATCACTGCGAGGTGCCACGCGATGGGGAGATCGCTCCGGAAGATGCCCTGTTTCTGGCCGCGTTCGATCAGGGGCTCCAGCTGGTCGAGCATTGGGAGGTGACGGCGGTGTAGCTCCTCCGCCGAGAGCCGGGCAGTGTTGAGCGCGAGTAGGCCGTGGAACTGCGCAAGTTGCCGCCAGGTGGCTCGGAGCACTCGCTCCAGAGCCTCCACCGGCTCGCCGCGGTGGGGCTCGGCGCCTCTCATCGCCTCAACCACCTGTGCGACCGCGTGCTCCATGACCGCGTCGAGGAGAGCGGTCCGCGTCGGAAAGTGGACGTAGATGGTCGCTCTGACGACGCCGGCCCGGCGAGCGATCTCCGACATGCTGCTGTCGGGATCGCTCGCCAGCGCTTCGAGGGCGGCGTCGAGGATGGCGACAACGCTGCGCTCCGCGTCAGCCCGGCGACGCTTGGGGGCAGGCGTCTCGGCGGGTGTCGGTTGCTTTGCCATTTAGTGGATCGGCATTGCGCTGGGGTTCAGCCGCATCTTCGGGACGAAGTGGCGTGCCTGCGGCAGGACGGCCAGTGCGACCAGGCTGGCGACACTAGCGAGGAGGCCGGCTGCGATGAACGCATGCGCGATCCCGGATGCGGCCTGCGGACCGGCGACGGCACCGCTACCGGCCGCGATCGTGGAGAAGATCGCGATCCCGACCGTGCCGCCGATCTCGTGGCCGGTCGAGTTGAGGCCGGAGATCATCCCGGTCTCCTCGTCACGGGCGCCGGTGAGGATTGCGATCGAGACGGAGACGACTGCGACGCCGAGCCCGAGTCCGGCGACGAGCATGCCGGGGAGGACGTCGCGGAGGTAGTTGCCGTCCTCGCCGACGTGGGCGAGCAAGGTCATCCCGGCCGCCGCCACCAGGAAGGCGCCGGCGAGGGGGCCGCGGACGCCGTGCTTGCTGACGATGTGACCGGACGCGTGCGCACCGACTCCTGCCGCGAGCGCGAGCGGGATGAAGGCAAGTCCGGTCGAGAGCGGCCCCCAGCCGAGCACGTTCTGGAGGTAGAGGGAGCTGAGCAGGAAGAGTCCGAAGATCGAACCGGCTGCGGCGAGCATCAGGAAGAGGCCGCCCCCGACCGCGCGATCGGCCAGCCGCTCGATCCGCAGCAGCGGTGTGTCGGTTCGGCGCTCGAGGGCCGCGAAAGCGGCGAGGCCGGCGAGACCACCGAGGCCGAACAGGTGCGTCTGCGCGGAAGCCCACCCAGCACCCTCGGCCTGCGTGATCGCGAAGACGATCGCTCCGAGGCTCGTCGTTGCGAGCACGGCGCCGCGAAGGTCGAGACCCTTCCAGCGCGGCTTCCGGGTGTCGGCGGGAATGATCTTCAGCGCTGCGATCGCAAGTGCTGCTGCAACGGGGAGGTTGACGTAGAAGATCATCCGCCAGTCGGCGAACTCGGTCAGGACGCCGCCGACGAGGACGCCGATCGCGGCGCCTGCACCGCCGACCGCGCCCCAGGCGGCGAGAGCCTTCGCCCGCTGCGTGCCCTGAAAGGCGGACATGATGATCGCGAGCGCTGCCGGGGAGAGCAGCGCGGCGCCGAGTCCCTGGCCTGCTCGAGCTGCGAAGAGGGCGCCGGCGGTGCCGGCCATCGCGGAGGCCAACGAGGAGGCGGTGAAGATGCCGAGGCCGGTCAGGAACATCCGGCGCCGACCGAGCAGGTCGGCGGCGCGGCCGCCGAAGAGGAGCAGGCTGCCGAAGATCAGCGAGTAGCTCGTGATCGTCCAACTGATGCTGGATCCGTTCAGATCCAGGTCACCCGCGAGGCTCGGCAGCGCGATGTTCACCGCCGTGATGTCGAGGATCACCATCAGCTGCGCAATCAGCAGCACGAACAGAAGCAGGCCGCTCTTGTGCTTGGGCGCATCGGGACTGACGCCGTGTCGATGGCGGAGGCCGTGGCCCTTCTTCGGTGTTGCAGTGGTGGACTTGCTTCCGTGGTGCATGATACTCCCTTCTAACTCAGACAATACTGTCTGCATTATTAAAACAGACACGAGTGTCCGATGTCAAGCCGCAACTTCGTTGGGTCGTCCTACGAAGCATCGCGCCCGCAAAGCCGGGGCTCTGCCTGGATCAGTGGTAGGAGTGGACGAATGCGTGGCCGCGGCCGCGCTGGATCAGCCAGCGGTTCACGGGGTAGGCGCAGACGCCGGCGATGACGAGCGCGACGGCGAGGCTGCCCCAGAAGCGGACGTTGTCGAGACCAGCTTCCATCGCACCCGGGATGAGGAGCATGATCGCGTTGTCGACGATCTCCATGATCGTGATCGAGATCGTGTCAGCGGCGAGAGCGACCGGGATGGCCGCGCCGAGCGCGATTCCGGAGCGGAGCAGCGGCAGCATCGTCAGCGAGTAACCGAAGAAGAAGGCCAGCACCACGGCGAGCGCGATCGTCGGGAAGTCGCCCCAGCCGAGCGCGGTGCCGATGACCATCCCCAGCACCTCGCCGATCGCGCATCCGGTCAGGCAATGCACGGTGGCGGAGAAGGCAAGCCGGTTGAGCGACTGCTCTGGCCGCACAGGCGCGCGCCTCCTTCTATCCGATCTCGGCCGCTGACGTGATCAGCAAGTGGGTCGGCGATTCCGAGCGGAACATCCGGCAGCTCTTCGAGCGCGCCCGCGAGAACCGACCGTCGATCGTCTTCATCGACGAGATCGATGCGATTGCCGGCCGCCGCGGCGAGTCGTTCGGCGTCCACGACAGCCACGTTAATCAGCTGCTCGCCGAGATCGACGGCCTCGCCGGCCAACGAGGGGTTTTCGTCGTGGGAGCGACGAATCGCCCCGATCAGCTCGACCCGGCACTCCTGCGCGGAGGCCGGCTCTCGCGAACGATCGTTCTGGGGCTTCCGGACGAAGCGGGACGGCTGGCAATGCTGAAGCTGCATACCGCGCGGATGCCGACGGTGGGGGTCCGCTTCGAGGCGCTCGCGGCGTCGACCGAGGGATTTTCTCCGGCGGATCTGAAGTCACTCGCACAGGAGGCGGCGTTGGCGGCGATGGCGAGGAAGAGCGACGACACTCAGACACCCTCCGTCTCGCACGAAGACTTCGTGAAGGCGGTCGAGCGGCTTCGGGCTGGCCGCATGCCCGACCGCGCTGCAGTCCCCGTCTGACTCAGCGGATCATTTGTAGTGCGCATCGCGTTCGGCGCCACGAACGTCGAGCGGCGACCTCGATCAAACTGGTCCGGGTCGCTGCGGGTGCCTGACAAGGTTTAGCCAGGGCTAAACGGGATGCGCCGAGAAAGGCACGCGAAGCGAAGTCGCGGTGCTTGCGCAGCCGGCCGCTCGCGCCGTCACGCATCCCTTCGGTCCTCCGCCGCATGGCCGCTGAATCGACTTTTGTCGCGCATAACTTGAGCGGTTTCACCTCCCGCACGTCGGCGCTTGTTGGGGCGTTAGACTCGCCACCAAGCGCCCTGTTCTCCGAGGAGGTGAAGCCGACGAGCGCGTAGAGCCTCGACAATTCGAATCAGCGCGGCCTGCTTCGCCTGCGGCGGCGCGCCGATGCGGCTGTCCTGGACTCGCGACTTTGCGGCTCGCGATGCCTGCACCGCACTACCACTCACATGTCGACGACCCTGCGGCGGTCGGGCGACGGCTCAAGGACGCCCGCCTGACCGCGGGTCTCTCGCAACGCCAACTCTCCTTTCCGGGGTGCTCCGCCGCGTACATCTCGCGGCTCGAGGCCGGCGACCGCGTCCCGTCCCTTCAGCTCCTCCGCAAGCTCGCGGAGAAGTTGAATGCTGACGAGCAGTACCTCGCAACCGGTGTCGAGCACATCGAGCAGCTCTCGCCGGAGCAGGTCGAGGAGGAGATCGAGCTCCACCTCGCCGGGTATCCGACGGAGCGCAGCGAGGCGAGACCACCGGGTGGACTCGCGGATCCGGCCGAGCGTGCTCGCGCTCTGTGGCAGCACTCGCGGTCCCTCGTCAGCTCCGGTGACCCACGTGGCGCCGCGCACTACGCTCGCGATGCGCTGGCGCTGTTCGACTACGCCGAGGATCGCCGCCGCGCAAGCCTCTAGAGTCGGCGCATGGAGCACCGCTCGCTCGGTCGCAGCGGGGTCGACGTGTCGCGCATCATCCTCGGCTGCGGCAACTTCGGTGGGATCGGTTCGTCGCCGGCGTTCTTCGGCGCCGGTGAGACCGAGGGCGAGGCGCACGCGCTGCTCGACGCCGCCTGGGAGGCGGGGATCACGACGTACGACACGGCCGACGCGTACGGGGGCGGCCGCAGCGAGTCGTACCTCGGCAGCTGGCTGCGGACGAAGGACTCCGACGTACGCGACCGGATCGTCCTGACGACGAAGACGTACAACCCGATGACCGAGGGCGCCGACTCTGGTCTCGCGCCCGCGCGGATCAAGCGGCAGCTGACGACGAGTCTCGAGCGTCTGGGCGTCGACTCGGTCGATCTCTACCTCCCACACGCGACGGACGAGGCGACGCCCGTGGCCGAGACGGTCGGCGCATTCTCGGAACTCGTCGCCGAGGGGAAGATCCGCGCCTACGGCGGCAGCAACGCCGACGCCGCGTGGCTCGAGGAGGCGCTCCGCCACGGGCGGCCGGACTGGGTGCAGAACTCGTACTCGCTGCTCGACCGCGACGACGAGACCGATGTGCTCCCGGTCGTCGCGAGGGAGGGTCTCGGCTACACGCCGTTCAGCCCGCTGGCCGGCGGCTGGCTGACGGGGAAGTACCGCCGCGGCGAGGAGCTTCCGACGGGCTCGAGGATGACGCTGCGGCCGGAGCCGTACGCGCACCTCCGGACCGAACAGGTCTACGACGCGCTCGAGGCCTTCGCGGCGCAGGCGGAGGCTCGCGGGACGAGCCCGGCCGCCCTTGCCGTCGCGTGGCTCCTGGCTCAGCCGCACGTGACCGCGGTCGTCGTCGGCCCGCGCCGCCCCGACCAGCTCCGGCCGCTGCTGGAAGCGCTCGCGCTCGAGCTCTCGCCGCCGGAGCGCGACGCCCTGACGGAGCTCTTCCGATGAGCGTCCTCGTCCTCGGCGACCGCGAGGTTCGGCAGCTGCTGCGGATGGACGAGTGCATCGAGGCGATGGACGAGGTGCTGCGCGCGCTCGCACGCGGCGAGCTCTTCCAGCCGCTCCGGCCGGTCGCCCGGCCGCCGGACGCCGACAGCCTGATCGGGCTGATGCCGTCACGGCGCGGCGGCGAGAGGCCGCTGTGGGCGCTGAAGGAGATCGTGATCGCGCCCGGCAACGCGGCGCGCGGGCTGGACTCCCACCAGGGAGCCGTCCTCCTGCACGACGGCGACACAGGCGAGCTGCGCGCGATCCTGAACGCCTCGGCGGTCACGGAGATCCGAACTGCGGCCGTCTCGGGCGTCGCGACGCGCGCGCTCGCCCGCGAGGGCGCGAGCGTGGTCACGATCCTGGGTGGAGGCGTGCAGGCGCGCTCGCACGCCGAGGCGATGCGCTCCGTCCTGCCCGGCGCCGAGATCCGCACCTGGACGCCGCGGTGACGGCGGCACGCCCGAGGAAGCGCTGCGGGACGCAGACGTCGTCTGCACATGCACGAGCGCCAGGGAGCCGATTCTCCGCCGCGAGTGGCTCGCCGCCGGAGCACACGTGAACGCGGTCGGCTCGAGCATCCCGACCGCCCGTGAGCTCGACGCCGAGACGGTCGCGGCGGCGACGCTCTTCGTCGACCGCAGGGAGTCGGCGCTGAACGAGGCCGGCGACCTGCTGCTGGCCGGCTTCGGGGCGGAGCAGATCGCGGCCGAGCTCGGCGAGGTGCTGACGGGCGAGCACGCGGGGCGCTCCGACGCAGACGAGCTGACCGTCTTCAAGTCGCTCGGGCTCGGTGTCGAAGACCTCGCCGCGGCCGAGCTCGTCGTCCGCAAGGCGCGAGAGCGGAAGCTCGGCACCGAGGTCGAGTTCTGATCGCACTCGCCGAGATCGAGCGCGCCAGGGAGACGATCGCCGGCGCCGCGATCCGCACGCCGCTCGTCCGCCTGGAGGTCGACTCGCCTGCGGAGATCTGGCTGAAGCTCGAGAACCTGCAGCCGATCGGCTCCTTCAAGATCCGCGGCGCGGTCAACGCGATCCGGAGCGCTCCGGCAGCGGACACGGCTCGGGGCGTCGTCACCGTCAGCGCCGGCAACATGGCTCAGGGGGTCGCCTGGGCTGCCCGCGAGCTCGGCGTCCCGGCGACGATCGTCGCGCCCGAGCAGGCGCCGCGGGCGAAGCTCGACGCGATCGAGCGGCTCGGAGGCCGCATCGTCAAGGTGCCGTACGAGCGCTGGTGGGAGGTCATGGTCGCCGGCAGCTACGACGAGGCAGACGGCCTCTTCGTCCATCCTGTTCAGGACGAGCGGGTGATGGCCGGCAACGGCACGATCGGGCTCGAGCTGGCAGAGGAGCTCCCGGACGCCGACGCCGTGCTCGTGCCCTGGGGCGGCGGCGGCCTCTTCACCGGGATCGCGAGCGCGCTCGCGGCACTGAGCCCCGGCATGGCCGCCTACGCGATCCAGCCGGAGACGGGCGCCGCGGTCACTGCCGCCCTCGAGGCAGGCGAGCCGCGCGAGGCGCCCGGCTTCGCAGCGTCGTTCGTCGACGGCGCGGGCGCCAAAGTCGTGCTGCCGGCGATGTGGGAGCGCGCGCGCCCGCTGCTCGCCGGCGCCGAGACGGTCTCGCTCGACGAAACCGCCGCGGCCGTCCGTCTGCTCGCCGAGCGGGCGCACGTCGTCGCGGAGGGCGCCGGCGCGCTCGCCGTTGCCGCCGCAGTCTCGGGCAGGGTGCCGGGCGACAGACTTGTCTGCATCGTCTCGGGCGGGAACATCGACTCCGAGCGGCTCGCGACGATCCTGCGCGGCGAGACGCCGGACTAGTCGTTCGCCCGGCGGATCAGGGGCGGCGCGAACCAGACCGCGACGAACAGGGTCGCCGCGAACGCGGTCACGAGCGCGGTGACGGCGCTCTGGTAGAGCAGGTCGGTGACGAGGAAGACGGCAGCGCCCATGCCGAGCGCCAGGAAGACGATCCCGACGATCGCGAAGATGTTCGCGAGCTTGAGAATCGACTCCTTGTCGGGATCGCGAAACCGAATCCGGTGATGTGCGGCCGGTGCGATCAGGAAGACCGAGCCGGCCATCGTGCAGAGGAGCGACGCCATGTAGGCGTTCTTTTGCACGTCGGTCACGTCCTCGAAGCGCTGGGCGAACGGGACCGCCAGCAGGAACGCGAACAGCACCTGGACGCCGGGAAGTGCGACCCGCAGCTCGTTCAGGAGCTCGATCAGCTCGCGGTTGACTCGCTCCTCGTGACTCTCACCGGGCTCGGGCATGAGCCGGAGTATTGCTACGTGGCGGCGGCCTCGTACGAGTGGAGGTGATCCTTGAGCTTGTGGCGGATGCCCCCGAGGATCTGGGAGACGCGCGATTCGCTGACGCCGAGCATCCTGCCGATCTCTGCACCCGGCAGCTCCTGGACGTGCACGAGCGCGAGCACCTGGCGCTCCCGGTCGGAGAGCCGCGCGATCGCAGTCCGGACGGCGGCGTTCCGGTCGGCGCCGAGCAGCGTCGTCTCTGGCTCGTGCTCGCCCTCCGGCGCCTGAATCGTGTCGCCGATCTCGAGCACGGTCGCGTCGTCCCGGCTCTGGCCGGGAGCGTTCAGAGACGTGACCTCCGAGCGCTCGATGTCCTCGAGGCTCGCGCGGAGCTCGTCGACGGTCGTGCCGAGCTGGGCGGCAAGCTCGGTCTCGGTCGGCATCCTGCCCGTGCGCGCGAAGAACGACTCGCGGTCACGCTCGATGCGCCGGCCGGCGCGCCGGACCGAGCGCGAGGCCCAATCCTGCTTGCGCAGCTCGTCGACGAGAGCGCCGGCGATGCGCGTCCAGGCGTACTGCTCGAAGCTCGCGCCCCGCGCCGGATCGAACCGGTCGATCGCCTCCAGCAGCGCGACGAGGCCCGACGAGGCCAGATCGTCGAGCTCGCAGTGCGCCGGCAGCTCCCGCACCTTCCGCGACGCGATGTAGCGGACCATCGGTGCGTAGGCGAGCACCAGGCGGTCGCGGGAGCTCGTGTCACGCCGCTCCTTCCAGGCCCGCCAGAGCTGCTCGGCCTCGTTGGCGGTGAGCCGTTTCGCGCCGGTGCTGAGAGTGGACATCGTCGGTGCCTCCGCAGATAGGGAAATTGCTGAGCCGCTCGTCCTCTATCGGCGCGCCTTTCGCCCGAGCACCAGACCTCTTTCGCGCTCTAGGGATCCCCGATTCGGGTGACGCGTGGAGTGCCTGCGTAGCGGAAGCCGAGCGCGCGAACCGCGCCGCCGTCGATCAGCGCCTGCTCGAGCACCTCGGTGGCAACTCCGCCGACCAGGCGGTAGAGGAAGGGCGTCCACTCGAACACCTGCTCCACGAACCGCTCCGCCAGCTCGCGCCGGAGCGCCTCGAAGCCGTGGAGGCCGAGATGGTCGGCCTTCCACTCATCGGTGAGTGCGTCGAGCGACGCGGGCGCCTCGCCCCGCCCGTCGGCGGCGAGTGCCCGCTGCTGCCCGTAGAACCAGTCGAGCGTCGGCTCGTCGACTAGATCCCAGCCGAATTCGTCGAGCAGCAGCATCCCGCCGGGTTCGAGCAGCTCGACGATCAGGTCGAGCGCCCGCGCGAGGTCGCGAATGTGGTGCAGCGACAACGAGGCGATAACGGCGTCGTAGGGGCCGTCGGACGGCTCGAGATCCTCGAGTCGGATCCGGCGAAAGCCGTCCCCGTGCGGCGCGCGCGGGTCGATGCCGAGGACGTCGTAGCCGGCGACCGCGAGCGCGGTCGTCAGCTCACCCTGGCCGCACCCGACCTCGAGCACCCGTGCCGGCGGCGCCGGCAGGTGTCCACGCACGAACTCGTCGAACGGCTTCGTCAACAGTCCCTCTGGACGTTCGCGTAGGCCAGCTTCGCCCACTCGAGCGTGATCCAGAACGGCAGCAGCAGACGGGGGTTGGGAGCGCCAACGAGGTCGAGCTCGCCTCGGAAGCAGCGCTCGAGGATCTGGCGCGCCCGCAGGAGGTGGAAGCGCGAGCTGACGACGACGAGCGAGTCCCAGTCGCGCTCCCGCGCGAGCCGGCCGGCGAGCCGGGCCTCGCCCTGCGTCGAATACGGGTCGGGACGGATGCAGACGACGCGTTCGGGATCACGGTCGCGGCAAAGGCGGTTCGCCTCAGGCCAGTTCGGGTTGAGGCCGTCGGAGATGACGAGAACCGGTGCCACCCCGCGGCTGACGAGCTCGACCGCCACCGGCAGGCGCGACTTCTGCCCGGCGAGGACCATCACCGCATCGGCCGTCGTGACCTCGTCGTCGTCGTAGAGGATGAAGAGCGGCACGCTCGCGACGGCCAGCACGGCCAGCACGACGAGAGAGATCAAGAGGAGGGGTCTGCGCACATGCTGGAGCCTACGGTCAGCGGATGAGGGTCGGACTCGAGGAGGCACGGCGGATCGCGGTGCGCGCGCAGGCGCTCGACGGCTCGGCGTCCGGCGTGCTCGAGACCGTGCGCCGGCTCGGCTTCCTCCAGATCGACGTCGTCCAGCCGGTGGAGCGGCCGCAGCACCTCGTCCTCTTCAGCCGGCTCGGGCCAGCCTACGACCGCGCCGAGCTCGACCGGCTGCTCTGGGAGCAACGCGCGCTCTTCGAGTGGGACGCGTTCATCTACCCGATCGAGGATTTGCCGCTCGTACGCGGGCGGATTCGGAACTTCCGCCGCTCGCAGCGCACCAAGGGCGAGCGCTGGGTGCGGGAGTTCCTGACCGAGAACCGCGCCTTCAAGAACTACGTGCTGCGCGAGCTCGAGCAGCGCGGCCCGCTGCTCTCACGCGAGCTCGAGGACCGCTCGAAGGGCGAGCGCGAGCGGCACCGCTGGTGGGGCGCGCGCAAGGTCGGCCTGATGCTGATGTCGCTCCACCTCTACGGCGAGATCACGATCGTCGGCCGTCAGGGCCAGCAGCGGCTCTGGGATCTCACCTCGCGCTGGTGGCCGGAGACCGAGACGGTGCCGATCCAGGAAGCCCGACGGATCCGCGAGGAGCGCCGCTTGCGCACCCAGGGTGTCCGGCTCGTCAGGGGCGAGTGGGAGGCGCATCCGGACGCGACCGACGGGCCGGTGCCGGACCGAGCCGTCCTCCTCTCCCCCTTCGACCGGCTGGTCTACGACCGCGCCCGCGCCGAGGCACTCTGGGGCTTCCGCTACCGGCTGGAAATGTTCGTCCCGAAGGCGAAGCGCGAGTTCGGCTACTACGTGCTGCCGCTCCTCGTCGGCGACGAGCTCGTCGGCCGCGCCGAGCCGCGCTTCGACCGCAAGACCGGCGTGCTCGAGCTGCTCGGCGCCTGGGGCGATACCTCCGGGCTCGACGAGGCTTTGGGCGACCTTGCCGCCTGGCTGGGCGCCGGTAGCATCAGCAAGTAGTGGACTTCGAGACCCGCGCCATCCACGAGGGCCAGGAGCCCGATCCCGCGACCGGCGCGATCATCACGCCGATCTACCAGACGTCGACGTTCGTCCAGGAGGCGGTCGGCGTCCACAAGGGCTACGACTACGCGCGGGTCGCCAACCCGACGCGGACTGCGCTCCAGGTGGCGCTCGCCTCGCTCGAGAACGCCGAGTACGGGATCGCGTTCTCCTCCGGCCTCGGCGCGACGACGACGCTGATGCACCTCGTGAATCCGGGCGACCGGGTCGTCCTGATCGCCGATGTCTACGGCGGCGTCTACCGGATGACCTCGCAGGTGTACGAGCCGAAGGGCTACCTCTTCGACTACGTGCCGGCGGCGGAGTTCGCGAACCTCGCCGAGCGGCTCGACGAGCAGACGCGCATGGTCTGGATCGAGAGCCCCTCGAACCCGATGCTGAACGTGGTCGACATCAGCGCCGCCGCCGACGCCGCGCACGCGGCCGGAGCGATCCTGGTCGTCGACAACACTTTCGCGACCCCGTACCTGCAGAATCCGCTCGACCTTGGCGCCGACGCCGTCGTCCACTCGACGACGAAGTACCTCGGCGGCCACTCGGACGTCGTCGGCGGCTTCGTCGGCACCAACGACCCGACGATCGCGGAGCGCCTCTACTTCCTGCAGAAGTCGCTCGGCGCCGTGCCGGGGCCGTTCGACTCCTGGCTCGTGCTGCGCGGGATCAAGACGCTCGCAGTCCGGATGCGCCAGCACTGCGAGAACGCGCGGGCGATCGCCGGCTGGCTCGAGCAGCAGCCGGGTGTCGAGCGGGTGCTCTACCCCGGTCTGCCGGCACATCCCGGCCACGAGATCGCGAAGCGGCAGATGCGCGACTTCGGCGGCATGATCTCATTGCTCGTCGACACCGAGCAGACCGCGGTCGAGCTCGTCGGCAGGACAAAGCTGTTCCAGCTCGCCGAGTCGCTCGGAGGCGTCGAGAGCATGATCGAGCACCCGGCGCGGATGACGCATGCCTCCACCGCCGACGCGCCGTTCGCGGCGCCGCGAAACCTGATCCGCCTCTCGGTCGGGATCGAGTCGGTCGACGACCTGATCGCGGACCTGGCCTCCGCGCTCGTGCCGGCTGCCGCCGCCGCCCGCCCGAGTTAGTTGCTCTGAGCAACGTTCTCCCGATCGACCTGCTGCACGGCGGCGCGGCCCGGACGATCGGGTCGTACCTTCTGGACACGTCCGAGGGACTGTCCCTCTTCGATTGCGGCCCCGCGAGCTGCATTCCGGCGCTGAAGGCCGGGCTCGCCGAACGCGGCCACGAGCTCGGCGACGTCCGCCACCTCCTTCTCTCGCACATCCACCTCGACCATGCGGGCGCCGCCGGCTCGCTCGTGCGGGAGCACCGCGGGCTGCAGGTCTGGGTCTCGGAGATCGGCGCGCCGCATCTGCTCGATCCCTCCCGGCTCGAGCGAAGCGCACGCCGGCTCTACGGCGACGCCTTCGACGAGCTCTGGGGCGAGCTCGCGCCCGTGCCGGAGGCGAACCTGCAGATCGCGGCCGACCGCGCTGCCGGGCTCAAGGTCTTCGCAGCGCCGGGCCACGCCTCGCACCACGTCTGCTACTTCGACGGCTCCACGCTCTACGCAGGCGACGCCGCCGGCGTCCGGATCCAGCCGCACCGGTCGGTGCTGCCGCCGACGCCGCCGCCGGACGTCGACGTCGAGGCGTGGTACCGCACACTCGAGGAGATCGAGCGGAGCGCGCCGAAGCGGCTCGCGCTGACGCACTTCGGCTTCGCGGACGATGTCAGCCGCCACCTCACCGAGCTCCGCGGGCGGCTCGACGCCTGGTCGACACGGGTCGAGGAAGGTGCGAGCGAAGAGGAATTCGTTGCCGCCGCGAGAGCCGACCTGCCGCCGGAGGAGGCCGACGCGTACGACCGAGCGATGCCGTTCTGGCAGTCCTATGCAGGCCTGCGGCGCTACTGGGACACGAGGGAGTGAGTCGGGCGCCGAGCGGTTGGGCGTTGCGGATTTGACAGCGCTTTAATACAACCGTATAGTTGTATTGTGCAGATCGTCGCCCCCTCCTATGACCGCATGTTCGGCGCCCTGGCCGACCACACCAGGCGCGACATCGTGCGCCGTGCGATCGGCGGTGAGGAGGGTGTCGCAGAGCTCGCCGGTCACTACCCCATGAGCTTCGCGGCGGTGCAGAAGCACGTCGCCATCCTCGAGCGAGCGGGGTTGGTCACCAAGCAGCGCATCGGGCGACGCAAGGTCGTCCGCACCAACCTCGACGGACTCCGCCTGGCGCGCCGCCTGCTCGACCAGTACGACGAGCTCTGGCGCGGTCGGATCGACCGCATGACCGAGCTCGTCACCGAGAACACAAAGGAGACAGACCGATGACCGTCACCGCCATCCGCAAGGACCCCGATACCCTGACCATGACCGTGGATGCCGAGTTCGAGGCACCAGCCGATCGGGTGTGGCAGCTGTGGGCGGATCCGCGCCAGCTCGAGCGCTGGTGGGGACCTCCGACCTACCCGGCCACCGTCGACTCACACGATCTGCGGCCTGGTGGTCGCGTCGTGTACCACATGACCGGGCCTGACGGCGACCAGCCGAGAGGCTTTTGGGAGATCGTCGAAGCCGATGCGCCCCACTCCATCGTGTTCCGCGGTGGCTTCGCCAACGACGACGGCTCGCCGAACACCGACATGCCGATGAACACGTTCCGCGTCACGATCGACGAGGTCGGCGACGGCCGGACCCGGATGTCGATCGCGAGCATCTTCCCAAGCACCGAGGCAATGGAGCAGGTCCTCGCCATGGGCATGGAGGAAGGCCTGAGGCAGGCGGTTGGCCAGATCGACGCGATCCTGGCCGGGAGCGCCATCCGCTCGGTCTGACGAGCGAGGCCGGCACCTGACCCAACCGATGAGAACGACGGCCGCACGCAGTCTGAACACCGCTGGACACATGGAAAGGAAAAGACGATGAAGAGCACACTCGCTGAGCCGACCACACACACCGTGGACTCCCCTGGCGCCACCCTGACCTTCGACGTTCGGCGCAATGACGACACAACCGAGCCGCCCCTGTTCCTCATCGGCTCGCCGATGGGCGCCGCCGACTTCGGCACTCTGTCGGCTACTTCCCGGACCGGACGGTCGTCACCTATGACCCGCGCGGGGCCGAGCGCAGCACGAAGGCCGATCCGACTACCGAATCGACGCCCGACGAGCATTCGGACGACCTGCATCGGATCATCCTTGCGCTGAACGCCGGGCCGGTCGACCTCTTCGCGAGCAGCGGCGGTGCGGTGAACGCGCTCGCCCTCGTCGCGAAGCAGCCGGAGGATGTGCGGACCCTCGTCGCGCATGAGCCGCCGGCCGCCTCGGCTCTCCCCGATCGCGAGAACGCGCAGGCTGCGGCTCGCGCCATAAGCGAGACGTACAAGCGCAGCGGTTGGGGGGCGGGGATGGCGCACTTCATGGCAGTCGTCAGCCACCAGGGCGAGTTCCCCGACGACTATGCGCAGAAGGCCGCGCCTGATCCCGCAATGTTCGGGTTGCCGACCGAAGACGACGGCTTACGGACCGATGTGATGCTCGCGCAGAACCTGGTCAGCTGCACGCACTACGAGCATGACTTCGACGCGCTGCGGTCGGCGTCCACCCGGATCGTCCTGGCCGCGGGTGCCGAGTCGGCCGGGGAGATGGCCCACCGCGGGGCCGTCGCCATTGCCAAGCGACTGGGGACCGAGCCGGTCACCTTCCCGAGCAACCACGGTGGGTTCCTCGGCGGGGAGTACGGTCAGCAGGGCGACCCTGAAGGGTTCGCGGCGAAGCTGCGGGAAGTCCTCACGGAGACATAAGTGCTGCTCTTTCGACACATCCGCGTGCTCGAGCGCGCTACGCCCACCCCGTCACCAGCCAGCGGCGGCCTGCGAAGCGCCAGAGCATCAGCGCGAGCCGGACGACGATCAGCGCGCAGATCGCGGCCCAGACGCCGACGACGCCCCAGTCGAAGGCGAGCGCGGCAAGCGAGAGGCCGGCGCAGACGACGAAGGCGGCGACCATCGACGCGGCAAGGAACGGCCCGTCGCTGGCGCCGATCAGGATCCCGTCGAGCGCGAAGACGGCACCGTTCAGAGGCTGCATCAGCGCGAAGATGATCCAGATCGCTCCGGCGCGCTCGAGCACGAGCTCGTCGCCCGTGAAGGCGCGCGGCAGCAGGGGCTCGAGCAGGAGCAACGCGCCGGCGAACGCAAGCCCTGCGTAGACCGCAAGCCAGATCATCCGCGCGCTCGCGTCGAAGGCCCGCTCGGTGTCGCCGGCGCCGAGCGCCCGGCCGACGAGCACCTGGCCTGCGATCGCGATCGCGTCGAGCACGAGCGCGAGAAAGATCCACAGCTGGAACGCGATCTGGTGTGCGGCGATCGACGCGTCGCCGAAGCGCGTGATCACCGCACCGGCGACCACGAACGCCCCCATCAGCGCGACGGTGCGGACGAAGATGTAGCGGCCGACGCTGATCAGCCGCCGCATCAGGTCGAGCCGGGGCCGCAGATCGCGTCCCGCCGAGCGCAGCAGCGCGGCGACGAACGCGATGCCCATCACGGTCTGGCCGACGGCAGTCGCGGCGGCGGAGCCCTCGATCCCCCAGTCGAGCCCGTAGACGAAGAAGACGTTGAGGACGATGTTGACCGCATTGCCCGCGACGAGGATCAGGAACGGGGTCCGCAGGTCGGCGACGCCGCGGAGGTAGCCCTGCGAGCCAAGCGCGATGAAGGCGGACGGGAGCCCGAGTGCGACGATCCGGAGGTACGAGACGGCGTAATCGGCCGCCTCGTCGTCGGCGCCCATCAGCTCGACGAGGGCCGGGGCGAAGACGGCGACCACCGCGGCGAGGACGATCCCGACCGCGAGGCAGAGCCAGAGAGCCTGCGCGCCGAGCCGCCGCGCCGCCTGCTCCTGGCCCGCGCCGGAGGCCCGCCCGACCTGCGCGGTCGTCCCGTACTGGAGGAAGTTGAAGATCGCGAAGAGCGTCGTCAGGATCACCGCGCTGACGCCGAGCGCGGCCAGCTGCGAGCGGCCGAGATGCCCGACGACGGCCGTGTCGACGAGGATGTACGACGGCTCGGCGGCGAGCGCACCCAGCGCCGGGACGGCGAGCCGGAGGATTTCGCGGTCGTACTGAGACCGAAATCTCACCTCGCCGAGATGGCGGCCTCGTACGCGGCGACGTAGTCCGCCACCATTCGCTCAGGCGTGAAGCGCTCCTCGACGGCACGGCGCATCACGGCCGGATCGAGCGCGTCTGCTGCGTCGAGCACGTCCTCAGACTGACGCCAATCGTCGACGATGATCCCCGTCACCCCGTCGTCGATCACCTCCGGCACGGCGCCCCAGCGAGTCGCGATCACCGGGGTACCGCACGCCATCGACTCGATCATCACGAGGCCGAACGGTTCCTGCCACGAGATCGGGAAAACGGTCGCGCGGGCGTTCTGGAGCAGCTCGACCTTCTCCCCGTGCGACACCTCGCCGACGTACTCGCGGTCGCCGCCGAGGTGCGGGCGAACGTGGGCGTCGAAGTACGCTTGCTCGGGTGGCTCGGCGCACTTGCCCGCGATCTTCAGCGGCAACCCGGCCTCGAGCGCGATCGTGACCGCACGGTGGGCGCCCTTGTCGGGGCTCATCCGCCCGAGGAAGAGCAGGTAGTCGCCGCGCACGGGGTGGTAGGGGTAGAAGGAGAGATCGAGTGCGTTCGGGATGTTCGCGATCCACGGCAGCTGCTGCCGGGGCTCGCGCTGGCTCATCGAGAGCGAGATCAGCTTCGTCCTCGGGGCCATGCGCACGACCTGCTCGTAGAGATCGCCGGGATGGCCGTCGACCGGCCCGTGCACCGTGTGCACGAGCGGAGTCGGCAGCAGCGATCCGAGTGAGAGGCCCATCAGGCCGGTGTGGTCGTGAATGACGTCGAAGTCCTCGTGCCGCGCGAAGCAGTTCAGCGCGTGCTGGAGCTCCCAGAAGGTCTGGCCGATCCGTTCGCTCGGCGCCGTCTCGAAGACAGCCGCGAGCTTGGCGCGCGTACGCGAGTCACCCGAAGCGAAGAGCGTCACGTCGTGGCCCGCGTCGGCCAGCCCGTCGGCGAGCAACGAGACGATCCACTCGATCCCGCCGTAGCCCGACGGCGGCACGGGAAACCAGACCGGGCTCAGTACGGCGACTTTCATGCTTCCTCCACTTCGACTTTCCCATCGCGGGCTCTGACGTTCCACGAACGACCGTACGCGCGGACGCCGTTCAGGCGCAACGATCCCGCCCATGCCGGAAGCTCGATCGGCGCGACTGCCCGTAACTCGCGGGAGCTCGGATCGGGCTCGAGACCGAGTAGAAGCCGCAGCAGCAGCACCGGCGTCCCGGCAGCCCAGGCCTGCGGACGCGCCGCGGTCGGGTAGGCGATCGGGAACCGCGTCTCGGCCCGGTCGAAGCCGGCAAAGACCTCGGGCAGCGACCAGCCGAACCAGCGCGCGGCCTCGATCAGAGCCTCACCGATCTGCCAGGCCTCGGTCCAGCGGCCGGAACGGGCGAGCCCCCACGCGGCGATCGAGGAATCATGCGGCCACACCGTGCCCGCGTGGTAGCTGAGCGGGTTGTACGCGGCGTCTCCCGTCGAGAGCGTCCGGACCCCCCAACCCGACCAGAGCGCATCCCCCAGCAAGCTATTCGCGACAGCGTCGATCCGTTCCGGCGGCACGATCCGACTCCAGAGCAGGTGGCCGATGTTCGAGCAGAGCGAGTCGACGGGTCTCTTGTCGGCGTCGAGCGCCAGCGCGTAGAAGCCGCCTCGCTCCTCGACCCAGAACGCGGCCTCGAACCGCTGCTGCAGCTCCGCAGCCTCGCGGTCGAGCCGTTCAGCAAGCTCGGTATCGAGCCACACCTCACGGGCAAGCTCTGCCATTCCCCGCTTCGCGTCGTAGACGTATCCCTGCACCTCGGCGGGTGCGATCGGCGTCCGGGCGAACGTACCGTCGTGAAAGCGCTGCGAGTCGCCCGAGTCCTTCCACGACTGATTCTCGAGCCCACGCTCGGTTCGCCGCTCGTACTCGACGAAGCCGTCGCCGTCGCGGTCACCCCACCGGTCGATCCACTCGAGCGCGGCAAGCGCCGCCGGCTTCAACCGCTCGACCGGCTCGGGGTCGCCGGTCCAGCGCCACACCTCCGCGAGCAGGACGAGGAAGAGGGGCGTCGCGTCGACACTGCCGTAGTAGGTCCCGAACCACGTCTCCGCGGCACGGCCACGGCGCAGCTCGTGGATGATCTTGCCCGGCTCCGCATCGATCGTCGGATCCTCCTCGCGCGCCTGCAACACGGCGAGCGCGTCGAGTGAGGCGAGTGCGAGCTCCGGTCCGAGCAGCATCGACTGGAGGGACGTGATGATCGTGTCGCGGCCGAAGACGGTCATGAACCACGGCATCCCGGCCGCCGGCAGCATCCCCAACCCGTCGCCACCGCGCATCCGGAGCGCGGCCAGATCGGCGACGGACTGCTCGAACGCGTGGTGGAGCGAGTCGCGGCTCGTCCGGAGCTGCGGCACCTGCATGTGCCAGGCCGAAAGCGAGGCCTGCACATGCTCCCGGCCGCGGCCGAAGCGCCTCTTGACCGTCACCGGAGCGGCCTCGACGCCGTCCAGGGAGGCAACGATGTCGACGCGGAGATCCCAATGCTTCCCCGGCTTCAGCTCGATCGGGAAGCGGATCGTTCGTCCTTCGACCTCGCCGGCCTGTGTGAAGATCACTTGTGTTCGCGCGCGCCCGGTGCCGTTCTCCTCGAGGACGAGCTGCTTGCGGGCCGCGTCCAGGCGAACGGTCGCAGGCGCAGGTAGCGGCCTGGCGTGGTCGGGGTTCCCAAGCGCGAAATCGTGCTCCTTCACCGAGATGATGTCCGCGAAGTCGGTGGCAATCTCGAGCTCGACGGTGAAGCTGAGCGGCTGGCCGCCTTCGTTTCGGATCCGCACGTGATCCTGCATCCCGTCCCCGACGAAGCGCTCCCGAACGATCGAGAGCACGTCCTGCGGCAGACCACCTGCGAGCGGATTCCGGAGATAGAAGGCGGCCGAGAAGTACTCCACCTTCGCCGATGAGAGGAGCAGCGGCCGCGCCCCGTTGATGCGCAGCTCGAGCTGCGAGAGGAAGCGCGTGTCGTCGGCGAAGAAGCCGCTGGTCATTCCGTCCAGGTCGCCGATGTCGTCGCAGATGCAGAAGGTCGAGCCTTCCAGGATCGTCATGCCCAACCTGGTCATGCGTCGCGCAGGATGCGCGCTCCCGACGATTGCGCGAGCGCGGTGACGACGAGCTCGTCGACGTTCACGTTCGGCGGGCGCGTGAGCGCGAAGACGACGCAGTCGGCAACGTCCTCCGGCCGCACCGGGCCGCCGAGCGCGACACCGGCGTAGACCGCGCCCGCCTTCTCCTCGTCGCCGCGGAAGCGCACCTTCGAGAAGTCGGTCTCGACGAGGCCGGGCGCGACGTTCGTGATCCGGATCGGCCTCCCGAGCAGGTCCTCCCGCAGCGCCTGCGTGAAGCCGTGGACGGCGAACTTGGAGGTGACGTAGAGCGACCCGTTCGGGTACGCCGCCTTCCCGGCGACCGAGCCCATGTTGACGATGTGCCCGCCGTCGCGGATGTGTGGCAGGCAGAGCCGTGTCATCCGGATCAGGCCGTGGACGTTCGTCTCCAGCACAACCTCCTCGTCCGCCTCGGTCGAGTCGTCGAAGGGGTCGCGGCCGAGTGCAAGGCCGGCGTTGTTGACGATGATGTCGAGACCGCCGAGCGCCTCGACCGCGGCGGCGACGAACCGCTCGCAGCTCGCCTGGTCGGTGACGTCGAGCTCGAGAGCGACAGCCGTCTCGAGCTGGTCGACCCGCCGCGCGCCGCCCGCCACCTGCACGCCCTCGAGCTGCAGCGCCCGCGCGATCGCCGCACCGATACCGCTCGACGCTCCGGTGACGATCGCGGTCTTTCCGGCCAGCCTCATCGCGCGAGCTTAGTCAGGCCGGTCGGGAACCCGCACCTGCACTCACTATCGCAGCGTCGGGCTAACCAGCCGTTTATGATCGCCGGACCGTGGCCGGAGTGACGTTCCAGGGGGTTTCCAAGATCTATCCGGACGGAACGCGCGCCGTCAACGACCTCAACCTGGGCGTCGAGGACGGCGAGTTCATGGTGCTGGTCGGCCCCTCCGGCTGCGGCAAGACGACCGCGCTGCGCATGGTCGCGGGCCTCGAGAACATCTCCGAGGGCCAGCTCAGGATCGGCGACAGGGTCGTGAACCACGTGCCGCCGCGCGATCGCGACATCGCAATGGTCTTCCAGAGTTACGCGCTCTATCCGCATCTGTCCGTCTACGACAACATCGCCTTCGGCCTGAAGCTGAAGAAGATGCCGAAGCAGGAGATCGACAAGCGCGTGCAGGAGGCGTCGCGCGTGCTCGGGCTCGAAGCCTTCCTCGACAAGAAACCGCGCGCGCTCTCCGGCGGCCAGCGCCAGCGGGTCGCGATGGGCCGCGCGATCGTGCGGGAGCCCGCCGCCTTCCTGATGGACGAGCCCCTCTCCAACCTGGACGCGAAGCTGCGCGTGCAGATGCGGGCGGAGATCGCGAGGCTCCAGGGCGACCTGGGGACGACGACGGTTTACGTCACCCACGACCAGGTCGAGGCGATGACCATGGGTGACCGCGTGGCGGTGATGCGTAAGGGCGAGCTGCAGCAGGTGGCGGCGCCGCAGGAGCTCTACGACCGGCCGCTCAACCTCTTCGTCGGCGGTTTCATCGGCAGTCCCGCGATGAACCTCCTCGAGGCCACCCTCGAGCAGGCGAACGGCGGACTCACGGCCGTCGCGGGCAGCCAGCGGATCTCGCTCGGCGAGGAGACGCTGTCGACCCGGCCCGCGCTCAAGGACTTCGCCGGCCGTTCGGTCATCCTCGGCATCCGGCCGGAAGACCTCGAGGACTCCGAGCTCGCCGCCGAATCGTCGCCCGACCGCATGCTGGTAGGCGAAGTCCAGCTGACGGAGGCGCTCGGCTCCGAGGTCATGGTTCACGTCGGCATCGACGCGCGCCCCGCGGTCACCGACGAGGTACGCGAGCTGCAGAAAGACGCGGGCACGGAAGGGCTGGGCACCCCCACCCAGGATGAAGGCACCGGCGCCACGATGGTCGGCCGCTTCGGCGCGCGCTCGAAGGCGCGCAAGGGTGAGCAGATCCGTGTCGCCGTCGACACACGCGCGCTGCACTTTTTCGACACGGAGACCGGACTCGGCATCTATGACGCAACGAAAGGACACGCATGAAGCGCCAGCGCATGACGCTCCTCGGATTGATGCTCGCCCTCCTGCTCCTCGTCGGAGCATGTGGCGGTGACGACGACGAGACAACCGGAACAACGACAGCGGCGAGGCCGCCGCGGAGGCGGTCTCCGGATCGATCTCCGTGATCGGGGTCTGGACCGGCCCCGAGCAGGCGTCGTTCCAGGCCGTGATCAACGGGTTCAAGGAGAAGAACCCGGACGCAGAGGTCAAGTACACGTCCGGCGGCGACAACATCGTCACCGTCCTCTCGACCGCCGTCGAGGGCGGCAACCCGCCCGACATCGCCACCGTCGCCCAGCCCGGCACGATGGCCGACTTCGTGTCGCGGGACGCGCTGAAGCCGCTCGACTTCGCCCAGGACGCGGTGCAGGAGAACTTCGGCGAATCGATCGTCGAGACGGGCAGCGTCGACGGCACGCTCTACGGCCTGCTCTTCAAGGCGGCCAACAAGTCGACCATCTGGTACAACGTCGCGTCGTTCGCCGACGCCGGGGTCGAGGCACCCGAGACCTGGGACGACCTCCTCGCGAGCGCGGACACGCTCAACCAGTCCGGCGTCCCGGCCTACTCGATCGGCGGCGCGGACGGCTGGACGCTCACCGACCTTTTCGAGAACATCTACCTCCGCACCGCCGGTGCCGAGACCTACGACCAGCTCGCCAAGCACGAGATCCCGTGGACCGACCAGTCGGTCAAGGACGCCCTCGCGGAGATGGCGAAGATCGTCGGCGACACCGAGAACATCGCCGGCGGCAAGGCGGGCGCCCTGCAGACCGACTTCCCGACTTCGGTCTCGAACGTCTTCTCGGCGAGCCCCAAGGCCGCGATGGTGATCGAAGGCGACTTCGTCCCCGGCGTCGCGGGCGACAAGAACCCGCTGGAGCCGGAGGAAGGGTTCAACATCTTCCCGTTCCCGTCGATCGGCGGCTCGGAGCCAGCGGTCGTCGGCGCCGGCGACCTCGTCGTCATGTTCAAGGACAATCCCGTCGCAAGGGCGTTCATCGAGTACCTGACGACGCCGGAGGCCTCGGAGATCTGGGCCAAGCGCGGCGGCTTCTCGTCGCCGAACAAGAACATCGACTCGAGCATCTACCCGGACCCGATCCAGGAGACGACGGCGGGCGCGCTCGGCGAGGCGGAGGTCTTCCGCTTCGACCTCTCCGACCTGCAGCCGTCGGCCTTCGGCGGCACCGTCGGCCAGGGGCTCTTCAAGCTGTTCCAGGACTTCGTCGAGAACCCGACGGACATCGACGGAATCACCACCAAGATGGAGGCCGCGGCGGCAGCGGCGTACGGCTAGACCCAATGCACGGCGGTTCGAGCATCGCGGGGGAGCCACCTGTCGTGGCTCCCCCGCCCGACCACTACCCCGATCAGGAGCCCGGGAGCTGGCGTAAATACGCGCTCGCGGCCGGCTTCCTCGCACCCGCCGCGTTCTTCCTGCTGATCTGGGTCGTCTATCCGGCGGTCTCGACGATCTATCGCAGCTTCTTCGACGCCAGCGGCGACGAGTTCGTCTGGTTCGACAACTACACGAACCTGTTCACGAACGACCGCACCCTCAACGCGATCAAGAACAACTTCCTCTGGCTCCTGATCGTGCCCGCGTTCGTGACCTCGATCGGGCTCATCTTCGCCGTCCTCACCGAGCGGGTGCGGTGGTCGGTTGCGTTCAAGACGGCCGTCTTCATGCCGATGGCGATCTCGGCGTTCGCGGCCGCCGTCATCTGGCGCGTCATGGATCAGAAGGATCCGGAGATCGGCGCCGTGAACGCGTTCATCCAGGTCGGCTACGACTACGTGAGCCCGCCCGGAGTCCTCGCCGACGCGAGGCCGGCGACCGCCGACCTCGCCGCCGACCTCGGACGGAGGGCTCGAGCTGAAGGACACCGTTCCCACCGGCAGCGTCGCCCTCATGGGCCTGACCGGAATACCGCCCGGCCGAAGTCCCCCGGGACGCCGTCCAGGCCGTCACGCCGGAGCCGCTCCAGGGCGGCATCAACGGCGTCGTCTGGAGAGACTTCAGCCCCGGCGGCGGCACTCCCGGCGAGGTCGAGCCGGAAGAGCTCGGCATCCCCGGCGTAACGGTCGAGCTGCTCGACGCTAACGGCGACGAGACGAGAGTGCGACTCGACCGCCGACGACGGCACCTTCGAGTTCGCCGAGCTCGAGCAGGGCCAGTATCGGGTCGCAATCGGCGCCGACACATTCGCAGAGCCGTTCCAGGGCGTCTCCTGGCTCGGCGAGAAGCTGATCACGCCCTCGATCATGTTCGCGTACATCTGGATCTGGGCCGGGTTCGCGATGGTCGTGATCGCGGCCGGGCTGGCGGCGATCTCGCGCGAGACGCTCGAGGCTGCGCGCACCGACGGCGCCACCGAGTGGCAGGTCTTCAGGCGCGTGACAGTGCCGCAGCTCTGGCCGGTGCTGACGGTCGTCTTCATCACGATGCTGATCAACGTCCTCAAGGTCTTCGACATCGTGATCGCGCTCGCTCCGGGCTCGGTTCAGGACGACGCCAACGTGATCGCGCTCGACATGTGGCGCACCTCCTTCGGCGGCATCAGCGACTTCGGCTACGGCTCCGCGATCGCCGTCTTCCTGTTCCTCCTCGTGATCCCGATCCTGCTCCTGAACATCCGGACGTTCCGGAGGGAGACGGTCTCCCGGCAACAAGGCGCTCCTGATACGCGATCCGCGGCGCATCGCCGCGTCCTCAGTCGCCCCGGGCCAACCGGCCCGAGCGCTCCCTGCGTCCTTGCGCTGCTTGCGGCTCCCGCATCAGGAGCGCGAAACCGTTACCGGGAGACCCACTAGTGGCGACAGTCGCCGACGAGCTCCCGCGCGAGGACGAGACGACCGCTCAGCGGATCCTGCGCGGCTTGGCGCGAGCGCCTGTGCACATCATCCTGATCGTCGTCGGCGTCTTCTGGCTCGTACCGACGCTCGGGCTCTTCCTCACCTCGCTGCTCGACCCGTCCCAGTTCACCGAGCAGGGCTGGTGGAACATCATCTCCGAGCCGAGCCTGGCCACCCTCGACAACTACGACCAGGTCTTCAATACGGAGGCGATCACCTCCGCGCTCTGGACGACCGTGCTGATCTCGGTCGGTGGCACGATTCTTCCGATCTTCGTCGCCTCCATGGCCGGCTACGCATTCGCATGGCTCGAGTTCCCCGGGCGGGACTGGCTCTTCATCGGGGTGATCGCGATGCTCGTCGTCCCGATCCAGATGGCGCTGATCCCGATCTTCTCGCTCTACTCCGACGTCGGCCTCTTCGACACGGTGCTCGGCCTGATCCTCTTCCATACGGCCTTCGGGCTGCCGTTCGCAATCTTCCTCTTACGCAACTTCTTCATCGGGATCCCGCGAGACCTGATGGAGGCGGCGCGGATCGACGGCGCGTCCGAGATCCGGATCTTCCTGCGCGTGGTCCTCCCGCTCGGCCTCCCGGCGATCGCCTCGCTCGCGATCTTCCAGTTCCTCTGGACGTGGAACGACCTGCTCGTGGCGCTCACGTTCGGCCGCGAGACGCAGCCGATCACGGTCGCGATCTTCACGCAGCTGCGCCAGTTCGGCTCCAACATCGAGCTGATCGCCCCGGCCGCGTTCGTCTCGCTCGCCCTGCCGCTCGCCGTCTTCTTCGCGTTCCAGCGGTACTTCGTCCAGGGCCTCCTCGCCGGCTCGGTTAAATAGGTCGCGTGACACCGCGCGTCGCGATCGTCGGCTCCGGGCTCGGCGGGTTCGTCGCGTACGCGACGCTGCGACACAGCGGGCTCGAGCCGGCCGAGATCGCCGTCTTCGGCGACGACCCCGATCCGGCGGGCGCCTGGCGGCCGCGCGCGGCCGCGATCCGGCAGAAGCTGATGCGCTCCGAGAGCGACGGCCATTGCTGGCCGACCTCGTTCCCGGGTCTTGCCGCCCGCGAGGCTGCGCGCCGACGCGACCTCGCGCCGCTGCTGCTCAGCGTCTTCGACCGCTACCGCCCGACGGTGGCGGTGTTCCTCCGCAGCGTCGACGAGCTCCGTGCGAGCAGCCGCTGGGACGAGAGCTTCCGGCCTGCGCGGATCGAGCAGGTTCGGGCGGTCGACGGCGGCTTCGAGCTGGACGGACACGGCGTCTTCAGGCACGTCCTGCTCGCACCCGGCCATCCGGGCCTGCTGCGGCCGCCCGAGCTCGTGCAGGATCCGCGCGCCGTCCATGCCTACGAGCCGCACGAGTACGCCGAGCGCGTGACGGTCGTCGGTGCCGGCATGGCCGCCGCGACCGAGTGGCTGAACGCGCTCGAGGCGGGCGCGGAGGTCGTCTCGGTGCGTCGTCGCGAGCCCGCCCGGCGGCCGCTCAACGTCGCGCGGCCCCTCTTCACGAAGCGTGGCCTCGCGCCGTTCCATGCCACGCCCCGCGCCGAACGCGCGGAGTTGCTGCGGCGCCTCGGCGAGCCGTCCTATCCGCCGGGGCGCAGCTGGGACGAGCCACTCGCCGCGGCCGCGCGCGACGGGCGGTTCCGCGTCGAGCCGGCGCTGAACGGCGCCGGACAGGTGATCTGCGCCACCGGCTTCAAGCAGGGCTTCGAGCACGACCCGCTGCTCGCGGGGCTTGTCGCAGAGCACGGGCTCGAGACCGAGGAGCGCTGGATCGTCCTGGCGAACGACTCGACCGTTCCGGCGCTGACCGACCGGAAGCGGACCCTTTCGCTGGCCGGTGTTCCGGCCCAGTGGGCCTACCCGGCGGCGGACACGCTCGTCGGGATGAAGTATGCGGCGCGGCGCTTCGCGAGGAAGGTGGCAACGTGTCCTACACGCTGAGAGGCAGGCTCGAAACCCGGCTCGCGGCCGCGCTGGTGCCCTTCCTCGTCGCGGCGATACTTGCCCCGGTTCTGCACGCCTGGTGGCCGCTCGAGCTCGTCGGCGTCATGGTCGGGATCGGGCTCCTGCTCGACGTCACGCTCTACCACCGCCTGCTCCCTTACCAGCCCGGCTGGGCCGCGGTCCCGCTCGGTCTGCTCGAGCTCACGCTGACGGTGGCCGTCGCGCGCGCTCTCGAGCTGGACGCCCCGCTGCGGCCGGCGCTCGCGCTCTTCGCAGCCTCCTGGCTCGTCCTCCAGCTGCTCGCGCACGCGGGCCTGCCGCTGCTACGGCTGACGTGGCCGGAGGACGGCGGTGAGCTCGGGCGCGGAGGTCGTGTGCTGGTGTTCGCCGCGCCGGCCGCGCTCCTCGCCGTGGTGGGCACCGCCTGGGCGGTCGAGCCTCCCACCGTCCGGCTGGCTGCGGGCATCCACCGAGGCCCGCTCATCCTCGATCACGCCCAGACGGTCGTCGGACGCCGCGGCACCGTCGTCGAAGGCGGCATCGTCATCACCGCCGACGACGTCACCGTTCGCGGCCTCACCGTGCGCGGCGGCACCAACGGGATCGAGGTCGACGGCGCCGACAGCGTCGAGCTCGATGATGTCGTGATCGAGGGCGCCGAGCTCGACGGGATCAAGGTACGCCGGGGCCAGGTCGAGATCCACGACTGCCTGATCCGGTCGCTGCCCGGCGCCTACACGCAGGGAATCGACATCTCATTCGGATTCGACCTCGCACCAAGCCGCGTCGAGCGCTGCACCGTCGTCGGTGGGCGGGAAGGGATCGTGACGCACTTCGCACGCGTCCTCGTGCGCGACAACCGCGTCAGCGACACCGAGCTGCGCGCGATCACGATGACGGAGATGTCGATGGGGACGATCGAGGACAACGAGGTGGCGGGCGCGCTCGGCGTCGGCATCTTCTGCGGCGACTACTCGCACTGCGAGATCGAGGACAACGCCGTCGCGGATGTCGAGCCCGACCATGCGTCCGGCGACAGCACGCGTCTCGGCGTGGCGATTCAGGCGCATTTCGGCGCCGAGGCGACGCTGGACGGCAACGACGTCGTCCGCAGCCCCGGTGGCGTCGCCGCGTTCGTCGACGCCACCATCGAGCACGAGTGACAGCGCGCCTGCAGCTGATCGCCCGGACGGGGCACCCGGACTTTCTCGACCTCCCCTGGGAGCAGCCGCTGGCCGAATGGGGCTCCGAGCGCATCGTCGAGGTCGTCATCGGCATCCACCGCCACGTCGTGCGCTTCGTCGAGTACGAGGGCACGCCGGGGCCTGCGATCTACGCGATCAAGGAGCTGCCGGCGCACCTCGCGCGGCGCGAGTACACGCTGCTGCGGAGGCTCGCCGCGGACGAGATGCCCGTGGTCGAGGCGGTCGGCGTCGTCACCGAGCGAGGCGAGGGTCTCGAGTGCGCCCTGATCACCCGGCACCTCGACTACTCGCTCCCCTTCCGAACGTTGTTCGCGCGCGGCAGCGTGCCCGACCTGCGGCTGCGACTGCTCGACGCGGGTGCCGAGCTGCTCGTCCGCCTCCACCTGGGTGGGTTCTTCTGGGGCGATTGCTCGCTCTCGAACACACTCTTCCGCCGCGACGCCGGCGCCCTGGCCGCCTACCTCGTCGACGCCGAGACCGGCGAGCTGCACCCGAGCCTCTCAGACGGCCAGCGGCAGCACGACCTGCTGATCGCCGAGGAGAACGTGGCGGGCGAACTGGCGGATGTCGAGGCGCAGCTCGAGCGCGAAGGCGAGCTCGCCCCGGAGGAGACGGCTGCCGAGCTGGTCGCACGGTACGAGTCGCTCTGGGACGAGCTGACCCACGAGGAGAGCTTCGGCGACGACTCGCGCTACCGGATCGACGAGCGCCTACACCGGCTGAACGAGCTCGGCTTCGACGTCGACGAGCTCGAGCTCGTCGCGGGCGAGGACGGCTACCGGCTCCGCCTCAACCCACACGTCGTCGAGCCCGGCCACCACCGGCGGCGGCTGCATGCGTTGACCGGCCTGACGGCGCAGGAGAACCAGGCGCGACGCCTGCTCAACGACCTTGCGCGCTATCGCGCCGAGCTCGACCGTGCCGGCAAGCGGCCGATCCCCGAGACCGTCGCGGTGCACCGCTGGCTGTCCGAGGTCTTCGAGCCGGCCGTCGCCGCGATCCCGGGCGAGCTCTGGGGCAAGCGCGACGCCGCGGAGGTCTTCCACGAGGCGCTCGAGCACCGCTGGTTCCTCTCGCAGGAGGCGGGCGAGGACATCGGCCTGATGCCGGCCGTGCAGGCCTACGTGGCCGACGTCCTCAGCCATGCGCCCGACGAGCGCGCGGTGCTCGAGCCCGCCAGGGAGCCGGACGACGAGGAGGCTTAGGTCAGCTCGACGCGGTCGATCGTGATCGGCGTCAGCGGCTTGTCACGGGAGTCGCGCTCGGCCTGCGAGATCTCCTCGGCCACGTCCTGGCCGCTCGTGACCTTGCCGAAGACGGTGTGCTTGCCGTCGAGCCACGGCGCCGCAGCGGTCGTGACGATGAAGAACTGGCTCCCGTTCGTAGCCGGGCCGGAGTTCGCCATGGCGAGCGCGCCGCGCTCGACCTTGTGCTCGTTGAACTCGTCCTCGAACTGGTAGCCGGGACCGCCGGTGCCGGTTCCCTCCGGGCAGCCGCCCTGGATCATGAATTCGGGGATGACGCGGTGGAAGATGAGCCCGTCGTAGAAGCCGTCGCCGGCGAGCTTGGTGAAGTTCTCGACGGTCTTCGGCGCCTCCTCCGGGTAGAGCTCGATCTCGATCGGTCCTGCACTGGTGTGGAGCGTCGCTGTGGTCATGGCTGGACGGTAACGAACGGGGCTCCCTTAACGAGCGGCTAACAGAATCCGCCAATCCAACCGGCCGGAACCGGGTCTAAACTCCGTAGATGGCGACTGCGGAACAACCCCTCGCAGGACTTTCCCAGGCATCGCCTGCCGCCTCGACCGAGCTGGCCGACCAGTGGCGCCGGCTGACCCGCGCCGCGACCGCGGTCTTCCTGCTCACGAGCCCGGCGCTCTCCCTCTACTTCCACGAGTACAGCGGCTGGAGCTGGCTTTGGTCGATTCTCGCAACGCTCGGCACGTCATCGTCTGTCGTGGCGTCGTCGACATCATCTTCAGGCGTGCGATCCCCTGGCCGAGCCTCTTCGGCTCCGACAGCGAGCAGCTTCGTCAGGAGGACGTCGTCGCTCGCCGCCGCGCGTGGTTCTGGCGCTTCTGCGGTCAAGGTCGGGATCTTCGTGGGCGCCCTCGTCCTCCTTGGAAGATCTCTTCATGCCTGCGGCAACAGGCTTCGATCCTCGGTCTCGATCCTGCCGCTCGCCGCGATCATGCTCGTCTTCCTGATCTTCAACTTCATCATTCTCTTCGGGCCGTTGCTGATGATGAACCTGTCGCAGGTTCGCGGGTTCGAGCCCGGCGACGCGGAATGGGGCGTGCGTCTCGCCGACGTCCGCGGTCAGGCGGAAGCGAAAGAGGAAGTACGTCGCGTCGTCAGCCTTTGGCAATCGGGCGATGCATTCGAGCGGGCCGGCGGCAAGCGCGAGCGGGGCCTGCTCTTCCTCGGCGCGCCCGGGACCGGGAAGAC
>CAVSWD010000005.1:0-320236 GCA_963731615.1 uncultured Gaiellaceae bacterium
AAACCACCTCAAAGGAGATCGAAATGGCAGTACAGGAACGATCGACGGAGGCATTCGTCGGGAAGGCGTTGGCCGATCTGGCCGGCTCCCACGGCGGCGTCATGGTCAGCGCGGGGTACAAGCTCGGCCTCTACCAGGCACTGGCGGGGCAGGGGCCGCTGAGCTCATTCGAGCTCGCAGCGAGGACGGACTGCGAGGAGCGGTACGTCCGCGAGTGGCTCAACTCGCAGGTTGCCAGCGGCTATCTCGCCTACCGCGAGCGAGCTGGAGACGTACGAGTTGCCGGCCGAGCACGTGCCCGTGTTGGCGGACGAGGACAGCCCTGTTTTCCTGCCGCCGGCATTCGGACCTGTCGGCGTTGATGTGGCTCGACCAGGAGCGCATGCTCGACGCGTTTCGGACGGGGGCGGGCATTCCGTGGGGCGACCACGATCAGCGGCTCTACTGCGGCGTCTCCGCCTTCTACGGCAATGCCTATGGGGCCTCGCTTGTGGCCGAGTGACTCCGGCGCTGGACGGCGTCGTCGAGAAGCTGGAGCACGGCGCGCGTGGCGGATGTCGGGTGCGGCCATGGGCACTCGACCGTGCTGATGGCAGCCGCGTTCGAGCAGTCGCGCTTTGTCGGGATCGACACGCACGCAGCCTCGCTCGAGGACGCTCGCGCCAATACGGAGGCGGCCGGCGTCGCTGCGCGGGTCGACTTCCGGCGCGCCGATGCCAAGTCGTACCCGGCCGACGGCTACGACCTGATCTGCTTCTTTGACTGCCTCCACGACCTCGGCGACCCGGTCGGCGCCGCGAGGCACGCGTACGAGTCGCTCGGCGACGACGGGACGGTGATGGTCGTCGAGCTCGCCGGCAACGCTGTCTCCGAGAATCTCGGGCCGGTGGCCAGCCTCTACTACGCCGGCTCGACCGCGCTCTGCTGCCCGCACTCGCGGTCGGGAGGAGGTCGGGCTGGCGCAGCGCTCGGCGCCCAGGCCGGTACCGCCCGCCTGGCCGCCGTGTTCCGGGAGGCCGGCTTCACGTCGATCCGGACTGCCCACGAAACGCCGTTCAACATCGTCCTCGAGGTTCGCCGCTGACGCCTGCGGCGGGCGGCGCGCTCGCGCGCCGCCCGGTTCAGCGTTCACCCGGGCTGCTCAGTCGGGGAGTAGCGGCATCGACAGACCCGGGTCGCGGCCGAGCAGCACGGCACGGGTGATGACGGCCGATCCGATACCGGTCACGGATCTCGTCGAGCGCGGCGTCGAGTGCCGACGTGCGGTGACGGCCGAACGGCAGCGCGAGCTGGACGGCGTCGTCGTCGTCGAGATTGGCGAGCGGCCAGGCCGACGAGCGTGATGCCCTGACGCTCGATCAGCGGCATGGCGCCGCCAGCAGCCACCTCGCCGTGGCGAGGATCACCTGCGTCTGCGCGGTCGCCTGCGGCAGCGTGTGCGACCGGGTCGCTCGCGAGAAGTCGTCGAAGCGCAGCCGGAGCACGACGGTGCGGCAGACGCGCCGGGCGGCCCGCAGCCGCCGCGCGACACGGTCGACGATCGCGATCAGGATCGCGTCGAGCGCCTCCGGCGATCTCGGTGCGGCCGAGCGCGCGCTGCGAGCCGATCGAGCGCCGACGGCGGCCGACCTGAACCGGCCGCGGATCGCGGTTGTGGGCGAGGGCGTGGAGCTGCCGGCCCGATGCCCGCCCGAGCATCGCGACGAGCGTCGTTTCGCGCGAGCTCGGCGACCTGGCCGACCGTCGTGATCCCGCGTTCGTGAAGCTTGTCGGCTGTGACGCGACCGACACCCCAGAGTCGTTCGACCGGGAGCGGATGCAGGAAGTGCGAGCTCGCCGTCCGGCGGTACGACGAGCAGCGCCGTCCGGCTTGGCGACACCGCTCGCGACCTTGGCGAGGAACTTCGTTCGGGCGACGCCGACGGTGATCGGCAGGCCGACCTGCTCGCGGACGTCTGCGCCGCAGCCGCACGGCGATGTCCGTCGGGCGGGCCCGCAAGCCGGCGCATCCCGCGCACGTCGAGAAACGCCTCGTCGATCGAGAGCCCCTCGACGAGCGGCGTCGCCTGCTCGAACACCTCGAACATGGCCTTGCTCGCCTCGGAGTACGCCGACATCCGCGGCGCGACCACGATCGCCTGCGGGCACAGCCGGCGCGCCTGCCTGCCGCCCATCGCCGTGCGGATGCCGTACGCCTTCGCCTCGTAGCTGGCGGCGAGCACGACCCCGACGCCGACGATCACGGGCCGGCCGCGCAGACGCGGATCGTCGCGCTGCTCGACCGACGCGAAGAACGCGTCGACGTCGGCGTGGAGGATCTCGGCCTCGGGACACGAACATATGTTCGCAAAGGTCACTCGAAGATCAACCGCGCTTTGCACGTCGCTCACAGGCGTGCTCTACGTTTGCCTCGAGATGCGCGTGCTCCTCGCCGTGCTCGTCCTCGGCCTCGCGGCTCCCGCGGCGGCGGCGGACGACCCCGGCACGTTCGGGATGGCGCAGCGCGGCAGCCTGAAGATCGTCAGCGGCGTCCTGCTCAACCCGAGCGGCGGCGAGATGAAGGGCGTCTGGATCGACGCGAAGCAGGGCTGCCGGGCAAGGCGCACGCTCCGCGTGTCGATCCAGATCGACCTCGTCGTCCCGGCCGGGAACACGATCCGCGTCAAGCGCAGCCGCACCGGCGTCGTCGACAACTGCGCCGAGGGCGGCCCGAACTTCGGCTTCGACCTCGCGCCGAAGGCGTACAAGATGGCCTGCGCGAACGGCCGCTGGAAGCCGGGCCGCTACTCGATGACGACGAAGACGCTCGACGTCCGCTCGGGCATCAGCGCGCAGGCGAGCCTGTACCACCAGGTCACGCGCCGCTGCGGAGTCTGAGCCGTCGAGGCTAGGCGCGGAGCACGACTTCGAGCGAGGTACCGCGGCCCGGCCGCGAGCGCAGCGCCAAGCCGCCGTCGATCGTCTGCGCGCGCTGGCGCATGTTCTTCAGGCCCTGGCCGGCGGGAGCCTCCTCGCCGTCGAAGCCGACGCCGTCGTCGCGCACGCTGACGATCCGCCGCCCCAGCCGCTGCCCGATCCAGACATCGGCTCGCTGCGCCCCGGCATGCTTGCGCACGTTCGCAAGCCCTTCCTGGACGATCCGGAACACCTCGATCTGCTCGTCGGGGGCGAGCAGGATCCCCGGGTCGATCTCGACGTCGACCTCCAGCACGCCGTCGGCGGTCAGGAACTCGATGTACCTGCGCAGCGCCGCGTCGAACGGGGCCGTGCCGCTCGCCGACGAGAGCGCGAGCACCGCGAATCGCGCCTCCTGCTGCGCCGCAGCCGCCGCTTCCTTCAGCTTCGGCAGTGTCTGGGCGAGCGGAGCGCCGGACTCGAGCATGCTCGCGTGCGTCGAGACGGCGAAGAGGTACTGCGCGAGGCCGTCGTGGATCTCCCGCGCGACGCGGGCGCGCTCCTCCGCGACCGCGCGCCCGAACTCGGCGAAGCTGATCGCGCGCCACACGCCGACGAGGAGAACCCCGTAGGAGAGCAGGCGCAGAAAGTCGCCCTGCGAGACGAAGTCGCTCGAGACGTCCGGCGTCAGGACGTAGTGCAGCTCGGCGAAGAGCGTCAGCGTCGCACCGAGCGCGAGCCAGCTGTCCAGGTCCTCGCCGAGCCGTCGGTAGCGGATGCCGAAGCCGATCACGGCGACGAGGGCGAGCAGGGCGAGGAACGAGGTCGCGACCGTGTGCTCGAACGCCCGTGCGCCGGCGCCCGACTGATCGACCAGGCTGAGCGTCGAGCCGAGCCCTCGCAGCGGCAACCAGATCGCGACGAGCGCGGCGAGCAGCATCGCGATTCCCGCGAAGATGGCGCGCTTGCGCGCGACGATCCGCGGCGCCGGCACGAGCGGCGCCAGCGCGATCAGCGTCGCGGCGAGAACACGCGAGCCGATCGCCGCCCAGGCCTCCGGCGCACCCTGATTCGAGCCGCCGAGGACGGGAGCGACGGAGAAGGCGAGCGTCCCGGCGCCGGCGACGAAGAAGCCGGCGGCCAGCAGCAGGTCGAGCGCCCGCCCCTCGACCGAGAAGCGGACGCCCGCGAGGATCGCGACGATCGTCGCCGCGAGCACGACCGCGGTATCCAGGACGAGCCGCCCTTCGGGCAGCTCGTAGGTGTTTCGGAGAATCGGGTTCGTGAGAAAGAGCGCCGTCGCGGAGCCGAGCAGCGCGACGAGCAACAGCTCTCCGAAGAGCCAGCTCTCGAACGTGTTCTTGTCGTTCTTCTGCACGTTCCCCTAATCGGCAGCGAGCCACCTGCCGATGAGTGGGACATGGCGGAGCGTGTTCTCGTCGTCGACGACCATCCCCTGACCCGGGACGCGCTCGCGTCGCTGCTCGCGCAGGGCGGCTTCGACGTGGTCGGCGAAGCAGCGGACGGCGCCGAGGCGCTCGAGCACGCGGAGGCGCTTCAGCCCGATCTCGTGCTACTCGACCTCTCGATGCCCGGCCTCGACGGGCTGTCGACGTTGCCGCGCCTGCGCGCGGCGTCTCCCCACTGCGAGGTGGTCGTGCTGACCGCCTCCGGCACCGAGGAGAACCTGCTCGCCGCCATCCGCGCCGGCGCGGCCGGCTATCTGCTGAAGAGCGAGCCTCCCGAGCGGATCGTCGGGTTCCTACGCGGCGTCGCCAACGGCGAGGCCGCCCTCTCCGGCGAGGTCGCCCGCCGGCTGCTCGACCAGGTGCGTACGGGCGGCCGCTTCGGCGGGGGCGTGCCCGACGGCATCGCGCACGCGCTCTCCGCGCGCGAGGTGGAGGTGCTGCTGCTGCTCGACGAGCACCTCTCGACCGACGACATCGCCAAGCGGCTCTTCATCTCCGAGCACACCGTGCGCTCGCACGTGAAGAGCATGCTGCGCAAGCTCGGCGTCTCGTCGCGTCGCGACGCGCTCGAGCAGCTCGCGCTCGCTCGCCGCTAGAGGCCCCGGCGGCTCAGCACTTGTTCGCAAGCCGCCCCGTAGCCGGTGCGCCGAAGCGGCGCTGCACGGGTCGACAAGCCGCGGCAAGGTCACGAGGTTGTAGCCGCCCTCGAGCACGGCAGCGCGTTCGCGGTGCCAGGCAGCGCAGCGCTTCGATAGCTCTCGAAAGCCGTCCTCCGAGACCTCCATCGCGGCGAGCGGGTCCTCTGCGTGCGCGTCGAAGCCGGCCGAGACGAGCAGGAGGTCGGGCGCGAAGGCGCGCACTGCCGGCTCGACGGACGACTCGAACGCGGCGCGGTACTCGGGGTCACCCGACCCCGCCGGCAGCGGCACGTTGAGCGTCGTCTCGTCACTGGTGCCCGGGCCGCCCGTTCCCGGGTAGAACGGCCACTGGTGCAGCGAGACGAAGAGCACCGAGTCGTCGCCGCGGAAGATCGCCTCGGTGCCGTTCCCGTGGTGGACGTCGTAGTCCACGATCGCGACCCTCGAGAGTCCGAGCTCGACTTGCGCGTAGCGGGCAGCGACGGCGACGTTGTTCACGAGGCAGAAACCCATCGCGCGGTCGGCGAGCGCGTGATGGCCCGGCGGACGCACGAGCGCGAAGCCGTTCCGGTCGACGGCCTCGAGGGCGATGCCGGCCGCAAGCGTGGCGGCCTCCCACGAGGTCTGCGAGGCGATCGTGTCCGCGTCGAGCAGCGCGGGCCGGTCGATCGAGCGGAGGAGCGCGAGGTGGCCGCCGGTGTGGGCGCGGGCGAGCTGCTCCTCGGTGGCGTACCGCTCGACCGTCTCGCCGCCGAGCCCGAGCAGCCGGTCCTGGCGCTCGGGATGCTCGCCGGTCGGGTGCAGCCGCGCCAGGTCGGGATTCGTCAGGAGCTCGACAGCGTCTCCATCCGCGCGGCGAGCCGTCCGAGCCCCCACTGCCGGGCGAGGTCGGCGCCGCGATCCCACGTCGGCTCCTGGTCTTCGAGCGGAGGCAGCGGCGCTTCCGCGTCCATCGTGGCGATCCGCCTGTAGAGGCGAAGCGCCTCGGCCTCGGCGGCGAAGCGGCCGTCGGCGAGCGCCTCCTCGAGGCTGCCGTACTGCGCCAGCAGCTCGGCGGCGGTCTTCGGGCCGACGCCGCGTGCGCCCGGGATCTTGTCGGAGGGATCGCCGCGGAGCGCGATGAAGTCCGGCACCTGGACGGGCTCGACGCCGTAGCGCTCGCGTACCTCGGCCGGGCCCGATCCGGGCAAGCGGGCCGCCGCCGCGTTGCGGCTGCAGGACGGTGGTGCGCTCGCTGACGAGCTGGAACGTGTCGCGGTCGCCGCTCGCGACGAGCGCGAGACCGCCGCGAGCCTCCTCGAAGGCGACGGCCGCGGCGAGGAAGTCGTCCGCCTCGTAGCCGGCGGCCTTCGCGGCGGCGAACCCCATCGCCTCGACGAGCTGCGGCGCCAGGTCGAGCTGCTCCAGGAGCGCCTGATCGAACTCACGCCCGCCCTGGTAGCTCGCGAGCGCCTCATGCCGGTAGGTCGGGACGGTGAGCGTGTCCCAGGCGACGAGCACCGCGCGCGGCCGCTCCTCCTCCCAGAGCCGGACGAGCAGGCCGCCGACGCCGTCGAGGAGCCCGCCCGGCCCGCCGTCGGCGCGGCGGATCGTCTTCGGCAGCGCGTGGTAGTAGCGGTGGGCGAACGAGTCGCCGTCGACGATCAGCAGCGGCTTCACGCCGACACTTCGAGCTCGCCGATCGCAGCCATCAGGCGCTCCGTCGCCACCTGCGACGCGTCCTCGCGCCCGACGAGATCGTCCAGCGCCACCGGCGGGCCGTACGCGACGCGGAGCTGGGCCAGCCGTCCGAGCCGGTTCGTGCCGACGATCCCCGCGGGGACGAGCGGCACGCCCGCGTCGAGCGCGATCCGGGCCGCGCCCGTGTGCGCCCGCGCCTCGTACTTCTTGCGCAGCCCCTTCTTCCGCCGCGTTCCCTCGGGGAACATGACGACGATGTGGCCCTCGCGGCAGAGCTGCGTCGCCGTCTCGATCGCCTCCGTGTCCGCCATCCCACGGCGGACCGGAAAGGCGCCGGCGGCCGTCGCGAACTGCTTGAACGGCGTCCAGAAGAGCTCGGACTTGGCCATGAAGCGCAGGTAGCGCCGCGGAAAGAGCGGCAGTCCGAGCGGCCAGGGGTCGAGGTTGGAGTTGTGGTTCGCGGCGAGCACGAACCCGCCCTCCGGCAGGTTCTCACGCCCTTTCGCACGGAGCCGGAAGAGCCCGTAGAGCAAGGGCCAGCTCAGCGTGGCGACGAGCATGTAGACGGGGCTCGGCCGGGGCGCCACGAACAGGAGTATCCCAGCGGGCCGCTAACGTGTCCGCGCGATGTCGAAGAAGCTCGTCATCGTCGAGAGCCCCGCGAAGGCGAAGACCATCGCGGGCTACCTCGGCGACGACTTCCTCGTCGAGTCGAGCATCGGCCACATCCGCGACCTGCCGAACCGCGCCTCCGACATCCCGAAGGAGAAGCGCGGCAAGTACGGCACGCTCGGCGTCGCGATCGACGAGGACTTCGAGCCGTACTACATCGTCGACGCGGACAAGAAGCGCGTCGTCGCCGACCTGAAGCGGAAGCTCAAGGACGTCGACGAGCTCCTGCTCGCGACGGACGAGGACCGCGAGGGCGAGGCGATCGCCTGGCACCTGCTGCAGGAGCTGAAGCCGAAGGTGCCGGTGCGGCGGATGGTCTTCCACGAGATCACGCGCGACGCGATCCAGCGCGCGCTCGGCGAGACGCGCGACGTCGACAAGCGGCTCGTCGACGCCCAGGAGACGCGGCGGATCCTCGACCGACTCTACGGCTACGAGGTCTCGCCCGTGCTCTGGAAGAAGGTCATGCAGGGGCTCTCGGCCGGCCGCGTCCAGTCGGTGGCCGTTCGGCTCGTCGTCGAGCGGGAGCGGGAACGCCGTGCGTTCGTCTCCGCGGACTACTGGGACATCAAGGGGCGCTTCGATCCGGGTTCTTTCGAGGCCCGGCTGGCTGCGGTGGACGGCAAGCGCGTCGCTCAGGGCCGCGACTTCGCTCAGAACGGCACGCTCAAGTCGGCCGACCTCGCCCGGCTCGACGAGACGGCGGCACGCGAGCTGGCGGCGGAGCTCGAGGGGGTCACGTTCTCGATCCGCTCGGCCGACGAGAAGCCGTACACGCGCCGCCCGGCCGCGCCGTTCATGACCTCGACACTGCAGCAGGAGGCGAGCCGCAAGCTTCGCTTCGCCGCGCAGACGACGATGCGGGTCGCTCAGCGGCTGTACGAGAACGGCTACATCACCTACATGCGCACCGACTCGACGACGCTGTCGGAGACGGCGCTCGCTGCCGCGCGCAAGCAGGCGGTCGAGCTCTACGGCGCCGACTCGATCCCCGACGCACCGCGCCAGTACACGCGCAAGGTGAAGAACGCCCAGGAGGCGCATGAGGCGATCCGGCCCGCGGGCGACTCCTTCCGGACGCCGAAGCAGCTCGAGCGGGAGCTGAACCGCGACGAGCTCGCGCTCTACGACCTGATCTGGAAGCGCACGCTCGCCTCGCAGATGGCCGACGCGCGCGGCCTCACCGTCTCACTGCGGCTCGGGGCGACATCGGCGTCCGGCCGCGACGCCGAGTTCTCGGCCTCCGGCACCGTGATCACGTTCCGCGGCTTCCTCGCCGCGTACGAGGAGAGCCGCGACGAGGAGCCCGAGCGCGAGGAGGAGCGCCCGCTGCCCCACCTCAAGCCCGGCGACGAGCTGCAGGCACTCGAGCTCGAGCCCGAGGGGCACGCGACCTCGCCGCCCGCCCGCTACACCGAAGCAAGCCTCGTCCAGGCGCTCGAGGAGCGCGGGATCGGCCGCCCGTCGACCTATGCGTCGATCATGGGCACGATCCTCGACCGCGGCTACGTCTTCAAGCGCGGCACAGCCCTCGTCCCGTCCTTTCTCGCCTTCTCGGTCACCGGGCTGCTCGAGCAGCACTTCACGAAGCTCGTCGACTACGACTTCACCGCGACGATGGAGGACGACCTCGACGGCATCGCCGCCGGCGAGCAGCAGCGCGTCGACTGGTTGCGCCACTTCTACTACGGCGGCGACGGTGACGAGGGACTGCACGGTCTCGTCTCCGACCTCGGCGAGATCGACGCGCGTGCGATCAACTCGCTGCCGCTCGGCGAGGGGATCGTCCTCCGCGTCGGCCGCTACGGCCCGTACGTCGAGCGGGGCGAGGAGCGCGCCAGCGTGCCGGAGGACATGGCGCCCGACGAGCTCACGGTCGCAAAGGCGATCGAGCTGCTGGCCGCACCGGCGAGCGACCGGACGCTCGGCACGCACCCGGATTCGGGACGCGAGATCACGGTCCGTACGGGCCGCTACGGCCCGTACGTGTCGGAGACGCTCGAGGAGGGAGCGAACGGGAAGCCCCGCGCCGCCTCGCTGTTCAAGTCGATGTCACCGGAGACGGTCACGCTGGAGGAGGCCGTGCGCCTGCTCTCGCTGCCGCGCTCGCTGGGCAACGACCCGGCCGACGGCGAGGAGATCACGGCTCAGAACGGCCGCTACGGCCCGTACGTGAAGAAGGGAACCGAGTCGCGGTCGCTCGAGAGCGAGGAGCAGCTGTTCACGACCACGCTCGAGGACGCGCTCGCGCTGCTCGCCCAGCCGAAGCCACGGCGCGGGCGCGGCGAGGCGAAGCCGCCTCTGCGCGAGCTCGGCGCCGATCCAGTCAGCAGCAAGCCGGTGGTGCTCAAGGAAGGCCGCTTCGGCCCGTATGTCACGGACGGGGAGACGAACGCCAGCCTCCGCCGCGGCGACGACCCCGAATCGGTCACGATCGAACGCGCCGCCGAGCTGCTCGCAGACCGCCGCTCGAAGGGCCCCGCGCCGAAGCGAAAACGGGGCGGCGGCCGCCGATCTGCTGCGTAAGCTGAACGAACGTGCAAACTTTTGGTGACTTCCGGCGTCTGTCCTTGAGAGGGCGCACTCAGACGCGCTAGCGTGCCTGCGCGTGAACCGATTCGGTGCCCTTACCGGAATAGACCGACAGGGCTCATCGTTTTGAGCTTGTGACACCACCAGGGTCCCGTACCCCCTGGCAAAAGCAGGAGCAAGAGCATATGGTGCGTAAGTTTGTAGCCGCCGCCGACGTAGCGCCCGAAAGGACTGACGTTTCTCTTTGACGCAGAACCAGCTGATCGAACTTATCGAGTCTGACCAGGTCAAGGCTCTCGTCGAGCGCTCGGAGGAGCGTGGGTTCATCGAGCCCACCGAGTTCGAGGCGTTCGTGCTCGAGCACGACCTGAACGACGAGGAAACGGAGCAGCTCACCCGCGAGCTGGAGACTCTCGGCCTGGAGGTCGGGCAGTCGCGCGCGGGCAAGGACAAGGACGCCAAGGACGCCGACAAGGAGAAGGACGCCGAGGCCGAGCCGGCCCCGGTGGCATCCGTCGCCACGGGCGCTGCCGACAGCCTGCAGCTCTTCCTGGCCGACGTCGGGCGCCACAAGCTTCTGAACGCCGCTGAGGAGGTCCAGCTCGCGAAGCTGATCGAGCGCGGCGACCTGGTGGCCAAGCGAACGATGATCGAGTCGAACCTGCGGCTCGTCGTTTCGATCGCCAAGGGCTACCGCGGCCTCGGCGTGCCGTTCCTCGACCTGATCCAGGAGGGAACGCTGGGCCTCAACCGCGCAGTCGAGAAGTTCGACTGGCGGCGCGGCTTCAAGTTCTCGACCTATGCGACCTGGTGGATCCGCCAGTCGGTGCAGCGCGCCGTCGCGAACCACGCGCGGACGATTCGCGTGCCCGTGCACGTCGTCGAGCGGCAGCAGAAGCTGTCGCGGGCGGCACGCCGGCTCGAGGTCGAGCTGGGCCGCGAGGCGACGAAGGAGGAGCTCGCCGAGGCGACCGGCCTCCCGCTCCAGCATGTCGACGAGGCGCTCGGCGCCGCCCACGCATCGGTTTCGCTGAACCAGACGGTCGGCGCCGACGACGAGGGCGAGCTCGGTGACCTCTTCGCCGACCGCGAGGCTGCGGACCCGTTCGACGAGGCGGAGGAGTCGCTGCGGAAGCAGGGTGTCCGCCGGGCGCTCGATGCACTCCCGGAGCGCGAGCGGCGCATTCTCGAGCTGCGGTTCGGCTTCGAGGGCGAGCCGTGGACGCTCGAGGCGATCGGGCACGAGCTCGACCTGACGCGCGAGCGCGTCCGCCAGCTCGAGGGCCAGGCGCTCTCGCGGCTCGCAGCGCTCCGCGATCTGGCCTCGCTGGCTGCCTAGCACGCCTCACAACTGACGCACGACCTCGAGGAGGGCGGCCCCGGCCGCCCTCCTCAGTTATTCCGCGTCGGATTTGCTCCTTGCGCGCAACGTAGGGATACTCCCGCTGAACCCGGGAGCTGTACCGAAAGGAGTCATTTTGAGAATCAAGTGGCACAGGTTGCTGATGCTGCTCGTCGTGGCGATGTTTGCCTTCGCCGCGGCCGGCTGCGGCGGCGACGACGACGACGAGACGACAGACACAGGCGCGACGACCGAGGCAACCGGCGCGACGGGCGGGACGCTCGTCTTCGCAGGTGCGTCAGATCCGGTCGTGCTCGACGGCGCCCTCGTCTCGGACGGCGAGTCGATCCGCGCCATCACCCAGATCTTCGAGACGCTCGTCTTCCTCGAGCCCGGCACCACCGAGCCCACTGCCGGTCTGGCAGAGAGCTGGGAGCCGAACGACGACGGCACCGTCTGGACGTTCAAGCTCCAGGAGGGCGTCACGTTCCACGACGGCGAGCCGTTCAACGCCGAGGCGGTCTGTTTCAACTTCGACCGCTGGTACAACTTCAAGGGCGCGCTCGCGAGCCCCGCGGCAAGCTATTACTGGCAGGTCGTCTTCGGCGGCTTCGCGACCTTCGATCCCGACAGCGGCGCACCCGAGGAGAGCCTCTACAAGAGCTGCGAGGCGACCGATGAGAACACCGCCGTTCTGACGCTGACGAAGCCGTCGGCGACCTTCATCCCGGCGTTGTCTCAGCAGGCGTTCTCGATTGCCAGCCCGAAGGCGCTCGAGGCATACAACGCCGACGACGGCACCCTCGACGCAGAGGGCGTGTTCACCTCGACCGGCACGTTCGGCACCGAGCACCCGATCGGCACCGGCCCGTTCAAGTTCGAGTCGTGGGTCCGAAACGACCGGCTCACGCTCGTCCGGAACGAGGACTACTGGGGCGAGAAGGCGAAGCTCGACAAGCTGATCATCCGGCCGATCGCCGACAACGCCGCTCGCTTGCAGGCGCTCCAGACCGGCGAGATCCAGGGCTACGACCTGGTCGAGCCGCAGGACATCGCCACGATCGAAGGCGACGAGGCCCTGCAGATCATCGACCGGCCCGCCTTCAACGTCGCCTACGTCGGCTTCAACATCGCGAAGAAGCCGACCGACGACATCAAGGTGCGCGAGGCGATCGCGTACGGCCTCGACCGCCAGGCGGTCGTGGACAACTTCTACTCCGGCCGGGGCGTCGTCGCGACGCAGTTCATGCCGCCGGAGGTCGTCGGCACCGCGGACGACGTGACGACGTACGAGTACGACCCGGAGAAGGCCAAGCAGATCCTGACCGACGCCGGCTACACGCTCCCGGTCCCGATCGAGTTCTGGTACCCGACGGACGTCTCGCGTCCGTACATGCCGGATCCGAAGCGGAACTTCGAGGCGTTCGCCGCGAGCCTGAACAAGTCGGGGTTCAAGGTGACCGCGAAGAGCGCCCCCTGGAACCCGGACTACCTGGGCCGCGTCGATGCGGGGACCGCGGGCAATCTCCGTCTCCTCGGCTGGACCGGTGACTACGGCGATGCGGACAACTTCATCGGCACGTTCTTCCAGAGCCCGCAGAAGTCCTGGGGAACGACGACGACGCCGCTCACCGAGATCGAGAAGCTCCTGAACGATGCCGAGATCGAGACGGACGAGGCAGAGCGGGAGTCGCTCTACCAGGAAGCGAACCGGCAGATCATGACCCAGTTGCCGGGCGTGCCCTACGCGCACTCGGAGCCTGCGCTGGCGTTCTCGGCGAAGGTGAGTGGGTATCAGTCGAGCCCGACGTCGAACGAGTCGTTCGCGCCGGTCTCGCTCGAGGAATAGGAGGAGGACTAGAGTCCGGCGGGCGACATGTTGAGGTTCGTCGTCCGCCGGCTCCTCCTGCTGATCCCGATCCTGATCGGGCTCTCGATCCTGGTCTTCTTCTGGATCAGGGCCTTGCCCGGCAGCCCGGCGACGACGCTGCTCGGCGAGCGGGCGACCGCTGAGGCGATCGCGGCGATCAACGAGCAGTACGGCCTGAACGAGCCGCTGTACAAGCAGTACTTCGCCTACATCGAGAACGTCGTCAAGCTCGACTTCGGCAACTCGGTGGTCTCGCGGCGGCCGGTGGTGGAGGAGTTCAGAGAGCGCTTCCCCGCGACGATCGAGCTCGCGTTCGCCGCCATGCTCTTCTCGACTCTCGTCGGGATCCCGCTCGGCTTTCTGGCGGCGAAGCGCTACCGCAAGCCCCTCGACCACTTCAGCCTCGTCGCCTCACTGCTCGGGATCTCGATCCCGATCTTCGTGCTCGCGATCATCCTCAAGTACATCTTTGCGGTCAAGCTCGGGCTGCTGCCCACCGTGGGCCGGATCAGCGTCCTGATCGACCTCGAGCACCCGACCAACTTCTACCTGCTCGACGCGCTGATAGCCGGAGATCTCGCGGCCTTCTGGGACGTGACCAAGCACCTGATCCTGCCGGCGATCGCGCTCGGCACGATTCCGCTCGCGATCACGGCCCGGATCACGCGTGCGGCGGTGCTGGACGTCCAGAACGAGGACTACGTCCGAACGGCGCGGGCGAAGGGAGTCGATCCGCGCACGGTCGACACCAGGCACATCCTGCGCAACGCGATGCTGCCGATCGTGACGATCATCGGGCTCCAGATGGGGTTGCTGCTCTCCGGTGCGGTCCTGACCGAGACCGTGTTCGCGTATCCGGGGATCGGCACCTGGCTCGTCGACGCGATCGGCGCCCGCAACTACCCCGTCCTGCAGGGCGGAATCCTCTTCATCGCGTTGGTCTTCGTGCTCGTCAATCTGGTCGTCGACCTCTCGTACGCCGTGCTCAACCCCCGGATCCGACTTTCATGAGCATCGCGGAGATCGAGTCCAGGGAAATCGAGCTGGAGCCGCCCTCGGGCGGTGGGCTGTGGCGCGACGCCTGGTCTCGCCTCCGGCGCAACCCGGGTGCACTGGTCGGCTTTGCGCTCGTCGGCTTCTTCGTCTTCTGCGCGCTCTTCGCACCGTTCCTCGCTCCCGAGCACCCGGTGAAAGACGGTGACCTCTCGCGGCTCGGCGGAGTGTGCTGCCCCGGCCCGTCGGCCGACCACTGGTTCGGGATCGACCAGCAGGGTCGCGACGAGCTGTCGCGCATCCTCTACGGCGCCCGCTTCTCGCTGCTGATCGGCGTCGTCTCGGTCGCAGTCGGCCTCTCGGTCGGCATGCTGCTCGGCTCGATCGCGGGCTATGTCGGCGGCGCCGTCGACAGCGTGATCATGCGCATGACGGACATCATGCTGGCGATTCCGGGCTTGCTGCTCGCGATCGGGATCGTCGCGATGCTCGGCCCCGGCCTCTTCCAGATCATGATCGCGGTCGGTGTCACGCAGATCCCGATCTTCACGCGGCTGATGCGAGGCTCGATCCTCGCCCAGCGAGACAACGACTTCGTCCTCGCGGCGCGCTCGATCGGGGTGCCGAAACGCACGATCCTCGCTTCGCACATCCTGCCGAACGCAATCTCGCCCGTGATCGTGCAGGGAACCCTGGCGCTCGCGACGGCGATTATCGACGTCGCTGCGCTCGGGTGGCTCGGGCTGGGGCCGCAGGATCCGTCGACGCCCGAGTGGGGCACGATGCTGACCGACACGACGCGCTATCTCCAGACGGCGCCGCACCTGGCGATCATCCCCGGCGTCGCGATCATCATCTCGGTGCTCGGCTTCAACCTGATCGGCGACGGCCTGCGCGAGGCGCTCGACCCGAAGCTCCGGGGACGGGGCTAGCGCACGGTGGCGAGAGAGCCAATCCTCACAGTCGACGACCTGCACGTGCAATTCGGCACGGAGCGCGGGCTCGTCTACGCGGTCAACGGGATCTCGTTCGACATCGCCCCCGGCGAGACGCTCGGGATCGTCGGCGAGTCGGGCTGCGGCAAGAGCGTCACCTCGCTCGCGCTGCTCGGGATCCTCGCCCGGAACGGCCGCGTCACCAAGGGGACGGCGATGTTCGGCGACCGCGACCTGCTCGCAATGGACGACGAGCAGCTGCGCTCGATCCGCGGCCGCGAGATCGCGATGATCTTTCAGGATCCGATGACCTCGCTGAACCCGGTGCTGACGATCGGCCGGCAGATCCGCGAGGCGCTCGAGGTGCACTTCGGCATGGACCGGGCGCAGGCCGACAAGCGCGCGACGGAGCTGCTCGACCAGGTCGGGATTCCGAGCGCAAAGCTGCGGCTGAAGGACTATCCGCACCAGTTCTCGGGCGGGATGCGCCAGCGAGCGATGATCGCGATCGCGCTCGCCTGCGAGCCGAAGCTCCTGATCGCGGACGAGCCGACGACCGCGCTCGACGTGACGATCCAGGCTCAGATCCTCGAGGTGCTGAAGACTCTCGTCGCCGACCGTGACACGGCGTTGATCATGATCACGCACGATCTCGGCGTCGTCGCCGGCATGTGCGAGCGCGTGAACGTGATGTACGCAGGCATGTTCGTCGAGACCGGCACTGCCGACCGTCTCTTCTCGCAGCCGCGGCACCCGTACACGCTCGGCCTGCTCCAGAGCGTGCCGCGGCTCGACGCCGGCCGCCGCCAGAAGCTGCAGCCGATCCCTGGCTCGCCGCGGAACATGCTCAGCCAGCCTTCGGAGTGCCCGTTCGCGCCGCGCTGCCGCTACGAGGTCGAGCAGTCGCGGCAAGGGGTGCCGCCGCTGGAGCCGATCGAGCCCGATCACCACGTCCGCTGCTGCAACCCGGTGCCGGCGGACGAGTGGCAGCGAACGAGGCTCGGCGGAGCCGCGTGAATTCGAACGGGGCCCCGCTCGTCGAGATGGACGACCTGCGGGTCTGGTTCCCGATTCGGAGCGGAATCGTCATGGATCGTCATGTCGGCGACGTGCGCGCGGTGGACGGCGTCTCGCTGACGATCGAGCGCGGCGAGACGCTCGGGCTCGTCGGCGAGTCGGGCTGCGGCAAGTCGACGGTCGGCAGGGCGCTGCTCCGCCTCTACGAGCCGACCGGCGGCACGATCCGCTTCGACGGCACCGACATCACCCACCTGGGCGAGAGCGACATGCGGCCGCTGCGCAGGCGGATGCAGATGATCTTCCAGGATCCGTACGCGTCGCTGAATCCCGCGCCACTCGGTCGGCCGCATGGTCGGCGAGCCGCTGCGCGTGCACGGGCGCGGTGGCAAGGACCTGGGCAAGAAAGTGCGCGAGCTGCTCGAGGTGGTGGGTCTGCCCTCGGACGCGGCCGGCCGCTATCCGCACGAGTTCTCGGGCGGCCAGCGCCAGCGGATCGGCCTCGCCCGGGCGCTCGCGCTCAATCCCGACTTTCTCGTCTGCGACGAGCCGGTCTCGGCGCTCGACGTCTCGATCCAGGCGCAGATCGTCAACCTGATGGAGCAGCTGCAGGCGGACTTCGAGCTCACGTACCTCTTCATCGCGCACGACCTGGCCGTCGTCCGGCACATCTCCGACCGGATCGCGGTGATGTACCTGGGCCAGATCATGGAGCTCTCCCCCGCCGACGACCTCTACGACAACCCGCTGCACCCGTACACGATCTCGCTGCTCTCCGCGATCCCGATCCCCGACCCGGCGATCGAGCGGAACCGAACGTCGATCCTCCTGCAGGGCGACCTCCCCAGCCCGGCGAACCCACCGGCCGCCTGCCGCTTCCACACGCGGTGCCCGTACGTGCAGCCGACGCGATGCACCGAAGACGAGCCGGAGCTGCGTCCGCTCGAGGGGCACCTCGTCAAGTGCCACTACGCGGAGCAGATCAAGGCGGGCGAGCTCCAGCCGAAGCAGCGCGAGGTGGTCTTCGAGGCCGGTGTGCTCGCCCCGGCCTACGAGCCGCCGATCGACTGATGCTCGTCCTCCGCGATCTCCGCGACGGCGACCTCGATGTGCTCTTCGAGCACTGGTCCGACCCGGAGTCGAATCGGATGGCGGCCTTCACCGCTGAGAACCCGGCCGACCGCGACGCGTTCTACGCGCGCTGGGCACGGCTGCGCGCGAACGACGAGAACACGGCGCGGACGATCGAGCTCGACGGCGAGGTCGTCGGCACGATCTCCAGCTGGACGCAGGAGGGCAAACGCGAGATCACGTACTGGATCGGCCGCGAGCACTGGGGCAAAGGCATCGCCACGCGCGCGCTGATGGCATTCCTCGAGCTCGAGACCACGCGGCCGCTTCACGCCGCCGCAGCGGCGGACAACGCAGGCTCGATCCGTGTGCTCGAGAAGTGCGGGTTCACGCGCGACGGCGGCGGCCGTGGTTTCGCGAACGCCCGTGGCGAGGAGATCGACGAGGTCTTCCTCGTGCTTCGCTAGGCGGCGACGGCGCGCGGCTCGACGATCTTGTCGACCAGCCCGTACGCGAGCGCCTCGCCCGGCGTCATGAAGCGGTCGCGGTCGATGTCCAGCATCACCTGCTCGACCGGCTGGCCTGTGTGCTTCGCCAGGATCTCGGCCATCCGCCGCGTCATCGAGAGCACCTCCTGCGCGTGAATCTCGATGTCGGCGGGCGTGCCGCGGAAGCCCGCCGAGCCCTGGTGGATCATCATCTTCGCGTTCGGGAGCGCCATCCGCTTCCCCTCCGCCCCGCCGGCCAGGATCATCGCCGCGGCCGACATGCCCATCCCGACGCAGATCGTGCAGACGTCCGGCTTGACGTACTGCATCGTGTCGTAGATCGCCATCCCGGCATACGCGGAGCCGCCGGGTGAGTTGACGTAGAGCGAGATGTCCTTGTCGGGATCCTCGGCCTCGAGGAAGAGCATCTGCGCCGCGATCACGTTCGCGATCTCGTCGTCGACCTCGCGCCCGAGGAAGACGATCCGCTCGCGTAGGAGCCGGGAGTAGATGTCGAACGAGCGCTCGTAGCGGCCGTCCGACTCGACGACCATCGGGATCAGCGGGCTCACAGCGGCTCCTTCCGTTAAAGTGCAACCATCGGGTTGCATCACTATACGCAACCTTTCGGTTGCGCGAAGGAGGAGGCGAACGTGGAAGTGACGCGCGAGGTCGTGCTCGAGGCTCCGCTCGACGAGGTCTGGGACGCGCTGACCGATCCGGACCAGCTGGAGGAGTGGTTCTCGGAGGACGGCGAAGAGCGGGAACTCGTGGTCGAAGAGGTCGAGACGCGCAGGCGCGTCGCCTACACCTGGGACGACGGGCGCGTCGCGATCGAGATCGAGGAGATCGAGACGGGAACGCGCGTTGTCGTCACCGAGACCGGCGAGCCCGGCTGGAACGCAGTCTTCTCGCTGCGGTCGCTTGCCTACGCATACGCTTGAGCGACGTCTTCGACGCGCTTGGAGATCCGACCCGGCGCCACATCGTCGAGTCGCTCGCGCACCAGGAGGCGTCGGCGACGCAGCTGGCCGCTGAGCTTCCGGTGACGCGTCAGGCGGTCGCGAAGCATCTGACGGCGCTGCGGCAGGCCGGGATCGTCGACTCGCGCAAGCAGGGCCGGGAGACGCTGTACCGGGTCAACACGGAGCCGCTCGACGCCGCCGCAGCGTGGATCGTGCGCGTCGGCGGGGAGTGGGACGCGCGGCTGGCACGGCTGCGGGATCTCGTGGCATCGCGTCGTGGGTGAGCGCTGCTTCTGTGCGCTCGACGTCGCGCCGATGCACGCGGAGCCGCACGCGTCGAGCGAGCAGGTGACACAGGCGCTCCGAGGCGAGCCGCTGACCGTCGCGGAGCGCCGCGACGGCTGGGCGCGGGTGACGACTGCGTACGACTATCCGGGCTGGATCGCTGCCGACGCGCTCTCGGCGAGCCGGCCGGCGACTGGCTACCTTCGCCACGCGCCGGCGACCCGTCGAGCGAGGCGCGGGCGTACCTGGGCGCGCCGTACCTCTGGGGCGGGATGAGCGAGCACGGGATCGACTGCTCCGGACTTGTCCACATGGCGTGGCGGCGGCTCGGCCGGCTCGTGCCGCGCGACGCGAGCGAGCAGGAAGCAGCCGGCGTCGCGGTCGAGGAGCCGCGGTACGGCGATCTCGCCACCTACGGCGTCGAGCGCGCAACCCACGTCGCCTTCTGGCTGGACGGCGGGCGGATTCTGCACGCCGCCGGCAGCCGCTCCGTGGTCGAGGAAGCGGAGCCGCCTGATCTCCGCCAGATCCGCCGGGGTTTCGTCCGGTTCGGCCCTCCCCCTTCAGAGGTACCTCGATCGAGCTAAGGACCAACGGCCGGTAGACCGATATCGAGGCCGTGGACGCTGCAGAGCGCCAAGACATCCTCAACCGCTACATGGACCACAGTCGCCGTTTCGAGGCGGCTGCGGCCAGGCGGTCGAACGGCAGCGCCGAGGTGATCCCGTTCACCGCGCCGATGCGCGAGCTCGAGCAGGAGCCGACGATGCGCGAGATCGAGGTGCTGCAGCTCGTCGCCGACGGACTCGTCAACCGCGAGATCGGGCAGCGCCTCTTCCTCTCGGAGGAGACGGTCAAGTCGCACGTCCGCCACCTGCTCGCGAAGCTGCAGGCCCGCAGCCGGGCCCATGCCGTCGCCGTCGGCTACCGCCGCGGCCTCATCGGCTAGAGCGCCTCAAGCCCCACGCGGCGTCGGACCATGCAGAACCGCACCGTGGCGGCGACCCTCGGCGCGGTCTGCGAACTTTGGCTGGGCCGAGCTATCCCCTGAATCCACAGCCTGTGGAGAACCCCCCAAACGAGGGATGCCTCCTAGGCTGGAGAACAGGAGGATTCGACGGCTTTACCAGGACTTGGTGCCACCGCCGACAGCATCGCCAGAAGCGACGCAGCGCCGACGAGTGAGAAGAGGCGAGTCTTCAAACTGATCACAATGACCTCCACAATCGAGGAACTAACGGCTCGCCGATCGTATAACCCTTTTGGGGGAGAAAGCAAGCTTTCTTGAGACTGCGGCACATTCACCTCACACAGAGCAATCACCAAGAGACCCGGTCAGTCGCCTGGGCAGGCGCGCTCGCCGTGATGGCCGTGGCGTGTTTCGGGGCGCTTCTACTAAGCGGTTACTCAATGCCGCCGTGGTGGATCCTCATCGCCCTGGCGATTGTCTCCGGACTCGCGGAGCGCCACGGCGTTGCACTGTTCGGTGACCGCCAGAACGGAATCGAGATTGCCGTCTCCTTCGTGCCGTTGGCCTTCGCTGCCGTCGCCTTTGGCCCCCTTGCCGCATTCGCGGTTGGCGCGCTCGGGAATCTCGCGGACTTTCGAGCTCCGTATCTCCGCTGGGCTGTCTATACGTCTGCCCGGGCACTTACGGGCGCCGCGGCTGGCTTGGCCGCGGCGGCGATCTATCCAGGTTCCACGGCTGACTTCTTTGCCATCGTTCTGGCCGTAACTGCAGCCGCACTTGCTTATCTCCTTGTCGATGTTGTCGCCAACATGGCGACACTTGCAGTCCGAGGTTCCGCAGCCCCTATTTCGTATCCGCGGGCGACTGTGCCGCTCTTTCTTCTTGCGATTCCGCTGTACGTCCCCGTCGTTGCCTTCCTTGTCTGGGGCTACGAGCAGTACTCATTCGCGGTGGTGGGGACATTCTTCATTCCGGTTCTGGCGCTTCAGCGCGTGGCCCATCTCTACCAGGAGCAGCGGGAGGCGGCGCGCGGACTCTCGAACGCATACCAGAGGCTTGAGAAGGCGCACTTGTCGTTCGCTGCGGCGCTGATCGCGACTCTGGACGCGCGGGATCGGTATACAGCAGGTCACTCCGCAGCAGTCGCGATCTACTCACGTGACATTGCGGCCCGCATGGGCCTCTCACTCGATCTACAGCAGCGAGTTCATCTCGCCGGCCTCGTTCACGACATCGGAAAGATTGGCCTTCCGCCTGGTCTGCTAGAGAAAGAGGGTCCTCTGACTCTTGAAGAGAGGCGTGTCATGCAGACACACTCGGAGATCGGCGCCGGGATTCTTGAGAAGGTCGAGGACTATGGCGACGTAGCCGCGGTCGTGCGGCACCACCACGAGCGAATGGATGGAAACGGTTACCCGAACGGCGTTGTCGGCGACGACATTCCAGTTCTCTCGCGGATCATCGCGGTGGCGGACGCCTATAACGCGATGACCTCCGACCGTCCTTATCGCGAAGCCATGCCAAGCCGCGTCGCGCGCATGAGGCTGGCACAAGCCGTGGGTACGCAGTTCGATACATCGGTCGTAGCTGCCTTCGAAGCCATTCTCGCGACAGCAGACGAGGACTACCGGCTGGGGAAACGCCCCGACTTCGACTTCTCAGGAGTGCAGTTGAGGGATGCGCCCGAGACGCTCGCTGTCGTCGGCGCTGCGTGACGCCGCTATCCAACGGGCGTTGGCCACTATCTGTGGCTTCGGACCTCACCGACCGGCCAAGATTCTCCCCTCTCCCAGGGCCTCGCTAGGTTGGCCAACTCCCGAGGAGGTGTGTTCAGGAATCCATGGGCGGAACCTCAAGCCTGCGCAACTGCCGTCCTTCGGGCGCGTAAATGATCACCTTGACCGGAGCAGGGGTCGGATCGCGTTCTCGCGCCTTCCTAATCCCCTCGGCGCGCCAGGCGACAACCGCGCCGACGACGGCATCGAGAGCATGTTTCCCTGCTTCGTCAAAACAATCGACAGCCAGGTCCAGCCGGGCTGGCCCAGTCGCCGCAGAGGTACCCGGTCCGGAACTCGATCTGATCCGCCGGTAGTCCGGTACGGCCGACCAGCTCCAATACGAGCGCACCGTTGTCGCCGTGGTCGGAAGGCGGCCCCAAAGTATGACCGCCTTGGGGCCTCCGAGTATCGCCTCCATTTGAGTCATCGACCACGCGACGCTACCAATCGTCCAGGCCGAGTATCCATGTCTCCCGGGGGTTCAGGAGCCCAATGGCGCCGATGAGGGGTCGCGCACCACGAACGATATCGGCCTGGTTGGAGCGTGCACGCGAGACGATTCAGCTCCGCTTAGTCGGATCGTGACGTGCCCGGTGGAAACCCAATAGGTTACGCGCATGGCTGAGCCGATCTCTGCTTTCAACCGAGCCCGAACGGAGTGCCACCGACGAGCTGAGGCGCAGCAAGTTGAGCAGCTTCGCGACACATTCGTGGACTCGGGTATTTCCGTTGCCCTTGAGAGTGTCGATCATCAAGTGCTGTACGGTCGTCGCGGCACGGGCAAGACGCACGCGCTGCGGTATCTAGAGACCGAGATCCGCAGTCGCGGCGACATCGTCTTCTATGCGGACCTTAGGACGATCGGGTCGCCGGAAGGACTCTTCGCGCAGGCTCGGTGCCCAGCACCGAACGTGCGGCGCGCCTGCTCGTCGACCTTCTCTCGCAGCTGCACGACGCGCTCATCGAGGCGGCCGTTGAAGATGAGGAACTGATTTCGGATGGATCGTTCGTCGAGAGGGTCGACGCGCTTGCCGAGGCGATTAGCACCGTCCGCGTTGTCGGCCCAGTCGAGATCGAACAAGAGGATGAGCGCACTCAAGCCGAGGCAACGAGGTTAGGTGGCTCGCTTACCATCGGCCCGCAGCCAGGCGCGTCCATCGAAGGGAGCAGCGACGCCTCGGCTGCCGAACGTCAAGCGACACGCGATCGGGCTGGCGGAGATCGAGAAGCCCGAGCCGCTCCAGGCCCGCGGCGGCGTCTGGTTCCGCGTCGGCTCGCAGCAGCTGCACGTCGGCGTCGATCCCGGCTTCGCCCCGGCGCGCAAGGCGCATCCCGCGTTCACGGTGCCGCGGTACGACGAGCTGCAGGATCGCCTGAGGGCTGCCGGCGTCGAGATCGACGACGACGTCTCGATCCCGGGCGTCCGGCGGTGCTACATCGCCGACCCGTGGGGCAACCGGATCGAGCTCGTTGCGGGTTGAAAGTGCAGCGGAATTGCCGATAACCGCAGGGTGAACACGACGCCGCCGCACGAACGGCTGCTGATCGTCGACGACGAGGAGCAGATCCGCACCCTGCTGGCGCGCCTGCTCGGCGCGCAGGGCTACGAATGCCTGACGGCCGAGGATGCGGGCGCGGCGCGGCGGGTGCTCGAGGAGACGTCGGTCGCGCTCGTGCTCAGCGACGTCAACATGCCGGGCGAGTCGGGCCTCGACTTCACGCGCGAGGTGCTCGCCACGTACCCCGAGACCGCGGTCGTGATGGTCACGGGCATGGACGACCGCCGCTACGCGGCCGTCGCGATCGAGCTGGGCGCCTACGGCTACATCCTGAAGCCGTTCAAGCCGAACGAGCTGATCATCAACGTCGGCAACGCCCTCCGCCGGCGCGCGCTCGAGATCGAGAACCGCGGTCACCGGGAGCGGCTCGAGCAGACCGTGCTCGACCGGACCTCGGCGCTCCGCGACACGATCGCGCAGCTGGAGACCTCCGACGGCGAGCTGCGGCGCCTGCGCGAGGAGACGATTCGCCGCCTCTCGTCCGCAGCGGAGTTCCGCAACCAGGAGACGGGCGAGCACATCCTCCGCATGAGCCTCTACTGCTCGCTGCTGGCGCGGCTGGCGTCGATCGACGCAGACCGGGCCGAGATGATCCGGATCGCGAGCCCGATGCACGACGTCGGCAAGCTGGGCATCCCCGACAGCATCCTGCTCAAGCCAGGACGGCTCACCGACGAGGAGCGCAAGGTGATGGAAGGTCATGCGGAGATGGGCTACCGCATCCTCGCCGGCTCGGGCGTCGAGCTGCTCGACCTGGCTGCGCTGATGGCGCGCACCCACCACGAGCGCATCGACGGAGCCGGGCTACCCGCGCGGCCTCGTCGGCGACGACATCCCGATCGAAGGTCGCATCGCGGCGATCGCCGACGTCTTCGACGCGCTCACCTCCGACCGCGTCTACCGCTCCGCGTTCCAGCCCGAGGAGGCGCGAGCGATGATGGAAGACGGCCGCGGGACGCAGTTCGACGCCGACCTGCTCGACCTCTTCCTCGACGCGTTCGACGACGTGGTCGCGATCAGGCGGTCGGCCACGTCGGGCGGCGCAGACAGATCGTTCGCGGTCGCAATGACGCACGCTGCCGGCCGCTCGCGCTAGTTCGTCGGCCGTGCGGACGGACCTCAAGGCTCGGCCGCCGTGGCCGATCACCGGGGCATCGGCATGAGCTACTCGAGCACCTACCTGATTCCCGAGCACCCGCCCGCCGAGCTTCTCGCCGAGCTCGACGAGGCGACCCGCGTCCTCGACGAGCTGAGCGCACGCGCGGTTGAGCTGACCCTCGGGATGGACCGGCAGACCCGCAGCCTTCGCATCGAGCGGCGCGACGGCGGGACGACCCGGCAGCTGACGCCGACGCAACTGTTCGACCTGCTCACGCCGACCAAGCGCTAGCCCGTATACCCTCGGCGCGTGCGCGAGATCGACGTCGAGGTCGTCGTTGTGGGCGCCGGCGTGATGGGGCTCGCGACCGCGCGGGCGCTCGCTCGGGCGGGACACGACGTCCTCGTCCTGGAGCAGTTCAAGGTCGGCCACGACGCCGGCTCGAGCCACGGCGGCTCGCGCATCGTTCGGCTCTCGTACCCGGAGGAGCGCTGGGTGCGCCTGGCACAGGAGTCGTATCCGCTCTGGCGTGAGCTCGAATCGGAGCTCGGCCGCTCGTTGCTCGAGCTGCGGGGAACGCTCGATCTCGGCGACTGGAAGCCGAATCGCGATGCGCTCGCAGCGTGCGGCGTCGAGCTTCGAGGTGCTCGACGGTGTCGAGATCGAGCGCCGCTTTCCACTCCGGATCGAGCCCGGTTCGAGCGGGCTCTTCCAGGCAGACGGCGGCATCGTCTACGCCGATCTCGCACTCGAAGCGCTGCTCGGCTCTGCGGCGGAGGCGGGAGCGGAGCTTCGCGAGAACGTCCGTGTCGACTCCGTCGACGAGGACGACGATGCGGTTCGAGTCGGCGGCGTGCGCGCGCGGGCCGCCGTCGTCACTGCCGGCGCCTGGGCCTCGAAGCTCGTCGACGTCGGTGCCACGCCGACGCGCGAGACGGTCTCGTACTTCGAGCACCCCGAGCCCGTCCCGTCGATCATCGACACGACGGCGAGCCCGGCGCACGGGTACGCGCTGATCTCGCCCGACGGCAGGCTCAAGGCGGGCCTGCACCAGTCCGGGCCGGCGATCGACCCCGATCAGCCGGGCGACCCGGATCCGGAGATCGCGGAGCAGACCGCGGCGTGGGTGTCGCGCCGCTTCCGCGCTGCGGGAGAGGCAGGCGCGCTCGAGACGTGCCTCTACACGACCCGGGAGAACAACGAGTTCCTGCTCGAGCGGCGTGGCCGCGTCGTCGTCGGCTCGCCGTGCAGCGGCCACGGCTTCAAGTTCGCGCCCGCGATCGGCAACAGGCTGGCTGCGCTCGCCGCCGAGGTGCTCTCTAGCGAAAGAGGTCGCGCTCCTCGGGGATGACGAGGTCGCGCCCCGAGCCGTCGCCGCGGGCATCGATCCCCCGGATCACCGCCGCCGGAATCCCGCTCACCTTGCCCATTACCAGCTCGGCCGCGGCGGCGAGCTCGTCGGCGATCGCGATCTGCGTCGCGTGCAGCTCGTACCCGGTGCTGTCGCGGGTGCCGCGGAGGTCGAGCAGAGCGTTCAGGCCCGCCACGCCGAGCGCCACCTCCACGGTGCCCTGCCGAAACGGCCGCCCGAACGAGTCGCTGACGATCACGCCGACGTCGCGCCCGGTTCGCTCACGGAGTCCGGCGCGGATCTCGGCGGCGGAGGCGTCCGGATCGAGTGGGAGCAGCACCAGCGTGCCCTCACCCTTGGCGTTGGAAGCGTCGACGCCGGCCGACGCGGCGACGACGCCGTGCCTGGTCTCCGCGATGATCAGCGGCGGCCGGACACGGATCACGCGCGCGCTCTCGCGGAGGATCACCTCGGTGTGGCGCGGGTCCCTGCCCGCCTCGGTGAGCTCGTGGGCGCGCGGAGAAGCCTCGATCTCGTCCAGCCGGACGATGCGGCCCTCTGCCTTCGAGACCACCTTCTGCGCGACCACGAGGATGTCGGCGTCCTCGAGCCCGCCCGACCGCTCGGAAGCCGCAACGAGCAGCGCCACGAGATCGTCGCCCTCCTCGACCTCCGGGATGCCCTCGAGCGGGATCACCCGGATCCCGTCGCTCATGGCAGACCGGTGACGCGTAGGCCCGCGTGCGCCTTGTAGCGCTTGTTCACGTTCACGATCACCGCGGTCATGCCCTCGAGCGCGCGGGCGCTCGCGAGCGGGCCGCAATCGACCGCGCGCCCGGAGACGAGCTTCGCAGCGAGCTCGAGCGCGAGCGCCTTGGCGTCGGCGTCGTCGCCGCAGACGAGAGCGTCCTCGTCGGGCGGCGCCTCGGCGAGGTTCGACGCCGCGAGGGAGTGCAGCCCGGCGACCACGGGCGCGTCGAGCTCGTCCTCGATCCGCTTGGCGATCGAGGTCGCCTCGCCGGTCGGCTTGACGCCGCCGGGACCGAAGGCCAGCTCCGCGCAGACCGAGAGCACCGGCGTCGAGCCGATCGACTGACGCAGGTCGCGCGCCGTCTCGACGGCGGCGTCCGCCTTGACCGCGAAGAGGACGAGGTCGGCGCCGCGGACGGCGTCGTCGTTGTTCGCTCCCTCGGCGCCGACCGCCGCGGCGGCCTCGCGGGCGCGCTCGGCGTCGCGCGAGCCGATCACTACGTCGATGCCCGCGTCGACGAGGCGCTTCGCCACGGCCTGGCCGAAGCTGCCCGTGCCGCCGACCACGGCGACCTTCATGCTGCAGCCTTCAGGACGGCCTCGGCGAGCCGGCGCGACGCATCGAGGTCGGTCATCAGCGTCTGCGTGACGACCCTGCGCACCGCGAGCGGCCCGGCTGGGTCGGATTCGTCGACGACGAGCGCGTCGATCAGACCCGCGTAGCAACCGGCCACGTGCTCGGGTGTCGTGCCGCCCGCCATCCGCGCGAGCATACGGTCTGCCGGGCCTTTGACCGCGCGACCGCCGACGAGCGGACTGACCGCGACGCACGGGACGGTGCGGCCGGCGATCGCGGCGCGGATCTCCGCGACGGCGAGGATCGGCCAGACGCTGACGTAGGGGTTGGAGGGGGCGATCACGATCGCGTCGGCTGCGGCGAGCGCGGCGAGCACACCGGGCGCGGGTCGTGCCTCGCCCTCGAAGCGGACGCCGTCCACCTCGTCGCGGTGGCCGCGAGCGACGAACCACTCCTGGAAGGCGAAGCTGCCGGCCGGCGTGTCGATCCACGTGCGCAGCCGGTCGTCGGTCGCCGGCAGGATCGCCGCCTCGATCCCCAGCGAGCGAGCCAGCCGCGCCGTGACCGCAGAGAGCTGCGCGCCCTCGCGCAGCGCCTGCGTGCGCACGAGGTGCAGGCCGAGATCGCGGTCACCGAGGCGAAACCAGTCCTCGCCGCCCAGCTGCGAGACGGTCCCGAGCGCCTCCCAGGTCTCGCCGGCGCGGCCCCAGCCGCGCTCCTCGTCATGCAGGCCCGCGAGCGCGTAGAGGACGCTGTCGAGATCCGGCGAGACCGAGAGTCCGAGCACCTCGAGGTCGTCGCCGACATTGACGATCAACGTCACGTCGTGGGGATCGACCGTCGCGACGAGACCACGGGCGAAGCGCGCACCGCCGACACCGCCCGTGAGCAGGGCGACCTTCACCGGCCGACGAGCTGTCCGAGGGCGGCCTGCGTTCGAGGGCCGGCCCGAAAGCCGAGCCGCCGGAGATCCTCGAGCGTGTCGACGTCGTCGGCGAGGTTCGGGATCGAGGCCGAGATCACGGTGACTCCACCGGCCTCGCCGTGGTCGCGGAAACGCGCTGCGCTGCCGCTCCCGTAGAGCGGCTCGAAGAACGAGGGGGCCGGGAGCGCAAGCGCGTTCGTCGTCCCGTCTGCCGCCTCGACGAGTCCGACCGCGCCCAAGTCGGCGGCGCCGGCAAGCGTCCGCAGGTCGTGCGGGACGACGCACGGGACGTCGGCGTTGAGGACGATCACGACGCCCTCGGCGATCTGCTCGAGCGCCGCCGCCACAGCGGCTCCCTGACCGCCGCCGGGATCGTCGACCGTCTCGGCGCCGAGGTCAGCGGCGAGCGAGCGCGCAGCGGCGTCGTCGGTGACCAGCAACGTCCTTCCGGTCACAACGGCGGCGACGAGCACGTCGCCGAGCATCGCCAGCGCCAGCCGCTCGCGCACGTCGTCCGGTGCGTCGAGCCGCTGCTTGGCCGCCTCGCCGCGGAAGGGGACGACGATCTGCGCCATGGGAAAGACTCTAGTCGTGGACAACGCGAACCTGGCCGAGCGGCTCGAAGCGTTCGCGGCGCTGCTCGACCTGAACGGCTCCGGCCACTACACGGTGCGCGCATACCGGCGCGCCGCAGACCTGATCCGCTCGACCCCGGTCGACGTCGCCGCGCTGGTGCAAGCGGGGCGCGTCCGCGAGCTGGCCGGGATCGGACCGGGAATCGAGGGGCGGCTGCGCGAGCTCGTCGAGACGGGCGAGCTCGCCGAGCTGCGCGAGCTCGAGGCGCAGACCTTGCCGGAGCTCGTCGGTGTCGCGCGCCTGCTGGGCCTCTCGGCGAAGCGGATGCGGGAGCTCGGGCACGCGCTCGGCATCCGGACGCTCGCGGAGCTGCGCGAGGCCGCTGCGGCGGGCCGGCTCGAGAGCGTGCCGGGCATCGGTCCGAAGACGGCGGCGCGGATCGAGTCGGGGCTGGCGGAGCTCGGCACGGCGCGACCGAGGCGGGGGATGACTCTGAACCGGGCGCTTGCGCTCGTGGGCGGGGTGGCCGAGGCACTCGGCGGTGAGCCGGCCGGCGATCCGAGGCGCGCCTGCGAGCTCTCGACCAACTTCGCGGTGGTCGTACCGCTGGAGCGACTCGCGGACGTCGAAGCGCTGCCGCAGATCGTCGGCGTGTTGGAGCGGGACGCGCGGCGGGTGATCGGGCTCACCGCGGACGGCTATCCGATCGAGGTGATCGGAGCCACGCCGGAGAGCTGGGCTACGGAGCTCGTACAGGCGATCGGATCGCCGGAGTGGGTCGCGACGCGCGACCGGCTGCCGGGCGAGGCGTTGCCGCCGCCGGAGCTGCGCGAGGTCGGCGCACCGCCACCGCCGCAGGATCTGCTCGAGCTCGCGGATGTCCGTGGCGACCTGCACGTGCACACGACCGCGTCCGATGGCAAGGCGACCGTCGAGGAGATGGGCCGAGCCGCACGGGAGCTCGGCTACGAGTACCTCGCGATCTGCGACCACACGCGCAACGTGCGCGTCGTGCCCGGACTCGATGCCGACGACGTCCGCCGGCAGGCCGAGGAGATCGCGGCCGCGAACGAGTTGCTGGCGCCGTTCAGGATCCTGCGCGGCAGCGAGTGCGACATCCTTCCCGACGGCTCGCTCGACCTGCCCGACGACGTGCTCGCGGAGCTCGAGTGGGTGCAGATCAGCCTGCACGCGGGGCAGCGCGCGCCGAGGCGGGCGCTGACCGACCGCGTGCTCGAGGCGATGCGTCATCCGGCCGCTTCGTGCCTCTCGCACCCGAAGGGGCGAATCCTGAACCACCGGCCCGAGAACGCACTCGATCTGGAGCAGGTCTTCGACGTGGCGCTGGAGACCGGTGTCGCGCTCGAGGTCAACGGCCTTCCGGATCGCCTCGACCTCTCCGGCGTGCACGTGCGCGAGGCGCTCGCGGCGGGCGTTCCGATCGTCTGCTCGACGGATGCCCACTCGACGCGTGGGCTCGGGAACATGGCGCTTTCGGTCGCGACCGCGCGCCGCGGCGGCGCCCCACGGAGCTCGGTCCTGAACACGCGGCCGCTCGACGAGGTCTTACGCCGCGGGCGGCACTGACCCAGGGCCGCGCTCGACGTACTCGTGCACCTCGTACCAGTGCGTGCCGCGCAGCGCCTCGGCGACCTGACGATCCGTGTGTGCGTCGTAGAAGACGTGATGCTCGAGGTCGCAGCAGATGGCGACGTCGCTCAGCGAGACGTGCGAGATCGCGGTCAAAACGTCGACGGGGAGCTGCGCCTCGGCGACCGTGTAGTGCATGAACTGGAGATCCGGGGCCAGCTCCATCAGCTGGGGCCAGTCGGGGCAGGTGCGAGAGCTCACAGCGTGTCGGTCTTCTCCCCCGCCGACCAGCTCCCTTCCAGCCGAACGACGCCGCGCTCCTCGCCGGCCGGGTAGACGCGGAAGACGAGCGCCTCGTCGAGCCAGTGGAGCACCCGCTCACCTGCTGCGTCCGCGAGCCCGAGCCGCAGGTGGAAGCGGCCGTCCGAGAGCGGCAGGCGATCGACGTCGTAACGGAGCTCGCGAGTCCCGGTCGCCCAGCCGACGCCGGCCGTGTCGAGCGAGTCCGAGGCGACGAGCAAGCCCGCGTCGTCACGCAGCTCGAGCTGCAGCTGCGGCGGTGCGATCCCGTTCTCGGCCTCGATCCGCAGCCGAAGCGAGAACGGCTCGCCCGCCAAGAACTGCTGCCGCTCTGCCCCCTCGACACCGATGAGCTGCGCAGAGGCGATCGTCGCCTCTCCGCTTCCCCACTCGCGCAGGCCGGCTGAGCGCTCGGCGGGATCGGCTTCGGCGGCGAGGACGCGCCGGTAGCGCACGATCGCCTCATGGGTGGGGCCGTCGAACTCGAGCCGTCCCTCGCGCAGCAGCACCGCCCGCTCGCAGAGCCGCTCGACCTGAGACGCGTCGTGAGAGACGAAGACGATCGTCCCCCCGCGCTGCTTGAACTCGAAGATCTTGCCGAAGCATTTGCGCTGGAACGCCTCGTCGCCCACCGCGAAAACCTCGTCCAGCAGGAGCACGTCGGCGTCGAGGTGCGCCGCGATCCCGAAGCCGAGCCGCATGTACATCCCGGAGGAATAGGTGCGCACCGGCCGGTCGATCGCGTCCTCGAGCTCGGCGAAGGCGACGATCTCGTCGAACCGCTCCCGAATCTGCGCGCGCCTGAGGCCGTAGATGGCGCCGTTCAGGAACACGTTCTCGCGGCCGCTGAAGTCGGGATGGAAGCCCGCTCCAAGCTCGAGCAGCGAGCCGATCCTGCCCCCGACGGCGACGCTGCCCGACGTCGGCTTGATGATCCCGGCGATCAGGCGCAGCAACGTCGACTTGCCGGAGCCGTTCCGCCCGACGAGCCCGACCGCCTCGCCCGGCTCGATCCCGAGTGACACGCCCTGCAGCGCCTGGACGTCGTGCGCCTCGGTGCGGCCTCGAAGGACGAAGAGCTCCTTCAGGCTGCGCGCCTCGTTCGCGCGGACGCGGAAGTTGCGCGAGACCCCTTCGACGCGGATCTGGCCCGTCTTCACGTCACAGACGGTACAGCCGCGGCCCGCCGGACCAGGCCCGCGAGCACGTCGATGAACGCCGGATCGGCGTTCGGCAGCTCGATCCGCTCGAGCCGGATCCCGAGCTCCCGGGCCCGGTCGGCCGCCACGACATCGAGGTCCCAGCGGATCTCGAGGTGGTCGGCGACGAACCCGACCGGGCAGACGACGACGTCGCGAACGTCGCAGGCGGCGAGCTCGTTCAGGTGCACGAGGATGTCCGGGCCGAGCCACGGCTCGCCGGTCGGCGACTCGCTCTGGAAGGAGAACGTCCACTCGTTCAACTCGGCGCGCTCGGCGACCAGGCGGGAGGTTTCGAGCAGCTCGTCGCGGTACGGATCGCCGTCCTCGAGGATCCGCGCGGGCAGCGAATGGGCTGTGAAGACGACGTGCTTGTGCCGCTGAGCCGCGAGTCGATCCGCGAGGAGCGCCACGAACCCTGTCTCGCTGCCCCAGCGCTCGACGAAGTGAAGCTTGGCGCGACCCGCGAGCGCGTCGACGAGCTGCGCCCGGTAGCGCTCGATCGACATGCCCGAGTAGTGCGGCGCGAGCACGAGGCCGACGATCGTGCCGGCGCCGCCGGCGAGCGCCTGCTCGACGGCCTCGGCGATCCGCGGCTGCCAGTGGCGCATCCCGGTGAAGACGGGCACGCCGAGCTCGGCCTCGAGCGCCGCCCGCGTCGCCTCGGTGATCTCGTTGAGCGGATTCGACTCCTCGATCCCGAGCCGGCGGTAGCGCGCGACGAGATCCTCGAGGAGCTCCGGCCTGATCGGGCGGCCGCCGCGGATGTCCGCGTAGTAGGCAGGCACGTCCTCGAGCCGGTCGGGCGAGCCGTACGCCATCAGCACGACCGCCGTGCTCATGCCCTGCTGTTCATGTCAAACGTGCGGGCGGTCTGCTCGTGGACGAAACTCGCAGGCGGCCGAGCACGTCGGGGTCGGTGTCGGGCATGACGCCGTGGCCGAGGTTGAAGATGTGGCCCGGGCGGCCGGCGGCACGCGCCAGCACGTCGAGGGTCGCCGCCTCGATCCGCTCCCAGGGCCCGAAGAGGATCGCGCCGTCGAGGTTGCCTTGGACGCCGCGGTCGTCGCCGACTGCGCTCCAGCCCCAGTCGAGCGGGATCCGCCAGTCGAGGCCGATCACGTCGCCGCCCGCATCGCGCATCTGCTCGAGCAGCGTCGCCGTGCCGGTGCCGAAGTGGATCGTGGGCACGTCGACCGCCGCCAGGATTCGAGCCGAGTACGGCTGCACGAACTCCTCGTAGTCCTGCGGCGACAGCGCACCGACCCACGAGTCGAAGAGCTGGATCACGTCGGCGCCTGCGCGCACCTTGCCGCGCACGTAGCGCGAGAAGGCGTCCGAGAGCTTCTCCATCAGCGCGTGCCACAGCTGCGGCTCCGCGTACATCATCCGCTTGACGTTCAGGAACTCCCGGCTCGGCTTCCCCTCGATCAGGTAGCCGGCGACGGTGAACGGCCCGCCGCAGAAGCCGATCACGGCCTGGTCGGGACGCAGGGCACGGCGGACGATCGAGACCGCCTCGAGGAGGAACGGCACCGACTCCTCCGGCTCAGGGACGGTCAGGCGCTGGACGTCGTCCAACGACCGGATCGGCCGCTCGATCACCGGGCCGACGTTCTCGACGAGCTCGACGTTCACGCCCATCCCGAGCAGCGGCAGCATGATGTCCGCGAACATCACCGCCGCGTCGACGTCGTGGCGCCGAACGGGCTGCAGCGTCACCTCGGCGCAGAGCTCCGGCTCGTAGCAGACCTCGAAGAGCGAGTGCGACTTCCTGATCTCGCGGTATTCCGGCAGCGAGCGGCCGGCCTGGCGCATGAACCAGACCGGCGTGCGCTCGGTCGGCTCGAGGCGCGCGGCGCGGACGAGGAGCGGTTCGGGCACCGAAGTAGGCTAGCTTCCGTGGGATACATGCACGTGGGTCTTGGGCCGCGAAGCGGCCCCTTCAGGGATCTTTGCGCGCGGAGCGTCCGCTCCCGCGGATGCTCCGCTTGCGCCGACTAGTGCAGCCAGTCGGCGAGCATCCCGTGCCGGTCGGGCCGCTCGCGGTCCGCTGGCTCGCGTACGAGCTACCCGTGTTCCGCGCCGGTGCGGAAGCGCCGGTTCGCGTCGCGCTCCAAAACGCCGGGACGGCCACCTGGCGGTCGCGCGGCGACAGCGGCGTCCAGCTCTCGTACCACTGGCTCGACGACCGCGGCAACGCGATCGTCTGGGACGGGCCGCGGAGTCGCGTTCGAACGGCCGGTCGAGCCCGGAGGGAATGCCGAGGTGGCTGTCAGCGTCCGCGCGCCGCAGCCGCCGGGCCGCTACCGGCTGGCCTTCGACCTGGTGGAGGAGTTCCGCTTCTGGTTCGAGGAGATCGGCTCGACGCCGCTCACGCTCGACCTCGACGTGACGCCGCGAATCGCCGAGCGCCGGCTCGCGGTCGTCGTCCACGGCGGCCCGGACGGCGAGACGGCGGCGGCGCTCAGCCGGCAGGAGGAGCAGCTCGCGGACGCCGATCCCGTCGCGACGGCACATCTCGTCGCCGGCGCGATCCCGGATGCCGACTGGTCGCGGCGCGTCCTCGACGCCCATGCCGAAGGGTTTGTCGCGGTCGGAGGCTCGATCGAGACGCGCGACCGAGCCCTGCGACCGTGGGCGCCCGGCGGGGGCCGCAACCCGGCGTTCGCGCATCCACTGCTGCTGCCGTCGCTGCTCGCAGGGATCGAGCCGGGCGAGCACGAGGGGCTCCCCGCCTACGTGCCCGACGGCGAGCCTGCGCTCTTCGACGGGCGGATCAGACTTCGACTGCCACGCGGTCGTCCACGCGGCTGAAGACGAACGCGCCGAGCGCCAGGGAGAGCGCTGCGGCGACCACGAGGTAGATCGTGTCGCCGGCGGTGGGCAGCTGGCCGTAGTACAGCGGCGCACGCACGGCCTCGACCGCGGGCGTCAGCGGGTTGCCGTAGTGGACGAGATCGACAAGGCGTGGGTGGTCGGAGACGCCGGGGATGCTCTCGAGCGAATAGAGGACCGGCGTCAGGAAGAACCACGGCAGCAGGAGCGCGGCGACGAGGTGCTCGACGTCGCGGTAGATCGCATTCAGCGACGCGACCACGAGCGAGAGGCCGGCGACCAGGCAGACGACGAGCGCGGCGAGCGGTAGGGCGAGCCAGGCCGTGTCGCGGGCGGCAGGCACGTAGACAAGGCTGAGCACGACGACGATCGCCAGCATCACCGCGAAGCCGACCAGCTGGGTCGCGACCGTGGACAGCGGCACGAGCTGGCGCGGGAACCGCACCTTGCGGATCAGGTTCGCGTTGTCGAGCAGGCTGCGGGCGGCCGCCTGGACCGACGTCGCGAAGAACACCCAGACCGGCAGGCCGGCGAGCAGGAAGAGCCAGTAGTGCTCGGCGTTCGCGGGTTGGATCTCGAGCAGCACGCTGAAGACGAAGAGGTAGACGAGCATCAGCACCAGTGGGTGTGCGAGCGACCACGCGAGCCCGAGCGCCGATCCCTTGTACTTCGAGCGCAGGTCGCGGCGAAAGAGGCTGCCAAAGAGCTCGCGGTAGCGGTAGAGGTCGAGGTATGTGGTCATCAGCGGGGTCTAGTGTAGGCGCCGTGCCGGCACACATCGGCCTAACAGGCGTCGATTACCCTTCCCGTCCGTGAACGCGATCGCCGCTATCGCCGCGCTCTCGGTGGCAGCTCTCACGCTTCTCGCACTGCTCCGCGCCAATCTCGGCGCCCGGCTCGTGGCCGACCCGTCGGGGGAGCGGTGGCACGAGCGCGCGACGCCCGTCTTCGGCGGCGTCGGCATCTTCGCCGGGCTGCTCGCCGGCGTCGGCGCGGCGGTCGTGGTCGGCGCCACCGACATGAGCTCGGAGCTCGCCGGCATCCTCGCCGGCTGCGCGATTCTCTTCGCCGCGGGACTGGCCGACGACGTCTACACACTGCCGCCGCTCGCCAAGCTCGCGGCACAGTTCGCCGCCGCAGGCGTCGTCCTCGCCTCCGGCCTGACCGTGGAGATCATCGCCAACGACGTGCTGGCGACGGCTCTCGGCCTCGTGTGGCTCGTCGGGATCACGAACGCGTTCAACCTGCTCGACAACATGGACGGGCTCGCCGCCTCGCTGGCGGCCGTTTCCTGCGCGATCTTCGCCGTCGACGCGGTCGCCCAGGACTCGGGTGAGCTCGGGCTGGTCGTCGCGCTCGCTCTCGGCGGCGCCTGCCTCGGCTTCCTCCCCTTCAACCTGCGGCCCGGTCGCCGCGCGGTCGTGTTCATGGGCGACTCGGGCAGCCAGGTGATCGGTTTCGGTCTCGCTTCGCTCGCGCTCGCGTCGAGCTGGACGACCGCCGGGGCAACCCTCACGAGCATGCTGCTGCCGCTGCTCGTGCTGGCGATCCCGATTCTGGACACGACGCTCGTCGCCGTGCGCCGGACGCTCGAGCGGCGCCCCCTCACGCAGGGCGGCACAGACCACTCGTCGCACCGGCTCGTCTACTACGGGCTCTCGGAGCGGCAGGCGGTCGCGTTGCTGACGCTCGTCGCCGCCCTGCTCGGCGCGACCGCGCTCGCCTACAACGTGCTCGCGGATGCCCGCGTCACGGCGGTCGGGGTGTTGATCTCCTTCGTCGTGCTCGTCCAGTTCGCGAGCTTCCTCGGCGACCTCGAGCAGCGCTCGCGCAGCCACGAGACAGGCCCTGCCCCATCCCTCTGGCGTGCGTTCTTCTCGAACCCGCGACGGCTCCTGGAGGTGCTCGTCGACTTCGCCGTCATCTGCACCTCGTTCCTCGCCGCCTACCTGCTGCAGGTCGACGGCGGCGGGACGAACGTCCAGCGCGCGATCTTCCTCTCCACGCTGCCGGTGCTCCTCGCCGGTCGCTACGTCCTGTTCGTCGTCTTCGGGATCTATCGCCGGGTCTGGCGCTTCGCCTCCTGGCCGCGACCTCGTCGCGATCGTCGTGGCTGTGCCTGCTGTCCGTGCCGATCCGGCTCTCGTGATCGTGGCTGCGACTCGATCGCTCGAGACGTTTCCGCTCGAGATCTTCCTGTCGACGCGCTCCTTTGCACGTCCTCGTCGCCGGCGTCGAGGCTCGCCCTGCGGACTCTGGCGGCTCGGCCTCGGCGGGGCGACGGAGCGCACGCGAACGCGCGTCCTGATCGTCGGCGCCGGCCGGTCCGGCCGTGCGCTCGCGCGCGAGCTGGCGGAGACGCCCGACGGCGCGTGGTCGGCTTCCTCGACGACAACCCGGCCGTTCGCCGCCGCCGCGTACTCGGCGTCAAGGTTCTCGGCACCCTGGCTGACGCGTCGACACAGCTGGACGCAGCGCAGCCGGATCAGGTCTTCGTCACGATCCCGAACGTGCCGGCGGAGCGGTTGCGCGAGCTGGTCGCCGCCGCGAGAACGCGGGGGTCAAGATGTCGAATTGTCCGCCGGATCGACGCCTCCGAGCACGCTCCGGCTCGCCGAGGCACCGAGCGAGTGAGCTCATCGGAACGCCGACGGCTACCCGAGCCGCGGACGCTGCTGCCCTTGTTCGCAGCGTACGCGCTCCTGGCAGCGCTCTACGCCTGGCAAGCTTGGCAGCGCGAGACGCCGACGCTCTTCAGCGACGAGATCGAGTTCACGCAGGTCTCACGCGCGATCGCGAGCACGGGCGAGGCGACGGTCCGGGAGGGGTTCGGCCAGCCGGCGACGAGTGTCTCGCTCTACGCGTACCTGGCCGCCCCGGCCTGGTGGCTGAGCGACGTCAGCGACGCGTACGGGTTGATCAAGCTGCTCGGCGTCGCGCTGATGACGTCGACGATCTTCCCGGCGTATGCGCTCGCGCGGGTCGTCGTCTCCAGGCCGTACGCGTTTCTTCGCCGCGGTCGGAGCCGTCGCGGCACCTGCGCTGTCGTACTCACCGTTCCTGGTCGACGAGCCGGTCGCCTATCCGGCGGCGACGCTCGCGTTCCTGCTGATCGCGCGCGCCGCGGTGACACCGACGCGCTGGCCGATCGTGCTGGCGCTCCTCTCGTGCGGCCTCGGCGTGCTCGTCCGGACGCAGCTGGCGGTGCTGTTCCCGATCCTTGCACTCGTGCTGCTGGCTCGGCTCTGGCGCTCGGAGCCGCTTGCGCAGCTGGCGCCGGTCTTGGTCGACTGCGGACTGGGTCGGCTTCGCAGTGCTCCTGACCGGTGTCGTGATCGTCCTCTCGGCCGTACTCGGCCGCCGTTCCTATACGTGGTACCTGGCGACCGGATTCCTGAAGCAGAGCATGCTCGAATACGGTCTCTGGGCAGTCGGCGCACTGGCGATCGGGATCGGAGTTGTCCCTCTCGTCGCAACGCTGGCGGCCCTCGTTCGGCCTCCCGGCGAGCCGCGCCGGGAACGAACGACGTCCTTCGTCTCGCTCGTGGTCGCCTCGCTGGCCGTGTTCGGGCTCTACACGGCGATCAAGGCCGCGTATCTCTCCAAGACCCTTGCGATCATCGTGGCAGAGCGAAACCTGATCTATGTGACGCCGCTGCTCTTCGCCGGGCTGGCGCTCGCCCTGGAGCGGCGACGCCTCTCCGTTCCGGCCACGGCGGCCGCGACCGCATTTGCCATCTACGTCGTCGCCGCGACCCCGTACCGGCTCGACCTCTATCCGTACTACGAGGCCCATGGCCTGGCGATCGCGGCGCTTGCGAACCGGATTCCGCGCTGGCCGGCCGAAACGATCGAGTCTGTGCTCGTCGCCGTCGCCCTGTGTTCGGGTCTGGCGCTGATCGCACTCGGGCTCGTCCGTTCACGACGGGTTGCGGTCGGCGGTGCCGCGGCGATCGCGGTGTTCGCGCTCGCTTGGAGCCTGACGACGGAGATCTACGCCGCCAACGGCGAGAGGCGCGCCTCCGACCGCGCGTTCGCGGTCTTACCGAAGCCCTCCGACTGGGTCGACCAGACGACCGGCCGCCGGCCGGCCCTGTTCGTCGGTCAGGGAGTCAGCGACGCCAACGCGTTCTGGCAGCTCGAGTTCTGGAATCCGTCGATCAAGTGGTTCTGGGGCATGGACGGCAGCACGCCGGGGGGCGTGACGCCGAACCTGCTACGCCCCGACGGAACCCAGGATCCGGCCGACCTCGGCGCCGAGTTCGCCGTCACCTCGAAGGGCGTGCAGGTCGCAGCGCCCGAGGTGACGCGGGTCGGCGACTACGTCGTCTACCGCCTCGGTGGCAAGCCGGTTCGCTTGCGCGAGACGACGACCGGCGTCAGTGGAGACGGCTGGATGGGCGAAGAGGCGAGCTACACCCGCTACGGAGTTGCCGGCGATCCGAAGGGCTTCGTGTTGGTCAGCCTCTCGCGCGAGGCCGCCTGCTTTCCGCAGCTCGAGCCTGTTCGGGTGAGTGCGCGCGTCGGACCCGTAGTGGTCGACAAGAACGACCAGCCCGCGATCGGAGAAACGACCGCGACCAGGGAAGACGACCTGCCCGCTTGCAAGGCGACAGGGCTGCTTCTGCCCGTGCCGAAGGGTCCCTGGCGCGTCGAAGTTTCGGCGGCGGACACCTTCGTTCCGCGCGACCTCGACTCGAACTCTCCCGATGCGCGAGCGCTCGGGGCAAAGGTGACGTTCGGACTCGTCCCGCTCGACGGCCGCTAGCGGACGGCTCGCAACCGCTCGGGATGCTTGCGCAGAAAACGCAGCATTCCGCGGGCGTGCCAGAGCGTGTGGCGCGAGAGGAAGCGCTTGTCGATCACAGCCGCGTAGTCGTGCCGCGCAACGGCGGCGGGGACGAGCCACCGCTCCCAGCCTGCCTGCGCAGCGCGATAGGCGACGTCGATGTCCTCGACGTAGTGGCGGAAGCCGGCGTCCCAGCCGCCGATCTGCTCCAGCATCGCGCGACGCATCAGCAGGCAGGCGCCGCCGAGGAGCCAGTCGCCCTGCACCGGCTCGGCCGGCCGGGTGCCGTAGTGGGACGTCTGGTGCTCGTACGGCCGGCGGAGCAGGCGGAGAGGCGTCCGGCGCCAGATCGTGCCGAGCACGGTCGGGAAACGGCGCAGGCTCGGCTGCCAGGTGCCGTCCGGCCAGAGCACGAGCGGCCCGACGAGTCCCGCGCGCGGATGATCATCGGCGAAGGCGACGAGTGTCTCGATTGCACCCGGCTCGGGAACCGCATCGGGGTTCGAGACGAGCACGTATTCGCCGACGGTCGATCCGACGCCGAGGTTGACGTTCGCGGCGAACGGCAGCGGCCGGGCGTTCTCGAGCACCCGGACGCCCTCCGGCAGCTCGCCGACACTGCCGGGCACGTTCGCGATCACGAGCAGGTCGTCGACCTGCGGCGCGAGGGCAGGCAGCGAGCGGGTCAGCTCGGCGGCATGACCGTGCGAGACGACCACCGCTGCTGCTTTCATTGCCCGAGCACCTCCCGGTAGACGTCGAGCGTACGGCGGGCGGTCGTCTCCCACGAGAATCCGCGCGCGCGCTCGAGACCGGCTGTCACGAGCCGGTCACGGTCGGCGACCGCCTGCCGGATCCCCTGGGCGAGATCCCGCTCCTCGACCCAGACGGCCGCGTCGCCGGCGACTTCCTGCAGCGCAGGCTCGGGCACGGCGACGACCGGCGTTCCGCTCGCCATCGCCTCCAGCACCGGCAGCCCGAAGCCCTCGTACCGCGACGGCTGGACGAGGCAAGCGGCGCCGCGGTAAAGGCGGACGAGCTCGTCCTGCTCGACATAGCCGACGACGCGGGCGCCACGCTGCTCCAGCTCGCGCGCGAGCGCCTCGTCCTTCCTCGGCCCCGCGACGACGAGCGGCAGCCCCACGGCCTCGGCAGCGGCGAGCGCGGCGAGTGGGTTCTTCCGCTCCTGGACGGCGCCGACGACGAGCACGTAATCACCCTGTGCCACGCTGCTTCCGGGCGAAAAGGCGGCGTCGACCCCGTTCGGCGTCACGACGATCCGCTCGTCCGGGATGTCGTAGAGCTCGCGCAGGTCGCGGCGCGTCCGCTCCGAGACGGTCAGCACCTTCGCCGCCCGGCGGGCAGCCCGTGGCACGACAGCCTTGAAGACGAGCCGGTCCTTGAGCGGCATCAGCGCCGGCTCGCGCTCGAACGAGAGGTCGTGGATCGTGACCACGCTCGGGCAGGGCGAGAACAACGGCAGCGCGTACTGAAAGTGGCCGAGCCCCGCACCGAGACGGCGGAGGAGACGGGGCACCGTGAGGGCCATCCGGACCTCCTGCACACGCGCGCGCATCGCGACCGGCTCGATCCCGCCGGGTACGAGCTCGGGGTGGCGAGTCAGCGCTGCGAGCCGCAGGCCGGCCTCGGGCAGCAGCGGCGCGAGGCCGCGCAGCAGGTTGAGGACGTAGGTCTCGTCCCCGGTCCGGTGTCGTCCGAGCACGTCGGCATCGACGACGACGAGCGGGTCGTTCATCGGGCCGCCTGCCGGTAGCCGGCGACGGCCGCGTCCGCGGTGCGCTCCCAGGTGTAGTGCTGCGCCCGATCGAGACCAAGCGGCACGAGCTCGGCCCGCCGCCGATCCGCCTCCTCGATCCCTGCGGCGATCGAGGCGACGTCGAGCGGGTCGACGAGCACCGCCGCGCCGTCGGTCACTTCGGCCATGGCGCTCCCGATGCTCGTGACCACGGGTGTCCCGCAGGCCATCGCCTCGAGCGCGGGGATGCCGAAGCCCTCGTAGAGCGAGGGAAAGACGAGCGCCCCGGCGCCGCGGTAGGCAGCGGCGAGCTCGGCGTCGTCGATCCGACCGAGCCAGCGCACGTGTGAGCCCGTGACACCGGCGTCGCCCCAGCCGGCGGCGCCGACGAGCCGCAGCTGCACACCGGCCTGCGCCGTCGCCGCCACGACCCGCTCGAGATTCTTGCGCGGCTCGAGCGTGCCGACCGCGAGCACGTACTCGCCCTCGGCCGCCTCGCCGTCGGCCCGGAAGACTGGCTCGAGAGCGTTCGGGACCACGTCGATCCGGCCGGGATCGACGCCGGCCAGCTCCGCGGTCTCCCGCCTCGAGAACTCCGAGACGGCGAAGACGCGGTCCGCAGCCCGTAACACCCGCCGCAGCGCCGTCCGGCCGTACAGCCGCGTCCAGGCGGGGAAAACCTCGGGGTGCCGGAGGACGGCGAGGTCGTGCACGGTCACGACGACAGGGACGCGCGCGCGCGGCGGCGCCCGAAAGATCGTGCAATGGAGCACGTCGACCTCCGCCCGCGCGGCGGCGCGCGGGAGCAGCCCGGGGTACCAGAGAACGTCGCGGGCGACAGCCGTGAGCCGGCCCGATCCACCCCACGTCAGCGGCACGACGTCCACGTCGTCACGCGCCTCGAGCGCACGCCGGAGGCCGCTCACCCAACGCGCCGTGCCGGCGCGCGTCTGCAGCAGCGGCGCGACGTCGAGCCCGACCCTCACGCGGCGGCCTCCTCGAACGCCTGCAGATGGATCTCGCCGCAGCGGCGCCAGGTAAACGCCGCGGCATGCGCGAGCCCGGCGGAAACGAGCTCGTCGCGGCGTTCGAGTGCCTCGCGTACGCCGGCGCTGATCGCTTCCGCGTCCTCGGGGTCGACCCGGACGGCCGCGTCGCCGCAGGCCTCGTCCATCGACGGATGCGCGGACGCGACCACGGGCACTCCGCACGCCATCGCCTCGACGATCGGCATCCCGAAGCCTTCGAAGAGCGACGGGTAGACGAAGACGGCCGCGCCGCGCATCAGCCGCGGCACCTCCCGCGTCGGGCACGAAGCCGAGCTTGAGGAGCGCCGGGTCGTCCGGGAGCTCTTGGTCGCCCCAGCCCGCCCCGCCCGCGACCGCGAGCGCGAGCTCGTCGCGCAGCGGCCGCCACGCCTCGACGAGCGTCCCCAGGTTCTTGCGGGGCTCGAGCGTGGCCAGGCTGAGGAGGTACGGCCGGCCCAGCTCCGCTTGCTCACCGTCGGGCGTGGAGTCCGGGGAGACGCCGGGCGGCGCGACGCGGATGCGCTCCGACGGAACGCCGAGCAGCTCTTCGACGTCGTTGCCGGTGTAGGCCGAGTTGACGAAGACCAGGTCGCACTCCGCCGTGCGCGCGTACTTGTAGCCGTGCATCGAACGGGTGCGAGGCGTCACCCACTCGGGAAACCGGAGCGGGACGAGGTCGTGCACCATCGTCGAGCGGAGCCCCCGGCGCTGCGGCGGCACGAGCCAATCGCTGAAGTGCAGCACGTCCACGGGGCCGAGCCAGCGCTCGACGGACGGCCGGCCGAGTCGGCTCCACGCCGTCCGGAAGGCGTGCGACCACGGGAGCACGAGCGTCCGGCGCTCGACCGGGACGTCGGCCAGCGCGTCCAGGATCAGCCGCCGCCCCCGGAGCCGCGTCGGCGCGAAGGCGATCAGCTCGTGCCGGCCCTCAGCGGCCTCGGCGAGCCCGGCGAGCGAGCCGCGCACGTAGTTGCCGATGCCGGTGCGGGGATGCGAGAGCGGGCTGACGTCGAACGCGATCCTCACGGCCGGTAGCCGAACGTGTTGAAGTGCACTCCCAGTGGGCGGTTGTCGCCCTTCCCGGGCACCTTCGTGGGGACGTCGAAGACGACGCGGCACGTCCCGTCCTCGGGCTCGAGCTCGACTCGCAGTGTCTCCGTGCCCGTCGGCGGGACGGAAACACTCCCAGCGTTCTTGCCGGCCACCTTCGCCGTCACGAGCTGATCCCCGTCGAACAGGTTCGGGTCGCTCGAGAGCGCGACGACGAGCGTGCCGCCGCGGCAGCGCTCCCGCGTCCACGTGACGGTCTCGCCCGACCACGTGTCCCCCGGATACAGGCCCTCGACCTCCGTCGCGGTCGCGACCAGCGGGCCGGACACCTGCCAGAGCGTCAGCCCGATCCCGGGATCGCGGGCGAGCGGGACGCCGTCCGGCGTGATCCGGTCCTCGGTCAGCACGTAGCGCGCCTGCACACGCTCACCCGTCCTTCGTCCGGAGCTCGCCGGAGCTCTCGTCGACCACGACCTCCGTCTCCGCCAGCCCGCCGGGAGTCGGCCCGCCGACGAAGTAGACAGGGCCGACGCGCCGGTTGAAGAACTCGTTCTGGTTGACTGCGAACCGGTCGGTGACGCCCGTCCAGACAAACGCCGCGGTCTCACCGTCGGGGAGCGCACGGTCGATCCAGTCGCGCTGGCCGACGCGGATCCCGTTGAACAACGCGCCGGCCGAGACGCGTGCGGTCGGGAAGGCCGTACTCGCCCTTCCAGACGTTGTACGAGACTCCGGCCAAGAACAGAAACGTCGCCGCCGGCAGGACGAGCGCGAAGCGGCGCGGCACGAACAGGAACAGCGCCGCCGCGAGCAGGCCACCCGCGAGCACGGTCGCGTCGATCGAGTCGAAGAGGAGCGAGCCGAACGCGTCCCACAGCGGCAGCAGCGCGAGCGTGTCGGAGATGGCGCCGGTCTCGATGAAACGGCGCCAGGGGATCGCGAGCGGCAGCACGGCGGCGCCCACGGCGACCGCGGCGGCAACCCAGCGGGGCCGCGGCAGCCCGCGATCGACCCAGACGAGCAGCGCGATCAGGAAGAACGGCGCGACGACGAAGGTGTTCCGCTCCTGGATCCGGTTCGCGAACACGGAGGCGAACGCTGCGACGACGAGCAGCACCGACACGGTCAGCGCGATCCCGGCGGCGAGGAACGGCGCGAGCGCCGGCTCGAGCCGGCGGGCGAGGATGGTCAGGAGCACGAACGCGGCGAACGGCAGCACGCCGAGGTAGAGGTCGAGCTCGGCAAGGTGGTAGAGGAAGAAACGCGCGACCGTCTCGGGGTCGTACGACCGGTCGCCGACGACCGAGTAGGCGCCGAGCAGATCGGTCGGCGAACGTCCGCGCACCAGCTTGGGCCGCGAGCAGGAGCACCAGGCCGCCCAGCAGCAGCCCATACAGGAGCCGAAGCCGCAGCAGCGCGGGCCGCAGCGGCTCGCGTCCGAGCAGCGCCGCCAGGAACGGCGCAGCGACGATCGCGGCGATGAAGGCGACCGCCTGCACGCGGGTCGCGAACAGGAGGCCCACCGTGGCGAGCAGCGCCACCTGCAGCACCCAGTTGGGGCGCTCGAGCACGAGCACGAGCAGCAGCGCCGCGACGAGGAAGAGCGGATAGAAGACGTTCTCCGTCATCACGGTGCCGGTGTACGCAAACGACGGCAGCGCGACCGCGAGCAGGGCGGCCAGGAGCGAGAACGTCGGCGCGAGCACGCGCCGGGCGAGCAGGTACGCCGGGATCGCGGCGAGCGACATGAAGACGGCGTTCATCGTCTTCACGGCTGCGTACGCATCCGGCAGCGAGTCGAAGAGCGCGTACGCGGGGCTGATCAGGATCGGGTAGACGAGGCTGAACCCGCCGGCCGGCACGTCGCGCACCCGGAATCCGTCGCCCGCGGCGAAGCTCCGCGCCAGCTCCGAGTAGATCAGCTCGTCGACCATGATGAAAGGGCCGACCATCCCCCGCGCCAGCCAGGCACGGAGCGCGGCGGAGCTGACGACGATCGCAGCCAGCCACGCCCAGGCCGGGACGCGGCGCAACCTATGTACCAAGCTCGACCTCGGCGAGACGCCGCGCGAGCTCCGATGCCTCCGGCGAGCCGGGCTCGATGCCGACGTCGGCCGCCGCTGCCGCGACGTCGCCCAGCACCGCGTCCGCAACCGCCTCGCCGCCTGCCGCCTGCTCGAGTGCGGCGGCGTAGAGGTCGGCAACGTGAGCGAGGCCGTGCTCCCGCCGGACGAGCTCGAGCGCAGCTCGCGACATCGACGTGCGCGCCGTCTCGTCCCGGGCGAGCAGCTCGAGGGCGGCGTAGAGCGTCTCGGTCTCGCTCCCGTCGACCGGCACCTTGAGCGCGACCGAGTCGGGGAGCTCCGCGAACCAGCCGACGTCGCTGACGACGACCGGCTTTCCGAGCGACAGCTGCCGGATCACGCTGCCCGAGGTCTCGCCCATCGTCGGGGCACGCAGGTTGACGCAGACGTCGCAGGCAGCCATGAGCGCCCAGAGCCGATCCTCCTCGACGTACGCCTCCCGGGTGATGCCCGTTTCCGACAGGCCGAGACGCTGCAGCCGGCGGTCGAGGTCGAAGCCCGGCGAGGTCGAGCCGACGAGCAGCAGCCGCGCGTCGGGACGTTCACGGCGAAGCCGGGCGAACGCCTCCAGGAGCTGCGGGATCCGCTTGCTCGCATTCACGTTCCCGAACGAGCCGATCAGCGGGCTGCCGCCGACCTGCTCCGGGACCACCGCCGGCACGTCCCAGGCCGGGTGCGGCACCCGCCAGACGGGGCCGGCGAACCCGGCGGCGCGGGCCCGCTCCTCGACGTAGCGCGAGTGGACGATCAGGCCGGTGGCGAGGTCCGAGCACCTCGCCGGCGAGATGGAAGTCTTCGGAACGGCTCTCCCAGAGCGGCGGGATCCGCTTGTCGAGGACGCCGTGCCCGAGCAGGCGGCCGACGACGCCGCCCTCGCGCTCCATCGCGTCGAGGTAGCCGTGGCCGTCGCGGCGGCCGATCGTCAGCCCGGCGACGAGGTGGTGGAGCACGAAGTCGTGCAGCACGACGACACCGGCTCGCTTGCGCAACGCCTGGACGATCCAGCCGTGCGCGTCGGGGTTGTTGCCGACGTGGTAGAGCGACAGGTCGGTGCCGCGTGCCGGGCGGGTGCGCCCGCGGCGGACGACCTCGACCTCGAGCCGCTCCCGCAACGCCGGGAGCAGGAGCGCGCTGTAGTCCGCGATCCCGGAGCGTTCCGGCGGCAGCGGCGAGTAGTAGGCGATCCTCACGCCCCTGGCCGCCTTCCGCTCCCGCCCGGCAGAGCCGGGCTCCGCGTAAGGCTGACGCCGCGATGCGTGAGGAACTTCACGCCAGCAGCCTGTCGATGCAGCCGTCCCAGGTCACCTGCACCGCGAGCTCGCGACCCGCGCGTCCGTAGGTACGTGCCTCGTCGGGGTGCTCGCGGAGACGGCCGGCGGCGAGTGCGAGCTCGCCGGCGTCGGGCGCCGTGACCAGGCCGGTGTGGCCGTCCGTGACCACTTCCAGCGGCCCGCCCGCGTCCGTCGTCGTCAGCACCGGCTTCTCGGACAGGAACGCCTCGTACGGGACCATGCCGAAGTCCTCGTCGACGGGCGCGTAGTAGACGGCGAGGCAGCGTGCGTAGAGCGACGCGAGCTCGGTCTCGTCGATCCGGCCGGTGAACTCGGCGCGGCCGTTCAGTCCCCGGTCGCGGGCGATCCCCTCGAGCCGCTCGCGATCGGGGCCGTCGCCGGTGACGACGACGCGCAGGGTCGGGTCGAGCGCGGCCGCCTCGAGCAGTAGGTCGATCCGCTTCGCGCGATCGAGGCGGTTCACAGACAGGACGAAGTCGCCGTACTCGTCGCACCGGTACGCGAGCTCCTGCGGCGGGTGCGGCATCAGCTCGGCACTGAGTCCCGTCGAGCGCTCGATCCGGGCGGCGACGTTACGCGACGTGGCAAAGAGCCGCTTCGCCTCGCCGAGCGCGATCCGGTCCAGGCGTTGGACCGAGCGCCGCAACGCCCGGTCACCCGCGTGTTCGCCGAACTGGCCCAGGTCGGTTCGGTCGAGCTCGTAGGCCTGCCGGAACTGGTGCAGCACCCAGGCTCGCTTGTTGGGATGGCGGACGCAATAGGACGGAAACTTCGTCGCGACGACGAGGTCGATCGGCCGCCCGTCCGACTCGGTCAGGTCGAGCAGCCGCCAGAGGAACGCCTGATCGAGCACGCGCGTGCCCGGATACCACTTGAACGGGATCGTGACGAGCTCGGCTTCGTGGTCGCGCGCGCGCAACTCGTCGACGAGCGTGTCCGCGAAGATCTCCGCCCCGCCACGAACGAACGGGACCTGCGGCGCACAGACCGCGATTCTCACTGTGGCTGCTTCAGCTGGGCCTCGAGCTGAGCCACGCGCTCCTCGAGGTCGTCGATCAGCCGCAGCGCAGCCGCGTTGAACGAACGCTGGTCGTAGGCGAGCGGCTCCACGTACCAGCGCATCAGCTTCCGCAGCACCGCCTTGGCCGGCCTGCCGATCCCGCCCCGGACGCCGGGACGGAGTCTCAGCGAGCGGTCGGCGGAGACCGGCCAGAGGCGCTCGGCCTCGGCCCGCGCCGCGTCGCGGTCGTCGTCGCCGCCGGACTCGCCGGGAGCCGCGCCGGAGCGGCGTACTTCCCGCTTCAGCTCCTCCAGGAGCGCCGCGACATCCACCTCTCCGTTGGGCGAAATCCCTGCAAGCTCGCTCTTTTCCCCAGTCGGCTCGGGCATCGAGCGATTGTACCCGGCGGCCGGGATAGGCTCCTGCGATGCGCATCGGGATCAGCCTGCTCACGCTCGTGCCCGGCGAGATCGGCGGCGCCGAGACCTCAGCGCGCGGGCTGTGCCGCGGCCTGGCCGAGGTGGGGACGCTCGACGAGGTCGCCTTCACGCCGCCGGCCGCGCCCGGCGCCGGAGAGGGGCTGCCCGAGATCGAAGTGCCGGAGTACCGGCAGGCACACAGCCTGCGTCAGCGTGCGGTCGCGATGTCAGTGGCCAAGCTGCGGCCCGGCCGCCTGCGCGAGCGCTTCGGAGAGCTCGACGCCGTCCACTACCCGCTGACGATCGCCCTGCCGCGGCTCGACGTCCCGACTGCGGTGACCGTGCACGATCTCCAGCATCTCGACCACCCCGAGCTCTTCTCCCGGGCGGAGCGGATGTTTCGCGCGCGGATGCACGAAGGCTCCGCCCGCGACGCCGACGCCGTGATCGTCCCGAGCCAGTTCGTGCGCCGTCGCACGATCGAGCTGCTCGGCCTGCCACCGGAGCGCGTGCACGCGATTCCGTGGGGCCTCGATCACGACCGCTTTCGAACGGGCGAGGATGCGCGCGAGCAGTTCCTCCTCTATCCCGCCCGCCCGTGGCCGCACAAGAATCACGCGCGGCTGCTGCAGGCGTTCGCGCTGCTGCGGCGAGAGCGGCCGCAGCTCCGGCTCGTGCTCACGGGCGGACGCCACAAGGGCGGCGCGACGCCGCCCGGTGTCGAGGTGCAGGGCCTCGTCTCGCCGGAGGAGCTCGCCTCGCTGTACCGCCGCGCTGCCTGTCTCGTCTTTCCAAGCCTGTACGAGGGCTTCGGCCAGCCGCCGCTCGAGGCGATGGCGTCCGGCTGCCCGGTGGCCGCGTCGAACATCCCGGCCGTGGCGGAGGCGTGTGGCGAGGCTGCGGCGCTGTTCGATCCGCGGAGCGCGGAGGACATGGCCGCGGTCGTCGCCGGCGTTCTCGACGCGCCCGACCGGTTCGTCTACGCGGGGCTCGAGCGGGCACGCGGGTTCACCTGGGCCGAGACGGCCCGTCGGCACGAGACCGTCTACGGCTCGATCGTGTAGCGCGCGCCGATCGCCTGCCCGTCCGGCTCGTCCGCGCTCGCCATCCACGGCTGCAGGTCGCGCTCGGGGTCGGGCTTCTCGATCACGAACGCGAACAGATTCGCCTGGCGCGGCAGGAGCCGGGTGATCCCCCGGACCACCGGCCGGACGATCTCGAGCACCCGTGCGCGCGCCCCCCGGTCGGTGTCGAGCAGGATCTGCGGCAGCTCGAACTCGCGGAAATAGCGAACCCGGTGTCGAGCGTGCGGCGCGAAGGAGGCCAGGGTCTTCTCGACCTCCCGCTCGGTCCAGCGGTAGACGTAGTTCGGCGTGCTCGTATTCTCGGACCCCGCCGGACCGGAGCCCGTGCGCGGCGACGGCACCGAGCTCGTACTCGTCGACGGCGCCGAAGCGAACTCCGAGGCGCATGAGCGAGCTGTCCCGGCTCTCGAGCGCGACCACGGCGACGCGTGAGACGCGATAGAGCTCCAGCAGCGCCCGGTGGGGCGAACGGCAGTGGTGCAGGCCGGCGCTGACGACTCCGACGTCGAAGGAGCCGTCCTCGTAGGTCAGGGCCTCGGCGTCCTGGTGCTCCCAGGCAAACGGCGCCAGTGCGCCGTCGTCGCCGGCGCTGTCGACGTTCGTGATCGTGACGTCGGCGAAGCCCGCGGCGGCGAGCGCGTCGCGGTCGGCGGCGCCGCCGCAGCTGACGAGCACGGACATGCTCGGTGCGAGGACACCGTCGGCGAGAAGGCCGTCCAGGACGCGGCCGTAGAAACCGCTGCGCGGGTCGGACACGCCCCGCAGCCTAGAGTTTCAGCACGCGGCGGTAGGCCGCGCGCAGCCGGTCGGCGGCGGCCTCGAGCGAGTACCGCTGCACGAGCTCCGGATCGTGCTCGACCCGCTCTCCCGGCGCCCCGGCGAGCGGCCCGGCCTCCAGCAGGCGGGCGAGCTCGATCCAGTCACCCGGGGCGAAGAGCTTCGCGCCGGGACCGAGCACCTCGGGGATGGCGCCGCTCGAGCTCGCCAGGATCGGCGCCCCCGCAGCCATCGCCTCCGCCAGCACCATCCCGAACTGCTCCTCCCAGTGCGGCGTCGCCAGGCTTCCGAGGATGACGCACGACGCTGCCGCAAAGATCGACGGCATCTCCGCATAGGACACCGCACGGATCTCCACGCGTTCGCGCACGCCCAGCTCCTCGGCATAGCGGAGCAGGCGCTCACGCTCGGGCCCGTCGCCGACGAGCAGCGCGCGCGGAGGATCGGGCAGGGTCGCTAGCGCGCGGAGGACGTCGTAGTGCCCCTTCTCCCACACCAGCCGCCCCGGCGAGACGATCAGGTGGTCGGGGCCAGGCGTGGCCGCCGCGCCGCGGAACCGGTCGACGTCGATCCCCGGAGACGAGACCTCGATCCGGGCCTCGTCGGCGCCTTCGAGCAGCAGGCACCGGCGGGCCCGCTCGGTCGCGGGGAGGAAGAGATCGGTGTGCTCGAGGGCAAGCCTCCGGTACCTGCGGCCGCGGGAGGCGCGGAACGTGTCCCGAAAGGGGATCGTCTCCCAGACGGTGAGGACGAGCTTGAAGCCGAGGCGCTCCTTCAGCTCCGCCGGCTGGCCGCTGAACCAGACGCCGAGCTCGGCCGAGTGGACGAGATCGACGCCCTCGAGCCGTGTGTCGAGCCCGCGGTAGCGGTCGCCCGGGAGCCGCGACGCGAGCTCGCCCCAGCGGCCGGCGGGCAGCCGGTCGCGGAGCGCGGGCCCGGCGACGACAGGCAGGCCGAGATCCTCGAGGTCGTAGCGGTTGGAGCCCGTCACGAGCACTGAGACGTCGAAGTCGTCGCGCAGCAGCTCCCAGGGGCGGAGATCCCACGGGTTGGCGTTGTGGCCGCGGAGGACGACGACGCGGGGACGGCTCACAGCGGCTTCCGTCCGCGCAGCGCGGGCACGACCTCCGGCGGGATTGCTCCGAGCACGAACGCCGCGCCGATGAACGCGCCCGCGGCGAGCGGCGCGACGATCCACGCGGATACCGGGATCAGCGCGACGAGCGCGCCGACAACGGCGGCCGCGAGGACGCGCGGCAGGAAGCCGAAGCGGGGCGTGACGTCGCGGTCGTACCGAGCGAGGGCGACCAGCAGCAGCAGCGCGAGCACGGCCTCGGTGGCGACGGCCGCGGCAGCGCCGCCGATCCCCTCGTACGCGCGCACGAGGAAGAAGCCGAGCACGACGACGAGCGCGAGCGCGAGCCCGTTGGCGACGGCGACGTCTCGCTGACGCCGCAGCGAGACGAGCCCGAGCGTCAGCACCTGGCTGACGAAGATTCCGAGCAGCGCGAACGCGAGCACCTGCAGCATCGGAGCCGCGTCGCTGTAGGCCTCACCGCCGAGGAGCACGATCGCGTCCTGGGCGAGGACGACCGTGACGAGGACGAGCAGCAGCGAGACCGCGACCGCCGCCTCGAGCAGCCGCTGGAGCGCGTAGCTCAGCCGCTGCCGGTCCTCGGCGGCGGCAACCGCGAGCAGCGGCAGCGCGACGGCGAGCACGAGCGTCGGGAGCCCGAGCAGGATCTCGAAGATGCGAAACGCGGTCGCGAAGAGGCCCGTCTCCTCCTCGTCTGTCTGAATCGAGACGAGGATCATCAGCAGCCGCAGGTAGACCACGTTCATCGCGACCGCGGCGGCAATCGGCAGCGACTCGCGCAGGAGCCGCCGCGCTGCGGCAGGGTCGAGCCCGGGACGGAGCCCGGCGGCGGCACCGAGCGCGAGCGGCGTCAGCAGGAGGACGGCGATCCCGACCACGACCTGCACACCGAAGAAGGGGAGGAGCGACGCGCCGAGCAGCACGAGCACCGCGACGCCGATCAGCGTCAGCGCATGCCGCAGCGTCTCGAGCAGCGTGATCGCCGTCAGCCGCAACTCGATCGAGAGCGGCATCATCAAGGTCGACTGCGTGTTGAGAAGCAGGACGCCGAGGCCGGCCAGCGCCGTCCCGGCGACGACGACGCTCGGATAGCCGGCGAGGGCGGCGAAGCCGGTCGCGACGACGACACCCGCGGCCGTCAGGGCAATTCGGAGCCCGATGAGGCTGCGCAGCAGCGCCGGGCGCTCGGCGGGAGGGAGAATCGCGAGCTCGCGGCTCCCGACGGCGGTCAGGCCGGCATCGGTCAGCGCGGAGACGATCCCGATCAGCGCGACGACGATCCCGTAGAGACCGAAGTCCTCGACGCCGAGGTGCCGGAGCAGGAGCACGGACGTTCCGGCGCCGAGCAGGATCCCCGCCGCGTACCCCGCCGCGCGCACCGCGCTGCCGCGAATGACCCGGCCACCTGCTTCGCCCGTGCGGAGGATGTCGGGGTGCCCGTCGACCACGTAGCCTCAACCGTAATGAAGGCCTGGGTCGTCATCCCGACGCTCGACGGGCGCGAGCGGCTGCTGCGGACGCTGGCGAGCCTCGAGCGCCAGACCGTGCGTGCGGAGGTCGTCGTCGTCGACAACGCCTCGACCGACGGCACCGCCGAGGCCGTGACCGAGCGGTTCCCGGACGTCCGCGTACTGCAGAACGAGCGCAACCTCGGCTTCGGGGCTGCGATCAACGCCGCCGCGCTCGAGCTCGAGGGCGACGTCCTCGTCCTCGTCAACAACGACGTCGTCTGCGAGCCCGAGTTCGTCGCCTGGATCACCGAACCGCTCGCCGAGGACGGAGTCGGCATGGCCGCCGGCGTCCTCCTCCAGGCGACCGCATCCGAGCTGATCGACTCCGCCGGGATCGAGCTCGACACGACGCTGGGCTCCTGGGACTATCTCTGGAACGAGCATGTGGCGGCGCTGGAAGGCGCGAGCGACCCGGTCGGGCCGTGCGGCGGGGCGAGCGCGTACCGCCTTGAGGCCTTCAAGCAGCTCGGCGGCTTCGACGAGACGCTGTTCGCGTACTGGGAGGACGTCGACCTGGCGCTCCGCTTTCGCGAGGCGGGCTGGAGCTGCGTACTCGCGCCGGGCGCGCGGGCGCTGCACGAGCACGGGCAGACGGTCGGACCGGCATCGCCCACCGCGCGGCGGCTCGAGGCCTTCGGACGCGGCTACGTGCTCGCGAAGTACCGCGTCGGCGGCCGCAGCCTCGTGCGCCGCCTCCAGATCGCCGCGCTCGACTGGCCCGTCCTCGCGGTGCACCTGCTGCTGCGGCGCGAGGCGGCGCCCGTCCGAGCACGGCTCCGGGCGCGAGCCCAGGGCTTGCGGGCGCCGGGACGCCGTGCCCCGCTCGAGCTCGCAAGCGTCGGCTTCGGCGCTGCGCTCGGCCGTCAGGCGCGCCAGCTGCGGCTCCGACTTCTCGGGCGGTCTCCCCGCCCACTTCACGAACGATGCGCCAGCGCCGAGAGCTGGTACGCAAGAAACTCCGGGCTCCGACCGCCGCTGAGCCTGGCGGCGGCGCGCGACACCGGCCGCAGCGCCCCGAAGTCGACCCCGTCGACGCTCCAGCCGGTCGACTCGAGCAGCCGGACGAGATCACGCCGGGTGAACCAACGCAGATGGGTGACATCGCGGTGCTCGGCCGGCGTGTAGCCGAACGTGCCTCGCAGCGCCAGGTCGCGCAGCAGCGTCCAGTGACGCGCGTTCGGCAGGGACACGTGCACGCGCGCGCCCGGCTCTGCGACGTCGTGCAGCTGTCGCAGCACCTCCCACGGGTCGACGAGGTGCTCGAGCACGTCGTAGAGGAGCACCGTGTCGAAGCGCCCGTCCACGTTCCCGAGCTCCTGCTCGACCGGGCCGACGAGCACCTCGTCGTACGTCGAGCGCGCCGCCGCCGCGGCCTCTTCCTCGAGCTCGATCCCGGAGATCCAGGCCGCGCCGGCCGCGCGCAGGCTGCGACCGGTTCCGCCGCTGCCGCAGCCGACGTCGAGCACACGGCCGAGCGGCCGCGGCAGCAGCCGCACGAGCTCGGCTCGATCCTGGTCGAAGTACCCGGCCGGCTTCACGGCGCTCGCCGGCAGACCAGGTTGGCGTACGCCTCGTCCCAGGTGTCCGAGAGCGGCCGCAGCCGCTGCCGGCCCTCGTCGATCCACTCGATCTCGAAGCCGTGCGCCCGCACCCAGTCCAGCAGCTCGCTGCGGGATGCTCCTGCTTGCTCGAGCAGCGCCGGGTTGCACTCGAGGAAGAGCGCCTGGGCGCCGCCGACGAGCCGCTCCATGCCTTGCAACGCCGCGAGCTCGCCGCCCTCGACGTCGAGCTTGACGACGTCGACCGGCCCCTCGACCACGTCGTCGGCCCGGACGACGGCGACCTCGGTCTCCTCGGCGTCCGGAGCCGCGTCGTAGAGGCTGCTCGTGTCGCCGCTCGCATGGAAGGCGGCACGGCCGGCGTGGGCACCCAACGCCTCAGAGTGGAGCTCGACCCGCTCGGCGACGCCGTTCGCGGCGAGATTCTCCCGCAGCACCCCGTGCACCGACTCGTTCGGCTCGAAGACGACGACACGCCCGCCTGCACCAACCGCTCTCGCGGCATGGACGGTCACGAACCCGAGGTGTGCTCCGCCCTCGAGCACGACGCCGGCGGACGGCACCGCTTCTGCGAGCAGGCGGACGAACATCTGCTCGCGCCCGTGCTCGCGCAGCTCGCGGACGTAGTGCAGCTGCGCCAGGTCGGTGCCGGAGAGCCGGACGCCGTCGACATCGAGCGAGAAGCGCTCGAACGGGCGCCCGACGAGCGGCGCTGCGCGGTCGATGACGGCGCCGAGGCCGAGCCGCCGCGCGCCGGCAGCGGTGCGCTCGAGGGCGGTCAGGAGGGCGAGCTTCGGCTGCACGACCGGATACCCTACGGCCACCGCGGCATGAGCAACTCGATTCTGACCACATCCGACCTGGGCGAGCTCCGCCGCGACTTCGGCGACGTCTACGGCGGCCGAACGGTTCTCGTCACGGGCGCAGACGGCTTCATGGGCTCGCACCTGACCGACGCCCTCGTCGAGCTCGGCGCGAACGTCCACGCGTTCGTGCGCGCGACCTCGAGCGGGGCGCTGAACAACATCGGGCCGCTCCGCGGGCAGCTGAAGGTGCATTTCGCCGACCTGACCGACAAGACCTCGATCGACTACCTCGTCAAGGAGTTGCGCGACACGGTCTCCGACAAGCCGTACGTCTTTCACCTCGGCGCGCAGGCGCATGTCGGCGAGTCGTGGCACCGGCCGTACGAGACGGTGATGGCGAACACGATCGGGACGCTCAACCTGCTCCAGTCGGTCGTCGACTGGGGCCTGGAGCTGGAGAAGTTCGACACGGCCGGCACCTCCGAGGAGTACGGCAACGTCCACGAGGACGTCGCGCACCACCACGACTTCGACGAGGCCGGCGGGCTGATCCTGCACGAGCGCTCGCCGATCAACCCCAAGTCGATCTACGCCACCGCCAAGGTGGCCGCCGACTTCCTGACGATGAACTACCACGACGCGTTCGGCGTACCGGGCGTCGTCACGCGCATGTTCAACAACTACGGCCCGCGCCAGAATCCGCGCTACGTCACCGGCACGATCATCACGCAGGCGCTCACGCGGCCCCAGGTCGAGCTCGGCGCGCTCGAGCCGCTGCGGGACTTCTGCTTCTGCACGGACGGCGTCCGCGGCCATCTCACCGTCGCCGCCCACGGCGTCCCCGGCGACGTCTACGTCTACGGCCAGGGCGAGAACATCTCGATGGCCGACTGGGCCGACCTGATCCTGCGCACGGGCGCCGAGCACGGCCACTGGCCGGACGACCGGCACATCGTCACGAACGAGAAGCGGCTTCGTCCCGGGGTCACCGACGTGCTGGCGCTGCGCGTCGGCCACGAGAAGCTGACGCGCGAGACCGGCTGGAAGCCGCTCGTCTCGTGGGAGGAGGGCGTCCTCCGGACGATCGCCTGGTACGCCGAGAACCGCGACCGGTGGATCGGCCGGGTCGACTGGCTGCCGACCGGCGCCCCCGTTACCACGCCGTGACACGCGCCCTCGTCACCGGCGGCGGCGGCTTTCTCGGCTCACACCTCGTCGAACGGCTCGAGCGCGACGGGCACGAAGTGGTCGTGGCCCGCCGGCGGGACTACGACCTGACCTCGATGGACGACGCGGCGCGCCTCTTCGACGACGCAAAGCCGGAACTGGTCTTCCATCTCGCCGCCGAGGTCGGCGGCATCGGTGCGAACCGCATCTACCCCGGACGCTACTGGTACGCGAACCTGCTCATGGGCGCGCACGTGCTCGAGCAGAGCCGCCTCCATGGAGTGCGCAAGCTCGTCAACCTCGGCACGATCTGCGAGTACCCCAAGTTCACGCCGGTGCCGTTCAGCGAGGACGATCTCTGGAGTGGATATCCCGAGGAGACGAACGCGCCGTACGGGATCGCGAAGAAGGCACTTCTCGTCGGCGGCCAGGCTTACCGCGACCAGTACGAGCTGAACGTCGTCCACCTGCTGCCGGTCAACCTCTACGGGCCCGGGGACAACTTCGACGCGACGACGGCGCACGTGATCCCGGACCTGATCCGGAAGATGCACGAGTCGCCCGAGCGAATCGTGCTCTTCGGCGACGGCACACCGACCCGCGAGTTTCTCTACGTCGACGACGCCGTCGAGGGAATCGCCCTCGCGGCCGACGGCTACGACGGTGCCGACCCCGTCAACCTCGGCTCGGGAGTGGAGATCGCGATCCGAGAGCTCGTCGAGCTCGTGTCCGAGCTGACGGGCTTCCAGGGCGAGGTCGTCTGGGACGAGAGGAAGCCGAACGGTCAGCCGCGCCGCCGGCTCGACGTCACCCGAGCAGCCGAGCTGTTCGGCTTCCGCGCGCGTACCCCGTTGCGCGAGGGACTCGAGCGCACGGTCGAGTGGTACCGAGCTCAGCTGCATGCAGCTGCTTAAGACCTACGCGTCTCGCCCGGGGTACGTTCTCCCGGCGCTGGTCGTCCTCCACTGGGTGCTTGTGGCGGCCTTCGCGCTCTCCGTCAAGCACAACGGCTGGGTCTGGTACCAGGGCGGCGACCAGATCTGGTACACGACGTCGGGCTGGCTGCTCGGGCAAGGCGAGTTGCCGCCCGCGCGGGTGGGCTACGGCTGGCCGCTGCTGCTCGCTCCGATCACGCTGATCTCGGGCCGCGACTTCGTCGACGCGATGCCGCTCGTGATCGCGCTCAACGTCCTCGTGCTGGGGCCGATCGCGATCGCGTGCATCTACTGGATCGCGCGGCATCTGGCGGGCTGGGTCGCGGGCTTGTGGGCGGCGTCGCTCTGGGTAGCGCTCCCGTACCTGGCGGTGCCGCTGTTCCGAGACGACTACCACGACCGGTTCGTCGAGCAGTTCCTGCCGCAGGCGCTCGGTCTCTCCGGCCTGGCGGACTACCCCTCGACGGTGTGCCTGCTCGCCGCGGCGGCTCTCGTGCTTCGCGCGCTCGCAACGCGTGCGCCGACCGATGCGCTGCTCGCCGGCGTCGTGGCCGGCTACGGCATTGGGATCAAGCCGGCGAACGTCCTGTTTCTCGCCGGGCCGGCGCTGGCGTTTCTGCTGGCGCGCCGCTTCCGGCCCGCGCTCATCTTCACGGCAGGCCTCGCGCCGGCGCTGCTCGCCCTTGCGATCTGGAAGGCGCGCGGGCTCGGCTCGCTACCGCTGTTCGCGGCGGAGGAGGTGCACCTGGCGGTCGGCAGCGGGTTGACGGCCATCAGCATCGAGCAGTACACGGACGCCCTCAACTGGGACACGTTCCGCGGCAACATGGCCGGTCTGCGCGAATGGTTCTGGAGCGCCCGGATGCTGCAATGGGCTCCGTTCGCCGGCACGCTCGCCGTGGCGCGGCGCTCGCTCCCGGCAGCCGGCCTGCTCGCCGGTTGGTTCTTCGCGATCGTGCTGGTGAAGGGAGCGGCCGTGGACTCGACCGTCGAGAGCGGCAGCTTCTTTCGCTTCCTGATGCCGGCCTTCCCTGCCTACCTGCTCCTGCTCGCCTTCATCCCGGCGCTCGTGCCGACCCTCTTGCGCCGCTTCCCGGCCGACGTCCGCGTCGGGCCGATCCGAGGGGTCGCCCTCGGCTGCGCGCTCGTCCTCCTCGCCGCCGTCCCGGTCGCGCTGGTCGCCTTCGCCCGGCCGGTCGAGCGCGGTGAGCGAGCCGTCCTCATCAACACGATCTTGACCCCGGTGGATCCGGACCTTGCCCCACGGGTCGAGCAGCAAGGAGCCGCTCGCACACTCACCTGGGACGCGCCCAAGACCGGCTCGACCAACGTCTTCTACCGCGTTTTCCGGACTCCGACGACGGCCCGCGATCTCGAGTGCGTGCCGCACGACGGCGCCGGCGAGTGCGCGCTCGACATGATCGAGCTCGGAACGACCAGGGAGCGGAGCTTCCGGGACGGCTCCCCGCCCCCGGGCGTCCGCTACCGGATCGGCGCAGCGACGAACTGGCGCGACGACCCGGCCGGCGGAGACGTCTTCGCCGTCAGTCCTCCCGTCCGCCGCGGATGACCGTCGGCAGGCGGCTCGCCGCAGGCCTCCTCTGCGTCGTGGTGCTCGCGAGCCTCTCGGTGTCGCTCCGCACTCTCGGCACGGCTGCGAACTTCGACGAGGCGACGTACACGCTGACCCTGCGCCTGCTGGCTGCCGGCGGCGACCTGGGCTCGGACGTGTTTGCCAGCCAGCCGCCGCTCTTTTACGACCTGCTCCGTTCGCTCGGCGTCGTCCTGCCCCACTCCGTCGACGGCCTGCGTGTCGGGATGATCGTGCTGTCGATCGCATCTCTGGTGGTCGCGTACGCGCTGGGTGCGACCTATGCGGGCCGTGCGGGCGGGCTCGGCGCCGCAACCCTGCTCGCCGTGACGCCGTTCGTCGCCCGGACGGCGCCGCTCGTCGAGGCCGAGCCCGCTGCGCTGCTCTTCACCCTGCTGTCGCTGCTCGCCGCCGCGCGGGGTTTCGGAGCGGGCAAGGGGAGCCGCGGCGCCCTGCTCGCGGGGGCGGCCTTCGCGGCGGCCGTGCTCGTGAAGCTCCTCGCGGCCACGGCGGTCGTACCGCTCGCAGCGATGGCGGTCGCACAGCGGGCGACGCGCCGTCAGCTCGTCGCGGCAGCCGGCGGCGCTGGAGCCGTGGCCGTGCTGACCGGCCTGCTCCACCTCGGCGCGATCCCCGAGCTCGTCGAGGACGGGTTCCTCTTCCACCTCGACGCGCGCGACGCAACGGTGGCGGCCGACGACGACCTCGGCCGGATGCGAGCGTTCCTCCACCCGCGCAACCCCGCCACCTACCTGTTGCTCGCGGGTGCGCTCGCGGCGTTCCTGCCGCGCAACCGCAAGCTCTGGCCGCTCTGGACGTTCGTCGGCGCGGCGCTCGTCTTCACGCTCGTGATGGAGCCGCTCCTCGACCATCACCTCGTCCTGCTCGGGACAGCGGCTGCGGTAGCGGCCGGGACAACGCTCGGCGGCTCGATCGCTGCTCTGCCGCGCGGAGCCGCGATTGCGGCGGCAGGCTGCGCCGCTCTGATCGGGCTGGCAGGAGTGGCGCAGCTCCACCGCGAGGCGGGCGGCGCGGGCGAGTCGGCCGAGACACGAGCGGCCGCTGCGGCCCTACGGGCCGGAACCGCACCCGCCGACCTCGTTGTCGCCGACGAGCCGAGCGTCGCGCTCCTCGCAGACCGGCTCGTGCCGGGAGAGCTGGTCGACACCTCCGCGGTCCGGTTCGCGACCGGATCGCTGACGCGCGCCGACGTGCTGGCCGCAGCGCTCGCTCGAGACGTCGGCGGCGCGGTCGCCGGACGGATGTTCCTGACTCAGCCCGGGCTCGAGGCCACGCTCGCCCGGCAGTTCCCGAGCAGGCACCGCTTCGGCGAGGTCACTCTCTATCTGCGTCCGGAGTCCGTCCCCTGACGCGCTCCTCGAGCAGCGCCACGCGCTGGGCGAGGATCGAGTTCTGGTCGGAGAGACGCGAGATCACGGTCGAGTAGTGCAGGAGGACGACGAGGATGAAGAGCGTGGCGACCGCAAAGAGCACCGCGGGCGGATAGGTCGTTACTCCCACCCACCCCGCAATCGTGTTCAGGCCGCCGCGCCAGATCGAGAGCACGAGCAGCACGACGCCGGTCACGAGCCAGAGCAACGCGTAACGCTCGCGCAGCCGCCTGCTGCGGATCAGCTCGAGTACGACGAGGATCAGCAGGATCGACGCGATCGACGCCGCGATCGAGACGCGAACCGAGGTCACGCCTTCTCCAGCGGCACGGTGTAGCGGCGGAAGAGGCCGACGAAGAGCGCCAGCAGCACCTTGACGACGTAGTAGAACGAGCTCAACGCGCCGATCGACGAGCGGCCGTGCTCGCGCTCTCGCATCCGCACGGGCACCTCGCGCAGCCGCAGCTGGTGCTTGACCACCATCACGGTCGCCTCCACCTCCGGATAGTCGTGCGGGTAGTCGTGCGCAAAGAGGCGGATCCCGCGGAGGTTCAGCGCCTGGAAGCCGGACGTCGTGTCGGTGACCCGCTGGCGGACGAGCAGGGAGACGATGCGGGCGAAGAAGCTGATTCCGAGCCTGCGGGCGAGCGGCGGCCGGTACTCGTCGCCCGCGCCGGCAAAACGTGATCCGACGACGATGTCCGCCTCGCCGGCGAGCAGGGGCGCGATCAGCTTCGGCAGCTCGCCCGGGTCGTGCTGGCCGTCGCCGTCCAGCCGCACGGCGATGCCGTAGCCGTGCTCGAGCGCGTACTTGAAGCCGGTCTGAACGGCGCCGCCGATGCCGAGGTTGAAGGGCAGCCGGACGACGGCAGCCCCCGCTGCGTGCGCGGCTGCGGCGGTGCCGTCGAGCGAGCCGTCGTCGACGACGACGACGTCGAGGTCGAGCCCTGCTGCGAGGATCTCGGATACGACGGCGCCGATCGCCCGTTCCTCCCGGTACGCCGGGACGATCGCGATCCGGCGCCGATCAGCCATGGGCTGCGGCCGGCACCGCGAGCCCGGCGAGGGCGAGGAGCTGCCTGGCCCGGTGCGCGTAGGTGTGCTCGTCGAGGACGCGCTCTCGCGCGCGGGCTCCCATCGCCTCCGCCTGGCCCGGGTCGCCGAGGAGGTCGCGATAGGCGCCGAGCGCCTCGTCGGCGTCGTGGACGACGAGCAGCTCCTGGCCGGGCTCGAACCAGCGGTCGATCCCCACGTACGGGTTCGAGACGATCGCGGCACCGGCCGAGGCGAGCTCGAACGGCCGGCACGAGGACGACGCGTGGACGCTCGCGTGCGAGCGGCGGGTGATGTTCAGGTTGATCCGCGAGGCCGAGATCGCGTGCGCGAAGGCATTGAAGGGAACGTCGCCGACGAGCCAGGCCCGGCCGGTGTCGCCCTGGAAGTCGCGGCCGCCGAGCGCGAACTCGAGCTCCGGTGCGGCCCGGCTCGGCTCGCCCACCATCGCCGCGACCCACTCGCGCCGGAACTTGTCGCCGTAGCCGTAGAAGAAGACGTCGTGGAGCTTCTCCACCTGCCGCGGCGCGAAGAACTCGGGGTCGGCGGCCCAGAAGACCGCCTCGGCGCGGCGCGCACCCAGCTCGAGCAGGCTCGGCAGCCCGCCCTCGGAGTTGGAGATGACGAGGTCGTACTCGGACGGATCGGCGCCGTGGTAGTAGTTGAACCCCGTGTCCATGCCGCCGAACTCGGGCAGGCTCATCGGCACGTCGCCGTCGTAGAAGATCACCGGGACGCCGAAACGCTCGCGCAGGTACGTCGGGATGCCGCGGAAATGCGCCATTGGGACCGTGAAGACGATCACCGCGTCGACATCCTTCTCCCGCTCGAGCACCTTCGTCAGATGCCGCTTCCAGCGCGGTGTGACCCACCGCCAGATCGCCTGGCGCGTCGCCTTGTCAAAGGACGAGTCCTCGGGCCGTTCCTCGGCGCGACGGAGGTAGCGGTCGCCCTTGAGGCGCGCCAGGCCGCCGCGCACAGCGGCATAGCTCTCGCCCTCGACCAGGGTCGGGTTCGAAGCGGTCCGCCACCACGGTGACTCGACCGGCCGGCCGCGATAGGGCGTCACGATCAGGTCGACGCCCACCTCGTAAAGCCCCTTCCAGAGCTGCCACCATGCCGGCGTGCAGCCGTAGCGGAAGTCGAGGTCGACGGCAGACGCGACCGCGAGGATCTTCGGCGCTTTCACGCCCGACAGCATAGGGAGCGGGGATGAAGGCGCTGTTAGCGCCCGGCTCGCAGGATCGTAGAGTGCGGCGATGGAACCGCTCTCGACGCTCCTTTCGCGCGCGCTCGTGGCGTTCACGATCGAGCTCGACAACGAGTTCGAGCGCCGGCTGGGCGACTCGGGCGAGCGGGCGCGCGTGACCTCGCTCGTGATGTGGTCGAACTTCATGCGATTCGTCGGCGACGGGATCTCCGTGGCCGAGCTGCCGGCGGCGACTGGAATCCCCAAAGCACGGACGCTCTCGACGCTCGGCGGGCTGGAGCGCTGGCGTTACGTGTCCGCCGGACCCGACCCCGAGACGAGGCGCGACGGCTACGGGAGCGCGCGCGGCCTTCGCCCCGACTGGATCGTTCGCCCGACGGCGGCCGGTCGCGCAGCCGTGGCGATCTGGCGCCCGCTTGCCGACGAGATCGAGGATCGCTGGGCTGAGCGCTTCGGAGTCGCCGCGGTCGGGGAGCTTCGGCTCTGTCTCGAGACGATCGCCGGGCAGCTCGACGTCCCGTTGCCGGAGTACGTGCCAATAGTCGGCGGCTCGAGCTGGCGGCTCGACGACGCAGTCAGTGGCGGGGAGCCCGAAACCCAAGCGCGGCTCTCGCTCTCCGCGCTGCTGTCTCACGCACTCCTTTCCTACACGCTCGCGTTCGAACGCGAGTCGGAGCTCGCCCTACCGCTGAGCGCCAACGTCGTGCGCGTTCTCGACGAGGGCGGCGTGAGCATGAAGGATGCGCCGCTGCGAGGCGGTATCTCGAAGGAAGCCGTGGCGATGGCGACGACCTTCCTCGCGAAGAACGGCTACGTCGTCGTTGACGAGAAGCTCATCCGGCTGACGGCGGCCGGCTGCGCCGCACAGGAGCGCGCAGATCGGCTGCACGGCGAGGTCGAGCCGTGGGCGAGGCGTCTCGCGAACCGGTTACGCGGGGCTCTCGCCGGCCTGCTCGAAGCTGACGAGCTCGCCGCCGGACTGCGACCGCATCCGGGCGGCTGGCGCGGAACGAAGCCGTACCTGGCGCAGACCGAGGCGATGCTGGAGGATCCGGCGGCGGCGCTGCCGCATTACCCGATGGTGCTCCACCGCGGCGGCTGGCCGGACGGCAGCTAGCGCCCGCTAGTACGCGCCGCGCTGAGCGAAGACGGCGGGAAGCGTCTTGACGAGGATCGAGATGTCGAGCCAGATCGACCAGTTCTCGATGTAGTAGAAGTCGAGCCGCACGAGGTCGTCGAAGGTCAGGTTGGAGCGGCCCGAGATCTGCCAGAGGCCGGTGATGCCCGGTAGGACGTGATAGCGCTTGCGGTGCCACGGCTCGAGCTGCTGGAAGTCGCGCAGCGGCAGCGGGCGCGGGCCGACGAGGCTCATCTCGTTGCGGAGGACGTTCAGGACCTGCGGCACCTCGTCGAGCGAGAAGCGCCGGAGCAGGCGCCCCACACGGGTGACGCGCGGGTCGTCGCGGATCTTGAAGAGCGCGCCGCCGGCCTCGTTCTGCTCCTCGAGCCCGTCCTGCTGGTCCGCGGCGCCCTTGACCATCGTCCGGAACTTGAGCATCCCGAACTTCCGCTCGCGCACGCCCACCCGGCTATCCCGGTAGAGCACGGGGCCGCGGGAGTCGAGCTTGATCGCGAGTGCGATCAGCAGCCACAACGGCAGCCCGAGCAGCAGTACGAACGCGCTGACCGCAACGTCGAAGACCTTCTTGACGACCCAGTCCGTGCCCGCGAGCACCGGCGGCCGGAGCTCGAAGAGCGGCGCGCCCTGCCCCGGTACGTACTCGCCACGCTGGAGCAGGAGGTCGGTCGTCGTCGGCGCGATCCGGACGCGAACGCCCGACCGGTGCGCGGTGTCGACGAGGTCGAGCAGCATCTCCTCGCCGAGGTCGCCCTCGTTGAGGATGATCTCGTCCGGACGCGTCTGACCGAGCCGCTCCTCGAGCGAGCCGTCGCGGCCCGGCTCGAACGAGCCGACGAACTCGTACGCCACCATCCGGCCTGACGCGGACAGCAGCCGGTGCAGCTTCGCCAGCCCTTCGCCGCCCGCCACGAGAAGCACCCGCCTGCGCACGTGCAGGACGCGCTGCAGCTCGAGAGTCAGCGAGTCGTAGGCGGCCCGCAGCCCACCGATCACGAGCGCGGAGGTGACGCACGCCGTCGGGATCAGCCCGGAGGTGGTGAAGTCATAGCCCGTCCCGACCCCGAAGGCGAGCGTGATCAGGGCGACGAGCAGAAGCGAGGAGGCGACCCGCCCGAAGCCCGCACGGCGCTCCCGCCGCGCGTAGAGCCCGGCCTGCCAGAAGATCAGCAGCATCACCGGGATCAGGAACGGCAGCCACTCTGCGGGACCTGCGTTCCAGAGCAGGTTCCAGAGGATCTCGTCGCCGAAGGCGACGCTGCGGAACACGAGCGCGAGGAAGAGGCCGAGCGCCAGCCCGGCGATGTCGAGCGCCGCGAGAGTGACGACTGCGAAGGTTCGTCGGAGCAGCTCGCGCCAGGGGCCGCGCGCGAGGAGGTACGGCCGCGAGGCGCGGACGTCGCGCCCGGCGGCCTCGAGCGCAGGCGGCTCGGTGGGCCGTGTCACCACCAGGAAAGCTTACTCGCGCGTCCTGCCGGCCACGGCCTCGGCGACGGCATCGGCCCACGTTTCGACCGAGTGGCCGGTGACGACGCGGCGCCGAAGCTCGAGGCCGACGCCAGCCCGTACGTCCGGGTCGGCGACCGAGAAGTCCAACAGCCGCTGCGCGAGGCTCTCCGCGTCACGGGCCTGAAACCGGAGCTCGATCGGAAACCCGCCTAGGAACTCGTCGAGCGCCTCGTTGCTCGCGAGCACCGGGACCCCGCACGCTGCTGCCTCGTACACGACCTTGTCGAGGGTCTCGCTCGCACGCGGCTGCGTGGCGCTGAGAAGCGCGTCGGACGCCTGCAGCCTGCCCGGAATCTCCTCGCGCGCGAGCGGAGGCTCGATTCGCACCCGCCCGCGTAAGGCCTGGGAGACTCCGAGCCGGGCCTCCAGCTCGCGCGCGTGCGCTCGCTCGTCGTCGGTCAACTGCGGGCCGCGAATCTCCAGCGTCGCGTCGAGCCCTCGCTGGGTCGCGAGCTCGAGCGCATCGAACATCGTGTCGTAGCCCTTCCAGCGCGCCGTCCTCCCGAGGGCGAGGAGCCGCAGCGGCCCGTTCTCCGCGCGCGCCGAGGCGGGGGCGAACCGCTCGACGTCGATCGCGTGGCCGATCCCGCGCAGCTTCGGCGTCGACAGCGGAAACGAGCGCCGGTCGACGCTGAGCACCACATCGGCGAGAGCCGTGGCCAGCCGCAGGAGCCGGCCCGCATGCCAGTGCGTGTACCAGAGCGCCAGCCGCACGCCGAGCGGTTTCGCGAGCGGCGCGGCCAGGATCACGAACAGCGGCACCATGTGCGCCAGCACAGCATCGGGCCGCGGGTTGCGGCGCAGCTCGGCTGTGAGCGCCCGCTCGAAGCGGAGGCCGCGCCCGAGGCGGGAGCTGCCACCGAACGTCCGAATCCGGACGTTGGCCGGCAGGTCGCCGAGCACTCCGGTCGACTGGCAGAGCACGACGAGCTCCTCGGAGCGGGCCGCCAGTGTGTGGATCAGGTCGAGCGTCTGGCCGAGCGCCGGATGCTCGGCGTCGACCGTCTGCGTGACGAAGACGAGGCGCATGCTCAACGGGCGTCGCCGGCGATTGCGGCGTCGACGAGAGAGCGCATCTCCCGGGCAAGGTCGTCCGGGCCGGTGTTCCAGTCCTCGAAGCGGATCTTCGCCGCGGCGCCCAGGCGCTCGGCGAGCTCGCGGTCGCCGAGCACCCGGCCGACCGCACCGGCAAGCGCCTCGGTGTCGAACGGCGGTACCAGGAACCCCTCGACGCCGTCTGCAACGAGATCCGGAATGCCGCCGCCGTCGGTGGCGACAACGCCGCGCCCGCGCGCAAACGCCTCGATCACCACCCTGCCGAGCCCTTCGGGCCACGAGGGAAGCACGAGCGCCGTCGACTCGTCGAGCGCGCGGGCGACCTCGGCCGGCTCGAGCAGGCTGTGATGCTCGACGCGACCGGGAAAATCGGCCACCAGCTTCTCGACGACGCCGAGCTGAGAGCCGCTCCCGACCAGGACGAGCCGAGCCTCCGGCTGCGAGCCCTCGAGCAGCCGCCAGGCGCGGGCGAGACCCTCGACGTTCTTGTAGCGCTCGAGCGCGCCGACGAAGAGCAGGGTCGGCCGCTCGGGCAGCGGTGCAACCGGCCGGTCTGTGAAAGCGGTGAGATCGCTGAAGGCGGTGAACGTCGCGCTCGGAGGCCGGCCGCGAACGTCCTCGATCAGGCCGGCCGTGAACGTCGAGACGGCCCGAGTCGCGTCCGCGTGGCGGACGGAGTACTCCGCAATGCGGTCTACGAGCCTGGCCACGAGCCGGCGGGCCGGCGACCCGTACGCGCGCGAGAACGTGCGCCAGTCCCCGTGCACCTCGACGATCACGACTGGGCGGCTCCTGGAGAGCGACCGGCCCGCCAGCGTCGCCGCACCCACGATCGGGTCGGACGCGAAGATCGCCTGCGGGCGGAACGTTGCGATCTCCCGTCGCACGCGCAGGGGCAGGCGGAGGTAGAAGACCAGCCCGTCGAGGATGCGCGGACTCAGCGGAGCCGAGAGCCGGAAGCGCTCGTTGCTCGGCATGCTCCCGGCTGCTGCAGACCCCAGGATCCGGTAGTCGAGCTCGCGCTCGACCGCGTCCCACTTCTTCGCCAGCCAGCCGGGCAGCGGCAGCAGATACCGCGCCCGGCCGACGAAGAGGACGCGTGGACGGTCACTCACGTCGCGGCTTCTGCCAGCAGCGCCTCGAGCCGGCCGTAGATGACCTCGCTCGAGATCGCCTCGACGGAGGGCTTCGCCGCCAGCGCGAGGCGATCGCGCAGGCCGGGCTCCTCGAGCACGCGCGTGATGGCGGCCGCGAGCGCGTCGGGACGGCCGGCGGGGACGAGCAGCCCGTTCTCGCCGTCGTGCACGACCTCGGGGACGCCGCCGACCGCGGTCGCGACCACGGGCACGCCGACCGAGAGCGCCTCGACCGCCGAGTGGGGCAGGTTCTCCCACGCGCTCGAGAGCAATCCCGCCTCGGCTCCGGCGACGACGCGCAGCGCGTCGTCGCGCGGCAGCGCGCCCCGGAACTCGATTCTCCCGTCGGCCCCGGAGGCGGCGGCAACCCGCTCGATCTCCGCGCGGTCGGGCCCGTCGCCGACAATCACAAGCCTTGCCGCCGGCACGAGCGAGATTGCCGCGATCGCCGTGCCGAGATCCTTAGCCGCCGTCAGCCGTCCGACGAAGACGAAGGTGCCCGGATCGAGTCGCTCGGCGTCGACGTCGTGCGGCGGCGGCGCCGGATTCGGGAGGACCTGCACGCGGGGCCCTCGAAGCCCCCAGCCGCCCGCGATTCCGGCCAGGTACGCACTCGGGGCGACGACCTTGACCGCGCGGCCCAGCGCAAGGTTCCGCAACGCTCGCAGCAAGCGAACAGGCCTTGAGCGGGCGGTCTGGAACTCCTCGAGCGAACCGGCGAAGAAACGGTAGCGGCGTGCACGCTCGTAGGCGGGGTCGGAGACGAGCTTCACGACGAGCGGCCGCCGAGCGAGCGTGGCCGCGATCGCAGCCGCGGCGTAGGTCGCCGACGCATAGAGGACGTCGGCCTGCCGCGCGGCACGGGCGCCGCGGAGGGCGACGAGGCCGTAGCGGACCGGAAAGGGCAGCTTCCTCGAGACCACCTCGACCTCGCACGGCCGCTCGGCCGGCTCGCCGTCGCCCATCGTCACGACCCGGACCGTATGGCCGCGGGAGACGAGGAAGCGCGAGAAGTCCGGCCCGTGCGTTGCGGGGCCACCCACGTCGGGCGGCCAGATGCCGGTCAGGAAAGCGATGCGCATGGGAGTCGACCCGGCGCCCCGCGCACCGGACTACGCGGCCTATGATAGTGCGTCTCGATGGTCGGCCAGCTGCCAAGAGCGCGGAGGCCATCGGCAGCCGACGCCTCGTTCTACGTCTTCCTCGCGACCGTCGTCGTCTGCCTCCTGAGGGCGAACGACCTCCGCGCGTTGACGTTCGCGGTCAGCGGCACCGATGCTCTCGGTCGGGCCTGCGGATCGCCTGCTGCTGGTCGTCACCGTCCTCGCGATCCTCCGGCTGCGAGAGCGTGTGAGCGCGCCTCCGTGGCCGATCCTGGGCTGGCCGCGCGCCTTTGCGGTGCTCATCCTGGCCACCGCGATCCCGAACGGTGCCGACGCGGTCACCTCGGCGGGGAAGGTCGTCGAGCTTCGGCGCACTCACGCTCGGGGCAGCCGTCTTTCTCGACCGCGACTCGCGTCTGACGCCGCTGCTCGGCGTGCTCGTCGCCTTTTGCACGGTCGTCGCGGCTCTGGGGTGTCGTCAGTTCCTGCGCAACGAGCGCGAGGCGGCAGGCGTCCTTCCTCGGCGAGCACGACCTCGCCGCCGCTCGGGACGCTGGCCTCGTCGTCGGGCTGGCGCCCTGCCTCCACGCGCGGGCGAGCCGGCTTGCGACTCGCGGTCGTCGCGATCTGGTCGCGGGCGCGCTCGCGATCGTGCTCGGCGCGTCGCTCGCGAGCCTGCTCGGCCTCTATCTCGCAGCGGTCGCCGCAATCGTGGCGCTGGCCGCCGCGGTCGGCGCAGCTGCGTCCGGTTCGCCGTCGCTCGCCACGGTCGGCATCGTGCGTCCGTCGTGACGGCCGGGACGCGTCTCGCTCCGCAGCGGCGACCTCGGCTTCCTCCAAGAGTGGTTCGGCCCGGAGCCGGAGACGCCCGGCCAGTACGCGGCGAGCTGGAGCCAGCGCCTGATCTACGCTTACGTCGGCGGACGCGTCTTTCTCGACCAGCCCGTGCTCGGCACCGGCTGGCACGGCGAGCTACCTCCGGCGGAGTACGCGGAGTATCTGCCCGACGCGCGCGCGCGCTTCCCCGACCAGCCGCCGCGCTACTTCCCGCCGGCCGACGGCACCTTCATCCCGCAGCAGACCTACGACCAGGTGCTGTTCCAGCTCGGGCTCGTCGGGGCGGCGCTCCTGCTCGCAATCGCGGTGCTGGGGCTCACGGTGGCGGTGCGTGCCGGGGTGCGGTGGCCCCGAGCCAGCGACGATGCCTAGGGGTCAGGCGTATCTGCCGATTGGCTGGCGTCGCAGGCATGGCAGGCGCACTCGCGGGCGCCGCCTCTCTTCGGCGGCTCACCCCTGACCGCCGTCTTCTGGCTTACGCTCGGCGTCGTGGCAGCCGCGCCGAGTCTTGTCCTTGACCCGCGCCCACGTGACGTCCGCGCCTCTCACGATCGTGCACGTGATCGCTCGCCTGAACGTCGGCGGCGCGGCGCTGCACGTCCTCCAGCTGGCCCGGCGAGCAGCAGCGCCGCGGGCACGACGTCCTCGTCGTCGCCGGCACGCTCGCAGCCGGCGAGGAGTCGATGGAGTACGTCGCCGACGAGCTCGGCGTCGGCGTCCGGAAGCTGCCGGCGCTGCAGCGTGAGCTCTCGCCGCGCGCCGACCTCGCCGCGATCGCTCCAGCTCCGCGCAATCCTGCGCGCAGCGGCGGCCCGACGTCCTGCACACGCACACCTCGAAGGCGGGCGCGACCGGCCGAATCGCCGCGCTCCTGGCCGGCTCGCGACCGACCGCGCTCTGTCGTCCACACCTACCACGGCCACGTCCTGAGCGGCTACTTCGACCCCCGCCGGGAGCGCGTCTTCCGCTCGATCGAGCGGGTGCTCGCGCGGTCGGCTGACGTCCTCATCGCGGTCAGCGACGAGGTGCGGGACGATCTCGTCGCGTTCGGCGTCGCACCGCCCGAGCGCTTCGCCGTCGTCCCCTACGGATTCGAGCTGCCGGCGTGGAGCCAGTCGGACGAGGAGGCCCGCGTTCGTGTCCGCGACGAGCTCGGCGTGGGCGACGAGACCTTCGTCGTCGGTTGGGCCGGCAGGATGACGGCGATCAAGCGGCCGCTCGACCTGATCCGGACGCTGCGGTCGCTGCGGCGATCAGGACGTCGACGCGGTGCTCGTTCTGCTCGGCGACGGCGAGCGACCGGGGGCAGACCGAGGCGCTGGCGCGCGAGCTCGGCGTCTCCCCGCACACTCGTTTCGTCGGCTTACCAGCAGGGGATCCGGGAGTGGTACGCCGCCTTCGACGCCTTCCTGCTGACCTCCGCGAACGAGGGCACGCCGGTGGTCGCGATCGAGGCGCTGGCGGCGGAGCGCCCGGTCGTCGCGACCCGGGTCGGCGGCACCGCCACGGTCGTCACGGACGGCGAGAGCGGCTATCTCGCGCCGATCGGCGACGTGGAGGCGCTGGCGCGCCAGCTCGCCGAGCTCGCCCGACGACCCGGAGCTGCGCGCGCGGCTCGGCCGGGCGGGCGCCGCGGACGTGCGCGAGCGCTTCGCGCCCGAGCGGATGGCGGACGACATCGAGGCGGTCTACCGCACTGTGCTCGACCGGTGAAGGTCCTGCACGTCCACAAGCTCACCGGCGTGAGCGGCTCCGAGAACCATCTGCTCGCGCTCCTGCCCGCGCTGCGCGAGGCGGGCGTCGATGCGCGCTTCCTCGGCCTCGACGTGCCGGGCACGGACGCGCCGCGGTTCTACGAGCGCCTCGACGAGCTCGGCGTCCCGTACCGCCACGTCCGCTGCGGCCTCGACGTCAGCCCGCGGCTCGCCTACGACGTCGTCCGCGCCGTTCGGGCGGAGCGGCCGGACATCGTGCACACCCATCTCGTGCACGCGGACGTCTACGGGAGCGTCGCCGCCCGCGCCACCCGCAGCAGCCACGTGTCGACGCGCCACAACGACGACCGCTACCTGCTCGGCCCGTTCCGCTACGTCGACCGCGCCTTCGCGCGCGGGGCCTGCCGGCTGATCGCGATCTCGGACGCGGTGCGACTGTTCCTCGAGCAGGCCGGTCACGCACCCGAGCAGCTGGTGACGATCCGCTACGGGCTCGACGAGTTGCCGGCGACACGCGTCGGAGCTCGACCCGGCGGAGGCCGGCGTGCCCGACGGTGCGCCGCTCCTCCTCGCCGTCGGCCGGCTGATCGCGCAGAAGGATCACGCGACGCTGCTGCACGCCTTCAGGAGCGTTCGCGGATCGCAGCCGGAGGCGCGGCTCGCGATCCTCGGCAGCGGCCCGCTCGAGGCGGAGACCCACGCTCTCGTCCGCGAGCTCGGCCTCGACGGCGCCGTCCTCCTCCCCGGCCGCCTGGAGATCCGCGACTGGCTCGAGCGCGCCGACGTCTTCGTCCACTCGTCACGCTGGGAGGGCTTCGGGATCGTCCTGCTCGAGGCGATGCTCGCCTCGCTGCCGATCGTCGCGACGCGCGTGAGCGCGGTGCCGGAGATCGTCGTCGACGGTGAGACCGGCGAGCTCGTCGAGGCGGGCGACGCGACAGGCGCTCGCCGCGAAGCTCGACGAGCTGCTCGGCGATCCCGAGCTCGCGCGCCGGCTCGGAGCGGCGCGGCCGAGCTCGGGCGCTGGCCGAGTTCTCGGTCGCGCGGATGGTCGAGCGACACGCTCGCCGTCTACCGGGACTGCTGAGCCGCGTCAGCAGCAGCGGCGTCATCGCGGCCGCGAACAGGACCGGCGCGGTGATCGACCCGCCGGACCGAGGTCGCGACGTGGTAGTCGAAGTCGAGCGGCGTCGTCCAGTAGATCGCGACCAGAGCGGCGAGGGACGACAGCGTGACGAAGAGCGTGAAGACCGCGAGCCCGCGTCCGGCCGGCCGCCAGAGCGCGAGGACGATCGCGGCGACGGCGAGCGCGACGAGCGCGAGCCAGGAGGACGGGTGGGCGAGCTCGCGGGCGATCGAGGCCGCGGCGCGCGGGATCCGGTCGACGAGCTGCCAGCAGATCGACGCGCCGACCCCGCCGCTGTCGGAGAAGGCGTTGCCGAGGCCGTGTCGCTCGTGACCAGAGCTCCCACGGGAGCGCGGCCGCCAGGATCGCCGCGACCACGGCGGCGAGCGGTCCGAGCGAACGGCGCCGTCGCCGCGCAGCGACCGCCACGGCGACGAGCAGCAGGAAGACGAAGACGAGCGCCCTCCACCTTCGTCCCGACCGCGGCGGCGCAGAAGACACCCGCCAGCCAGAGCTGCGTCGCGCTCGCCGTCCTCGACCCACCGCCAGGCGGCAACGCCCGCGAGCGCGAAGAAGACCGCGAGCGTGATGTCGGCGACGGCCGACGCGGTCTGGATCTGCAGCGACGGAGCGAGCGCGATCGCCAGCACGACCACCCAGAGGAGAAGTGGACGCACCCGGTCGCGCAGCAGCGCGGCGAGCGCCCAGGGAAAGGCCAGGAAGACGAGCCCGAGCTGGAGGGGAACGAGCTCGTTCGGCAAGCCGCAGAACCGGTATGCGACGAGCTCGAGCACCGGGACGACGAGCGGATAGTCCGCGCTGACGACGCTCGCGGAGCCGAGGAACGCCGGGTCGAGGCCGCCGAGCTCCACGATCGAGACCGCCTTGATCGCCCAGATCGACCACGCATCGTCCGTCCAGATCGGCTGCACGGCGAGGTCGACGGCGAGGATCGCGAGCGCGACCAGGGTCGCGGCCGGCAGCAGCCGCAGCCAGCCCGCGACCGCGGAACGGGCCGCGGCGAGCGGAGATCGCCCGCGGCGAGCGAGACCCGGCGGCGAGCAGGCCGCGCACAGGAGCAGGAGCTGCCACCACGGTGAGCGCGAGCCCGAGCGACGAGCAGCGCCGAGCCCAGAACGCCGACGGCGGCCGCGCCGGCGACGTAGGCGACGCCGAGCGACCACGGCAGGTCGGTCAGCAGCGGGGCGGATCCCGATCAGCCGCAGCACGCCGTGCCCGGCGGCGAGCAGGGCCACGTTGGCCAGCGCCAGGACGGCGAGATCCCGCGTCACGAGGCCCTCGCGAGGTAGACGGGCTCTCGGTCCGAGAGCCGGTTGCGGCCCACCAGCCGGGGCGCAGCCGCGCGCAGGCCGAGCCGCGCCGGCGTCGTCGCCCCAGGTGACGATCCAGTCCGCCGTCGCCGGGCGCGCGGGTCTGCCGGCGCGGGACGAGCGCGTAGCCGAGCCACGGGCGCAGCGACGTGCGGATCTCGGCGTAGGCGCGCGGGGAGACCGCCGCGTAGTAGGTCTCGTCCTCGGGGATCAGCGCGAGGAGCTGCTCGACCAGCTCGCCGTCGATCAGCTTCGTCTCCGCGCCGACGTAGCGCGCGTGCTCGGGGCCGACCGGCGCCGTCGCGCGGATGTCGTGGACGACGCGCCAGAGCGTGAACGGCGCCGCCCGCCACGGTGACGGCGAGCGCGCCGGTGACGAGCCAGACGAGCGTCCGATCTCGGCCGGCTCCGAGCTGCTCGCCCACGCGTCCCCGCCCGAAGCACGAGCAACAGGAGCCCGCCGCACACGCCGAGCACGAGCATGACGATGCCGGTCGTCCCCGGCTGTGAGCGGTAGGTTGAGCACGGCCGAGGCGGGATGCTACGTGCGTACACTGCGGCCCGATGCAGCGTCGACGCCTTCGCGAGCTCGTCGTCGGCGAGCCGCCGCTCGCCGGACCGGGTCTTCTTCACGAGCCTCTGGTTCGAGGGCCACAACAACCCGCGCTACGCCGAGCTGCTGCCGCGCCTGTCGCGGCTCGACCGGTACCTCGCTCGTCGCCTCGGAGGAACGGATCCGGCGCGGGCTCCAGTACCGCGCCTTCCGCTGGAGCGCGCACGGTTCGCAACCCGGCGCTCTTCGCGCTCGCGAACCGCCGCTACCGGACGATGTTCACCGCCGACAACGAGCAGCTCGCGCTACTTCGGCGGGCCGGTCGTCTCCGACGTCGACGATCCCGCGTTCACGCCTCGGGAGGTCGAAGCTGATGCAGCCGCCCGAGCCTCGAGGCGTTCGTCGTCACGGCGGACCGCGCCGGCCGCCGCTTCCACGAGCTCGGCGTCGAGGCTCCGTACCACGTCATCCCGCAGGGGATCAGCCTCAGCTCGCTCCGCGACGACCTCGTCGCCGAGGCTGCGGCGCGCCGCGGGCCCGGCGAGTTCGTCGTCGGCTGGATGGCCGCCTTCCTGCTCAGCGGCGAGGATCGCGGCGGCGACGGCCCGCTCTACAACGTCGAGCACCTGCTCGAGCTCTGGGACGAGATCCACGCGCGCCTCCCCCGGGCGCGGCTCTGGCTCGTCGGCGGCGCGAGCGACCGGATCCAGGAGCGCGTCGCGGGCCGTGACGACATCGTTCTCTTCGGCCGTCTGCCGCGTGAGCAGGCGCTCGCGACCGCGGCCAACTTCGACCTCGCGCTCTACCCGCGGACGAAGGACACGGGCATCCAGGCGGCCAAGGTGGGCGAGTTCATCGGCCTCGGAGTGCCCACCGTCTCGTACGACTACGAGGTGACGGAGAACCTGCGCGAGACCGGCGCGGGCGTGCTCGTGCCGACGCCGCGCGAGTTCGTCGACGCGGTCGTCCACCTCGGCGAGGACGAGGGTGCCCGCGCGGGGTTCGCGGCCGCGGCGCGAAAGGCCGGCGCGGAGCTGGACTGGGACGTGCTGGCACGGCGCTACGAGGAGCTGCTCGACCTCTACCTGCCGCGCGGCTAGACCAGTTCGGGCGCGGGCGCGGCGCGGCCGGGCCGGGGCGAAGCTGCCTGCCGATGCTCGCCCGCTCGTCCGCGTCGAACCCGAATCGCCAGAGCGCGAAACCGCAGACGAGCAGCCAGGCGACCCCGAGCGGCAGCAGCTCGAGCCGGGTGTCGGGCTCTGCGTAGCGCGCGACGCCGACGAGGACGAGCAGCGCGGCAGCCGCGGCCGGAACGACGGGGCGCAGGACCGCCCGCGCGAACGTCCCCGACCCCGAGCGAGGCGGCAGGCCCGAGCAGCGCCACGACGGCGTAGACCAGCACGGCGAGATCGGTCACCAGCGTGCTCAGCGCGACGCCCCAGATTCCCACCGTCGACGCCAGCACGACGGAGCAGACGCACGTTCGCAACCCCGGCGATCACGAGCGCGCGGGCGATCGCGCGCTGCCGGCCGCGCGCGATCAGGAACTGCGTGACGAGGTAGATCGGCTGATGCACGAGCAGCACGAGCGCAAGCAGCGCCAGGACCGGCGAGCTCTCGCCGTAGCCGGCTCCCACCCAGCCCAGGATGACCTGGTCGGGAACGAGCAGCAGGGGCAACGCGAGCAGAAGCGTCGCTGCGGTGCCACCGCGCAAGCCGGCGAGCAGCAGCCGCCGCTGCCGCTCCTCCTCGCGCGCCCCCTCGTGCTCCGCGAAGGCCGGATAGAGGAGGGTCGTGCCGACGCTGCCGAGCCCGAACGCGAGCGTGAAGAGCTTCGCGGGAATCGCGTAGAGCGCCGCGGCCCGCGCGCCGAGCACGATCCCGACCACGACGACGTCGGTCGCGAAGACGACCTTGTTGGCCACGTGGACGAGGAAGTTCGTCCAGCTGAAGGCCGTCAGCTCGCGCACACGGGCGCGGGTCACGAACGCGCGGGAGAGGCGGAGCCCGGGCAGCTCTCGGCGCAGCCACGCGAGCGGCAGGACGAGACGCAGGACCGTGATGCCGAGGGTGAGCGCCGCGAGCAGGACGAGGCCGCCGCCGTTCGGCAGCAGGAGGGCGACCAGCACGGCGTAGAGCACGCTCGAGACGAAGTTCGCGAGGTTCTGGAGGTCGAACCGCTGCTGCCCGACGAGCAGGTTGTTGAAGAGCCCGAGCGGGAAGCGCGCCGCGATCGAGAGGACGACCAGGAAGCTCGCGATCCGCGCCTCCCAGACGAGGTCGTCCGGAGTCTCGACCAGAGCGGGAACGAACCAGGCGAGCGCCAGCCCGACCGGCAGGGTGACCAGGCCGATCACCCCGTACAGCGCGAGTCCCACCGACGCGATCGCATTCGTGTCCTCGACGGAGCGTCGGCCGCGCGCCTCGGCCGCGTAGCGGACGACCGTCGGGCCGACGCCGAAGTCGAGCACCGAGAGATAGATCGTGATCGCGCCGATGAACGCCCAGATGCCGAACGAGTCGTCGCCGATCGAGTCGAGGATGATCGGCGTGACGACGAGCCCGGACACGATCGCCGCGCCGTAGACGGCGTACACGCCGAGCGCGTTGCGCCGGAAGAGCCTCACGGCGCGACGGTCGCGACGACGTGGAAGTTCGCCGTCAGCGAGCCCGGGCGCGGCTCGCGCAGCGACCGAACGCGGCCGTCGAGCGCGGCGCCGCGCCCGGTTCAGGAGCCAGACCGGCGGCCGCGCGCAAGCGGCGTCCGGCGCAGCGCGATCTCGACGTAGGTGCCGAGCAGCATCGCGAGGCAGCGTCGCCGTCCCTGCGCCGGCGTCACCTCGACCGACTCCCAGTCGCCGTTCTCCTCGAAGAGCCGGGCGAGCCCGGCGTGCGTCCAGCGCCAGTAGTCCTGCGGCGACGGGTGGTAGACCTGCACGCCGTGCGTCGAGGCGAGGACGCGCCCGCCGGGCGCGGTGACGCGCCGCAGCTCTCGCACCGCCTGGGCGGGGTCGTCGCAGTGCTCGAGCACCTGCGTGCAGAGGACGAGGTCGAAGCTGGCGTCCGGCACGGGAAGCGCCTCGACGGCGCCGCGCAGCTCGGCGGCGGGATTGTCGACGACGTCGACGCCGACGTACTCGCTCGCGCGGTCGGCGAAGAAGGGGTAGTACGGCTTCGGCCCGCAGCCGACGTCGAGGACGCGATAGCCGCCGTCGCCGGCTCGCGGCCTGCTCCTCGAGCCACGCGGCGAGGGGCGCGCGCACCGCCCACGTGGCGGAGCTGATGCGGGGCCGGCGCCGCTCCGCTCCGGGCCAATCGAGTCCGGTCACGGACGAGAACCTAACCAACCGGTCCGGTAGGGTCGCCCGCGTGAGTCGCACGGTCCTCGTCACGGGCGGAGCCGGGTTCATCGGCAGCAACCTCGTCCGCGCACTCCTCGAGCGCGGCGACAGCGTCCGCGTCCTCGACAACTTCTCGACCGGGAACCGCGGCAATCTCGACGGGCTCGAGGACGACGTCGAGGTGATCGAGGGCGAGCTGCGCAGCTACGAGCGCGCCCACAACGCCGTCCGCGGCGCCGAGCTCGTCTTCCACCAGGGTGCGCTGCCCTCGGTGCCGCGCTCGGTGCAGGATCCGCTGACGACGAGCGCCGTCACGATCGAGGGGACCCTGAACGTGCTGCTCGCCGCACGCGACGAGGACGTGCGCCGCGTCGTCTTCGCCTCCTCGTCGTCGGTCTACGGCAACACGGGGACGCTGCCGCGAACGGAGACGCAGCAGCCCGATCCGATCTCCCCCTACGCCGTCGCCAAGCTGGCCGCCGAGCGCTACTGCGTCAGCTTCCACCGCGTCTACGGGCTCGAGACGGTCGCGCTCCGCTACTTCAACGTCTTCGGCCCGCGCCAGGACCCGACGTCGCAGTACGCGGCCGTCGTCCCGCGCTTCCTCGCCGCGATCGACGACGGCCTGCCGTGCCGATCCACGGCGACGGCACCCAGTCGCGCGACTTCACCTACGTCGAGAACGTCGTCCAGGCGAATCTCCTCGCCGGCGATCGCCCCGGTGTCGGCGGCACGGTGCTGAACGTCGCCACCGGTCGCCAGGCGACGGTGAACGAGCTCGCCGAGGCGATCGGCGCGGTGCTCGGGAAGCCGGTCGAGAAGGAGCACCTGCCGACCCGAACCGGCGACGTGACCGACTCGTGGGCGGACGTCTCCGAGGCCAGGCGCGTGCTCGGCTACGAGACGTCGGTCGAGCTCGAGGACGGCCTCCGGCGCACGGCCGAAGCGCTGCTCGTCTCCTAGCGCAGGTTCTGGAACGCCGCGAACGAGGGCTTCTTCGCGCCGCCCGCCGTCAGCAGGCCGGACTGCCAGCCCTCGTCGGTGAGCCGGCGCTCGTCGCGGAGCAGGAACCAGATGAACATGTCGATCCGAGGATGCCGCTTGGCGATCCCGTACGACTGCGTCAGGTACTGCGCCTGCTTCGCCAGCGAGACGCCGATGATCTTGTCGGGCGGGTTCGTCTGGTAGCCGTACTCGGTGATCCAGATGCGCTTGTTGCCGTAGAGCCGCGTCACCTCGTTGATGAGCAGCTGGAAGTTCCCGAGCGTGACGGCAGTGGCTGCGTTGCCACGGAGGCCGGGTGGCGGCGGCGTGCTCGGCGTCTCCCGGGTGCCGCCGTAGTACGGGTGATGGGCGTAGGCGTCGAAGCCCGTCGCTCCCGCCTTCTTCATCGCCCGCAGGAACGCCAGCGGCGAGACGGCCGGCCGGATCGAGTTCGGGTTGTTGTTCCCCCGTGGTCCGGTGACGCCGCAGGCGACCTTGGAGGCGCCCACCGTCGTCTTCCGGACGCCCTTGACGATCGCGTTGCAGATCTTCGCGTAGTCGGTCGCGCTCTGAATCACGAACTTGCCGTTCACCTTGCGGTACTGCGGGCGGAGGAACGCGGGGTTGTTCGGCTCGCTCCAGGCGAGCCAGTTGCGCACCGCCGGCAGCGTGCGCCCGTCGACTCCCTTGAACGTGCCGCTGTAACGGCGCGCGGCGGCCGTCGCGAACCGCTCGAGGTCGAGCGAGCTCTTCGGGGCGACGTTGAGGCCGGCGGCGCTGTTCGCCCACGGCGGCGTGCCGATCACCGAGAACACGACCTTCATCCCGTTCTGCTGGGCGTAGTTGACCGTCCGGTCGTAGACCGACCAGTTGTACGCGGGATCGTTCGGGTTGGTCGGGTTGACCGGCTTGCGCTTCGCGACGCCGTTCGGGCCGCCCCAGACGAGGCTGACCCGGACGATCTCGGTGTTCAGCGTCTTCAGCATCGGGAACACCTGGTCGGGGTTGCCGTAGTTCAGCTGCGAGTCGTCGAAGAGCCCGTGCTCGATGAAGCGGGAGGCGCCGGCCGCGGGCGTGAGCAGTCCGGCGGCCACGGACGACGGCGGCCGCCAGGGCGAGCAGGCGCCTAGACAACGAACGCTTCGGCCGAGAGGGACTGACGGAGGCGCCGGAGGCCCTCGTCGAGGGACACTTCGGGCTCCCAGCCGAGCAGCTGGCGCGCCCTGGTGATGTCGGGCTCGCGCACCTTCGGATCGTCCGTCGGCAGCGCCTCGTGGATGATCTCGCTGTCGCTCTCCCAGATCTCGAGCACCTTCTCGGCGAGCTGCAGCAGCGTGAACTCGTGCGGGTTGCCGATGTTCACCGGCATGTGCTCGCCGCTCTCGGCGAGCAGCACGAGCCCGCGGATCAGGTCGTCGACGTAGCAGAAGCTCCGCGTCTGCGAGCCGTCGCCGAAGACCGTGATCGGCTTCCGCTCCATCGCCTGGCGGACGAAGGTGGGGATCGCGCGCCCGTCGTGCGGACGCATGCGCGGACCGTAGGTGTTGAAGATCCGGACGATCGCCGTGTCGACGCCCTGCTGGCGGTGGTAGGCCATCGTCATCGCCTCGGCGTAGCGCTTCGCCTCGTCGTAGACCCCGCGCGGGCCGATCGGGTTGACGTGCCCCCAGTAGGTCTCGGGCTGCGGGTGCACCTGCGGGTCGCCGTAGACCTCGCTGGTCGAGGCGAGCAGGAAGCGGGCGCGCTTCCACTTCGCGAGGCCGAGCGCGTTGTGCGTCCCGTAGGAGCCGACCTTCAGCGTCTGCAGCGGCAGCCGCAGGTAGTCGATCGGGCTCGCCGGGCTCGCGAGGTGGTAGACGAAGTCGACCGGCTCGTCGATCGCCAGGTGCTGCGTGAGGTCGTGGTGCAGGAAGACGAAGTCGTCGCCGCGGTTGTGCTCGACGTTCTGCAGCGACCCCGTCTCGAGGTTGTCGACACAGATCACCCGGTGGCCGCGCTCGAGCAGCGCGTCCGAGAGATGGGAGCCGAGGAAGCCGGCGCCGCCGGTGACGACCGAGGTTGGCACCGCGGCATCATAGCCCGGCCTTTCGGACACTTCCCGAAGCCTTACGAATCGCTTACCCTCGCCGGAACCGCTCGTACACTGACGGCATGGCAGCGCCGACGCGCCCGCGGTTCGTCGCCGGACTGCTCTCGATGCTGCTGCCGGGATTGGGGCAGCTGTACGTGGGCGCACGCCGGCGCGGGCTCGTCCTGCTCGGCCTCACCGGCGGCGTGCTGGTCGTCCTGCTCGCATTCGCCGGCTGGGCGCCACTGTCGGTCGACCGAACGCTCGTCGCCTCGGTGCTGGTCGCCGACCTGGCGCTGCTCGGCCTGCGGCTCTTCGCCGTCCTCGACGTCTGGCGCGGCGGCGTGGTCGGCCTGGCAGTGCTCGCGGCGCTCACCGCGGTGCCGCATGTCGCCGCGGGCTGGGTGACCGTGCGCAGCTACGACGTGCTCGAGACGGTGTTCGCCGACGAGGAGCCCGTCGACGTCCTGCACCGCGATCTCTTCCGCGCCCGGGTCACCCCGTTGCCGCGGTGGGTCGCGCGCGACGCCTGGGAGCTCGCCCTGGTCGAGCGGCTCGGCCCGGGCGAGATCGCTCCGCTCGAGCAGTCGTCGCAGGTGCTCGCGAGCGAGCGGCAGGCACCCTCGAAGCCCTGGACGACGATCCTCCTGCTCGGCACCGACGAGGGGCCCGGCAACTGGGGCGCGCGCACGGACACGATCATCCTCGCCGCGGTTCAGCACGGGACCGGTCGTGCGGCGGCGTTCGGAGTCCCGCGCAACCTGACCCAGGTGCCGCTCGGCTCGCGCGGGCGGCTCTCCCGGGAGCCGCTGAACGCGCTCTACGCGCTCTCGGGCGGGGGCGAGCAGGGAGCGAGCGAGCTGAAGCAGGCCGTCTCGCGCCTGCTCGGCGTCCGGGTCGACTACTACGCGCTCGTCAATCTCCTCGGCTTCGCCGACCTCGTCGACGCGCTCGGCGGCGTCGAGATCGACGTCAAGGAGCGGCTCGTCGACGAGGTGACGCGGCCCGCCTGGGGCGAGCCGAAGCCGCGCATCGACGTCGTCCCCGGGCGCACCTACCGCTTCTACGGCCGCGAGGCGCTCGCCTATGTCCGCTCGCGCAAGGACTCGAGCGACTACACGCGCATGGCCCGGCAGCGCTGCTTCCTGAGCGCGATGGCGGAGCAGCTCGACCCCGTCCGCGTCCTGCGCAACTTCGGCTCGCTGGCAAGGACGGTCGAGACGAACGTCCACACCGACATCCCGCTCAACCGGCTGCCGAGCCTGATCCGGCTCGTCAGCTCGGTCGACTCCGCCCGGACGCTGACCGTGACGTTCGGGCCCGATTACTTCTTCGGCCGACGCGTCAGCGACCGGCATCCGGTGCCGCACCTCGGCCGCATCCAGGCGACGGTGCGGCAGGCGATCGTGACGCCGCAGCTGCTTCGGGCCGCCGGCGAGGGCGCGATCGCGTCCGCGTCCTGCTAGCTACCGCTCACGAGACCCAGGCCCACACGCTCCACTGCACGAGCGCGAGCGCGAGCATGAAGGAGCTGATCGAGACGATCGCGATGTTCACGCGCGGGCGCGCCCCGAGCGCGGCGAGACCGATGAAGATCGGGAAGAGCCCGAGCCCGAAGCGCGGCATCGAGAGAAGCGGCCAGTCCTCCGTCGGGGCGCTCAGCGGCAAGAGGAGGCTGCCGAAGACGAAGACGCCGTAGGGCGCGCCGAAGCGGCGCCAGACGTAGGCGCCGAGCCCGACGAAGAGCACGAAGTAGGCGAACTGCTGCAGGTTCTGAGCCGCGACGTGCATCGGTCCGGTGTCCGTGGCGTGCGGCCAGTAGACGGTGCCGCCCGCGCCCTCGATCAGCTGTCGGACGCCCGCCCACGCCGCCTGCGTGCCTTGCCAGATGCCGTCCAGCGGCCCGAGCTCGCCGAGCTGCCTGCCCCAGGCCTTCTGCGCGTCGAGGAAGATCAGCGGGTCGTCCAGCCGGAGCCACAACCACGCGGGCCAGGCGGCCGCGATCAGCGGGGCGACGCCGAGCCGCAGCAGCGCGCCGTTGCGGTCCTCGGAGCGCCACGCGATCAGCCCGACGGCGGGAAGGAGCGCGATCCCGGCCGAGCGGGTCAGGATCGCGAGGCCGATCACCACGCCGGCGATCAGGAACTTTCCGCGCGTGGCCGCGTAGAAAGCGCCGATCGAGAGCAGCAGGTAGAGCGACTCGCTGTAGACCGCGCCGAGGAAGAGCGCCATCGGGAAGATCGCGAGATAGACCACCGCCCGGAACGCGCCACGGTCGCCGACGAGCGGCTCGGAGAGCCGGTGCAGCAGCACGAACGCACCCGCGCACGCAGCCAGGGAGATCGTGATCCCGGCAAAGATGTAGTGGCCGCTGAGCGCCGTCCCGAGGATCTTCACGAGCAGCGGGTAGAGCGGGAAGAACGCCGTCGTCCGCTCCGGCTCGACGTAGCCGTCCTGCGCGATGGTCAGGAACCAGCCGCTGTCCCAGCGGCTCCAGAGGCCGATCCCCCAGCCGATGTCGATATCCCAGCGCGGGTCGAGCGGCGTCCGGAAGGCGCCCGAGACGGGGTCGAAGATCGTGACGACGAAGATCGCGGCCAGCCAGATGCCGGCGCGCGTCCAGAGGAAGACCTCGATCGCATCCCGTGGGAGCGAGCGCAGGAACCGCATCGGCTGGAGTCTAGGGACCCCGTCCGAGCTGCCGACGTATAGGATCCCGCGTCTGATGCTAGTTCTCTTGCTCGTGCTGATCCTGATCCTCGCCCTCGGCGGCGGGATCTTCGTCAACAACCTCTTCTTCTTCCTGCTGCTGTTGCTGCTGGTGCTCGCGCTCTTCCGCAACCGCTTCTAGCAGCCGCCAGCGCCGCCGGCAGGCCGCGTTGACATTCCGAGAGATGCGCCATACCGTGAGCCCGTTCGGTTCTGCGGCGAGGGAGAGGGGCACATTCACATGCGGCGTCTAGGGATCGGTCTTTGCTGTGCGGCCATCACGGTCGCAGGGATGGCGGTCGCGGCGCCCGCACTCGCCGCCCCGACGTCGACGGCCAACGTCCCCTACCTCGCGTGGCGCGGCGACAGCTTGAAGCTAGTCCAGTGCGACCTCCGGGTCACCTACGACGGCGAGCCGATCAACCTCGAGGACTGGGGTGTGATCCTGAACGTCCATTTCAAGGTCGAGGACTGGTCCGGCAATCCCGCTCAGGGCCCGCGGTTCGTCGACACCGGCACGGACAACACGGACGCGACCCCCTATGCCGACGCCGACTTCGCGGACACAAATGAGTCGTGCGCCGCGGCGACGCTGACGTCGCTGAACCCGGGCCTCGCTCGGGTCAAGCTCGTGGGCGCCCTGACGACCGCCGACGGCCCAATCGACCCGGACGAGCTGGAGCACTTCGCGATCGAGCCCGACCCGGGCAAGCGCGAGTTTCTCGCAGCGTGGATGACGCTGACCGCGCCCGTCCTCGCGAACCTCGGCCACGACTCCGACGACGGTCGCCTCGACTTCGGCGGCGCGGGCGACGCGCTCCGCGCAACCGTGAAGGGAACCGTCCCGCTCGGCAACGCCTTCGCCGGGATGATGCCGGGCGATTCCGCCACGCTCCCCGACGACTGGAACCAGCTCGCCCAGCTGCTGGCTGCCGATTCGGACACAGCGACGCCCGGCTCCGATCCCTCCCTCTGGGACGTGCACGACGACACGCTGACGACGACCGGCCACGTCGCCGGCGTCTGCCTGCCGTCGATCGTCCTGCTGGTCGACGCCGTCGAGAACTGCACCGGCGGCGACGCGAGCGGCCCGTTTTCGAACGCGGCAGGCGGCCTTACCTCGACGCCGACCGTGGGCCCCTTCGACCCATTGCGGCTCGGCGCCACGATGCTCGGTGACGGCAAGGTCGACGCCGGCGACGCGCCGATGCCTGCCGCTCGGGTCGAAGCGAGCATCGCACCAGGCGGCGTGGGCTCGCTGCAAGCCGTCGCGAAGTCGCAGGCGTACAGCCGCGACGCGACCGGCGCTGCGAACCCTGGGAACCTTTTCGCACCCTTCTACAGCAGCTTCGTTCCAGCCACGGCTGCCGACCCCTCCTACTCCTCCGGGACGACGAGCGGCGGGGCGAACAACTACCCCGACACGAGCTTCGCTCCCTATGTCTACTGGGAGCCGTTCGCGGTCGCCACCCGCTCCGGCGGCAATGCCTGCCGGAACCCGCTCGGCACCCTCTACGAGTATCCCGGCGGCGCCGAGTCCGCCTCGGTCTACACCGACGAGCACGGTGAGGCCCGGTTCCACTTGAGCCCCGGCGGCGGGCTGCTGCTGACGCCGGACAGCCAGAGCCGCTGCGACCTCGGCCTCTACGACACCGAGGCCACGCCAAACGCCTTCTCGGTCGTGGCGCGGGCGCACTATCCCGCGCCGATCCCGGGCGGGCCGCTCGTCTCGACCGCGCTCGCCTTCCTCCGGCAGAACGAGCGCGCCGGCTCGAGCCTCAACTGCTTGCAGAAGGCGGCCGTCGACTGGGTGTGCTTCCACCGGATCAGCCGCCCCGACGGCCAGCCGCTCGCGGGCGCCCAGGTGCGCGTGAGCGGTCAGGGCGTCCTGCAGGTCGTCCCCGACGGCACGTTGTTCGGCGGCTTCGACTCGAGGGGACAGGGCATCGTCCAGGTAGACCCCTCCAGCCAGTGGGCGGTGCTCTCCACCAACGCGGCGGGCACGGTCGGATTCTTGGCTCGGCGGACGCTGCCCGGGACCTTCGATGTGCTGTCGGAGGAGATCGGCACACGAAACGGCGGCCCCGGCGTCAGCCGGGCCGCGACGCTGCCGCCGACGCCACCCGACCCCGACCTGGACGACGACGGGATCGAGAACAACGTCGACCCGAATCCGACGGTCGCGTCAGCGGACTTCTCGGACGGTGCCGGAACGACGGGCACGATCACCGACCGGGGTGGCCTCACGGTCACTGTCGCGAATGCGTCACCCGGCGGGGTCACGGTCACGACGAGCGGCGCCGGCGGCCCGGCGACCGTCACCGCTTGCACCGGCTTCACCGTCACGATCGCCGCCGGCAGCAGCATCACGCTCACGTGCGGCAGCATTACGATCGCCGTCGCGACCGGCTCGGCGACGATCGTGCTCGGCGGCGGCCTCACGACGGTCACGATTCTAAGCGGAGCGGCGGCCCAGGTGGCGCTCACGCCGAGCGGTTCCTACACGGTTGCGAGCCTCGCCGGCACCGTGACGCTGGTCGTCGACGGCGTCGTGAAGGTCCTCTCCCCGGGGCCGGCAATCACAGTGCAGACGTGGAACTTCGACGGCTTCTTCGCTCCGGTAGAACCCGCGCCCGCGCTCAACAAGGTCAACGCGGGCCAGGCGATCCCGCTCAAGTGGCGCCTGACCAACGCCGCCGGCTCACCGGTGACGTCATTGACGACCGCGACCATTCACGTCGCCACGTACGCGTGCACATCGGGGACGACGCCCAGTCTGGCCTCCGAGGCGACGAACGGCGCGTTGAAGCACAACGGCGGCGGGAACTACGAGCTCGTCTGGAAAACGCCGAAGTCCTACGCGGGCTCGTGCAAGGCGCTGCACCTCGACATCGGCGACGGGGTGACGCACACGGCATTGTTCAGCTTCCGCTGAGCGTCAACGCAGGTCCTTGTTCGACTCCATGTCGAACCACATCGCGAACAGCGTGAACTGGCTGCCCGAGATCAGGAGCAGCGCGACGAGCACGATCGTCGGCGTCGTGATCGCGTTCCCCTGCAGACGCAGGATCACCTCGATCGCGCCGAGGAAGAGGCCGGCGACGGTCATCAGGATCCCGAGCGCGTAGAAGAAGACCAGCGGGTGGAAGTCGCGGATCACGTACTTCTCGCGCAGCCGCCAGAAGAATCCCTTCACCAGCAGCCAGGAGATCCGCGGCACGACGCGGCGCAGCTTGATCCCCGACTGCTCGCCGACACCGTAGACCGGCCGCGAGGGGAAGTCGCGCACGCGCGCGTTCCAGACGTTCAGGTGCACGAGCATGTCGTTCGGGAAGCCGTAGCCGCGATAGACGCGCTCGAGGTCGAGCTGGGCGAGCATCGGGCGTGAGATCGCCGTGTACCCGGTCTGCGAGTCGGCCACGTGCCAGTAGCCCGAGGCGATCTTCGTCAGCAGCGAGAGGACCGCGTTGCCGAGGTAGCGCGTGCGCGGGATCAGCTTCCATGCCTCGCCGGTGACGAGCCGGTTCGCCTTGGCGTAGTCGACCTCGCCGCGCGCGACTGGCTCGACGAGCGTGAGCAGGTCGGCGGGGTCCATCTGGTTGTCCGCCGCCATCACGCAGACGACGTCGAGCTCGCTCGGCGAGCGCGCGCTCGTATCCCGTCACGATCGCCGCGCCGACGCCGCCGTTCTGCTCTCTCGGAACGAGCTCGACCCGTGGATCGCCGCTGCCGCGGACCCGTTCGGCGGTGCCGTCCGTCGAGGCATCGTCGACGACGAGGATTCGGTCGACGAACTCCGGGATGCCCGCCAGCGTCGTGCCGATCAGCTGCTCTTCGTCGTGAGCGGGGACGACGACCCCGACGCGCTTCCCGTCGACCATGGGCTAGGAGGTGCGGGCGCGGCGCGCGAGGAACGGGTCGGCGAGGAGTGCCGCCGCGCAGCCGAGCAGGAGCCCGATCAGGCCGCCGACGAGCGCGCCGTTGCGGCCGCTGCGCGCCGTCGTCTTCACCGCCGCTGCGGGCTCGATGACCTGCGCCTTCTCAACGTTCTCCGCGAGCGCGAGCTGCTGCTGGACGTCGGACTGGAGGTCGAGCAGCTGGCCGCGCCGCGCCTGCGCGTTGTCGAGCGCGCTGAAGACGACGAGCTTGTCGAGCGAGCTGAGACCAGGCTCGTTGACCGCCTGCTCCGCGGCCGCGATCCGTGGTGCGAGCGTGTTCAGCGAGTCCTGGATCGAGTCGAGTTGGTCGTTGAAGGTCTTGATCTTCGTATCGACGTACTGGGCAGATGTCCGGGCGATCACCTCATTCGCGAGGGCGTCAGCGGCACGCTCGGCCTTGCGCGGCTGCGCCGCGATCACCTTGATCGTCACGAGCGGCGCGCCGGTTGCCCGCGCGCCCGGGCCGGAGGCGCCGACGGTCGCGGAGCTGACCTTGCCCCGCAGCGAGCGCACCGGCAGATCGGCCGCGTTCGCGGCCTTTCGAAGGGCGCTCTCGGAGCGGATGATCTCGGAGACTGCGCGCGGGTTCGTGAGGAACGCCTGCACCGGTGCGCCGCCGTTGGGGGAGAACGGCTGGCCCATCGCGACGAGCGTCTCCGCCTCGTGCACCTTGCCGCCGCCGAGCGCGAGCGCGAACCCGAAGACGAGACCGAGCACAGTGCCGAGCACCGGCAGCCACCAGCGGGCGGCGATCCGGTCCCAGACAGACCGGAGGTCGACCTCCTGCTCGGCGTCGGGGTCGGGGAGTGGTGTCGGGCGGCTCACGGCGGCGACTCTACCTCTCTGTCAGCCCGTACAGGCGCGCGTGACCGACGAGATAGAGCCGGTCGTGGTCGGCGACGACGCCGCCGTACTTCCCGTCCGGATACGTCCACAGGAGCTTGCCCGTGACCGCGTCGAGGGCGTACGTGCGCTCGTCGAAGGTGGAGAAGTAGACGACGCCGTTCACCACCGTCGCCGAGCCCGAGATCTGGTCGCGCGTGTCGAAACGCCAGCGGATGTCGCCCGTCGCGGCGTCGAGAGCGTAGAAGCGGCCGCTGTAAGAGCCCACGTAGACGGTCTTCCGCCAGACCGCCGGCGAGCCGTAGACGTAGCCGCCGGTCCCCTGCGACCAGCGCAGCTTGCCGCTCGCTGCGCCGAAGGAGTAGACCTTGCCGTCGGTCGAGCCGATGTAGACGCGCCCGTAGGCGATCGCAGGCGTCGAGTAGAACTGGCCGCGGCCGCCGAGCCGGTCCTGCGAGCGCGTGCGCCAGATCACCTTCCCAGTCGTCGCGCGGAGGGCGTAGACGTAGCCGTCGTAGGTGCCGACGTAGAGCCGGCCGCCAGAGCGCGCGATCGCGCCCTTGATCCGGCCCTTGCCCTGGAACGTCCAGCGCACTCGGCCGGTCTCGCCGTCGAGCGCGTAGACGCGGCCGCGCCAGTCGCCCACGTAGACGACCCCGTCGACGAGAAGCGGCGACGACTCGGTGGGGCCGATCCGCTGCCGCCAGCGGATCTTCCCGAAGCCTGCGGCGAACGCGATCACCTCACCCTCGAGGCGCCCGGGCTTGGCCTTGCTGTTGCACGGCGGCCGGTTCAGGAACGTCTGGTAGACGGTGCCGCCGGCGACGGCGGGCGTCGCGGCCACGCAGCGGCCGATCGGCTTCTTCCAGGCCCGCTTGCCCGTCTCGGCGTTGACCGCGAACATGACCCCGGAGTTGTTCGTGAAGTAGAGGCGCCCGTACGCGACCGCCGGGGGGAACTCGAGCAGGTTGCGCGCGCGGAAGGTCCAGACGCGCTTGAACGGAGGCGTCAGCACGAACGGCCCCACGCGCTGGCGCTCGAAGTCGTAGCCGTTCAGCGGCCAGACGACCTCGAGCTGCTCCTGCTCCGGCGGGGGCGGCAGCGGCTCTTCCTCCTCCTCGGTCGTCACGAACTCGACCGTCGAGGAGCCGCGTACGTCCGCCGCCTCCTCGCGCTTGTAGAGGACGTAACCGGCGACGACGCCGGCGGCGAGGAGCAGCAACGCGGCGATCGCCGCAACCCAGCGCTTCATGGCTCCCGCATCAGCTGCGCGGCTCGACGGCCCACACACGCGAGTAGCCGTGCAGGAGCAGCCGGCCGCCGTTGCCCGAGACGGGGACGTACTCGCCGTGCGGGAACCGGAGCACGACGCGGCCGCTCTTCGCGTCCACGCCCGTGATCCGGCTCCACGTCGAGCCCGCGTAGGCGACGCCGTCGACGACGACCGCGGCGCCCGAGACGGGCCCGCCCGCCGCCACGCGCCAGAGCACGCGGCCGGAGCTCGCCGCGACGGAGTAGAAGTGGCCGCTGTAGGAGCCGAAGAAGACGCGTCCGGCCCAGACGGCCGGCGACGAGTAGACGTAGCCGCCGGTCTGGACGCGCCAGAGGTAGCGACCGCCGGTCGTGAACGCGGTCAGGCTGTTGCCGGTCGAGGAGGGGACGAAGACGCGGCCGGCGGCGACCGCCGGCGTGCCGTAGATGCGGCCGTTGACCGAGCTGACCCAGCGCCGCTTGCCCGTGCCCGCGGCCAGAGCGTGCAGGCGGCCGCCGTAGTCGCCGATGTAGAGCGTCTTCCCCGCGATCGACGCGCTCGACGTGATCTTGTGACCGGTGCCGTAGCTCCAGCGCAGCTGCCGCCGCTCGAGGTCGAGCGCGTAGACGCGGCCGTTCCAGGCGCCGAAGTAGTCGAGACCGTCGCGGACGATCGGCGATGACTCGATCGGCGAGCCGACGCGGAAGTGCCAGCGCAGGGTGCCGTTGCGACGGTCGAGCACGCGTACGACGCCGTCCATTCCGTGCACGACGAGGTCGTCTCCGACGACGGCGGGCGAGGACGCCATCTTCCCGCCGGAGGGCCGGTACCGCCAGATCACCTTGCCGTTGCGCATGTCGAGCGCGTAGACGTGGCCCTTGTAGTTGGCGACGTAGCCGACCCCGTCGGTGACGACGGCCGGAAACTCGACGAGCGCGCCGACACCGCGCGACCAGACCACCTTGAAGGGCGGCCGCAGCTTGATCTCGGGGTGCGCCTGCGTCCGCTGCGCGTTGGCGCCGTACATCGTCCACTGGAGTGCGTCCCGGTAGAGGCGGACGGTCACCTCGCGCCTTTGCCTGAAGGGCATGCGCACGGTCCGGATCCCGTAGCCGGGCTTGGACACGCGCACCGGGAGCGCCGCCCGGCGCCTGATCTGGACGGCCGCGAGGCCGGTGGAGTCGGCGTAGCCGGAGCGCCGGCCGATCACGACCCGCGCCCCGCGCACGCGGGCGTGCGTGTCGCCGTCGACGACGGTGACGAGCACCTTCGCGGCCTGCGAGTGCTCGCGCAGCGCCTTCGCGATCGGCGGGTCGGCAGGCGCGAGCAACGGTGCGGGCTCGGGTGGCGCCGCCGTCTCCTCGGAGTCGCCGGCGCAGGCTGCCGCCAGGCCCAGCAGGGCCACGCTTGCCGCGATGAGGCGGGTCACGCCTCGCCGGGCTCGCCTGCGACCGGCTCTGGAAGCTCCTCCGCGAACGGCTCAAACGTACCGTCGCGACCGGTCGTCAACCACAGATGAGAGAAGAAACGCGTCATCACGATCCCGGCCCGGAACTCGCCGAGCATCGGCTCGGGGCGCTCGCCCCGGGCCAGCTCGAGCGCCAGCTCAGGGTAACGGCTGCCCGCGGCGAGCGGGACCGGAAAACCGCCGCCAAACCGAAGATTTACATCCGTCACGGGCAGCGAGCCGTCGGGCTCACGGAAGCACTGGACGTTCGCCGGCCCCTTCACCCCGATCTGCTCGGAGACGTGCCGCGCATGCTCGATCAGCTCCCAGTCCTTGATCGCCATCCCCTTGATCGACTCGCCGCCCTTCGACTGGATCATCGTCCGCGGGATCGCGTTCAGGCAGCGGCCGTCGAGGTCGCAGAAGACGTCGACCGAGAACTCCTCGCCGCCGCAGCACTCCTGCACGAACGAGTCCACCTGCGTGTAGTCGAGGAAGAAATCGAGCTCGATGCGGTTTTGCGCGCGGTAGATGTGGCGGGAGCCGAAGCCCTCGCGGACCTTGACGAGCAGCGGATAGCGGGCATCGGCGGGCACGTCCTCCGGCAGCCAGCTGCGCGGGCTCGCGATCTCCCGCGCCTCGAAGAAGAGGTGAGCGAGGTACTTGTCGCCCATCCGCTCGCACACCTCGGGGTCGGGCACGAGCGCCAGCGCGGGCGCCAGCTCCTCGCGCGAGCGCGCCAGCAGGATCTGGTCGAGATCGGTGAGCGGGACGATCAGCCGCACGTCGTGCGCCGCCACGATCTCGGCCAGCGCCGCGACGTAGCCGGGATCGTCGACCCGCGGCACGAAGCGCGTGGCGGTCGGCGTGGTAGAGGGCGGGCGCCAGCGGATCGAGGTCGGCCGCGATCGTCGTCGCGCCCGCCCGGCCGAACGCGGTGACGATGTCGACGCGCTGGCCCGCGCAGGTGAAGAGGACCGCGGTCACGGCGAAGAGGGTAACGATTCCCATCCGTGCCGAATCGTTGGCGACCAACCCTCCCGAGCAACCCTCTCGTCCTGGCGGTCGGCGTCCTCGTTTTGAGCTGGTTGGCGGTGGGCGTCGCTCGTCGACCTTGGTTACCGCGACGCCGACATCCCGATCTACCAACGCTACGGAGAGTCGATCGAGGGCGGGCTGGTGCCGTACCGCGACTTCGGCCTCGAGTACCCACCCGGGGCGCTGCCCGCCTTCGCGCTACCCGCCCTCGTCACCGAGACCTTCTCCGGCTACGCGCTCGCATTCGAGACGCTGATGATTCTGTGCGCGTTGCTCGCGCTCGCCGCGACCAACGCCTCGCTGCGCCGATTGCGAACGCCGAGAGCGCACTCGATCGTCGCTCTCGTCGCGGTCGCGATCTCTCCGCTGGCGCTCGCGACCGTCGCCCTGGGCCGCTACGACTTCCTGCCCGTTGCGCTCGTGGCTGTCTGGCTCGCCCTCGAGCTGCACGACCGCCATCGACCCGCAGCGGCCGTACTGGGCCTCGCCATCGCGGTGAAGCTCTACCCGGTCGCTCTGCTCCCGATCGCGTTCCTGTGGGTTGGACGCAGGCGCGGCTGGCGCGAGGCGGCACTGGGAGCCGCCGTTGCGGCAGCCGTCTGCGCCTGTGCTTCCTTCCCTTTCTCCTGCTCTCGCCGGGCGGGGTCGCCGACAGCCTGCTCGGACAGTTGCGACGGCCGCTCCAGGTGGAGAGCCTCGGAGCCTCCGTCCTCCTTGCCGCGCAGCGATTGCTCGGCACGGACGTCTCGGTCGAGACCTCGAGCGGGTCGGTGAACCTGGTCGGCGGTGTTCCCGACGTCGTTGCGGCGATCTCGAGCGCAACGCAGATCGCGCTCGTCATCGTCGTCTACGTTCTCTTCGCACGCGCCGTCGCACCAACGCGGACCGAGCTCGTGCTCGCAAGCGCCGGAGTCGTCACGGCGCTCGTCGCGACGGGCAAGGTCTTCTCGCCACAGTTCCTGCTCTGGCTGGTCGTCCTCGTGCCGCTCGTGCCGGGGTTGACCGGGAGCCTCGCCGCAGCGGCTTGTGTGCTCGCGATGCTGATCACGACCAGCTGGTTTCCGTTCCGGTACCTCGCTCTCACGCAGGCCGCGGGCCTACAGACGACCCTCCTGCTCGTCCGGAACGGCCTTGTGCTTGCGTTGCTCGGGCTCTCGCTCCTGCGGCTGCGACGAGAGACCCGCGTGCTCTGACCAGCCGCCGGTGCTGCCCTTGTACGTGCCGCCGAAGAGCGCCAGCGGCGTGCGCAGCAGGATCAGCAGGTCGGTGCGCGGCGAGCGGTGGTCGACGTACCAGACGTCGAGCTCGATCCGCTCGTCCCAGGAGAGCGAGGCGCGGCCGTGGATCTGCGCCCAGCCGGTGATCCCGGGCAGCACCTCGAGCCGCCGGCGCTGCCGGTCGTCGTAGCGCTCGACCTGGTAGCGGAGCGTCGGACGCGGCCCGATCACGCTCATCTCGCCGCGGACGACGTTCCAGAGCTGCGGCAGCTCGTCGATCGAGGTGCGGCGGAGGAAACGGCCGACGCGGGTGATCCGCGCGTCGCCCTTGTCGACGGCGAAGCCCGCGCCCTGCCGCTCGGCGCCGACGACCATCGTCCGCAGCTTCAGGAGCTCGAAGTCCTCGCCGTCCTTGCCGACGCGCGTCTGCCTGAAGAGGACGGGACCGCGATCCTCGAGCTTGACCGCCAGCGCCGCGAGCGCGAGCACGGGGCTGGCGAGCGCGAGGCCGGCGCCTGCGATCGCGACGTCGAGCGGGCGCTTCAGCGGGTGCCTTCCGCCGCTTCCCAGGTGGCGGGGACGCCGCGGCGCAGGTAGTTCCAGAGCGCGACGACCGTCGCCCAGGTGACGAGCGCGTAGTAGCGGGCGATCCCGACGCCGACGACGGCGGCCGCGATCAGCAGCAGCTGGCCGGCCAGCACGACCTGGTAGACGAGCCCTTCGCCGACGAGCGCGAGCGAAGTGGCGAGCAGGAGCAGATGGAGCACGCCGCTGCCGTAGCGGAGCACGCGATGGGAGATCACCTCGACGAGGTAGAGGGGCGGCAGCCGCTTCAGCATCGAGCCGCGCAGGGTGATCTCCCAGCAGTGCTCGAACATACGCACCTTCCGCCGGTACTCGGTCTCGTTCGACGGCGTCGGCTTCTCGAAGGCGTGCGCGGCGGGCTCGTAGACTGCGCGTCGCCCGGCCTGCACCATCCGGTACGGGAACGAGAGATCGTGCCCCCACTTCGGGTCGACCTCGACGTAGTCCGAGCGCCGCACCGCGTAGATGGAGCCGTTGCCGCCCGTGATCGAGCCGAGCCGCGACTCCGCCTGCCGCTGCGCCAGCTCGTAGCGCCAGTAGACGCCCTCGCGGTTCGAGCCGTCGGCGGCCTCGAGCACGAGCCGGCCGCAGACGTAGGCGACGTCGGGGTCGGCGAAGTTGGCGACGAGCTGCCGGAGCGCGTCGGGCGCCCAGGTCGCGTTCGCGTCCGAGAAGGCGAGGATCTCGCCGCGTCGTCTCGCGGACGGCCCGGTTCTGGGCGGCGACCTTGCCCCCGCGCGGGTTCACGATCAGCCGAACACGGTCGCCGAACGCCGCGACGAGCTCGTGCGTCCGGTCGCTCGACGCGTCCGAGGTGACCACGAGCTCGAGCTTGTCGGCGGGATAGTCGAGCGCGAGCAGGTTCTCGAGCCGCCGCACGATCACCGCTTCCTCGTTGTAGGCGGCGACGATCACGGTCACGGTCGGCTCGATCGGACGCGGCCGCCACCCGCCGCGTGCGCACGCGGGCGAGCGCGGCCGCCGCGAGCGGGTAGAGCACGTGCGTCCAGGCGAGCGCGCCCAGGGAGAGCCAGAAAAGCACCTTGACCGCAAGCACGCCGTCGAGTGTAGTGAGACGCGCCGGATAGGCTGCCCCGCGTGTCCGCCCGCGTCTGCTTCGTCGTCGGCGCCCGGCCGAACTTCATGAAGTCGGCGCCGGTCTACCGGGAGCTGGCCGCGCTCGACCCGGCCCTCGAGCTCGTGCTCGTCCACACAGGCCAGCACTACGACGAGCAGATGTCGGACGTCTTCTTCGACCGAGCTCGGCCTGCCCACGCCGGACGAGTACCTCGGCGTCGGCTCCGGAACACACGCGGAACAGACGGCGAAAGCGCTGGTCGGCGTCGAGCGGGTGCTCCACGAGCGCGAGATCGACCTCTGCGTCGTCGCGGGGGACGTCAACTCGACGCTCGCCGGCGCTCTCGCCGCGGTGAAGGCGGGCGTCAAGCTCGCCCACATCGAGTCGGGACTACGGAGCTTCGACCGCGCGATGCCCGAGGAGCACAACCGCAAGCTGACCGACCATCTCAGCGACATCCTGTTCGTCCACTCAGACGAGGGCATCGTCAACCTCACCCGGGAGGGCGTCGACCCCGCATCGGTGCATCTCGTCGGGAACACGATGATCGACTCGCTCCTCGAGCACCTCGAGCCGGCCCTGGCACGCACGCCGTGGGAGGCGTTCGGTGTCGAGCCGGGGGTCTATGGCCTCGTGACGCTGCACCGGCCGGCGCTGGTCGACGACCCCGACCGGCTCGAGGCAGTCACGGACGGGCCTGATCGCGCTCGCCGCAGACTTCACCATCGTCTTCCCGGTCCACCCGCGCACCCGCGCGCGGCTCGAGGAGAGCGGCGGCGACGGCAGGCTGCGGAGGCGGGCGTGCACGTGCGCCCGCCGCTCGGCTACCTCGACTTCCTCGGTCTCGAGGCGGAGGCCGCCTTCGTCGCGACCGACTCGGGCGGCGTCCAGGAGGAGACGTCATTTCTCGGCGTCCGCTGCTTCACGCTCCGCGACTCGAACGAGCGCCTCGTCACCGAGGAGCTCGGCACGAACACACGCCTCGGCGCGAGGCCGGAGCGGCTGGCCGAGATCCCGGCAGCTGCTCACCCGGCCGAAGCCGGGCGAGGCAATCCCGGGCTGGGACGGTGCCGCCGGCTCCCGCGCGGCAAAGGTGCTGCGACGCGCGCTGGGCTGACCCGGTTCGCGGAGCCGCTCGCGCTCCTCGTCCTCGTCGTCGCGCAGGCGCTCCTCTTCGGCCGGCTCGTCGGCACCGACACCGACTACGACGAAGGCGTCTACCTGACGAGCGTCGACGCACTCGAGCACGGGCAGCGGCTCGGCGAGGACGTCTTCGCGCCGCAACCGCCCGGTGTTCTACCTGCTGCTGCGCGTGCTCTCGGTCGCCGGCGCCGACTCGGTTCGCGGCTTCCACGTCGGCATGGTCGTCGTCGCGATCCTGACCTGCCTCGCCGCGTACCTGCTCGGCCGCGCGATCGCGGGACCGCTCGCGGGACTCACCGCGGCGGCGCTCCTGACTATCGCGCCGCCCTTTCCGCTCTACGCGCACCGCGTGCTGGCCGACATCCCGCCGCTCGGCCTCGCGCTCCTCTCCTTCTGGCTCGCCTGGGAGGCGCAGGCACGGCGTTCGGTCGCGCTCGCGCTCGGCGGCGGCGCCGTGCTGACGGCCGCGTTGTGCGTGAAGCCGACTGCAGTGCTCGCCCTGCCGACGTTCCTGCTCCTGCTGCTCTGGGAGCGCGACCGACGCGGCCGCGTTCTCGCCGCCGCTCTTGCCGGTGCTGCAGCCGTCTCCGCGGCATTGCTGCTGGCCTATCGCGACGTCCTCGGCGAGCTGTGGGAGAGCGTCGTCGTCTACCACCGCGACGCGCGCGATACGCGCGCGCTGGTCGACAACACGCACGAGCTCGTCACGTTCCTCAACTGGCGCACGCCGTTCGCCTGGCTCGTCGTCGCCGGTCTCGTGGCCTCGGTCGTGTTGTTGCGCCGCCGCCGCGCGCAGGCGGTCTGGGCGCTCTGGCTCTGGGCGGGGCTCACGAGTGCGTTTCTGCTCTACCACCACCCACTGCACGACAACCATCTGCTCGTGCTTCCGGTCGTGCTCGCCGTCCCGGCCGGAATCGCAATCGGGGCGTTGGTCGGCCGCGTCGAGAGGCGGGCAGCCGCCGTGAGCGTGCTGGTGCTCGTGCTCGCCGCCGGCTATGTCCAACAGCAGCGGCGCGTCGCCCTCGCCGATGTCCCGGAAGAGCCGGAGCTCGTCCGCGCAGCCGAGATCCTGCGGCGAGAGACCGGCCCGGACGACCGCGTCGTCTCCGACCACCCGATCGTCCCGTTCCTCGCCGGCCGCCGCGTCCACGGGCCGCTCGCCGACACGGCGGTGCTGCGGTTCGAGACGGGATCGCTCACGGACGCGGAGGTTCTACGCGAGCTTGACGAAGGGAACGTGGCCGCGGTGGTGGTCGGGCGCGCGTTCGCCGGCCGACCACAGCTCGTCCGCACGCTCTCAACCCGATTCCGCCGTCAGGTAGCGGGTGAGAGAACGACGATCTTCCTCCGCTAGGGCGTTCGCGGGGGGAGCCGCGCCTTCACGCTGAGGAATGACGCGTGCCGTGGGTCGAGCGCTGCAAGACGTCGCGGCAGCGGGTAGTAGCCCGCGCCGAGTACGGCCTCGACCACGAAGCCGTGGCTCTCGAACAGCTCGCGGAGCCCGCGGTACGCGAACACGCGCAAATGCTGCCAGGTCGAGCCGCGCTCCCACGGGTCGTCTCGGTGCAACGCCAGCGGATTGCCTAGACCGAGTCTGGTTGCCGTGACGTTCGTGAGCGAGAAGGGCTGCCACCCGCACACCAGGGACATCACGTTATGCCAGCCCGCCAGGTTTTCGGTCGAAACGACCGCATAGCCGGCGGGTCTCAAGATTCGTGCGATCTCGATCAGGAAGGTGTCGGTCTCGGCCAGGTGCTCGATCACCTGGTTGCTGACCACGACGTCGAACGTGTCCGTTTCGAACGGCAGTTGGCCGTTTAGGTCCGCCACCGTTACCTCTACGCCCCGTGCGCGCGCCTCGGCCGCGCGCTCGACGACGACTTCCACTCCCCGGACGTCCGACGCTCGAACTCGCTCCGCGAAGCGTCTCGTCAGCAGACCGTCGTCACACCCGAGGTCGAGGAGTGCGCCGCCCACCTGCGGTTCCAAAAGTGAAACGATGTTGCCGACGTTCGCAGCACTCGCTCGGTCGAACGCCGCGCCCGCCAGGTCACGCAGAGCTTTCTTCACGTTCGTTGATCAGCTCGATGGAGGCGAATCAAGGCTGACGCTTTCCACGTCGCGTAACCGGCGGCGCCAGAGCCGAATTTCAAAACGTTGTAGGCGATGAATAGCAAACCAGTCAACGGGTGCTGCGCGAATTGTCTCCAGTTCTGCAAGTACACGGGGCGCAAGAAACGCAGTTGACGTCGCGACGCTACAGGGTTCGCGCGTCGATAATTGTGAAAGTCACAACCGTAGGCGAAGTATTGCCTCAAATGTGGCAGTAAACGCCGCGGCTCGCCGAGATGAATCGCTTCGGCTTGTGCGAAACCGGTCGAGTATCCACCTTGATTGAGCCGGTTCTGGAAGTCGTAATCCTCGCCCGCCGTGATCTGCTCGTTGTACCCGCCGAGAGCCTTATAGACGTCAGAACGGATGAAACGGGCAGCGGAGTGATCGAGATCGTTCTTGTACATATCCACTTCGAATTTTCTGACGCGTGCAATCCATCCTCTGCTCTCGTCGGGTGTGTTGTGCACTACGACGGCATCAAATCCCCCCTGAGCGACATCGAGACACTGCTCCACAACGTCCCTCTCGAGAACGAAGTCTGAGTCGACGCGATAGATGTAACCTCCGGATGATGCTTCCGCGCCCCGATTTACCTGCGCGGAGCGTTCGGGACCCGCGAGTAGGAGAAGATCCGCATACCGCTGTGCAATCTTGCGGGTTCCGTCTGTCGAGTGATTGTCGACGACGATCAGTTCGATCTGACCATGAGATTGGGCTCTGATCGATGTGAGGCAGCGATCGAGGAATTCCTCGCTTTCCCGAGTCGGCACGATCACACTGACAAGCCTGTCCCTGGCAGAGGCCACGGGGCGGCACCTTAGCGTGTGAGCCTGGGTACGCTGCGTCGCGGCGGTCGTGTGAGACGCGCACTCGAAGAGCGACCCGTGCTCGTCGCGGCGATTCGGCGCACCGCTCGCCCCGACGGCGATCCCGCGTGCCTCTCCGAGGCTGGCTGACAAAGGAGGTGGAATCATCGGAGTGATGTGCGGCGCATTTGCTCGACCCGCGCTGCTCGCGACCGGCGTCTTCATCACGGCCTGGCTGGCGTCGCGATGGGCGTTCGAGGTCGATGTCCGCTTCTCGGACGTTCCGCTCTACCGCCGGTACGGCGAATTGATGGCGAGCGGATCGCTCCCGTACCGCGACTTCGAGGTCGAGTACCCACCGGGCGCCCTGCCTCTCTTCGTCCTGCCAGCGCTCGTCAGCTCCGATCTGGCGGGATTCCGGCTCGGTCTCGAGCTGGTGTTGGTCGCGTGCGGCGCGCTCGCGATCGGATCGATGGCGTCGATCCTGAGCATGGTTCACGCCACTCGCAGAGAGACGATGGTCGCGCTGGGATTGATCGCGCTCACTCCACTGATGCTCGGCCGCGTGGTCGCGGAGCGGTTCGATCTCTTGCCTGCCGCGCTCTCTGTGGCCGCGCTCGCTGCCGCACTCGCGAACCGGCATCGCGCCGGCGGGTTGCTACTCGGCCTCGCAGTTGCCGCGAAGCTCTATCCGGTTGTAATGCTCCCGCTCCTGCTCGTGTACGCGCTGCGCCGCGTTGGTCGCGCCGCTGCATTTCGGTCGCTGACTGCGTTCGCGATCGTCGTTGCAGTCTGGTTCGGCGTGTTCGCGATCGCGGCTCCGGATGCCGTGCTCGCGATGCTCGAGCGTCAGGCAGATCGCCCGCTCCAGATCGAGAGTCTCGGCGCGGCGATGCTTCTGGCCGCGCATCAGATCGCCGGTGTCTCGCTGGGGATCGACGTCTCGTTCGGCTCGGTAAACCTTGGTGGTAGCCGCCCCGAGGCGGCGGCGCTCGCAACGACGGCACTCGCGGCCGTGACGATCCTGGCCGTCTGGTGGTCGTTCGTCCGGGGCCGCCGCGAGGCTACCGACCTCCTGCTCGGGGCTGCGACGACCGTCTGCGCTCTCGTCGCGCTCGGCAAGGTCTTCTCACCGCAATTCCTGCTCTGGCTCATCCCGCTCGTCCCGCTCGTTCGTGGTCGGCGGGGGCTCCAGGCTTCGCTCCTGCTCGCGGCAGCCTGTCTGATCACACACGCGTACTTCCCGTCGCGGTATCTCGCGCTGATCAAGCTCGACGCGATGGCGTCATGGCTCGTCGTCGTGCGAGACGCCGTGCTCGTGGCCGTCCTCGCGCTGCTGCTCTCCGCGGTCTACGCACGTCGTGGCCGACTGGGCGACCCGAGCCCGTAGTACGTTCGGCGAAGCAGACTCTACGCTACGGCCCACCCTCGGCGGAGTTCCCGCTACCTGGAGCCCTCATCGTGACGCAACTGGAGACACATGGGTCACCGCCGACGCTGCAGATGCGAGGCGCACAGGCGGGTTTCATCGTCTTCGTCGGCATCGCGATCGCGAATGTCGGCAACTATCTCTTTCACCTTCTTTCCGCCCGCTCGCTCGGCCCGGCGTCCTACGCCGACCTCGCCGCGCTGGTCGCTCTGGTCGGTCTCGTCGCACTTCCGCTTGGCGGCCTCCAGGCCGCTGTCGCCCGAGATGTTGCGCTGCTGGCGGCGTATGACGCCGAACACGCGGTCGCGGCGCGGATCCGCCGAGCGTTGGCCCTCTCAGGCGTTGCCGGGCTCGTCGGCACCGTGCTGTTCGTCGCCGCCGCGCCATTCATCCAGGAAGCCCTGAACATCCAAAGCCTCAGCGCTGTCGTACTTGCGGGCTTGCTGACGGCACCGGCGTTCCTCACCCCGATCGTGTGGGGTTGGGCGCAGGGGCTTCAGCGCTTCGTCGTGCTCTCATTCTCGGTCGCCGTGGCGCCGGCGGCCCGACTGCTCCTACTCGCCGTCTTGCTGGTGGCCGGCCTCACCGTCACTGGAGCCATGACAGCGACGCTCTTCGCCGCGACCGTCGCCGTTCTCGTGCCGCTGTGGCTACTCAGAAGGAACCTAGCCCAGCCGGCGGCGGAGATCCCTCCGCTCGACGTGCGCCGCGTGACGCGAAGGGTCGCGCCCGTCGTTGCGGGACTGCTCGCCATCACGGCGCTCACAACCGTGGACGTCGTCGTCGCGAAGAGCGTCTTCTCGGAGTACGAGGCGGGGATCTACGGCGCCGCGTCGCTGATCGGGCGGGTCATCCTCTACCTGCCTGCGGCCGTCGCAACGGTGTTGCTACCGAAGGTAGCGGCCCGATCGACCTTGCGGCTCGCATCCGACGACATCCTCGTCGGCAGCCTCGCGGTCACGGGAGCATTCTGCGCGGTTGCGACGCTTCTCTACGCGCTCGTCCCGGATCTGATCGTCCGAATCGCATTCGGGGCCAGTTACGAGGATGCCGCGCCGCTCCTCTGGCTCTTCGGTCTCGCCATGAGCGGTTACTCGTTGCTGAACGTGCTGCTCTTCTACCACCTGGGTCGCGGCGAGAACAGGTTCGCCTGGATTCTGATGGGTGGTGCGGTCGTCGAAGCAATCGGGTTTGTCATCTTCCAGGATTCGGCGCGCCAGCTGATCGTGGTCAGCGCCGTTACGGCGGCGTTGCTGATGACCGTGCATGAGCTGTTCGTCGGTCCCGAGCTCACGCGCGCACTCGCTGCGTTGCCACGGCTCGCACGGCGAGGACACAACCCCTGACGCTAGCCTGCGCCTGTGAACGCCGGCCAGGAAGGCGCCGCCGAGCTGGTATCGGTGATTGTCCCAACGAAACTGAGATCCGCCACCTCCAGGCGAATTTGCGCCTCGTGACACCGTCCGGAAAGGGTTCTTGTGCGGGCGCTGCCTCGGCCGCTGTCTCTCTCGAGACCCACCACGCGCCGCGACAGTTCGCGCTAATCAGACCAGCCTTCGTCGCCGGCGGCCGCTCGGACAGCCGATCTCGGCGGCGGGGATGGTCGTCATGAAGGGCTCCAAGTTCGCCGCTGGAGGTCTCACCGTCGCCGTTTCGCAGCTCTGGAAGAGATGACGGTGGCTGTCGCGACAAGCCGCTACGCATCTCTCCGGGAGAACCCCTTCGCGCGTGCCCTGCTTGCCGCGGTCATGCTCGCCGCGACCGGGGCGCTGCTTATGGGCTCACTCGTGTTCGACCCTGGATCCCGCATTCTCGGCGGCTTCAACGACGCCGCGCTGGGCATCCGCAGCTACGACCTGATCGACCAGGCGGGCGAGACGCCGTTTACCTACGATCGGGATGAGCTCAACGGTGCTCCCGAGGGAGTGCCTGCGGTCCGCGCGACCCAGTACGCCGCGCCGATCCAGCCCGCGGTAGTCTGGCTCCTGAAGGGGCCGTTGGGCATCGTCGGCGCGCTTAACGCGTTCCTGCTCAGCGGGCTGATGCTCACAGGCGTGGCGATGTTCGCGCTGCTCGACCGGTTCCGCTTCGGCTTTCTCCCAAGCCTCCTCGGCGCATACTTCATCACGTTCAATCCGTGGATGTACGAGCGGGTCTTCTCGGGCCACGTCGCGTTCGCACACGGCTGGGTGCTGATCGTGTTGCTCTACACGCTGGTCCGGCTCCGGCGCGATCGATCGCTGCCGAACGGGGCGCTCGCCGGCCTTGCCTACGGATTCTGCTTCCTAATGGCCTCCTACACGGGGCTGCTGGCGACGGCGCTCGTCGCCGCGTTCGTGGTCGTCGACGTCGTCGCTGCCCATTCCTGGGCCGATCGACTCTGGACGGCGACGCTGGTGCTTGTCATCAGCAGCATACTGCTGTTGTTCCTTCTTCCCGGCCTGACCGCACTGTTGCTCGACCGTGACCTCGTCTCCGGCGCGCTGACGCGCACTGACCAGCAGATCGAACGGTTCTCGGCGTCGCCCGTGAACTACCTGCTGCCCTCGCCGAGGCATCCCCTCGCCGGCGATCTCGCCGACCGAGCGCGGCCCGATGACCCCTTCAATGAGAAGGTCGTCTTCCTCGGCTATTCCACGCTGGTACTCGCGGCACTGGCCGTGTTCCATCTCATCAGCCGAAGGCGGCGGCCGGGGGTACCCGTCGAGCAGCGTCAATTGCTCTGGCTCGCAGCCGCGGCGGGCGGCGTCGGGCTGATCCTCTCTTTCGGCCGCATGGTCAGCTTCGGGCCCGTGGACATCCCGATGCCGGGCCGACTCCTCACCGAGCTGACAACGTTCTACCGCGTCTATGCACGGCTTGGCTTCGTGGTAGCGATCGCGGCGGCGATTCTCGCAGCCTGGATGCTGACGCGCCTCAGCCGACGGCGGCACGGCACGGTGATCGTGCTCGCCCTGATGGCGCTCATCGTTTTCGAGACGCTGCCGTCCCGGGAGACGGCGCTGGCGCTCGACGCGCCTCCAGCCCACGACGCGTGGCTCGCGCAACAGCCGCGCGGCATCGTCGCCCACTACCCGATGATGACCGACCGCCTTCCCGCCGAGAAGCTCGTGGCGAGGGAGCTGTACTACCAGCGGTTCACGAGGCAGCCGAACTTCGAGATGTACACGACGCAGCGACTCAGGACCCGAGAGGACGCGATTCGGCTGCTCGCACGCTATGTCGACCGGCCCGGCGCGCCGAGGATCCTGGCCGCCGAGGGCGTCAAGTACGTCGTCATCCACGACGACGTCTTCCGCGAGCAAGGAGAGCGCTCGCCCCGGCTCGGCTCGCAGTACAAGTTCCTCCGTGGGTTCGACGGCGTTCGGATCTACGAACTGCGGGCGACACCGGCCGATCTAGAGCAAGTCCTTGCCGACCGGGCCGACGAGGTGGCGGTTCTCTGGGATCTCAGGCGAGTGAGCCTTCAAATGAACGGGGGCTTCTACGGCGGTGAGCGCTACCTCGACTACTCGGGCAAGTGGCGCTGGATGAACCAAGACGGCGGCCTGGTCTTCAACAACAGCGACAGTGGCCCCGTCCGCGTCCGCGTCAATGGCCTCGCCTTCGCGAACGGTGAGCTTCGGCACGTCGAGCTTCACGACGAGCGAGGCAGAACAGTCGCGAAGGCGCTGGTGGATACATTCCTCGCCCCGCTCGAACTCGGGCCGTTCCAGGTGCCGAGCGGCACGAGCCGCTTCTCTCTCGTTGCGACGCCGGGACCCACACCCCTGGGTGGGACTGACGTACGGGCGACGACGATCTACGTCTCGCCGCTTCGCGCAACGCAGTTCGCGGACTACTCGACGAGCCTGCGCGCCCGGTGATGCCCCCTCGGTACCGTCGCCGACGCAGATGAGAACCTACGAGGACTTCCTTCGGCACCACCAGACCGCCCACCCCTTCGATTTCAACCCTCGACTCGGGATCTTCGCGCGCGAGTACGCCGCACACCGGGGTCGTCAGGGGCGCCCCCTGGAGGTGCTCGACATCGGCTGTGGGCTCGATCCAGCGCTCATCCGCATCAAGCAGCAAGGCGACACGTATCACGGAGTCGACTTCTACGAGGAACGACCCACCGGCGTCGATGAGTACACACGGCTGGATCTGAACCGGGAGAGCTTGGCCTCGGTGCTCGAGGGCCGCGTGTTCGACGTGGTCTTTTGCGGCGAAGTCATCGAGCACCTCTTCAGCCCCGATGCGCTCCTGCGTGAGATCCGCCAGGTCATGGGGCCGTCGTCGATCCTCGTGCTCTCGACGCCCAACCTGGGCTACTGGGTGAACCGGATCCTACTGCTGGCCGGAATCTCACCACTCTTTCTCGAGAACTCGGCCGAACGCAAGCTCGGCCGCTTTTCCCGCGCGCTCGGCCAGGGCAATCCGACGGAGGGGCACATTCGACTGTTCACCTACCGAGCGCTCTGCGAGCTCGTCGCGTCGACCGGTTTCGACGTCGTCTCCGTAACGCCGACCTATGTCTGGCGTTTCCCGCCCGACCTCGTCATCTCGCGGCTGTCGCGCAGCCTCGCCGCGACCAACGTACTCGTGCTACGCGCTCCCTCGTGACCCAGCGACGGCGGCGGCCTCGAACGCGTCTGTCGTCCGCTCCCAGCTGAGCAGTCGCGCTTCCGCGAGCCCTTCCCGACGCAACCTGTCGTAGAAGGGCGGCTCGTCAAGAGCCCGGCGCATCGCGGCGGCCAGAACAGCGGGCGTCTGCCGCGTGACGAGTCCGGTTCGCTCGTGCAACACCGAGTCGCGGAAGCCGGGGATGTCGTAGACGACCGCAGGCGTCCCGCGCAGCGCCGCTTCGGTCACCGTCAGGCCCCAGCCCTCGCGGGCCGACGTGCCGATGAGGAGATCGGCGGCGGTCAGGAGCTCCGTCTTCTCGGCCTCGTCGAGGCTGCCGGCCAGCCGCACCGCCTCGCCGACACCGAGGCTGCGCGCGTGTCTCCTCGAGCGCGTCGCGCTCGCGGCCGTTGCCGACAATCGTCAACGTCGCGTGCGGGTGCGACTCACGGAGGAACGCCAGCGCCTCGATCGCGTGGTCGTAGCGCTTCGAGGGCGCGAGCCGTCCAATCGCGACGAGCCGACCCTCGAGTGGCTTCGGCTGCAGCTCGTCGACCGGCTCCGTGTTGACCGCCATCGGGATCACGTCGACCCGGCGCCGCAGCCCGAGCCGGCGCAGGTCCGCGGCGGTCGACTCCGAGATCGTGATCGCCGGTGTTCGCCGGTACGCCTGGAGGTAGAGCGGCTCGATGACGTAGCCGATCGCCGCCAGAGCCTTCGGCGCCTCGTACCACCAGACTTCGCGCGCGAGCTGGTTGACGTGTACCACCGTCGGCGCCTGCGACCAGAGCGGCGCGAAGTAGGGAAGCGTGTTGATCTGCTCGACGACGAGGTCGAACGTCCCACGTCGTGCGAACGACGGCGCGAAGCAGCCGCGTCGTCAGCTCGGATCCGCGGCGGACGATCCGGACACCGTCGATCTCCTCCGCGGCGGCGTGCTCCCGGAGGGCGGGACGTGAACCAGGTGACCTCGTGACCCCGCGCGACGAGCCGCTTGGCGATCTCGTGCGTGAGGAGCTCGGCGCCGCCGGCGCGCGGACTCGCGATGTCGCGCCAGTTGAGCAGGAGCAGCCGCATCAGCGGTCGCCGAGACCGCGCACGAACCCTGCCGCGTAGACGACGTGCCGGGCGGCGATGCCCGCCGTGGTCAGGACGCCGACGAGCGCGTCGCGGTAGCGGAACGCAGCGATCATGCCGGCTGCCGCGAGGGCAAGGAGGTAGAGCGCCGCGCCGAGCAACCAGGCCTGCGCCGGCCGGCCGCCGACGAGAAGCAGCACCGGTCCGAGCACCAGGAAGACCGGCGAGCAGGAGCGGCAGGAGCGTCGTCGCTCGAAGCGCCCGCAAGCCCGAAGCGACGCACGTCGCGGCTGCGGCGGCGCCCGTAGTCCCACGACCAGTCGCAGGTGCGGCCCGAAGAGCGGCGGCGGGGGCGCGACGAGCACGGTCTCCGGCGTGTAGAGAACGTCGTCGCCGCGTGCGCTGAGTGCCGCCACGAGATCGTCGAGCCGCGTCGAGCCGATCGAGGGCGAGGAAGCGGCTCGCGCCGGACGACGAGTGAGCGCGCCGGATAGTCGCGGACGTAGCGGAGGTTCCCGGGCGTGAAGCTGAAGTAGAGCGAGCCGCCACCGAGTCGCGACTCGACGACCCCGGCTGCGGCACGCTCGCGCCGGCTGCCCGAGTGCGGGGCGATCCGCGACATGACGACGGCGGCGATCTCGCTGCGGCCCATGAACGGCACCGACGGCCGAGAGCCAGTTGCCGGCCGGCAGATCGCCGTCGGCCAGGAATGCGATCACGTCGGACTGCGAGTGCTGCGGCTGCAGCTCGGACGTTCGCGGACGGTCAGCTCATCCACCTCGACGACGTCGAAGTCCTCGTAGTCGAGCCCGGCGACTGCTTCCGCGTGGGTCGTGACGACCGTGACGTGAGGACGGTAGCCGCGCGGCCGCGTCCACCCGAAGATGCCCGCGAGCCGCCGCTTGCGCTGGTAGTAGCGGAGGATCCTGAGCCGGTAGAAGATAGCCGCCGTGTCGACGAGCGCGCGCAGGACGGCGAGGGAGCGCACGCCGGAGCCGGTGAAGCGGTAGTCGAGGCGAATCGGAAGCTCTTTGATGCGCGAGAACCCGAATGCCCGTGAAACCGCCAGCAGCTCGAGGTCGAAGGCGAATCGCTTCACGAGGAGGAGCGGCAGTACCTGCTCGGCGACGTCGCGGTGGAAGACCTTCAGCCCGACCTGGGTGTCGCGGACGTCGAGCCGGAAGAGCACACGGACGAGCTGCTGGTAGAGCCAGCTCGCGAGGCGCCGGGACAGCGGGTAGTGCACGTGCGACTCGGGATGCCGCTTCGAGCCGATCGCGAAGTCGAGGCCTTCCCGCTCGGCGATCTCGACGAAGCGCGGCAGCCACGCTGGGTCGAGGTCGAGGTCGGCATCGATGTAGGCGACGTACCGGCCGGCGGCTTCGAGCGCGCCCACCTTGACCGCGTACCCCTTGCCCAGGTTGCGGTCGTAGTGGATGACGCGCACACCGTCGCCTGCTGCCTCGAGCATGCGCTCGGCCGTCCGGTCGATCGAACCGTCCGACACGACGATCAGCTCGAACGGCGCGCCGAGACCGGTCGCGACCGCGCGCCGGATCGTCTCGACGTTCTCGACGATCGCCGACTCCTGGTTGAAGACCGGCACGATCACGGTCAGGAGCAGCTCGCCCGGCGGAGTCTCTCTCCCCGCCCGGCGTTCCTCGAGCCTGTCTTTCACGCTAGAGCTCGGCAGGGCGCTCGACACTCCTCCACGCTGTCACGTCCGCGTCGACGAGCATCCGCACCAACCCGTCGAAGTCGACCGTCGGCTCCCAGCCGAGCCGCTCCCGTGCCTTGCGCAGGATCGCCGACGAGGTTGTGCAGCTCCGCCTTTCCGCGGCGCAGCGACTCGTCGACCTGCACGTGCTCACGCCAGTCGAGGCCGACGTGAGCGAACGCGCACTCGACGAGGTCCTGCACCGAGTGCGTGACCCCGGTGGCAATCACGTAGTCGTCCGGCTCCTCCTGCTGCAGCATCAGCCACATCGCGCGCACGTAGTCGCCGGCGTAGCCCCAATCACGGCGCGCATCGAGGCTGCCGAGCTGGAGCCGGTCGTCGAGCTGGAGGGAGATCCGAGCTGCGCCGTGAGCCACCTTGCGCGGCAGAAAGTCGAGCGGGCGACGCGGCGACTCGTGGTTGAAAAGGATCCCCGAGGAGGCGTGCAGCCCGTAGCGGCGGCGATACGAGCGGACGACGAAGAAGGCGTACGCCTTGGCCGCGCCGTACGGCGTCACGGGCATGACCGCGGTGTCCTCGTGCTGGGGTGCCTCGAGCGGGTCGCCGAAGATCTCGCTCGAGGCAGCCTGGTAGACACGAGCGTCCGGGGCGGCGCGGCGAACCGCCTCCAGGAGCGCGGTCGCGCCGACCGCCGCGAACTCGGCCGTCTGAACCGGCTGCTCCCAGGACATCGGAACGAATGACGGCGCCGCCAGGTTGTAGACCTCCGCAGGCTCGGCGGCCTCCAGCGCGCGGACGAGCGAGAGCTCGTCGAGCAGATCGGCCTGGATCAGCTCGATCCGGTCGCGGACGCCGTCCAGGTTCGGGTAGCGCTCCGATATGGGACGCCGGACGATGCCGAAGACCTCGTAGCCCTGATCGAGGAGCAACTCGGTCAGGAACGAGCCGTCCTGCCCTCCGATTCCCGTGATCAGCGCCCGTCTCGCCGTCATCGCCGCCCATTCTGCTCGTAGGCGGCGACGAGGGCGCCGGCTGCGGACTTCGAGGCAGCCCGAGCGCGCTCCCGGCCGGACGTTCCCAGTCGTCGCGCGCGCCGCCGGATCGTCGAGCGATCGCTCGATGGCCGCTCGCAGCACTCCGGGATCGCCGGGCGGGACGAGCAATCCGGTCACGCCGTCCTCGATCGCGTCCACGAGGCCGCCGACCGCCGTCGCCACCACCGGCCGGCCGTACGCCATCGCCTCCCGTGCGACGACGCCGTAGCCCTCGCGGCGCGACGGGACGCAGACGACCGCGGCGCGCTCGTAGTACGAGCCGAGCTCCGAGCGCGGGACGAAGCCGACCGCCTCCGGCACGTCGACCGGACCGGCTCCGACGATCACTCGCGGCAGTCCCTCGGTCGCCGCCAGGAACTCGTGGATGCCCTTCTCGGGCGAGAGGCGGCCGACGAACAACACGTGTGGAGGCTCGTCGGGTTCACCGACGGTCTCGGGGATCTCGACCGGGCTCGGCACGACGCGCACCTCGCGCGCGCCCAGCTCGCGCGCGGCTCCGGCGAGGTACTCGGACGCGACGATCGCCAGCCGCGCCCGGCGAACGAGCCACCGGAACGCCCAGGGAGCGCGCCGCGCCAGCTCGACGTCGGTTCCCCAGAGCTGGACGACGTACGGCTTGCCGGTCTTGAGCGCGGGGAGCGCGGACGGGAGCCAGTGGGCGTGGACGAGGTCGGCGTCACGGGCAGCCCGGCGGGCGGCGCGCGCGAACGAGAACAGGAACGCGGGCAACAGCAGCACGAGCCACGGCCGGCGGCGCAGGTTTCCCACGATCCCGTGGCCGTACGCAACCCCGAAGTGCCGGAACGACGCGGGCGAGACGACCTCCACCTCGACGCCCTCGGCGCGGACGCCCTCGACCGCATCGCGCACGAAGAGACCCGCCACGTCCCGCTCGTCGCGCGGGTACGAGGTCGTCAGGACGACGATCTTCATCAGGCGGCCAGGTCCCCGAGCAGCTCCTCGACGGCTCGGGCACCACCTGCGGCGAGCGCCCAGGCGACGGGCCTGCCCACGAGCACCCCGTCAGCGCCCAGCTCGACGGCGCGCCGGACGTCGGCGGCAGAGTCGATCCCTCCGTCCACGAGCACCGGCACCTGGCCGGCAACCTCTGCCACGACCTCGGGCAGGGCCGCGGCCGTCGCAACGGCGCCGTCGAGCTGGCGGCCGCCGTGGTTCGAGACGATCACGCCTGCGGCTCCGGCGTCGAGCGAGCAGCGAGCGTCGTCGGCACGAAGGACTCCCTTGACGACGACCGGGAGCCCACCCAGCTCGCGGAGCCAGGCGATGTCGTCGTACGTGACTCCGGGATCCTGCAGTGCGCCCGCCGAGTGCCGAGGGACGTCGATGTTCCCGCGTCCATGCTCCTCCGGGATGACGAAGCCGCTCCTGGCATCGCGCAGCTTCCGGCCCAGGAACGGTGTGTCACCGGTGAGCACGAGCGCCCGGTAGCCGGCGGCCGCCGCCCGGCGGACGATCGCCGCCGTCAGGCCGCGGTCGCGCAGGACGTAGACCTGAAACCAGCGCGGAGCCTCCGAAGCGGTTTCGGCGATCTCCTCGAGGCTCCGTGACGACCGGGTCGAGACGATGTTGAGCGCGCCTGCGGCCGCCGCACCCCGTGCGGTCTCCAGCTCGCCCTCGGCGTGGAGGAGTCCCTGGTACCCCATCGGAGCGACGCCGACGGGATGGGGCAGGTGCAGGCCGAGCAGATCGACTCCGGCCGGCTCGGGCGGCGGCACGAGGGCGCGTGTGCGCGTGCCGACCAGCTCCCAGGCCTCCCGGTTGGCGGCCAACGTCACCTCGTCGCCCGCCCCGCCCGCGTAGAAGTCGTAGACCGACGGGGGCAGCGCCACACGCGCGGCCGCCTCCAGCTCCTCAACCGTCGGCACGCAACCGCCTGGAGAAGACGATCGGAGCCGCGAGCGCCAGCATCGCGAACGCGAAGAAGTAGTAGAACGACATCGTCAGGTAGAACGCGTTGGAGGCGATGGTGCCGGCGAGCGCGGCCGTCATTCCCCACGCGAGCGGCCTGATCCGCCGCGACTCGAGCGTCCTGCCGATCGCCCGCAGCCGCTGCAGCCGCTTGAAGACGTAGACGAGGAACGCGACGAAGAGCGCGGTGCCGACGATCCCGGTCTCGACGAGCGTGGCGACATAGAACGAGTGCGGCCCGAAGTTCGTCCGGCCGGTAACGAACTCGTAGTAGACGGAGAAGTTGTTCAGGCCGAGCCCGAAGAGCGGGTTCGACGAGAGCACGTCCGGGATGAAGCCGTAGACGTCGAAGTGGGTCGAGGTGCCGCGCGCCGAGGTGTCGACGCGCGAGCGCAGCACCTGCTCGAAGAACTCCCAGCGGGCAGCGAGTACGACACCGAGCGCGATCGCGACCGCCCCGAGCGGCAGGAGCAGCTCGGGCGTGAAGACCTTCCTCCGGTAGGGAACGGCGAGCACGAGCAATCCCGACTCCGAGCCCGAGCAGCCCCGACCGCGAGAGCGTCGCCAGCTCGACGACGAGCAGGAACGCGAGCACGGCCGCGAGCGGCAGCTTCAGCCGGTGCCCGCGCTCGAGCCGCAGGTAGAGCGGCGTCAGCATGAGCAGCGGGATCACGAGCTCGATCCCGAGGTGGTTCGGGTCGCCGGTGAGCGCGTTCGGCCGGAAGACGCTCGCGCCCTCGATCGCGCCGTAGATGTTGATCTGGCTCGCGCCGCCGGTGAGCGGGGAGAGGAGCGACTGGTCGAGGTTGATCCCCAGCACCTCCGCCGTGCCGAGCTGGACGATCCCGTAGATCGCGTTCGCGACGAAGCCGCCGATGAAGGTCGCGAACGTCGCCCAGTAGAAGCGCTCGCTGCGCCGCGCGAGGTACGCGATCCCGACGATCAGGAAGAGGAAGTGGAGCACGAACTTGACCATCCCCTTCGCCCACTGCGCGAGCGCCTGCTCGGTCTCGAGGTTGAAGAAGCCGACCAGGTAGACGGCGAGGAACGCGAGGAAGAAGAGCGCGGCGACCGCAGCTCCCCAGGCGAGCCGCCGGTCGCCGGCGCCGAGCCGGGTCGCGGCGTAGACGACGAGGAAGACCGCGGTGAGCACGTCCGAGAGGCTGAGCGTGCCGGCGACCTCCCACTGGAGCTTCGCGAAGGTGACCGTGAAGACGGTGGCGAAGAAGAGCGCGTCGACGACCGGGCTCGGCCTGACCCTGGTCACAGCGTGTGCAGGAGCTCGGCCAGCTCCTCGGCCCGGGCGCGGCGCGAGAGTGCGTGGCGGGTCTGCTCCGGGATCGCGGTCGCGGCGAGGCCGCCGTTGGCGAAGCGTTCGTGCAGCTCCTGCAGCGCCGCCTTCAGCGCCTCGACGTCGTCCGGCGGCGCGACGACGCCCGCGCCGGTCTCCCGGATCAGGTCGGCCGCAGCGCCGTCGGGCGGCACGGCGGCGAGAATCGGCCGCTCCGCCGCGAGGTACTCGAACACCTTCCCGGAGAGCACACCCTTGCCGCGCCCGCCGGCGTCCGGGATCAGCAGCAGGAGCGCTTCCGAGTCGCGCTGCAGCTCGAGCGAGGCCTGGCGCGGTGCATACGGGATCAGCTCGAGCTTGTCGCCGAGCCCGCGCGCCTGCGCCCACTCCAGGTCGGACGAGCGGAAGTCGCCGAGGAAGCGTGCCTGCACGTCGAGTCCGGATTCGTCGAGCGCCGTCAGGAACGGGCGCGGGTCGCGCTTGCCGAAGAAGCTGCCGGCGTGGGTGATCCGGAAGCGCTGCGCCGGCGTGTAGTCGAGCCCCGCGAAGTCGTCGAAGTCGCAACCGTTCGAGATCGTCACGATCTTGCCCTGCGGCGAGAAGCCTCGCGCCTCGTCGGCGATCGCGTCCGAGACGCACGTGATCGCGTCGGCCGAATGGGCGACGAGCCGCGCGACGCCGACGTCGACCTTCTCCTTCAGCCGCACCGCCAGGCTCTCGGCGCGCCGGTGCGGGTGGGCGACGAGCGAGTCGCGCAGGTCGGCAACCCACTTCGCTCCCGTTGCCTTCTTCACCGCCGCGCCGACGAAGTGCACGGAGTTCGGCGGCGAGGTGGTGATGACGACGTCGATCTTGTGCTCGCGCGCGATCCGGATCGCGGCCGGGATCGCGGTCAGGTTCCAGCTCACATTCTCGTCCGGGACGAGCAGGCGCCGCGAGGCGAGCTTCGCCTGGACGAGCGCGCGCTCGACGCCCTCCTTGCCGTGCAGCTCCTCGGCCGGCCTGCGGCCCTTCGGCCCGACGTAGCGGGCGCGATGAACCCAGGCCTGCGTCGGCGCGCGCAGGTCGGCGTCCTCGTGGATCCACTTGGGGTCGTCCGGGGCGAGCACGTGCGTCTCGATCCCGAGCGCCGGCAGGTACTGCGCGAACTTGAGCGGGCGCTGGACGCCGCCACCGCCCGCGGGCGGCCAGTAGAGCGAGACGAGCAGGACTTTCACGCGCCCGATGCTACTGCGCGGCTAGCGAGACGAGGCCGCGGCGCCGATCCCCTCGCGATCCTCGTGCAACGCCATGTCGACGTCTCGCTGGTCTTCCATCGCGGTCTCCGTCGCGGTGACGAGGAGATCGAGCTGCCGGTCGAGGATCTCGACGCGCTCCGGTGGCGCGATCGACCTGAGGTCGGTGAGCGCAGCCTTCAAACGGCGCGAAACTTGCGGCGACCCCGCTCCGGCCATGCGGATCTCGTCGAAGGCGAGGTGAACGTAGGCCTCCCAGCTCATCGTCCGCACAGTGAGCCTCAGCTCGCCCGCCTCGTCTCGATGCCGACCGTCGGGAAACGGTCGTCGCACCAGCTGCCTGAGGACGTCGTGCAAGCCGGTCGATCGCCTGCACGGCGGTCGTCGGATCCTGAAAGGGCGAATCGGCCAGCGACCGCTCGGCGATGTCGACGAGGAGCCGGACACCGTAGGCGACGTCCTCGTCCAGCGTCGGCTCGAGCTGGGAGATCAGAGCCTTGCGCAGCTTGTCCTCGTCCAGCCCTGCCGGGTCGCCGTCGACGCGGAAGAGCGGCGCTCCTGCAGGGACGAACTCCCCCAGCGCCGGGCACAGCTCGAGGCGGCAGTTCACGCGCCGCGCCTCCTCGACGAGCTGGTCGACGCCGATGCCGGTGACGACGCCGGATGTTCTCGCTTCGACGACGAACGGTGCGCCAGGTTCGGGCTCGACGGCTGTGCCCTTGTCCGGATACTTGCGGTCGAGGAGCGAGCGCGTCTCCTTGCCCACGAGCTCGATCAGCGCCGAGACGCGCAGCGCCTGGCCGATGTGATGCACGTACATGACGAGGACGGCGATGCTGACGAGAACGAGCGTGAACGCCGTCACGACCGCGATCCCCGGCACATGGCCGGTGCTGTCGCCGTTGATCGTCACCTCGCGGGCCGCGAGGACGGAATGCACGAACGTCGCCACGAAAAGCCCGATTGCGAACTGGCTCGGCTTGTCTCGCAGGATCCGCTGCACGATCCGGGGCGAGAATTGCCCCATCGCCAGCTGCACGACGACCATCGTGATCGTCAGCACGAGGGCGGTCAGGCTGACCATCGACGCAGCCACCGTGGTCAGGATGATCAAGGCCGAGTCTGGGCCGCCGGTGAGGACACGTCGGAATCGCCCTGTAGTCGAAGTAGCGGTCGAGGGCGATCGTTGCCAGCGACAGTACGGCGCCGGCGAGCACGCAGAGCACGGGCACGAACCAGAGGCTCGACTTGAGATGGATCAGCAGCTTCGAGAGTCTCACGCGTCGAGGTCTACCCCGGGCGTGACTCGCGCAACCTCCTAGAGTCTGCGCCGTGGCCATCCTGGGCGTCGACGTCGGCGGAACGTTCACCGACGCGGTGCTCCTCGACGGCGACGAGTTGCGGACGGCCAAGGTGCCGACCGCGCGGCGGCAGGAGGAGTCGGTGCTGGCAGCGGCTGCGGCAGTGGGCGCACACGAGCTGGAGCGCTTCACGCACGGGACGACGATCGCGACCAACGCGCTGCTCGAGCGGCGCGGCGCGCGGACGGCGCTCGTCTCGACCGCCGGGTTCGAGCACGTCCTCCACCTGCGCCGCCAGAACCGCGCCCACCTCTACCGGCTCTGCGCGCCGCATCCGGAGCCGCTCGTGCCGCTCGAACGGTGCGTCGGCGTCCGCGGTCGAATGGGGCCGCACGACGAGCTCGAGCCGCTCGACCTCGATCGCTGCCCGGACCTGAGCGAGGCGGAGGCGATCGCCGTCTGCCTGCTCTTCTCGTTCCGCGACCCCGCGCACGAGCAGGCCGTCGCCGCCGAGCTGCGCCGCCGCCACCCGCAGGCCCACGTCGTCGCCTCGCACGAGTCGGCGCCCGAGTTCCGCGAGTACGAGCGCGCTTCGACGACGGCCGCGGACGCCTATCTCGGGCCGCTGCTCGGCCGCTACTTGCGGGCGCTGGCGAAGCGCTGCGCCGAGGCCGGCCTGCCGGAGCCGCTCGTGATGCGCTCGTCCGGCGGCGTCGCGTCGCTCGAGGAAGCGGCCGCGCACGCGGCGCGGGCGCTTCTCTCGGGCCCGGCCGCAGGCGTCGTCGGCGCAGCCAGGCTGGCGCGCCTGGCCGGGATCGAGAACGCGATCGCCTTCGACATGGGGGGAACCTCGACCGACGTCTGCGCGATCGTCGCCGGCGAGGCGTCGCGCTCGAGCGAGCGCCTCGTCGGCGGGCTGCCGATCCGGCTGCCGACGCTCGACGTCCACACGGTCGGCGCCGGCGGCGGCTCGATCGTCTGGCGCGACGCCGGCGGCGCGCTCCGCGTCGGGCCGGCGAGCGCGGGCGCCGAGCCGGGGCCTGCTTGCTACGGCCGCGGCGGCGAGCGGCCCACCGTCACCGACGCGAACCTGCTGCTGGGACGGCTGCCGCAGCAGCTCGCGGGCGGGATCGAGCTCGACGGCGACGCAGCGAAGCGAGCGCTCGCGCTGGTCGCAGCGACCCCCGAGGACGTGATCGAGGTCGTGAACGCCGAGATGCTGGCCGCGCTCCGGGTCGTCTCGGTCGAGCGCGGCCTCGATCCGCGCGACTTCGCGCTCGTCGCGTTCGGCGGCGCCGGGGCGCTGCACGCGTGCGCGCTGGCGGAGGAGCTCGAGATCGAGACGGTGCTCGTCCCGGAGGCGGCAGGCGTCCTCTCGGCGCTCGGGCTCGCGCTCAGCGACGAGCGGCGCGACACCGTCCGCTCACTCGTCGTCCCGCTCGCCGAGGCCGACCTGCCGGCCGAGGGCGAAGCCGACGTTCGCTACGTCGGCCAGTCGTTCGAGTTGACCGTGCCGCTCGGCGGCGACGTCGCCGAGGCGTTCCACCGGATGCACGAGGAGCGCTACGGGTATGCGGAAAGGACACGTCCGCTCGAGCTGGTGGCGGTCCGGACCGCCCATGTCCTTCCCGGTCCCCGGTACACGGCTAGACAGGTGCCGGGTCGGTCGTTCGAGACAGGAGTGACCTGTTTGGAAGGATCGACCGCCTGGATCCCACCCGGCTGGACCGGCCAGTGGCGCGACGGCTCGCTGGTGGTGGCGCGAGCGTGAACGTGCGCCTTCAAGTGCTCGGCTACGCGATCCGCGCAGTCGCCGAGGAGATGGGTGCGGTGCTGATCCGGTCGGCGTTCTCCGCCAACATCAAGGAGCGCCGCGACTGCTCGACCGCGATCTTCGACGCGGCCGGGAGGATGGTCGCGCAGGCGGAGCACATCCCTGTGCATCTCGGCGCGATGCCCGCGTCCGTGGCAGCGGTGATCGCCTGCGAGCCCGGCCCCGACGACGTCTTCATCCTCAACGACCCCTACGCCGGCGGGACGCACCTACCGGACATCACGCTCGTCTCGCGCACCGAGCTGGGCTTCGCCGCGACGCGCGCACACCACGCGGACGTCGGCGGCTCGGTGCCGGGGAGCATGCCGGCGGATTCGCGGACGCTGGCCGAGGAAGGGGTCGTGATCCCGCCGACCCGGCTCGACGAGCGGACGCTTGACGCGCTGGTGGCCCAGATGCGAAATCCCGATGAGCGGCGCGGCGACCTGCGTGCGCAACTGGCGGCGCAGCGGCTCGGCGCGCGCCGGATTGCCGAGCTGTGCGCGCGGCGCGGCCACGAGGAGGTCGCCGCGGCGATGAGCGAGCTCGTCGCCTACTCCGAGCGCCGCGTCCGCGCCGGCATCGTCGCGCTGCCCGACGGACGCTACGAGGCGACGGACGTCCTCGAGACCGCTGACGGCGAGCTCGAGCTGCGCGCCGCCGTCACGGTGGCCGGCGACAAGCTGGAGATCGACTTCACCGGCACGGCGGGGCAGCACGACGGCAATCTCAACTGTCCGCTCGCGGTCACGCAGTCCGCCTGCTTGTTCGTCGTCCGCTGCCTCACCGATCCGGACGTGCCCGCCTCCGCCGGCGCGCTCGCCCCCGTCACCGTCACCGCGCCCGAGGGCTGCCTCGTCAACGCGCGCGCTCCCGCGGCAGTCGCCGCCGGCAACGTCGAGACGTCGAGCCGCATCGTCGACGTGCTCTTTCGCGCCTTCGGCGCCGCGGTGCCGCTGCCGGCCCAGGGACAGGGGACGATGAACAACGTCATCCTCGGCAACCAGCGTTTCACCTACTACGAGACGATCGGCGGCGGCCAGGGCGCGTGCCCGGACGCCGACGGACCGTCGGGCGTGCACGTCGCGATGTCGAACACGCTCTCGACCCCGACGGAGGCACTCGAGCTCGAGTACCCGCTCCGCGTCGAGCGCCACGCGCTGCGGCTCGGCTCGGGCGGAGCCGGCCTGCACCGGGGCGGGGACGGTGTCGTCCGGGAGCTGCGTGTCCTCGAGGCCTGTCGGCTCTCGTTGCTCTCCCAGCGTCGGCGCATCGCGCCGGCCGGGGCCGCGGGAGGCTCGGACGGCGCGTCCGGGCAAAACAGCGTCAACGGCGAGGCGCTGCCCCCGTTCGCCTCGCGCGAGCTGGAGCCTGGCGACGTGCTGACGGTCGAGACGCCGGGCGGGGGCGGCTACGGCAGCACGTAGAGCGTGTAGCGCTCGTCCCGGTAGACGCTGTCGGCGTCCGGGGCGATGTCGAAGCGGTCGCGGTCGACAACGAGCCACTGCGCACCTGCGTCGCGCGGGATCGCGACGTCTCCGGTCTCGAAGAAGCGCACGTTGTCCTCCCGCCGCTCGTACGGGCGGTTCTCCTCGGTGTCGGCGACGTGACTGGGCGGCGCCGCGGCGATGTAGACCGGCGCGGAGGCGCCGATCCGGTAGCTCGTCTCGAGATCGGAGTAGACCGTGTCGCCGCGCGGGACGTCGTCACGCAGCGCCGCAATCAGCCCGGGAGTGAGCGGGTTCGGCAGACGGGCCTCGGACGGGCTCCAGTTCGCAGCGGCGTGGACGGCGATCGGGAGGACGAAGAGCGCCGCGGCCATACCCGACGAGGCCGGCCGGCTGCTCGAGGGACGGCCGGCGCCAGAGGCCGTAGCCGAGCGCAGCGAGCCCTGCGACGACCGCGAACCACGTCACGAGCGCCGGCCCGCCGTCCTCCAGCCGGTACGAGAACTCGCCCGGGTAGAGGAGCTGAAGCACGATCCCGCCGGCGAGCGCCACCGGGAGCAGCAGCCACCGCAGGAAGGTGCTGAGGACGACGAGCCCGCCGGCGAACGCGAAGGCAACCGGCCAGAAGCCGGCGGCGCGGCGCGACTGCGAGATCGAGACGAGATCGGAGAACGCCGTGAAGAGGCTCGGCACGAACATCACCGCCGCAACCGCGAGGAAGCCGCCGAGCACGTACGCCGCCCAGCGCTGGCGCAGGGCGAATCCCGCCAGCGGCACGAACAGGAGCGCGACGACGGCGACCGCGCCCGCTCGCCCGAAAACCTCGGGCGCGAGCCGGTAGCTCGTGTCGGAGAAGACGTCGAGCTGGCCTGCGTACTGCTCGAACGCGCGCCGGAGCTCGTCTCGGCCCGGCGCATGCGAGGCGGTGTCGCGGACGACCGGGAGCAACCACGCCAGGTAGGCGGCCGCCGGAAGGACGAGCGCGGCCAGCGCCGCCGCAATCCGCTTCGCCTCGTGCCTCTGGACGAGCGCGCGCACGACAAGGAAGCCGAGGAACGGGAGCCAGAGGAAGATCGCGTACGTCGGGTGCACGACCGCGAGTACGAGCCCGGCAGCGGCGACGGAGGCGAGCAAGCCGCGGGTCGGCCGCTCGACGTAGGCGAACGCCAGCCCCAGCGCCGCGGGCACGAGCAGCTGGCGCGAGCCGGTGGCCGGCAAGCCGAGCGCGGTGTAGGCGCCGCCGTAGGCGGGCGCGAGCGCCGTCACCGCGAGTGCGCCGCAGACGACCGCAACGGCCGGCCCGACCCGGCGAAAGAGCGCGTACCCCGCCTCGTAGGCGACGAGCAGCGCCACCGGCGCGAGCACCGAGGCCTGGTGCAGGACGACGACGCTCGGATCGACGAAGGCGACGCGGGCGACGAGCGCCAGAAAGCCGTGCCAGAGCGGGAAGGCGTAGCCCGGGTGCAGGCCGCCGTCGGCGAACTCGTTGACGGCATCGAGCGAGAGCGAGCCGAACGCGTCGAGCTTGCGCACGCGGGCGAGGTGGAAGAAGCCGTCGCCGCCGATCTCGCCCGCGACGTGCCAGAGCAGGACGCCCAGCACGACGCCGGCACCGAAGACCCACCAGCGGCCGGGCACGCGCTCCGGCCGGGGGGCGCGCCGGGCGAACGGCAGCGCCACAGCGGCGGCCACAACCAGCAGCACGAGCGTCAGCGTCAGCGAGGCGCCGACGAGGAACGTCACCGCAAGCGCGCCGAAGAGGAGCGCCAGCGACCAGGCGAGCGTGACGCCCACGCCTCGCAGCCCGAGCGCGCGGGCGAGGATCGCGCCGGGGAGGAAGAGGATCCCCGTCGCGAACGCAAGCCGCAGCAGCGTCATCGCTCGAGCAGCTCCGGCACAGGCCCCGAGCCGAGCCAGTCGGCCACATCGCGGTACATCCGCCCGCGCTCGTCCCGGAACAACCGCCCGCGCAACGACAGCGCCACGCGGAGGAGCCGGCGCGCGCGCTCCGCGTATCGGATCCCGCGATGCTTCGCGAGGTAGCGCAGGTGCCCGCGTACGTTCTCGCGGAACATGCGGCCGCCGTGCGAGGCGCCGCCGACGTGGACGCACTGGGCGCCGGGGTAGAAGAGCACTTTCCAGCCGGCGTCCCGGAAGCGCTGGCACCAGTCGGTCTCCTCGCTGAAGAGGAAGAACGCCTCGTCGAGCGGGCCGACCTCCTCCACCGCCTGGCGCCGAACGAGCATGCACGCCCCCATCACCACCTCGACCTCGCGCTCCTCGTCGTGCGCGAAGCCGCCGGCGTAGAAGGCGTTCAGAAGCCGCGAGCGCGGCGCGAGCTTGCGCAGGAAGAAGTATTCGGTCGCGAGGCGCCAGAGCGTCGGCACCCCTCGGACCGACCGCTGGAGCGTCCCGTCGACGTTGAGCAGCTTCGGGCCGATGACGGCCGCTTCCGGACGCGCGTCCGCGAACCGAACGAGCCGCTCGAGCGAGCCCTCGTTCAGCCACGCGTCGGCATTGAGGATCAGGGCGTAGCGTCCGGCGGCGGCGGCCATGCCGGCGTTCCAGCCCGCGGCAAGGCCGAGGTTCGCCTGCTCGATCACCGTCGCCTCGGGAAAGAGCTCGCGGACGACATCGGGCGTGCCGTCGCTGGACCCGTTGTCGACGACGATTGTCTCCTCGCCTCGCACACTCTCGAGCGCGCGCTCGATCCACGGCAGCGCGTTGTAGGTGACGACGACGACGCTCGCGTCAGACATGACTCGCTCTCGGCCCGCCGCGCAGCCCTTCCCAGAGCAGGATCGCGCCGCCAGGCAGCGCCATGGCGACCGTGACGAGGAAGAAGAGGAAGCCGGCGGCGAAGGCCTGGTCGGCGCCGATGCCGACGCTGCCGAGGAAGCTGACGAAGAAGGCCTCCCGCACGGCGAAACCGTTGAGCGTGAACGGAACGAGCAGCACGAGGAAGAAGAGCGGCCCCATCACGTAGTAGAGACGCGGCGGCAGATCGATCCCGACCGACCGCGCCGTCGCCCAGATCGCGAGCACCCGAATGGCCTGGATCCCGACCGTGAAGACGAAGAGGGCCAGCAGGAGACCGCTGCGGTCGCGAAACGCGTGCACGCCGTCGTAGACCGCGCGCACCGGCCGCTCGAGGCGGACGCGCCGCAGCACTGGCATCGTCAGGCGCAGCAGCGGCCGGGCCGACCGCGCGAAGAAGAGGAAGCCGAGCAGGATCGTCCCGAACACGAACGCGCCCTCGATCCACAGGTAGGCGCCTACGTCGTAGCGGCCGACCGCGAGCAGGAAGCCGACGGCGCCGAGGAGAACGGTCGCCGCTCCGCCGAGCGCCCGCTCGAGCAGGACGATCGCGGAGATCGCACCGAGCCGCGCCGGATGACGGCGGGAGGTCTCCAGGATCCGGACGGCGTCACCGCCGATCGACGTCGGCAGGATCTGGCCGGCCGTGTAGGCGACGAGGTACGCGCGCGTCAGCCACGGCAGCCGCTCGTGCATGCCCTGCGAGGCCAGCAGTCGCCGCCAGCGCTCGGCCATCGGCACGACGGTCAGGATCATGATCGCGACCGCGAGCGCGAACCACCACGGGTCGGCGTCGGCGCAGGACTGTCGATCGTCTGGCGGAGGTCGATCTTCCAGATCGAGATAGGCGACCGCGAGGCCGGTGAGAAGCAGCGTCGCGCGCGACGCGAAGCGGCCGGCTCATGCGCGGTCGCAGACTCGTCCGAGCGCCTCGAGCACGTCCGCGATGTCCTCGTCGGAGTGCGCCGGCGAGAGCGGCAGCGAGAGGATCTCGCCGCCCGCACGCTCGGCGACCGGGAGCGGCGGCTGCTCGGGAAAGCGCTCGCGGTACCAGGTGAGCCGGTGCACGGGCAGGAAGTGGATCGAGGTCGAGATTCGCTCGGCCGCGAGCGCCTGCTGCAGCTCGTCGCGGGTGAGGCCGAAGCGCTCGGCGTCGACGCGAACGACGTAGAGATGCAGAGCGTGCGTGTCGCGCGGGTCGCGCTCGAGCGGCTCGATCCCGTCGATGGCGCGGCCAGCCCCTCGTCGTAGAGCGCGAACTGACGCTCGCGCGCGGCCGTGTGCTCCGGCAGCTTGTCGAGCTGGACGAGCGCGATCGCCGCGAGCACGTCGGAGAGGTTCGCCTTGTAGCCGGGGACGGTGAGGTCGTAAAGCGAGCCGTCGCCACGGCGCATCAGCCGCAGATTTCGAATCGCCTCGGCGATCTCGTCCGAGTTCGTCGACACGAGCCCGCCTTCACCCGCTGCGATGTTCTTCGTCGCGTAGAGGCTGAAGCAGGTCGCTTCGGAAAGGCCGCCGAGCTTGCGGCCGCGGTAGGCGCTCTCGGCCGCGTGCGCGGCGTCCTCGATCACCGGGATCCCGAGCTCCCAGATCGGATCGAGGTCACAGGGCTGCCCGGCGAGGTGCACGGGCATGATCGCTTTCGTCCGCTCGGTCACGGCGGCCTCGACGAGCGCCGGATCGATGTTCAGATCGCCCTCGCGGACGTCGACGAAGACCGGCGTCGCACTGCTGTGGACGATCACGTTCGCCGTTGCCGGCCAGGTGATCGGCGTCGTGATCACCTCGTCTCCGTCGCCGACGCCGAGCGCGACGAGCGCCAGATGCAGCGCAGCGGTGCCCGACGCGACCGCGAGCACGTGCTTCGCCTCGAGGTACTCGGCCATCCGCTCCTCGAGCAGCGCCGCCCGCGGCCCGGTCGTGAGCCAGCCCGACCGGAGCGTCTCGGCGACGGCCTCGATCTCCTCCTCGCCGATCGAAGGCGGCTGGAAGCCAAGCGGGGTTTCTCTCGTCATTCGACGACGAAGCGTATTTCGTCCGCGGCCGCACGAGCGCGCTCGAGCGCGTCGTCGCGACTGTCGCCGACCGCGATCACGGCACCGGCCCGGTCTGCTCCGCGCAGGAGCGGGCCGAAGGTATGGCCGGGCTCGCGGTAGATCCGTACGTCGACGACCCCTTCGGCCGCGTGCGCAGCCTCCCGGCCCTCGATCGCGAGCAGCCGACCCTCGGGCGCGACGAGGAAGAGGACGCAGCCGCCGCCGGCGAGACTTTGTGTTCCTGTAACACAAACCTCGTTCCCCAGCGCGAAGTCGAGCGCGAGCTCGTTCAGCTTCACGCCCGTGACCGCCTCGACGAGCTCCGCGTCGTGACCGCCGCCGAGCCGCGCAGCCAGCTCGACCACGCGGGATCCGTCCTCCCCGACGCGGATCTGGGTGTAGGTAGGCCCGTTGCGGATCCCGAGCGCATCGGCCGCTGCACGGGCCGCGTCGATCGGACCTTGTGTTACAGGAACACAAGGCCACACGTGCGCCAGCGCCACACCGAATGCGGGCGGGTCGGCCGTGACACGGTCGGTGACGAGGAGTGGGTGGAAGACGCCGTCGACCGAGACGGCGTTGACCGTCACCTCCGGGCCGTCGACGAACTCCTCGACGATGTAGGTGCCGTTGCGGGACGCCGCGAGCGCCGCCTCGATCGCGGCCGGCAGCTCCGCCTCCGTCCGCACGAGCGTCAGCCCGCGCTGGCCCTGCCGGTCCGGCGCCTTGACGACGCAGGGCGCGGCCGGCTCGGCGAGCAGCCGAGGCTGTGGCACTCCAGCGGCCGTGAAGCGCTCGCGCTGGCGCTGCTTCGAGGTCGCGAGCGCCGCCGTGGCGCCGTCGATGGGATGGGGCAGCCGCAGACGCTCAGCGACCCGCGCCGCGATGCCGACGGGCCAGTCGGCGCCCGGCGAGACGATGCCGTCGACGTTCTCGGCACGTGCGAGCCGGTCGACGTCGGGTTCGTCCTCGGCCGAGACGAGCGCCCGCTTGTCGGCGTACGCGAATCCGGGCGCCGCCGCGTCGCGGTCGACCGCGATCACGAAGAGGCCGCGCTCGCGCGCCGCCCGCAGGAGCCCGACCTGCGCCGCACCCGCGCCTAGGACGAGGAGACGCGGACGTGCGCCGTCTGCGCCCGCCGCCTGATCTCTCTCCACCAGACCTCGTTCTCGCGGTACCACTCGACAGTGCGTTCCAGGCCCCGCTCGAAGCTCGTGCGAGCGCGCCATCCCGTCAGCGCCGCCAGCTTGTCGGTCGACCCGATGTGGCGGTCGACCTGACCGAGCCGCTCCTCGACGAAGACCTTCTCGACATCCGCGCCGACCGCGGCCAGGACGGCGTCGGCGACGTCGCGGACGGAGATGTCGATCCCGGTCGCGACGTTGACCACCTCGCCGGCGAGCCCGTCGATGTCGGCGGCGATGATCGCCTCGATCGCCTCGGCGTCGTCGTCGACGTAGAGCCAGTCGCGGCTCGCGTGCCCGTCGCCGTGGATTGTCAGCGGCTCCCCTGAAAGCGCCTGCGTGATGAAGCGCGGGATCACCTTCTCGGGATGCTGGCTCGGCCCGTAGTTGTTGAACGGTCGCACGATCACGATCGGCAGCCCGTAGGTGACGAAGTACGAGTACGCGAGCCGGTCGCCGCCCGCCTTCGTCGCTGCGTACGGAGAGCGCGGGTTGAGCGGGTGCTCCTCGTCCATAGGCGCGTACTCGGCCGTCCCGTAGACCTCGCTCGAGGAGATCAGGATGAAGCGCTCGACGGGCGTACGGCGGATCGCGTCGAGCAGGATCTGCGTTCCCTCGACGTTCGTGGTCACGAACTCGGACGCGCCTTCCTCGATCGACTTCTCGACGTGCGACTCGGCGGCGGCGTTCACGATCACGTCGACCTCGGAGACCATCTTCGCCACCAGTTCGGCGTCACGGATGTCGCCGTGCACGAACGAGAGCCGCTCGTGACTGATCACGTCGGCGAGGTTCTCGAGGTTGCCGGCGTACGTGAGTGCGTCGAGCGAGACCACCTCGTGGTCGGTGTTCGCGAGCAGGTGGCGGATGAAGTTCGACGAGATGAACCCCGCCCCGCCGGTGACCAGAACGCGCTTGCTCACAGTTCCTCCGAGATCGTGTAGAGAGGCCGCCCGTCGACCTCCCGCTGGATTCTGCCCAAGTACTCGCCGACGAGCGCGAGGATGAAGCCCTGGATTCCGAGCACGAAGAGAACGGCGACGCCGCCGAGCAGCGGCCCCGGGAAGTCGGAGCGATCGATCCAGTACCAGACGCCGTAGACGGCGAGGCAGGTCGCGAGCAGTGTGCAGACCATCCCGAGCGCGATCCCGATCCACTGAATCGGCTGCGGCCAGAAGCCGGCCAGCACGTGCAGGGCCAGCCGCGTCAAGCGCAGCGGCGAGTAGCGCGACGCCCCCGACCGTGCGGAGTGGCCGACGTCCACCTCGACGACGGACGCGCCCGCCGAGAGCACCAGCGCCTTCGTGAACTTCTGCTTCCCGATCGCCGGCAGTACCGGCTCGACCGCTGTGCGCCGGTACGCATTGAAGGCGCAGCCGAAGTCGGAGATCGAGACGCCGGTGAAGCGGCGGAGCATGCCGTTGATCAGCCGCGAGGGCAGCGTCCGTCCCCAGGAGTCGTTCCGCGCCGCGCGGCGGCCGCTCGCGACATCGGCGCCGCCCTCGACGGCGGCGACGAGCTTCGGGATGTCCTCCGGCTCGTTCTGGAGATCTCCGTCCATGGTCACGACGATGCCGCCGCGTGCGCGCGCGAGACCCGCGTGCATGGCGGGATGCTGGCCGAAGTTGCGCTTGAAGCGGACGGCCCGGATGCGGGGATCGGAGGCGTGCAGACGCTCGACCTCGGCCCAGGTTCCGTCGGTCGAGCCGTCGTCGATCAGGATCAGCTCGAACGACTTCGCGCTTCCACTGCTGTGAGCGCGGTTACGGTGCGCTGGTAGAGCTCGTCGAGCGAGCCTTGCTCGTTCAAGAGCGTCACGACGACGGAGAGATCGGGATCGGCCATGGGCGGAGAGGAGCGTACCGACGCGGTCTGGCGCGACGTGCATCGCGGCCGGGTCTGGCGCGCGCAGGCCTGCCGGATCGTCGAGGAGTCGCCGGAACTACTCGTGCTCTGGTTCCCGGCCGGCGGGCCGGCCAAGGTGCCCGCCGGCGGACTGCGGATCCCTGGCGACGACTGGGAGCTCGAAGACGCCGCTCCCACCCGAGACTCGCTCTGCGTGGCGGAGCGCGGTCGTCGGCACTCCGTCTACGTCTTCTGGGACGAGAACGGCGCGTTCAGCCATTGGTACGTCAACTTCGAGCAGCCGCTGCGGCGGACGCCGCTCGGCGTCGACACCTTCGACGAGAAGCTCGACCTGATCGTCCGGCCCGACGGCTCCTATGAGTGGAAGGACGAGGACGAGCTCGAGCAGGCAGCCGCGGTCGGACTGCTCGACGCCCGCGAGGTGCGGGCGGAGTCACAACGGGTACTCGCCGAGTGGCCGTTTCCGACCGGGTGGGAGGACTGGCGGCCGGATCCGTCCTGGCAGGTGCCGCAGCTGCCAGAGGGCTGGGACCGCGTGTGAGCAGGCGTGGGCCGCTCGCGGCCTTCTTCGCGTTCGGCCTCCTCTGGGGCTCCTGGGCCGCGCTCGCGCCGGCAGTACAGACCGCCGTCGGAGCGTCGAAGGGCCAGCTCGGCCTGGCGCTCCTTTTCGTCGCCGTCGGCTCGCTGCCGGCGATGCTGCTCACCGGTCGCGAGCTCGACCGCCGAGGAACGCGAATCCTGCCCTGGCTTCTCGCGGGGTCGGCGGTTGCGGCCGTTCTGCCGGCGTTCGCGGGCTCGGTGCCTGCGCTCGCCGCCGGCCTCTTCGTGGTCGGCGCGTTCAGCGGCGCAACCGACGTCGCGATGAATGCGGCCGTCTCGGAGCTCGAGGCGAAGCGCGGCGTCCGGCTGATGCAGCTCGCACACGCGCTCTACTCGGCCGGCGTCCTCGTCGGCGCGCTCGCCACCGGGCTTGCGCGCGAGCTCGGCGCGGGCCGGCTGGAGGTGCTCGGCGCCGTCTCGGTCGCTCTGCTCGTCGCGGCGGCGCTGAACCTGCGGCACGAGCGCTTCGAGGCGCGGCCGGCGAGCTCACGCGGTCCCCGGCTGAGCCGTGCCGCAATCCCGCTCGGGATCGCGTGTGCAGCCGCCTTCGTAATCGAGGGCAGCATGGAGAACTGGGGCGCGATCTTCCTCGAGCGCGACCTCGAGGCCAGCCCCGGCGTGAGCGCGCTCGCACCGGCCGCCTACGGCGGCGCGATGATGCTCGGCCGCCTCTCGGGCCAGTGGCTCGAGAGCCGCCTCGGCGACACGCTCCTGCTCGCCGGTGCGATGACGGTGGCGCTCATCGGGCTTGTCGGCGCGGCGGCCGCGCCGAACGTCCCGGTCGCGATTGCGGCGTTCTTCGTCGGCGGCGCCGGCATCTCGATCGCGGCGCCGACGCTGTTCGGCGCCGGCGGCAGGCTGGCGACGCCGGAGGAGCGGGGAAGCGCCGTCGCCACCGTCACGACCCTCGGCTACCTCGGTTTCCTCGTCGGTCCGCCCATCGTCGGCGGCATCGCCGAGGCGATCGGGCTCCGGGCGGCGTTCGCAGCATTGGGGCTCCTCGCCGTAGCGCTCGTCCTCGCGACGCCTCGTCTCCGCCTTTCCGGACGTGTCCCAGGGACTGTCCCTGGGGCACGCCCGGCCTAGGCAGCGACTACACGGAGTCGAGCGCGGCGACGGGTGCTTCGGCCCGCTTCTTGCCCGGGACGGCGAGAGCGATCAGAGCGCCGACGCCGACGACCGCAGCACCGACCCAGGTCGCGGCCATCAGCCCCTCGCTGAAGATCGCCGGCGACTCGTAACCGCCCGTGCGGGCAAAGATCGAGGCCAGCACCGCGACGCCGAAGACCCCGCCGACCTCACGGATCGCGTTCGAGACGCCCGAAGCCTTCCCCTCGTCGCGCAGGCCGACGCTGCTGAGGACGATGTTCGCGACGGGCGCGAAGAACATCCCCATCCCGATGCCCGAGAGGATGAACGGGCCGACGAGCGACGAATAGCCGACGTCGGCCGTCGACACGGCGGCGATCCAGCCAAGCCCGATCGCCTGCAGCGCGAGGCCGCCGGCGAGGAAGGGCCGGCCGCCGATCCGGTCGGAGAGTGCGCCCGCAATCGGAGCGACGACCATCGGCATCGCCGTCCACGGAAGCACGCGCAGACCGGCCTCGAAGGGCGAGTACCCCTGCGCCGTCTGGAAGAACTGCGAGAGCAGGAAGATCGAGCCGAACATGCCGAAGTACATCGCGAACGAAGCGCCGTTCGCCGCAGCGAACGCCCGGCTGCGGAAGAAACGAAGCGGCAGCATCGGCTCTCGCGCCCGCGCCTCCCAGGCCACGAAGGCAGCAAGCAGGAGGGCGCCCGCCGCGAGCGACCCGACGATCTGCGGGCTGCTCCAACCATCGCCGTTGCCGTGCACGAGACCCCAGACGAGTCCGAACAGGCCGCCGCTCGCGAGCCCGAGCCCGGGCAGGTCGAGCGTCTTGTCCGGCCCGTAGCTCTCGGTCAGCAGGCGCGAGAGCGGCAGCACCGCGAGCCCGATCGGCACGTTCAGCCAGAAGATCCACTGCCACGCGATCCCGTCGACGACCGCGCCCCCGACGAGCGGTCCGGCCGCGACCGCGAGGCCGGCGATCCCGGACCAGGCACCAAGCGCCATCCCGCGCTTGTCGGCGCGAAACGCCGCCGAGAGCAGGGTCAGCGTCAGCGGCGTCACGATCCCGCCGCCGATGCCCTGTACTGCACGGGCCGCGATCAGCGACTCCATCGAGGGCGCGAGTGCAGCGGCCGCCGAAGCGACGGTGAAAAGGGCGAGGCCGAACCTGAACATGCGTCGCCGGCCGAAACGGTCGCCGAGCGCCGCCCCGGTGAGCAGGAACACCGCGAAGGTGAGCGTGTAGGCGTTCACCGTCCACTCGAGCTCTTCGATCGTCGCGCCGAGGTCGGTGCGGATCACCGGCAGCGCGGTCGAGACGACGAGGTTGTCCAGAACGACCATGAACAGTGCGATCGAGGTGATCACGAACGTCCAGACGGTCTTGGTCGTGGCCGGCATCTGAATCGACTCCTTTCTTAGTGAGTCATTACTTCAATAGCGGGTGAAAAAAACGCGGTCATTCCGGCCGGCAGCCCTCGATCAGCCTGTCCCCCCACGGCGTCGGCTCGTCGAACAGCCGCATCGCTCCGAGGACGTTCAGCAGCATCCCCCTGGCGATGAACGTGCTCACCTCCGCGGGCGAGGCGCCGCTGACGCGCTCGACCAGCTCGGCGAGGTCGCGCCAGACGCGGCGCATGTCTGCGCGGATCTCGTCGTCCTCGGCCGCCGCGAAGCACTGGAGCATCAGCTGCAGCCGCTCCCGATCCTCGATCAGAACCCGGTAGGCGTCCCCCATCGCACGAAACGCCTGCTCGCCCGACTTGCCTCGCGACGCCTGCTCGAAGGCCCGGTAGATCTCCTCCATCTTGAGCCGGGTCGTGGCCAGGTAGAGCTCCTTCTTCGTGCCGAAGAGGCGGAAGAGGTACGGCTGCGAGATCCCGGCCGCGCTCGCGATCGCGTCGGTCGAGGCGCCGTGGAGGCCCTTACGGGAGAACTCTGCGGCGGCGGCCTCGAGCACCGCCTCGCGGCGGACCTCGGCCGTCTGTCTGGTTGGCGCACTCATAGGTAGTGAGTATTCACTTACATGAGACGCTTGTCAAGCAAAGCGCGCGATGCCCTCGACGACGCGGTCGAGGTCGCCGTCGCCGAGCCGCGAGTGGAGCGGGAGCGCGAGCGCACGGTCGAAGGCGGCGTCGGCGCCGGGGTACGGCCCCTGGTCGCGGTAGGCGGACAGCCGGTGGAGCGCGTAGGTCCCGATCTGAACCTCGATTCCCTCGGCCCGCAGCGTCGCGAGCGCCTCGTCCTTGCGGTCGAGCCGGATCACGTACGCCTGCCAGCCGTGCACGTCGCCCTCGTCGGCGTCCGGGACATCGACCAGGTCGCGCAGCCTCTCCGTGTAGCCCGCCGCGATCCGCGTCCGCTCCGCAAGCAGCTCGTCGAGCCGGCGCAGCTGCGGGATCCCGACCGCGCAGAGGATGTCCGCCAGCCGGTAGTTCGTCGAGGGCTCGACGATGTCGGCGTCCGGCCCGAGCCCGTGATGGCGGAGCCGCCGGATCGACGCGGCGAGCTCTGCGTCGTTCGTCGTCACCGCGCCGCCCTCGCCGGTGGTGACGATCTTGCGCGGGTGGAAGGAGAGGCACCCGGCGGCTCCGAGCCCGCCGCACGGCATCCCGCGCCACTTCGCACCCAGCGCGCCGGCCGCGTCCTCGAGCAACAGCACCTCCGGCGGAACGGCGCTCTGCAGCGCCTCCCAGTCGAGCGGCCTGCCGAAGAGATGGACGGCGAGCACGGCCTTCGTCCGCGGCGTGACTGCGTCGTAGACCTTGCCGACGTCGAGGTTGAAGGTCGCGGGATCGACGTCGACGAGCACCGGCGTCGCGCCCGCGAGCCGAACGACGTTCGCGGTTGCCGGGAAGGTGTAGGCCGGGACGATCACCTCGTCGAGATGCCCCTCGAACCGTCTCCGATCCCGAGCGCGAGCACGGCGAGATGGAGCGCCGCGGTCCCGTTCGAGACGGCGACCGCGTGCTCGACCCCGCAGGCCGCGGCGACGAGCTGCTCCAGCTCATCGACCTTCGGCCCCATCGTCAGCGCGCCCGACTCGAGCACGCCACGCACCTCCGCCAGCTCCGCCTCCCCCAGTTCGGGGAAGGCTAGGCGGATCGGGCTCAGTGCCTTCTCTCGATACCACGCGATCGTCTTCTCGAGGCCCTCGTCGAGATCGACCTTCGCCTCGAAGCCGAGCACCTCGCGCGCCTTCTCGACGTTCGGAATCCGGAGCTCGACGTCGGCGTAGTGCAGCGGCTGGAAGACGATGTCGACCTCCGCCCCGGTCAGCCGCTTGATCCGCAGGGCGAGGTCGTAGATCGTCACCGTCGAGCGCGTGTTGCCGATGTTGAACGTCTGCCCGACCGCGTCCGGGTGCTCGAGGCACGCGAGCGTGCCGGCGACCATGTCGTCGACGTAGCACCAGGCGCGGATCTGGGAGCCGTCGCCGTGGATGACGAGGTCGCGGCCGGCGAGCGCGTTCTCGATGAAGGCCCGGATCGCGCCGCCGCCGATCTGGCCGGGGCCGAAGACGTTGAACGGGTGCACCGTCACCGCCGGCAGCCCGAGCTCGTCGTGGTAGGCGTGCGACATGTGCTCGCCGGCGAGCTTCGAGACCGCGTACGTCCAGCGCGCTTCGCCGACGGAGCCGATCGTCGAGACCTGCCCTTCCTCGACCCGGAATGCGTGCGTGCCGAAGACCTCGCTCGTCGAGAAGTCGATGAAGCGCTCGACGCTGCCGATCGTCGCGATCGCCGCCTCGAGCACGTTGTAGGTGCCGACGATGTTCACGCGCATCGTCCGCACCGGGCTCTCGAGCACGGTGTCGACCCCCGCGATCGCCGCGCAGTGGACGATGTGGGTCGCGCCCTGCGAGAGCTCGCGCATCGCGTCGAGGTCGAGGACGTCCGCCTGGTGGAGGGTGAAGTTGGGGTGCTCCGCGAGCGGCGTGCCCGAGAGCGCATCGCGGTGGAGGTTGTCCGCGGCGATCACCTCGTTGTCCTCGACGAGCCGCCGGGCGAGCGTCGTGCCGATGAAACCGGCGCCGCCGGTGATGAAGATCCGCTTGCCTACGAGCATCGCGGCGAGTCTATCGAGGCGCTACCCTGTCCCCCGATGCGGATCGCCGTCTGTCATCGCCGTCATCGCCGCCGTCGTCGGGTGCGGCGCGAGCTCTGCCGGGACGTCCGACCCGTCGACCGCGCTGCGGGTGTCGTACTTCGAGGAAGGGCGCTCCGAAGGAGAGCGCACGCTCTGGACGCTTCGCTGCGATCCGGCGGCCGGAACGCTGCCCAGGCGCGCCGCCGCGTGTCAGAAGCTCGACCGGATGAAGAACCCGTTCGCGCCGCTGCCGAAGGATCTGCAGTGCACAGAGATCTACGGCGGGCCGGAGCAGGCAGTGATCAGCGGCACGCACGACGGGCGCCGGGTCTGGGTGCTGCTCGGCCGGCGCAACGGCTGCGAGATCGCCCGTTGGAACAAGCTGGCCTTCCTCGTGAACGGCACGGCTTCGAGCTCCGCCTCTTCTCCGTAGGCCCGGCCCCGCAAAGAGCACCGCGGATAGCATCGCGCGCGACGTGAGCACCGTTCTCTTCGTCGGCGCAGGCCGTCACCAACGTCGCGCGATCCTGCGCGCCAAAGAGCTCGGCCATACGGTCGTGGCCGTCGACCGCAACCCGGAGGCGCCGGGCCTCGCCGTTGCCGACGCCGGCGAGGCGGTGGACTTCACCGACGTCGCCGCCGTGACCGAGGTCGGACGGCGACACGGCGTCGACGGCGTCCTGACGGTGTCGGCCGACCGGGCCGTCCCCGTCGTGGCCGCCGTCGCCGAGGAGCTGGGCCTGCCGGGGATCGGCAACGAGACCGCGCACCTGATGACGCACAAGATCGCAATGCGCCGCACGCTCGCCGACGCCGGCGTCCCGCAACCGCGCTTTGCCGGCGCGCGCGACATGCAGAGCGCGCGGGCGGCGCTCGACGCCGTCGGCGTCCCGGCGGTCCTGAAACCGGCCGACTCGGGCGGACAGCGGGGGATCTTCTACGTCGAGTCGCAGGACGAGCTCGACGCCCACGTGCACGCGGCGCTCGCCGAGTCGCCGACGGACGAGGCGATCGTCGAGAGCTTCCACGACGGCCTCGAGCTGAACGGGATCGTGATCGCCCGCGACGGCGAGGCGTTCCCGCTGACGCTCTCCGACCGGCTGCGGCCGCCCGGGATCGGCTTCGGCGTCGGCTGGATCCACGTCTATCCGGCCTCGATCTTCGCCGACGTGCTCGCAGAGGCCGAGCGGATCGCCGTGCACGCGGTCCACGCCCTCGGCCTGCGCGACGGGATCGCGTTCCCGCAGCTGATCGTCTCCGACGACGGCTCGGTGCGCGTCGTCGAGGTGGCAGCACGGATTCCCGGCGGCCAGATGGCCGACCTCGTCCGCCACGCCGTCGGCGTCGACCTCGTCGAGGTGGCGATCCGACAGGCGCTCGGCGAGACGGTCCCGGACGAGCTCGTGCTCCCGCGCTTCAAGCAGCCGCTGGCGATCCGCTTCCTGACCGCGCAGCCCGGCCCGTTGCCGACGGGAGAGGTGGTGTCGGTCGGTCCGCTCGAGCCCGTGCTCGCCGCCGAGGGCGTCGTCCAGGCGGACACGTATCTCCAGGTCGGCGAGACAATCCGCCCCGTGCGGCTCGATGGCGACCGGCGCGGCTACGTGATCGCGATCGCCGACACTTCGGTGAGGCGCTCCAGCGCGCCGAGGACGCGGCGCGGCTGCTCGAGGTGGTGGTCGAGTGAGCGACCCGCGCACCCGGATCGTCGGCGCGGGGTACGACACCATGGCCGACACGTGGGAGTCGTGGAAGGCGCAGATCACGAGCGACCCGCGGGAAGAGTGGTGCGACGAGCTGGTCGCGCGGCTGCCCGAAGGCGCGCGCGTGGTCGAGCTCGGCTGCGGCGGCGGTGCTCCGGAAACGGCGGTGCTGGCCAGGCGCTTCCGCCTGACGGGAGTCGACCTCTCCCAGGAGCAGCTGCGACGCGCGCGTGAGCGGATCCCAGGGGCAGAGTTCGTCCACGCCGATTTCACCGAGATCGAGTTCGAGCCGGGCTCGGTGGACGCCGTCGCCGCGTTCTACTCCTTCAACCACGTCCCGCGCGACCTGCTGGCGCCGCTCTACGCTCGCGTGCGAACCTGGCTCGCCCCCGGCGGGCTCTTTCTGACGGCGCTCGGCATGAGCGACAACGAGGGTTGGACCGGCGAGTGGCTCGGGACGACGATGTACTTCTCCAGCTTCCCGCCCGACGTGAACACCCGCATGCTCGGCGAAGCCGGCTTCGAGCTCCTGCGTGACGAGGTCGTCACGATCCGCGAGCCCGAGGGAGACGGCACCTTCCAATGGATACTGGCGCGACGGTGAGCTGCGCGTTCGACCTCGACCACTACGCCGAGCTGCTCGAGGCCGCGAAGGCGGGCGGCTACCGGTTCGCATTCTTCGATGGCGCTCCCGCCGCGGGCGACCTGATCCTGCGGCACGACGTCGATCTCTCGCTCGACGCGGCGCTGCGGATGGCGGAGCTCGAGGCGAAGGCGGAAGCCGCCGCCACGTACTTCTTGATGACCGGCTCCGTCTTCTACAACCTGGGCTCGGACGAAGGAGAGCGAACGCTTGCGCGGCTGCGCGAACTCGGCCATCGAATCGGTCTGCACGCCGTCTATCCGAGAGTCGACCTCGACGAGCGCTTCGACCCGGTCGTCGCCTGGCACAACCCCGACCCCGAGTACATGAGCGCGCCCGTCGACGGGGCGATCAACGTGATGGAGCCGCCCTGGTTCGACCGCGAGACCTACCGCTCCGACTCGAACCAGCACTGGCGCTCCGGCTGTCCCCACGAGGAGTTGCGCGCGGGCGCCTTCCCCTGGTTGCAGCTGCTGACGCACCCGGAGATCTGGGTCTACCCGGGCTCGCGGATGGGCGAGACGATGCGCGCCATGCTCGAGGAGGAGAAGGAGCGCCGCCTCGATCAGCTGGCGGCTGACCGAATCGACCTCTCGTGAGGGACGTCACAGTGCTCGTCAGCGCATCCGGGGCTCCCGGCACGGCGGCTCTGCTGCAGGGGCTGCGCGCAAACGGCGAGCGAAACCTGCGGCTCGTCGGCACCGACATGAGCGAGCGCTCGGTCGGCCGCCACCTCTGCGACGCTTTCCACCTCGTCCCTGCCGGCTCCGACCCCGGCTTCGCGGACGCAGTGCTCGACGTCGTCGAGCGGGAGGACGTCGACGTCGTCCTGCCGCAATCGTCGTTCGACCTCGAGGGGCTCGCCGCGCATCGCGACCGCTTCCCGGTGCCGGTGCTCGTCTCCTCGCCCGACACGATCCACCGCTCGAACGACAAGGCCGAGACCTACGCGCTGCTGCAGCGGCTCGGAGTGAAGGGGCCGGACTTCCGTCGCGTCAACGGCGCCGGGGAGGTCGAGGCTGCGGCGAAGGAGCTCGGCTACCCCGACCGCGCCGTGTGCTTCAAGCCGGTCTTCTCCTCGGGCTCGCGCGGCTTCCGCATCCTCGACCCGACGGTCGACCGCGCCCACCAGCTCCTGCATGAGCGGCCCGGCTCGGTGGCGATGCGACTGGAGGAGGCGGTCGAGCTACTGCCCCAGGAGGGCGGCCCCGACCTGCTCGTGATGGAGCTCGCGACCGGCGGCGAGCGCACAATCGACGGGATCGCCGACGGGAAACGAGTCGTTCTCGGCCACCCGAAGACGCGCGAGGCGATGCGAGCCGGCCTCGCCATGTACTTCGTGACGCTGGAGGACGAGCAACTGATGGCGACCGCGAACCGCCTGGTCGAGGAGCTAGCGATCGAGTGGTTCTTCAACATCCAGCTCGTCGGCGAGCACGTGATCGAGATCAACCCGCGCATCTCGACGATCGTCTACCAGGACGACCTCAACCTGCCCTACCTCGGCGTCAAGCGAGCGCTGCGGGAGATCTCGGACGAGGAGCTCGCGGCGCTCAGCACCAGGATCCAGCCGGGCCGGACGAGCCTGCGCTACTTCGACCAGGTCGACTTCGACGGCCCGCCCGTCGACTCCCCCACGCATGCAGCGGGCTGAGCGGTGCACGTCCCCACGGACCCACCTCACCACCCCCCACCCACCCACGGGGCGGGGTACGGTAGCTCGCCAAAACCTACGCGCGGGTGCCGGATCCGTGCCGATTGCGTGAATCTTCGTGCCCAGCCGTCCTGAACGGCCGCTGCGGGTAACGCTCTGCCCGGTGAACACGGCCGGCGTCCCGTGGACGAACACCGAGGCGCTGCGGCGGCGCGGCGTCGAGGCCCGGCTCGTCGTCTTCGAGCGCTACCGGCTCCACCCGGAAGCGGACTGGTCGCTGAACGCACCAAGTAACAGTCTGTTGCTCACTCGGCAGGCGAAGCAGTGGGCTGCGCTGGCGCGGCTGCTGCCGACGACGGACGTCTTCCACTTCCACTTCGGGTTGACGCTCGTGCCGCAGTCGCTCCAGTTCCCGATCCTCCGCGCGGCGCGCAAGAAGTCGGTCATGCACTACCTCGGCTCCGACATCCGCGGCAAGACGCCGGCAGAGCTCGCGAGCGGCAAGAAGGCGGACGCCGAGGTCGTCGGCAGCTACGACGCGATCCGCTGGGTGCAGGAGGCAGAGGTGATCCCGCCCGGCGTCGACCTCGAGCGGATCGAGCCGGCCCCACCCGGCGACCGCGCGCGCCCGCTGATCGTGCACGCGCCGTCGTCCCGCCGCCGCAAGGGGACGGAACACGTGCTCGCTGCCGTCGAGGGGCTCGACGCCGACCTCGAGCTGGTCGAAGGGCTGCATCACGACGAGGCGTTCGAGCGCTACCGGCAGGCCGACATCGTCGTCGACCAGCTGAACGCGGGCTGGTACGGCCTGTTCGCGATCGAGGCGATGGCGCTCGGCAAGCCCGTCGTCACGTTCCTGCACGACGAGGCCGTCCGCCGCACCGAGGCGGCGACCGGCGCGCGAGTGCCGATCGTCTCCGCGACCGCCGAGACGCTGCGCGAGGCGCTGCGCCCGCTGGTCGCCGACGCCGGCCTCCGGCGCACGCTCGGGGCGGAGTCGCGTGCCTACGTCGAGCGCGTGCACGACGTCGAACGCGTGGCCGACCGCCTGCTCGATCTCTACCGTCGTCTCTAGATGACACTCGGCGCCCAGATGCGACGCCTCGGGAAGCACTCCGCCGTCTACGGGCTCGGCGGGATCGTCTCGCGCGTGATCGCGGTCTTCCTCCTCCCCGTCTACACGCGCTACCTCGACCCGGGCGACTTCGGCGCCGTCGGCCTCCTGATCGCGCTCTCGGCCGTCCTCGTCACGATCCTGCGCGCCGGCATCTCGAGTGCGTTCTTCCGCTTCTGGTTCGACTCGCAGGACACCGCGCGGCGCCTGCTCGTCCTCCGCACGTCGTTCTGGTTCACGATCGCGAGCGCGACAGCCGGGCTCGTCGCAGGCTGGCTGCTCGCCGTCCCGATCTCCGACGCGATGAACCTCGACGACCCGTGGCTCGTCCGCGCTGCCTTCGTCGGTATCTGGGCGCAGATGAACTACGAGCAGCTGACCGCCGTCTTCCGCGTCGAGGAGCGCTCGGGACTCTTCGTGCTGGCGAGCCTCGCCAACATCGCGATCACGGTCGTCACGAGCCTGCTCCTGATCGTCGTCTGGGAGCAGGGAGCGCTCGGGCTGATCGTGGGCAATTTCACCGGCACGCTGGCCGTCTACGTCGTCCTGCTCGGGCTACCGTCGCGCCCAGCTCGGCCTCTCCTTCTCCCGCGAGCTCCTGCGCGAGATGAACCGCTTCGGCCTCCCACTGGTGCCGGCCGCGCTCGCACTGATCGCGATGAGCCTCGGCGACCGCTTCTTCATCAACCACTTCGCCGGGATCGCCGAGGTCGGCCGTTACGAGATCGGGGTCCGGATCGCCTCGGCGATGGTGCTCCTGATCACGGCGTTCAGGATGGCGTGGCCCGCGTTCGCGTACTCGATCGAGGACGAGGCCGAGGCAAAGCGCACGTACGCCTACGTGCTCACGTACCTGGTCGTGATCGCCTCCTGGCTCGCGCTGGCACTCGGCGCCCTCTCGCCCTGGCTCGTGCGCCTGCTCGCCACGCCCGCCTACTACGAGGGCGCCCGCGTCGTGGCGCTGCTCGCCTTCGCGGGCGTCGCCTACGCCGCCTACATCGTCATGGCGATCGGCGTCGGCCGAGCGAAACGGACCCAGTTCAACTGGGTGATCACGGGCTGCGCCGCCCTCGTCAGCGTCGGGCTCAACCTGATCCTCGTTCCGGAGTACGGGATGATCGGCTCCGCGATCGCGGCCGTCGCCGCCTACTCGACGATGTTCCTCGGGATGACCTGGTATGCGCAGCGCATCTTCCCGACGCCGTACCAGTGGCGGCGCGTCGCCACGGCGGCTGGAGCGGGGGTGGCGCTGACGCTCGCGGCGAAGCTGCTCGACGTGCCGCTCGCGGTTGCGATCGTCCTCGTGGTCGCCTACCCGCTCGCACTGCTCGGGCTCGGCTTCTTCCAGCCCGCCGAGCGCTCTAGGCTGCGAGCAATCCTGTCACGTACATGATCGCGATCCCGGCGAGGAAGCCGCCGATCGCGTAGCCGGAGCGCAGCCCACCCGGATCGCGGCGCGACACGTAGCGGACGACCTCTGCGACGACCTCGAAGGCGGCGCCGGCTGCTGCGCCGAAGAAGAGGGCAGCGAGCACGTCGTTGGCGGCGAAGCCGCCGAGCCAGGCGCCGAGGATCGCAGGCGCACCGGCGATCAGCGCCAGCGCCACGAGCCGCGGGAGCGAGAGCGAGGCGCCTTCGTCGGCGGCCGGCGCGGCGATCCCGAGCCCCTCGGTGATGTTGTGGATCATGAAGCCGACGATCAGGAACGATCCGAGCGAGAGCTGCCCGAATGCGAACGACGTCCCGATCGCAAGCCCTTCACCGAAGTTGTGCAGGCCGATCCCGATCGCGACCAGCATCGCAAGTGCGACGCCGCCGATCGCTCCGCCCGCTTTCGCGCTGAAGCGGCCCGAGATGAATGTCATCGTCAGGAAGCTGCCCGCCACCCCGAGCAGGACGAGCCCGGGCCCGCCGAGCGCCCCCGGCACGACCGCCTGCAGCTCGAACGCCTCGAACAGCGCCTCGACGCCGAGGAACGCGAGCAGGCCGCCGGTCAGCGCCATGAACCCAGTCAGCCACCGCTGCTCGACCCGCCGTAGCGACGGCAGCCAGAGCAGCCCGAGCGCGACGGGCAAGACGCCGACGAGGAAGCCGATGATCGCGTAGCCGAGGAAACCGCCGCCGGTGACACCGGGCGTTTCCACGGCGGCGGGTATCTCCTCGACTGTCTCGATCCCCGTCGAGCTCGTCACCCCGACGGCGATCGGCTCGCCCTCGACCCAGCGGTACGGGATCACGACGGTGCTCGAGCGCAGCCGGCCGAGCGTGCTCGGACCGTCGACCTCGAACGGGACGATCGCGTCATCGACGGTGACGGAGGCGATCGTCAGGTCTTCCTGCTGCGGGTTGGTGACGCGAACCCGGATCTCGCCGGACTTGAACTCCACCCGCCGCACGTCGAACTCGTCGGCCGGCGGCGGGTTCGTCCCGATCAGGCCGACGATCGACGCCCCGGAGGCGACATAGCCGCCCACCGCGGCCGCGAGCAGCACGACGGGCACCAGCGCCCAGAGGCGCCAGGAGACATCACCTCGCCGCGCAGCCTTCGCCTCCATCAATCGACCACGTTGAAGAACCCCATCCAGCCCAGGTCGGTGAACTCCGACTGGTGCGCGTGGAACATGAACGTGCCCGTGTTCGTGAAGTCGATCTCGAGCACGCCCCGCTGGCCCTGGCACTGCATCACCGTGTCGGTGTACTCCCAGTTGTCGCCGGTGCCGGTCGGCTGGTAGCGGAAGAAGTCGCCGTGCAGGTGGAAGGAGTTGATCAGGTCGAACTCGGTCAGGTTGACGAGGTAGATGCGCACGGTGGACGAGCGCTTGACCGTGATCGGGTACTTCGCGTAGTAGAAGCTGCGCCCGTTGACCGTGTAGAAGTTGTTGCCCCCGTCGGCGTCCGTGTCGTAGCCGTTCATCACCATCACGAGCTCCTGGGCCGGCGGCCGCGGCTCCTTCGGGTCGATGATGAAGGCGCCGTAGAGCCCCTTGTGGATGTGCTTCTTCAGCGGGGTCGTGTGGCAGTGATAGAGCTGCAGACCGGCAGGCTTCGCCGGGAACTCGTAGACGAACTCCTCGCCTGAGTTGACCACCTCGAAGACGCCATCCATGTTCGACGGATGGATTCCGTGGAAGTGAATCGAGTGGGGATGCGAGCCCTGGTTGACGAAGCGCACCCGGAAGATGTCGCCCTCGGTGGCGCGGAGCACCGGCCCGGGGACGGTGCCGTTGTACGTCCAGGCGGGGAAGAAGACGCCCGGAGCGACCTCGATCTCACGGTCGATCGCGCGCATCGTGTACTCGCGCACGCGGCCGGGCTCGTACGGCAGCGCCTCCGGCGGGTAGAGCAGCGAATGCAAGTCGTGGGGGCCGCCGACGGCCGGCGCGTCCCCGCCCAGCATCGCCGCGTGCCCCATGTGATCGTGACCCGGGACGTGGCCCTGGAGCGAACGCTGAGCCGCCGAGGCGTCGCCCTCGAACGCCAGCTTGCCGAGCACGGGCGCGGCGACGATCGGCGCTGCACCGGCGAGCAACCGCCTCCGCGTAAATTTAGCCACGCCTAAATCTTAGCGGCTAGGCAACGATGCGGTACACCTGGAAGCACTCCGCGTATTCGCGGTTGACGTTGATCCCGTGCACGCGCGCGAGGTTCCAGACGTACTCCGGATTCGCGTAGCGCCGATGCTGCTGCGACGCGTACTTCCCGAGTGCCGCGACCTTCTTCTCGAGATGCCGCTCCTCGAGCGCGACGTAGGCGCCGTACGAGAAATCGAAGTTGTTCCAGGGGATCTCGTACCCGAGAACGGTCGTCCGTTTGAAGGCACGCAGCCCCTCGTGCGCGATCGTCTGGTGATCCTGGTGCACGTCGTGGTGAGAGGGCTGGAAGACCGCGTCGGGCTTGAGCTCCTCCCAGATGCCGACGAGTAGCTCGAGGATGTCCTGGCGGCGTTCCGGGAACGTGCGCACGTCGAAGTCGTGGACGACGAGCTGCGACTCCGGGATGCCGAGCTCGCCCGTCGCCTCGCGCACCTCGCGGGCGAGCGTGTCCGGCGCGAAACCGTCCGGCAGCGACCGCGTGGCGATCGAGAAGGCGTGGTAGTGCACCTCGACGCCCGCCTCGACGAGCCGCGCCATCGTGCCGCCGCAGCCGAACTCGCCGTCGTCGGTGTGCGGCGCCAGCACGAGCACGCGCTTCCAGGCCTCGATCACGCCGTCGCCTCCTCGACCCGCCTGCGAGCGACTGCGAGCGCTACCAGGCCGAGCAGCGCCCAGGTCGTCGGGTCCTCGAAGAGCGCGTTGTAGAAGAGGCTGTGCACGGCGATCGCGCCAAGCGTAAGCCCCGCGACGACCGCGAGGCGGCCCGCATCGGTGCGGCCGGCCGCACGGAACGCCGCGACGAGCGCAGCCGCCCCGAGCCAGGCCAGGAGCGCCAGGCCTGTGATCCCCGCCTCGGCGGCCACCGTCACCGGCGTCGTATGGGACGCAGCCTTCTTCGGCTCCCGCCCCCGCAGGCCGGTGCGATCCGCGTACGCGCGCCTGAAGCTGCCGGTGCCAACGCCGAGAACGGGATGATCGAGAGCGATCTCGAGCCCGTTCGAGACGAGGCCCGCACGCCCGCCCGTGTTGGCGCTGAGGCCTGCCTTCGACTCGTCCAGAAGCCGGTGCCGCACCTGCGGCGTGGCGAAGCCGACCGTGACGAGGACTCCCGCGAGCACACCGATGGCCACCGCCGCACGCCAGCGCCAGACAATGGCTGCGGCGGCCAGCGTCCCCGCGATCAGAGCGGCGAAGCTCGACTGCGAGAAGGAGAACAGGAGCCCGAGCCAGAGGGCGGCGATCACGGCGACGCCGGCCAGGATCAGCCGCACGCGAACGCCGAGCAGGACGAGCACCAGCGTCGCCAGGATCGCGACGACGAGGTAGCGGCCGTAGATGGACGGGTCCCAGAAGACCGAGTTGACGCGAAAGAACGGCGCGTAGGCGTTGTCGACCTTGAGCTTCGGATTCCAGAAGACCTCGCGCGTCGCCCACTGATAGTTGCCGACTGCCGCGTAGGCGAGCGCCGTGGCGACGAGCAGGCCGAAGAGCGCCAGCAGGCTGCGCCGGCTCCACGGTAGCCGGGCGAAGCCGATCGCCAGCAGGCCGAAGGGCAGAACGAACGCAGCCAGGAAGATCGCGCCCTGACGCACGTCGTCCGACCAGAGGAACGCCAAGCCGGTCCAGGCGACGAAGGCGGCGAGCGGCCACCGGACGGGACCGAGCTCGCGGGAGCGCTCGTCGTGCCGGAGCAGGCTCCAGCCCAGCGCGGCGACGAGCGATCCGATCACGAAATAGAGCGGCAGCAGCAGGTTCGCGTCCTCGACACCGACGTCCACCGGCACCCGGATCGGGATGCAGGCGACGGTCGCGAACGCCAGCGCCCAGGGCCAGCGCAGCAGGGCCCAGCCGCCCGCTGCGGCGAGCGCGACCCCGGCGACGCCGGCAGCCGCGAGCTCGGCCTCTCGCCCGTCCGGCGCGAGGTAGAGCGCCAGGCCGAACGTGCCCGCGACCCAGGCGGCGAGGCCCGCGAGCCGGTGCTCGCGTTGCACCGCCACGAGCAGAGCCGCGAGCCCGACGCACCCGAGCACGCCGGCGAGGCGGGCGAGCTCGGTCAGCGCGCCGGCTCCCGCACGAAGACGGCCGCGCGGGCGCTGTGGCCGTTCGCAGTCACGGTCAGCGTGAAGCGGCCCTTCTGCAGGGGTGCACGCAGCCGCAGCGTTCCGGACCGGGCGAGGCCGCTGCGGCCGCCGAGCTGCCAGCGCACGACCCTCGCGTCGGAGGAGACTCGCACCGCGAACCGGCCACCGGCGGGCACCGTGATCCTCTCGCGACCGAGCGCGACGTAGCGGAGCACGACCGTCACCGGCCTCGAGCTCGCGCTGAGGTTCCCGGCCGGGTCGAACGCCACCGCTCGGGCGGTGTAGGCGCCGGGCGGAAGGGCGCGGCCGTCGACCTTGCCCGTCCAGGTCAGCTTGTCCTCGGTGCGCGGGAAGCGAGTCAGCCAGCGCCGCTTGCCGTCGACGAGCAGCATGGCTCGGCCGGGCTCGTCCAGCCGATAGTCGAACGTGATCCGGTCGGCGCGCCCGTCCCCGTCGGGCGAGAAGACGCGCGGCCGCACCGCGGCGAGCTCGAGCAGCGGCGGGGTCACGTCGAGCTCGATCGGATTCGGAAGCGTGATCGTCCAGCGGTCGTCGCGTGAGTGAATCCGAGGCAGGTAATCGCCCTCGGGCAGGAGGCGGCCGGCGTCGTCGCGGCCGTCCCACTCGATCTCGACCAGGCCCCTGGCGTGCGCCTCGCCGCGCTCGAGCGTACGCACGACCTTGTCGCCGTCGACGATCGCGACGTCGAGCCTGTCGCTTTCGCGCAGCCTGAACGCAATCGTGGGCGGCCGCATGTCGCAGTCGTAGGAGCACACCGGCGAGAAAACCTCGTTGACGTCGGTCCCGGTGATCGGACTCGGCTGGGACTTCAGTCCCTGCGTGAGCGCGAACGCGGCCGCCGTGGCCGCGAGCAGTGCGACCACGAGCACGGTCGAAGCGATTCGGGCCACAGCTGGAGGATTCTAGTTTTCACGGCGCCGTGCACCGCGGCGACGCTATGAGTCGAAGTCGAGCTTACGCTCCTCGCCGCTCTGCGGCGGCTTTCCCGTGACGGCGCCGAGCACGATCTCGGCGAACTGGAGCACCTTCGGCTTCTTGTCCTGCCAGTACTGCGCCTGCTCGACGTCGACGCGGAGCAAAGCCAGATGCGGATCGTCCACACCCTCCGGGAACCACGCCTCGGCGTAGACGTTCCAGAACTCCTTCGCCTTCGCCTGATCGTGCACGAGCTCGGCGCGGCCGGCGACCGAGACGTAGAGATCCTTGTCCGGCGCGGCATAGCTGAGGCAGACGTGCGGGTTCCGTCCCAGCTCCTCCACCTTCGGCGCCTCGTCGGAGGTGAAGAACCAGAGGCTGCCGTCGAACTCGTCCCCCTGCGTCCACATCGGCCTGCTCCGGAACGTCCCGTCCGGTTCGACAGTCGTCATCATTGCCGGGCGGACGTCCTCGATCAGCTCCCACAGCTCCTGCTGCTCCTCAGTCATCTCAGACCTCCTTAGTCGGTCGGCTCTCCCAGTTCCCGTTGCACCTCGGCCATGAACCCCTCTTCGCGGTCGAAGAACTCCTTCTGGACGGTGTCCCAGCCGCCGAGCTTCGCGATCGTGAAAAGCGCCGCCGGCGCGGGGAAGTCGAAGCTCTTGGCGACCGACTCGACGACCGGCCGGTACCCCTCTTCGCCGAAGACCTTCTGGGCCTCATCGGTCCAGAGGAACTCGACGAAGCCCTGCCCGGCCTCGGACGCGTCCTCGGTCGCGGCGACCGGGTTCTCGATCAGGATCGTCTGGTCGGGAACGACGTAGTCGATCGGCTGCCCCTGCCGCTTCGCGAAGATCGCCTCGTTCTCGTAGCCGAGCAGAACGTCACCCTTGCCGGAGGCGAACGTCGTCAGCGACTCGCGGGCGCTCTTGTCCTGGACGACGACGTTCCTGAACAACGAGCGCAGATACTCGCGCGCCGCGTCCTCGCTCTTGCCCTGCTCCAGCTGCGCGCCGTAGCCGGCCATCACGTTCCAGCGCGCGCCGCCCGAGGTGAACGGGTTCGGGGTCAGCACCTCGACGCCCGGCTTCGTCAGGTCGTCCCACGTCTTGATCCCCTTCGGATTGTCCTTCCGCACGATGAAGACGACGACCGAGTCGGTGACCATGCCCTTGTGCTCGCCCTCGTTCCACCCCGCCCCGACGAGGCCCGCCTCGACGAGGCGCTTCATGTCCGGCTCGAGCGAGAAGGCGACGACGTCGGCGCGGAGCCCCGCCTCGACGGCTCGGCTCTGCTCACCGGAGCTGCCGTACGACTGGACGAAGTCGACGCCCTCGCCCGCGCCCGACCGGTAGAGGTCGATCAGCTTGGCGTAGGCCTCGCGCGGGGTCGAGTAGGCGACGAGCCGGATGTTGCCGCCCGTCTCACCCTCGGGCGCCGAGCCTTCGGACGACGAGCCGCCGCAACCTGCGAGGGCGAGGGCGACAAGGGCTGTTGCTGCGGCGATCGTGCGTGTCATCGGCATCTCCACTAAATCGGTGGACTTTATAGCTGTGATTAGTAGCAGTTATGGATGACGGTGTCGCGCTGGTACCATCCGAGCCGCGATGACGGCCACTTCCCACGACGACGTCGCCGCCCTCGCGGCGCGCTCCGAGGAGCTCTCGGCGCAGGAGCTGGTCGCTGCGACGGTCGAGCGGTTCGGCGACAAAGTCTCGCTCGCCTGCTCGTTCCAGAAGGAGGAGACGGTGCTGCTCGACCTGCTCTTCCGCGCCGACCCGAAGGCGCGAGTCTTCGCGCTCGACACCCACTACCTCTTCCCGGAGACGTACGAGCACTGGCGCGAGGTCGAGGAGCGGTACGACACGACGATCGAGGTCTTCGAAGGCCCGAGCGCCGAGGAGCTCACTGCGACGCACGGCGAGAAGCTCTGGGAGCGCAAGCCCGACCTCTATCTCGCGGTCGCGAAAGTCGAGCCGCTGGTTCGCGCGCTCGGAGACCTCGACTGCTGGATCACCGGCGTCCGCCGCGACCAGTCGCCGACCCGCGCTGAGGCGCCGAAGCTCGGCTGGGACGCTGCGCACGAGCTGTGGAAGGCGAGCCCGCTCGCCGACTGGAGCGACGACGACTGCTGGACGTACATTCGCGAGCGCGAGCTCCCCTACAACGCCTTGCACGACCGCGGCTACTCCTCGATCGGCGACACGCACTCGACGCTGCCCGGCGAAGGCCGCGAGGGCCGCTGGGCCGGGAGCGACCGGACCGAGTGCGGACTCGCACGAGTGATCGCGACGCCGGTGCACCTCTCCCATCTCGACGAGCTCGAGGCGGAGGCGATTCACATCATGCGCGAGCTCGCCGCCGAGCTCGAGCGCCCCGTCCTCCTCTTCTCCGGCGGCAAGGACTCGATCGTGCTGCTGCGGCTCGCCGAGAAGGCGTTCCGGCCGGGCAAGTTCCCGTTCCCGGTCATGCACGTCGACACGGGCCACAACTTCCCCGAGGTGATCGAGTACCGCGACCGCCGCGTCGCCGAGCTCGGCGAGACGCTGCTCGTCGCCTCGGTGCAGGAGTCGATCGACAAGGGCCGCGTCGTCGAGGAGACGGGTCCGCGCGCCTCGCGCAACCAGCTGCAGACGACGACGCTGCTCGACGCGATCGAGGAGCACCGTTTCGATGCCGCGATCGGGGGCGCGCGCCGCGACGAGGAGCGCGCCCGCGCGAAGGAGCGGATCTTCAGCTTCCGCGACGACTTCGGCCAGTGGAACCCGCGCGCACAGCGCCCCGAGCTCTGGAACCTCTACAACGCGCGCGTCCGCCGCGGCGAGCACGTTCGCGTCTTCCCGATCTCGAACTGGACCGAGCTCGACGTCTGGCAGTACGTCGCCCGCGAGCAGCTCGAGCTGCCGTCGATCTACTTCGCGCACGAGCGCGAGGTGTTCAAGCGGGACGGGATGCTCTACGCGGTCAGCGAGTTCGTCGAGCGGATGGAGGGCGAGGATCCGTTCGCCGCCTCGGTGCGCTTCCGCACCGTTGGAGACATGAGCTGCACCGGCGCCGTCTCGTCCGACGCGAAGTCGCTCGAGCAGGTCGTCGCCGAGATCGCCGCGACACGCGTCACCGAGCGCGGCGAGACCCGCGCCGACGACCGGGCGTCCGAGGCGGCGATGGAGGACAGGAAGCGCGTTGGCTACTTCTGAGCTGATGGCCACAGAGCTGGTGCGGCTGGTGACCGCGGGCTCGGTCGACGACGGCAAGTCGACCCTGATCGGCCGGCTCCTCTACGACACGAAGCAGATCCTCACCGACCAGCTCGAGCACATCGAGGAGACGTCGAAGCGCCGCGGCGACGGCTACGTCAACCTCGCGCTGCTCACCGACGGGCTTCGCGCCGAGCGTGAGCAAGGGATCACGATCGACGTCGCCTACCGCTCGTTTGTGACCCCGCGCCGCCGCTTCCAGCTCGCCGACGCACCCGGGCACGTCCAGTACACGCGCAACATGGTCACGGGCGCCTCGACCGCGGACGTCGCAATCATCCTCGTCGACGCGCGCAAGGGCGTGATCGAGCAGACGCGCCGCCACTCGTACATCGCGGCGATCCTCGGCACGCCGCACGTCGTCGTCGCGGTCAACAAGATGGATCTCGCCGGCTTCTCCGAGGAGCGCTTCCGCGAGATCGAGCAGGAGCTGCGCGAGACGAGCTCGCGCTTGGAGCTGCGCGACGTGCAGGTGATCCCGATGTCGGCACTGCGCGGCGACAACGTCGTCGAGCGTGGCCCAGAGGGTCAGCAGGCGATGGCCTGGTACGACGGCCCGACCCTACTCGAGTACCTGGAGACGGTCGAGATCGCCGGCGACCGCGACCTCGACCACCGCCGCTTCCCCGTCCAGTGGGTGATCCGGCCGATCTCGGAGGAGCACCACGACTACCGCGGCTACGCGGGCCAGGTCGCAGGCGGCGTCTGGCGCGAGGGCGACGACGTGGTTGTCCTGCCGTCAGGGCGGCGGTCTACCGTCGCGGCTGTCGAGCCCGACCGGGGCGTGCCGGGGATGTCGGTGACGATCCGCCTCGCCGACGACGTCGACGTCTCGCGCGGCGACATGCTCGCCGACCCGGAGCAGGCGCCCATGGTCGCGCGCGAGCTCGAGGCGACGGTGTGCTGGATGGCCGAGAAGCCGCTCGAGCCGCGCGCGAAGCTCGCGATCAAGCACACGACCCGCACGGTGCGGGCGATCGTCGACGAGCTCGTCTCGGTCGTCGACATCCACACACTCGAGGACCAGCCGAGCCCCGAGCGGCTGGAGCTGAACGAGATCGCCCGCGTGAAACTGCGCCTCAGCGAGCCGCTGGCGGTGGATCTCTACGCCGAGAACCGCACGACGGGCGCGTTCATCCTGATCGACGAGTCGACGAACGACACCGTCGCCGCCGGGATGATCCTCGCGGCGTCCGCCTAGCCGCGTTCAGGCGACAGCGCACTGGCGCAGGCGAGCGTCGGGCTCTGCGCATCATTCTCCGAATGGTCGGCCGGACGCTTGAGATGGGGACGATGCGCGGCGAAGGCGTCACTGGCGGATGCGACGCGGGATTGTGCGCGTCAACGGCCGTCTTCGAGTTGGTCGGAGGCGATGCGGAGCCCGAGTTGGCGTGTCCGAAGAACCCGGAGTTCATCTCCTTCCTCATATCGAGCGGGCATGCCGAACGCTGCTGCTTGAGGTCGAGGACGCTCGGTTGTCTGCTGACGGATCGTTCGATGTCCACCTTTCCTGGACGGGGCAGGAGTGGCGGGTCGGGGAGATCCGCGCGGCGGTCTTCGCGCTCGTGGGCAGTTTTGCCGAAATCGCGACGTACGTCAGGCAGCGTCGGGTAACAACTGAGAACAGGGATGAGACGCTCCTCTTCGAGATCGTCACCGGCATCCTCGACGACGGAGACAACGTGTTTGCCCCGCACGGGCACACGGTGCAGGTCAGCGTGTCGCCGGCTCCGTAGCGCGGTCAGCGTCTGCGCTCAGGGGACATCCCTGAACACTGGCGCACCCCGAGCGGAGTCCGGCTCCACCGATGATTTCTGGCCTATCGGCGAGTCATGGATTCCGACTAGACAAGGAGAGAATCGACGTGAGGACGGTGATCTACTCGATGGGCGTCTCGCTCGACTGCTACATCGCGGGACCTGACGGAAACGTCGTGGGGGCCCCTGATGCCGAGCTGCACCGCTTCCACAACCAGCAGGCACGTGAACTCGGCCTCCATCTACTCGGGCGAGGCCTCTACGAGGTAATGGTCTACTGGGAGACCGCAGAAGAACGCAACCCCTCCGGGCCCGCGAGCCTTTCCGAGCTCGACGCAGCCCAGCTCGAGTTCGCGCGGATCTGGAAGCAGCTACCGAAGCTCGTCTTCTCGAAGTCGCTCGAGGCAGTCGAGGGAAACACGCGCCTCTCCCGTGGCGATCCTGTGCAGACGGTCGAAGCGCTCAAAAAAGAGGACGGTGGGCCGATCGCCGTAGGCGGCGCGGACCTGGCCGCGACTCTCACAGCGCACAAGCTCATCGACGAGTACCACTTGTTCGTCTACCCCGTGGCTCTCGGCGGAGGCAAACCCTTCTTCGCAGACCACACTCGTGTCGACCTCGAGCTCCTTGAAAGACGAGCATTCAGCAACCGGGTCGTGTACCTCCGCTACCGCCCTGCGTAGAGCCCTCTACGGATGGCCTTGATCAGGGCTTGGAGCCGGGGCCGAACTCGCGAACCTCCTGCGCACAACGGCAGGCGACGGCGATCCTGCCGGCCCACTCCAGCGCCTCCTCGCGCGAGGGAACGTCGACAACCGAGAATCCGCCGATGTACGCCTTGCTCTCGGGGCCGTCGGTGACCGTCCCGTCGGTGGCGACCACGCTCACCTCTTCGCGGGAATGCAGCCCGCCACCGAACACCCAGACGCCGGCCTCCTCTGCCTGGCGCACCACCGCGTGCGCTGCCTCGGCCACGTCGGGGAGATCCTCCTTGGGAAACGTCATTGCGCCGTCATCGAACGAGATCAGATACCGCGTCATCTCACGACTCCTTTTCTGGGGCACTCCCGAACGCTGGCCCACACCAGCATCGCGGCGCCTCCGGAGCTCTCCTAGTCAGCCCACCAGTCGCGCTGGCCATCGACGTCGTCGCGCGGAGTCTCGCCGAGGTTGGGCGCGCCGATGACGAGGATCTCGAGGCCCTCCGGCCCGGCCTCGTAGCCTCGCCACGTACCGGGCGGGACGCGAACCGCGTCCCATTCCTTGAGCTCGACGACCTCGTCGTCGACCTTCATCCGCCCGCTCCCGCGCAGGATCACGTAGACCTCCTCTTGCTCCTTGTGCGTGTGGCCGTACGGAAAGCGATAGCCGGGCGGGACGAACTGGTAGCTCAGGCCGGATGCCTCGAGCTCGAGCGGCTTGGTCGCCGCGCGGAACTCCAGGTCCGGCGCGCCGTCGAACACCGAGCCGATGTCCTCCAGATCCTCCTTGATGTTCCTGAGCGTGAACGGCACGGGTCAATCCTAGATTCTGCGTCTGTGAGAATGCTCGATTGCCCGACCTGACCTCGGACGTGTCTCAACGAAGGAGCGGCGACGCATGAGTGAGGTGATCGATCACGTCGGCATCAGGGTGAGCGACCTCGCCGCGAGCCGGCGCATGTACGAGGCCGCTCTGGCCGAGCTTGGGTTCACCGTGCTGGGCGAGGGTGAGTTCGAGGGCGATGCACACGTCCTCTTCGGGCGCGGGGCGAACGACGACTTCGCGCTGCACGCGGTCGGAACGAAACCAGGTCGAGACCGCGTCACCACGGGCGCGCACATCGCGTTCCGGGCGCCCGACACCGTCAGCGTCGAGCGCTGGCACGCAACGGCGACCCGCAACGGCGGCACCGACAACGGTGCGCCCGGCCGGCGCCCCGAGTACAGCGGCCGCTACCACGCCGCGTTCGTGCTCGACCCGGACGGCAACAACGTCGAGGCTGTGTTCCACGCGCCGTAGCCCAGTTGCCGGCATCAGCCGAAGGCACCATCGGGGAGGGAGCTCACCCACAGCGCAAGCAGCGCGAAGGACAGCGCCAGCAGCGCAATTGCGATCAGGACACCGCGCACGACGTAGCGGCGAACCGGTTCGCGGCTCCTCGCCATGCGCGCGAGTCTAGCCCGACGGATGGGCGTCACCCACCATCCGCGCTGACAGTACATAGTACTTCTATGTATAGTGCTTCCAGCCATGCACATCGACAAGGATCTCGTCGCTGCCTCGGCGACGCCGCTCGTGCTCGCGATCCTGGCGGAGAGCGAGAGCTACGGCTACGCGATCCTGAAGCGTGTGCGTGCGCTCTCCGGGGGCGAGCTCGAGTGGAGCGACGGGATGCTGTACCCGCTGCTCCATCGCCTCCGCCGGCTCGGGTACGTGACGACGGAGTGGCGCACGCCGCCGGAGGGCCGGCGCCGCCAGTACTACAAGCTCACCGACGGCGGACGGGCGGCACTCGCGGATCAGCAGCGGCAGTGGGCGGCCGTCACCCGGGCGCTGAAGGACGTCTGGCCGGGCTCGGTGCTGACGGCTCTCGGCGAGGCGTGAACATGGAGAGCGTGGAGTCACAGATCGCGGAGTGGCGGGCTTACGTCGCGAACGCCCCCGGCGTCAACGGCCGCGATGTCGACGAGCTGGAGGACCATCTTCGTCACCAGATCGCCGAGCTGAAAGCGGCCGGCCTCACCGCCGACGAGGGCTTCCTGATCGCCGTGAAACGGCTCGGGGACGTCGACGGCCTCTCCCGCGAGTACGCGCGGGAGCACACCGGCCGACTCTGGAAGCAGCTCCTCGTGGGAGGTGAGGACGAGCAGGCGCGCTCGGCCGGCAGCTGGTTCGAGCCGCTCGCGTTCGCCGCGGCCGCGGCCGTCACGGTCCAGGTGGCGCGCCTGGCTGCAGACGCGCCCGACGAGGAGCCGACGTGGCTCGCGCGGAACGCCAGTCTGTTCGTGCTCCCGTTCCTGGCCGCGTTCTTCGCCCGCCGACGGCAACTCGACGCACGGGGATGGGCGCTGACAGCATTGCCGTTCGTCCTCGCTGCGCTCGTGGTCAATCTCTACCCGTACGGCGTCGACTCGGCGACCGAGATCCTCGTCGCGCTCCACCTCCCCGTCGCGCTCTGGTTCGCGGTCGCCTACCCGTACATGAGCGGCACGCTCCGATCGCACGAGCGGCGGATGGACTTCGTCCGCTTCACGGGCGAATGGTTCATCTACTACGTGCTGATCGCGCTCGGGGGCGGCGTGCTGATGGGGCTGACCGTCGCGATCCTCGAGCCGACGGGGGTCGACGTCGATCGGATCGCGGAGTGGGTGCTGCCGTCGGGAGCGGCGGGTGCGGTGATCGTGGCCGCCTGGCTCGTCGAATCGAAGCAGCGGGTCGTGGAGAACATGGCGCCGGTGCTGACGATGCTCTTCACGCCCCTGTTCGCGGTGATGCTGGCCGGCGCCGCCGTCGTCTACGCCGTGACCGGCCTCGGCGGCGCGTTCGATCGCGATCTCGTCAGCGTCCTCGACGGCCTGCTGGTCGTCGTGCTCGCGCTCGTCCTCTACGGGATGTCCGCGCGCGACCCGTCCACGTCGCCGAACTGGATGGACGGCATCCAGCTGGTCGCCGTCGTCAGCGCCCTCGTCCTCGACGTGATGGTGCTCGGCGCGATGATCGCTCGGATCGGCGAGCTCGGCTTCACCCCGAACCGAACGGCGGCACTCGGCCTCAACCTCGTCCTGCTCGTCAACCTCGCGGGAGCCGCCTGGCTCTCGGCCCGCTTCCTCAAGCGACGCAGCACGCTCCACCGGCTCGAGCGCTGGCAGACCACCTACCTCCCCGTCTTCGCCCTGTGGGCCGCCGCGGTGGTGGTCATCCTCCCGCCGCTCTTCGCTTTCGACTGAAGTAGCATCGCGCCGTGCGCGAGTTGCGTCCGGGACTGTGGCACTGGCAGGCACCCCACCCCGGTTGGGAGGCCGGCGAGCCGTGGGACAAGAACGTCTCGTCCTACGCGATCGCCGACGACGAGCGCCTGCTGCTCTTCGACCCGCTGGGCGTGCCGAGCGAGATCGAGGCGCTCGCCGCCGAGCGCGAGACGGCGATCGTGCTCACCGCACCGTGGCACGAGCGCGACTCGGAGAGCCTGGTCGAGCGGCTCGGCGCGCCGGTCTACACCCCGCTGCCCGACAGTGCGCAGTTCCTCATGGACACGTACGGGCTCACCGCCGAGCAGGCCGGCGACGGCAGTCCCGACGTCGTCTGGCTGCTCCGCGAGGGCAAGGGCGAGGCACGACCGTACGCGGCGGGCGACCGGCTGCCCTTCGGCGCCGACGTGTTCCAGGGGCACAAGACGAACGACACCGTGCTCTGGGTCGAGAGCCAGCGAGCGGTCATCTCCGGCGACACGCTCGTCGACTTCGGCCAGGGCCTCGAGATCAACGAGCGGTGGCTCCAGCCCGGCGTGACGCGCGAGAAGATCGCCGCGGGGCTGCGGCCGCTGCTCGAGCTGCCGGTCGAGCACGTGCTCGCGACGCACGGCGGGCCGAACGACCGGGCCGCGCTCGAGCGCGCGCTGTCCGCCTAGGCCGTTGCCACGAACCGGCTTCATCGACCACATCGGCATCGGCGTTCCCGACCTCGTCGCAGCGAAGGAGTACTACGACGAGCTCATGTCCGTCCTCGGACTCCGCGAGTGGTTCGAGACAGGCCCGGCAGGACCGCTCAACTACGGGCCGGACGGCGGTCTCGGCACTCAGCTGTTCTTCTACCAGGCAGAGGAGCCGGGCGACTATTCACGCGGCCGCACGGGCCTCCATCATCTCGCGTTCCTGGTCGAGAGCCGGGCCGTCGTCCGGGAAGCGCACGAGTGGGCTCGTGGACGCGACGCCGTCGTCCTGGACGAACCGCGCGAGTTCCCGCAGTACGGGGAGCACTGCTTTGCAACGTACTGGCTCGATCCTCATGGCTTCAAGCTCGAGGCGGTTTGCCACACACCCGAAGAGCGTTAGCGGTTCACGGATCGACTTCTAGCGGGCGAGCTCAGCCCGGACGCCGGGCGAAGAAGACGAGCTCACGTCCGGGGCGGTCGGGGGCGTCCCGAACCGCGTCGACCTGATAGCCGCACGCGACGAGATCGGCCTCGACCTCCTCGCGCTCGCGAAACCGGAGCGTGGAGTCGAACGCCAAGCGTTCGCCATCCGACGCGAATACCGTCCACGAGCGGAAGGTCACGAGCGGGCTGCTCACGTCGACCACCTCATGCCAGCTCTCGACCGCCCCGACCCCGTCGATCTCGGTGGCGCCGTACGAGGCGGCGCGATTCCATCCCTCCCACGCGCGCGCTGCCGGGTCGCGAGTTTCGAGCACGAGCTGACCGCCGGGCCGCAGCGCGTCGTGGATCCCGCGCAGCGTCGCCTCCCAGTCGCCGCGCTCGACGATCGCCTGCGCGACGTTGCCAGTCATGGTCGCGAGGTCGACCTGGAGCAGTGGCAGCGAGGTTGCGTCGCCGTGGAGCCAGCGGACGCGGTCGGCATCCGGCTTCGCCCGCGCCACCTCGAGCATCGCGAGCGCCGGATCGACACCGGCGACCTCGTAGCCGCGCTCGGCCAGCAGCAGCGCGAATGTTCCTGTCCCGCAGCCGACGTCCAGTACGCGCCGGGCACCCAGCTCTTCTGCGATCACTAGGTACACGGCGAGGTCGGTCCGGTCGGGATCGAGCGCGTCGTAGATCGCCGCGAGCCGGGGATGGTCGAAGCCGTCGTCGGCCATTCGCCGGTCACGCTAACTGCAGTACGGTTTCCGGGTGACCGACCCCGTCCCCGAGGCGCAGTTGACGAAGACCGAGCTCGGGCTGATCGTCGAGAGCGATGGCTGGTTCGTGCTCAACGCGCGCGACGCAACGTGGATCCGAAGCGAGGAGCGCGGCCAGGACACCGACTTCGAGGGCAAGCAGGAGTTCCCCGACCTCGGCTTTCGAATCCAGGTGGTTTCTCCCGGCCAGCGAGGCATCTACCACGGCGAGCGCGGCCAGGAGAACTTCCTCGTCGTCTCCGGCGAGTGTGTGCTCGTGATCGAAGGCCAGGAGCGCCGGCTGAAACCCTGGGACTTCGTCCACTGTCCGCCGTGGACGAGGCACGTCTTCGTCGGCGCCGGCGAAGGGCCGTGCGTGATCGTCATGACCGGCAGCCGAGCCGGCGGTTTCGAGGTCGTCTACGCAGTCGACGAGGTCGCGGCGAAGTACGGCGCGAGCGTGCTGGAGGAGACGTCGAAGTCGGACGAGGCCTATGCCGGCTTCGGACCGGAAGAGCGATCCGCGTACCGCGACGGGTGGCTGCCCTAGGAGGGTTTGGCAGCGTCGTACGGCTTGTAGCGGTGGTGCAGCAGAATCGCGTTCCCGTCCGGATCGCGGACACCGGCGCCGCGGCAGACGCCGGAATCCCACATCTCGTTGACCTGCACGCCCGCCGCCTCCAGCTTCGCTTTCGCCTCGGCGACGTCGGGGACGCGGAAGGCGAGCGTCCCTGGCGGCAACGGAGAGAACTCGTAGTCGTGCGTGTGCGGCGTCATCACGGCGAGCGTCACGTTGCCGGCCTCGTACTCGACCCAGTCGTCGCCTGGCGAGTGCGGGTTCCGCTCGAGGCCCAGCACCTCGCCGTAGAAGTGGTTCGCCGCGTCCATGTCCGTCACCGGGACGCGGATGTAGTCGACTCGCTGCACGTCGATCACGAAGCCGTTACCTCCTCTGTGTTGGGCCGGTAAGTACAGATGTGCACGCCCGTTCCGCTGGTCTCGCTGGAAACGAGCTCGAGCGGGCGCAACTCGCCGTCGTCCAGGAAGATCGACTTGCCGCCACCGAGGAGCACCGGCATGACCATCAACCGCAGCTCGTCGACGAGGCCGTCGTCGAAGAGCGTCCGCACGAGTGTCGGGCTTCCCATCACCAGCACGTCGCCGCCGTCGGCGTCGCGCAGCTGTCGGATGCGGGCGACCGCTTCGCTGCCGGGGATCGGCGTGGTGTTGTCCCAAGTCAGCTCACCGTCGCTCAGCGTCGAGGTCACGACGTACTTCCGGATCGAGTTCATCCGGTCTGCGAACGGGTCGCCGGCCCGCTCGGGCCACGCCGCGGCCATCGTCTGCCATGTGCGCCGCCCGAACAGGAGCGCCTCGACCCCGTTCAACGCCTCGTCGAAAGCGCCGCCTACCGCGTCGTCGAAGAACGGGTGCGACCAGCCGCCGTGAGCGAAGCCGCCCTCTGTGTCCTCGTCCGGTCCGCCTGGCGCCTGCACGACGCCGTCCAAGCTCATGAACTCGATGATCGCGATGCGCATGGGCTCGCTCCTTTGCTCGTTTCGCGCACACCCATAGTGACGATCGCCGCGTCCGGATTCATCGCCGACCGGCGCGAGCTCGAGAAGTACGACTTCGACGTGGAGCGGATCGCTACCGAGGGAACGGCCGCCGAGAAGGCCGTCGGAGAGCCATCGCCTGACGCACAGAAGGCCCAGGACCTCATTCACGCCTATGAGGCACGAGTGTGCGGAGTCGATCCGCCGCCGGCGGCAAACGTTGCCTACTGCGCGGCACGCACTGGCCACATTCGACGCCGAGCTCGAGAAGATCGCCTCCTCGCGCTTCGACCCGGATGTGATGCGGTCGATCCTGGAAGCGGACACGTTCACGGAAGCTCTCGACGCGCTGGACGAGTCAGCTCCCGCCGAGCTCGCGGCGGACGTCGCAGCCGAGACTGAGTGGTATCGCACCCGCTGGAGCGACGTCATTGCCGAGCACGGTCACGACATCCGGCACATCTGGGTGGACGGCACGCCCGAGGATCGGGCCGTGTTCGCCGAAATCCATCCGGATATTGTCGAGCACGCCGCCCGCACCACGGCCTACGAAGAGCAGGTCTGCGCGAGCTAGCCGGCCAGCTCCCGTGTGTAGCCTTCTAGCGACCGGCGGTAGCGGTCGATCTCGGGCGCAGCAATGCGGGTGCGGGCGAGATCGAGAACGTCGACGAGCGCCTCGCGATCGCGCCCGCCCGTCGCGAGCGCGAACGCACGGAAGAGCCTGAGCGCCGCGTCGTCGGGGAAGCGCGCGACGGCGTCGTCGAACAACGCGATCGCTTCGTCGTTTCGGCCGACGTTCCGCAGCGAGCTGCCGAGCTGGACGAGCGCGCGCGGGACGAGCGCGTCGGGGAGCCCGAGGACGAGCGCGCGCTCGTAGTGCGGGATCGCCTCCTCCGCGCGGCCCGCGGAGTCGTGCTCGCCCCCGAGCTCATACTCCCGTTCGGCGTCGTTCATCCCGAGATCGACGGGCTCGCTCGCCTTCCCGTGTCACGCATCGGGCTCAGCGTATGCGGCGGCGACGCTTTTCGGCACGACCATCGCCCACGCATCGATCACGAGCTCGCGTAGCTCGGTCTCGTCGAGCTCCGCCAGGCGGACGACCGCCCAGTTGTAACGGAGGTCCGAGTCGCGCGGGAGCATGAACTTGTGCGGCTCCGTCTCGACAAGCGCGTCCCGCCACTCCTTCGGGAAGGCGAACCCGAGCAGCGTCTCGTCGCGCGAGAACGCGAGGTAGACGATCCGGCCGACGCGGAACTTGACCCGGCCGCGCACGAACGCCTCGTACGACCGCGGCAACGTCGTCGCGACGGCGCGCACATCCTCGATCGTGACCACAGGAGCAGCGTAAACTCGCGCCGATGACCGACGGCTTAGGGCACGACGAGGACATGGCGTCCTTGGGGCTCTGAGCGGAGCGTGACCGAGCTCGTCCTGACGTTGCGCGAGCTGAACCGCGCGACGCTCGCGCGGCAGCTGCTGCTGGAGCGGAAGCGGCTCCCGGCGACGGCGGTGATCGAGCGCCTCGTCGGGATGCAGGCGCAATGGCCGCCGGCGCCGTACGTCGGCATCTGGACGCGGACGACGAGCTTCAGGCGCGAGACGCTCGAACGCGAACTGGAACGCGGATCCGTGCTGAAGGCGACCGTGATGCGGCAGACGCTGCATCTCGTCACCCGACGCGACTACGGAATCCTCCGGTCGGCGATGAGGGAGACGAACTTGGGGTGGGAATCGCCAACGGCGAAGCGGCTCGCGCCGTCGATGCGCGCGCTGGCCGAAACCGGACCCGTCACCACTGCAGAGGCACTCGAGGTGCTCGAGCGAGAGCAGGGGCTCACGGGCATCACGGCCCGCCGCGCCTGGAGCGCCGCGCGCGTGCGCGCGCACGTGCTGCACGACCCTGGGACAGCGCTCTGGGAGCCGCGGAACGTCGGCCGCTTCGTCGCGGTCGAGGAGCCGGAGGCGCACGTTCCGGACGAGGCGCGCGCCGAGATGATCCGCCGCTACCTCGCCGCGTTCGGCCCCTCCTCGCGCCGCGACATCAACGCGTGGTCGAAGATGGACATGCCCGGGATCCAGCGCGCGCTCGACTTGCTCGAGCCGCTGCGCCGCTTCCGCGACGAGCAGGGTCGCGAGCTGCTCGACATCCCGCGAGCGCCGCTGCCGGCTGCCGACACGCCCGCCCCGGTCCGCTTCCTGCCGAAATGGGACAACGTGCTGCTCTCGTTCGCCGACCGCACGCGAGTGCTCCCGGAGGCCTACCGCAAGTCGGTGATCCGGATGAACGGCGACGTCGCACAGACGTTCCTCGTCGACGGCTTCGTCGCCGGCATCTGGCGTGTCGAGGACCGGCGCGTGGCACTCGAGCCGTTCGAGCCGCTTGCGCGGGCGGTCCAACGCGAGCTCGAGGACGAGGCCGGACGACTGGAGGCGTTCCTCACGGGCTGACTCAGGCCCGGGTCTCGTCGAGATGCTGCAGCAGCTTGTGCGCAGCGCGCTCGAGCGGTCTCGTCGAGCAGCGTAGACTCGCGCCGATGACCGTCGGCTATCTCTACCTGCCCGAGACGGCCGAGCTGCGCTGGATGGGCGACGTCTTCACGTACTTCCTCGCGACGGGCGAGCAGACGGGAGATGCGTTCGCCCTGGTCGACGAGCAGGCCAAACGAGGGATGCGCGTCCCCCTGCATCGGCACGACGAGGACATGGAGTCGTTCTACGTGCTCGAGGGCGAGGTCACGCTCTTCATCGGCGACCAGCCGGGTGTCCGTGCAGGCGCCGGGTCGTTCGCGCACGTGCCCGGCGGCACTGTGCACGGCTTCCGCGTCGAGTCGGAGACCGCGCGCTACCTCATCCTGACGACCCCCCGGCACGGCGAGTTCTACCGCGCGATCACGCTCCCGGCCCAGCCGGACGGCTCACCGCCGCTCGAGTCGGTCGAGGGGCCGCAGATCAAGCAGGCCGGCCAGGACTACGGGATCGAGTTCGTCGGACCGCTTCCCGACTAGCCGTCGAGCCGCTCGTCGAGCTGGACGGTCACAGAGTCGCCGGCCTCCTTGTCGATCGCCCGGCGAAGCTCCGACTTGATCGGGAGCTTGTGGGTGCCGTCCCCCATCGCCATGAACGCGCTTCGGAACGGATGCCCGTCGATCGAGCCTCGCACCTTCACGAGCCCACGCGTGCCGAAGAACTCGGCCGAGCCCGGCCAGACGACATACGTCCAGCCGCCTTTGGCGGGACTCTTCTGCAACATCGCCGTGAAGCTCTCGTTCAACGCCTGCTTCGTGTCCACTGCCATGTCGCCCTCCTGTTCGTTCGTCGCCCATGTAGACCGGGGACGACGGTGAAACTCATCGTTCGCCGAAAACGCCGCTCTATCATTCGGCGAGTGACTGCGAGCATCTGGCCACAGCCAATGATCGTCGTCCGCGACGTCCCGAGCTCCAGCCGCTTCTATGCGCAGATCCTCGGCGCCGAGAGCGGCCACGGCGGCGAGGAGTACGAGCAGCTCGTGAGTGACGGTGAGGTAATCCTGCAGCTGCACGCGATCGACGTCGAGGATCACCATGGCCCGCTCGCAGCAGGCGACGTGCCGCTCGGCAACGGCGTGCTGCTCTGGTTCGAGGTCGCCGACTTCGACGCGGCGGCGCAGCGCGCCAGACGAATGCCGGCTCAGGTCGAGCGCGACGTCCACGTGAATCCGAACGCCAAGCACCAGGAGCTGTGGCTCCGCGATCCCGATGGCTATCTCGTCGTCCTGGCCGGCCCATCCGAGTACCGGCCGCGTAGCTGACGTGGCCGAGCAGATCGAGATCCGCCGTCTCGGCGCTGCCGAGGTGAACACGCAGCTCGACGCGCTCGCCGGTGTTCTGCACGACTGCGTCGCCGGTGGCGCGTCCGTCGGGTATGTGGAGCCGTTCTCGCACGAGCAGGCTCGCGACGCCTTCGAGGTCTTCGCCCGCGAGGTCGAGCAGGGGCGTCGACTCTTGCTCGGCGCGTTCAAGGACGACGAGTTCGTCGGTACCGTCCAGGTCGTGCTCGCCATGCCGCCGAACCAGCCGCACCGCGGCGAGATCGCGAGGATGCTCGTGCACCGGTCGGCCCGCAGGCGGGGGATCGCGCAGCAGTTCATGGAAGCCGCCGAGACAGAGGCGCGCGCGGAGGGCAAGACGCTGCTCGTGCTGGACGCCGTCACCGACGGCGACGCCGCGCGCCTCTACGACCGGCTGGGCTGGACCACAGTCGGCGTCATCCCGGACTACGCCCTCTACCCCGACGGGCGGTTCTGCGACACGACCGTCTTCTGGAAGCAGCTCTAGCGTCGATGGCCGGGCTGGCACAGGAGCTCGATGCACTCGCTGCCGAGACCTCGTTCTCCGGCGTGATCCGAGTCGATCGAGGTGAGGAGACCGAGGTGGCGAAGGCGTACGGGCTCGCACATCGCGGCTACGAGATCCCGAACGAGCTCGACACCCGCTTCGGAACCGCGAGCGGGACGAAGACCCTGACCGCGCTCGCCGTCGTCAGCCTGATCGAGGAGGGAAGGCTCGAACCGGCGACGACCGCACGCTCGTTCCTCGGCGGCGACCTGCCCCTGATCGACGACAGGGCGACCGTCGAGCAGCTGCTGGCCCACCGGTCGGGGATCGGCGACTACCTCGACGAGGAGGTGGGGTACGACGTGAACGACTACGTGCTGCCGGTGCCTGCCCACGAGCTCGTGAACACGGAGGACTACCTCGCCGTGCTCGACGGGTATCCGACCAAGTTCGCTCCCGACGAGCGGTTCGGCTACTGCAACGGCGGCTACGTCGTCCTGGCGCTGATCGCGGAGCGGGCCAGCGGGACGCCGTTCCACGAGCTCGTGCGCGAGCGCGTCTGCGAGCCGGCTGGGATGCGCGACACGGCGTTTCTGCGCTCGGACGAGCTTCCCGGGCGCACCGCGGTCGGTTATCTCGATCTCGAAGGCGCGTCGCGCAGCAACGTCTTCCACCTGCCCGTCCGCGGCACCGGCGACGGCGGCATCTACACGACCGCGGCGGACCTCGCCAGGCTCTGGAACGCGTTCTTCGCCGGCCGGATCGTCTCCACCGACTGGGTCGGCGAGATGGTGCGGCCGCGCAGCGACGTGCCGGAGGAGTCGGCGCGCTACGGCCTCGGCTTCTGGCTGCACGCCTCGACCGACGCGGTGCGGATCAGCGGCGGCGACGCCGGCGTCTCCTGCTACAGCGTCCACGACCGGCATGCGACGCTCACGTACACGGTGCTGTCCAACACGATGCGCGGCGCCTGGCCGATCGCGCGCCTGCTCGACGAGCGACTGCGTTAGGGTCGCACGAATGTCGGCGTTCATCATCACGCGGATCCAGACGGGCGACTACGACGCCTGGCGGCCGATGTTCGACCAGGACCGGCCGCAGGCGCGGGAGAAGGCGACGGTGCAGCGGGTGCTCCGCAGCGTCGACGATCCGAACGAGGTCTTCGTCTACCTCGAGTTCGCCTCCGTCGAGGACGCCGAGGAGGCGCGCCACCGGCTCGTGAGCTCGGGCGTGCTCGACCGCTTCGAGGACTTGCACGGCCCGAACGTGCTCGAAGAAGCCGCATCCCCCTAGCATCGGCCGCAGGACATGACGCCCGATGACTACATCAACGGACTCGACGAGCCGCGCCGGAGCCAGGTGCGGCGGCTGCACGAGCTGATCCGGAAGACGGCACCCGAGCTGAAGCCGCACAGCGTCTCCGGGATGACCGGCATCGGCTACGGCAGCTACCACTACGTCTACGCCTCGGGCCGCGCGGGGGACTGGCCGATCCTCGGCCTCGCCAACCGCAAGCGAGCGATCTCGCTCTACGCCAGCTGCCTCACGGCCGACGGTCGGTACGTCGCCGAGGACTTCGTCGACCGGCTGCCGAAGGCCGACATCGGCAAGAGCTGCGTCCGGATCAGGAAGCTCGAGGACGTCGACCTCGGCGTGCTCGCCGAGCTGATCGAGCGCGCGGCCGCCGGGCCGTACCGCAGTAGCTCAAGCCAACTCGAGGCGAGGCTCGAGACCGAGGAAGGAGCCGATCCGGTTCGCTTCATCCTCGACGCGGGCCCGTTCGGGCGGCTGAGCCTACGTGCGGGCGTCACCGTCAGCTCGATCCGCTTCGATGACTTCTTCCGGCTCCAGATCCCGGCCGCGAAGCCGTCGATCATCAGGAACGGCGTGCCCGCCGGGCCTTCGTAGCGGCCCTTGCCGTGCGCCTTCACCTGCTCGCGCACCTCGAGCGGCACGAGATGCTCGCGCTCGCGAAAGCCCATCACGTAGGGGTCGTACTCCGGGAGCAGGCGCACCGACGAACGCCGGGCGTGGTCGAGCGCGGTGTCGGGCACGTCGACGTCGACCTTCGCGGCGAGCCACTGTCGGAGCTCGCGGAGGCCGACCGGCGCGTATGTGTGCGCATAGCGCCGCGCGACCTCCTGCAGCGCCGCGACGGGCTCCCACGCGGACTGTGCGCCGAGCCAGTCCTCCGTGTGCACGAACGTGACCCGCGCGCCCTCAGGCGGGCCGAAGCACAGCAGGCCCGCGGCCGCCGCGTCGCCGAGGAACCAGCCCCAGCCGGAGGCGAGCCGCTCGCGCGGCTCCGGCCCGACGCGCTCGACCACGGCGTCCGCGAGCTCCTCCCGCGTCAGCCGCCGCCCACGCAAAGCCTCGCCGATCGCGGCCGTGACCGAGGCGTCCTCCTCGTCCTCGACGGCGCGCAGAGCAGAAGTCCAGAGCGAGAGCTGTCCGCGGGGTGGATGTGCAGCGTCCCACGCGTCGTCCACGTCTTCGCGGAGCCGCGCCGCTCCCAGAGCGCGTCGCGGACATCGGCCTCGGGTCGATCCCTCGACGCGAGCGGCGAGCTGCAGCTCGGCCGCGCCCAGTCACCTGCGCGTGGATCCCGCAGACATCGCGCACGACCTCGACCAGCCCGCTCTGGTGGCGCCCGCTCGGCCAGATGGCTCCGCACCAGTCGCCCCGCGCGAACATCGTCCCAACTCGGCGATGGCACTTGAGCAGCGTACGCGCCGTGCGTGCTACGCTTGCACCGTGACGACGTGTGCCAGTTGCGGGCAACAGTCCGGATCGCTTCAGTCATTGCGGCGCCGCGGTACGGCCCTCGACGCGCCGCCGCCCTCGGCGCGGGAGGAGCGAAGGTGGTCACCGTGCTGTTCTGCGATCTCGTCGGCTCGACGGCACAGGCGGAGCGGCTCGATCCGGAGGATGTCCGGCGCAGTGCTCTCCGCTACCTCGATCACGTCGACCGACTTCGAGCGGTTCGGCGGAACAGTGGAAAAGTTCATCGGGGACGCCGTCATCGCGCTCTTCGGCGCGCGGTCGCGCACGAGGACGACCCGGAGCGAGCCGTCCGCGCGGCGCTCGCGATCGGGAGTCGGCGGGCGAGGAGGGCCAGCTGCAGGTGCGGATCGGATCACGACCGGCGAGGCGTCGTCGCCCTCGGCGCGCGGCCGGAGTCGGGCGAGGGCATGGCTTCGGGCGACGTCGTCAACTCGGCGGCGCGACTCCAGTCCGCGGCTCCGTGAACGGCATCTTCGTCGACGAGACGACTTACCGCGCCCACCGATCGGCCGATCGGTATCGCGAGCCGCGGAGATCGCCGCGAAGGGAAGGAGTGGGAGCATCTCCGTTCGGGAGGTCCTGCAGGCGAGAGCGCGCGTGCACGTGGAGCGCGGGGAGGTGCGCCGCTCGTCGGCCGTGAAAAGGAACTCGATGTCCTCCTCGCCGCATCCGCGCGTGCGCGACGATCGCGAGCCACAGCTCGTCACGCTCGTCGGCGTGCCGGGATCAGCAAGAGCCGCCTCGTCTACGAGCTGCTTCAAGCGCGATCGACGCCGGAGACGACCCACCTCCTGGCGGCAGGGCCGGTCCCTGCCCTAGGGGAAGGCGTGGCTTCTGGGCGCTGAGCGAGATCGTCAAGGCGCAGGCAGATGCTCGAGACCAACGACGCCGCCGGAACCGGAACAAGGCTGCGCGAGGCGGTCGCGGCGCTCGTCGCCGACGACGCCGACGCGCAGTGGTTCGAGCGGCACCTGCGCCGCTCGTCGGTCTGGCCGGTGGCGACGAGGAGCCGCTGGGCCAGTGCGCAGCGAGGCGTTTCGCCGCGTGGCAGCACTTCCTCGAGGCGCTGGCGGACAGCGGCCGCTGCGTGCTGGTCTTCAGAGATCTCCACTTCGCCGAGACGACGGTCTCCTCGACTTTGTCGACTGCCTGGTCGAGTGGGCGAGCGGCGTGCCGATGCTCGTCGTCGCGACCGCGCGCCCCCGAGCTGCTCTCCCCAGCGGCCAGGCTCGGGGCAGCAGGAAGGCGAACGCCACCACGCATCGCTGAGCCACGCTCTCCGACGAGGAGACGGCCCGGCTTCCTGCATCTGCTGCTGGGGCACGGTGCTCCCCGGAGAGGCGCAGCAGGCTCTTCGCCCGCGCCGCGGCAATCCGCTGTATGCGGAGGAGTTCATCCACCTCGGCGAGCAGCGGCTCGCCGGACGCACTACCAGGAGACCGTGCAGGGCCTGATCGCCGCGCGCATCGACACGCTTCCGGCGGAAAAGACACTCATGCAGGCAGCAGCAGTGCTCGGGAAGGTCTTCTGGCTCGGGGCGGCGGCAGCGCTGGACGGAGATCGACCGGACGGCCGCCCAGGAGCGACTGCACGCGCTTCGCACCGAGAAGGAGTTCATCGGGCGCGGAGCATCACTCGTCCGTGACGGCGACGCAGAGTTCACCTTCCGCCATCTCCTCATACGCGACGTCGCCTATGCGCCAGATTTCCACGCGCCGAGCGGCGGACATGCACCGCAGTACAGCCTCGTGGCTCGACTCCCTGGGCCGGCAACAACCACGCCGGCCTCCTCGCGCACCACTACGCGAGCACGCTCGAGGAGCCTCCGGCCACCCAGGCATCCAACCGACGGTCTCCGCGAGCCGGACCGTCTCGCCCTGGGGGAGCAGGCGATCGTGGGTTCCACGCTGAACACGTACGCGGCGGCGGCGCGGTCTCACGGCGCTGCGCTCGATCTGGCCGGACGACCCCAGCAACGGGCGGAGCTGCTCTCTTGCTGGCGCGTGCCCGGCACCTCACGCTGGACGGCTGGAGCACCGACGCTCGAACAGGCGCGCGACGCGCTGCTCGCGCACGGACGTCCGGCGTGCCGCCGAAGCCGAGGCGCTCCTCGCCGAAGTCTGGTGGCAGCGGCCGACCGTGACCAGTGCAACCTCCACTTGGACCGCGCGGCGAGTCCGTCCTCGACCTTTCCGTCACCTGCCAAGGCGCACGTGCTGAGCCAGCGAGCCCCCGCATGCTGGCGCGCGACTACGTGGCGGCGCCGCGGACGGTGAAGAGGCGCTCGCGATGGCACAGTCGCTCGGACTTCAGGAGCTGGCGCACGCGCTCGACAACGTCGCCGTGACGCGAAGCGCCGTCGACGGCGACCCCGAGCGCGCTCGCGGATCTCGGGCGAACCGTCGGGCTCGCGCTGACAGTGCATGCAGCCGGAGGCGGCGCGCGCCCTCGACGACCTGGGCTGCTGGTCGCGTTCGGCGACCTGCGGCGCGCGACCCACTTCTCGGGGAGCGGCCCGCGTCGGCGGGGCCTGGGCGGCCCGGCAATTGCCCGCTACACCGGGCGAGTCGCAGCGGCGCACCACGCCCTCGGAGGACCTGAACGCGGCTCTGGTCCACATCCAGGACTGGCCAGTGCGCAGGAGGCAGGACTCGCAGCACAGCCAGCACGAACTTGTTCCACGACCACACGAGAATGCGGATAGCCGCGACGATGTAGAGGACCCCTGGAAAATGTGACCAGCACCCTGACGCTGTCGCGGCCATCCACGCGATCCGCCGACCCTCGTCCCCACTCTCTCGGAACTGCGATCGTATGCTCGCCGCTGAGGCGCCGGACGCGGCGCGGGCGCTCGGTCTCGAGCTTCTCGGGTTGCCACGGTGGCCGGGAGTCGAGAGTGGTCGAGATCGCGCGCGTTGCGAGGCGACTCGGGCTCCGTCCGGAGGTCGGCGATCTTCGCTCGGTCTCGCCCCCAACCCCGTGGACGCGAGCCGGCCTCGCCCTCGTCGCGGGCGACTACGCGGAGGCGGCCGACGCCTTGTACGAGATCGGGGACTTCGAGGCCGAGGCCGAGGCTCGCCTCGCCGCCGGCGGGACGCTGGCGGCAGAGGGCAGGAGTGCCGAGGCCGACGTCCAGCTGGAGAAGGCGCTTGCGTTCTTCCGCTCGTCGGCGCGACGCGCTACGTTCGCGATCGCCGAGGCGCTCCTCAGCGCCGCGGTCGAGAAGCGCGCCTAGGACGTCGGTGCGGGCGCGAGCAGGATCTGCTTCAGCGTGTCGCCGCGAAGGCCGAGGCGCAGCGTCTCGAGCGGGATCACCTCGTCCGGCGGATGTTGCCGAGGTTGACCGAGGGACCGAACCCTTGATGAACCACGCCTGGGCGGCCTCGACGGCGCCTCGAAGACGACGTTCTCGGACCCGACCGCGGCGGCGATCTGGCCGATCAGCTCCGTGCGCATGCCGCCGCCCGCGTCGAAGATGCCCGCCGTGCCGCCCTCGCGCGCCTCGGTGATCACCTTTCCAGGCGCCGGCGTCGAGCTCCTCCTGCAGCCAGCGCTTCCACTCCTCGGCGTTCGGTTCGACAGCAGAGTCCTTCGAGCCGACCTCGGAGAGGACGGTGAAGTCGCGGGCGAAGTCGGCGATCAGCTCCAGCTTGCGCTCGCGCGGGATCTCGACGGTGCCGTCCGAGATCTCGACGTGCGTCAGCCCGAGCGCGCCGAGCCAGAGCTTGTAGTCGTCGAGCCGCTCCTTGACGTAGACGACCTCGAAGAACGTGCCGCCGATCACCACCGGCTTCTCGCGCAGCACCGCCAGCTTGCGCTCGAGGTTCTGCGTCACCGCCGCCGTTCCCCAGCCGAGCTTGATGATCGAGATCAGATGCCCCGACACCTCGAGCACGTCCTCCCAGCCGCGCGGGCCGAGGCCCTTGTCGATCGCATGCGTCAAGCCGCCGTGCGGCTCAAAGTCGAGCGAAGATTCCTTCGGCTTCTCCTGCGCGCTCCTGGACGTCGTGGTAGAGCGAGTTGCCGTGCGCATCGATCCCGACGGTGAGCGGGCCGAAGTCCTTGACCCGGAACTTCCAGAGGCACTCGGGCATCAGCTCTTCCCACATCACCTCCTCGATCTCCTCGATCTGCGTCGTTTCGAGCGCGGCGGCGCCGCCGACGATCGCGAAGTAGACCGTCCCGAGGCGTTGCATCGGCTCGATCGCCTCGTCGGGGAAGCCGCCCTTGCCGCAGATCGCGCGGACGCCGTACTGGGCGCCGAGCGGCTCGGTGAAGCGCACCATGCGTGCGCTCGTCGTCGGCCGATGCAGACCTTCTCGTAGCGTCCGTTGTCGAGCTTGCGAACGCCGGGAGCCGTGTGGAGCAGGAACGCGCCCGAGAGGTCCATCGGCGGCTCGACCCCCTGGTCGAAGATCCGGATCTGCGTCCGGTCGCGGATGCCGATGATGTGGCCCTGGACGGTGACCTCGTCGCCCGCGCGGAGCTTCAGGATCTCCTGCGGATCGGTGATCGGGAAAGTGACGGTGTGATTCGCCATCAGAATTCTCTGTCGAACTCGACGGAGCCGTCGGCCGCGACGTGGACTGAGGCACGACGCGCGGCCCAGCACTGGTAGTTGACCGCGACCGGGTTCAGCGTCATGTGCGTGTCGGCGTGCTCGATGTGGCACTGGAGCACGGTCACGTCGCCGCCAAGTCCCATCGGGCCGATCCCGGTCTCATTCAGAAGCCCGTGAGCTCGTCCTCCAGCTCGGCGACGAGCGGATCGGAGTTGCGAGTGCCCACCGGCCGCGTGATCGCCTCCTTGGCGAGGTACATCGCGTAGTCGGCGGTGCCGCCGATGCCGACGCCGACGATCCCGGGCGGGCACGGCTTGCCGCCGGCGCCGACGATCGACTCGAGCACGAACTGCTTGATCCCTTTGACGCCGTCGGCGGGCACGCACATCTTCAGAAAGCTCATGTTCTCGGCGCCCGATCCCTTCGGCACGCACTTGACGTCGAGCCCGTCCCAGTCGTCCACGAACTCCCAGTGCACGATCGGCAGGCGGTAGCCGATGTTCGGACCCGTGTTCTCGCGGGTGATCGTGTGGACGGCGTTCGAGCGCAGCGGATGCTCGACGGTCGCGCGGGCGGTACCGTCGCGCAGTGCCTCGTAGATCCGGGCCGGATGGAGCGGGAAGTGCTCGCCGACACGGCAGGTGTAGACCGCGATCCCTGTGTCCTGGCAGACCAGGTTCTTCTCGTCATCGGCGATGTTCACGTTCCGGTGGATCGTCTGGAGGACGCGCTGCCCGGTGACCGACGTCTCCCGGTCGAGCGCCGCCGCGAGCGCGTCGCGCAGGTCCTGTGGGATGTCCTTCAGCGCCCAGACGTAGAGGTGCGCCGCGGCGTCCTCGACGGCGTGCTGGAGATCGATCGTCGTGACAGTGCTCATACGCTCGCTTTCTCGGCTGCGGCTCGTCCGGCGCGGCGGCCGAAGACGCAGCATTCCAGAAGGGAGTTCCCCATCATGCGGTTGCGGCCATGGGTGCCGCCCGCGATCTCGCCGCACGCATAGAGGCCCTCGATCGTGGTCTGCGAGTCGGTGTCGATCGTGAGGCCGCCGTTCTGGTAGTGGAGAACGGGGTAGGTGAAGATCTTCTCCTGCAGGGGATCGATGCCTGCGCCGCGGTAGCGCCGGAGCATGTACGGCAGCGAGATCTCGGCGTCTGCCGCCGCGATCCGCGTCGTGTCGAGGTAGACGGCGGGGCGGCCGTCCTCGGTCTCGACTCCCTTCCCCCTCTCGACCTCGTCGAAGATCGCCTGGCTGACCTCGTCGCGCGGCCCGAGCGAGTCGGTGAACTCTTCCCCGTCGGCGTTCAGCAAGACGGCGCCGTAAGCGCGCGTCGTCTCGGGGATCGAGTAGCCCTGCATCGTCTCGGGCCAGGCACCGCCGTTCGGGTGGTACTGAAGCTCGTCGAGGTCGCGCGCCTCGGCGCCGAGGCCGAGCGCGATCTTCGTCACCTCGCCGGTCGCGTTGGGGTGGTTCGTCGAGAGCTCGCCGCGCTCCTCGGCCACTCGGAAGCAGCGGCCGCCGGCGGCGAGAACCACCGTCGCCGCGTCGAGCTCGTGCTCGCCGCAGGTCGCATGCCAGCCGTGCTCGCGCGGCTCGAGCGACCGCAGCGGGCTGTTCGCGTAGAGCGTCCCGCCCCCCGCCTCGAACGCGTCGCGCAGTGCCTTCGTGATCGCGTGACCGGTGCGGTCGCCGACTTGGAGCAGCCGCTTCGCCGAGGCGCCGCCGCAGCGGGCCAGGCGGTAGCCGCCACGATCGCCCGAAGGGCGACCATTGGCAGAGTCGCGCGTGAACTCGACGCCCATCTCCTCGAGCCAGTGAATCGCGCTCTGCGCGTCTCCGGTCAGCACTTCGACGAGGCGCATGTCCGCGCTGTCGTGCGAGCTCTTGAGGACATCGGCGGCGTGCTGCTCGGGCGAGTCGTCGGCCCCGAACGACGCCTGGATGCCGCCCTGCGCCTTGGCCGAGTTACAGGCCTGGATCGAGCCCTTCGTCGCGAGGCCGACCCGCGCGCCCGCCCGCTCGGCTGACACCGCCGCGGCGAGACCCGAGGCCCCGCTGCCGATCACGAGCACGTCGAAAGAGGCCGTGGCCACGCTCAAAGCCTATCAGACATTTCGTTATGAATCGTATTAGTGATCGTTATGTCACCAGATCGAGCGCAGCAGCTGCTCGACGTCCGCAGGGGCAACGGGACGCGGGTTCGCCTTGGCCCCCGGGCGAGCGGCGACCCCCACTGCGACGTCCCCCGGCGCGCTCTCGGGGATGCCGAGATCGCGGAGGCGCTCGAAGCCGCCGAGCCGACCGAGCTCCTCCACCCGTTCCGCTGGATTCTCGGTGCCCAGTGCCTCACCAAAGCGTGCGACTGCGGCGCCGGCGACCGGCTCGTTGAAGCGGAGCGCGGCCGGCAGGGTCAGTGCGTTCAGAGCGCCGTGTGGCGCGCCGTAGCGGCCGCCGAGCCCTTGCGCCAGCGCGTGGCCGAGGGCGAGCATCGAGCCGCCGAGGGCTGCCCCTGCATGACAGGCCCCGCGGAGGAGTGCGGTGCGTGCCTTGAGGTCGTCCGGAGCACCGACGACGCGCGGCAGCCACTCGCCGATCAGCCGGGCACCTTCCAGCGCATGGCGGTCGCTCTCCTCCGTCGCCTCCGAGACGTAGAGCGCCTCGGCACAGTGGGCCAGCGCGTTCAGCGACGTGCCGACCGTCTCGGGCACGGGGAGATCCACGGTCAAGCGGGGCTCGTAGACGATTGCGTGCAGGTTCGCGCCCGCGCCGCCGCCACGCATGCGGCGCTCCGGATCGCGGACGCCGTAGAACGCCGTCCACTCGGCGCCGGAGTAGGTCGTCGGCACGGACACGAGCGGCAGGCCGCTCGCAGCTGAGGCCGCCTTGGCCGTGTCGATGGCGCTACCGCCGCCGATCGCGACGATCACATCCACGCCGTCGGGCACGGCAATCTCGTGCGACGGCACTTCCTCCCAGCGGTCCTCCGCAGGCAGCACCTCCCGCCAGCGCGAGCTCGCGACGACGAACGGGCGCCGGCCGGCGAGCGCTGCCAGCTCGTCGATCCCCCAGCGAACGATCAATTGAGGCGGCCGCGGGCGAACTCGACGAACGCGTCCGCCGCACGGGTGGCCGTGCGTCCGGCGGCACGGGCGAGCGAGATCTCACGCTTCGCGTCGAGCCCCGTGACCCGAGCGGCCGTGAGCGTCCCGGCCGCCAGCTCCGCCTCGACGGCGGTCCGCGAGATGAACGTGACGCCGTAGCCGGCCTGCACGGCACTGCGGACGGACTCCTGCAGTCCCAGCTCGAGGCGGACGTCGAGATCCCGCAGCCGCGTGCCAAGCGCGCGCAGCTCGTCCTCGACGATCTGGCGCACGCCGGCCCCGTCCTGCATCACGATCAGGTTCTCCTCGCGCAGCTCGTCGAGCGAGACGGTGCGGCCGGCGAACGCGTGGCCCGGCGGGCACGCGAGGATCACCTCATCCTCGAAGAAGGGCTCGAACCGAACCGCCCGGTGACGCCTCGCGGCGCCGACGATGCCGAGCTCGAGCTCGCGGGCGGCGACACGCTCGACGATCGACTGCGTGTCGGAAACTGTAAGCGCGACCTTGACGCCGGAGTGCGCGCGCTGAAAGTCGCACAGGAGCAGCGGGACGACGACGGCCGCCGGGCCGGTCGAGGCTCCGATCTGGAGCTCGCCCGCGAGCTCGCCGCCGCCCTCGCCGGCGATCTCGTCGAGCAGCTGCTCCTCGAGCGAGAGGAGCCGTTGTGCCCCGCGATAGAGCCGCGCGCCGGCCTCGGTCGGCTCGACCCGGCGGCCGGAGCGGTCGAGCAGCTGCGTCCCCAGCCGCTTTTCGAGCGCGCGAACCTGCAACGAGACGGCGGGCTGGGTGACTCCCAGACGCTCCGCCGCCTGCGAGAAGCTCTTGCGCTCGACGACGGCACAGAAAGCCGCGAGCTGCCGCGTGTCCATAAGCACATCTTATAGAGTCAACGCTCCGATGCGGGTCTGGATCGACATCACCAACTCGCCGCACGTGCTGTTCTTCCGCCCGCTGATCCGCCTGCTCGAGGAAGACGGCCATGACGTCTCGGTCACCGCCCGCGACTTCTCTCAGACACTCGGGCTACTCGAGCTGCACGGGATCGCGCACGAGGTGGTCGGCCCGCCCCACGGTGGCGCCGGCACTGCCGGCAAGGCCCGCGCACTGGCGGGGCGGCTGGCGGCGCTGCGACGTTTCTCGAAGGGGAGGCGGTTCGACGTCGCCCTCGCCCACGGCTCGCACGAGCTGACGCTGACGGCACGCACCCGCGGCATCCCGAGCGCGACTGCGCACGATTACGAATACGCGTCCCTCCAGCACCACCTTGGCCTTCGAGCAGCGACCCGCGTCGTCTTTCCTGACGCGGTGCCGCCGGAGCGGCTCAGGCGCTTCGGAGCACGGCCTCCGAAGCTCGTCCGCTACCCCGGGATCAAGGAGGAGTACTACCTAGCCGACTTCGAGCCCGACCAGGCGGCGGTCGCCGGCGTCGACCGGGACAAGGTGCTGACGGTCGTCCGCACGCCCCCTGAGGTGTCTCTCTATCACCGGCACGGCAACCCACTTTTTGGCCGGGTGCTCGAGCGCCTGGGTCGCAACGACTCGGTTCACGCCGTCGTGCTTCCACGCACGACCGAGCAGCGGGACGAGCTGCGTGCGCTCTCGCTCCCGTCGCTGCACGTCCCCGAGCACGCCGTCGACGCCCAGAGCCTCGTCGCGCTCGCCGACCTCGTCGTCTCCGCAGGCGGCACGATGAACCGCGAGGCGGTCGCGCTCGGAACCCCCGCCTATACGACGTTTGCGGGCAGGCTCGGCGCTGTAGACGAGCAGCTGATCCGAGAGGGAAGGCTGATACCTCTCGACCGCCTTGACAGGCTCCTCCTCCGGAAGCGGGATCCTGGTGCGGCCCAGCGCGCCTTGCGCGACCCGCGACATCTCCTCGACCTTTTACTGGGTGTAACCACGCCTCACCGGAGTTAGGATCACGGCGACCTAGACAATCAGAGGAGGGAACCGCATGAGGAAACGACTTGCGGCTGGGCTTGCCGTGATCGTGACGACACTCGTGGCCGTCGCGGGCGCGGCACCGGGATTCAAGACCGCAAAGCCGCCTTACCTGGTGCCGACGGCGCCAGGTGTCGTCGTCGACCCGATTCTGTCGACGGGCGACATCGTCGGCGACTATCAGATGTCCGGGATCCCCGACGGGCTCGGCGCTTACATCGCCCGCGGCGACAACGACGACGGGGACGATGATGACGACGACGACGGCGATTCAAGCGGCACGTTCGTCGCCGTGATGAATCACGAGCTCGGCAGGAGCTTCCCGAACAACCCGCCCGGCGTGGACACACGCATCTCGCGGCTCGAGATCGACGCCGAGAGCCGCAGCGTGGTCGATGCGGAGTATTTGTTCAACGGGACCGAGGGATTCGAGCGATTCTGCTCGGCGACGCTGATGCTGATCAACGGCCGGCCGCTCTTCTTCACCGGCGAGGAGGCCGTGCCGACGCGTCCCGGCGATCCCCCGCAGCCGCCGGGCCCGGCTCACGACGGCAGCTCGATCATGCTCGATCCGGAGACGGGCGCCTGGAAGGAAACCCCGCACTTCGGTCATCTCCAGCACGAGAACGTCGTGCCGCTCAAGCTCTCGAAGTGGGTCTTCCTCACCAGTGAGGACGACTTCCGCTTGGCGAACGCTTCGGGGGAGCCGAGGGAGCCGTCCTACCTCTACGCGTACATCGCAGACGACTTCAACCGCGCGATCCGCGGTCGGAGTGGCAGCCTGTACGTCTGGAGGGCCGACAACCCCGCCAAGAATCAGAACTCGACGGTCCTGAAGAACGAGTCCGTGCCGGGGCGCTTCATCCCGATCACACAGGTCGAGAACACGACCTCGACCACGCTCAAGAATGCGTCGAAGGCGAAGAACGCCTTCCGGTTCGACCGGCTCGAGGACATCGCGGTCAGGCCCGACATCAAGGGGCGCACGTACATCGCCGACACGGGCAAGCCGCCGACGACGCTCCGCGGCCGGGTGTATCAGTTCGACATCAACCCGTCGGATCCAACGCGGGCGACGCTGAAGATGATCCTCAACGGCGACGCCCCCGACAACGATGACATCTACAACGCGGACAACCTGGATGCATCATCGAAGGTGCTGATGATCCAGGAGGATCGCGAGTCGATCTTCCGCGACCCGCCGTTCTCGGGCGGCTACAGCCGCGTCATGGAGTACAGGTTCAGCGACAAGAACCTGCGCTCGGTGGCGCGCGTGAACACCCCGCCGCCGCTTCGCCCCGGAACGTGGGAGTCGTCGGGAATCATCAAGGCGTTCGACACGATCGGGCCGAACTGGTGGCTGCTCGATGTCCAGGCACACAGCACAACCGCACCGCAGCCTGGGCCCGCGGCTCCCACCCACCACTCGCCGCTCGTGCCCAACTCGAGCAGCGGCGAGGACGGGCAGCTCCTCGCCCTGTACGTCCCCGGCTCCGGCGGAGGAGGAGGCGGAGACGACGACGATGACTGACGGTCGCTAGCTCAGACCGTCTCGGAGGCGGGCGTCGCGGAGGTCGCGGCGCCCGCTTCCACGTCCAGCCTCCTCGGCTCGCGGACGATCGCGGCCAGGCGCCCGACGAGCTCGAGCGTCTCGCCCTCGTCGACCAGGCGCTGCAGCTCCCCCAGCTCCGACTCGAGCCAAACGGCGTCGATCGGCGGGCGAGCGAGCTGGAGGATCGCCGGGTGCTCGCTCGGGGTGACGTGATCGCTTTCGGTCCAGAGCTCCTCGTGCAGCTTCTCGCCGGGTCGCGCACCGATCACGTCGATCGCGATGTCGCGGTCGGGCTCCTTGCCGGAAAGGCGGATCATCCGGTGAGCGAGATCGAGAATGCGCACCGGCTCGCCCATGTCGAGCACGAAGACCCGGCCACGGCCGCCGATCGCCCCGGCCTGGACGACGAGCTGCACGGCCTCGGGGATCGTCATGAAGTAGCGCGTCATCTCCGGATGGGTGAGGGTCAGCGGGCCGCCCTTGGCGATCTGGCGGCGGAAGATCGGGATCACCGAGCCCGAGGAGCCGAGCACGTTGCCGAACCGCACGGCGACGAAGCGCGTCGCCACGTCGTCGCGGTGGCCGTACGCCTCGACGATCCACTCGCAGACGGCCTTCGTCTGACCCATCACCGTCTTGGCGTTCACGGCCTTGTCGGTCGAGATCAGGACGAAGCGGTCGGCGCCGAACTCGACCGCGATCTCCGCGACCGTCCGGGTGGCGAGCGTGTTGTTGCGCACCGCCTCGACGGGGTTCGACTCGATCAGCGGCACGTGCTTGTACGCGGCGGCGTGGAAGACGACGGACGGGCGGTAGGTGTCGAAGACCTGGCGGAGCTTCGCGCCGTTCTTCACGTCAGCGAGGACGGGCAGCGTTGCGGAAAAGCCTCGTTCGTCCACGAGCTCGCGCTCGATCTCGAACAGTGCGGGCTCGGCGTGGTCGACGAGCACGAGGCGGGCAGCGCCGACGTTTGCGATCTGGCGGCAGAGCTCGGCTCCGATCGAGCCGCCGGCGCCGGTGACGAGGACGGTCTGCCCGGAGAGATACCCGGCGATCGCCTCGATGTCGACCTCGACGGGCTCACGGCCGAGCACGTCCTCGACCTCGACCGGACGGATCTGCCCTGCGAGATTGAGGTCGCCCGAAATCAGCTCGTGCAGGCCCGGGAGCGTCTTGACCGACACGCCCTCGGCGATCGCGATGTCGACGATCCGCTGGCGCGCGTCGCCTGAAGCGGACGGGATCGCGATCAAGAGCTCGTCCGGGCGCCGGTCATGGAGGATGTGCGCGAGCTCGTCGGTCGTCCCGAGCACCCGGATCCCGTGCAGGCGCAGGTTCTTCTTGCGCGGGTCGTCGTCGATCAGGCCGATCGGCGTGTAGCCGAGCGCGGGCGTGCGCAGCATCTCCTTGAGCATCAGCTGGGCGGCATCGCCGGCACCGACGACGATCACTTCCTTCCCGCGCGCGACGATCGAACGGCTCTGCGGCCGCTCGATGATCGTCCGCGCGAGCATTCGCGAGCCGGCCACGAACGCCAGGCAAAGAATCCAGTCGAGCACCCAAATCAGACGCGGGACGTTCGCGCTGTGTTGGTCGAAGAGGCTGAAGAGCAGGTACGCGACGAGAGATGCTGCTGTGACGCCGCGGAAGGCGCCCCACATGTCGCGGGTGGAGACGTAGCGCCACCAACGGTTGTAGAAGCCGAAGAGCGCGAAGACGGAGAGCTTGATCGCGGCGAGCACCGCGAAGACTTGCACGGTGAAGTAATGGTCGTAATAGCTGGGGATATTCGGAGCGAGGCGAAGCTGGAACGCCAGGAACCAGGCGGCGACGACGATCACGAAGTCCGCGGCGATCTGCGGCAGCCGATGCCTGTTGATCGGAGTCCTCATGCGCGCGTCGCAGCGCCGACGGCGGTCAGGACCGTCTCGACGACTCGCTCCTGCACCTCGGCGCCGATCCCGCCCCAGAGCGGCAGCGCCAGATTCTCGGCGGCCGCCTTCTCGGTCTCGGGCAGCGAGCCGCGCTCCCAGCCCAGATAGCTCAGCGCCGGCTGGAGATGGAGCGGCGTCACGTAGTACGCCGCGGACGCGATCTCGCGCTCGGCGAGCGCAGCCGCGATCCGGTCGCGCTCGGTCGTGCGGACGACGTACATGTGGTAGACGTGGCCCGGCTCGTCCACGGGCAGGTCGACCGCGTCGCCCAGGCCGAGCTCGGCATAGCGCGACGCCCCCTCGCGCCGCGAGGCGTTCCACCCCGTCAGGTGCGGCAGGGAGACGCGCAGGAAGGCGGCCTGGAGCGCATCGAGACGCGAGTTCGTCCCGATCAGCTCGAACGTCCGCTTGTCGCGCGAGCCGTGGAAGCGCAGCATGCGGACACGCTCCGCGACCGCATCGTCGGTGCACGTGACGAGGCCGCCATCGCCCAGCGCGAAGAGGTTCTTCGTCGGGAAGAAGCTGAACGTGGAGCAGACGCCGGTCGTGGCAATCCCGTCGGCGCCGAACGCCTGGGCGGCGTCCTCGATCAGCGGGACGCCGAGCCCGGCCAGCTCGCCGAGCGCCGCCGGCCTGCCGAAGAGATGGACGGGCATGATCGCCTTCGTCCTCGGCGTGATCCTGCGCTCGACGTCGCTCGGATCGAGATTCAGCGTCACCGGGTCAATGTCGGCAAAGACTGGGGTTGCGCCGGCACGCACGATTGCCTCGGCGGTCGCGTAGAAGGTGAACGAGGGGCAGATCACCTCATCGCCGCGGCCGATGGACATCGCCTCGAGGCTGAGCACGATCGCGTCGGTGCCGTTCGCGACCCCGATCGCATGCGGGACACCGAGGAACGCGGCCGCCTCCTCCTCGAACGCCAGTACCTCCGGCCCGAAGATGAAGCGGCCGGATGCGAGCACGCGCTCGAACGCCTCACGGAACTGAGGCACGAGTGGCGCGTACTGCGCCTTGACGTCGATCAGGTCGATCTGCACAGGCAGGCCAGTCTAGCGAGCGTCGCTTGGGGTTCCTGCCCGCCGTTTGAGCAATTTCCACGCCACGTAGGCGGCACCTGCCACGACCGCGGCGATGATCGCGTAGTCGACGTAGCGGAAGGCGTGATGGAAGTCCTCCCACCGCGAGCCCAGCGCCCAGCCGACGCCCGCGAGCGCGAAGCACCAGATCGCCGAGCCGACCAGCGTCAGGACGTTGTAGCGCGGGAACGGCGTCCGGAAGACCCCGGCTGGGATCGAGACGAACGACCGGACGACAGGGGTCACCCGGCCGAAGAAGACGGCCCGGTCCTCCCAGCGCTCGAACCACCGCTCGGCGCGTGCGAGCTTCACCTCGTTCAGGTGCAGCCAGCGGCCGTGGCGCTCGAGGAACGGACGCCCGCCCCGCGCGCCGATCCACCAGCCGCCTGCAGAGCCGAGCGAGTAGCCGATCGTCCCGGCGAGCGCGATCGCGAGGTACGCCGGCAGCCCGGATTCGAACTCCCAGCCGAACAGAACCACGCTCTGGCCGGCGAACGCCCCGGCCGCGACCGCGCCGCCGTACACCATCACGGCCTCGCTGGCAGCGGGCAGCACGGCGTCGACGAGCATCAGGACAAAGACCGCGTAGAGGCCGTAGTCGCCGACCACGGTCGTGAGGAGATCCGTGATCTCGGACAGGATCGAGGCGACCGGCACCGGCCGGGAACCCTAACCTTTGGGCTTCTTGACCGGGACCGGAGCTGCGCGGATAACCCGGAACGCCGCGGTCGGGAGCTCCACCGTCCCGAGCTCGTTCGTCGCTCGGAACCGGATCACATAGCTGCCGCCGTAGGCAAGCGACCTGCCGCCTCGCGTCTTGCCCTGCCACGTCGCCACGAACCGGCCTGCGCCGGCCCGTCGCAGCGCGATCGCCGCGACCTGGACACCGGAAGCGGTCTCGACGGTTGCCAGCACGCGCGCGGCGCGCGTCAGCGTCACGCCGGCCTGGATCGCCTGCTTGCCGCGCACGCGAACGACGAGGTTGCGCCTCGAGAGCTTCGCGAACCCGAGCGTGTTGTTGACGGTGAACGTCTGCGAGGTCGTCGAGGCGCGGCCGAGGTCGTCGGTCGCGGCGACCTCGAGCCGCCAGCGACCCTCGGCGGGCGCGGCAGGCTCGGCGAGCGGATCAAGCGGTGCGGGCGGGAAGGCGACCGGGTAGGCCCCCGGTGCCTGACCGAGACTCTCCGTGTACGCGGTCGCACCGCCCGGAGCAACGAGGGTGGCGGTCACGGTCGAGGGACGGACGACCCTGTAGGAGAGCGCGCGCTGCTGCTCGGCGACACCGTCCCCGTTCGGTGAGATCACCGGTTCGACGGACGGCGCGTAGACGCCGTAATACATGAGCTGAAGCGCCGTCGAGGCCGGCCGCTCGCCGGCCGGGTCCGAAGGGCGGTTCAGCAGGCCGCCGTCGAACGCGAGCGTCGTCGAGCCACCACCGTCGAACGCCGAGCCGGTGACCGCGCCCAGCCGCACGAGCGTCTGGGCGAGCTCGAAGTTCGTCATCCCGACGCTGTAGCCCGGACGGCGGCCGTCGGTGACGAGCATCAGAATCCGCCCGTCGGCGAGCTGTCCGACGCCCGTGCGCGGATTGCGCGGAGCGAGCTGGCTGGACGTGAATGCCTCCTGAGCGCGAAAAACCGGCCCCCCGTTCCGCACGAGGACGGGGCCGCCGCCGACTGCGTCGGCGATCCCGGTCCACTCGGGCCGGAAGATGATCCGCATCGCCACGGTCGTCCCGACGTCGACTTCTTCCTCGAGCCGTTGCGCGGCGGTGCCGCGGGCGACGAGCACGGCGCCGCCGGATGGGATGGGCGTGCCGCCGCCGCCACGCAGCTCTGCCACCGGCCCGATCAGATCGGTGTTCGCCGCCGTCGGCGGGAACGGAAAGATGACCGCCTCGATCGCGCCTGCAACAGCCGGAGTGGCCGAGCCGTAGCTCGGCGTGAAGAGCGAGAAGCCATTGGCGCCGGGAACCTGGTTGAGGTCGTTCAGGGCGCGCCGCTGGCCGAGCCCCTTCCAGGTGCCGAAGAACTCGACACGCCGAACGTCGAGCGCGCCCTCGGGCGCGATGCCGACGCTCGAGCGGTCACCGTACGGCGGGCTCTCGACGATCCCGTCGCGCATGAGCACGCCGCTCGGCCGGCCCGAGGCGGCAAAGAAGTCGGCGTTGACCCCGACCATCGTCGCCGTGGTCGCAAGCCGTTTCTGCATCGAGGTGACACGTTCGGTGCCCTGGATCGACTCGTTCGAGAGAACCGGGCGGAGCGCGTAGAGGCCGGTCGGGCGCGGGCCGCGAACGACGTGGTAGGTGACGGGACCGTGCGGCGTGAACTGAACGCCGCGCTCGTAGGTGACGCCGGGCATGAGCGTCGTCGTCTGCGCTCCGGCGGGAGCGGCGACGACCAGGGCAAGCAGCCCCCCGATGAGCAGTCTGCGCAGCACGACCCCGACGGAGGCTAGCCGAAGCGTCGGCGGCGCTTTGCAGGGATTTACGGAATCCGTACAGAGGTTGGGCGCCGATCCAGCGGGTCAGCGGGCACGACGCGCGATCTCATCCGGCCGCACGACGATGGTCTTGCCGCGCCTGAGTTCGACGGTCCCCCGCCGTTGCTCGTCTCTCAGGACCTTGTTGACCGTGGCGCGCGACGTGCCCGCGAGCTCCGCAAACTGCTCCTGCGTGAGCGCGATCTCGCCGTCGCCCTTTGCGTATGTCTCGGCGAGCTCGGCGAGTCGCCGCAAGACGCGCCGCTCGACCGGAATGTAGAGAGCTTCAAGCAGCAGCTCGTTCAGGCGCCGCACCTCCGCCGCCAGGAAGCCGATCAGGATCTGATCGACCTGGGGGTGCTCCTTGCGCAGCCGGTGGAACTCGGCCTGATAGACGGCGAAGGTCTCCGCGTCCTCGAGCGCGGCGACAGTCGCGGAGCGGCGCGCGCTCTCGTCGACGAGGGCCATCTCGCCGAATGCGTCCCCCGGGCCGCGAACAGCGATCGTCGCCGTCTCGCCCAGCGGCGTCATGATCCGCACGGCGAAACGGCCTTTCTGCACCAGATGGAGCGAGTCAGCAGGATCGTCACGGTGGAACACGACCTCCCCGCGACGAAACGTGCGCCGACGAGCGATCGAGAGCAGTTGCCGGACGTCTGCCTCCGGCACCCCCGCGACGAGCCGCCACTGCATTCCCCGATTGTGTCGCATCGGTGACACTTCTTCTGTCGGCCGCACGAACGACAACCGCGCGCGTGGTTTCTAGCCTGCGATCAGACGGTTCGCACAGGGCGACCGCAGAGATCGAAGGAGAGAACGATGACCCGTTCCAAGCAGATCCTGGCTCTTCTCGCCAGCCTCGCCGCGCTCGTCGTATTGGCTCCCGCCGCCTCGGCTGCGAGCGAAGACGGTCGGTCTCGCGTTGCGCGCGCCAACAAGCCCAGGCAGGCGATGGTCGTCGCGCCGGTCCGCAAGCAGCCGCTGGTCTTCTCGGCGGCCCGCAAGCAGGCGCTGGTCGTCTCGGCTGCCCGCAGCCAGGCGCTGATCGTCTCGCCGGCCCGGCCGAAGGGAACGTGTCCCATCTGCGGTGGCTCGCGCCTCCGCTAGACCAAGCCGACTCGATGGTTCCCACGTGCAAGAGGCCGCCAGGGGCGCCTCTTGCGTCGCTAGTTCCAGACCTTGACGTCGCGGTAGAGCGTGTCGCGCTGCACCGGCACCTTCCCGATCGCCTTGATCAGGTGCACGAGCTCCTCCGACGAGGTGCGATGCGTCGTCCCGGCAGCCGAGACGACGTTCTCCTCGATCATCACCGAGCCCATGTCGTCGGCCCCGAAGCCGAGCGCGACCTGGCCGATCTTCAGCCCCTGCGTCACCCACGAGCTCTGGATGTGGTCGACGTTGTCGAGATAGATCCGCGAGACCGCCTGGGTGAGCAGGTAGTCGAACGAGGTCGGCATCTGCTCGTCCGTGACCTTGTCCGAGAGCCGGTTGCCGTCGCGCTGGAACGTCCAGGAGATGAAGGCGCGGAAGCCGCGGGTCTCGTCCTGCAGCTCGCGGATCCGGCGCATGTGCTCGACCCGCTCCGGGACCGTCTCGACGTGGCCGTACATCATCGTCGCCGTCGTCGACATCCCGAGCATGTGCGCGTGCCGCATCACGTCGAGCCACTCCGACGACTTCGTCTTCTTCGGCGCGATGATGTCGCGGACGCGGTCGACGAGCACCTCGCCGCCGCCGCCCGGGATCGAGTCGAGCCCGGAGTCGCGCAGCCGCTGCAGCGTCTCCCAGACCGTCAGCTTCGAGCGCCGCGCGATGTGCTGGATCTCGGGCGGCGACAGCGCGTGCAGATGGATCTTGTAGCGCTGCTTGATCGAGCTGAAGAGATCCTCGTAGTAGTCGATTCCGAGGTCGGGGTGGTGGCCGCCCTGCATCAGCACGCCTGTGCCCCCGATTGCGAGCGTCTCCTCGATCTTCTTGAAGATGACCGGCTTCGGCAGCAGGTAGCCCTCGTTGCGGTCACCGGGACTGCGGTAGAAGGCGCAGAAGTCGCAGTCGGTGACGCAGATGTTCGTGTAGTTCAGGTTCCGGTCGACGATGAACGTGATCCGGTCGGGGTCGGTCCTGCGGCCGCGGAGCTCGTCTGCAACCCGCCCGATCGGGACGAGCTCGCGCGAGCGCAGCAGCGTCACGGCGTCGTCGTCCCCGATCCGCTCGCCGTCGAGTGCCTGCTCGAGGATCTCCGCGACCGTTCGCGTCTCGACGGCCGTCATGCCTCGACCTGGGCGCGGGTCACGAACCGGAGCTCGGGAACGTGCTCGAGCTCGCCGACGTCGCGTGCCATCTCGAGGAATGTGTAGAGACCGGCGCGCTCCCGCGGCCCGAACGAGTAGCGCAGCTTCTCGAAGTAGCGGGCGAGGTAGCCGGCCGGGTAGCCGTAGCGGGCGCTGGCCTCGTGCGCGAGCACGTCCGGCTCCGAGCGCGCGAGCCGCACCGAGGCGACGAGGGAATGCTCGAGCTCGGCGACACCGTCGGCGACCGGCTCGGGCGCGGCCCAGACGGCGAACACCATCGGCAGCCCGGTCCGCTCGAGCCACAGCCGGCCGAGGTCATAGTGCGGGGTCGGGTCCTCGAAGGCGCTGCGGAGAGCCGCGTCGCCGATCAGGAGCTTGGCATCGGCCTCTGCCTCGAGCGGACGGTGCTCCGCGTCCGGCAGCAGCACCCTCGCGAGCACGACCGACGTGGCGCTCTCGGGCGTGATCGCAATCGAGCGAATCTGCGGGAACGGTACGCGCGAGACGAGCTGGATCGAGTCGACCGCGCCCTCGGACGAGACGCACACGCGCGGCAGGATCCGCAGCGCCTGCGCGTGCCGCGCATACTCGATCGACGAGATCGGAGCCAGGTCGAGCTGCCCGTCGAGCAGCATCCTGTTCAGCTCCGTCGGGACGCCCTGCACCTCCTCCACCTCGGCATTCAGCCGATGGAAGACGGGCGCCATGTTCACGTACGAGATTCGGCCTAGACGGACCATCGTCGGAGCTCCTGATAGAGCGTGTCGCGCTGCACCGGGATCCGGCCCGCGTCGGTGACGAAGCGAACGAGCTCGTCGACCTTCTGCTCGGTCTCGGTGACCGCGCCGGCCGCGTGGAAGATCTGCTCGCGCATGACCGTGCCCTGGACGTCGTTGGCACCGAAGTGGAGCGCCACCGCGGCAAGCGGCATGCCCATCATGATCCAGTAGGCCTTGATGTTCGCGACGTTGTCCAGCAAGAGCCGCGAGACGGCGAGCATCTTCAGGTCGTCGACGCCGGTCGTGTGACGCCAGCCGCGCCGCTCGAAGACGGTGTTCTCGGGATGGAAGGCGAGCGGGATGAAGGCGAGGAAGCCGCCGGTCTCATCCTGTTGCGCGCGGAGCCGCAGCAGGTGGTCGACCCGCTCTGCGTACGTCTCGACATGGCCGTACAGCATCGTGCAGTGCGTCGGGATCCCCAGCCGGTGCGCCGCGTCGTGGGTGCGGAACCAGTAGTCGGGATGCTCCTTGCCGGGGGCGATCAGCTTCCGCACGCGGTCGGCGAACACCTCGGCGCCGCCGCCGGGCAGGGAGCCGAGGCCCGCGTCCTTCAGCTCTCGCAGCACCTCCTCGTGGCTGAGACCCGAGAGGGTCGTCATGTGGTGGATCTCGGAGGCCGTGTAGAGCTTCAGGTGGACGTCGGGGAGCGCCTGCTTCAGCGAGCGCACCGCGTCGACGTAGAACTCGAAGTCGACGTGCGGGTTCTCGCCGTTGACCATGTGGATCTCGGTGAAACCGGTCAGGCGGTGCTGCTCGACGGCGTCCGCGACCATCTCCGAGGTCGAGATCGTGTACGCCTGCTCCTGCTTGCTCGTGGCCGCGAAGGCGCAGAACTTGCATTTGACGCGGCAGACGTTCGTCTGGTTCAGATAGAGGTTCTGGACGAAATAGACCTCGTCGGTGCCGCCGCGCAGGCGCCGCGCGCGGTCGGCGAGCTCGCCGAGGCCGAGCACGTCGTCCGTCTCGAGCAGCGTCAGGCCGTCCTCGAAATCGAGCCGCTCGCCGGACTCGACCTTCTCCCAGATCGGCTCGAGCGTTGAGGTGCGAGCGAGTGTTGCCATCAGATGATCTAGCGCTTTCGATTGACGACGGCGTCCGCGAGCGACTCGAGCTCTTCCCGGTGCAGCCCACCGTTCAGGCTCTCGCGCGCCTCTCTAGCGTAGTCGAGCGCCACCTCGCGGGAACGTTCGAGCGCCCCGGTGGCGGCGACACGGAGGAGGACGCCCTCGACGGGGCCGCCCGCGAGCGCGGCGCGGACGACCTCGTCGTCGCGCGCGGCTAGGAGAAGCGGCAGCGTCGGCGTCCCGTCGCGCAGGTCGGTGCCCGCCACCTTGCCGGTCTCGATCGTGGCGCCGGCGCAGTCGAGGATGTCGTCCGCGATCTGGAAGGCGATCCCCAGGTTGAGCCCGAACGCGCTAAGCGCACCGCCCGAGCCGAGCGAGCATGCGGCCTCGAAGAGCTTGCCGGTCTTCAGCGCGCAGCGCTCCAGGTAGGCGTCGACGGGCGTGTCGGGATCCTGGCGCTGGCGGCGCTGCATCGCCTCGCCCCGGGCGAGCGACAGGCACGCGTCGGCCAGAACGGCGACCGCTCGCACGTCGCCGTCGGCGGCGAGCTCGGCAAAGGCGCGGGCGAAGAGGTAGTCGCCGGTCGCGCGCGCGGCCTCGGAGCCGTGCGCGGCCCAGGCGGCCGCCTTGCCGCGGCGGACGGTGGCGCCGTCGATCAGGTCGTCGTGGACGAGCGTCGCCATGTGCACGAGCTCGACCGCAACACCGGCCGCGACCGGCTGGGATGCACCGGGGGGCGCGCAGAGGAAGGCCAGCAGCGGGCGCAACCGCTTGCCGCCGGCCGCCAGTGCGTCGACACCCACGTCGGCGACGCGGCCCTCGTAGGCCAGCACGGCGGCCGCAAGGCGTCCCTCCACCTGCTCCAGGTACTCGTCCAGCCCCGGCAGACGGCGCACGTCCTCGAGCGTCGTCACGGTTCGATCTCTCCCTGGGCCGCTCCGGTGTGGAGCGCGACGATGCCGCCGCCGAGGTGCCGGTAGCCGACGTCGCCGAAGCCCTGCGCGCGCATCAGCTCGGCCAGCTCGCCGGGGCCGGGAAAGCGGCGGACGCTCGCGGGGAGGTACGTGTAAGCCTTGCCACCAGGAAGGATCTTGCCCGCCAGCGGGATCAGGACGTCGAACCAGAGCTTGTAGAAGACCTTGAGCGGCCCCTTGGGACGGGTGATCTCGAGGATGCCGACGCGCCCACCCGGCCGCAGCACCCGGCGCAGCTCGGCCAGTCCCTGCTCGAGGTCGGCGACGTTGCGGACACCGAAGCCGACCGTCGCAGCGTCGAACGAGCCGTCCTCGAACGGCAGCTCGAGCAGGTCGCCCTGGATCCACTCGACCGAGCCGTCCTTGCGCCTGGCCCGCTCGAGCATGCGCCCGGAGAAGTCGAGCCCGACCACGGTGGCGCCGGCCTGCCGCGCAGCGATCGCCAGATCACCGGTGCCGCAGCACGCATCTAGCACGCGGTCGCCCGGTGAGACGGTCTCGCGAACCGTGAGGCGCCTCCAGCGCTGGTCGAGCCCGGCAGTCATGACCCGGTTCATCACGTCGTAGACCGGCGCGATCCGGTCGAACATGGTGCGCACGCCCTCGGCGGGCAGGGTTCCGGATTCGTGGCTCACGACTGGCCCCAGCGTTGCACGAGCGAGTTGTCCAGCCCAAGCTGATCGAGGATGCGAGCCACGATGAAGTCGACCAGGTCGTCGACCGTGGAGGCGCCGTGGTAGAAGCCCGGCGCCGCGAAGAGGATCACGGCGCCGGCCTGCTGGAGCGTTGCGAGCCCGTTCAGGTGGATCAGCGAGAGCGGCGTCTCGCGCGGCACCAGCACGAGCTTGCGGCCCTCCTTCAGCGCCACGGACGCCGCCCGGTGGATCAGGTTTGCCATCGCCCCGGTCGCCAGTGTGCCGATCGTCGACATCGAACAGGGGCAGATGACGTAGGCGTCGACCTTCGCGGAGCCAGACGCATACGGGCTCTTGTAGTCGCCGACTCCGTAGACCGTGATGCCGGACAGCCCGCCGGTGAGGCGATCGACAACCTCCTCCCGCGGCAGGGAGGCATCACCGTAGAGCTCGGTGGCGAGCACCTCGATCCCGGCGGCGGACGCCGACAGCCCGACCTCGCAGCCGGACTCCGAGAGGGCACGCAGCAGCCGGGCGGCGTACGGCGCGCCCGAGGCGCCCGTCACGCCGAGGAAGACGTTCACAGATGGTTGATCGGTAATTCAGGTGCTCGCGAGGGTGATCCAGACCAAGCCGGGGGCCGCACTCGCTCGCGGCCAAGGCTGGTTGCCTTGGCAAGAGCGAGGGTGGCGTCCGGCGCCGTGTCTGGGTCGCCATCGGGAGTGCCAGGAATTGCCGATCAACCATCTATTCGTCCTGTGGGCCCTTGGAGGCGTCGAGGAACACCGCGATCTTGTGCAGGTTCTCTTCGCCGAGACCGGCGTAAGGCTGCATGACGGTGTTCCCGAACTCGGCCGGGTTCGTGACGTAGCGCTGGAAGTAGTCGACGCCCTTGCCCGTCGCGCCGATGGCGGTCAGATCGGGCGCGCCGAGCAGGCCACCGCCCGTGCCGAGGTAGACGTGACACTGGAGGCAGCCGGAGACGGCGAAGAGCTCGGCGCCCTCGTAGGCCTCGCTGCCTTCCTCGAAGCCCTGTACTTCCGCCCAGGCTGGGACTGCCTCGATCGTCTCGGAGGCAAGCGACTCCTTCGCGGTCGCGCCCTTGTAGGTCAGCGTCCCCATCGCCAGCACGACGATGACCGCGGCGACGATCGCCACCGGGCGGCGGGAGAGCCGGCGCTCGCGGCGCAGGTCGATGAACGGCAGGGCGATCAGGATCCCGAGCAGGATGTTCGGGATGCCGACCGTGCCGATCACGACCGTGTCCGGCCATTTGAAGATCCGAAGCAGGTAGAAGAGGAAGTAGAAGTACCAGTCGGGCCGCGGCACGAAGTCGGTGGTGCCCGGATCCGCTTCCTCGGTGTAGTGCGGCCCGAGCAGACCCGCGTCGTCGGACCCCTCGGCGGTGAAGTACCAGACGCAGGCGAGCCCGACGATGACGCCCACGACGACGAGGCTCATCACCGTGTCGTGGAACATGGCGTGCGGGAAGAACGGCTTGCCTTCGCGCTCGACGTCCTCCTTGTAGCGCTTGTGCTGCGCCCTGCGCTCGACGATCCGGCGGCTAGCCACCGTTGCCCCCTCGCCGGCCCGGCCGGACGAGGCCTTCGCGGCCGTTGGTCGGCGCAGGCTCGCCGGGGCGGTCGCGGCCGGCAGCCTGGTCAGACCACGGCGGCGAGCTGACGCCGAGCCGCATGACGAGGTAGAGGTGCAGCCCGATCAGCGCGAAGATCGCACCCGGAATCGCAAGCATGTGCAACGCGTAGAACTTGCTCAGCGTGTCGGAGCCGATCTCCGCGCCCCCGGATAAGAACTGCCCCAGGAAGGGACCGAGCACCGGCGCGGTCGCGTTCAGGTTGATCCCGACGACGGTGGCCCAGTAGGCGGTCTGGTCCCACGGCAGTAGGTAGCCCGTGAACCCCTCCAGCATGCCCATCGCGAGCAGGAGCACGCCGATGATCCAGTTCAGCTCACGCGGGTACTTGTAGGCCCCGAACAGGAAGACCCGGGCCATGTGGAAGAACATCAGGATGATGAAGACGCTTGCTCCCCAACGGTGCATGCCGCGAACGAGCCAGCCGAGCGTGAGGTCGTTGGTGATGAACTGGATCGACTCGTACGCCTTGTCCGGATCGGGCTTGTAGTACATCGCCAGCACGACGCCCGTGATCGCCTGCACGAGGAACGCGGTCAGCGTCGCCGACCCGAGCGTGTGGAACCAGTTCGTGTCGCGCGGCACCTTCCGGAAGAGGAAGTACTTCATCCCGCCGACGAGCCCCGAGCGTTCCTCGAGCCAGTCGAGCGGGTACAGCGCGGCAGCCTCGAGCTTGGCGCGCCGTGCCGACTTCGTCGCCACTACTGCGGGACCTCGATCGGGTACAACCAGGCCGACGGACCGTCGACGTGGACGCCGGGCTGGGTGCGCTTGTACTTGTAGATCCGGGCGGTCGAGCCCGTGCCCTCGACTTCGGCGACGCTGTAGAAGGTGCCGAGGAAGAGGTTGCCGTCGCGGATCGAGAACTCGGCCCGGTCGAGCGCGCGCACCGGCGGCCCCGACTTGCGGTTCCCCTCGGTGTCGTACTGACCCCCGTGGCACGGACAGCCGAAGCCGACTGCGAGCACCGGGATCAGGTCGACGTTCTCGCCGTACGCTGTCTTCCGATCCTCCTCGATCGGGCCGTTCGGCTGCACCGGGCAGCCCAGATGCGCGCAGCGGGAGTACAGAGTCGTAAAGCTCGGCTGATCGTCGAGCAGGCCGTTGTAGCGGATGAACATGGTGCGCCGCGTGACCTCCCCGATCTCAGGGTCTTCAAGATAGGTCGCGATCACGAACTCGTTCTCGGGGAAGTTCTCGAGCGGCCCGAGATCGACGTCCGGCTCGGGCTGGTTCGTGAACGACGGCAGGACGGCGAATCCGAGCACCGGCAGGACGATGATCCCGCCGATCACGCCGCCGAGACCGAGTGTCGCCACCGAGAGGAACGTGCTGCGCGGATAGGTCTCGGCCTCGCCGGTTGCAGAGGCGCCGTCAGCGGACGTGAGGACGGCAGGCTCCCGCACCGGGCGGGTCTCCGGCTCGACCACGGGTGCCGGCGTGCGGACGGGCCGCGTCACGTCGCGGATCCAGAGAAAGCCGAAGACGAGCGCGATCACGAGCCCGATCCCCGCGACGACCATGCTCACGACGAGGCCGATCAGGATGCAGGCGATGCCGATGGCGAAGCCGATCGGCCAGATGCTCGGAGCGGGCAGATGCGGCTGGTCGCTCAACTCAGTGGATTCAATCTCCGCAGGGCTAGCGGTGTCAACGACGTATCAGCTGCCGCAACCCGCGGCGTGAGCCATTCTGCACCAGGTCGCCGGTGCCGTGCGTCGGTATGCCGTACTCGCTCCAGCGACGGTCGACGAGGTCCCGCACCTCGTCGGTCATGGCGATCTCCTCCGGCCACTCGCGCGTTCCCTCCGCCGGCCCCTTCGCGGTCGCGTCGATCCCGATCTTGCCGCCGACGAACTGCAGCGTCGGAGCGTGGTCGAGGTGGTCGAGCGGGCCTTCGGCGATGACGACGTCGCGCTTGGGGTCGACGTTCGCGCCGACGTAGAAGAAGACCTGCTCGTAGTCGTGCACGTTCACGTGCTCGTCGACGATCACGACAGCCTTGGAGAGGCTGAGCATTCCGAGCCCCCAGATCGCGTGCATCACCTTGTGTGCGTGGCCGGGAAACGTCTTCTTGATCGAGACGATCACGCAGTTGTGGAACGCACCGGCCACCGGGAGGTCGTAGTCGACGATCTCGGGAACGGTCATCTTGATCGCGGGCAGGAAGATCCGCTCCGTCGCCTTGGCGAGCCAGGCGTCCTCCTGCGGCGGCTTGCCGACGACGATCGAGGGGTAGATCGCGTCGCGGCGCATCGTGATCGCGGTGACGTGGAAGACCGGGAACGGCTCGGCCGGCGTGTAGTAGCCGGTGTGGTCACCGAAGGGCCCCTCGAGCCCGAGCTCGTCCTTCTCGATGTAGCCCTCAAGGGCGATCTCTGCGTGGGCCGGAACCTCGAGGTCGTTCGTCTTGCAGCGCACCATCTCCACCGGCGAGCCGCGGAAGAATCCTGCGAGCATCAGCTCGCCGATGTGCTTCGGTAGCGGCGCGCTCGCCGAGTAGGCGGTGACTGGATCGAGCCCGAGAGCGACCACGACCGGGATGCGGCCGTCGGTGGCGAGCCAGTCGGCCCGCCCGTCCTTGTGGATCTGCCAGTGCATGTACGTGCGGTCGCGGTCGATCACCTGCATCCGGTACATGCCGACGTTGCGGACGCCCGTCCGTGGGTCGCGGGTGATCACGGCGGGGAGCGTGATGAAGGGCGCCGGGTCGCCGGGCCAGCAGCGCTGGATCGGCAGAAGCCCGAGGTCGACGTCGTCGCCCGTGAGCACGATCTCCTGCACCGGGCCGCTGCGAACGGAACGGGGCCCCGAGCCGGCGATCGACTTCAGCTTCTGCAAGCTGCGCACCTTGTCCATCAGCCCCTGCGGCGGCTGTAGCTCGAGCACGTCCGCGACCCGCTCGCCCAGCTCGTCCAGACGCTCGACGCCGAACCCGAGCGCCATCCGCCGCTCGGTGCCGAACTGGTTGATCAGGAGCGGGTGCTTCGAGCCTTTCGGGTTCTCGAACAGGAGCGCCGGGCCGCCGGCCTTCACGGTCCGGTCGACGATCTCGGTGATCTCGAGGTCGGGATCGACCTCGGCCGAGACGCGGACGAGCTCGTTCTCGTCCTCGAGCAGACGGATCCACTCGCGCAGGTCGGCGGGAGGAGCCATGCGGTCAGTCTACGGAGGAGGCTAGTGGCTGCGGCGGCGGTGGCGCAGCGCGCGTGACGCCTGGCCGAGCGCGATCACGGCGATGAAGACCAGACCGGTGATGAGCATGCCGGTGATCACGTTGCGCCCTTCCTCGGCGGCGTTGGCGAGCAGCCAGGCGGTCATGGCAGAAACACTAACTCAGGAGGCGTAGCCGCGCAGCTTGTCGGCGCGCTCGACCCGCTCGACCGCAATCGCGAACGCAGCCAGCCTGAGCGGGATCCGATCGGCGGAGGCACGGCTGTAGACGTTCGCCCAGCCGGCCGCCATCCGTTTCCGCAATTCGGTGTTCACCTGCTCCTCGTCCCAGCGAAACTGCTGGATGTTCTGTACCCATTCGAAGTAGGACACCGTGACGCCGCCGGCGTTCGCGAGAATGTCCGGGACGACGACGACGCCGGCTGCGTCGAGGATCTCGTCCCCGCTCGGAGTGACCGGGTGGTTCGCCGCCTCGAGCACCATCCTCGCCTTCACCCGGGCCGCGTTTCCGCCGTGGATGACCTGATCGAGCGCGGCGGGGACGAGCACGTCGACCTCGAGCTCGAGCAGGTCCTCGTTCGTGATCGGCTCGGTGTTCGGCGCCTCGACGACCGAGCCGTTTGCAGCGGCGTGCTCCAGCAGAGCGGCGACGTCGAGGCCCTCCTGCCGGTAGACGCCGCCGCCGACATCGGAGATGGCGACCACACGGCAGCCGAGCTCGGGCACGAGGCGCGCAAACCAGGAGCCGACGTTGCCGAAGCCCTGCACCGCGACCGTCGTTCCGGCGAGGTCGATTCCGTAGTCCCGCGCCGCCTCCTCCAGGCAGTAGACGACACCACGGCCGGTCGCCGCGTCGCGCCCGTACGACCCGCCGAGCTCGACGGGCTTCCCGGTCACGATGGCCGGCGTGTAGCCGTAGCGGGCCGAGTAGGCGTCCATCATCCAGGCCATCGTCTGCGCGTCCGTGTTCACGTCGGGCGCCGGAATGTCCCGGTTGACGCCGAGCAGGTAGCTGATCGTGTTCGTGAACCGGCGGGTGAGCTTCTGCCGCTCGGCTTCGCTCATCGCACGCCCGTCGCACTGGACGCCGCCCTTGGCACCGCCGAACGGGACGTCGATGACCGCCGTCTTCCACGTCATCAGCGCAGCGAGCGCGCGGACCTCGTCGATGTCGGCGTCCGGGTGGTAGCGGATCCCGCCCTTGTACGGCCCGCGCGCCGCATTGTGTTGGACGCGGTAGCCGGTGAAGACCTCGAGCCTGCCGTCATCCATCCGCACCGGCACCTGCACGGTCAGCTCGCGATACGACGTCCGGAGGATCTCGCGCATCTCGTCGCCGAGCCCGATGTGGTCGGCTGCGCGATCGAAGAAGAGCGTGACGGCCTGATACGGGTTCGTCTCGGTGCTGCCGGCCTGGACGGCACGCGGATCCGCGACCGGAGCACTCGGATCGACGGCCACGTCGCCATTCTCTGCTTGCGCTGCGGCGGAAATCAAGCGAGACGGGAGGCGTGCGCAGCGAGCGCCCGCTCGACGTCCTCGGAGCCGGGCTCGCCGCCGAGCCTGCTCACCGCGCCGACCCAGGCGTCGGCGTCGCCGTCAGCCTCCTCTGCCTGCAGGTGCGCGCAGGTGGAGATCAGCTCCGCCAGGGCCGCCACAGCGTCGAGCTCCCCGGTCGCCGCGATCCTGACGAGCCCGTGGGCATAGAGATAGTCGCCGAGCAGGAGAGCTGCCTCGACGTCTGCGGGCGCGAACAGGCGCGGCCGACCGTAGTGGACCAGGTACCCCTCGTAGATCGTTTCGACCCCGAGCGCGAACCGCGCGGGGGCGAGCGGGCCGAAGATCCCCTCACGCTCGGGATCGGCACGCAACGCCTCGCCCCAGAGCGGGCTCTCGGCCGCAGCCTCCGCCGCGATCGTCTCGAAGAGGTCAGTCGCGGAAGAAGTCGCCAACGGCCTCGACGGTGCGGTCGATGTCCTCGTCCAAATGGGCGAGCGAGACGAAGAGGCACTCGAACTGCGACGGTGCGACGTAGATCCCGTGCTCGAGCAGGTGCCGGAAGAGTGCGCCGTAGCGCTCGGCGTCGCTCGTCTTCGCGTCCTCGAAGTTGCGAATGCCCTGCTGGGCGAGGAAGAGCGTCGCCATCGCGCCGACCCGCTGCACGCGTCCGAATGGAGAGAGCCCTGTCTCGAGGCGCGCGCCTTTTCGTTCCAGCTCCGCATAGACCTCTGGATCGCGAAGCCGCCGTAGCACCGAGATTCCGGCGGCGGTCGCGAGCGGGTTCCCGGACAGTGTCCCGGCCTGGTAGACCTCGCCGACGGGAGCGAGCCGCTCCATCACGTCGGCGCGGCCGCCGAACGCGGCAGCGGGCAGGCCACCGCCGATGATCTTGCCCAGCACGGTCAGATCGGGACTGACGCCGTACCATTCCTGGGCGCCGCCGCGGGCGACGCGGAAACCGGTGATCACCTCGTCGAAGACGAGCAGCGCGCCCGAGGCGTCGCAGAGCGTTCGCAGCGCCTCGAGGAAGCCGGGCGCGGGCGGGACGACGCCCATGTTGCCCGCGACAGGCTCGACGATGATCGCCGCCAGGCCTTCGCCGAAACGCTCGACCGCGGCCGCGGTCGGCATCGAGATCGTTGTAGGTCGTGACGATCGTGTCGGCCGTCGTCCCGGTCGGCACGCCGGGGCTCGAGGGGATCCCGAGCGTCGCGAGGCCCGAGCCTGCACTCGCGAGCAGCCCGTCCGAGTGGCCGTGGTAGCAGCCCGAGAACTTGAGCACCCGGTCGCGCCGGGTAAAACCGCGCGCCAGCCTGACCGCGCTCATCGCCGCCTCCGTGCCCGACGAGACGAGGCGCACCATCTCGACGGACGGGACCGCATCGACGATCTCCTCGGCCAGCTCGACCTCGGCCTCAGTCGGTGCGCCGAACGTCGTGCCGCGCTGAGCGGCCTCCTCGATCGCAGCGAGCGTCTCAGGATCTGCGTGTCCGAAGACGAGCGGCCCCCAGCTCATCACCCAGTCGACGTAGCGGTTCCCGTCGACGTCCTCGATCGTCGAGCCGCTGCCGCTGCGCATGAAGACCGGCTCGTCGAGGCCGACCGACCGCATCGCGCGGACGGGCGAGTTGACGCCGCCGGGGATCAGCCGCTCGGCCCGGCGCGCGAGCTCCGAGCGCTGCCTCAGAGCCACTCTGCTACCCCAACCACCGTGCAAGCTCCTTCGTCCAGTACGAGAAGACGAGATCGGCGCCTGCGCGCTTGATCGCCGTCAGCGACTCGAGCGCCGCCTGCCGCTCGTCGAGGTGACCGGCTGCGGCAGCGGCTTTCACCAGCGCGTACTCCCCGGAGACGTTGTAGGCCGCGACCGGGCAGTCGAAGCGGTCTCGCACGGCCCGGATCACGTCGAGATACGGCAGCGCCGGCTTCACCATCAGCACGTCCGCGCCCTCGGCGAGGTCGAGCTCGCACTCGCGGAGCGCCTCGCGGACGTTGGCAGGATCCATCTGGTAGCCGCGCCGGTCGCCGAACGCGGGCGTCGACTCGGCCACGTCTCGGAAGGGCCCGTAGAAGGCGGAGGCGTACTTCGCGGAGTAGGCGACGATCGGCGTCTCGGGCAGCGCTTCCCGGATCGCGCCGACGCGGCCGTCCATCATGTCGCTCGGCGCGACGGCGTCGGCCCCGGCCTCGACATGGCTGACCGCCGTGCGGACGAGCAGTTCGAGCGTCTCGTCGTTCGCCACCTCGCCGTCGCGGATGACGCCGCAGTGGCCGTGCGCCGTGTACTCACAGAGGCAGACGTCGGTCAGCAGCACGAGCCCTGGGTGCTCCACGCGAAGCGCGCGGAGCGTTCGCTGCACGATCCCGTCCTCGATCCAGGCACCCGAGCCCTCGTCGTCCTTCTCGTCCGGAACGCCGAAGAGCAGCAGCGCCCGCACGCCGAGGCCGGCCAGCTCGCCGGCTTCGGCGACCAGATCCTCGACCGAGAAGCGGCTCATCCCCGGCAGCTCCTCGTTGCGGACCGTCGACGGCCCGGCGAAGAGCGGCATCACGAAATCGTCGAGGTCGAGCCGTGTCTCGCGGACGAGGCTGCGGAGCGCGTCGGTGCGCCGCAGCCGGCGCAGCCGCGTGGCGGGGAAGGCGCTCATCGAGTCAAGGTTACGTCAGTTGGTGGCGCCTCGACCTCGACCTCGAAGAGCAGCTGGACAAAGCCGAAGGCGGGCCTCCTTGGCGACGGAGACCGCAGATCGACGCCGTTGCCCGGTGGAAGCGTCCGGAAGGGTCGGCTATGGTGCCCCGCATGGCGACGGCCCGAAGCCGGGAGGCGGCGCGTCTGCGTGCGTCCAGAGAGGTGCAACGCATGCGTGCGCGCAGGCGGAAGCCGGAGCGGCACGCCGCCCGCTTCGTCGCCATGGCACTGCTTTCGGCGGTGCTGCTCGTGACCCTGCTGCTGACCGCATTCGGGACGTGGAGCGCGACACCCGTCGCCAGCAAGCCACTCGCCGATCCGAACGTCCTTCCCGGCGGTCCGCCGGCCGCGCAGATCGTCGCGACCACCGGCGCCCTGCACCTGCAGCTTCCCGTGGCGCAGAGCGCGGTCACGGCGCTCGGCTACCACAACGCCGGCAGCGGCGCGGTTCAGCTCGACCCGGTCGGACGGCAGGGGAACGCGGGCCTCTTCGCGCGGCTCTGGCACCGGCTCGCAGGGTCGGGTCGAGAATCGCCTCGTCTGGTATCAGCTGCGAGGTGACCGCGGGCCCGGGACCTCGGCGCTCTCGGTCGGCGCCGCGCCGGGAACCGACGTCTACTCGCCGGTCACCGGCACCGTGGTCGGGATCACCGACCTCGTCCTCGCAAACCGGACCTACGGCGCCCGGATCGACATCCGGCCGCAGGCAGCACCATCGGTCGTCGTCTCGCTGACGCACCTACGGGCCGATCCGGCACTCACCGTCGGCTCGGCCGTCGCGGCGGCGAAGTCGAAGATCGGCGTGGTCGTCGACCTCTCCCGGGTCGAGCGCCAGGCGCTGGCGCGCTACACCCAGGACGCGGGCAACAACGTGTCGCTGTCGGTGCGCCCGGCAGCCGCGCTCTCGTTCCGCTGAAGATCCTCTTCGTAGGCGACGTCGTCGGTGCGCCCGGCCGTCGCGCGGTCGAGGAGCGGCTGCGCAGCCTGCGGCAGGAACTCGGCGTCTCGTTCTGCATCGTCAACGGCGAGAACGTGGCCGACGGCGTCGGGATCACGCCGAAGCTCGCCGCCCGGATCCTGGCCGCCGGCGCCGATGTGATCACGCTCGGGAATCACACGTGGCGCCGGTCCGAGATCAACGCCTACCTCGAGAGCTCCGACACCGTGATCCGGCCCGCGAACTTCTCCGCCGCCGCGCCCGGCCGCGGCCTCACAGTCGCCGATGCCGACGACGGGACGCCGGTCGCCGTGATCAACCTGCTCGGCTCGTTGTTCATGTCGCCGGCGGTCTCGCTGTTCGAGCTCGTGGACAGGCTCGTCGAGGAAGCGCGGGCGCGGACGCCCGTGATCGTCGTCGACATCCACGCCGAGGCGACGAGCGAAAAGGTGGCGCTCTCGCGCTGGCTCGACGGCCGCGTCACAGCCGTGATCGGAACCCACACCCACGTCCAGACCTCGGACGCCCGCATCCAGCGAGGCGGGACCGCCGCACTGACCGACGCCGGCATGACCGGGCCGCACGATTCTGTCATCGGCGTCAAGGGCGACCAGGCGATCTACCGGATGCGGACCGGCATGCCCGTCCGCTTCGAGACCGCCGAAGGTGGAGTGCGGATCGAGGGCGCGCTGATCGAGTGCGACGAGTCCGGCCGCGCTACGGCGATCGAGCCGGTCCGCGTCGCGTTTCCTTGACCAGGACGACGAGCAGGCCGACCAGCACGAGATCTCGGATCAGCACGAGCGTGGACGGCAGCAGCTCGAGCTCGCGCGCGAGGTCCCAGTAGCGGGACGGAAACCAGAGCTGCGTCACGACGAGCGCCACTGCAAGGAGCATGGACGCGCGCAGCCCCCTCACCCCGGCGACGAGCGGCACCGCGGGCAGGAGCCAGATCATGAACTGCGGCGAGACGACCTTGCCGAGCGCGACGAAGGCGACGAGCGCGGCGGCGCTCCAGCGGACGAGCTCCTCGCGCCGTTCGCGGCCGGCGCAGCCAGATCCAGACCAGGACCGCGACCTGGACGACGCTGAGGAGGACGGCGGCGATGCCCGTTCCGGCGGCGTGCAGGTTCTGCGAGCCGTGTCCCGATCGCATCTCGACGTCGAGCCCGAGCAGGTGATGCGCAGCGAGGTAGAACGCCGACCCGAGACTTTCGATCTGGAGCGGCCGCGACAGCTGCCGGCCGAAGCTGTGCGCGACCCCGTCCGGTGCCAGGGCCAGAAACGGCAGGAAAGCGAGCGCGACGACTGCCGCCAATACCCCGGTGCAGACGAGCGCCTCGCGGCGGCCGCGACGCTCCCAGACGTACGCGATCGCGAGGGGTACGAGCACCGCCGGGTAGAGCTTCACCGCCACGGCCGCGCCGAGAACGCCGAAGCCGAGCCGGTTGCGGCCGTGGACGAGCGCCGCCAGCGCGGCGGCGACGAGCGCAGCCGGGAAGAGGTCGAAGCGGGTCAGCAGCACCGACCCGAGCAGCAGCGGGAAACCTGCAACGAGGGCAAGTGCCGCCACGGTCCGCTCCGGGGGAAGCACGCAGTCCCGCGAGAGCGACGCGCCGTCGCGAGCACGAGTGCGACACCACAGGCGGCCATCAACCACTCGAAGGCGTCGCGGAATCCGTCCTGGTCGTCGCTCAGGAGCGCCGGCACGATGAAGGCGGCGAGCGCGCCCGGCGGATACTCGGGCCTGAGGTCGCGGTACGGAACGGCGCCGTCCTCGATCGCGCTGCCGTAGGCCTCGTAGACGGGGATGTCGACGATCTGGTCGTCGTCGTACCAGCCCTGGTGGAGCAGGCCCCAGGAGACGAGGAAGAGCGCGGCGGCGACCGCCGCGGCGACCTCAGTGAACCGGCGTGACGCGATCACGGTGCCAGAGCAGGGCGAAGGCGACGAAGGGGAAGAACCACGGGATGTAGAGATAGAACCAGTGCGTCAGCACGAGCTCGAAGCCGATCAGCACCGCTGCCGTGAGCGCGGCGAGCTGCAGGATCGACTTGCGCCGGGGAACGAACGCGACGAGCACGGCGCCTGCCGCGACGAGGACCTGCAGCACCTGCTGGACGACGTGGAGGTCAGGGACACCCTCGGCGTGGTACTGGCCCCAGTCCCAGAGCGAGAACGGCGAGTTGCGGTCGAGCTGGAAACCGAAGGTTCGCTCGGCGAAGACGCGCGCCGCGTGAAGTGGCTCGGGCTCCAGCAGGAGCACCAGGAAGGCGGCGGCCGTGACGCCGGCGAACCCCAGCGCGTACTTCCGGAACGGCGCCCTGAACGCCGTGCGGATAGGAGAGCCAGAGCGGCGCCAGCAGCAGTGCGGCGAACTTCGTCCAGCCTGCGAGCGCGACGGCGGCGCCCCGCGCCCAAGCGGACGAGGCGAGCCAGAAGCCCCAGATCAGGAACGCGGGCATGATCGCGTCGTTCGTGTTCGAGTTCGAGACGTAGAGCGTGAACGGATACGCCGCCCACGCGAACGCCAGCGTCGCGGCGAGTCGTGGGCCGCCCCACCGCCGCCCGACGAGCACCAACCCGAGCAGGCAGAGACCGTCGAACAGCAGCGATGTCGCATGCGCAGCCCAGAGCTCGTCCCACTTCCCCGTCCAGCCGAAGACGGCGAACCCGGGCACGTAGGCGAGATACGAGACGGGGCCGTAGGTGTCGCCGCGCGGGTTGGACGCCTCGCAGCGGCCGTTCGTCTGGATCCGCTCCCGGATCTCCCCCTCTGCGTCGGCGGTGCCGCACGCCTTCAGGTCTTCCTGCACCGGCATGTTCCCGTACGGCGCCTCGCCGTTCGCGATCCGGTGGGCGCCGACGACGCCCGCGAAGCCGACGTCGATGACGCTTCGTTCCGCGTCGACGTTGAGGCCGACGCGGAAGCCGATGAGGAAGACCGTGGCGGCGGCGAGCAGCCACACCGGCCACACCGGACGGGAAGCGCGCGGGGGCCGGTCCCGTCGGGCGATCCACACACAGCGGCCGAGCAGGTAGACGAGGGGCGGGTACGCGAGCGGCACGCTCCAGAAGACCTCGCCCTCGTTGAAGAACCGGAGCGAGATCGAGAACGAGAGCAGGACGAGGAGGTCGAGATTCCGCAGCGACAATGGCCGCCGGAGGTTGGCGAGACCGACGAGGAAGGCGGCGCAGAAGGCCAGCCAGACCCAGACGCCGTTGATCGTCCTGCCGCCGAACGCGCCCGCGCCCCCGCGGGCCATCGTCCAAGCGACCTGCGGCCCGGTCCACGCCTCGAGGACGGCTCGCGAGTCGTCGTCGACCTTCCCGAGCACGATCTGGCCGGCGTCTCCCGACCACGCTTTCACGACCCACTCGTCCGTGGCGGCCCGGTACTCGGCATCAGTCTGCGGTTCCGGCGGGTAGCGCTCGAGCCAGCTCGCGACCTTCGGATCGCGAAGCAGGATGTTCGTCGCCTGGAACTCGGTCAGCTCCGACGAGTCGATGGGCGGCACGAACGGCGTCTGCACCAGCCGGCCCTTGCCGTCGTAGACCGGCTCGCTCGGCGGCGTCGCCGCCCCGGCCGGAGCGGCGAGCGCGAGCGCCGCCGCAGCGATTAGCCCCGGCCGAAGGACCAGAGCTTGTTCCCCACGAAGTTCAGCGGGGTGACGAGCACGATTGCGATCGCCTGCGCGAGCAGCTTCCCGAGCTCGAGCTGCTGGACGAGCAGGTACAAGATGACCAGGTTCGCACCGAGCGCGATCGTCGACACGACGAAAAAGCGCAGTCCCTGGTAGCCGATGTGGCCGCGCTGCCCGCGAAACGTCCAGAGCCGATTCCACGTGTAGTTGTTCGTCACGGCGACGAGGAAGGAGCATGTCGCGGCAAGCAGGTAGTGCAGCCCGGCACCCTGCAGCAGCAGCGTGTAGACGACGAGGTTGACGACGTAGCCGCTTGCCCCGACCGCGCAGAACCGCGCCAGCTGCAGCCAGTTGTGGCGCTTGGCGAGCGCGCCACGAGTTCGGGCGAGAGCGCTCGAGGCGCGGACGGCGGATGTGCGCTGCACGACGCGGGCGAGACTAGCAGCGAGCCGCGAGTGCGCCGATGGTCCGCTACCGGGCCGCCTGTTCGGCGAACCCTGCTGACCCGATCAGCGGCACGAACCGGCAGGGCACCGAGCGCTCCACGGCGGGACCCGCCGGCCCCCGGACGACGACCTCGAGCCACTGGTCGTTCAGGCTTCCCACCGGCAGGACGATCCGGCCGCGGGGCACCAGCTGCTCGTAAAGCGCGTCGGGGAGACCCGGCGCGGCCGCCGCCACCGCAACGGCGTCGAACGGCGCCCGCTCCGGGACGCCCAGGGTGCCGTCGCCGACCAGCACCTGCACCTGCCCGTAGCCCGCGCTCTCGAGTGTGGCCCGGGCCTGCTCCGCGAGCTCGGGCACCCGCTCCACCGTCACGACCTCGGCGGCGAGCTCCGCCAGCACCGCTGCCTGATACCCCGAGCCGGTGCCGACGTCGAGCACACGCTCGCCGCCCTCGAGCCGAAGCGCAGCGCAGATCGTGGCCACCATGAACGGCTGCGAGATCGTCTGCCCGTAGCCGATCGGCAGTGCACGATCGTCGTAGGCGCTGCGGCGCAGGCGGCTCTGGACGAAAAGTTCCCGCGGAACGCGCTCCACCGCCCGCAGCACCCGCTCGTCGCGGATCCCACGCCGGCGCAGGAACTCCGCCAGCTGTGCGGCGCTCCTCACGTCCGTGCGAGCGCGCGGGCGTAAGGAGGCGCTGCAACGCCGAAGTGGTCGAGGACGGCCGGCATCACCTCGACGATCGAGGCAGGCTGGACATCGACCCCGACCGTCAGCATCGGCACCTCGGAATCACCGGCTAGCAGCGAGCCGTGCGAGCCTCCACCCGCATGGTTGCGGCCGGCGAGATCGGCGAACTCCCAACCCGCGGCGGCCGAGACGATCAGCTCCCCCGCGTTCGGGTTCGCCAGCGCGGCCCAGGCCCGCTCGAGCCCGTCCGGATGGTCGAGGATCGACGCGTCGCCGCTGGTACCGGAGGGCGTGAAGCGGAGCTCCTCCCCCTCGCGCCGTGCGACCGCCTCCTCGCCCTCTCGCCAGAGCACGACGTCGATGGCGGCGTTCCCGTCGAGGCGTCGGGCGAGCTCCCGCGGCTGCACCGCCGTCGAATAGACCATGCCCGCCCGGTTGGAAGCGGTCACGATCGCTTCGGAGAAGGTGTCCTGGAGCCGGGCGACGTCAGTGACGTTCGTCTGGCCGTGATCGGAGCAGAGGATCACCGCGTAGCGCGCGAGGAACTCCTCCGGCCCGCCTGCCGCCGCAATCAGCGTGCCGACGGCGTCGTCGCAACGCGCAAGCGCAGCGTGGGCGGCGTCGGGCCCCTGCACGTGCGAAGCGTAGTCGTAGTCGGAGAGATAGAAGACGAGGAAGTCGAAGCCGTCGCGCGTCACCAGCCAGCGGCCGACCGCGGTCGCATATGCATCGATCGTCCCGCGCGGCCGGTTGCGGACCGAGAGCGGCGCGCCGGTCACGTCGGACTGGAACAGGTTGTAGAAGAAGAAGCGGCTCGGCCCGAGGGCGGGCCGGGTGAGAAACGGGACCGTCGGGCGGTGCTCGGTCCGCCCGCGGTAGCAGGTGATGTTGACCGCGGCGGCAACACGGCCGGCATCCTCGAGTGCCTCGTACACCGTCACCGCCCGCCGGCCGAGATGGCTCGCGTTCAGGCCGTAGACCGTGTCCACGAGCGATCGCTTCGTCCCAGCCGCGCGCACGGCGCCGAACGAGGAGCCGTACTCGACGAGCCGCTGCTCCCCCCGGTGGTACCAGACGAGGTGCGGGATCTCGTGCACGTCCGGATGCGCGCCTGTCGCGAGTGAGGACAGGCACACGGGCGTGAGGGAAGGGAAGGTCGAGATCGCCCGCCGGTAGCGGCCCTGTTCCGCGAGCAGCGTCAGCGCCGGCGCGGTTCCACGCTCGAGCGTGTCTTCCAGCATCGACGGCGTCAGGCCGTCGATGATCACGAGGATCAGCTTCTTGCGTTGGGGTGAAATCACGGCTCAGTCGCGGGCAAGCGAGCGAAGACCGGCGTAGCGCTCGGCCTGGGTGAGGCGGAGGCGGATCGCGAGCGCGGGTAGCGCGATCGCCTCGAGATAGCCGACACCAGGGACGAGGGCGAGCCCGGCGAGACCGGCCGCGACGACGGTGACGATCAGCGCCAGCCCGCCGCGCGTGCCGCCACGGCGAAGGGCTCCGGCGACCACGATCGCGGCAGCGGCGCCACCGGAGACACCCGCAGCCGCTCCGGCGACGACCTCCGGCCAGTCTCCGATCAAGCTGCCGGCGAGCGCGCCGGCCGCACCGGCGAGCACCACCGCCGCCGCACGTCCGAGCGGGGTGGCGGAGAGCAGACCCGCGAAGAGCGTCCCGAACGCGGCTCCGAGTCCGAGCGCGACCCCGATCGTGTACCAGCCGCCCATCCGACCAGTGTAGGGAACGCGCCGGGTTTGGCGGCGGCGTTTTCTGGGGATACAACACCCGGCTGGTAGCACCCCCGCTCAGGCCCCCGCTCAGGAGGAGAAAAGGTGAACGACGACAGGCCCCAGCTCGTGTTCTTCTGGTCCGAGCGCTCCGGTCCCGCCCGCCGGATGGAGAGCCTGCTCGCCCACCTCGAGCGCAAGGAACGCGAGCGGCTGCGCGTCCGCCGCGTCGACGTCGAGACTCAGCCTGAGCTCGCCGAGCGCTTCGACGTCCAGATCGTCCCGACGCTCGTGCTCGTGAAGGACCGGCGAGTCGTCTCGCGGATCGACGGCCGGACGAGCGCTCCGCGGATCGAGGCGATGCTCGAGCCGCATCTGCAGCTCGTCCCCGCCGCCGCCTAAAACCGACCACCCTGGCAACTCGTAGAGCCGTGTGACGGCCCGCTCCTGGTCCGTCTCACCGAGGGGAGGTCCGGCATGTCGAAACTTGCGCTCCGCATCTTCGGGCTCGGAGTCGTGATCGCCCTCCTGGGCGTCGGCTCCTACGCGATCGCCGGCAGCAGCACCAAGCACTTCACCGGCAACCCGCTGAACGGCTTCGAGGAGAATCCCGACGTCTCGACACTTGCGGGGGGCAAGTTCGAGGCGACGCTCTCCGACGACGGCAAGTCGATCGCCTATCAGCTGAGCTACGGGAACATCGAGGGCGGCAACGTGACGCAGGCCCACGTCCACTTCGCGAAGCGAGCCGTCAACGGTGGCATCGTGCTCTTTCTCTGCTCGAACCTCGGCAACGGCCCGGCGGGTACGCCCGCCTGCCCGAACCCGTCCGGCTCGGTGTCGGGCGTGCTCGACAAGGACGACGTGATCGCCCAGGCGACACAGTCGATCCCGCCAGGGCAGGCAGGGTTCGACGAGATCGTGGCCGTGATGCGCGCCGGGAGGACGTACGCGAACGTCCACACCGTCGCGAGCCCGGCCGGCGAGATCCGCGCCCAGATCGAGGATCGCGGAGAGCGGGGCCGCTAGCGACTAGGAGGAGAGACCGGACTCGAGCCGGCGGATCACGTCGAGCGTGAACGCAGCTGCACGCGCGCCGTCCACGACACGGTGGTCGAACGTGACCGAGACGTTGCCGAGCTGACGCACCGCGAGCTCGCCGTCGACGACGGCGGGCCGCGGTGCGATCCGGTGGATGCCGAGGATGCCGACCTCGGGATGGTTGACGAGCGGCGTCACGACGACGCCGCCGAGCTTGCCGGCGCTCGTGACCGTGAACGTGCCGTCCCGCAGCTCCTCGGGCTTGAGCGCGCCGGCGCGGGCGGCTTCGGCCAGCCGCTCCACCTCGGCCGCGAGCTCGTCCAGCGAGGCCGTGTCGCACCCGCGAACGACAGGCACGACGAGACCCTGGTCGGTCTGGACGGCGACACCGATGTCGTAGCGGTCGAGGTAGACGATCTCCTCGCCCTCGAGGCGGGCGTTCAGCTCCGGGAACTCCTGCAGCGCCGCCGCGGTGACGCTGAGCACGAGCGGCAGCAGGCGGGCGAGGTCGGCGCCGGTGAAGTCGCACTCCTCGACGAACGTGACCGCCGCCACCTCGCGGTGCGCGCGCGTCAGGTGCTCGACGATCTGCCGCCTCACCCCGCGCACGGGCTCGCGTCGCCCCTCGAGCTTGTGTTGATTCAACACAAACTCACCTCCACCCGCGCTGCGGACATCAGACTCGGTGATGCGGCCGTTCGGCCCCGTACCGCTCAGTTGCGCCAGATCGACGCCCAGCTCAGCGGCAATCCGGCGCACGATCGGGGTCGCCTGAACGCGGTCGGTTGCCGGCTTGTGTTGATTCAACACAATCTCTCTCGCCGCCGGTGCGGTGGGAGGAGCGGCCGCGCTCTCGCCCTCGCCGATCACGACGAGCACGGTCCCGACCGGGACGACGTCGCCCTCGGCGACGAGGATCTTCGTGACCTTCCCGGCGGCCGGGGAGGGGATCTCGACCGTCGTCTTGTCGGTCGCGATCTCGACGAGCGGGTCGTCCTCGGCCAGCTCCTGGCCCTCGCTCACGAGCCAGCGTGCCACCTCGCCCTCGGTCAGGCCCTCGCCGAGATCGGGCAGCTTGAACTCGTACGCCACAGAGGCTGAGCCTACCGGGGTGTTCCCAACCAGGCATCGGCAGGGACGATCAGGACGCGGAGACCGCCGTCGACGCGCCAGAGCGAGAGCGCCTGCTCGTCCCCGGTGAGCTCCGGAGCCACGGCGGCGGGGACGTAGCCGACCTGCAGCGTCCGCTCCTCGTTCCAGATCGCAACCGCGTTCGGGTCGTGCTCGTTCGCCGGCTCCGGGACGAGCGCCACCCGCCGGCCCGGATCGAACGACGGATCCGGCAGCGCGTCAGGCCGGTAACTGACACCGGCCGCCGCCACCACCCGAATGCGCGGATCCTCCCAGCGCACCGGCTCGCCGGACGCCGCATCCCGGAGGTGGTAGCCGCTCGCCCCGCGCTCGAGCCAGAGGCGCAGGCGCTCGCTCATCCGAACGCGTCGTCGCGCAGGAGCGCATGCACGCCGAGCACCTGGTTCACGACCTGCGTCACGCGCAGATCGACGACAACGGACGCGAAGGCGAGCGCCTCGTCGGGCTCGAGGCCGTGCTCTCGCCCCAGCAGCGTGACCATGCCGTCGACCGCGACCTTGGCGGCGAGCCCGAGATGCTCGTCGAATCCGAACGTCAGCCAGGCGCCGTCGATGCGGGCGATCGGCCACTCGAGCACGAGGTCGTCGCGGATGTCGAGCGTCACCTGCGCGTCGACGGGCGCTTCGATCGCGGTCCCGGACACCTCGCCGTCTCCCTGAGCCGCGTGACCGTCGCCGGCGGAGAAGCGCGCGCCGTCCACCGGGATCGGGAGGTACAGCGTCGTCCCGGCGACGAGCTCCTTGCAGTCGATGTTCCCACCGAAGCGGCGCGGCGGGGTCGTCGAGTGGACGCCCGGCTCGTCCGGCGGCATGCCGAGCACGCCCAGGAACGGGTCGAGGCGTACTGAGCGGCCGGCTGCCCGTCCGACATCTTCTTCGAGCTCCCAGTCGAGCCGCGCGTCGCCGCCGAAAGTGACGCCCCAGGGGCCGGGAACGACGGCGTCGATCCTCACCGCGAGCACCTGGCCGGCACGCGAACCGCGCACCTCGATCGGCCCGGCGAGCGCGTGGCCGGTATCGAGCTCCGGGCTCCGTGACGCCAACGGCTCGTCCCGGCCGACGTGCCAGCCCGCGTTGGGAACCGAGAACGCGATCGAGTCGCCCGGCTCGACGGTCAGAACCGGATCGAGCTCACGCGAGAAGTACCCGTGCAAGACGGAGGCGTCGAGCGGCAGCTCGTGCCGAGCCACTAGAAGTCGAGCAGCCCCCGCGCGGCGTCGACGACGCGCGCGACCGAAGGCATGTACGCGTCCTCGAGCTGCCAGTACGGGTACGGCACGTCGTAACCGGTCACCCGAACGACCGGCGCTTTCAGGTCGAGCAGCGCCTTCTCGGCGAGGATCGCCGCGAGCTCGGCCGCGTAGCCGCAGGTTCGCGGCGCCTCCTGCACGAGCACGACCCGCCCCGTCTTCGCTGCCGACGCCAGCAGTGCCGCCTCGTCGAGCGGCTTCAGCGAACGCAGGTCGAGGATTTCCACCGACGCGTCGATTTCGTCCGCGGCGCGCTCACAGACCGGCACCATCGCGCCGTACGCGACGAGCGTCAGGTCGGTGCCCTCACGCGCCAGCCGCGCCCGGCCCAGCGGAACGATGTGCTCGCCATCGGGAACCTCGCCGCGCTCGGTCCGGTAGACGAGCTTCGGCTCGAGAATCACGACCGGGTCGGGATCGCGGATCGCCGCGGCCAGCAGGCCCTTCGCGTCGGCCGGCGTCGCGGGGATCGCGACCTTGATCCCGGGCGTGTGGACGTAGTACGTCTCGGGCGAGTCGTCGTGCAGCTCGGGCGCGCGCACGCCGCCGCCGTAGGGCATCCGGATCGTGATCGGGAACGTCATCTTCCCGCCCGTCCGCCAGCGGTAGCGGCCGACGTGCGTGATCAGCTGGTCGAGGCAGGGATACGAGAACGCGTCGTACTGCATCTCGCAGACGGGCCGGTAGCCGGCCATGCAGAGCCCGACCGCGGAGCCGAGAATGCCCGCCTCGGCCAGCGGGGTGTCGACGCAGCGGTCGGGACCGAAGCGGTCACGCAGCCCTGCAGTGGCGCGGAAGACGCCGCCGGCGCGGCCGACGTCCTCGCCGATGACGAGCACGTCGTCGTCACGCTCCATCTCCACGTGCAGCGCGTCGTTGACGGCTTCGACGAGATACCGCTCAGCCACCGAGGATCCTCCGCAGCTCGGCGAGGTCGTGATCGAACGACGCGGGCGGATCGGCGAGCGCGTGCTCGAACAGGAGCCCGATGTCGGCCGGCGGCTCGGCCTCGGCGGCCGCGATCCCGGCCCGCATCGCATCGGTGGCCTCGGACTTGATCCCGGCGACGAGCTCGTCGCCGAGGATCTCCGAGCCGGCGGAGGTAGCGCTCGAAGCGGCCGACGCACTCGTTGGCGCGCTCCTCCTCCACCCGTTCGGCGTCGATGTACGCGCTCGGGTCGTCGGCGGTCGCGTGCGGTGCCGGGCGGTAGGTGACCGCTTCGATGAAGCTGGGTCCCTCGCCGGCGCGCGCCCGAGCCACTGCTTCCCGGGTCGCCTCGTAGACGGCGAGCACGTCGCCGCCGTCGACGCGCGTTCCCGGAATCCCGTACCCGGCGGCCTTGTCGACGAGCGCCTCGGCGCGCGTCTGCGCCGCGAGCGGCGTCGAGATAGCCCACTGGTTGTTGTTGCAAAGGAGCACGAGCGGCGCGCGCATCACGGCCGCGAAGTTGGCGCCCTCGTGGAACGCGCCCTCCGAGGTGGCGCCGTCGCCGAAGAACGTCAGCGCACAGGCGCTCTCGCCCCGAAGCCGCTTCCCCCATGCCAGCCCGGCCGCGTGTGGAACCTGGGTTGCGATCGGGACGCAGATCGACGCGAGGTTGTAGTCGGCGGGGTTCCACCAGCCGGCCGGATGGCCCCGCCACCACGAGAGCACCGTCGCGGCGGGCATGCCCCGCAGGAGGCCGATCGCCGACTCGCGGTAGCTCGGAAAGATCCAGTCCGAGTCGTCGAGCGCCTGGACGGCTCCGGCCTGGATCGCCTCGTGCCCCCAGAAGATCGCGTAGGTCCCGATCCGGCCCTGGCGGTGGTAGACGACCGAGCGCTCGTCGTAGGTGCGCAGCAACACCATCGAGCGATAGAGCGCGAGCAGCTCCTGCTCGCCGACGCCCTCGACCTCGCCGTCGGGAACGGTCTCACCGTCGCCGATCACGCGGCGCAGATCGCGCTCGGCCGGAACGGTGCTCGCCATCGGGCGCGGACTTTACCGGAGGTTCAGGTGCTCAACGAGCCAGGCGACGCGCTCCCGTCCGGCTCGCTCGCCGAGGTCGTGGTCGGCGTCGTACCAGCGGATCTCCTTGGGCTCGCTCGCAGCCTGCTCGAGCAGCTCCATCTCGCTGCGCGAGACGATCGAGTCGAACTCCGCGCCCTGGAGCAGCAGGCGTGTCGGCGCCAGGTTGTCGACGAAGCCGACGGTGTCGATCGCGCCGAAGAGCTCGCGCTCGCGCGGGTCGTTCGGCAACCCCGACGGCAGCGCGCGACCGGCCATCAGCACGAGCGCCTGCACCCGTGGGTCGAGCGCGGCGGCGAGCGCGGCCGGCTGGGCACCCATGCTGTAGCCGACGACCGCGAGCCGCTCGGGATCGACGCCGTACTGGTCGACGAGTATGTCGAGCCCGCGCAGGATGTCGCGCACGTTCTGCACCATCGTCTCGTAGGTCGGCTCGAGCTCCGCCGTCCCTGTGCGGATCTTCGCGTCCGTGGAGCGCGTGAAGGGCGAGTCGATCGTCAGCGCGACGGCACCACGACCGGCGAGCAGCCGGGCATCGAGGAGGAAGTCGGACGCCTTGCCGCCGCCGCCGTGCATGAAGACGACGCCGGCCGCGTCCTTCTCGGGCTGCGGCGGGCGGACGACGAAGCCGGTGACGTTGTCGGGGCCGTGGGAGGGGTAGGCGATCTCGGCGACGGCGACGTTCTTGCGCACCTCCGGCTCGCCCTCGCGCAGGGTCGCGCCGAGCCGCGGGAACTCGAACCGTTCGGCCAGCTCGGCCTCGACGGGCACGTTCTTCTCAGGCTCGTCGCCCCGGCAGCCCGCAAGGATTGCGGCAAGCACGAGCAGCAGCGGCAGACGGGCGCGCACGACGTCTTAGACGCTTACGGCACCGATTCGGTCAGCGCAAGGCGAGCGCCCGCGCGAGCACCGGATCGCGTCCCGCGAAGAAGTCTGCCGCCGTCATCTCCACCGGCACGTCCGGGAGCACCGCGAGTCGCTGGTCTCCCCGCGGGCCGAACGACCAGAACGAGTTGGCGACGTGCACAGTCAAGCCGGCACGCGCGAGCGGGATCGCGTTCGAGTCGCCCCAGTGCCACGGCGCGCCGCCGCTCGGCTCGCCGACGAAGCGCGCCTTCGTCCACCGGTCGACCTCGGTGACGAAGTTGCCGGCGGCCGAGAACGTGCCCCGCCCGAGCAGCACGACGACCTTCCGCTCGATCGCGGGCCGGTCGAGCACGTCGAGCAGCGGCCCGTACGTCGTGTTGTCGCCGCCGTGGTTCAGGCGCACGTCGACGATCACGCGCTTCACCTTGGGCTTGCGCGCGAGCCGGAGCAGCCGCTGCGCGATGTCGTAGGTCGAGCCGGTCGTGATCCGGTAGCCGAGATAGGCGACCCGGCCGTTCTGAAGCGTCGTCAACCACTGCGTCTGCTCGAGCCGGCGGAGCCAGACCGGGTTGTGCGAGGTCGGGAGCGGTGCGGGCGCTCCGCCGAGCGTTCCGGCCACCTGCCCCGCCGTCACGGGCGCCAGGGTCGCCTCGGTGCCGTCGGCGAAGGAGAACGTCGCCGTCGGCCCCTTGACGATGCCGAGACCGCGCAGCACCTCGGCCGTCGCCACGAACTCCGGCAGCAGCCAGCGCCGCCCAGACTCGTTGTCGTGCGTGACGAGCGGGCGCACCTGCTCGACGACCTCGGCGATCGGCGTGCCGGAGATCGCAGTCAGCTTCCGGCCGGTCAAGTCCGTGCCGCCGATCGAGCCGACGACGTGCAAGCCGTCCGCGAAGTCGTAGAGGCGGAGCGGATAGACGTGCAGCGTCCGGGCATGCGAGTCGAACGGGTAGATGCCCGTGTGCCCGTCCCGCTCGCCGGGCAGCGCACCAAGCCGCATCAGGCCGACGACGAGCTCGTCCCTGCTTAGGCCGCCCGCCCGCTCCGCCAGCCCCTCGGCCTCGCTGCGGAAGCGCTCGCGCGTGACGGCGTGGAAGAGGTCGGGGTGGATCTGCTCCATCGAGGCCGCGAGCGCGAGGATCTCGCGTCCGAGCGGCGTCGGCTCGGCGGCGTCCTTGGCAGCGCAACCGGCGAGTGCGGCCAGGACGAGAGCTGCGGCGGCCCACCTCACAGGTCGCGGAGCACCTCCTCCGCCCAGCGGATCGACTGGCGCTTGCTGCGGAGACCGAGCTCGAGCAGGTAGCGGTGATAGCGGTCGTGGCCGCGGTTCGTGTTGATGCGGTCGATCCGCTCGAGCTCGGCGAGCCCCGCACGCTGGTCGGCGCGGAACTGCTCCAAGTGGGCGCGGAGAACCTCGTGCGTCGTCAGACCGCCGAGAAAGACCTTGAGGTACACGGTGTCGTCGGCGCCCGGCTCGACGGTGGCGAGCCAGGCGTCGACCGCCTCGCGCCCGGCGGCGGTGATGCTGTAGACGAGCTTGTCAGGGCGGTCCGACTGGCGGACGTTGCGGCTCGTGGCAAGGCCGTCCGCGGCGAGGCGGGGGAGCACCGCGTAGAGGCGGCTCTTCGCCGGCGCCCAGACATGGCCGATCGACCGCGCGACGAGCTTGTGCAGGTCGTAGCCGGAGCGCCCGCCCTCGATCGCGAGCAGCGCCAGCACGGCCGCCTCGGTGGTGGTCAGCGTCCGCACGCTCGTCCGCGTCGCCGTCATGGTTCTGATCGTACTAGTCCTGATAGGACTAGTGGTTACGGCCGCGTTAAGGCACCAGCACCGCGACCGCGTCGCGCTCCGCCTCGAGTACGAGCTCGATCACGTCGCCCACGTCCTCGCCGTCGAGCTGGAGCGGCATCGGCGCGTCGCAGCGAATCTCGATCCGGTCCCGATCGTGCAGCCGGACGAGCGGCAAGCGGGTGCGGCCGGTGAGGATGTAGCTCACCGCGCCCGGGAGATGACGCACCCTGAATGAGCGGGGCGCGAGGACGTCGAGGCCGCCGTCGAGGCTGGCGCCGCGCGGCAGCCTCAGCGGCAGGCGGCCCACGTAGCTGTACGGGTCGGCGTTCGCGACAAGGGCAAAGGCGGCGCGGCCATGCCCGTCGATCTCGAGCGCGGGATCAAAGCGGAGCCGCTGCGCCGCGAGCGCCTGCACCGCCGTCCACGCGAAGACGAGGTCGCCCGGGCGCCGGCCGTTCTCGTCGCGCCCACGGGCGTCCATCCGGCGCACGAGCTCGGCGTCCAGCCCGATTCCCGCAGCAAAGCCGAAGCGGCGCCCGTTCGCGCGGCCGAGCGAGATCCTGCGCGTCCGCCCGGCTGCGACCGCACGCGCCGCGGCGATCGGATCGCGCGGCAGGCCGAGCGCCCGCGGGAGAACACTTGTCCCACCGCCGGGAACGAAACCGAGCACCGTCTCCGGTCGAGCTCCGTTCAGCACCTCGTTGAAACCGCCGTCGCCCGAGAAGACGACGACGGCTTCCGTGTCCGACCCGGCGGCGAGCTCGGCGGCATGGCCGGCTCGCTCGGTGAAGACGGTCTCGGCTGCGCCGAGCGCGCGCGCGACCTGCTCGGTCAGCTCAGGCGTCACCCGCGTGGCGTACGGATTGACGATCAGCGTGGTTCGCACCACGCCATCGTCGCACTAGGGAAGCCGTCGCCGTGCAGCGTCCCAGAGCTCGAACCGGCCGCGCGGCGAGTCCAGGTAGGCCGCGATCTGCGCGTCGAGCGCCACGACCTCGTCCTGGAGCTGAAACAGCTGATAGGTGACCCAGCGCTCGTCGTCGCACACGTGCTCGCCGCGCGACGCGACGGCGACGGATTCGCCGCAGTCGGGGCACGGCAGGTGCCGAGGCTGGGGGAGCGAGGGGAACATCGCCGAGAAGACCTGTCTCTTCATCGGCAACCGCGGCCGAAAGCAGGAGAGGCCGCGCAGGGCGACCTCTCCTGACACCCTAGCTAGGCAGTCGCGAGAGCCGGGATGGCGCCGAGCTGCTGCAGCATCCCGAGCGTGTCCCAGTTCGTCCAGCTCTCGGCGATCCGGCCGTCCACGATCCGATCGATCGTGATGCCTGTGACCGTCGCCTGCTTGCCGGTTGCGGGCATTCCCATCAGGTCGCCCTCATGCGTCCCCTTGGCGCTCCAGCGGGTCACCACGGTGCCGCCGTCGGCGATCTGATCCTCGACCTTGAGCCGCAGGTCGGGGAAGGCTGTGCGGTACCCCTTGATGCTCGCCTTGGCGGCGGCAGGGCCGACCGTCGCCTCGGGGAGAGCTGCGTCGTGGTTGATGAAGCCGGTGGCTACGAGCTCGTCGACCACGTCGATGTTGCCGGCGTTGAACGCCTCCTCCAAGAGACGGCGCGCGATCGCCTTGTTCTCAGCAGACATACAGCTCCTTCCTTCGATGTCCGCAGTCGGCGCCGACCCTACGCCTCGCCTGTCATCCGATCAAGGCGTCGCGTAACCCCGGATCCCGTCGACGAGGATCGCCGCGAAGGAGTCGGCAAGGGCGTCGGTGTCACGGCCCGGCGTCAGCCAGGTGTAGGCCCAGTTCGCGGCCGAGAGCACGAGCAGCGCCGCCGCCGCTTCGTCGAGGTCGGTGCGCAGCTCGCCGTGCTCGCGGCCGTCGCGAAAGAGCCCACGCAGCCGCTCCTCGTACCGGCGGCGCTCGGTGACGATCTCCTCGCGGCGCGCACCCTCGAGATAACGCCACTCGCGGATGAAGACGGTGGCCATGTCCAGCTGCTCCGCGACGACACGCAGGTGCGCCCGCAGCGCGAGCCGGATCCGCTCGGCCGCCCCCGCGTCCTCGGGGAGAGCGTCGAGGCCGGCGTGGAAGGCCGCGGCACCTTCGCGCATCGTCTCGTAGAGCAGCTCCTGCTTCGACTCGGTCAGCGAGTAGAGCGAGCCCTTCTGGACGCCCATCGCCGCGGCCAGGTCGCCCATCGACGTGCCGTGGTAGCCCTTCTGCGCGAAGAGGCGGGCGGCCTGGCGGGTCAGCTCGTTCCGGCGCGTGGAGATACACTGCATGCTAACGACCGTTCGGCAGGGAGGCGAGAGCAGTGGAGCCCCGTGAGCAGGAGTTTCTCGACTATGTCCAGTCCGGCGGGCTGGTCGAGACCGAGGATTGGATGCCGGACGAGTACCGCAAGCGGCTGATCAAGTTCATCGAGATGCACGGCAACTCGGAGCTGATGGGCGTCCTGCCCGAGCGCGACTGGATCCTGCGCGCGCCGACGCTGCAACGAAAGCTGGCCCTGACCGCGAAGATCCAGGACGAGGTCGGCCACTGCCAGCTGATCTACCGCGTCGTCGAGGATCTCGGCAAGCCCCGTAGCGCCTGCCTCGACGACCTGATCGCGGGCAAGTCGAAGTTCCACAACGTCTTCCACTACCCGACGAAGAGCTGGGGAGACGTCGGCGTGATCGCGTGGCTCGTCGACGCAGCCGCGATCATCAGCCAGAAGGCGCTGCTCAAGTGCTCCTACGCGCCGTACGCGCGGGTGATGAAGAAGGTCTGCTGGGAGGAGTCGTTCCACATCCTCCACGGCCGCGACACCGTGCTCGCGATGGTGACCGGCACCGCCGAGCAGCGCGAGCTCGTGCAGGAGGCGATCGACCGCTGGTGGGAGCCGCTGATGCACTTCCACGGGACGCCGATTCCTGCGGACGAGGATCCGATGGTGATCTGGCGGATCAAGAGCCAGGGCAACGAGGAGGCACGGCAGCAGTTCCTCGAGGGCTACGTGCCGCAGATCCTCGAGCTCGGGCTCACGATTCCGGATCCGAAGCTGCGCCGCAACGACGAGGGCGTGTGGGAGTACACCGAGCCGGACTGGGACAAGCTGCTCTCGGTCGTCACCGGGCACGGGCCTGCGTCGCAGGAGCGGCTCGACTTCCGCCGCCTCTCGCGCGCCGAGACCGACTGGGTGTCGAAGGTGGTTCTGGCGGAGGCAGCTTGATCTGGGAGGTCTTTCAGGCAGGAGCGGAAGGGACAGCCGTTCACCCACGGCGGCTCCTTCCACGCGCCCGACCAGGCCTTCGCGGACGCGTACGCGCGCGAGTTCTACGCGCGCCGGGGTGAGTCGGTCGCGCTCTGGGTCGTGCCGCGCGAGGCGATCACCGCGATCGAGGAGTTCCCGGACGAGTTCGACCTCAAGTACCGCCGCGTCGACGGCTATTCGATCAAGGCTCGGCTGAAGGAGGCACGTGACCGCGCGGGCACGGTCTGAGCTGCTGCTTGAGCTCGCCGACGACGAGCTGATCCTCGGCTGGCGCAACTCGGAGTGGACGGGGATCGCGCCGTTCCTCGAGGAGGACGTCGCCTTCTCCTCGATCGCGCAGAACGAGATCGGGCACGCGCGGGCGCTCTACGAGCTTGCGGCCGCAGAGCTCGGGACGGACGCCGACGCGCTCGCCTTCGACCGGAAGCCTGACGAGTACCGCTGTGCGCCGCTCGTCCAGCTGCGCTTCGTGCCGGACTGGGCGCGGACGATCGCCCGGCACGTGCTCTACGAGACCGCGGACGCGATCCGGATCGAACGGCTGAAGGAGCACGAGGACGCCGAGCTGGCCGGGATCGCAGCCAAGATCGAGCGCGAGGAGGTCTACCACCGGCTGCATGCCGAGATGTGGCTGGAGCGGCTCGGCCGCGAAGCGCGCTATGTGGACGCGGTCGAGGAGCTGTGGCCCTACGCGCTCGGTGTGCTCGACCCGTCGCTACGGCCGGCGCTCGCCGAGCGGGTCGGCCGGCCGGAGGTCGAGGCGGTCGAGCGCAGCGTGCCCGGGGCGGAGTTCGCGGAGCTGTGGAACGAGATGACGATGGTGCGCCGCTCGGCGCCGGTGGGTGCACAGTGGTGACCGCGGCCGCGGTCTGGGACGCGCTCGCCGAGATCCCCGATCCCGAGATCCCGGTGATCTCGCTCGTCGACCTGGGTGTCGTCAAGGACGTGGCCGTCGACGGCGACCGCGTTCGGATCGAGTTCACGCCGACGTTCATGGGTTGCCCCGCGCTCGACACGATGCGGACGCAGATGGAGGCGGCCGTGACGGCCCTCGGCGGCGAGCCCGAGGTCGACGTCCTGCTCGACGACTCGTGGTCGACGGACAAGATCACCCCTGCGGGGCGCGAGAAGCTCCGCGAGGCCGGCTTCGCGCCGCCGTCGCCGCGCGCGGCGGAGCCGCCGACGCTGCTGCAGCTCCAGCAGGCCGTCCACCGCTGTCCCTACTGCGGCTCCGCGGAGACGCGGCTCGAGAACATCTTCGGCCCCACACCATGCCGCTCGCTGCGCTACTGCGACAGCTGCCGGCAGCCGTTCGAGCAGTTCAAGACGATCTAGCTAGACGGCTGCGTAATCGAGCTCGAGGAAGTCGCTCACCTCGGACAGCCAACGCTCCTGCACGAACCGGACGTGCGTCGGGTGGTCGTTGTAGCGTTCGTAGGCGGAGCGATCCGCGAACTCCATCGAGATCCCGAAGCGGTAGTCGTTCTTCGGGCTGACCTCGGCCAAGAGCTCGAATGTCTCGACGCCGGGAATGCTCGCGAGCCGCTCGGCCGCCTCCAGGAAATCCCGCTCGCCGTCGGATCCCGAGGGATGCACGAGCGTGAACGCGACGGTATGCCGGATCCGTTCCGCGACCATCGGGCGGAAGGCTAATCGGTCGGCCGGTCGAGGACGTAGTGCGTGTCGCCCGCCCAGATTCCGACTTGCTCGTCATCCGGGTACTCGACGATCCCGAACTCGTTCTTCGTCGAGAGGATCGCGACACGCGCCGTCACCTCGGTCGCGTTCCGTACTTGGTGGGCGCCCGCGGGGCCGGCCGGGAAGCACACGACCTCGCCCCGGTCGAGCACACGTTCGCTCTCGGGCGTTCGGATCGTCACCTGGCCTTCGAGCACGATCAGCCACTCCTCGTCGGTCCATTCGAAGTGGTACGGGCCGATCGCCTCGCCCGCCGGCAGGTCGTAGATGCTCATCCCGAGGTGCACTGCTCCGAGCTTCGCGCCGACACGGGCGGCCCGGCACCGGTACCCCGGCGCCTCCGCCGGCCCCTCGTCCGTCTCACCGTCGAAGAGATTGAACGTCTCCAAGGTCAGCTCCCCCACAGCGGCCGGACTTCGATCGTGCCGGACTGGGCGACAGGGTGTCCGGCCGCAATCTCGACGGCCTCGTCGAGGCTGCCGCACTCGATGAGGTCGAAGCCGCCGACCGCCTCCTTCGTCTCGGCGAACGGGCCGTCGGTGATCGTCGGCTTGCCGCCGCGAACGCGGACGGAGCGAGCCCGGCGCGGCGGCGCCAGCTGGTCGCCGGTGATCCAGCTGCCCCGTGCCTGGAGGTCGTCCAGCCAGGGGAAGCTCTCCTCGTCGGGAGTGTCCGTCGGTTCAGGCTCGGTCTGGGCGTCCATGTTCTCGGCGTCCCAGCAGACCAGCAGCAGGTACTTCATCCTCGCTCCTTCTCGTCGTTGATCAGCCTTGTCCATTGGAGGACGAACGCGCCGGACCGGAATCGACACTTTTGCACTGCGCCCGTCGGCGCAGCGGATTAAGCGCGGGCGAAACGCTTGCCGGACGCCGCGACGCGCGCCAGGGCGACGTCGGGCAGTGGCCCGCCGGACTGGGCTCGCAGCAGGTAGCGCGTGTGGGTCTTCGGGGAGGTGACGCAGCGCCAGGCAATCCATTCGCCCTTCTCGCCGCCGTAGTAGACCCTGTTCCCGTCCATCTGCAGGATCCGGTGAAACGAGCCCTGGAGGTCGCACTCCATCCCCCGCGGCAGTCGCTCGACGCGGAAGGTGAACCTGTCGGCAGAGCTCCTGTGCTTGAAGGTGACGACGAGCTTGCCGCCCTGAAGCTGCCAGCGCTCGTAGCGGTAGCCGAGCGGGAGTCGGGTCGGCAGGTAGGACGCATCGCCGGCCTTCGCCTGGATCCGCTTCAGCGTGAACGTGGGTACCTGCGCGCCACGAGCGGCGGCGGCCGGGCCGACAAGCATGGCCGCGCAGAGGGCCGCAGCGATGGGCACGAGTCGGCTCACGACTCCATCGTGCCCGCGGCACGTAAAGCTCCGATTGCCCACGTGTGCGGATTCTGTTCGCGCCTCAGAGCAGCACGAGCCGGTCGCGATGCACCGCCTCGACGTTCGGCGGACGGCCGGCGAGCTCGGCCGCGTCGACCGACGCGATCCCGCGCGCGAACGGGTTGCCGTCCTCGCCGCGGAGCTCGACGCCGTCCCCGGCGCTGAACTCGGGCGTCCAGCCGACGACGCCGACCGCCAGCAGGCTCCCGCCTGCCGCCACCGCCCGCTTCGCGCCGTCGTCGACGGCGATCGTCGCGTCGATCCGCTTGCCGAAGCGGAGCCAGAGCTTGTAGGCCGAGCCGGATTCCGAGGCGGCGGCGAACCGCGTGCCAACCCCCTCGCCCGCGACCAGCGGGCCGAGGACCGCTGCGCCGGTCCCGCCGGCGATCACGGTCGGGATCCCGGCCGCCGCCGCAAGCTCGGCCGCCTGCACCTTGCTCTCCATTCCACCGCGACCGATCGTCGAGCCGGCACCGAAGGCGGCCGCGTGGACTCCCGTGCCCTCGTCGATCAGCGTCGCCTCGGGAGACGCCGGGTCGTGCGTATAGACGCCGTCCACAGAGGTCAGGAGCACGAGCAGCCTGGCGCCGCTGAGGACCGCGACCTGCGCTGCGAGCGAGTCGTTGTCGCCGAAGCTGATCTCGTCGGTCGCGGTCGCGTCGTTCTCGTTCACGACCGGCACCGCGCCGAGCGAGAAGAGCGCGTCGAGGGTGCCGCGAACGTTGACGTACGCGCGCCGGTCGGCGATCTCGGCGCCGGTGAGCAGCACCTGCGCCGCGCGGAGCCCGTTGCGGGCGAAAACCTCTTCCCACGCCCGCTGCAGCCGCGACTGGCCGAGCGCCGACGCCGCCTGGAGCCGCGGCAGCGAGCGCGGCCGCGAGGTCAGGCCCGAACAGCGGCAGCCCGAGTGCGATCGCGCCGGAGGAGACCACGCACACCGGCGTCCCGCCGCCGACGAGCTCGGCGATCTCGGCCGCGCGCGCTCGCAGCAGCTCCCGACGGACGCGTCCGCGCCCGTCGGCGACGAGCGCCGAGCCGAGCTTGACGACGACCGGACGGCTCAACGGCTCTGCGTGCCGTCGCCGACGACGCGGTACTGGCGCAGCCAGAGGTCGCGGTAGGTCACCGGGCCGCGCGGGCCCGGCACCCAGTCGACGTTGATGCCCGTCTCCGGCGCGCCGGTCAGGGCAAACCCGTCGGTGAACCGCGTCGACACCTGCCAGAACGCAGCCGTGCCGCGATAGCGCGCGAGGAAGAGGTCGGCGACCGCCTTGTCCTCGCAGACGATCGTCGCAGCGAGGGCCGAGGTCTCGCCGTTTGCGATCGCAGCTGCCTCCTCGGGGCCGTCGACGATCTCGACCGTGACGGTGGCAACGCGGTCGGGGTCGGTGGCCCATTCATGCCCGAGCTCGACATCGAGCGCCGCCATCTCCGTGCCGGCGGCCCGCGCCCGTTCGGTGCCGCGCGGCTCGATCCCGAGCCGCGCGAGCAGCGGCACGATCCGCTCCAGCATCGCCACGGACGCGTCGTCGACCAGGAGCAGGTTCAGCCGGTTGCAGACACCGAGGCGGTCGAGGCTCGCCGTGACGATCGCCTCGACCTTGTCCGGATCGGCCGACGCGGCGACGTAGAGCACGCCGCCGCCCTCGGCATGGGCGAGCGTCCGGACCCCGTGCTCGGCAGCGTGCCGGGCGAGTTCGGCCGTGGTCTCGCCGCTCCCGCGCAGGATCACGAGCGGCACGAGCCGCGGCAGCGAGACGAGCACGCGCGCGCCCTCGCGCTCGGGCGAGCGCACGAGCCCGACGGCCTCGGGTGGCAGGCCTGCCTCGGCGAGCGCAGGGCGCAGCACGTCGTCGACGAGAGCGGTGACCGTTCGGAGAGCGGCTCCACCCGTGCGGAGCACGGCTCCGTTCAGGCTCTTCAACAGCTGGCCGGCGACGTCGACGGCGACGTTCGGGCGCGCCTCGAAGTTGGCGCCGACGACTCCGATCGGGATCCGCCGCTCGGACACGTCGAGTCCGTTCGGCAGCCGCCAGGATTCGATCTCGCGGTCGAGCGGGGGCAGCGCCGCAAGGTCACGCAGCTGCGACTCGATCGCCGCGAGCCGCGGCCCGTCGAGGCGCAGCCGGTCGCGCGCGCCGGCGTCGAGGCCCTCAGCCGCGGCGACGTCGGCAGCGTTCGCGGCGAGAATCGAGTCATGGCACGCCGGCACGCGTTCGGCCGCGAGCGAGAGTGCCGCCGTCACGAGTGCATCGGCCAGGCGCGGCACCGCTTCGTGGACGGCAGCAGCCTCGCGGGCGACCGAATCCTGGAGTGTGACCATGGTCTGAACCTACACTCGTCCGGTGGATCCCAACGCCCTCGTCGCGCTGGAGTTTCCCGCGATCGCGGAGCGGATCGCACGTGCGACCGCGACCGAGCACGGCGCCGAGCTCGCGCGCTCGCTGCTGCCGTCGCCCGATGCCGGGCGAGGTCGCGCACCGCCAGGCGCTGACGGCCGAGGCGATCGGGCTCCTCGACACTGCCGACGAGCCTCCGCTCGACGGGATCCGCGACGTCCGCGAGGCGGCCGCGCTCGCAGCTCGCGGCGGCGTGCTCACGACCAGGGCGCTGCGCGACGTCGCCGCCACGGTGGGCGGCGCGCTGCGGGCGCGGGCAGCGCTCGACGGGGCCGATGCGGTACCGCTCCTATGCGAGCTCGCGGCGGCGATCGACACGAGCCTGGCGCCGCTCGTGAAGGCGATCGACCGCGCCGTCGAGCCGGACGGATCCGACCTGAAGGACAACGCTTCGCCACGGCTCCGCAAGCTCCGTGTCGAGCTGCGCACCGGCAGGCAGCGCGTGACGGAGAAGCTCGAGCAGCTCGTTCGCAAGACGGGCGTTCGCGAGCACCTTCAGGAGGATTTCGTCACCCAACGAGGCGGCCGGCCGGTGCTGGCCGTGAAGGCAAGCTCGCGGAGCAGCGTCCCGGGCATCGTCCACGACTCGTCCGACTCGGGCCAGACGCTGTTCGTCGAGCCGTTCGACGTCGTCGAGCTCAACAACCGCCAGTCGGAGGCCGCCGGAGCGGAACGTGAGGAAGCCGAGCGGATCCTGCGCGAGCTCTCGAGTGCGGTCGGTGAACGCGCGGGCGCTCTCGAGCTCGTCGTCGACGCGACCGCGCGGATCGACGTGGCGGTTGCGCTGGGCAGCGTCTCGCGCGGCTGGCGCGGGACGGCCGTCGCCGTCTCGGAGGAGGTGCAGCTCGTCGGTGCCACGGCATCCGTTGCTCGAGCCCGCGACCGCGGTCCCGATCGACCTCGAGCTAGGTGAGCTTCGCGCCCTCGTGATCAGCGGCCCGAACACCGGCGGCAAGACGGTCGCCCTGAAGACGCTCGGGCTTGCCGCGCTCCTGCACCAGTCGGGCCTGAGGCCGCCTGCGGCGACGGCGGCACTGCCGGTCTTCGACGAGGTGCTCGCAGACATCGGCGACCCGCAGTCGATCGAGATGAGCCTGTCGACCTTCTCGGGCCACGTCGCGAATCTCGTCTCGATCCTCGCGTCGGCCCGCGAGCGCTCGCTGGTGCTCGTCGACGAGCTCGCCTCCGGCACCGACCCGGTCGAAGGCTCGGCGCTGGCGCAGGCCCTGCTCGCCCGGCTTGCGCGAGCAGGCCCGGCTGACCGTTGTGACGACGCACTACCCGGAGCTGAAGGAGTGGGCGAGCGCGACCGACGGGGTCGCGAATGCGGCGACCGGGTTCGACCCGGACACGCACGAGCCGCTCTACCGCATCGCGTTGGGGCGACCAGGTGTCTCGCACGCGCTCCGGATCGCGGAGCGGCTCGGGCTCGACGGAGCCGTCGTCGCCGACGCCCGCGAGCGCGTCGCACCCGAGCGGCTCCGAATCGAGGAGCTCCTCGCAGAGGCCGAGGGAGCGGAGCGCGCCGCGACCGAGGAGCGCGCCGCGGCTCGGCTCGAGCATGTCGCCGCCGCCGAGCTCGCCGAGCAGGCCCGCGAACGTGAGGCAGTGCTCGACGAAGCGATCGCGGCTGTCCGCGCGTCGGCGGCAAGCGAGCGCGAACGCGCGGCCGCGGAGGCGTTCCGCGACCTCGCCGCGGCCCGTGAGGAGCTGGCAGCGCTGCGCGAGGAGATCCGTGTGGCTCGGCGGAAGGACCGCGAGTCGCGCCGGGCGACACCGGCCGCCGCCCGAGAGCGCGACCGTCGGCTCGGAGCGGCGGCGGAGCGGGCCGAGCTGGCGGAGAGCGCGATCAGGGCGCTCGACGAGCCGCTTACGCCTGCCGGGCCACTCGCCGCGGGGGATCCCGTCGAGGCGCCGTCCCTCGGCGTCCACGGCACGATCGCCGCGATCGAGGGCGACGAGGCCGAGGTGGTGGGACCCGCCGGCCACCGGCTTCGAGTACCGCTCGCGCGCCTGCGGCCTTCTCGCATCCGCGAGCAGGAGCAGGAGGCACCCGTGCGCGTGATCGCCGCCGCCCGCGGCGACGTCGGCGACGAGCTCGACGTGCGTGGTCAACGAGCGCAGGAAGCGCGAGAGGCCGTACGGTCGTTCGTGGACGACGCGGCGCTCGCCGGCCTCCCGACGGTGCGGGTCGTTCACGGCCGCGGCACCGGGGCCGTCCGCGCGGCCGTCCGCGAGGAGCTGGACGGCCATCCGCTCGTCGAGCGTTGCGAGAGCGAGTCGGCCGACGGCGCGACCGTGGCGCATCTCGGCTAGGCGGGCTCCTCGACGACCTTCGCGGCGTAGAGCTGGTACGGAAGCGCCTCGAGGACGCGAAGCCGCGGCTCGGGCACGTCGAAGAAACGTCCAAGCGCGAGCGGTTCCAGCCACGCCAGGTCGGCGCGCGAGGCGAGCACGCGCCCGACCGCCGTGCGGTCGCCTCCGAGCGCGACGTGCTCAACACGCTCGCGCCACGGCCCGAGCACGCGCGCGGTTTCGGAGGCCGCGGCGTCGATCAGCCCGCGCTCCTGCTCGCCGCGCCGGCGCCGGAAGCGGTTCGCCGACGAGCCGCCCTTCTTGTGGCGGCCCTTGACGAACCGCGAGCCGACTTTCGAGGCGACGAAGCTGCTCGCCCTCGAACACGCCGACGGCGTACCCGCCCAGCCGGACGAGTAGGACGGCGACCCGCGGCTCCAGTTCGAGCGCTTCGAGCAGCGGCCCCGCGCGGACGACCTCGTACTCGCCCTCGTGGTCGAGCCCGAACGGCGGCGTGACGGTGAAGGCTCCGTCGTTCAGCTCGATCCGGGCGCTGCCGTCGCGGTAGACAGCTCGTCCTGCCGATCCATCGAGCGCACCGAGCCGCTTTGCCAGGTTCGCCCGGCCGATGTAGCGGGTGTCGCCCACGGTGACACGGTACGCAGAGCACGCCGCACCGCGAGTCGACCAGCCACAATGAGCGCGATGAGCGCCGCCCTGCCCGCGAAAGTCGCCGTCGCCGCGATCCTGGTCGTGCTCGCCGCCGGCTGCGGCGGTGGGTCGAGCCGCGACGACTTTGTCGACGACGCGCTCGGGGTCTGCCGCACGTCGAACGAGCGCGTGAAGGCGCTCGGGACTCCCGATTCGTTCACGTCGACACAGCTGTACGGGCGGCAGGCGAAGGACGCCGTGGGCGACGAGATCGAGGAGCTCAGGAAGCTGACCCCGCCCAAGGATCTGGAGTCGGCCTTCGCGGCCTATGTCGCCACCCTCGAGCAGCGACAACGGCAGCTCGATCTCCTCATCGACGCCGCCGACGAGAACGACGGCGAGGCGATCCAGGACATCGGCACCGAGCTGGACGTCCTCACCGCGCGCGGGCGAGCGCAGGCGCGCCAGGCCGGAATCGCCGAGTGCGAGCAAGGGTAGGCTGAGCTCATGTCCGTCGAGATCCACTACTGCCCTGTCTGATCGGGGTACGACCGACGGGCCGCGAGTCTCGCGGCCGTGTTGAACGCGAGCGGCGTCGACGCGACGATCGCCGAGGGTGCGAAGAGCCAGTTCGACGTGCTCGCGGACGGGGAGCTCGTGTTCTCGAAGCAGGAGCAAGGACGCTTCCCCGAAGAGGACGAGATCGTCGCGCTCGTGCGCAGGTAGCGTTTCGGCGATGCGCCGTCTCTCATTGCTTCTCCTCGTTGCCCTGGCTGCCGCCTGCGGTGGCGGCGACGACGGCGACGAGGAGCTCTCGCGCGCGGAGTACACGCGACTCGCGAACGCGAGCTGCGTGGAGGCAGAGCAGAAGCTCGACTCTCTCGGCGGCTTCGCAGACTTCAAGGAGCTCGAGCGGGAGATGAAGACCGGGCACGACGCGGTCAAGCAATCGGCCGACGAGCTGCGCGCGCTGAAGCCGCCGGCGAAGCTCGTCGTGCGTCACAAGGAGCTCGTCAGCCTCACGGATGAAACGGCCGACCTCGCCCTGCTGATCGCGACGGCGGCCGGCGAGAACGATCAGGTCGCGATGCAGAAAGAGGCCGAGCGCGCCGAGAAGCTCACGTTGGCCGCGAACGACGTCGCGAAGAAGCTCGGCCTGCTGGAGTGCGTCGCGGGCTAGGTCGCGGTGAGCGAGCTCCCGGTGAAGCGCGGCGCGCGCTTCTCGAGAAACGCGGCGACGCCCTCGGCGAAGTCGGCGCTGCCGGTGGCCGCCTGCTGTAGCTCGGCCTCGAGCTCGAGCTGCTCCTCGAGCGAGGCCGTGTAGGCGTGCTCGAAGAGCCGTTTCGTCATTCCGATCGCTCGCGTCGGCCAGCCGGCGTACTCGGCTGCCAGCTCCGCAGCACGCGCGGCGAGCCCGTCGGCCTCGACCACCTCGGAGACGAGCCCCCACGCGTGCGCCTCGGCCGCGGTCAGCTTCCGGTTCGAGGTCATCCACTCGAACGCGCGCGCGAAGCCGAGCAGACGGTGAATGAACCAGGAGCCGCCCGAGTCGGGGATCAAGCCGATGCCGATGAACCCCGGCACAAAGGTGGCGGCGTCGGCGGCGATGCGGATGTCACAGGCCGCAGCGAGCGACAGCCCGGCGCCGGCACAGGGCCCGTTGACCGCCGCGAGCACCGGCTTTTCGAGCGCGCGGATCAGACGGATGTTCGGGTGGTAGGTCTGCTCGAGACGGTCGCGGATCGAGCCCGGCGCCTCCTGGAACTCCTTCAGGTCCTGGCCGGAGCAGAAGCCACGTCCGGCGCCGGTGATGACGACTGCCCGCACGTCCGGCTCGGCGGCTTCCTCGAGTGCGGCCCGGAAGGCGGCGTGCAGTGCGGCGTTGAAGGCGTTGAAGACCTCGGGGCGGTTGAGCGTGATCGTCAGGACCGCGCCGTCGCGCGACGTCAGCACCTCGCTCATGGGCGGAGCCTAAAGGTCAGGCGAGCAGCGAGCGCACGCGGTCGAGCGCGTCGGGTGCGAGGCGGTAGTACGCGAACGTGCCACGCTTCTGGCGCTCGAGCAGGCCCACGTCGGTGAGCCGCTTGAGGTGGTAGCTGACGGTCGGCTGACCGATGTCGAGCTCCGACTCGAAGTCGCAGACGCAGCACACGCTCGTCTCGAACTTGAGCAGACGGCTGACGATCTTGACCCGGTGCTTGTCGGCGAGAGCGGCGAAAAGCGTCTCGAGCCTGGCCGCCTCCTCATCCGAGAGGTCGGAGGCGACCGGCGCACAGCACTGGAGGACGGGAAGCGGCTTCACCTCCAGAGTCATATCGAACGCTATCGATGTATTGTCACATCGATGTCTGTCGATGGAGGGAGGGTGAAATGGCTTCCTGCTGCGACGGCGGCGAGTGCTGCAGCGGCGACGACTGCTGCTGAACCGTCTACTTGGGACGTGTCTGGGGACTGTCCCCGGACACGTCCCTTCAGGACGGTCGGCGGTCCAGAAAGCTGCGGATCGCGCCCTGCGCCTCGTCGCCGAGCATCGAGAGCGAGAGCCAGTCGCGCGCGTGGCCGACCGTCTCGTGCCAGGAGATGTCACGCCACCAGTTCAGCTGCTGCTTCGCGTAGCGGGTCGTCTCGGGCAGCTTCCGCGCGAGCTTCTCGACCACCTCGTCGACCTTCGCGTCGAGCTCGGCCCGCGGTACAGCCCAGTTGACGAGGCCCCACTCCGCGGCCTGGGCCGCCGGCAGCTCGTCGCAGAGCAGGATCAGCTCTCGGGCGCGGCGGTCGCCGATCATGATCGGCAGCCACTGCGTCGCGCCGCCGGCCGGCACCGACCCGTGCTCGAGCCCGACGTGGCGGATGAACGCGTCGTCGACCATCACCGCGAGGTCGCAGGCCATCTGGAGCTCGTTGCCGCCGCCGACGGCGATCCCGTTCACCCGCGCAACGGTCGGCTTGCCGATCTCGCGGAGCCGGTCGTGCATGTCCTTGAAGGCGCCGAACCACTTCCAGTACTCCTTCGAGTTGCCGAGCAGGTCCTCGCCCCAGGCGCGCAGGTCGGCGCCGACACAGAAGGCGCGGCCGTTGCCGGTGACGACGACGACGCGGATCTCGTCGTCCCAGGATGCGTCCTCGAAGGCGCGGGCGAGCTCACGCAGCATCCGGAAGTCGAACGCGTTCAGCACGTCGGGCCGGTTCAGCGTCACCGTCGCGCGCGGGTAGTCCTTCTCGTAGACGATCCGCTCGAACCCGAGCTCGTCCGGCGGGAGTGGGCGGGGCTGATCCGGCTCGGTCACCACCCTGCGATCTCGACGAACGCGACGGTGAAGGGGATCCCCATCTCCATCGCGTCCTTGCCCGCCGCGGCGAACTCGTCGGAGCTGACGGCAGCCTTGAACGCGTCCATGTCGGTCCACTCGAACTCGGCGTAGTACGCGAACGGCGGGTCGCCGAACGGGGAGCCGAACACCTTGCCGTGGCGGAACACGTCGCATGGCACCGGCCGCGTGAACTCCTCGAGGTGCCGCGCATAGCGCTCCGCCTCGGGCTCCCGCTCGAATTGGATCACTGCTCTCACCACGATTTTCTCCTCTCGTCTCGGGACGTGCGGGAGCGTATAGCTTGCGCCTGTGTCCGGAGGAACGGCTGCAGCCGCCACTCTCGCAGTGATCGCCGGCCTCGCCGGCTCGATCCAGGTGGCGGTGATGGGCCGCTTCGGCGAGCGGATCGGCTCGCTCGAGGCGCTCGCCGCCAACCTGCTCTTCTCGACGCTGATCGCAACGACCGTGCTGCTCGTCGCCCGTCAGAGCCTGGCCGGGTTCGGGGCCGCGGTGCACTCGCCGTGGTGGTACTGGGTCGGCGGTGGCGGGATGGGCGTCGTCGTCGTGCTGACGATCACCGTCGTGACGCCTCTGATCGGCGCGGCTGCGACGATCGGGCTCCTGATCGCCGGACAGCTCGCGATGGGCGTGCTGATCGACCGCTACGGCTGGTTCGGCGTCGAGCAGGTGCCGCTCACCTGGCCGCGCATGCTCGGCGTGGTGCTTCTGGCAATCGGCGCAATCCTCGCTCTGCGCAAGGCTTGAGTCACGGCGGGAAGGTCTGGGTTGCCCTCTGGGCCGTCTACATCATCTGGGGCTCGACCTACCTCGGCATCGAGCTCGCCGGTGAGACGATCCCGCCGCTGTTCGCAGTGGCCTGGCGGTTCCTGGTGGCCGGAGCGCTCATGGCCGGCTGGGTCGCATGGCGGCGCGGCTTCTCGACGCTGCGCGTGTCGCGGCCCGAGCTGGCCTCCGCGGCACTGATCGGCGTGCTGCTGCCCGGCGCGAACGCCCTGCTCTTCGTGGCCGAGCAGGAGGTTCCGATCGGGCTCGCCTCCCTCGTGATCGCATCAGTGCCGCTCCTCGTCGTGGCGCTGCGATTCGCCGGCGGCGACCGCCCCACCCGGGGCTCGCTGATCAGCGTCGCGATCGGCTTTCTCGGCGTCGCGGTCCTTCTGCAGCCGGGAGGAGGCGCGAGCGCGCGCGGGCTCGCCCTCGTCGTCGGCTCGGCGGTCGCCTGGGCGGTCGGCTCGTATCTCTCGGGCCGGTTGCCGATGCCGAAGGACGCGTTCGCCGCGACGGCGCTGGAGATGCTCGCCGGCGGCCTCGTGCTGCTCCCGATCGGCCTGCTCGCGACGGACTTCGTCCCGTCCGAGTGGTCGACCCGCTCCATCCTCGGCTGGTGGTACCTCGTCCTCTTCGGCTCGCTGATCGGCTACACGGCGTACGTGTGGCTGCTGCAGAACGCTCCGATCGGCAAGGTCGCGACGTACGCGTACGTGAATCCTGTCGTCGCGATCGCGCTCGGTGCGATCTTCTTGCACGAGGAGCTGACGTGGCGGATTGCAGTCGGGGCGACGATCGTGCTGGCGTCGGTGGCAATCGTCGTTCGGCGGGAGTCCGTGCCGGCCGAGGCAGAGGCAGCGCCCGCAGGCGCCGGGCACGTGTCGGACCGGAGCTAGAGAGCGATGTCGTCCGGCCGCACGGGGATCCGCGCCAGCTCACGGCCGGTCGCGGCGCGCAGGGCCGACACGACCGCGGCCGACGAGACCACGGTCGGCGGCTCGCCGACGCCCTTGACGCCGTAAGGAGCATCCGGCTCGGGATCCTCGACGAGCACGCTCTGGACCGGTGGCATGTCGAGCGCCGTCGGTATCAGGTAGTCGGTGAAGCTCGCGTTCGTGATCAGGCCGTCGCGCGTGCGGATCTCCTCCATCAGCGCGAGGCCCAACCCCTGTGCAGTGCCGCCCTCGATCTGCCCTTCGACGGCGAGCGGGTTGATCGCCTTGCCCACATCCTGCGCCGTGCCGATCCAGACGACGCGGGTCAGCCCAAGGTCGACGTCGACCTCGGCGACCACTCGCATGGCCGCGACGGCGAAGGAGACGTGGGCGCGGTCGCCGGTGATCTGGCCCGTCTCGGGATCGAGCGGGGTCGTGCGGAGATGGCGGTAGATGCGCTCGACGTCCACCTCACCGGCGGAGCGCTTCCGTTCCTCGAGCGCGGCACGGCAGGCATCGCGCACCGCCCCCGCCGCCATCCAGGTCATGCGGGAGGCCGACGCGGACCCGGCCGAGCCGACCGCCGCCGTGCCGGGCGGTGCGAGCACGACCGCGTCGGTGCCGAGCTCCGTGCGCGCCACCTGCAGGATCACGTCGGTGACGCCCTGGCCGACCTCGGCAGCTGCGCAATGGATCTCGGCGGAGCCGTCGGCGCGGAGGATCACCCGGGCGGAGGCGAAGTCGTCGAAGCCTTCGGAGTAGCAGATGTTCTTGAACCCGACCGCGAAGCCGACGCCGCGCTGCACTCCCTCGCCGCGAGTCGTGTTCCCGGCGCCGCCCGGCAGCCGGATCGCCTCTCGGGGCAGCTGCTCGGGCTCCGGTACCGGCAATTCGGCGGCGCGCCGGATCACCTCGGCGGTCGGAAGCGAGCCCTCGATCACCTGGCCGGTGGGCAGCGTGTCGCCGGTGCCGAGAGCGTTCAGGAGCCGGAGCTCGACGGGATCGATCCCGAGCGCCGAGGCCAGCTTGTCCATCTGCGCCTCAACCGCAAAGCACGTCTGCACGGCGCCGAAGCCGCGCATTGCCCCGCAGGGTGGGTTGTTCGTGTAGACGCAGGTCGACTCGATCAGCGCGTTCGCGACGTTGTAGGGCCCAATCGCGAAGCAGGCTGCGTTCGAGGTGACCGCGGTCGAGCTCGAGGCGTAGGCGCCGCCGTCGAGCAGGATCCTCATCCGAACGTTGACGAGCTCGCCCGCCCGGGTCGCCCGGTGCTCGCACCAGATCCGCGCCGGGTGGCGGTGCACGTGGCCGAAGAAGGACTCCTCGCGGTTGTAGACGATCTTGACCGGCCGCTTCGTGTGCAGCGCCAGCAGCGCGCCGTGGATCTGCATCGAGAGGTCCTCGCGGCCGCCGAAGGCGCCGCCGACCCCCGCGAGGTGGATGCGAACGAGCTCGGGCGCCAGCCCCAGGCACGGGGCGACCTGGTCGCGGTCGATGTGCAGCCACTGGGTGGCCACGTAGATGTCCACACCGCCTTCCCCGTCCGGGACGGCCAGGCCCGACTCCGGGCCGAGGAACGCCTGATCCTGGATCCCGATCTCGTAGACGCCGCTGACCGTGACGTCACCGTCGGTCTCGGGGTCGCCGTGCCGGAGGACCATGTGCCGGACGACGTTCGGGCGGTCGTCCTCGCGGTAGCCGTGCGCCATCGTCGGCCGATCGGGGTGGAGCGGCGGCTGCTCGGTCGCGCGCTCCATGTCGACCACGGGCTCGAGCAGCTCGTACTCGACGCGCACCGCGGCGACGGCGCGGCGGGCCTGCTCGATCTCGTCGGCGGCGACGAGCGCGACGGGCTCGCCGTAGTAGCGAACGCGCTCGGCCGCCAGGACCGGCTGGTCGGCGAACTCGAGCCCATAGGTCTTCTGGCCCGGCACGTCCGCGTGCGTGAGGACGGCGTGCACGCCGGGCATCCGCAGCGCCGCCGAGATGTCGAGCTCGACGATCTTCGCGTGCGCGTGCGGGCTGCGCACGGTCACGCCCCAGAGCATCCCGGCGGCGTGCAGGTCGCTCGAGTATGCGAACTCTCCGGTCACCTTCGGCACGGCATCGCTGCGCGTGCCCGCGTCTCCCACCCGCGCCAGCTGCAGCTCGGCCTGTTGCTGCTGGGTCGTCGTCAAGGGCGGGCCGCCAGCCTGACGGCGTCGAAGATCTTCGCGTAGCCCGTGCAGCGGCAGAGGTTGCCCGAGAGCTCCTCGCGGATGACGTCGTCGCTCGGCTGCGGGATCCGCTCGAGCAGCGCCGCGGTCGCGACGACGAGACCGGGGGTGCAGAAACCGCACTGGACGGCGCCCGCATCGACGAATGCCTGCTGCACGCGGTGAAGGCCGTCGCCCGCGCGAAGGCCCTCGACCGTCGTCACCTCGTGCCCGTCCGCCTGGGCCGCGAGCACGAGGCACGCGCAGACGAGCTCGCCGTCGAGGAGGACCGAGCAGGAGCCGCACTCGCCCTGTTCGCAGGCGTTCTTCGAGCCGGGAAGGTCGAGCGAGTCGCGCAACGTCGTCAGGAGACTCTCGCCCGCCCAGACGTCGGCCTCCCGCGAGTCACCGTTGACGGTCAGCCGGATCTTCACGCGAGCCCTGTCATGCGAGAACCCTGTCCAGGGCGCGCTTCGTCAGGATGCGGAGCGCATGCCGGCGGTAGTCGGCGGTCCCGCGCACGTCGTCGATCGGGCTTGCTGCCGCCGCGACGAGCTCGGGGAACTCGGCGCGCGCATCGAGCGGCGCGACGACGAGGGCGGGTACGGGGCCGGCCGAGCCGTAGGCCGCGCGGAGCTCGCCGCGCTCGCGGTCGGCAAGGACGGCGAGCGAGCACACCGCAATCACCATCGCGTTCCGCGGCCCGACCTTCATGAACGTCTGCGGCCGGCCGCTCGGCGCGAGCCGCACTGCGAGCACGAGCTCGTCCTCGGCGAGGGCGTTCCGCTTCGGGCCGAGGAAGAATTTGGTCAGCGGCAGCGTCCGAACGCCCCGCACGCTGCCGATCTCGACCTCCGCGGCCTCGACCAGCAGTGGCGGGTGCGCGTCGCCGGCAGGGGACGCGGTGCCGAGGTTGCCGCCGATCGTGCCGCGGTTGCGGATCTGCGGCGAGCCGACGGTGCGCGAGGCCTCGGCGAGCGCGGGCAGCAGAGCTGCCAGCTCCGGTCGCATCGCCTCCGCGTACGTCAGCCCGGCACCGAGCCGGACGCTCCCGTTCTCGCGCGCCCATCCCTTCAGCTCCGGCACCTCCGCGAGGTTGAGGATTGTGTCCGGTCGAGTGCGGTCGAAGTTGAGCTCGACGAGAAGGTCGGTGCCGCCCGCGATCGGACGGGCGTCGGGGCGCTCGGCCTTCCAGCGAAGCGCCTCCTCGAGAGTGCGCGGAGTGATGACCTCCACTAGATGGTTGACCGGTGATCGGCGTGCTCGACCATCTTGGACAAAGATACGGTATGCAGCCATGAAGTCCCTGCTCGCCGGTGGCCACATCGTCACGCTGGACGACGAGGGAACCGAGCACCAGAGTGGCTGGATCCTCGTCGAGGACGGCTTCGTGACCGAGGTCGGGGCCGGGGCTGAGCCGGAGGCGGACGAGCGCCAGTCGCTTGCGGGAGCCGTGGTCACACCAGGCCTCGTCAACACGCACCACCACCTCTACCAGACGCTCACGCGGGCCCGGGCGCAGCAGGCCACGCTCTTCGAGTGGCTCGTCGAGCTCTATCCGACGTGGGCGCAGATCGACGCCGAGGCCGAGTACGCCGCCGCGCGCACCGGGCTCGCGGAGCTGATGCTCTCGGGCTGCTCGACCGTCTTCGACCACCACTACGTCTTCCCGCGCGGGCGCTCGGGCTTCGTCGAGGCCGAGGTGCAAGCAGCCGGAGAGCTGGGCTGCCGGATCGTCGCCTCGCGCGGATCGATGGACCTGGGTGTCTCAGACGGCGGTCTCCCGCCCGACGAGCTCGTGGAAGAGATCGACGCCGTCCTTGCCGATACCGAGCGGCTAGTGGCCGAGCTGCATGAGCACGGGCCAGGCGCGCGCGTCCAGATCGCCGTCGCGCCCTGCTCCCCGTTCTCGGTCACCGGCCGGCTGATGACGGAGTCGGCCGAGCTTGCACGCCGGCTCGGCGTTCAGTTGCACACCCACCTGGCGGAGACCATGGAGGAGGAGGCGTACTGCCAGGAGCTCTACGGCTGCACGCCGGTCGAGTACCTGGACGGCCTCGGCTGGCTCGACGGCGACGTCTGGTGCGCGCATTGCGTCCATCTCTCCGACGCGGAGATCGGACGCTTCGCCGCGACCGGGACCGGCGTCGCCCACTGCCCGACGTCGAACCTGCAGGCTCGGCGCCGGCGTCGCGCCCGTGCAGGCGATGACGGCTGCGGGAGTGCGCGTTGGGCTCGGCGTCGACGGCTCGGCCTCGAACGAGCGCAGCGACATCTTCCACGAGGTCAAGCAGGCGCTGCTCGTCGCACGCGGGCGCGGCGGGCCGCAGGCGATGACGGCGCGCGAGGCGCTCCGGCTCGCGACGCGAGGCGGGGCGGCGGTGCTCGGGCGGGACGACATCGGCGCGATCGCGCCCGGTCGGTGTGCCGACCTCGCCGTCTGGGCGACGGACGGGCTCGAGCTGGCCGGGGCCGCCGACCCGGTGGCGGGTCTCGTCTTCGCCGGCACCCACCGAGTCGACCGTCTCTACGTCGGCGGCGAGCTCGTCGTCCGCGGCGGCGCGCTCGTCCGCGCGGACGAACGAGAGATCGCGAGCACGCACCGCGCACAGGCCGTTAGATTCGCTCCGTGATCTCGCTTTCGACGCACGTCCTGGATACGGCGGCCGGAAGCCCCGCGGAAGGAGTGCTGATCGTCCTCTACCGCGGCGACATGTTCATGAAGGAGGCCCGCACGGACGACGACGGCCGCGCGACGCTGGGCGACGGCCTCGATCCGGGGACGTACAGGCTCGTCTTCCACCCCGTCTCGCCGTTCTTCAAGCGCGTCGAGTTCGAGATCAGCCTCGCGGAGGGCCACTACCACGTCCCGCTCCTCGTCTCCCCCTACGCGTGCGCGAGCTACCGCGGCAGCTGAGCGCCGAGGAGCTGACGCGGCTGTTCTCGGGGCGCACGCGGCTGGTGGACGAGCTGGCGCAGCGCGAGGATCCGCTCGGCGTCGCCGAGGAGGTGGCGCTTGGGCTTCCGGAGGCCGATCGGGTCGCGGCGCTCGCGACCCATCCGCGGATCGGCGAGCCCTCGGACGAACAACGGGGCGCGGAGCCTGAGGTGCTGGCGGAGCTGGCGCGGCTGAACGCGGAGTACGAGTCGCGCTTCGGCTTCGAGTTCGTCGTCTTCGTCGACGGGCGCTCGCGCGGCGAGCTGCTGCCGGTGCTCCGCGACCGGCTCGAGCGCACGCGCGAGGAGGAGCTGGAGACCGGAATCCGCGAGCTGGTGGCGATTGCGAGGAGTCGGTGGACACCGACTACCTGAGAGACGTCGCCGACCTCGTCCTCCGGTTCCTGCACGTCGTGGCGGGGATCGCGTGGATCGGGGCGTCGTTCTACTTCATCCGGCTCGACCTCGGGCTGAGCCCGCCAAAGGACTCGGCCGACGCGGAGCGTGGCGTCGCCGGCGAGTACTGGGGCGTGCACGGCGGCGGCTTCTACCACTCGCAGAAGTACAAGGTGGCGCCGCCCGAGCTGCCGTCGCACCTGCACTGGTTCAAGTGGGAGGCATACACGACCTGGCTCTCCGGCTTCGCGCTCCTGCTCGTCCTCTACTGGCTCGACGCGGACACGCGCCTGGTCGATCCGGCAGTGGCCGACCTCACCGCCTGGCAGGCCGCAGGGCTTTCGGCCGCGGGACTCGCGCTGGCGTGGGCTGATCTACGACGCGGCCTGCCGGCTGCTGCGCGACGACCGCCTGGTCGCCGTCGCGGTCGCGGTGCTGGTGACGCTCTCGGCCTTCGCGGCCGGCGAGCTGTTCGCGGCGCGCGCCTCGTTCCTCCAGGTCGGCGCGATGCTCGGAACGATCATGGCCGCGAACGTCTTCTTCGTGATCATCCCCGCGCACTGGGAGCTCGTCCGCGCGAAGCAGGAGGGGCGAGAGCCCGATCCGGCGCCTGGCCTCCGCGCCAAGCAGCGCTCGGTGCACAACAACTACCTGACGCTGCCGGTCGTCTTCACGATGCTCGCCGGGCACTTTCCGCTCGCGTTCGGAGCCGACAACGCCTGGCTCGTCCTGCTCGCGATCTTTGCGCTCGTGGTGGCGATCCGGCACTTCTTCAACCTCTGGCACGTGGGCAAGCGGCCCTGGTGGATCCTCGGCGCGGCGGCCGCCGGCGCGGTCGCGCTCGTGTTCGTGCTCGCTCCGGAGGACGTGGTGACGACCGGGTCCACGGTCTCCGACGGCCGAGGCGGCTGCGATCGTCGTCGCAGCGCTGCGCCGGCTGCCACTCGGGGATCTCGGCGCCGCTCGGAATCCGGCTGGCTGGGGTCGACCAGGTCGTGCGGCATGCGGGGCAGATCGAGGCGCAGGTGAGCTCGGGCGCGATGCCGCCCGGCAACGTCACGGGCATGACGGACACCGAGCGCGCCGAGCTCGTCGCCTGGGCCGCGGCGCAGGGGTAGGCTCCGGCGGTGCTCGAGATCACCGCCGCCGGGATGCGCTTCGTCGCGCGCTGGGAGGACGAGCTGGCGCCGCAGACGGTCGCCGCCTTCAAGGCGATCCTGCCGCTCGACGACCGGATCATCCACTGCCGCTGGAGCGGCGAGTCGAACTGGATCCCCTGGGGCGACCGCGACCTCGGCATCGGCCCCGAGAACGCGACCAGCTACCCGCATCCGGGCGAGCTCGCGCTCTACCCGGGCGGCGAGAGCGAGACGGAGCTCCTGTTCCCGTACGGCTACTGCTCTTTCGCGAGCAAGGCGGGGCACCTTTGGGCGAACCACTTCGCCACGCTCGTCGAGGGCCAGGAGCAGCTGAAGGAGCTGGGCCGGCTGACGCTCTGGGAAGGCGCGCAGGCGATCTCGTTCCGCGAGGTCTGACGTGGCCTCGGTTCGGTATCTCGTCGCCGATGTCAACGCGGCTGTCGCCTTCTACGTCGACCACCTCGGCTTCGAGCTCGAGCGACGGATGGGCCCGGCGTTCGCGATTGTGACGCGGGAAGGCCTGTCGTTGTGGCTGAGCGGCCCGCGCAGCTCGGCGGCGCAGCCGATGCCCGACGGCCAACAGCCGGAGCCGGGCGGCTGGAATCGCCTGGTCGTCGAGGTCGACGCGATCGAGGAGATCGTCGAGAGCCTGCGAGGCGAGGGTGCGCGCTTCCGCAACGAGATCCTGGCAGGCGTCGGCGGGAAACAGATCCTCGTTGAGGATCCCTCCGGGAACCCAATCGAGCTGTTCGAGCCCGACTGAGGCGCTAACTCTCCAACCGGAGGTCGAAGCCGGCCGGGGCGTGGATGTTCACCATCCGCACCGGCTCGCCGGTCCGGTTCGCGAACGTGTGCTCGACGCCGGGAGGGACGAGGACGAACGTCCCGGGGCCTGCGACGACTTCCTCACCGTCGACGCCGAACGTCAGCTCGCCTTCGAGGATGTAGAACGCGTCGTCCTCGGCGGTGTGCGCGTGCTTCGGCGGCCCGTCCCGGTTCGGCCCGATCGTGATCACCGCCAGGTTGAAGCGCGGCGTGTCCGCGCTCCGGGCGAGGAACTCGACGTTCCCGACCCGGTGCCCCTCCCCCGGCTTGACGACGACGGCTCGCATCAGCCCGCCAACCTTCTCAACGCGCCGGTGAGCGCGTCAACGGCGAGCGCTATGTCGTCGGGTGAGCTGAGCTCGTCGGGATGGTGGCTGACGCCGCCGTTGAGGCTGCGGACGAAGAGCATTCCCGACGGCACCCCGGCCGATGCCAGGATGCCGGCGTCGTGGCCCGCCCCCGACGGCAGCTCGAGCACCGGCAAGCCAACGGCCTCGACCTCGGCCCGCAACGCCGAGCGGACCTCATCGGCCATCTGCGAGGGCTCGGTACGCATCGGCTCCTCGATCTCGAGCGCAGCCGCAAGCCGGTCGAGCCGCTCTGCGTCCGGCGCCCGCGCGTCGACGCTGACCGTGACGCGGCCGGGGATCACGTTCGTCCCGCCCGGCTCGACGGTCACCTGGCCGATCGTCGCGACGGCGCCCTCGATCCCGAGCGCGACCTCGCGTGCATGGAGGACGAACTCCGCCGCCTGCACGAGCGCGTCCTCGCGAACGTCCATCGGGGTCGTGCCGGCGTGGCCGGGCGTGCCGGTGAACGTGCGGCTGCCACGGACGTAGCCGACGATCGCCGTGACGACGCCGAGCGGCGCATCGGCGCGCAGCAGGGTCGGACCCTGCTCGATGTGGAGCTCGACGTACACGTCCGGCGGAGAGGTGCAGGCGCGGCTGCCGGTGCAGCCGCGCTCCTCGTCGCGGAAGACGACCACGCCGAGCCCCGGCAGGCCGAGCCGCTCGACCGCCTCCAGCCCGGCGACCACGCCGAGCGTGCCGTCGAAGCGCCCGGCGCCGGGAACGGTGTCGAGGTGCGAGCCGGTCCAGATCTGCCGTTCGCCGCCCGCGATCCGGCCGATCAGGTTGCCGCCCGGATCGACCTCGACCTCGAGCCCGGCCTCGCGCATCCAGCCGGCCGCGAGATCGTGCGCCGCCTGCTCCTCCGGCGAGTAGCCGATCCGGTCGCCGAGGGAGGCCAGCTCGTCGAGGCGCTCCAGGATCCGCACGCCCGGAACCTATCGCGGCCGCAGCCCCGACTGATCCAGCTCGGCGGCGATGAGCGCGTCGTATCGCTTCGCCTCCAGGTCGCCGAGCGGATCCTTGGTGTAGCGCAGCAGCTCGCCGTAGGGCAGACCGAAGGCGGCTCGCATCGCGATCAACTCGCGCCGGGCCGCCGATTCCGGCTCGACGGAGGATCCGCGCCGCAGCGTTCAGCCGCCGCACCTGCCGCACGCGCGGCGGCAGCAGCCAGAGCAGGAGCAGGCCGGCCGGCAGCGCGAAGAAGAGGATGCCGAGGAGGTTCGCGAGATCGTGCGCCGCACCGGCTCCGCCGCGGCCGAGATCCTCGGCCTCGCCTCCGGTTCCGGCACCGGCGTCCCGCAGCGCGTCGCCCAGCTCGTCGCCGATCAGCGGCGTGCCGTCGACGGCCTCGGCAGCGGCGTCGAAGCCGCCGCTGACGCCCTTGCCCGCCGTCTCGACGCCTTCGCCCAGCACCGCGAGCTTGTCGACGGCGTCGTGCACCTCGAGCCCGATCTTGGCGAAGATCACGAGGGACAGGAGCAACGCGAGGTCGCGCGCCATCAGGTCGATCCGCCGCGACGGTTGGTCGGGATAGAGGCGCACGTCTCGTGCGTACCCGACTTCAGCGCGATACAAGCGGACGCAGCAACCAGGCGCCGACGAGCGGAAAGAGCGCCGCCAGCGCGAACGCGACGCCCCAGGACGTCGCCGAGACGGCGGCGGCGAACGCGATCGGCGCGGCGACGCCGATGCCCGACAGCACGGTCTGCTGGAAGCCGATCGCGGCGCCGCTGCGGCGGCCGCCGAGCTCAGCGGCGATCGTGAACGAGAGCCCGTTCCACGCCATCGAGAGCCCCGTTGCGAGGACGAGCGCCGGCACGAGCAGCCAGCCGGGCGCGTCGACGAGCAGCGCGACCACGGCCAGCGTCACCGCGACCGCTACCCCGACCCGGCGCAGCGGGCGCACCCGCGAGCCGAGCACGTCCGACCAGCGCCCGACGGCGATCCGCAGCACGGCCGCAAGCCCCTGGCCGACTGCGAAGACTGCAGCCGCCTGGCCGGTCGAGTAACCGTGCTCGTCGTAGAGGAAGAGGACGACGAAGCCCATCATCGCGACCTGGGCGACGAGGTAGAGCCCGCTGCCGAAGCAGGCGAGCCAGAGGCGGCGGTCGCGCAGCGTCATCTCGACGTCGTCCGGATCGAGGTGCTCCTCCGTGCCGGAGCGGAGCACCAGCGCTCCCGCGAGCGCGCCGGCGAGCACGAACGCGGCGACGAAGAGCAAGCCGGCCTTCGGCGTCTCGAGCAGAGGCAGGACGAGCGCCGCAATCGCGCCGCCGATCGGGACGGCGGTCTGGCGGACGCCGAGCGCGAGCCCGCGCTCGCGGGCGGCGAACCAGCGCATCACCGCCCGGCCGCTGCCGGACTGGACGCTGCCGCCGGCGATTCCCGGCCAGGCCGAGGTAGACGACGAGCCACTCGAAGCTCGGGGCGTACGCGGCCGCGGCGAGGAAGCCGGCGCAGACCGTGAGCCCGCCCGCGACCGTCCAGCGCTCGCCGAAGCGGTCGACCGCGTAGCCCCAGGGCAGCAGCGCGAAGGTGAGCCCGATCCACTCGGCCGAGAGCACGATCCCGATCTCCGTCAGGCTGAGGTCGTACTCGTCGCGTAGCGCGGGTGCGAGCACCGCGATCGCGAACGAGATCGACGAGAAGCTCGCCTGGGCCGCGGTGCCCGCCGCGAGGACGGCCCAGCGGTAGCTCAGGGTTGCCTCAGAGCTGGAACGGGTTGATCGGCCGCGCGCCGGTGTTGACCGTGACGCTCTTCGTCTCGAGATAGAGATCGAGCGTCTCGACCCCGAGCTCGCGCCCGAAGCCCGACTGCTTGTAGCCGCCGAACGGCAGGCCCGGGAACGCCGTGTACGGCATGTTGATCCCGACCGTGCCTGCCTTGATCCTGCTCGCGAGCCGGTGCCCGCGCGCGGGGTCGCCGGTCCAGACCGAGGCCATCAGCCCGTACTTGACGTCGTTCGCGATCCGGATCGCGTCCTTCTCGTCCGCGAACGGGATGATCGTGACGACCGGCCCGAAGACCTCCTCCTGGGCGATCGTGGCCGAGTTCTCGATGCCCGCGACCACGGTCGGCGGGTAGAACGCATGCTCACCCGGCTCGCCTCCGAGCACGACCTCGGCGCCCTCGCTGCGGGCGTCCTCGACGAACGAGTGCACGCGCTCCCGGTGCGCCTGCGAGATCAGCGAGCCCATCTGGGTCTCGGCATCGAGCGGGTCGCCCATCCGCACCGATCCGGCCTTGTCCGCGAACTGGGTGACGAACTCGTCGTAGAGCGGCTGCTCGACGAGGACACGCGAGCGCGCCTCGCAGCTCTGGCCGGCGGCGTAGTAGATCGACCACACCGCGCTCGGGATCGCAGAGTCGAGGTCGGCGTCGGCAAAGATGAGGTTCGGGCTCTTGCCGCCGAGCTCGAGCGTCAGCCGCTTGATCGGCTCGGAGCAGAGCCGCATGATCTCGCCGCCGGTCTTCGTCGAGCCCGTGAACGCGACCTTGTCGACGCCCGGATGCTTGACGAGGTAGGCGCCCGTCGTCGGCCCCTCAGCGGGGACGATGTTGATCGCGCCGGCCGGGAAGCCGACCTCGGCTGCGAGCTCGGCCAGCCGCAGCACCGTCGCGGGCGTCTGCGGGTCGGGCTTGAGGACGACGGAGCAGCCGGCGGCGAGCGCGGGCGCCAGCTTCCACGTCGCCATCAGCAACGGGTAGTTCCAGGGCACGATCTGGCCCGCGACGCCGACGGGCTCCTTCAGCGTGTAGGAGAGCAGCGACCCGCCGATCGGATTCGACCGGCCGGCGATCGTGGCGATCGCAGAGGCGAAGAAGCGGAAGTGCTCGACGGCGCCGAAGAGCTCGGCCTTGGTCGACGAGATCGCCTTGCCGACGTTCCGCGATTCGAGCTCGCTCAGCTCCTTGCGGTTCGCGGCGAGCGCATCGGCGAGCGCGTGCAGCAGGCGTGAGCGCTCGTTCCCGGGCGTCTTGCCCCAGTCGCCGTCCAGCGCGGCTCGGGCGGCCTCGACGGCACGGTCGATCTCGGCCTCGCCGGCGAGCTGCGCGGTCCCGAGCGGCTCGCCCGACGCGGGCTCGACCAGATCCCGGGTCGATGAGCCCTCGACGGTCTCGCCGTTGATGTAGAGCCCGAACTCGCGCGTCGCGACAGCCACGGCCGGAATCTATCTAGATGGGGCGCCGCGGCGCGCGGGGCGGCGGCAGCTTGCCCGGCCTCTTGCCGAGGTGCGGGAGGGAGTCGAGCTTCGGGTACGGCTTCACGCTCTCCTGCCCGGCCGGATCCGTCCGCGCCACCAGCGCGACGGCCTCGGTGTCGGTGTAGTTCGCGACGACGTGCGGCAGACCCGGCGGGACAAAGACGAAGTCGCCCGGGCGCGCGGTGACGTGCTTGAGCATCTCCTCGCCGAACCACGTCACGATCTCGCCTTCGAGCACGTACGCGGCGGACTCGTGCTCGCCGTGCGAATGCGCGGCAGAGACGAAGCCGGGCTGGATGCGCAGGAGCTGCAGGGCCAGCTGCTGTGAGCCGACCGTCTCAGCGACGACTCCGGCGAGGTAGTCGAAGCCGGCGGCGCCCTCCTGCGGATCGGCCGGACGGATGACCCGGACGTTGCTGAGGCTGCTGACGCTGCTCATCGTTCGAAGAGAACCGCCTGACCCTGGCCGACGCCGACGCACATTGTCGCCAAACCGTAGCGGCCGCCGCGCCGGCGCAGCTCGTGCAGCAGCGTCACGACCAGGCGGGCGCCGCTCATTCCGAGCGGATGGCCGATCGCGATCGCGCCGCCGTTCACGTTCACCTTCTCTTCGTCGAGACCGAGCTCCCGCACCACCGCGAGACTCTGCGACGCGAACGCTTCGTTCAGCTCGACGAGATCGAGGTCGCCGACGCCGATCCCGGCTCGGTCGAGCAGCTTGCGGACGGCGGGCACCGGCCCGATGCCCATCACGCGCGGGTCGACGCCGGCCACCGCACTGGCGACGAACGCACCGAGCGGGTCGGCGCCGAGCAGCCGGGCCTTCTCCTCGGAGGCGAGCACGAGCGCGGCAGCCCCGTCGTTGAGACCGCTCGAGTTGCCCGCGGTCACGGTTCCGTGCTCGCGGAAGGCCGGCTTCAGCGTCGCGAGCTTCCCGGCCGTCGTGTCGGGGCGCGGATGCTCGTCTCGCTCGAGGCCGCCCGCCGGCACGAGTTCGTCGGCGAAGTCCGACTCGGCCCAGCGCTGCTGCGAGCGGAGCGCGAACGCGTCCTGCTCCTCCCGGGACACTTCCCAGCGCTCGGCGACGTTCTCCCCCGTCTCGCCCATCGCCTCGAGCGGGAACATCGCCTCGAGCGCCGGGATTCGGGAAGCGCCAGCCCAGCGTCGTGTCGTACATCGTCCGGTCGCCGCGCGGAAAGGCGGCGTCGGGCTTCGCGGTGACGAGCGGCGCCCGGCTCATCGACTCGACGCCGCCGGCGACGAACAGGTCGCCGTCGCCCGCGACGATCGCGTGGCAGGCGCCGACGACGGCCGAGAGCCCGGACGCGCAGAGCCGGTTGACGGTGACGCCCGCGACCGACTCGGGCAGCCCCGCGAGCAGGGCGGCCATCCGCGCGACGTTGCGGTTGTCCTCGCCCGCCTGGTTCGCGCAGCCGAGGTAGACATCCTCGATCTCGCCCGGCTCGACCCCGGCTCGCTCGACCGCTGCAGCGACCGCGATCGCGGCGAGGTCGTCGGGCCGCACCGCCGCGAGCCCGCCGCCGTACCGGCCGACGGGAGTTCGGACGGCCGAGAGGACGACCGCCCGCATCACACGTAGTCGAGCCGGACCGGCTCGGGAAACGCGCCGATCTCGTCGCCGCGGCGAAGGAGCTCCTCCACGGCCCTGCGCCCCTCATCGCCGTAGTCGCACGTGAGCTCGTTGACGTACATGCCGACGAACTGGTCCGCGGTCTTGGGGTCGATGCCACGGCCGAACCGCATCGCGTAGCGCATCGCCTCGCGGCGGTTGGCGAGGCCGGCCTGGATCGATTCGAGCAGCACGGCCGAGAGGTCGTTCAGGCGCTCGCCGAGGTCACGGCGGGCGACGTTGACCCCGAGCGGCAGCGGCAAGCCGGTCTCGAGCAGCCACCACTCGCCGAGATCGAGCACCTTGTGGAGCCCGCGCTCCCCAAACGTGAGCTGGCCCTCGTGGATCACGAGCCCCGCGTCGGCCCGGCCGGACGCGACCTCGTCGAGGATCTGGTCGAACGGAACCTCGCGGTGGCCGAACTCGCCCAGCGCAAGGCGGAGGGTCAGGAACGCCGTTGTCATCCGGCCGGGCACGACGATCTCGGCGTAGCGCAGCTGCTCGAGCGCCAGCGGCTCGCGCGCGACGAGGATCGGCCCATAGCCCGAGCCGATGCTGGCCCCGTGCGGCAGCAACGCGTAGCGGTTCTGCACGAACGGGTACGCGTGCAGCGAGATCGCCGTCACCTCGAGCCGACCGTCGAGCGCCCACTCGTTCAGGGTCTGGATGTCCTGCAGCACCTGCTCGAACGTGAACCCGCGCGTGTCGATCGCCCCCGCGGCGATCGCCCAGAACATGAACGCGTCGTCCGGATCCGGGCTGTGGCCGAGCTTGACCAGCATGGGGCGAGGCTAGCACCGGCCTAGACTAGGGCTGTGACGAAGGTCGACCTGAGCGACTCGATCCAGGACTACCTGAAGGAGATCTACAAGCTGGGGCTCGAGAGCGAGCGGGTGTCGACGTCTGCGCTTGCGCGGAGGCAGCAGGTCTCGGACGCGTCGGCGAGCGCAATGGTGAAGAAGCTCGCGGCGCTCGGGCTCGCCGAGCACGCGCCCTATCGCGGCGTCACGCTCACACACGCCGGCGAGCAGGTGGCGATCGAGGTGATCCGGCACCACCGGCTGCTCGAGCTCTATCTCGCGGAGACGCTCGGAATCAGCGTCGACGACGTCCACGACGAGGCCGACCGGCTCGAGCACGCCCTCTCGGAGGAGCTCGAGGCGCGGATCGACCGGGCGCTCGGCTTCCCCACGCACGATCCGCACGGCGATCCGATCCCGGACGCCAACCTCGAGTGGCCGAAGGAGGCGCCGGTCGAGGGCGGGAAGACCGGCTAGCCCAGCCGAGTCAGCCCAGCCAGGCGAGCAGCAGGATCCCGATCGCGCCGAGCGCGGCGAGCCCCACCGCGACCGCGTTGACGACGAGCAGGATCAGGAGCGCCCGAGACGGCCCGGAGTCGCCCTGCGCGAGCCGAGGCCGGCGAGGCTGGTCGGCCGCACCGTTCTCGCTTCTCCAGCCGATCGCGCTCGCCAGTGTGCCGGTGATGAACTGGTTCAGGCTCGTGCCGTCGCGCTCGGCCGCTTCGGTCAGGGCACCGTGCAGGCTGCGCGGCATCCGCAGGAGCAGACGGCCGCTCGGCGTGGACGGTTCGCTGGAGCCGGCCTCAGGAGGCGCGGCCCGACGGCTCGAGACGCTCACTCACCGAGTGTAGGACGAAAAAATACGCTGCACAACGCAGTATCACGCCACGCGTTGCCCGAGCTCGCGCCCCAAACGCCCGAGCGAGTCCCTGAGCAGGCGCGAAACGTGGACCTGCGAGATTCCCAGCTGAGCAGCGATTCGACGCTGGCTGAGGTCGCCGTAGTAGCGCAGCTGAACGACGCGACGCTCCCGCTCCGGCAGCGAACGGAGGCCTCGCGACACGAGCGCGCGGGCCTCGCTCCTCGCAAGTCCTTCCTCACCGCTGTCATCCGAGTGTGAGCCGGCTGCGGCCTCGAGCGGAAGCGGGAACCGAGCCGGGGTCGCCTCCTCACCGGCACTGCGCGGAATGCGAATCAGCGTCGATCGGTCGCGCAGGTGCCGCTGGATCTCGCCGGCGATCGTCGGCGCGGCGTAGGCCCCCACGGTCACGCCGCGCCGAGGATCGAACCGGTCGACCGCCTTGATCAGCCCGACTGCGCCGACCTGCACGAGGTCCTCCAACGACTCGCCGCGATGGGCGAAACGCTGTGCGATCGTCCGCACGAGCGGAAGGTGCTCTTCGATCAGCAGTCTGCGGGTCTCCTGCGCGGTCGCCGTAGCCATACGTCGACTCTACGCCTTACAGCACTCGATTGCCAAGTCGTTGTTTCGTTCCGTCTTGTGCACGTCGTCTGCTAATGCTTCACGAATTGGCTCAACTATTACCTAGGTGGGTATTTCCTCTCCAGGATGCATCGGCAGTCTCTACCGGGGCACGGACTCCGGATCGCCGTCGCAGTCCTCGTCAGCCTGGCGGTCGCCCCCGCTGCAGGCGCCGAGGACGGCGTGCCGGTGCTCGTAGACCCGATCGCGATGACAACCGCGATCGTCGAAGCATCCCTCGCCGGAGTCCCAGAGCTGCCACTCGAGAGCACGCTGCCCGCAGAACCTCCGGCAGCGACGGTTCCTGAGGCTGTGGCGGCGGCGGCGGAGCCGATTCCGGCTCAGGAGCCGCAGCCAACGCCGCCGCCGCCACAGCCTCAGGTGCCCGACCCCGAAACCGCTCTGGAGGAGCTCAGCCCGCCGCTGGAGCCGGATCTCGCGCCGGTCGAGGAGCCGCAGTATCAGCCCGAGCCGCCGCAGTATCAGCCGCCGGAGCCCGTCACCGCTCCCGTTGCCGCTCCGCCGCCGCCGGAAGCGGCCGAGGAGGAGTGGACGTGGGACTGGTCGTGGAGCTGCGGCGATGCCCCGGCCCAGCTTCCGGCGGTCAAAGGAGACAATCTCCCTGATACCTGGAACTGGAACTGGGCTTGGAACTGCGGCGGTTCAGGGCCAACGCTGGCGAATAACGAAACGGAAAAGACGACGCAGTATCAACCCGCGCTTACGCAGTATCATCCGATCAATGTCAACGTATCGATTCGGATCGCCAGCCCGGGTGACGACGGGCCGGTGACCCAGACGAATGTCGTCGTCCTCGTCGAGGCGCCGACGCTCGGGCTGACGGCCCAAACACCTGTCGCGACCGCAGCCGTGCCCCCGGCCGGGCCTCCTGAACCGCCCCAAGCCGTCCCGGACGGGGACCAGCGCCCGCAGCTGCGGAGCCCGCGACTCAGCCGGCCGCCAAACCCGCGGCCGCAGGCGCCAAAGCCGAACCGAAGACCATGCTTGCCTCCGCGCAGAACCTCGCACCGGCGGAGGCCACCCCCTGGAGCGCCCGGCCCGCCACGCCGAAGCGGCTCCAGCGCACCACCCAGGAAGCCCATCGCAACCGCCCGCAGGTCCGGCGGCCCACCCGGCGTCCACTGCCCCCGACAAGGGCGCCGATGATCCCGGTGAGCTCCGCCGGCGCAGCCCCACTGGGCGGCGTCGACGGTGGTGGCTTCCAGCTGGCCCTCCTACTCGTTCCGTTCGCGTTCGCGCTCGTCGACAGCGCGCGCCGGGTGGTCCGAGACACCGCGCCGCCGGTGGGGAGAGGCCATAAGAAGCGGCGGAAGCGCCCCGGCTGACCGCGGTCCTCTCTCCCGATCAACGGGGCTCAGACGCCCCGTATCCACTGACACTTGGAAGGAGAAGGATCGATGAGACGCACACTCGCGGTACTCGCCGCGGTCGTGCTCGGGCTCCTCGGGAGCGCCGGGCAGGCGTCGGCGAGCGATCCGGGAGGCTCTGCCGAACAGGCGGCCGCACAGGCCGGAGCCAGCGCTCAATCGGCTCTGGCACTGGCGGGCGCGCTGCAGGGCAACCCGAGCAACGCAAACACCGCCATCAAGGTGCTGAGCCCCGGCAACGCCGGCTCCGTCAACCAGTCGAACACCGTCATCGCCGGCTCCGTGGCCGCGAACGGCAACTCGACGAATCAGACGGCAAGCCAGACGCAGGCAGGCGGCTCGGGCACGCAGACGGCGGGCCAGATCGCAGGCAACGAGCAGTCCGCGGCCAGCGACGCCGACGCAACGCAGTACGGAGCCGAGAATCAGAACATCGACGTCCGGGTCTTGAGCCCCGGCAACAGCGGCTCCGTGACCCAGAGCAACACCGTGCTCGCCGGCTCGCTGGCGGCGAACGTGAACGAGACGAAGCAGGGAGCGATACAGACCCAGGGTGGCGGCCCGGGCTCAGGCTCCCAGACGGTCGGGCAGGCGGCAGCGAACGAGCAGGACGCCTGGGCCGACTCGAAGGCGACCCAGCACGGCGCGAAGAACAAGAACATCTCCGTTCGCGTTCTCAGCGACGGGAACGACGGGGACGTCAACCAGTCGAACACGGTCGCGGGACTCGCGGCCGCGCTCAACGGCAACGCGACGGGTCAGACCGCATCGCAGAGCCAGGCCGGCGGTGGTACGCAGGCCGCGCTCCAGGGCGCGACGAGCAAGCAGAAGGCGGGGAGCTCCGCCGACGCCAAGCAGCACGGGGCGTCGAACGAGAACATCGCCGTCCGCGTGCTCAGCCCGGGCAACGGCGGCTCCGTGCACCAGTCGAACACCGTTCTCGCCGGCTCGCTGGCGCTGAACGGGAACCACACGTCGCAAGCCGCCAACCAGGTGCAGGGCGGCGGGTACGGCGGCTCGAATCAGCAGGTGGCAGGCCAGGCGGCCACGAACGACCAGGACGCCGACGCCTACTCGGACGCCGACCAGCATGGCGCGTCGAACACGAACCTGCCGATCCGGGTGCTCAGCGACGGGAACGACGGTGACGTCAGCCAGTCGAACACGGTGGCCGGGATCGCCGCCGCGCTCAACGGCAACGCGACGACGCAGTCCGCATCGCAGAGCCCAGGCAGGCGCACCCGCGCCCATGCCTGTCCTCGTTCCGTACGACGACCACAAGGTCGTCCCGAAGGACGCGGGAACGGGCGTGCAGGCGCTGGGGCAGATCGCGCAGAACACGCAGGACGCCGACGCTGTCTCGACCGCCTCGCAGGAGCACGTCTCGAACACGAGCGCTCCCGTGCGGATCGGCAGCGCCGGCAACGACGGCTCGACCACCCAGGCGAACACGGTTCTCTCGCTCGGGATCGCGGCCAACGGCAACAAGACGTACCAGGGGGCAACACAGAACCAGGCCGGCTCCGGTGGGACGCTCGTGCAGGCGTCTGGGCAGATCGCCCAGAGCAAGCAGGACGCACTCGCCTGTGCCGACGCTGAGCAGAAGGGCGCCAAGAACGAGAGCACGCCCGTCCGCGTCTTCAGCGACGGCGCTGCCGGCTCGACGAGCCAGTCGAACACCGCGGCCGCGATCGCTGCCGCGCTGAACGGCAACTCCACCGGCCAGTCGCTCGGCCAGTCGCAGGCCGGCTCTCCCGGCTCGACGCTGGTTCAGGCATCAGGCCAGGCCGCGGGGAACCACCAGACAGCGGCCGACAAGGCCGACGCGAAGCAGTACGGCGCCTCGAATCAGAGCACGCCTGTCCGCATCGGTCACGAGCGGCGCAAGCCGTGTGAGCAGCAGCCGCGCTGCGAGGACAAGCGGCCGGCCGAGCCGTGCCGCACGTGCGCACCCCGGAAGCCCGACTACGACGAGTGCAAGCGTCCGGTCGAGCCGAAGCCGTGCGAACGACGCAAGCCGGTGATCGAGCGGTGCAATCCGTGCGATCGGCGGCCCAAGGAAGCGACCCCGAAGTGGAGGTATGCAGACGAGAGGTAGAGCGACCTGAACGTGCTTCCGCAGGCGGGTGCGCGCGCCCGCCTGCGGAGGCAGAACTCGGCTCCGTTGACACGAAATCGGCGCAGTACTACCGTCGAAGCAGGGAAAACGACCAAGGGCGGCCGCATTGCCCGCAACGAGAGCGAGATCGTCACTGCGGCGATCGTGGCCCCCGGCAGGGGTCGTGGCCCTCCTATGCCTGTTTCTCGCCGCCGTGCCGCTTCCGGCGGCAGCGATGCCCACGCCCGATCCGGCGCCCTCCGGGGTGACGCCCGACCCGGCGCCCACAGCCCCCGCCGTCGTGATGCCGACGTCGCCGGCGGTCCGCGTGCCGGTTCAGCAAGCGTCTCGGCCCGCAGCAGCGACCCCGCCCGTCCGCCGCCAGGCACCGGCTCCTCGACCGAAGGCGAAAGCGAAGCCGAAACGGCGGTCGTCGCGCTTCAGGCCGTCGTCCGGGACTCGACACAGGCCCCCCGCAGCCCCTCCTTGCCTGCAGCGGCAGCCGCAGTCGAGCGGAGGCTGCTCGTGCTCGCCGGGGTCGCGCTGATCGTCGTCGCGCTGGGCGGCGGCGTCGTCCTCGTCGCGAGCCGCCGCGCCCTTGCGGGAGCACACGCATGAGCGCCATGCGACGGCTCGGGTTGCTCGGCGCGCTGATCCTGCCGCTCGTCGTCGCGCCGCAGGCCGGCTCCGTCCCCGGCGCGCCGATTCCCCAATGTTCTCCCAGTGCGGCGGCCGGCTGCAACGGCTGGTTCACCGGCAACGTCACCGTCTCGTGGACGTACGACCCGGCCGGCGTGACGCAGACCGTCGGCTGCAACGTCAAGACGATCACTGCCGACGGCACTACCTCCCAGTCGTGCGAGGTCTGGTACGGCGACTCCAGCTTCGCCCGCACCGTCACGATCCGGCGCGACGCGACGCCGCCGCAGGTCACAGGCTCGGCCTTCGAGCGCGCCCCCGATGCGGACGGCTGGTACAACCGGCCGGTCGCGGTCACCCTCTCCGGTACCGATGCCACGTCCGGCCTGGCCTCGTGCGACCGGCCTGCCTACAGCGGCCCCGACGCCACGTCTTCGCAGCTCTCGGGAACCTGCCGGGACGTTGCCGGGAACACGAGCACAGCGGCGACGGTCACGCTCAAGTACGACGCCACCGCTCCGGCCGTCAGCGCCGCGGCGGATCGGGCACCGGACGGCAAGGGCTGGTACCGGCGGCCGCTGACGGTCCGGTTCACGGCCACTGACGCCGTCTCGGGCGTCGCCTCCTGTACCGCCCCGGCCCGGTATGCGGGCCCCGACCGCCAGGGCGTCGCCCTCGCGGGCAGCTGCCGCGACGGCGCCGGGAATGTGTCGGCGGAGCAGCCCTTCGTGCTCAACTACGACGCGACGGCGCCGAAGCTCAGCCGCGTGAAGGCGCAGGTCGCGCGGGGCGTGGCGCGCGTCGGCTGGCAGAAGCCCGCCGATGCAGTGCTCGTCCGGATCGAGCGGAGCCCGGGCCTGAACGGAGCCAAGCAGACGCACGTCTACAGCGGCACCGGAGAGCAGTTCCTCGATCGCACGGTTCGCCGCGGCGTGGCGTACCGGTACGAGGTCAGCGCGCTCGACGCCGCCGGCAACGTCTTCGGAACGACCGTCGCGACCGGGCCGCGTCCGGCCCTGCACACGCCCGCGGCACGGGAGGTCGTGCGGGCGCCCGTCGTGCTCGGCTGGAACGCCGTTGCCGGCGCCCGCTACTACAACGTCCAGCTGCACCGAAACGGCGTCAAGGTGCTGACCGCCTGGCCGCGGACACCGAGGCTCCGGATCGCCCGCAGCTGGCGCTCGCTCGGGAAGCACGCAGTCGCTTCGGCCCGGCACCTACACGTGGTACGTCTGGCCCGGGCTCGGATCGCGCTCGCTCTCCCGCTACGGCAAGCTGCTCGGCTCGAGCAGCTTCGTCGTCAAGCGCTAGCGTCTTCCGAAGAAGAAGCGTTCCAGAACCGGCAGCACTTCCTTGCGCGTGAACGGCTTGACGCGGTCGACCGTGCCGTCGTCCTCGAGCACGCGCACGTCGTCCTCGAGGGCGTCGTTCGCAGCCTCGAGCGCGTCGCCGAGCTCGTGGCCCTCGAACACGTAGTCGTCCCGGCGCGACTCCTCGCTGGGACGGTGCTGCGGGTTCACCGCCCGCCCTACGGCCCAGACCGCACCCGGCTTGCGCTCGACCCAGATCACGATCCGCTCTTCGCGACCGGTGTCGTCGACCCCGCGGAGCACCCGCTCGGCGCAGCGGGCATCGGAAGAATTGCGGCGCACGGCCTGAGGATACAATCGCCCGCGATGGCGTTCCGCAACCTCTTCTCATTTCTCTTCCAGCGCTCGTCCGCGGACGAGCGGGTGGCCGCCTACGTGATTCGCGAGCACGAACGCGGCCGCGATCTCGCGGAGATCCTCGAGGATCGCTACGTGCAGAACCGCCTCACCCCGCAGCAGCGCGCACGGCTGCTCGACCGGCCCGAGGTGATCAAGGCGATCGGCAACGACACGATCTCCGTCGCCCGCACCAGCCTCGAGAGCCCTAGAGCTCGTCGCCCGACGCCCCGGTCGCGCGCGCGGCCGAGCACCTCGACGCCGATCGCCACGTCCCAGGCAGCCAAGCCGTTCGACTTGAAGACGATGATGTCCGCGTCGGACTGACGCCCGGGTAGCTCGCCCGCGACCACCTCCTGCAGCTCGTGCACCTCGAGCCAGTCCAGCGCGCCGCTCTCGACCGGCTCGATCAGATCGCCGGACTCGAGGCGCGCCTGCTCGCGCGAGTCGCAGCAGACGAGCGTCGCCCGCTCGAGGACGACGTTGTCGAGCTCGCGAGCGCGCGGGTCGTTCGCACCGACGGCGCACACCAGCGCCCCCTCGCGGAGCCACTCGCCGCGAACGACCGGGTCGCGCGAGGTGGTCACGGTGACGACGACGTCCTGAGACGCTGCCTGCTGGTGGCTCTCGGCCGGCTTCGCGCCGGTCTGCTTGCAGAACGCACGGAGCGACTTGGGGGTGCGGCAGTACGCGACGACGGACTCGATCGTCGGAACGGCCGCCAGGATCGCGTCGACCTGCGACTCGGCCTGCCAGCCGCAGCCGATCACACCGAGCGACTGTGCTCGGGGCCGGGCGAGCTGCTTGGCGGCGACCCCGCTCGCCGCGCCGGTGCGCCGCTGGCCGAGCGTGTCCGCCTCGATCACAGCCGCCAGCCGTCCGGTCGCGAGTTCGAAGAGGCAGACGACGAAAGCCGCCTGTCCGGCAGCAGCCGCGTACGACTTCAGCCCTGCGTAACCCAGCCCACGGTCGACTGCGGACATGATCGCGAAGAAGCCCTCCTCGAGCGGGATCCGGCGGCGCGGCACGTTCTCGATCTCACCGGCCGCGAGGCGGAGACAGCACGCTTCGAGCGCCGGGATCGCTTCACCCGCGGTGATCAGGCCGTCGACGTCGGATTCGGAGAGGTAGAGCGGCACCGCCGAAGCCTAGGTCTTAGCCGATGAAGCTGATCTGGCCGTTCGTCTCGAGCACGGCCCAGCGCACGTCCTCGATCGTCGCGATCTGCTGCTGCCGGGCCGCCGCGGCCAGCTCCTCGACGGTGATGCGGTTGCGGCGCAGGTTCCGGTCGATCGGCTTCCCGTCCTCGACAACGATCACCGGCTCGCCGTCGAGCGCGGGTCTCAGCTTCGGGAACTTGAAGCTGAGGTACGAGACGGCCACCGTCATCAGGCCGATCGTGCCGCCGACGAGGATCGCGCCGGTGACCGAGAAGTCGTTCTGAGTCACCCCCTGCTGCACGAGGTCGCCGATCATGACGAGCATGATCAGGTCGAACGGCTCCAGCGAGGAGAGCTCGCGCCGGCCGATCACGCGCGTCAGCAGGTAGACGAAGGCAAAGGCGACGACTGCGCGGATGACGAGATCCATCAGGGATAGATGGTCACGTCGCGGTCGATGTGGAGGAGCGGCGTCTCGCCGTCGTACAGGTCGACGTTCTGCGGCCGGTGGCCGACCTCGGTCGGATTGACCTGGAAGTGGAGGAAGAAGACGTGCTTCGTGCCGGCGGGCACGCGGCCGAGGTCGAGCGCGATCCTGCCGTTGCGGTTCGCCTCGCCGATCGGCGACGGCTCGAGCGTGTTCAGCGTGATCCCCTCGAGCCAACCGGGATCGAGCACCAGCGTCGCCGCCTTGATCTCCTTCGCCGCGCGAATCGTGAAGCGCGACATGAAGAAGAGGCCGCTCCGCAGGTGCTCGGGCGAATAGACCTCGAGCTCGACGCCGTCCGCCGCAGCGGTGTCTGTGTGCGGCTTCTGGCCGAACACGTTCGCGAGGCCGAGCAGCAGCACGAGCCCGATCAGGGTGAGCAGCACCCAGCGCAGATACGGCCGGCGTTCGCGACCCACGAGGTCGCGATGGCGTTTCAGCGTCAGCTGATCCGGAACGTGCCACTCAGTCGTGTTCGCCGCCACCCCCATCCTTCCTCGGGGCGAGCCTCACTTGACCGCGTTGACCGCCGCTTCCAGCTCCTCGACCGACGCCGAGCCCTCGAAGCGGTCCCTGATCACCCCGTTACGGTCGACGACGAAGAGCCACGGTTCGCTCGGGAGCTTCCACTCGGTCATCCACCGGTTGACGCCCTGCGCGGGGTCGTTGTTCTTGTACACCTCGATGTGGATGAAGCGCACGTTCGAGCCCGCTGAGCGTCGCCGGACCTCTTCGACGATCTCGACGGTCGGGCCGCAGGTCCGGCTCGCGCAGTACTGCGGGGTCGCGAAGACGACGACGAACGGCACCTTGGCCCGGAGAGCATCCTGCACGGACGAGCGCAGGAGCTCGCGGTCGGGCGGGCGGGCCGTCGTGATCTCCCTCGCCGGCGCATCGGCAAGAGTCGGGTTGTCGGAGGGAGGTGCCTTGTCTCCGACTGCGGGTGCGGCGGCCTTCTCTTTCACGTCGAGCGCGACCAGCCCCTGAGTCGGCTCGCCCGGCAGGTCGACGACGAGCCAGTACCGGCCTGCTTCGGGGAAGGTGAGGCGGGTCACGAAGAGCGCCTCCGAGTCCGGATCCTCATGCGTCTGGGTATGCGCCGACCCGACGCCGTGCGGGTCGAGCTTCAGCAGGCGCGCGTCCGCGGTCGACTCCGGCACATCCGCGAGCGTTCGGGCCAGGAAGACCTTCGCAGTCGGCGTCTCGACGAGCTTGCCGTTGCTGCCGACCACGACGAAGCTGAGCCGGTTCTCGCCGACGGCGAAAGTCGGAGGTGCCGAGGATCAGGCCGACGTCCTCGCCCGGCTGCGCGTCGAGCCGAGTCCTGCAGCGACCCTGTCGGCGCCGCTTTCGCGGCCGTGGTCGTTCCGTCGCTGGAGGAGCCTCCATCGCAGCCCGCGAGAACGAGCGCAGTCGCGGCCGCACCGAGGAGAAGCGCGAGAGGGCGGGCCGGCGGTCTGCTCATCACCGGTTCCGAGACTAGCGAGACGGGTGCTCTCTATGCCCGCGCGCGTCGTGCGGCTACTTTCCGACGGATGGCGGATCTCGGTCACGATCACGGCGGGACGAACCGCAATGCGCGCGCCCTGCTGCTGACGCTCGGGCTGACAGCCACCTACACCGTCGCGGAGGTGATCGGCGGCTGGCTGACCGGAAGCCTCGCGCTCATCGCCGATGCCGGCCACATGCTCTCGGACACGGGCTCGATCGCCATTGCCATCGTCGCGATCTGGCTCGCGAGGCGTCCCGCGACGGCGCAGCGGAGTTTCGGCTTCAAGCGCGCCGAGATTCTCGCCGCCCTCTTCAACGGGATCACGCTGGTCGCGATCTCGATCTGGATCTTCGTCGAGGCGATCGACCGATTCGCCAATCCCACCGACGTGCTCGGAGGCTGGATGCTGGTGATCGCCGTCGGCGGCGTGGTCGTCAACGTCGCAGGCGCGCTGATCCTCGCCCGCGGCGACCGCGGCAACCTGAATCTGCGAGCCGCGCTCCGGCATGTGATCGCCGATCTGCTCGGCTCGGTCGGGGTGATCGTCGCAGCGATCGTCATCCTCACCACCGGCTGGGACTACGCCGACCCGCTGATCAGCGTCGTCATCGGCGTCCTGATCGCGGCCAGCGCCTGGGGCGTGCTGCGCGACTCGATCTCGATTCTGCTCGAGGCGACACCGAGCGGCATCGACGCCGAGGATGTCCGGACGATGATGCTCTCGGTTCCTGCCGTCCGGAACGTCCACGATCTCCACATCTGGACGATCACGTCGGGCTTCTCGGCGCTCGCCGCACACGTCCTCGTCGAGCCCCGCGAGGACTGCCACGGCAAGCGCCGCGAGCTGGAGCGCCTCCTCGAAGCGGAGTTCCACATCGACCACACCACGCTCCAGGTCGACCATGTCCACGAGGAGCTCCTCCACATCGGCAGAGACAGGCCCTGACCGCTGACACTGCGAGTGTCGCGCCAGAGGGAGGTGCGCGGCGCGGCAGCCGGCCTCGGCCCTCCGGCGCGTCCCTGGCGGTGCGTAGGCCGGGTGGACAGTGCGCGAGCACGGACTCCCGGCTGGAGCGGCGCCAGGGGCGCGAAGGCGGCGGAGCCGGGCTCCGCCCGGCGGGAGCCGCCTGGCCGGTGGGTCGAGGTGCGCCCGGCACGATTCGAACGTGCGACCTCTGCCTCCGCAGGGCAGCGCTCTATCCCCTGAGCTACGGGCGCTCGGGACCGGTCAGTGTAGCGGCGCCCGCGCCGACCGTTAGCTCGGCCTCCTCGGGCACCTCGCGCCGCACGTAGGCGAGCGCGACGGCTCCGTCCTCGACGGGCACAGCGCTCGTGATGCGGCCGACCGTCTTGCCCTCGTAGGCGAGCTCGGCTTCGGGCTCCGGCAGCTCGGCCAGCGAGAGCACGCGCAGGCCGCGGTTCGCGTGGCCGCGGTAGTGCAGCCGCGCGATCGGCTCCTGGCCCGGATAGCAGCCCTTCGTGAAGCTGACCGCCCGCTCCGTGAGGCCGGCCTCGGCGGGAAGGACACGGTCGTCGATCTCCTTGCCCCAGGCGGGCGTCCTGGCGCGGATGCGCAGCAACTCGAGCTCGTCGCTCGAGACGGTGACGTCGAGGTCGGCGTCGAGCACCTCCGCGGCCGGCTCCCCGTACGCCACGGTCGGAACCCCCTCGCCGCCGAAGACGACATGCGACGTGTGCTCCTCGGTCTCGATCTCGACCTTCGCGGCGAACCGGAACCGCACGAGCTCCGCGCGCACGCGCTCGGCGAGACCGGGCTCCGTCAGCAGCAGGAAGTCCTCGTGACCGCGGCGGAGGACGACGAGCGGCGCGATCACGCGCGCCTTCGCTGTCAGCAGCAGCGCTTCGCACGACTCACCGGGGCCGAGCGCGGCCACGTCGTTCGAGACCATCCGGTCGAGGTACGCCTCGGCCTCGGACCCGGCGACGCGGACGAAGGACCGCGGACGTAACGCGACGCGCATGCTCGTTACTGTAGAGATCGTGTTCCGCTCCAAGGCCGAAAAGAAGGTGCTCGAGGCCGGCTACGACCCGGCCCGCCTGCCGCCGGGGCAGTACCTGACCGAGAAGTGGCCCGTGCTGCACGCCGGCTCGGTGCCTTCGACCGACCTCTCGACCTGGACGTTCGAGGTCTCCGGTGAGGTCGAGAACCCGGTCGCGCTCTCGTGGGACGAGCTGAACGCGCTGCCGCGAACCGAGCACACGCAGGACATCCACTGCGTCACGCGCTGGTCGAAGTTCGACGTCACCTTCTCCGGTGTCCACTGGCGCGAGCTCGAAGCGCTCGTCCAGCCGAAGCCGAGCGCGCACTACGCGATCGCGGAGGCCGAGCAAGGCTTCACCGCGAACGTGCCGATCTCATTTCTCCGCGACGAGCACGCACTGCTCGCGACGCATGCGAACGGCGAGCCGCTCGAGCTCGAGCACGGGTATCCGCTGCGGCTCGTGATCCCGGGCAAGTACTTCTGGAAGAGCGCGAAGTGGCTGCGCGGAATCGAGCTCTCGGCGTCCGACAAACCGGGCTTCTGGGAGCGCTACGGCTACCACAACGAGGCCGATCCGTTCGAGGAGGAGAGGTATGCCTTCTAGGCGAACTTGGAAATCACTCAAACGAGTGACTACAGGGCGGCCGCCGCAGGCCGATACCTGGGCTACCCACCTCCCCCAGTTTCATCCCCTCAGAAGACCCGGCCCCCTCCGGGTCTTCTTCTTTGTGGGGACGGGACCCTCTCTGTACGACGAAGGGCCGGCGATTGCCGGCCCTTCGCGTCAAGCAGAAGCCCGGGGGACTTCCTACATCATTCCGCCCATGCCGCCCATGTCGGGCATGCCGGCAGCGGCGCCGGCCTTCTCGGGCGCCTCGGCGACGATCGCCTCGGTCGTGAGGATGTTCTTCGCGATCGACGCGGCGTTCTGCAGCGCCGAGCGCGTGACCATCGTCGGATCGATGATCCCGGCCTTGACCAGGTCCTCGACCTCGCCGGTGTCGACGTTCAGGCCCTGGCCCTTGGCGGCCAGACGAACCTGATTGACGACGACCGAGCCCTCGAGCCCGGCGTTGGCGGCGAGCTGGCGAAGCGGCTCCTCGAGCGCGCGCGTGATGATCGCGGCGCCCGTCTTCTCGTCGCCCTCGAAGGACGCGAGCTTGATCGAAGCGGCCGCCTGCAAGAGCGCGACGCCGCCGCCCGGCACGATGCCCTCCTCGAGGGCCGCGCGGGTGGCCTGCAGCGCGTCCTCGACGCGATGCTTCTTCTCCTTCATCTCCGTCTCGGTGGCAGCGCCGACCTTGACGACGGCGACGCCGCCGGCCAGCTTGGCGAGCCGCTCCTGGAGCTTCTCGCGGTCGAAGTCGGAGTCGGTGTTCTCGATCTCCGCCTTCAGCTGCTTGATCCGGCCCTTGATCCCCTCGGAGTCACCGGCACCGTCGATGATCGTCGTCGAGTCCTTGTCGATCACGACCTTGCGGGCCTTGCCGAGCTGGGCCAGCTTCGTGTTCTCGAGCTTGAGGCCCATCTCCTCGGTGATCACCTCGGCGCCGGAGAGGATCGCGATGTCCTCGAGCATGCGCTTGCGGCGGTCACCGAAGCCCGGCGCCTTGACGGCGACGGCGGTGAAGGTGCCCCGGAGCTTGTTGACGATGATCGTCGCGAGCGCCTCGCCCTCGACGTCCTCCGCCACGATCAGCAGCGGGCGGCCGGCCTGGATCACCTGCTCGAGCACCGGCAGCAGGTCCTTGACGGAGCCGATCTTCTGGTTCGCGACCAGGATGAACGGCTCGTCGAGCACTGCCTCCATGCGCTCGGCGTCGGTGATCATGTACGGCGACAGGTAGCCCTTGTCGAACTGCATGCCCTCGGTGAACTCGAGTTCGAGACCGAACGTCTGGCCCTCCTCGACGTTCACGACGCCGTCCTTGCCGACCTTCTCGATCGCGTCGGCGATCACGTCGCCGATCTCGCGCTCACGCGCGGAGATGGTGGCGACCCGGGCGATGTCCTCCTTGCCCGAGACCTCCTTCGACTGCTTCTTCAGATCCTCGACGACCGACTCGACGGCCGCTTCGATGCCGCGCTTGATCCCCATCGGGTTGGCGCCGGCAGCGACGTTCTTGAGGCCTTCACGGACGATCGCCTGGGCGAGCACGGTCGCGGTCGTCGTGCCGTCGCCGGCAACGTCGTTGGTCGCCGTGGCGACCTCGCGTACGAGCTGCGCTCCCTGGTTCTCGAACGGGTCCTCGACCTCGATCTCACGTGCGATCGTGACGCCGTCGTTGGTGATCGTCGGCGCGCCGAACTTCTTGTCCAGCACGACGTAGCGGCCCTTCGGGCCGAGCGTCACCTTGACTGCGTCGGCGAGGGTGTTGACGCCGCGCTCGAGCGCGCGCCGTGCATCCTCGCTGAACTTGAGCTCTTTGTGAGCCATGTTTTCGTTCCTCCCTAGTTCCTAGACTGCGGCGCGGTCGCCGACGACCTTGGCCAGGACGTCGGACTCGCGCAGAATCAGCACGTCGTCGACACCGACCTTGATCTCGGTGCCGCCGTACTTGGAGAAGATGATCTCGTCACCCTCCTCGACATCCATCTTGATGTACTCCCCGTCCTCGTCACGCGGGCCGGGTCCGACTGCGAGGACGCGGCCGCGCTGCGGCTTTTCCTTCGCGGTGTCGGGCAGCACGATGCCGCTGACGGTGATCTCCTCTTCTTCGAGGGTCTCCACGATCAGGCGGTCACCAAGGGGCTGCAGATTCATGTGTTGCCTCCTCGATCCTCAGACTTTGTAACAGACACTGGCACTCCCACGGGGAGAGTGCCAATGCGACTATACCAGTATCGACGCCGCGAGCAAGCGACTCCCGCCAAAACCACGCAACAACCTGTTACAAAGTGGCGATGATTCGGGAGTTCTCTGCAGGGGGCGTGCTGGTACGGCGCCTCCGGGGCCGCTGGTGGCTGGCGGCGATCCGGCCGAACGGCAAGCCGGAGGGCGTGTGGGCCCTGCCGAAAGGGCTGGTCGACCCGGGCGAGACCGGAGCTGAGACGGCGCTCCGCGAGGTCGCCGAGGAAACCGGCCTCACGGGCCGGCTCGACGGCAAGCTCGGCGATGTCCGCTACGTCTACACCCGTCGCGGCGAGCGGGTCTTCAAGGTGGTCAGCTTCTTCCTGCTGCGCTACACCCGCGGGAGGATCGGTGACCTGCCGACGGGGATGGAGCTCGAAGTCGCCGAGGCGCGATGGCTGCCGTTGGAGGAGGCGCCACGGCTGCTCGCCTACGGCGGCGAGCGGGAGATGGCAAAGCGCGCGCTCGCCTCTCTATAGTCGTGCGTCGTGGCAATGTTCGCGCTCAACTTCTACTCGCCGCTCGTGGCCGACCAGCTGCGCACGCACCGGAAGACGGCGACGATCCGGCTCGGGGACAAGTCGAGCAAGTACAAGAAGGGGATGATCGTGACCGTGCTCGTCGGCGTCCGCTACGGCCAGCGCGAAAAGATCTTCGACGCAGTGATCGACAAGGTCGAGGTGAAGCAGATCAACGAGCTCTCTCCGCGCGAAATCGAGCACGACAACCCCGAGATCCGGCGGCCCGACGAGATGAGCCGCTTCCTCGGCCAGCTCTACAACCGGCCTGTCGCCGAAGACGAGACCGTGACGGTGATCCGCTTCTCGCAGATCATCGGCGCGATGTTCTAGCGCTAGCGACCGGGCTTGCGGATCCTGACGCCGAGCACCTCGGGTGCCCGCACCGGAACACCGCACTCCTCGCACTCGATCGCGAACGCGGACGGAATCGGTGCCGAGCAGGCGGGACAGCGGTGCCTGGTCTCGCCACCACAGTGCGGGCAGGCCGCCGCCAGCTCTGCCTCGCCCTCGAGGAAGTAGCGCCACACCGAGCCGCACGCGAGACAGAAGCAGACGTAATCGCCGAGCGTCTTCCGCCGCTCCTCCTGGATCCAGTTGCGCTTCGGCTTCGCCACCGTTACCTGCTCTGGAGCGCGTCGAGAGCGATTCCGAGCGCCACCGCGAGCCGGCGGTCGATCGTGTGCTCGGTGTCGCCGCTGAGGTCGAGCGTGTAGCTGTCGCGGACGCCGATCGCGCGCGTGAGCTCGCCGTAGTGCTGCTCGCCGTGATCGATCCGGAAGTGGAAGAGGATCGGGACGAACTCGCCGTACGGCACCGCATCGATCAGGCGGCGCACGATCGCCCAAAACGGCGAGCGTTCCTGCGCGACGCCGACCTCCTGCTCGTTCGCGTCGAGGATCCGCCACGTCGAGCGGAGGAGCGACGTGCCGAACACCTTCTCGAGCACGCCGATCTTCTCGCCCGATGGCGTCGTCACGTCGTAGCGGCCGCCGAGCTCCATCAGCGCGCGGGCCTTGATCCGGAAGAGCTCTTCGGTCTCGTCCTCATGGGCGAAGAAGCGGATGTCCTCCTTGAGCGCCATCCGCTTCTGCCGGACGAACGCGACGGGAAGGCCGCGTGCGGAGATCCGGTAGAGGTTGACCATCGGCCGGATCACCTGCTGGATCTCGAACCGGTCGGCCTCGAAGACGGTGCTCACCCACTCCATCCTACGGGCGTCGATAAAGTGCACCCGTCGTCCAACCCGACGGGGGTAGTCGCGCATGGCGGTACGGGAAGCGGAGCCGGTCGGCTCGCTGAGCGAGGTGAGGGAAGCCGGTCTCGATCGCGAGGATCTGCTGGGCATCTATCGCAATCTGCTCGTCACCCGCGGGATCGAGGAGCGCGGCCACATCCTCTACAAGCAGGGAAAGATTCCGGGCTCGTTCTACACCGGTAGGGGCAACGAGGCCGCAGCGGTCGGCGTCGCCACGGCGATGGGGCCGAACGACGTCGGCACGCCGCTGCACCGCGACATGGGCGTCCACGTCACGCGCGGCGTCGAGCCCTGGCGGATCTTCGCGCAGTACATGGGCCGCGAGGGCGGCCCGACACGTGGCCGCGACGGCAACGTGCACATGGCCGACTCGAAGCTCGGGATGATCGCGATGGTCAGCCACCTGCCGGCGATGCTCCCGGTCGCCGTCGGCTGCGCGCTCGCCTTCCGGATCCGCGACGAGAAACGGGTCGCGGTCGGCTGGTTCGGCGAAGGCTCGGCAGCGCGCGGCGACGCGCACGAGTCGATGAACTTCGCCGGCGTCCGCAACCTCCCGGTCGTCTTCATCTGCGACAACAACCAGTGGGCCTACTCGACGCCGACTCACCTCGGCTACGCAGTCGAGCATCTAGCCGACCGCGCCGCTGCGTACGGGTTCGAGGGCGTCGTCGTCGACGGCACCGACGTGCTCGCCGTCTATCGCGAGGCCAAGAACGCGATCGAGAAGGCGCGTGGCGGCGGTGGACCGACGCTGATCGAGTGCCAGACCCTCCGGATGGAGGGCCACGCGGTCCACGACGACGCGTTCTACGTGCCGAAGGAGCTGTTCGAGGAGTGGGCGAAGCGCGACCCGATCGAGCGTTTCCGCAGCTGGCTCCGCGACAATGCCGAGCTGACGGGCGACGAGGAGGACGAGATCTCCGGCCGGGTGAAGAAGATCCTGAACGACGCGCTCGCTCAGGCAGAAGAGTCGCCTCAGCCTGATCCAGCGACCCTGCTCGACGGTGTCTACGCGACGCCCGAGGACCTCGACACCCCCCACCACAAGTAGATGGCCGAGAAGACCTATCTCCAGGCGATCAGCGACGGGCTCCGGCAGGAGATGCGCCGCGATGAGCGCGTCTTCGTGATCGGCGAGGACGTCGGGGTCTACGGCGGCGCCTTCAAGGTGACGCTCGGCTTCCAGGAGGAGTTCGGCCCCTGGCGCGTGCTCGACGCGCCGCTCGCCGAGACCGCGATCGTGGGCGCCTGCACCGGCGCGTCGATGATGGGCATGCGCCCGGTCGCAGAGATGCAGTTCGCGGACTTCATCTCCTGTGCGTGGGACCACCTCGTCACCGTCGCCGCCAAGCAGCGCTTCCGGGCCGGCACGCCGGTGCCGATCGTGGTGCGGTTACCCTCGGGCGGCGGCTTCTCCGGCGGGCCGTTCCACTCGCAGAACCCCGAGAGCTCGTTCGCGCACATTCCCGGCCTGAAGTGCGTCTGCCCGGCGACGCCGGAGGACGCGAAAGGGCTGCTCGTGGCCGCAATCGAGGATCCGAACCCGGTGCTCTACTTCGAGCACAAGCACCTCTACCGCCGGATCAAGGGCGAGGTGCCGGACGAGCGCTATGTGACCCCGCTCGGCAAGGCGCGCACGCATCGCGAGGGCGACGACATCTCGGTGATCACGTGGGGCGCGATGGTCTACACGGCCGAGGAAGCCGCGAAGAAGCTCGAAGGCGAGGGCATCTCGGTCGAGATCATCGACCTGCGAACGGTGATGCCGTGGGACAAGGAGGCGGTGCTCGAGAGCGCGCGCAAGACGTCGAAGGTGCTCGTCCTGCACGAGGACACCCGCACCGGTGGCTTCGGCGCCGAGATCGCCGCGACGATCGCCGAGGAAGCATTCGAGGATCTCGATGGGCCGGTGAAGAGGATCGCCGCACCTGACTCCCCAGTCCCGTTCTCGCCCGTCCTCGAGAAGGCCTACATCCCGCAGGTCGAGGATGTCGAGCAGGGACTGAGAGAGCTGGCGGAGTACTAGGAGGCCTAGTGGCTACGGGAACGCAGACCGACGTCGTAATGCCGCAGATGGGCGTGTCCGTCTCGGAGGGGACGATCACCAAGTGGCTCAAGTCCGAGGGCGAGACGATCGCCCGCGACGAGCCGCTGCTCGAGATCTCGACCGACAAGGTCGACACCGAGATCCCCAGCCCCGCTGAGGGCGTCGTCGCCCAGATTCTCGTGCAGGAGGGTGAGACGGTCGAGGTCGGCGCCGTTCTCGCGGTGATCGCGCCCGAGGGAGCCGAGCCCGCCGCGCCCGCGCCGGAACCGGCCCCGGCGGACGTGCCCGAGCCGGCCACGCAGGCGGCCGCGGACGCATCCGAGGCGGCGGCGAACGAGATCGCGGAGCCGACGGCACCGACGCCCGCGCCGACCCCTGCCCAGGCTCCCGACTGCCGCGGCCCCTGTCGCCGCACCCGCGTCCGGCAACGGCCGCACCTTTGTCTCGCCAGTCGTCGCGCGCATCGCCGCCGAGCACGGCGTCGACCCGAACTCGGTCAGCGGTACCGGCACCGGCGGCCGCGTGACGAAGAAGGACATCCTGGCCTTTGTCGAGTCTGGCGCCTCGACGAAGGCTACGCCGGCTCCGCCGGCGGAACAGCCCCCTCCGCCCGAGCCTCAGGCGGTAGCACCGCCGCCGCCCCCCACCCCGGAAGCTGCACCGGCTCCTGCACCTGCGCAGGCCCCGTCACCGCCGCCTGCTCCGGCTCAGCCACCGCCACAGGCGCAGCCTGTGGCAGCAGGGGAGAGCGAAGAGCCGATGACGGCCATGCGCAAGGGGATCGCCGAGCACATGCGCCGTTCGCTCGACACCTCGGCGCACGTGACCAGCGCGATCGAGGTCGACATGTCGAAGGTCGTGGCGATCCGCCAGAAGCTGAAGAAGGAGTTCGAGGCGTCGTACGGCGTCAACCCGACGTATCTCTCCTTCGTCGCGCGCGCGACCGTCGAGACGCTGCGGGAGTACCCGTGGATCAACGGCGAGATTCGCGGCGACAAGATCGTGACGCGAAATTTCGTCAACCTCGGCTTCGCGGTCGAGCTGGCCGACGGCAAGGGCCTGATCGTGCCGGTGGTGAAGAACACCGAGAGCCTGAACCTGCTCGGGATGGCGAAGTCGGTGACCGAGATCGCTGCGCGGGCACGCGACAAGAAGCTGATGCCCGACGACGTGCAGGGCGGCACGTTCACGATCACGAATCCCGGCGGCTACGGCACCTTCCACGGCACGCCGGTGATCAGCCAGCCACAGGCGGCGATCCTCGGCACGTACGCCGTCGTGAAGCGGCCGTGGGTGGTGCAGGACGAGCTCGGCCAGGACGTGATCGCGATCCGGCCGATCATGAACCTCACCCTCACGTACGACCACCGGCTCGTCGACGGCGCACTCGCCGGCCGTTTTCTCAAGTCGTTGCGCGAGAAGCTCGAGAACTGGGGCGAAAGCGACTACTAGCGTCCTCACTACTGTCTCGTCGGCGGCGGAGGCGGAGATGCTCTGCGGCCTGCTCCGGACGGCCGACCTCGAGTGCGATCATCGCCCGGTGCAGTCGGGGGACGCGTTCGGCGGCGCGCACGAGGTGCTCGTGCACCTGGAGGACCTGGAAACGGCGCGCTCGATGCTCCCGACCGACCCGTGAAAGGCGCCTACGTGATGAACCTCGGCGTCGTTCCGTACGCCGAGGCATGGGAGCTCCAGCGGGCGCTGGCGGGCGCTGTCTCTCAGGGCGCGATCCCGGACACGATCCTGGTGCTCGAGCACCCGCCGACGGTCACCACCGGCCGCCGCACCGATGCGGACGAGCTGCACATCCCGGCAGAGCGCCGAGGTCGAGGTGGTCGAGACCGACCGCGGCGGCAAGTCGACCTTCCACGGGCCCGGCCAGCTCGTCTGCTACCCGATCTTCGATCTCCACCGGCACGGCCTCGACGTGAAGCGCTACTGCCGCGATCTCGAGGAAGCGCTGATCCGCACGCTGGCGTCGCTCGGCCTCGAGGGGGAGCGCATCGACGGCCTGACCGGCGTCTGGCTCAACCGCCCTCCACGCAAGATCGCCTCGATCGGGATCCACGTTGCGAAATGGGTGACGACACACGGCTACGCGCTCAACGTCGACCTGGATCCGGCCCCGTTCACGCAGTGGATCACAGCATGTGGGCTCGAGGACGCCGCCTTCACGACGATCGCGAAGGAGCTCGAGCGTGCCGTCACGGTCGACGAGGTGCGAGCGCCCGCTCTCGAGGCGCTCGCGGACGTCTTCGAGCTGGAGCTCGAGGAGCTGCCGGCCGACGCCGGACACGGCCTTTGGCCGCAGCCCGTCCACGGGCAGCTCGCGGCCCGCTAGGCCGGTTCCCAGCTCACCTCGACGACTGTATCCGTCCGGATCGGAGCAACTTCACGCTCACGTAGTCGGGCTCGTCCCACCACTCGACGATCGGGCAGACCGTCTGCGCTGCAACACGATCGCGGAACGTACGCACGTCGTCCGGTGACGGCAAGCGGGTCCGAAATGCATGAACGGCGGCAGTCGTGAGCGGTCGTCCACCTCACCAAGTGCCAGCGAGAATCCTGCCGCGTCTGCAGGATCAGACACCCCGTCGGCACGCGCGCAGGCTCGGCGGTGAAACCGAAGTAGGTCTCGCAGAAGCGGCGCGATCGTTCCTGGTCCGCAACCGCCATCGGCTAGGTGACGCACGCTCGCGATCGTACGCCGCAACTAGACTGACCGGGCATGCAAGGCATCGCTTCCCGTCGACGAGCGGCCCCGCCGGCCGGAGTGGATGAAGGTTCGCGCCCCGAGCGCCGACGGGCGCTACTTCGACGTCAAGAAGCTGCTGCACGGGCTCTCGCTGCACACCGTCTGCGAGGAGGCTCGCTGCCCGAACATCTCCGAGTGCTGGGGGCGCGGCACTGCGACCTTCCAGATCCTCGGCGACACCTGCACCCGCGCCTGCCGCTACTGCTACGTCCATTCCGGCAGGCCGGAGCGCGAGCCCGACCCGCTCGAGCCGCTCCGCGTCGGCCAGGCCGCGGCACAGATGGAGCTGAAGCACGTCGTCGTCACGTCCGTCGACCGCGACGACGTCCCCGACCGCGGCGCGGGGCACTTTGCGGCCACGATCCGCGCGATCAAGGCAAAGCTGCCACAGGCGAGCGTCGAGGTGCTGACCCCCGACTTTCTCGGCGTCGAGGAGGCCGCACTTCGCACGGTGCTCGCCGCGCGGCCCGAGGTCTTCAACCACAACATCGAGACCGTCCGCCGCCTGCACCGGAGCATGCGCGGCGCGAAGGCCAGCTACGACAAGGCGCTGTGGCTGCTGGGCCGCGCGAAGGAGCTTGCGGACTATCCGGTGCTGACGAAGTCCGGGATCATCGTCGGGCTCGGGGAGACGAACGACGAGATCGTCGAGACGATGCGAGACCTGCGCTCCCGCGGAGTCGACGTCGTCACGATCGGCCAGTACCTGCAGCCGAGCTCGAAGCACGCGGCGATCGACCGCTGGGTGCATCCGGACGAGTTCCGCTGGCTGCGCGAGCAGGGCGAGGCGCTCGGCTTCGGCTCCGTCTTCGCCGGCCCGCTCGTGCGCTCGAGCTACCGGGCCGACGAGCAGCGACACGCGGCCGAGACCGGCCGCGGCGCCGTCGCCTACTAGCTGGCGTAGTCACCCGTTCAAGGGTCGCGCTTCGTTCTGGGGCGTGCATTCATGTGAGCTGGGAGGAAAGCGAATGCGTGTCTCCGCAGCAGCCGTCGGTGCTCGTGCTGGTGCTTGCCGTGCCCAGTTGGGGAGCGCAGCCTCGGCGTGCGAGCCTCGATGACTCTGAAGCTCGGTCGCACCTCTCGTCGTCCGCGGCAGCGGCTTCGGCGGCGGCGAGCACGTCGTGATCGTCGCCGCCGTGCGCGGCACGCAGCGCATCGCCAACGCGATTGCGCACCGAAATGGTCGGTTCGCCGCTCGGTTCGACCTGCGCCTGAAGCGCTGCACTCCATTCACCGTCCGCGCGATCGGCAGGCTGGGCAGCCGGGCGATCCTGCACGTCGAGCCCACCTGCGGTGACGACGACTAGCGCAACGGAACGTGATTCACCGGGGAAATTCGGGGCATACTGTCCCGCGATGCGCGTCATCGTTGTCGCCGTCCTGCTGCTAGTGCTGGCCGCTCCGGCGCCCGCCGCCAAGCAACAGCCGAGCCTTCGCGTCGTCGGCACGAGCCCGCTCACCGTGCGCGGCGCAGCCTTCCCCGCCCGCATGGCGGTCGTCGTTACCGTACGCCAGGACGGGCTCCTGCAGGCCCGGCGGACCGTCCGCTCGGGTTCCGCCGGCGGTTTCGCCGTGACGTTCGCCGGCACGGGCGTCCACCCGTGCGACGGGGGCGCGATGTCGATCACGGCCGTGAGCAGCTCGGGTGCGGTGGCCAAGGCGAAGCTGCCGCAGGCGTTCTGCCCGCCGCCGCTCGCCGCCTTGAGAAACTTGCCGTGAAAGGCGGAGGGCCGCCCTGGGGCGGCCCTCCGGTTGACGTCGATCTGCTGCCTCGGCTACGGCGTGCCGTCGCCTGGGCAGGGTGTGACGAGGAACCTCGCATCCTCGGGCTTGGGCTGCTTCTGGCCAGCGTCGGCTCCGAGACTCGAGTATTCGTCAACGAAGACGTCCGACTGCTCGCAGATGGGGTTGCGCCCCGCCTGCGGCCCGGCTCCGCCGGCCGGCCCACCGGACGAGCGGCCGTTGCGCGCGTCCGTCCAGTAGCCGTAGGCCTTCGAGTCGTTCGGCGTCACGGCGACGTTGTTGTAGTCGCCCGCGAAGATCCCGGCCCGGAACGTGTAGTCGAAGTTCGACGGCACGTCCTGGATTCCGAAGTTGTGCAGGCTCCCAAGGAACGTGGGGCCTTGACCCGGAACCGGATCCGCACCGGGGTCGACCGGGGCGGTCGGCTGAGCGACCGTCACCGCACCCGGCGCCAGGCACTCGCGCGAGTTCGCGTTCTTGACCTCGCACTGCGCCCCCCACGTCCAGACGAGGTAGTTCCCCGGGCTGCCGATCGGCGCAGCGCGGCTCGTCGGCCACTCGCCGAGGACGGAGTTCACGTCCAGCCGGCGGTCGTGGAAGATGATGTTCAGGTGCCCGAAGTCGTTGATATCGACCCACGGCCACCACTGGTCGGCACCGAAGCTGCCGTCGCACGGCCCCGAGAACGGGTTCGCACTGGTACCGCCGAAGCCGATCGACCCGGGAGGCCGCAGGCAGTCGCGGCCGCTCCCGAACCCGAACTGATCCGGGCCCGCAGTCAGCTGCGACCGGTCGTTGTTCACCCGTGTCGGCCCGATCCACGTCGAGCCGCCGTCCAGCGACTTGAACAGGAAGATGTCGGCGTTCGAGCTGTAGACCGTTCCGTTGCGGTTGTCCGAGAAGACCATGTACAGGTCGTCTGCGAACGCACCGCCACGGCGATCGGCGACGACATTGCCGCCGGCGTTGGAGCGGAAGCAGGTGTTCGTGTAGACGATTCGACTTTGCTGCTGACCACGAGCTGCACAATCCACACGGCCGCTGACGTTCGAGCGCGGGAAGTTGACGTCGTAGACCGGCGTGATGAAGAACGGACCCTGGTAGGTGTTGCCACCATCCTGCGAGCGAACCGCAAGGTACTGGTTCTCATCCGGCGTGTTGAAGTTCTCGAAGACGACATAGAGGTGCCCCGTCTGGGGACTCACCGTCGGCGTCGAGAACTGGTTCGAGTCGCAGTTGTTCGCGACTCCGAAGGCGCAGAACGCCGCGCTGCCGCTGATCACCTTCGGCTGCGACCACGAGCGAGCCTGGTCGTCGGAGTGGCTTTCCATGATGTTCGACGTCGTCGCGGTGAACCTCGTCCATGTCACGTAGACGCGGTCCGGGCTGATCGGCCGCGAGCCGCAGGGTGTCACCGCGTGTGCGGCGTCGTAGCACACCGGCGCAACGCCTGCCGGGCGCGGACCTGCGGCGATGTACTCCTTGTCCTCGAACGGAACGCTGCTGTTGATGAGGACGTCGTTGTCGCGGTTGAACGCGATGACGCCGTCCCCCGGCATGCGCGGATCGCCCGGGCCGCCGCACGCCGGCGTCGTGACCGGGTCGACGATGCAGGCGCGGCTCCACGTGTAGCCGCCGTTCGTCGACCGCTGCACCGTGATGCCGTTGGTGTCGTCGTCGCGGTTGAACGCGATCTGAGCGTAGTAGACGACGCCGGCGCGGTCGAAGACGATCGCCGGGTCGCCGCCGCTGACGAGGAACCCTTGCGTGGCGCCCGGGCCGGGAGCCGGACCGTTGGCCGGATTCACGGACGGGAACGGGATGATCCCGCTGTACCACGTCTGGCCGTTGTCGTTGCTGGCCGAGAAGCCGGACGAGCCGGTACCGAGACGGTAGTCGTTTGCCCCGGCGACGATGTTCTTCTCGGCGCCCTTGGCCGGGTTCGTGTCGATGCTCGTCTCGTTCTGCGGGAAGCAGCTGTACTCCTCGTTCGTGCGCCGGTCGTCGCCTCCCTGTGAGTACTGCTCGACCGAATCCTTGGTGCGGCGGTCGAATGGCTCGCCGAAGAGCTTCTTGAGTCCGGCCTGCGGGCACTCGGTGAGCCCGGTGCCGAAATTGAAGTCCTTGAAGTCGTAGATGCCGGATGACGGCGCCGTCGGCGGCGCGGTGCCGGGCGTGTACTTCGGCACCGGGTCACCCGGGCTCTCGGCGGTCTGCGCGAAGCCGCCACCAGAGCTCAGTCCGATCGCGGCGGTCGCCGCGAGCGCAAGCATTACGAGCAAGCGCTTCATCGATCCCCCTCTCTTGGTCCCGGAACCCCCTGCTCCAGGAGATGCGGGACCATAAACCGACTCGGTGCAATCATGCGGCGGTAACCGAAGCCGCCTAGTTACCAGCGTCTTCGAGGCGCTGCTGCTGCCTCCGCGCCAACGCCTCGACGTCTGCCGGCGCGAGTTTTCCCGAGAAGCCGTTCGCCGTCACGGCAGCGACGACGTTCCGCTCGCGCCAGACGATCGTCACCGTTGCGAGCTCGCCGGGCTCGCTGGAGGCCGCCAGCAGGCGCGCGTCTTCACCGAGCTCGACAGCTTCGACCGGCTGCGACGAGGTGGCGCTCTGCTCGAGAGCGTCGACCGCGGCGTCGAAGTCCTGCTCGGCGCCGGACACTGCGGCGAACAGATCGGCCCGCGACTCGACCACGAGCGGGCCCGCGGTCGCCGCCGATCCGGGGCGCCGATACCGTGCCTTCCAGCCGCCCTGGCGGTCGAACCGCGCTGCGTCGGCCCGCGGCCCCGGCGGCGCGTCCGCGCGTAGCTGGCGCCCCTCGTCGAACTGAGCCCACCCCTGCGCGAGGTCGGCGGGCTTGAGCACGAGCTGCGGCAGCTGCGACTCCCTGCAGGAGCTGCTCGTCGTCGCCGGCGCAGCCCGCGCCAACGCTCGCGACGAGCAAGAACAGCGTTACGAGCCGGAGCGCGCTAGCGACCCTGGCCACCGGTCTGAGGCTTCGCCATGGCGCGGTAGTCGAGCGCCTGGTCGAGAATCGCGTCGTCGACGCCCTCCTCGCGTGCGACCTCACGCAGTGAGCGGCCGGTCGCGGCGGCCTTCTTGACGATCTCGGACGCCTTGTCGTAGCCGATGTGCGGGTTGAGCGCCGTGGCCGCCGAGAGCGTCAGCTCGGCATAGCGCTCGTTCTGCTCCCGGTTCGCCTCGATCCCGTCGACGCACTTCTCCGCGAGCAGGCGCGACGCGGCGGCGAGCAGCTTGATCGAGCTGACCAGGTTGCGCGCCATCATCGGCACGAAGACGTTCAGCTCGAAGTGGCCCTGGAGCCCGCCGACCGTGATCGCCTGGTCGTTCCCGATCACCTGGGCGGCGACCTGCGTCACGACCTCGGGAATGACCGGGTTGACCTTGCCGGGCATGATCGAGCTGCCCTTCTGCAGCTCGGGCAGGAAGATCTCCGCGAGCCCCGCCCGCGGCCCCGAGCCCATCAGGCGCAGGTCGTTGGCGATCTTCGTCAGGCTGACGGCGACGACCTTCAGCGCGCCGGACGCCTCGACGAGCCCGTCCCGCGCCGCCTGAGCCTCGAAGGGATCGGCCGGCGGCGAGATCTCGAGGCCGGTGTCGGCGACGAGCAGCTCGCGCACCCTGGCGGCGAACTCGGGATGCGTGTTCAGGCCGGTGCCGACCGCTGTTCCGCCCAACGGGATCTGGCCCAGCCGTTTGCGGCTGTCGCGCACCCGCTCGCCTCCCTCTCGAACCTGGGCCGCGTAGCCGGCGAACTCCTGGCCGAGCGTGACGGGCACCGCGTCCATCAGGTGCGTGCGGCCCGACTTGACGACGTCGTCGAACTCCTTGGCTTTGGCCTCGAGCGAGGCGGCCAGCGTGTCGAGCGCGGGCAGCAGGTCGTGCTCGATCTCTCCGAGAGCGGCAAGATGAACGGCCGACGGGAAGACGTCGTTCGAGCTCTGGCCCATGTTGACGTCGTCGTTCGCGTGGACATCCTCCCCGGCGAGCGCGGCGATCACCTCGTTGGCATTCATGTTCGAGCTCGTGCCGGAGCCCGTCTGGAACACGTCGATCGGAAACTGCTCGTCGTGCTCGCCGCGCGCGATCGCGTCGCCGGCCGCCGCGATCCGCTCGGCCTTGTCGGCGTCGAGCAGCCCGAGCTCCGCGTTGACGCGCGCCGCCGCGGCCTTGATGCGTCCGAGCCAGCGCGCGACAGGCGCAGGGATCGGCTCGCCGGAGACCGGGAAGTTGGCCACCGCCTTGCGCGTCTCGCTGCCCCATAGCTCGCGCTCGATGTCCGTGCTCACGGGGAAGCAGTCTACCCGGGGTCGAACGCTGTTCTCAGCGCGTCGGCAGGCGCACCGCGCTCGCTGTAGCGGGACGTCCCCTCGTCGCGGAGCTCCTCTCCGCCGGTGAGCAGAGCGCCGTAGGCGGCGTTTGCAAGCGCACCTCCGGTGGAGACACGCCGGACGCCCGTTGCGGCGAGCTCGGAGACGTTCGGACCGTTCGGCAACGCGAGCACGTTCACCGGGATGCCGACCTCCTCGACGACCCTCGAGATCGAGGCGAGATCGGCGAGGCCGGGCGCGTAGACGACGTCTGCGCCGGCGTCCCGGTAGGCGAGCAGTCGCGCGATCGTGTCGTCGAGGTCATGGATCCCGTGGAGGTGGTTCTCCGCCCGGGCGGTGAGGACGAGCGACGTCGCCTCGGCGGCGACCGCGACGCGCTCGGCAGCGGCCTCGATCGCGACGATCGCATCCGTCGCCGGGTCGTAATCCTCGATCGAGCAGCCGGCTGCACCGGCCTCGGCGAGCATGCGTACGGTCTCCGCGACGCCGCCAGGCTCGTCGGGGAAGCAGCGCTCGCTGTCGACGTTGAGCGGCAGCGGTGTCACGGCGGCGAGCTGCCCCACGTGCGCAAGGAGCTCGTCCCGCGTCACCTGCATGTCGAGCTTGCCGAGCGACCAGGCGAGACCGGCGCTCGTCGTCGCGAGCGCCTCGAACCCCAGCGACGCGAGCAGCTTCGCCGAGCCGACGTCCCACGGGTTCGGCATCACGAAGATCCCGTCGCGATGAAGCTCTCGAAAGCGTTCCACCGCGGCCACGTGAAAGAGGCTACCTCTCCACGCCCCCGACACTGAATCCGCCGCCGAAGGCGGCCCTTCAGGGGTTTGCGCGACCTGGGATCCGCTCCTGCGGATCCCAGGTCATGCGACGGCAAGACATGGCGAGAGCCGGACTTGAACCGGCGACACCACGGTTTTCAGCCGTGTGCTCTACCAACTGAGCTACCTCGCCTCGGGGCCGAGGGATTGTAGCGAGTAGGTTTTCCGCCGTGGCTGCAGGCAAGCAGGTCGCGATCATCGGCGCGGCTCTCGACCTCGGCGCCGGCCGGCGCGGCGTCGACATGGGGCCATCCGCGATCCGGTATGCCGGATTGCACGAGCGGCTGACCGCGATCGGCTACGACTGCCTCGACTGGGGCGACGTCGAGACGGCCGTGCTCGAGGCGACGCAGGTGACGGACGAGAGCGCCCGCTACCTGCCCGAGATCAAGGCTGCGTGCGGCCGCGTCGCGCGCCTGGTCGGACTGGCGCTGGAGCAGAACGCCCTTCCGCTCGTGCTGGGCGGCGACCACTCGGTCGCGCTCGGCACGCTCGGCGGGCTGGCTCAGGCGAGCGGCATCGGTGGAGTGCTCTGGATCGATGCGCACGGTGACCTGAACACACCCGAGTCCTCACCGACCGGCAACGTGCACGGGATGCCGCTCGCGGCCGCGATCGGTCTCGGCGACGAGCGCTTCGACAGCGACCTGTGGACGCTGCCCGCCGTCGACCCCAACCGCGTCGCCCTCGTCGGCCTCCGCTCGACCGACTCCCGCGAGCGCCAGCGGATCCGCGAGCTCGGGATCAAGGCGTACACGATGAGCGACATCGACCGGATCGGGATCGAGCGGGCGGTCCGCGAGTCGCTGACGCACATCGCCGGGCCGGGCTTCGTGCACGTCTCGCTGGACATGGACGCGCTCGATCCGGAGGTCGCGCCAGGCGTCGGCACGCCGATCCGGGGCGGCCTGTCCTACCGGGAGGCGCACCTCGCGCTCGAGCTCGTGGCGGAATCGGGGCTCGCCGGGTCGCTCGAGGTGGTCGAGGTGAACCCGATCCTCGACCGCGAGAACGCGACCGCCTCACTCGCCGTCGAGCTCGTCGCCAGCGCGCTCGGCAAGACGATCCTCTAGCGGGCGCTCGTCACGAGCGCGAGGCCGGGCAGCACGTAGCCGCTCTCCGTCCGGTACGGCTCGAGCCGGGCCTCTGCGGCACCGTCGACCTCCACTCGCGTGGCGTCGTCGAGCGTCGCCAGCAGCTCCCGCAGCGAGGACGCGAGCTTCGGAACGACGCTGCGATACTCGGCCCAGTCGGCGAACCGGAACTCGAGCTCCACCTCCTCGACCGCGACCTCGTCGAAGCCGGCTCCACGCACGAGCGGCTCGATCTGGTCACGCTCCGCGAGAGCGAACTGACCGGGCTCTCCGGGCACCGGCGGCTCCTGCAATCCGCGTTCGAGCAGCACCGGCCCGTAGGCAGTCGCCCAGGGATTGCGCCTGGCGGGAGCCCAGGTCGCGAACGCCAGCCGGCCCTGCGGACGGAGGACGCGGCGGGTCTCGCTCAGGGCGAGTGCCGGATCGGGCACGAGCATGTAGCCGAAGCGCGAGACGACTCCGTCGACGCTCCCGTCCGGCAGGTCGATCGCCTGCATGTCCATCGCCCGGTGCTCGGCATTCGGGATCCGGAGCCGCGCCGCCGCCTCGACCATCGCAGGCGACAGGTCGGTCGAGATCACGGTCGCGACGCGGGGGGCGAGCGCCTCGGTGAGGTCACCGGTGCCGCTCGCGAGCTCGAGCACCGTGTCTCCGGGCTGCGGCGAGAGCGCCTCGACGAGCGCCGTCGTGACCGGCGCGTTGGCGACAGCGAGCCGCTCGCGCTCGGCCTCCCACGGCTGCGGCCGCGGCGTCCCACCGCCGCCTGACATCGTCCGTCGTCGCTACGCGGCAACCCCGCTGAACTGCGGCAGGATGTCGCGACCGTATGTCTCGAGGATCTCTTCCTGGCCGTGGGTCATCAGGTAGATGTTGAACTGGTCGACGCCGATCGACTCGAGCTCGCGCAGCTTCGCGATCGCCTGCTCGGTGGTGCCGAGGACGCAGAAGCGGTCGCAGATCTCGTCGGTGACGAACTCGCCGTGCTTGGCGCCGACGCGGGAGTGCTCGTTGTAGTCGTAGAACTTGCGCGCCTCGACGTAGTCGGTGAGCACCTGGGGCACGACGGAGCCGTCGGTGCCGTAGCGGTCGATCAGGTCCTGGACGTGGTTCGAGACCATCGCCGGGAACCAGCGCACCTGCTCGCGCGCGTCGGCGAGGTCGTCCGAGATGTGGCTCGGCGCGCTGACGATGCACTTGAGCGCTGCCGGGTCGCGTCCCGCCTCCTCGGCCGCCGCGCGGGCGGTGTCCATGATCCACTGGATGATGTCCGGGTCGGCGAGCTGGATGATGACGCCGTCGCCCTGCCGGCCGGCGACCGCCAGCGCCTTGGGGCCGTAGCCGGCGACGTGCATCTCGATCTCGGGCAGCTCCGGCCGCACCCACTTGAGCTGCAGCTCCTTGTCGTTCCAGAGCACCTCCTTACCGTTCATGAACGGCTTCACCATCTTCAGCGCTTCCTCGAAGTCGGCGACCTTCATCGGCTTGCGGCCGACGTAGCGCACCGACGAGTCGCCTCGCCCGACGCCCATGATCATGCGGCCGTTCGAGATGTCCTGGAGCGTGGCGTACGCGCTCGCGAGCACCGTCGGGTCGCGGATGGCCGGGTTCGTGACCATGTGGCCGAGCTTGATCGTCGAGGTCTGGTCGGCGAGGAGCGCCATCACCGGCATCGACTCCTGCCAGAGCACGTGCGAATCGTAGGTCCAGCCGTACTCGAAGCCCTGCGACTCGGCGAGCTTCGTCAGCTCGATCAGGCGCTGGTACGGCGGGTCGGGCAGGACGGTGACGCCGAAGCTGAGCAATTCAGAACCCCCGGACTCGGGTGCAGGGAAAGAGGCATTCTCGCGCGAATCCCCGCGCGTCGCAATGTCGCTGCTGCTACGCGACGCGGAGCCAGGCAAGCGTCTTCGTCGCCAACCGGTCGAGCGCCTGCACGGCCAGCTCGAGGTGCTCCGGCTTCGTGTCCTCGAGCTTCGTGTGGCTGAGGCCGCGGAGGCTCTGGACGAAGACCATCACGGTGGGCACGCCTGCGCGTGAGACCTCGGCTGCGTCGTGGAGCGGGCCGCTCGGGAGCCGGTGCGAGGTGCCTGCGATCTCGCGAATCGACTCGTCCGCGAAGCCGATCAGCGTCTCGTCGAAGAGGATCGGCTCGATCTGCCAGATCCGCTCGTACTCGACCTCGATCTTCTCCTCCTGCGCGAAGCGCTCGCATGCCGCGCGCACCTGCTCCCACATCGAGGCGAGCTTCGCAGCGTCGAGATGGCGCATGTCGAGCAGCTGCTCGGCCGTCTCGACGACCGACGTGACGATCCCGGGCTTGCAGGTGACGCCGCCGCTCGTGAGGACGGCGCCGTCGCCGACACGCGCTGCGATCACGCGCAGCTCGAGCGCGAGCTTCGCCGCTCCGGCGAGGGCATCGCGGCGCTGATCCATCGGCGTCGAGCCGGCGTGCGCGGCCTGGCCGCGCCAGGTGATCCGGTGGCGCTCGACCCCGAAAGTCCCGAGCACGGCGCCGAGCGGGAGATCCATCGACTCGAGCACCGGCCCCTGCTCGATGTGCAGCTCCAGGTAGGCGGCGGCGGTCTCGAGCTGGGAGCGAGCCTCGAGCGCGCGATCGAGGTCGACGCCGTGCTCGCGGAGCGCGTCCGGCAGCGAGACGCCGTCGCGGTCGGCAAGCTCCCGAAGCTCGTCCTGGTCGGCCATCGAGCCTGCAGCGGCCGACGAGCCGAACAGGGAGCGGCCGAAGCGGGCGCCTTCCTCGTCGGCCCAGTTGACGAGCCGAACGGTCACGGGCGGCGTGCCCTCCTCGGCGATCCGCCGCACACCTCGACCGCGGCAACGACGTTGAGGCAGCCGTCGAGCCAGCCGCCGTTCGGAACGGAATCGATGTGCCCGCCCAGCAGGACCGCGCGCTCCGAGTCCCCGCGGAGCGTCCACCACTGGTTGCCGGCCTCGTCGACCTCGTACCCGAGCGGCAGGCCCTCGAGCTTGGTCACGAGCCACGCCTGTGCGGCCACCCAGGTGGGCGTCCAGGCGACTCGCTGCGCGCCGTTCTCGTCGCCGGTCAGCTCGCGCAGCTCGCGCAGCTCCTCGACGGCGCGTGACGGGTCGAGCGGCATCGCGCGCAGCCTACGCAACCGCTTGGACCCTTTTCAAAGGAAGCCGTGTCGTGTTACAGATGAGCGGTGCACGCGGAGGCTGCCGAGGAGTTCGCGCTGCATGCCGACGAGCGGCGTGCGTGGCCGTCCAACCTCCTCAAGCGCGTCGGCCTGACGCTGATCGTCCTCGCCGCGCTCTGGGCACTCTGGGAGGGCTATCGCGCGATCTGGATGGCGACCGGCTGGACGCGCCCGTTCACCGTCGACGACCTGACCATGCCGCCGATGGCCGACATCGTCAGCCGCCTCTGGGAGCCGCTCGCGGAAGGGCAGCCGCCCCTGATCCGCGACCTCGTCGACAAGGCGGTGTTCACGATGCGCGAGGCGATCGCCGGCTTCCTGCTCGGCGGCGTGATCGGCTTCACGATCGGCGTCGTCCTGCACCAGTCGCGGCTGCTGCGGCGCGGCTTCCTGCCCTACGTGGTCGCCTCGCAGACCGTCCCGATCCTGGCGATCGCGCCGATGGTCGTGATCTGGCTCGGCGGCAAGGGCCTGCCGATCTGGATGCCGGTCGCCGTGATCGCGGCCTACCTCACGTTCTTCCCGGTCGCGATCAACACGCTCCGCGGGCTCGACTCGGCCGAGCCGCAGGCGCTCGAGCTGATGCGCTCGTACGCGGCCTCTTCGTGGGACGTGCTCTGGAAAGTCAAGTTCCCTTCCTCGCTGCCCTACATCTTCACGGCCCTGAAGATCTCGGCGACCGCGTCGGTCGTCGGCGCGATCATCGGCGAGCTGCCGTCGTCGATCCAGGACGGGCTGGGCGGAGCGATCCTGAACTTCAACCAGTACTACTCGCTCGACCCGGCCGCGCTCTGGGCGACGAACATCGTCGCAGCGGTACTCGGGATCGCCTTCTTCGGCGCGGTGGTGCTCGCCGAGCACCTCGTCGTCCGCCGGGCACCGGAGCACGTCGCATGACCGAAGCGGCTGCAGTCACGATCGCGGGGGTCACGAAGACGTTCGGCAAGGGCGGCACGACCGCCTTGCAGGACATCGAGCTCGAGATCCAGCCCGGCGAGTTCGTCTCGCTGATCGGGCCGTCCGGCTGCGGCAAGTCGACGCTCCTGCGAACGATCGGGGATCTTGTCGAGCCGACGGCCGGCAGCGTGCTGGTCGGCGGCAAGTCCGCGCACCGGGCCCGGCTCGACCGCGACTACGGGATGGTGTTTCAGGAAGCGGTGCTCTACGACTGGCGCACCGTCGCGAAGAACATCGCGCTGCCGCTCGAGCTCGCCGGCTGGGAGCGCGCGCGCCGTGCCGAGCGGGTGAAGGAGATGGTCGACCTCGTCGAGCTGTCCGGCTTCGAGAGCCACTATCCCTGGCAGCTCTCGGGCGGGATGCAGATGCGGGTCGCGATCGCCCGCGCGCTCTCCTTCGACCCGAAGCTGCTGCTGATGGACGAGCCGTTCGGCGCGCTCGACGAGATGACGCGAGAGCGGCTGAATCTCGAGCTGCTGCGGATCTGGGAAGCGAGCGGCTCGACCGTCGTCTTCGTCACCCACTCGATCACCGAGGCCGTGTTCCTCTCGACACGCGTCGTCGTGATGAGCCCTCGACCCGGACGGATCGCCGGCCTGGTCGAGATCGACCTCCCGCAGCCGCGCACGAACGACACACGCGAGGAGCCGCGCTTCTTCGAGCTTGCGACCGAGCTCCGCGAGCTGCTGCGCGGACGCGCCCCGGAGGAAGTGCACTGAGCACCGTCGTCGTCACCGAGCCCGGCCGGTCGCTGGCCCGCGGCGTCGGCCGAGGCGTGCGCGACTGGGTGCCGGCGCTCGTCGTCCTCGTCGCCGTCCTCGTCGGCTGGGAGCTAGCAATCGACGTCTTCGACATCCAGCGCTTCCTGCTCCCGAAGCCGAGCGCGATCGCGGCGCGGTTCTGGGACGAGCGCGAGACGCTCTGGGCCGCGGGCTGGTTCACCTTCCAGGAGGCCCTGTGGGGCTTCGCCGTCGGCTGCTCGGCGGGCATCCTCGCCGCCCTACTGCTCGCGCGCTTCCGTCCGCTCGGGGCGGCGCTGATGCCGTACTTCATCGCCGCGAATGCCGTCCCGATCATCGCCTTCGCGCCGATCGCGATCGCGTGGTTCGGGATCGACAAGGGATCGAAGATCGCGATTGCCGCCGTACTCTGTTTCTTCCCGGTGCTCGTGAACACGCTCAAAGGGCTGACCTCTGTGCGACCGTCCTCGATCGAGCTGATGCATTCCTACGCAGCCGGCGAGGTGCAGATCTTCCGCCGCGTGCGGATCCCGAACTCGCTGCCGTACGTGTTCGCCTCGCTGAAGGTGGCGAGCGTGCTCGCGATGATCGGGGCGATCGTGGGCGAGTACTTCGGCGGCTCGCTCACCTCGCTCGGAATCCAGATCAAGAGCGCCGCGGCGCTCTTCAACTTCGAGACAGCCTGGGCGGCGATCGCCGTCGCCTGCATCCTCGGCATCTCGTTCTACCTCGCGATCTCGCTCGTCGAGCGGCTCGCGATGCGACGGTACCCCTCGGCACCAGAGGTACGGTCATGACCCGACCGGGTTCAACGACAAGGAGGGCTCGATGAAGACACGCAGGATGGCGATCCTCGGCGCAGCAGCCGTAGGGCTCGTCTCGCTCGCGGTGGCGGGTGGCGCCGCGGCACGTACCGACGTGGGGGCCGCCCCCGCGGGTGGTGCGACGAAGGTGACGCTGCAGCTGAAGTGGGTGACGCAGGCACAGTTCGCCGGCTTCTACGCCGCCAAGGCGAAGGGCTACTACAGCGCGGCGGGCCTCGACGTGAACCTCAAGCCGGGCGGGCCGGACATCACGCCCGAGCAGGTCGTCGCGTCCGGCCAGGCAGAGTTCGGGATCGACTGGCTGCCGAGCCTCCTCTCCTCGCGCGACAAGGGCAGCGACCTGGTCAACATCGCGCAGGTGTACACGCGCTCCGGCATGACGCAGCTGACCTGGAAGGACTCGGGCATCGACACGATCGCGAAGATGCGCGGGAAGAAGGTCGGCAACTGGCTCTTCGGCAACGAGTTCGAGCTGTTCGCCGCGCTCGTCAAGAACGGGATGGACCCGACCAAGAACAAGGGCGTCACGATCGTCCAGCAGCCGTTCGACATGAACCTGTTCCTGCAGCGGAAGATCGACTCGGCCTCGGCGATGACCTACAACGAGCTCGCCCAGGTGCTGGAGAGCAAGAACCCGAAGACGGGCAAGCTCTACCAGCTGTCCGACCTGAACGTGATCAAGATGGAGGCGGTCGGGACGGGCATGCTCGAGGACGGCGTCTTCGTCCGCGGGGACTGGATCAAGTCGGCCGCGAACCAGGCGACGGCGCGGAAGTTCCTCGAGGCGTCGTTCAAGGGCTGGCTCTGGTGCCGTGACCACCTCGCCGACTGCACGCGGATCGTGCTCAAGAACTCGCCGATCCTCGGCAAGGGCCATCAGACGTGGCAGATGAACGAGGTCAACGCCTTGATCTGGCCGGCGCCGCAGGGCATCGGCGTCATGAACCAGAAGGCGTTCACCAGGACCGCATCGATCTCGCGGCAGTTCGGCGTGATCAAGAAGCTGCCGAGCGGCGCCTTCCGCGCCGACCTCGCCAAGGCGGCCGTTGCGGCGCTGAAGAAGCAGGGCCTCGACGTGAACGGGGCCAAGTGGAAGAAGGCGACCGTCAAGGTCACCGCAGGCGGAAAGTAAGCCCGACGAACCGAGAAGGGAGATCCGCATGTCCGTTCTGATCAAGGGAGGCCGGGTACTGACGGCCGCAGACGACTACGTCGCCGACATCTTCATCGAGGACGAGCGGATCTCCCTGATCGGGACGAATTTAGGGAGCTCAGGGCTCGACGTCGCGGCAGACACCGTGATCGACGCGTCCGGCAAGTACGTCCTGCCGGGCGCGGTCGATCCGCACACCCATCTCGACATGCCGTTCGGCGGCACGACGACGATCGACGACGTCGAGTCGGGCCAGCGGGCGGCGGCGCGCGGCGGCACGACCACGCACGTCGACTTCTGCATCCAGGCGCCCGGCACGAGCTTCGGCGACGCGCTCGCCGACTGGAAGTCGAAGGCCGAAGGCAAGCAGCTGATCGACATGGGCTACCACATCGCCGTCACCGACCTGAAGGACGGGGGCTCGCTCGAGGAGCTCGCCTCGCTGCCGGACCAGGGGATTACCTCCTACAAGCTCTTCATGGCCTACAAGGGCGCGCTGATGGTCGACGACGAAACGCTCTTCAAGACGATGGAGGTCGCCGCCGAGACGGGCGCGCTCGTGATGGTGCACGCCGAGAACGGCGACGCGATCGACGTGCTCGTGAAGAGGGCGCTCGCGGAGGGGAAGACCGAGCCGAAGTATCACGCGCTCACCCGGCCGCCCGAGACCGAGGGCGAGGCGACGAACCGCGCGATCCAGCTCGCCCGCGTCGCCGGCTGCGCGCTCTACGTCGTCCACGTTTCGTGCCTGGAGTCGGTCGAGCCGATTCAGCTCGCCCGCGAAAAGGGCTGGGACGTCTGGGGCGAGACCTGCACGCAGTACTTCTTCATCGACTACACGCATCTCGAAAAGCCTGACTTCGAGGGCGCGAAGTACGTCTACACGCCGCCGCCGCGCGACAAGGCGAACCAGGACGTGCTCTGGGACGCGGTTCGCCGGGACACGCTCAGCGCGATCTCGACCGACCACTGCGCCTTCTCATGGGGCGAGCAGAAGGCGCTCGGCCGCGACGACTTCTCGAAGATCCCGAACGGCGGCCCCGGCCTCGAGAACCGGCTGCACATGATCCACAACTTCGGCGCGCGCGAAGGCCGGATCAGCCTGAACCGGATGGTCGAGCTGCTCTGCACGAACCCTGCGAAGCTGTTCGGCCTCTACCCGAGGAAGGGGACGATCGCCGTCGGCTCCGACGCCGACCTCGTCGTCTTCGACCCCGAGAAGAAGCACCTGATCACCGCCGCGAGCCAGCAGTCGAGGACCGACTACAACCTCTACGAGGGCACCGAGGTCACGGGCGACGTCGAGACGGTGCTGGTGCGCGGACACGTGATCGTGGACGGCGGCGAGGTCGTCGGCAAGCCGGGGGTCGGGCGGTTCGTGGCCCGCGCGAAGTTCGGCGAGCAGCTGCACGCGAAGGCGGCGATGGCGACGTAACGAAGCTCGGCTCCTCGCCGGAGCGGCACGTAGGCTGCCGCAGTGCAACGACGCGTCCGCCTCACGCGTGCCGACGATCATGACATCGCGGCGGCCTTCGCCGAGCTGCGCGAGAACCTGGACGTCGAGCTCGGCTTCCCGGACGAGGTGAGCGAGGAGGCCGAGCGGTCGGTCCGCTCGCCGCGGCTCCCCGACGCCGACGAGACGGCGATTCCGTTCGTGACGATCGACCCGCCCGAGTCGATGGATCTCGACCAGGCGCTGCACATCGAACGGGCCGGCAGCGGCTACCGCGTCCGCTACGCGATCGCCGACGTCGCGGCCTTCGTTACCCCGGACGGCGCGATGGACCAAGAGGCGCACCGGCGCGGTCAGACGCTCTACGCGCCCGACGAGAACGCACGGCTCTATCCGCCGCAGCTCTCCGAGGGCGCCGGCAGCCTCCTTCCGGGTGAGCCGCGCCCGGCGCTCCTCTGGACGATCGACGTCGACGAGAGCGGCGAGGGCGTCAAGGTCGAGGTCCGGCGGGCGCTCGTCCGCAGCCGCGAGAAGCTCGACTATGCCGGTGTCCAGCGCTCGCTCGACAACGGGGGCGCGTCCGAGTCGCTGCAATTGCTCCGCGAGGTCGGGCTCCTGCGCCAGGAGCGCGAGGAGCGGCGAGGCGGGATCCAGCTCCCGATCCCCGAGCAGGAGGTCGACGACGGGCCGGACGGCTTCACGCTGGCGTTCCGGGCACCGCTGCCGGTGGAGGGCTGGAACGCGCAAATCTCGCTGATGACGGGACAGGCCGCGGCAGAGCTGATGCTCGAAGCGCACGTCGGGCTCCTGCGCACGCTGCCCGAGGCCGACAAGGGCGCGGTCGACCGGCTGCGGCGAACGGCGAAGGCGCTCGAGATCGACTGGCCGCGCGACGTCGAGTACGCAGCGTTGATCCGGACGCTCGACCCGGAGCGGCCCGAGCACGCGGCTTTCCTCGCAGAGTCGACCGTCCTGCTCCGCGGCTCCGGCTACGCGGCCTTCGACGGCGAGGTGCCCAACCGGCCGGCGCACGCAGGTGTCGGCGCACCGTACGCCCACACGACGGCGCCGCTACGCCGCCTCGTCGACCGTTACGTCGGCGAGATCTGTGTGGCCGTCTCCGCCGGCGCGGCCGTGCCGCAATGGGTGCACGCGGCGCTCCCGGGTCTCCCCGAGACGATGGAGCGCTCGAACCGCCGCGCGCAGCAGTATGAGGCCGGGATCCTTTCGACGGTCGAGGCTGCAGTGCTCGCACCGCGGGTCGGAGAAACGTTCGAGGCAGTCGTCGTCGAGGTCGACGAACACGACGGCGGCGGCACGATCCAGCTGGCCGAGCCGGCCGTAACGGCGCACGCCACCGGCGAGCTGCCGCTCGGCGAGCGCGTCACCGTCCGGCTCGAGCTTGCCGACGTCGCGAAGCGGCAGGTGCGCTTCACTCTCGCCTGATCAGCAGCGTGCGCCGAGCGAGATCGTGCGGCGGTACGTACGGCCGCGATCGACGCGCACGTCGAGCGCGTAGCAGCCACGCTTCGCGAACGAGAACCCACCTGGAAAGACGGTCACCCGCTTCAGCCGGCCGTTGCCGCCGAACATGACAGTTCCCGGCGCGCAGGGCTCGAATCGGATGGTTGGCGTGAGCTCGTTCGTCCGAGCGTAGTCGAGCGCGAGCGACGGCCGGCTCGACGGAGACACACTCATCGTCACCGGCGGACCCCAGAGCACCTTGGCTGCCACCTTGCGCTCGAAGCGACCATCCGGGCCGCGATCGAGCCGCGTCGCAGATGCCGCCGGCGCGAGGCCAGCCAACGAGACCGGTCCGATGACGCTGTCGCCGGGCTGGGCGAAGCGGATCGCGGAGCCGTCGCTCGGGTCACCCCGCGTCGCGCAGTCCCGGGTGGGGGATACCTCGTCGGCCGACGCCGCGCCGGCGGCGAGTGCGAGCGCCAAGACGAGGAGGGCGAGAAGCGATCGCATCGCTTGTTCTACACCCCGCCTGCCCATCCGGTTCCTACCGCGTCTGCGGGAAGCCCAGATCGACCTTCGACGTGGCCGGATCCGGCCAGCGGGAAGTGACGACCTTGCCGCGGGTGTAGAAGTTGATCCCCTCGGGCCCGTAGATGTGCGTATCGCCGAAGAGCGACGCCTTCCAGCCGCCGAAGGAGTAGTAGGCGACCGGGACCGGCACCGGGACGTTGATCCCAACCATCCCGGCCTCGACTTCGAACTGGAACTGCCTCGCGGCGCCGCCGTCCCGCGTGAAGATCGCGGTGCCGTTGCCGTACGGGTTCTCGTTCACGAGCTTGACGGCCTCGTCGTAGGTGCCGACGCGCGTGATGCCGAGCACGGGCCCGAAGATCTCGTCCTTGTAGGCGTCCATCTCCGGAGTGACGTCGTCGAGGAGCGTGACGCCCAGGAAGAAGCCGTCACCCTCGGGCGCGGTCTCGCGGCCGTCGACGACGACCGTCGCACCCTGCTCGGCGCCGCCCTCGATGTAGGAGGCGACCTTGTCGCGGTGCTCGCGGGTGACGAGCGGGCCCATCTCGACACCCTGGTCAAGCCCGTTCCCGACCTTGATCTTGGGCAGCCTGAGCTTGATCGCCTCGACGAGGCTGTCGCCGGCCTCGCCGACCGCCACGACCTGCGAGATCGCCATGCAGCGCTCGCCGGCCGAGCCGTAGGCCGCGCTGACCGCCGCGTCGGCGGCCATGTCGATGTCCGCATCGGGCAGGACGATCATGTGGTTCTTCGCCCCGCCGAGCGCCTGCACGCGCTTGCCGTGCTTGGTGCCGGTCTCGTAGATGTAGCGGGCGATCGGCGTTGAGCCGACAAAGCTGACCGCACTGACGTCGGGGTGCTCGAGCACGGCGTCGACCGCGACCTTGTCGCCGTGCACGACGTTGAAGACTCCGTCGGGAAGCCCGGCCTCCTTGAGCAGCTCGGCCGTCCAGATCGACGCGGAGGGGTCCTTCTCGGACGGCTTGAGCACGAAGGTGTTGCCGCACGCGATCGCAGGCGCCCACATCCACATGGGAACCATCGCGGGGAAGTTGAACGGCGTGATCCCGGCGACGACGCCGAGCGGCTGCCGGATCGAGTAGACGTCGATGCCGGTCGAGGCCTGCTCGGACATGCCGCCCTTGAGCAGGTGCGGGATCCCGCAGGCGAACTCGATCACCTCGAGCCCGCGGGTGACCTCGCCCATTGCGTCGGAGAGCACCTTGCCGTGCTCGGCGGTGAGGATCCGCGCGACTTCCTCGCGGCGCTCGTGCACCAGTTCGCGGATCGCGAACAGGATCTCTGCCCGCTTCGCGAGCGACGTGGCGCGCCAGGCCGGGAAGGCCGCCTTCGCAGCTGCGACGGCAGCGCCTACCTCCTCGGCGGTCGCCAGGTCGACCTCGCCCGACTGCCGGCCGAGGGCCGGGTCGTAGACCGGGCCGGTGCGGCCGGACGTCCCCTCGACGGGCTTGCCGCCGATCCAGTGGCTGATCCGGGTGAGTCCTTCGCGCTGCTCGGTGGGCGGGGTCGCCAACTCGGTCATCTCGGCCTCCTAGGTGATCCTCGAAGCGTAGCGCGGCACGCGCTCCAACAAACTCAGCGCGGTAGGATCGGGCGATGGCCACGATCGAGACGAATCCTCAGCTCGGGGCGCAGGTCAAGGCCGACGCCAAAGAATTCGTCCTGCATTCCTGGTCGGTGCAGAACGCGATCGATCCGATTCCTGTCGCGGGCGCCGAGGGCCGCTACTTCTGGGATTACGACGGCAAGCGGTACCTCGATTTCGCCTCGCAACTCGTCAACGTCTCGATCGGCCACGGGCATCCGAAGGTGATCGCCGCGATCAAGGAGCAGGCGGAGAAGCTCTGCACGATCGGGCCGCCGATGGCAACCGAACCGCGCTCGACGCTGGCGCGGATGCTCGCCGAGATCACGCCCGGGAACCTGAAGATGTCCTTCTTCACGAACGGCGGCGCCGAGGCGAACGAGAACGCGATCAAGGTCGCCCGCTGGGTCACCGGCCGCCACAAGGTGATCGCGCGCTACCGCAGCTACCACGGCGCGACCGGAGGTGCGATCACGCTCACCGGCGACCCGCGCCGCTGGCATGCGGAGCCCGGGCTTCCAGGCGTCGTGCGGATGCTCGATCCCTACACCTACCGCTGCCCGGCCGGCCATCCCGATCCGTGCCCGGTCTGCTCGGGCGCGCCGCATCTGGAGGAGCTCCTTTCCTACGAGGGCGCGCACACCGTCGCCGCGGTCATCCTCGAGACCGTCGTCGGCACGAACGGGATCATCGTCCCGCCCGACGGCTACCTGCAGTCGATCCGCGAAACCTGCGACCGGCACGGGATCCTGCTCATCCTCGACGAGGTGATGGCGGGCTTCGGCCGCACCGGCAAGTGGTTCGCCTGCGACAACTGGGACGTCGTCCCGGACATCCTCACGGTCGCGAAAGGGATCAACTCGGGCTACGTGCCGCTCGGCGCGATGATCGTCTCCGAGCCGATCGCGGACCAGCTGCGCGACCGCTTCCTCGCGGGCGGCCTGACCTACTCCGGCCATCCGCTCGCGTGCGCGTCAGGGGTCGCGTCGATCGAAGCGTTCCAGGAGGAGGGGATCGTCGAGAATGCCGCCGAGCAGGGTGCCTACCTCGCCGAGGCGCTCCCGGCACTCGCCGCCAAGCACCCGTCGATCGGCGACGTGCGCGGCCTGGGGCTCTTCTGGGGCCTCGAGCTGGTCAAGAACCGCGAGACGAGGGAGATGCTCGTACCGTTCAACGCCGGCGGCGAGGCGGCCGCACCGGTCGCTCGACTGCAGAAAGCGGCGCTCGAATCGGGGCTCTACCTGATGGCCCACTGGAACGTCGTCATGATCTGCCCGCCGCTGACGATCACACGCGAAGAGCTCGACGAGGGCCTGGCGGCACTCGACGACGCACTCGCGATCGCCGACGAGTACGTCGCCTAGCCCACGCAGGAGCCGGCGCCGACGCCGGGCAGCCTGCCGAGCAATTCCGAGAGCTGCGCCACTTCGTCCTCGCTGAGCGTCTCGCGCAGAAGCGACTGCAGCCGCTTCGTATGACTAGCGCCAACGCAGCCGACCGTCTCGATGCCGTCCTGCGTCAACCGCGCCCAGGTGACGCGGCCATCGTCGTCGCAACGCACGTTCTCGACGAGGCCGGCCTCCTGCAGTCCCTCCAGCAGCCGGGTCACGCCCGATGGCGTCAGCATCAGAAGCTCGACGAGGTCGATCCTGCGCAGGCGGTTGTCGTCGGCCTTGGAGAGGTGCAGGAGCGCCTCGAAGTCGTTGAAGGTGAGACCGCGCGGCGTCAGGACCTCCGACTCGAGCTCGCGCCGCAGGACCGTTTGCGCCCGCATCAGGCGGGCAAAAGCGACGAGCTCAACTGCTTGCGGACTCAATACTTGACTACTCAATCTTCTTCCTCTATATTAATTGCGTACTCAAGAATATACCACGAGGGAAGGAAACAGCAATGAGCACGACCGAGCAGAGCACCGCGATCCCGACCGGGACGTGGGCCGTCGACCCGGTGCACTCGAGCATCGGCTTCGCCGTCAAGCACAGCGGCGTCATGACGTTCAAGGGTGGCTTCGACGACTTCGACGCAAAGCTGGTCGACGGCCGCCTCGAGGGGACGGTCAAGGTCGCGAGCGTTCATGTCGACGACCCGAACCTCACCGGCCACCTGCAGACGCCGGATTTCTTCGACGCCGAGCAGTATCCCGAGCTTCGCTTCGCGTCGAAGGCACTTCAGCACGACGGTGACACGGTCTCGATCGAGGGCGACCTGACCCTCCGCGGCGTCACACTGCCCGTCGAGATCACCGGCACCAGCTTCGGCCCGGTCACGGACGGCTATGGCAACGAGCGGCTCGGTTTCGACCTCGAGGCAACGATCAACCGGCGCGACTTCGGGATCGACTGGAGCGCCGACCTGCCGAGCGGTGACCAGATGCTCGCCGACGACGTCACGATCACGGCCAACCTCGCGCTGGTGCAGGCGTAGTCGATGAAGCTCCTCGCGATCAGCGGCAGCCTCCGGGCGGGCTCCCACAACACGGACCTGCTGCAGGCGGCTGCCGCGGTCGCGCCCGACGGCGTCGACATCGAGCTCTACCAAGGGCTGAAGGAGATCCCGCCCTACGACGCCGACGACGACTTCCCCGGCGCCCAGCCACTCGCCGTGCAGCGTTTCAAGACTGCGCTCGCGGCGGCAGACGGGATCCTGATCGCGACGCCGGAGTACAACTCGTCGATCCCGGGCGTGCTCAAGAACGCGCTCGACTGGGCCTCCCGGCCGCTTGCCGAGTCGCCCGTCCTGAACAAGCCGGCCGCCGTGCTCTCGTCGAGCACGGGGATGTTCGGCGGCGTCTGGGCCGCAGCGGAGACCCGCAAGGTCCTCGGGGCGCTCGGCGCCCGCACGCTCGAGGACACCGTCGCCGTGCCGAAGGCGCACGAGCGGCTCGCGAACGGCGTCGACGCGACGCTGCTGGACGAGCTCCGCACCGTCGTCAATGCACTGGGCGCGGCCGTCGCGGCCCGCGACGCGGCGGTCGCCGCCTAGCGGCTCTGGCCCGCCAGGCCCGCGAGGAGTCCGCGCGACGCGGTGCGGAAGCGCTCGACGTCCGCGTAGGGACGCGCGACGAGCATCGCTCCCTCGAGGGCACTCACGATCAGGCGCGCGGCATCCCGCGCGGAGCCCGTGATCGAGATCGTCCCCGACCGCCGTCCGGCCTCGAGCACGCCTTCCAGCCAGCGCTCGTTGTCGTCGAAGAAACGGAGCACGACCGTCTGCATCGGCACCGGCAACGTCCCGTACTCGGCCGCGAGCATCCCGCACAGGCACATCCGCTCGTCGCTCAGCACGTTGGCATAGAGGCCGGCATACGCGTCGAGCTTCTCCGGCGCCGGGCGGTCGCCCGCGTCGATCTCTGCGAGGGCCTCCCCGAAGCGGTGGGCGTACCTGCTCATCAGCGCGACGCCGAGCTCCGACTTACCGGCGAAGTGGTAGTGGAGGCCGGCCTTGGTCAAGTCGAGCTCGGCTGCGACATCGGCGTAGCTGAAGCCGTTGTAGCCGCGCTGCTGCACGAGCCGCTCGGCTGCGTCGAGGATCGCTGTTCGGGTGTCTTTCTTCATCGGAGTCAGTGTGGCACAGCTGTTGACTTCTTACCTACTAGTAAGTTAGCGTCAGCGCGCACGAATCCACGACGGAGGGAGGACAAGATGCAGGAGATCGCGGTGAGGTCGATGCACAAGTCGTTCGACGCGCCGGACGAGGTGCGCGAGTTCCCGCTCGGCCAGGCCGAGATCCTCGAGATCGGTGGCGGCGAGGTCGGCCGCTACACGGTGCAGCCCGGCTGGAGCTGGTCCGAGCACATCAAGCCGATTGCGCAGACCGACCTCTGCGAGGCGCCGCACTTCCAGTTTCACGTCTCCGGCACGCTTCGAATCCGCGAGGCGGACGGGACCGAGTTCGACATCGGCCCGGGCGAGGTGAGCATGCTGCCGCCGGGTCACGACGCGTGGGTCGTCGGCGACGAGCCCGTCACCGTGATCGACTGGGGCGGCGCCCATGCCTGGGCGAAGTCCTAGTACTCGCTCGTGAGAAAGCGCTCGACGGCGCCGAGCGTGTCGTCGAGCGCATCCCAGAGCACGGTGTGCCCCGCTGGGATGCGCACGACCTGGAGCAGGTCGCCCAGAGCCGCAGCATGTGCGTCCAGCAGGTGGTCGTAGGGCAGGTAGGACGTCTCGCCGAGGACGAGCAGCGTCGGCACGCGCACGCTGCTCGAACGGTGGCGGCTCGGCGGGTCATCTCGCCGTAGGCCGCCACGACCGCGCTCTGGCAATAGCGGTAGCGCCAGTTGCCATCGTCGTCCGGCAGCAGGTGGGCGCGCAACTCGGCCTCGACCAGGCTACGCGGCGCCGTCGTGAGCACGCTCTCCTCGTAGCGCCGATCGATTCCCTCGTCGAACGAGACGTAGGAGCGGTCGCGCCGCGCGTTCTCGGCCGCAACGAGCCCGATGTCCGGCGGGATCTGGAGCGCGGGATCGAGGAGGACGAGCCGCTCGACGCGATCCGGCGCGGCTGCGGCGACCTCGAATGCGATCCGCCCGCCGAACGAGTGGCCGAGCCAGGCGCGGCGACCGGCCGGTGCCGCTTCGAGCACGTCCTCGACGTGCTGCTCCAGATGCCAGGGTGGCTCCCAGCTGGAGTCACCGTGTCCGCGCAGGTCGAGCGCGATCACGTGCCGGTCGCCGGCGAGACGTCCGGCGAGCTCCGCGAAGTGCAGGCCGTGGCTCGTGACGCCGTGCAGGCAGACGAGCGGCGGCAGGCTCTCGTCCCCCCAAGCGTGGCGGGCGAGGCTCACTCGGCGGTGACGGCGAGCGGCGCGGAGGCAACCTCTGTTCTTCGCTCGTTGTCCTTGTTCACGAGGCTCCAGACGACGATGCCCTCCTTGTCGATCAGGAACGTGCCTCGAACCGGAGCGCCGCTGCTCTCGTCGAAGACGCCGTACGCCTTTGCCGCCTCGCCGTGGGGCCAGAAGTCGGACGCGAGCGTGTAGGTCAGCCCGAGCTGCTTCCTCCACGCCTTCCGCGCGGGCGCCGGGTCGCACGAGACGAGGACGATGTCGGTCTCGGCGCTCTCGAACGACGCGCGATTCTCCTGGAGGTCGAGCGCCTCGGCCTCGCACACCGGCGTGAACGCGAAGGGATGGAAGACGAGCAGGACGTTCCTGCGGCCGCGGAAGTCGGCGAGCCGCACGCGTTCGTCCTTGTCGACCTCGAGGTCGAACGCAGGCGCCTCACTCCCGGTCTCGATGCTCACCGTCCCCCTCCTCACCGTGGCCCGACGGCCGATAGTAGCGCCGTCCCTTTAGCTCGTCGGGAAGGTAGTCGAGCTCGGAGCCGCGCGGGTCGGTGTGTGGGTCGAGGTACCCCTCGCCGTGACCGAGCTTCTTCGCACCGGCGTAGTGGGCATCGCGCAGCATCGCGGGCGGGCGCAAGTTCCCGCTCTCGCGCACCTCGCGGCGGGCGTCCCAGATCGCGTTCGCGCTCGCCTTCGACTTCGGCGCGTTCGCAAGGTAGATCGCGGCCTGCGAGAGATTCAGCTGCGCCTCCGGCAGGCCGACGTGCTCGAGTGCGTGCGCCGCGGCAACGGCGACCTGAAGCGCTCGCGGGTCGGCGTTGCCGACGTCCTCGGAGGCGAAGATGACCATGCGCCGGACGATGAAGCGCGGATCCTCGCCGCCCTCGAGCATCGCGGCGAGGTAGTAGACGGCCGCATCGGGATCGGAGCCGCGCATCGACTTGATGAAGGCCGAGACGAAGTCGTAGTGCTGGTCAGCGCCCTTGTCGTAGCGAAGCGGACGCTTGCGAGCGGCATCGTCGACGTGGCGCTCGGCGAGGGGAGCGTCCTCCGCCTGGGCGGTCTCCCAGGCGAGCTCGACCGTGCTGAGCGCGGTGCGCGCGTCGCCGCCGGCACGCCGCGCGATCAGCGCGACCAGCTCCTCGGACACCTCGGCGCCGATCGCGGCGGCACCGCGGCGGACGACCTCGGCGACCTCGTCGTCGGAGAGCGCTTCGAGCTCGACGACCTGGCAGCGGGAGAGCAGCGCCGAGTTGACCTCGAAGTACGGGTTCTCGGTGGTCGCCCCGATCAGGGTGACGAGCCCCTCCTCGACCGCCGGCAGCAACGCGTCCTGCTGCGCTTTGTTGAAGCGGTGGATCTCGTCGAGGAAGAGGATCGTACGCTGACCGTTTCCGCCCAGCCGGTCACGCGCACGCTGCATGACCCCGCGAACGTCGTCGACACGGGCCGAGACCGCCGAGAGCTCCTCGAAGGCCGCACCCGTCTCGGTGGCGACGATCCGGGCGAGCGTCGTCTTGCCGACGCCCGGTGGGCCGTAGAGGATCAGCGAGCGAAGCCGGTCATCCTCGATCGAGCGGCGCAGCGCCGAGCCCTCGCCGAGCACGTGCTTCTGGCCGACGAGCTCGTCGAGCGAGCGCGGCCGCAGCCGCTGCGGCAGCGGGGCGAGCGCGGCGGACCGTTCGCGGGCAGCGTCGGCGAAAAGGTCGCTCATCTTGGGCAGTATGCTCAGGCGGTGGCGACGCACGAGGACTTTTCGGAGCCCGTTCTCGAGGGCGACGGCGAGAGCGACTACGAGCGCTACCTGAACACGGTCGGCCTGCTTGCGCTGCAGAAGACGGCGGAGGAGTGGGTGCACCGGGACGAGCTCCTCTTCCAGACCGTTCACCAGTCCTCTGAGCTCTGGCTGAAGCTCGCCTGGAACGACGTCGAGGCGGCGACAGAGCATCTGGGCGACCGCGAGATTCCGGCTGCCCTGCGGCTGCTCCGCCGCAGCGTTCTGTGCCTCCAGTACGCGACGACGCAGCTCGACATGCTCGAGCAGATGTCGCCGTGGGAGTACCAGGAGATCCGCAAGGTGCTCGGCCACGGCAGCGGCTTCGACTCGCCCGGCTGGCGCGAGATTCGCCGCGTCACGCCGGCGGCCGGGCAGGCGTTTCACGCGCTCCGCGAGCAGGCCGGGCTGTCACTGACGGACGTCTACGTCAAGGGTCGCGAGCACGAGGAGCTCTACCAGCTCGCCGAGGCGCTGATCGAATGGGACGAGCGAATCAACCTCTGGCGGATCCGCCACTACAAGGTGGTCGCACGCGTCATCGGCGACTCGGTCGTCGGCACGCAGGGGACGCCGGTCGAGGTGCTCGGCCGGCTCGTGCACCACGTCTTCTTCCCGGAGCTCTGGCGCGTGCGCAACGAGCTGACGGCTCTGTCTCAGGAGGGATCGTGAGAGACCCAGCGGCGTGGTGGGGCGAAGGTACGTATGAGCGACTGGCCGAGCGGCTGGCACCCGTCCACGAGGAGCTCGTCGACTCGCTCGTGCCGCGTGCCGGCGAGCTGTGGCTCGACGCGGCGACCGGCACCGGCGAGGTGGCACTGCGGGCAGCCCAGGCCGGAGCGAGCGTCACCGCTTTCGACTTCTCGCCAGGAATGTTGGAGAAAGCGAAGCGGCGGCTCGACGGACTCGACGTGCGCCTCGAGCAGGCGGACGCACGCGACCTTCCTTACGAGGACGCCTCGTTCGATGTAATCGCGTCGTGTTTCGGCGTCATCTTCCCGCCTGAGCGCGAGCAGGTCGCAGGCGAGCTGGGCCGCGTTTGCCGGCCGCAGGGACGGATCGGAATCACGGCGTGGCTTCCGGACGAGGAGATCAACGCAGCGTGGTCGCCGTACATCGGCAGCGAGCCGCTCCCGATCGATGCTTGGGGCGATCCGGCCGAGGTTCAGCGCCTTCTGGGGAAGGACTACGAGCTCGAAATCGAGCGGAGGACGTGGTGGCTGACCGGTTCGGACGGGGTAGACGTCTGGGAGTTCCTCTCGGCGTCCGCGCCGCCGATCCGCGTGCTGCTCGCCGCGGTCGGCGAAGAGGTCGGCGATCAGCTACGCGACGCGTACGTCGAAGTCGCCGAACGGCACCGGACCGACGCCGGCGTTCGCTACCCGATGGACTACCTGCTCGCGGTCGGCAGCAGGCGATGACACTCTCAAAGGAGCGGTGATGTTCGAGGAACTGAAGGCCAAGCAGAGCGTCATGTGGGGCAACGGCCCCTACCAGAGGATCACCGATCTGCTCACCGAGTCGCAGGAAGGCCTCGTCGCCGCGCTGAAGCCTCGGGACGGTGAGAAGTGGCTCGACGTGGCGACCGGGACCGGGGCGGTCGCGCGGATGGCTGCCCGGGGCGGCGCCGACGTCACCGGTCTCGATCTCGCGCCGGATCTGATCGAGACGGCACGCGAGCACACCGAGGCCGAGGGCCTGTCGATCCGGTTCGATGTCGGCGACTGCGAAGCACTTCCCTACGAGGATGCGTCCTTCGACGTCGTCGTCTCGACGTTCGGCGTCATGTTCGCCCCGGACCACTCGGCGGTCGCACGAAATCTCGCCCGCGTGACGCGGCCGGGCGGCCGGCTCGGCCTCGCGAACTGGACCGAGGACAGCGGCATCGGCGACATCTTCCGCGTGATGAAGCCGTTCCAGGCCGCACCGCCGCCACAGGGTGTCGGCAATCCGTTCGCCTGGGGCGACGAGGGCCACGTGCGCGAGCTCCTCGGCAACGACTTCGACCTCGAGCTCGAGGTGCTCGACACCGAGCATCGGCCCTCCTCCGGGGAGGAGGCCTGGGAGATCTTCTCGACGTCCTATGGGCCGACGAAGACGCTCGCCGAGTCGCTCGACGACGAGCGTCGCGAGGAGCTGCACCGCGCGTGGGTCGACCTCTACGAACAGTCCCGGGTCGGCGACGAGATCGTCCAGCACCGGAACTACCTCCGCGTGCTCGGCACCCGGCGCTAGATGGCGACGGTCTCGCTCCGCGACGAGGCGGTCGACCTGCTGCAGCGACTGCTGCGGCTGAACACGGTCAACCCACCGGGGAACGAGACGATCGCAGCCGAGCTGCTGCGCGACTACCTGGAGGCGCACGGGATCGAGGTGCAGCTGCTCGGACGGACGCCGGAGCGCGCCAATCTGGTCGCGCGGCTGCCCGGGGGGTCAGGGCCGACCCTCTGCTTTCTCTCCCACACGGACACGGTCGTCGCCGACCCGTCCGAGTGGTCGCGCGATCCCTGGTCCGGCGATCTCGCCGACGACCATGTCTGGGGACGCGGCGCGCTCGACATGAAGAATCAGGTCGCGGCGAGCGCCGTCGCGATCGCGTCGCTTGCCCGGGAAGGGTTCAAGCCGCCCGGCGACCTCGTCTTCATCGCTGCCGCCGACGAGGAGGTCGGCAAGGCGTTCGGCCTGCAGTGGCTCTGCGACGAGCATCCGGATCTCGTCCGGGTCGACTACGCGATCAACGAAGGTGGCGGCGAACGGATCGTCGTCGCGGGAGCTCCCATCTACCTGTGCGCCTCGGCCGAGAAGATGTCGGCGCCGTTCCGGCTCCTCGTTCACGGCCGCAGCGGGCACGCCTCGATGCCCGGGATCGCCGACAACGCCCTCGTCAAGGCGGCGCCGCTGATCGAGAAGCTCGCTGCCTACGAGGCGGAGCCCTCAATCGGGCCCGAGGTCGCCGGCTTCCTCGACGCGGTGCTCGGCGAGCAGCCGCCGCCCGGCGAGGTGCTCGCGCGACTGCAGGCGCTCGACCCGCTCGCCGCCGAGACGATCGAGCCGCTCCTCTCCTTCACGCTGTCGCCGACGATGATCCAGGCATCCGAGCGCCGAAACGTGATCCCCGGAACGGTCGAGCTGGTCGTCGACCGGCGCCTGCTGCCGGGCCAGACGCCCGAGGAAGTCGATCCGATCGTCCGGGAGCTGCTCGGCCCAGGCGACTACGAGCTCGAGACGCTCGAGCGCTGGGGCGGCACGCGCTCGGCGCTCGACACACCGCTCTGGGAAGGGATCTCGGCCTGGGTCGGCGAGGCCGAGCCGGGCGCCAAGCTGGCCCCGTACTGCTGCCCCGGTTTCACCGATTCGCACTGGCTGCGGGACGCCTTCGACACGGTCGCCTACGGCTTCTTCCCGCTGCGGACGATGGAGACCGAGCTGGCGGCGCGTTTGATCCACTCCGCCGACGAGCGGACGCACGTCGACGATCTCGCGCTCGGCGTCGACTTTCTCCGCCACGCCGCGCGCTCGCTGGGGTAGCGAGAAGTGCTGGAGCTCCACTCCCCGGACGGCGCGTTCGACCGAATCGAGGCGTACCTGCGAGAGCGCGGCTTCTTCGCTCCCGGCGGTGAGGAGCTCGTGGCGGATCTCTACCTCGGCTACGGCCTCTCGGACCCGCTGCGCCGCCGGCGCGAGCCGCCACCGCCGGAGCCGTGCCCGCTGCCGCTCGCGGCGGTGGCGATTCACGACGCGTCTGAGGGACAGTCCCTGAGACGTGTCCGGATCGGCCAATGGGAGCGGAGCTGGAGCGACGCCGAGTACGCCTCCGCTGTCGAGGCGGTTCGCGATGCGATCGGTCGCGGCGACGTCTATCAAGTCAACCTCGTCCAACACCTCTCGGCGCCCTTCGAGGGCGATCCGGCTGCGCTGGCGCCGCTGCTCGCGCCGTTCGCGCCGCGCCTCCTCCGGGGTGACGGCTGGGCGATCGTCTCCGCGTCGCCGGAGCTCTTCCTCGGCCGCCGCGGTCGGCGGGTGTGGACGTGCCCGATCAAGGGCACGCGGCCGCTCGGGGAGCACGTCGAGGGTGAGAAGGACACGGCGGAGCACGTGATGATCGTCGACCTGGAGCGAAACGATCTCTCGCGCGTGTGCGAGCCGGGCTCGGTGCGCTGGCCGGAGCTGATGGCCGAGCGCGAGCTCGCGGGCGTCACCCACCTCGTCTCGACAGTCGAAGGAACATTGCGCGAGGGGGTCGAGCTCGCCGAGCTACTCGCGGCGACGTTTCCGGGCGGCTCGGTCACCGGTGCGCCGAAGATCGCGGCGCTCGATCTGATCGCCGAGCTCGAGCCGGTCGGCCGTGGTGCGTCGATGGGAGCGCTCGGCACCGTCCGCGGCAACGGCGACGTCGAGCTCGCGCTGACGATCCGGACGTTCGCCGTGTCCGGCGGCCGGATCCACCTCTGGGTCGGCGGCGGGATCGTCTGGGACTCCGAGCCCGACGAGGAGATCGAAGAGTCGTGGACGAAGGCGCGGCCGCTGCTCGCCGCGATCGGTGCTCCCATCGAGGCCGACGTTCGATGACGGTGCTCTCGCTCGCCGTCGGCGGCCGCGGGGTCGTCGACCCGACCGAGCCCGTGCTCCGCGCGGACGACGACGCGTTGCTGCGCGGCCGTGCCGCCTTCGAGACGATCCGGGTCTACGAGGGCCGGCCCTTCAAGCTCGCCGAGCACCTCGACCGGCTTGCAGGATCGGCGGAACGGCTCGGCCTGCCCGACGTCAACCGGCTCGAGCTCGAGGAGCTGTCGCGGCAAGCCCTCGAGGCCGCTGCGACGCCGGATGCCGTCCTCCGTCTCTTCTGGACGCCGACACCGGTCGCGCTCGCCCTCGTCAGCGAGCTCGCCGACCACTACGACGCGCTCCGGGAGCGAGGCCAGCGGTTGATCTCGCTGCGCGGCGTGCGTGCCGACGAGCCCTGGCTCCTACCGGGCGTGAAGTCGACGAGCTACGCGGTCAACATCGCCGCAGAGGACGAGGCGAAGCGTCGTGGCGCCGACGACGCGGTCTTCGTCGACGCGGCGGGCATCGTGCTCGAGGGCCCGACGACGAACGTCTGGTGGCGGCGCGGTGACACGCTCTACACGCCGTCGCTCGACCTCGGCATCCTCGCCGGCGTCACCCGCGCCACCGTTCTCGAGCTCGCACAGACGGCCGGCTACCCGGTCGAGGAAGGCCGCTTCCCGCTCGCAGCGCTCGCCGAGGCCGACGAAGCGTTCACCTCCTCGTCCGTGCGCGAGCTGATGCCCGTGACCGAGCTCGACGGAGCGCCCGTGGGCCGTGGCCCCGCTGCCGACGAGCTCCAGGCCGCGCTCAGAGAGGCGGCCGGGGCTACACGACCCTGAGGCGCTCCGCCAAGGCTACGCTGTCCGCATGAGCACGATTCGTCTCGGTGGGATGGCGCTCGCAAACGGTGTGCTCGTGCACGGGCCGACCTCGTGGGCGTGCGCGATCCGCACCGACGACGGCGCGATCAAGGTCGCCTCCGCGCGCAAGTGGCTGCTCGCGACCAGGATCCAGCAGCCGTTCCTGCGCGGCCCAGTTCGCCTGGCCGAGTCGTTCGCCGTCATCCCGGAGCTGCGGCGGCGGCTGCCCGAGGCGCGGCTGCCCTTCGAGCGGCCGTCCGTGCTCGCAGCGGCGCTCCTCAGCGGCGTGACCGTCCAGGCGATCCGCCGCTCGGACCGCGTCAGCGAGTCGGCGCGGGAGCTGCTGGCCGGAGCGCTCTCGCTGGCTCCGGCGCTGATGGCCCTGCGAGGCGGCGAGCTCGCCGCCTATCACGGCGCCGAGCACGTCTCGATCGGGACCTACGAGCACGGTGAGAAGCGCGCGAAGGAGCACGAGCGCTGCGGCTCGCACCTGATCGGGCCGCTCCTGCGTCGCCACCGCCGCGGGTAACCTCCTCGCGTCGCGCGCCCCCGCCGACCTGCGTAAGCCGGCTCGGGTCGCAGCGTCCCTCGGCGCGATCGGCAGCGCAGTCGAGGTCTTCGCCTGGATGACCCGCCACCCTCGCCACCCGCTCGCGAAGGCGCTGGCCAGGCCCGGTCACGAGCTGCAGCACCGGATCGCGACAGCCGAGCCGTCGGCGGAGCAGCTCGAGGTCGCGAACGCCGCGCTCGCCGCCTGCCTGGAGCTGGAAGATGGCGACCCGAGAGCGAACTAGGCCGGGCCGCCTCCCGCCCGAGATCTTCGACCTGCCGGTCGAGAAGATGCGGGAGGGCTACTACACCGACGCGTACTTCAACCACACGCGCGAGACACTGCTGCAGGACGGACGGCGGCCCCGGGTCGTGATGCAGGTCTTCCAGCGGAACCAGGCGATGCTCGGCGGCACCGACGAGGCGATCGCAGTCCTCAAGCTCTGCTCGGACGACTGGGACGCGCTCACCGTCCACGCGCTCCATGACGGCGACCGGATCGAGCCCTGGGAGACGGTGCTGACGATCGAGGGCGACTACACGCTCTTCGCCCACCTCGAGACCGTCTACCTCGGCGTCCTCACACGGCGCACGCTGATCACGACGAACACGGCCCGAGTCGTCGAGGCGGCCAACGGCAAGCCGATCATCTTCATGCCCGCCAGGCACGACCATCACCGCGTGCAGACCGGGGACGGCTACGCGGCCTACGTCGCCGGCGCGATGATCGGAGCGCCGATCGGCGTCACCTCCGACGCCCAGGCGTCCTGGTGGGGCGGCCGCGGCGTCGGCACCGTCCCGCATGCGCTGATCGCCTCCTACGGCGGTAACACCGTCTTGGCCGCGACGAAGTTCGCCGAGTGGGCGAGCGAGGACATGAACATCGTCGTCCTCGTCGACTTCGAGAACGACTCCGTGCGAACCGCCCTCGAGGTGGCGCGGGCGCTCGGGCCGCGGCTCTGGGGCGTTCGGCTCGATACGTCGGCCCAGCTCGTCGACCGCTCGCTCTGGGACGAGCTGGGCGATTTCGACCCGCGCGGAGTCAATGAGCGGCTCGTCCGCAAGGTGCGCGACGCGCTCGATCGGGACGGCTTCGAGCAGGTGAAGATCGTCGCCTCCGGCGGCTTCACCGTCGACAAGATCGAGGCGTTCGAGCGCGCGGGCGTTCCGGTGGATGCTTACGGGATCGGCTCGTCGCTGATCCGCGGCCAGAACGACTTCACGGGCGACATCGTGATGACCGACGGACGCCCGTCGGCGAAGGTCGGCCGCCGCTACAGGTCGAACCCGCGGCTCGAGCTGGTGACGTAGTTGCTCTGAGCAACGAAGTCCTTCGCGCCGGTCACCCGCCGAACGACTCGCCGACGACGCCCGGCCACTCGGCGAGCGGCTGATCCGACCGGACGAGGTGGGCCCCCGAGGCGGCGAAGCGCGCGAACGCCTCGTCGCCCTGCTCGGTGTGGTCGACCGAGCCGGGCACGACCACGGACGACGTGCAGTCCTCGAGCAGGTAGACCTTCGCCTCGAGCCCTCGCTCCCGTACGTTCGGGTCGCTGAGGAGGTCGTCGATCGTCCAGGCAACGCAGTGGCTCTTCGCCTCGCCGGCGATCACGACCGCGTCGTACTGGAGCAGCCGCTCGATCAGCGGCTGGTTGCGCTTCCCGAGCGGCTCCCCTTCGAGATCGAACTCCACCTCCGGCCCGAGCATCGAGTAGTGCTCGGTCAGCGGGTTGTCGCCCTTGGGCTGGAAGTCGAGCGGCGCGTAGCGGGCGATCGAGTGGAAGAAGAGCGCCTCCTCGACCGGGGACGCGAGTGCGTGGCCGATCCCGCCGAGCATGGCGTGGAACGGCCAGACGGTGAGGCTGTACTTGCCACCCTCCTCGAGCGTCCGCGTGTAGTGCCGCAGGTGCTGCTCGGCGTTCCCTGGATCGAGGCCTAGCCCTGCCGCCGCGGCCGCGCTGAAGTGCCAGCGTCCAGCATCGACCTCCTCGGCGGTCACGTTCGTGAACGGCTCCGGGTGGCGGCCCTGCTCGTCGGCGAGGAGGATCCGGTGAAAGATCTGGAGCGCTTGATGAGTGTCCAGCGTCGGCACGATGCGGGTCAGCGCGTCGAGATTCCGGTAGACGAACTCGCTGAGGCGGCGCACGTCGTCGAGGGCGCCTGTCCCCGAGCGGCCGGCGACGAAGAGCTCGAAGCCGGGGGTGCAGAAGGTGTTCTGCATGTCGACGACGACCAGCGCAATCCGTAGGCGATCCTCCGCTGCCGGCTTCAGGGCGTGCTGCTCACGCCAGTGCTGAGCGTCCTCAAAGCGGGCCGCGTAGTCGACCCGCCAGACCTCGCCGACGCGATCCGGGTCCCAGTGCGGCGGCAGCGGCAGCATGGCTCTAGTCTAGGTCCGTGCGTCCGCCGCTCGTCGAGAAGGCGCTCGCCCTGGCGCGGGAGCTCGCCTTCGAGCGCTCCTGCAGCGAGGAGGCGGGGCGACTGCTCCAGGTGCTCGCGGGCGTACGGGGACTCGAGCGCGTTGCGGAGATCGGGACGGGCGCCGGCGTCGGCTCCGCCTGGATCCTCTCCGCTCTCGGTCCGGACGTCAGCTTCGTCACCGTCGAGCTCGACGAAACGCGGGCAGGGAAGGCCGCGAGCCTCTTCGTCGATGATCCAAACGCGCGAGTGCTGCAGGGAGAGTGGAGCGAGCTGCTGCCCGGCGAGGCGCCGTTCGACCTCCTTTTCGCCGACGGCGGCAAGGCGAAGTACGACGAGGAGCTGGTGGGACTGCTTGCACCGGGTGCCATCCTGATGCTGGACGACCTGACGCCCGGGTACGCCGATCCCGATCCGGTGCGAGAGCTCTGGCTGCGCCACCCGCGACTGGCGGCGGTGGAGCTCCAGATCTCGCCCCGCGAGGCCGTGATCGTCGGCACACTTCAGCCTCGGTGAAGAACTGCCGATAGGAGGCTCGATGCCGGATGTGGGGGGATTCTTCGATCAGCTTGCCAGCTATGCGCTGACCTGGTTGCCGCTCGTCTTCTTCGGCCTGATCATCTACCTGCTCTGGCGCACCCTCGCCTTCATGCCGCGCGTCAAGCCGGCGAAGCTGGAAGCGAGCGCGAGCTCCTCGGTGAGCTGGAACGACGTCGCCGGCGTCGAGGAGGCCAAGGCCGAGCTGCGCGAGGTCGTCGACTTCCTCCGCCATCCCAAGCGATTTCAGCGGCTGGGCGCCCGCGTACCGAAGGGAATCCTGCTCTACGGGCCGCCGGGCACGGGCAAGACCCTCCTGGCACGCGCCGTTGCGAAGGAGTCGGGGGCGAAGTTCTACTCCCAGAGCGCGTCGGCCTTCGTGGAGATGTTCGCCGGCCTCGGTGCGTCCCGCATCCGCAAGCTGTTCGAAGAGGCGCGGAAGAATGCGCCCGCGATCGTGTTCATCGACGAGCTGGACGCCGTCGGCACCGCCCGGCAGGGCGGCGGCTTCCACCGTGAGCACGACCAGACACTGAACCAGTTGCTCGTCGAGCTCGACGGCTTCGACGAGGCGGCGCAGGTGATCGTGATGGGCGCCTCGAACCGGCTCCAGGATCTCGACCCCGCTCTGCTCCGCCCCGGCCGGTTCGACCGGCAGGTGCTGGTGTCCACGCCCGACCTCGCAGGCCGCGAGGCGATTCTGCTCGTGCATACACGGGGCAAGCCACTCGCCGCCGGCGTGGATCTCGCAATGATCTCGCGCCAGACCGCGGGGCTCACCGGCGCCGACCTCGCCAACCTCTGCAACGAGGCCGCGATCTTCGCCGGCCGCCAGGAGCGCACGACGATCCTGATGGAGGACTTCGACGGCGCCATGGAGCGCGTCGTTGCCGGCATGCAGCAGCGCCGCGTCGTCACCGAGAAGGAGAAGCGGATCCTCGCCTACCACGAGGCGGGCCACGCTCTGGTCGCCCACCTGATGGGCGACCTGCTTCCGATCCAGAAGGTGACGATCGTCGGGCGCGGCGACTCGCTCGGGTACGCCTACTACCTGCCGCTCGAGGAGCGCTACCTGCACACGAAGGAGGAGTTCATCGACGTGATGAAGGTCGCGCTCGCCGGCCGCGCCGCAGAGCACATCGTCTTCGGCCGGGTCACGAACGGCGCCTCGAACGACCTCGAGAAGGTGACCGAGATCGCCCGCGCGATGGTGTTCGAGTACGGCATGTCGGAAGCTTCCCCCTCGCGCACGATGCGGGCCGACAACTACGCGCTCTCGGAGGAGACCAAGCGCCTACGCGACTCCGAGCAGGCGCGCCTGACCGACCATGCGTACGACGAGGCGCAGCGGCTGCTGGTCAAGCACCGCGTCTCGCTCGACCGCGTCGCGCTACAGCTGCTCGAGCGCGAGACGCTCACCCGGGAAGAGCTCCACGAGCTGCTCAGCGAGATCGGGCCCGAATCGCGATCGTCGGAGACGGTCGGAACAGTGCGTGCTCTGCCGGTCGCGCTGCCGCGGCCGAAATCCGCCACCGGGAGCGGCCGGGCCGCCGCAGGCGGCCCCTTTAGGGGATCTTCGCGCGATGAGCATCCGCATCCGCGGATGCTCATCCTGCGCAGGAGCTAGCATCGCGCTGTGGTCGCCCGCGGCATTCATCATCTCGGCGTTGCCGTGACCGACCTCGACGCAGCGCTCGATACGTACGCTCGTTACTTCGGCGGTGAGCTCGAGCACCGCGCCGTCGTCGAGGCCCAGGGCGTCGAGGCGGCGGCAATGCTCGTCGGCTCGGGCCGGGTCGAGCTGCTCGAGCCGCTGGGGGCCGAGACGCCTATCGGCAGGTTCCTGGCGAGCCGCGGCCCGGGGATGCACCACGTCGCCTACGAAGTCGACGACGTCCGCACGGCGCTCGACTCGCTCTCAGCCGAGGGTGCCGAGCTGATCGACGCCGAGCCACACGAGGGCCTCTTCGGGCTCCAGGTCGCATTCGTCCATCCCGACGCCGTCCACGGCGTCCTGACAGAGGTGGTTGCCAGTGGCTGACGCCGATTCCGTCCGCATCGAGCTCGCCTTCGACGGCGGGCCGAGTCTCTCCGCCATCATCACCGTCCAGGGCGCCGACGAGCTCGAGCGCGCCCTCGCAACCGAGGCAGGCGGCACCGTCATGATCGACTCGGCCGACGGCCGCTATACGGTGGCTCTCGCGCGTGTCGTCTACATGAAGCGGTACGCACGCGAATCGCGCGTCGGGTTCGGGATCTAAGCCACGGGGCACCTGTCTCTCCGGATGGCCGAGACGACGCAGAGCGCCCCTTCCGGTGCCGAGATTCGCAAGCTGGTCGAGCGCGGCCAGGCGGGCGACCGTGCAGCGCTGGAGGAGCTGTACCTGATCCACTTCGACCGGATCTACAGCTACTTGCACGTGACCGTGGGCAACCGCCACGACGCCGAGGATCTGACGACCCAGACCTTTTTGCGGATGCTCGAGTCGATCGGCAAGTTCCGCTTCCAGTCGGCGCCGTTCTCGGCCTGGCTCTTCCGGATCGCGCACAACCTCTCGATGGATCACTTCCGCGCCAACAAGCGCTGGCAGCCGGAGGAAGACGTGCCCGAGCCGGCCGGGTCGGAGGAGCGCTCCGCCGAAGACGAAGCATTCCAGTCGATCGGGCGCCAGTCGATGCTCGAGCTGATCGACTCGCTCTCCCACGAGCAGCAGCAGGTGCTGACGCTCAAGTTCGTCTTCAACTTCTCGAACGGCGACGTGGCCACGATCCTCGACAAGAACGAGGGCGCCGTGAAGTCGCTGCAGCATCGTGCGCTCGTCTCGCTCCAGAAGCAGATCGCCGGCAGCAAAGAATCGGGCTAGATGGCGCTCGAGATCGGGATCGTCGGTCTGCCCGGAGCGGGCAAGACGACGCTGTTCACCGCGCTGACCCACACCGGCGGCGCGGGCTTCGGCAAGGAGAACGTCGGCATGGCGTCGATCGCCGACGAGCGATTGGAGCAGCTAGCGGCGCTGGTCGGCGCACGGAAGATCACACCGGCGACGATCCGCGTCGTCGACGTCCCCGGGACCGGGCCGGCGCTGCTCGGCGGGCTGCGGCAGGTCGACGCGATCCTGGCGGTCGCGGATGGATTCTCACCCGGAGCGGATCCTGCTCGCGATCTCGAGACGCTCGACCTCGAGCTGCTCGTCGCGGACCGCGACCACGTCGAGCGACGGCTCGAACGGGTCGAGAAGCAGGCGAAGTCGGGCGACGCGTCGCTGCGGAAGGAGGTCGATCAGCTACGGGCGCTGCTCGCGCATCTGGAGGCCGGAAACACGCTACGCGACTACCAGGGCGACTTGCCCGCCGAGCTGGAGCCGCTGACAACGAAGCCGTTGCTCGCGGTCGAGAACGGTGCGGGCGGGATCGACCTCGCGCTCGAGGCCGAGCTGACGGCGATGTCAGAGGACGAGGCGGCGGAGTTTCGCGACGGCCCTTCCGCGCTCGACGAGGTCGTCAGGAGGCTGCGCGACTCGCTCGACCTGATCACGTTCTTCACGGCAGGCGAGAAGGAGACGAGGGCCTGGACGCTCCGCCGCGGCCAGACCGCACTCGAAGCCGCCGCCTCGGTCCACTCGGACATCGCCCGCGGCTTCATTCGCTGCGAGACGATCTCGACGCAGGATCTGCTCGATGCCGGCTCGCACGCCGAGGCGGCCAAGCGCGGCACGCAGCGACTCGAGGGCAAGACCTACGAGGTTCAGGACGGCGACGTCCTGAACATCCGCTTCAACGTCTAGGAGGGTTTGGCGGAGTGGCGCTCGTCGCCGGGGTGCGATGGTCGTTCCGAGGCAAGGAGGCGGGGAGCGCCGATAGCCGTAGCTATCGGCGCGGCTGAGGACGTCGCCTCGGGACGAGCAGCGCGGCCTGGCGACACAGCCGCTCTTTCGCCAGACCCTCCTAGCGGAGACGGTCGGCAAGGTAGCGCAGGCCGATCGGGTAGCGGTACTCGATCGCGAGGTGGGTTGCGTCGAAGAGCTCGACGTGCAGGTCGGGAACTTCGAGCGCCGTCAACTCGCGCCGTAGCCATTCGGCGGTCAGGTCGAGATACCACTCGTCTCGCGTGCCGGCATCGACGTAGATCGCCCGCATCCCGCGGAGGGCGTCGGCGTGCCTCGGCACGAGGATTGGGTAATCCCACTCGAGCCAGCGCTCCCATAGCTCCGGGATCACCTGGGCCGTCGCGACGTCGTAGGGAAGGCGGATCGTGCCGTCGTCGGCGGCGTAGGCGGCCGAGAAGCCCCACTGAAGCAGGATGTGCAGGTCGTGCGGGTGCGCGAGCGGAGCGGGACCGGTACGCAGCTCCTCGAGGAAGCGCTCGATCGAGCCGTCATAGGCGTCGCGCAGTCGCCGCGCCGCGACCCGGAAGAACGGCCGGATCGAGACCTCGAAAAGACCGCCGCCCGCGTGGCTCGCGAAGCCGGAGAAGACGTCCGGCCGGAGCATCGCGGTGACCGCAGCACCTTGGCCGCCGCTCGACTTGCCGGCGACGCCGCGGAAGCCGTTCGAGTCATAGCGCTCGTCGACGAACGGGACGATCTCGTCGCAGATGTACGTGTGGTAGCGGCCGCTACCGGTCGAATCGACGAACTGCGAGCCGCCGACCGAGGTGAACGCATCGACGAAGACGACCCGCGCGTCCACGTCCTCCCGCTCGAGCAGCTCCAGGAACGTCGGTCGGAACGCGACCCGGTTCCGCCACATCTCGAGCTGCCCCGTGTAGCCCTGGAGCACGTACACGGTCGGCCCGCCCGCGTAGCCCGGCGGCGTGTAGACCCAGAGCGGCCGCTCGTACGGGTCGCCGAGCGGGTTGCCGCGCAGCGCCTCGCTCGCGATCACGTGCTCGTCCAGCTGCCCGTTCATCCCGCGGTGATCATCGCAGCGCCGGCGAGGGCTCCGCCCACTCCGAAGCGCTGGGTGGGGGCGATCCGCTCGTGCAGCAAGAACGCCGCCAGGCCGACCGTGACGACCGGGTAGAGCGAAGCGAGCACCGCGACGACGCTGAGGAAGCCGCGCGTGCTGGCGAGACCGAACAGCACGTTGGCGCCGACGTCGCACAGACCGATGACCACGAGCGCGGGCAGGACGCGGGCTCCGGGCCGAAGCGTGACGCCGATTGCGACCGCGACACAGAGCGCGAGCATCGAGGACACGCCGCGGGCAGTGGCGACCGCGAAGGGCACGCTCTCGTCGGCAGCGCGGTCGAGGAAGACGAAGTAGGCGCCGAAGCCGCACGCCGCGACGAGCGCGAGCCCGACTCCCGCCGCCCTGCCGCCACCGCGCTCCGCCGGCTCGCGCGACGCGAGCGCGACGCCGGCGAGCGCCAACAGGATCCCCGCCACCTGGAGCGCGCTCGGTCGCTCCCCGGAGACGACGCCGACGGTGAACGGGATCGCCGCCGACACGGCGGAGACCGGAGCGACGATCCCCATCGCGCCGACGGCCATCCCACGGTAGAGCGATCCGAGCCCGATGCACGCGCCCACTCCGGCCACCGCCGCAAGACCGGACGACTTCCAGCCCGGAGGGCTCTCGCCGGCAACGGCGACCCAGACGAGCACCGCGACGAGCCCCGCCGTCTGCGAGATCGCGAGCACAGTGAGCACGTGCAGCGTCCGCGACTTCAGGCCGCCCAGGAAGTCGCCGACGCCCCACGAGAGGCTCGCGCCGAGCGCCAGCGCGATCGCCAGCACTATCTACCCGGCGCAAGATGGGCATCCGCGGAAGCGGATGACCATCGCGCAAGATCCCTGACGGGGCCGCTTCGCGGCCCAAGAACTCCTGCATCCTTAGCCTCTACTCTCCGACAGGTTTGGTCGCCGCGACGGCGTCGAGCTGGTTGGCGTGGTAGAGGACCGCTGCCTCGGCCGTCCGCGCTGCGTTCCGGTCGTGGTGACTGGCGATCGCGTGCAGCAGCTCGGTACGCGCATCCGGGTCGAGCGAGCCCGCCCGCGCCTCGACGAGCCGCAGGCCGAGATGGACGTGGCCGAGGAGTCGGCCCTCCTCGGTCGGGCGGAACGACGGGCCACGACCGAGCTCGCGGACTCGACCGACGTCGTGCAACAGAGCTGCGGCGAGCAAGAGGTCGGAGCGGAGACGAGGATGGAGCTGCGCCGTCTCGCGCGCGAGTGTCGCGACGCCGACCGTGTGCTCGAGCAGGCCGCCGGCGTAGGAGTGGTGCGTCTCGGCAGCCGGGAGCTCGCGCATCGCCTTGCGGATCTCCGCGTCCCCGAGGATCTGGCCGACGAGCGCTGCCAGGCCCGGATACGAGATCTCGCCGGCGAGGAAGTCCAGGAACCCGTCGAGCTCGTCGGCGTCGCGGCGCAGACGCGGCGCGAGGCCGGCCGGATCCTCGTCGGCGGCCTCGACGGAGCGGATCTCGAGCTGTAGCCGGTTGTCGAAGCTCTCGACCCGGCCGAGCACGCGCACGGCGTCGCCCTCGGCGAACCGTCCGTCGAGCAGCTCGACGTCGTTCCAGATCCGCGCCTCGATGCGACCCGTCGGGTCGACCAGCTCGAGCATCAGGTACGGCGCACCCTTGCGGGTCGTCCGCCGCTGCTTGCGGGCGACGGCGTAGACGCCTTCAACTGTGCGATCGGCGGTCAGCTCCGAGATCGTGCTCACGAAGCGGAGTCTAGGAGTTAGGCTCGCGCCGATGGCCGTCGTCAAGCCCTTTCGCGCCCTGCGCTACGACGAGGCGACAGCTGGGCCGCTGCAGACGCTCGTGGCGCCACCGTACGACGTGATCTCGCCCGAGCAGCGCGAGGAGCTCCGCGCCCGCAGCCCCTACAACGTCGTCCGGCTCACGCTCCCCGACTCCGAGGACGAGGCTGCACGCACGCTCGAGGACTGGCGCTCGAGCGGGATCCTGATCGAGGAGCCGCCCGCGGTCTGGGCGCTCGAGCAGGACTACGTCGGCCCCGACGGCGTCGCCCGCACGCGCTTCGGCCTCGTCGCCTCGCTGAAGGTCGAGCCGTACGAGACCGGCACCGTGCTGCCGCACGAGCGCACCCACGCCGGCCCGAAGGAAGGGCGGCTGCGCCTGCTTCGGGCGACGCGCGTCCAGCTCGAACCGATCTTCCTGCTCTACGACGGCGCCGCGCCGGTCGACCGTCCCGACCGCCCGCCCGACCTCGAGGTCGAGGGCGCGAAGCTGTGGCGCATCGACGACCCGACGATCGTCCGCGCGTTCGACGACAAGCAGCTCCTGATCGCGGACGGCCACCACCGCTACGAGACGGCCGTCGCGCTTCCACGATGAGGAAGGCACGCCCGCGAGCGCGCAGATGCTGGTCGTGCTCGTCTCGACCGACGATCCGGGGCTCGAGATCTTCCCCACGCACCGCCTCTTCGCGGAACCGAAGCGCCTCGAGAGCAACGGTGACGGCGGCGCTGAGGTGCGTGAAGTCACGCGCAGCGGCTCACGCGTCGTCCACGGTCCCGCCGGATTGCTCGACGTCCAGCTCGTCGACACGCTCGGGCACGACGGGATCTCATATACCGCCGACGCCGAGGAGGCGGAGCGGCGCGTCCACGAGGGGGAGGCGGCCGTCGCCTATCTGCTGCAGCCGACCAGGATCGACGACATCTTCGCCTACGCCCGCCGCGGCGAGGTGCTCCCGCAGAAGACCACCTACTTCTTCCCCAAGCTCATCTCCGGCCTACTCCTCCAGCCGCTGTGAAGCCGTGGCTCGACGTGTGCCGCAACGCGGTCGGCGACATCCGGGTCGTGCTCGCGGAGCTGCCGACCCGCGTCGAGCGCGAGCCGGTGCTCGCGACCGGCGAGGGTGGCGACGAGACGACGGCGATCGACGCGGCGGCCGAGACGGCGGTCGTGCACCGGCTCGAGCAGCTGGACGAGAGCTTCACCCTCGTCTCGGAGGAGCTCGGCGAGCGGGTCTTCGGGAGCGGAGAGCCGTGGCGGGTGGTGCTCGACCCGATCGACGGCTCGCTGAACGCGAAGCGCGACATCCCCTTCTACTCGCTCTCGTTCGCCGTGGCCGACGGACCGGCGATGGGCGACGTCGTCTGGGGCTACGTCTACGACTTCGGAACGGGCGAGGAGTGGACGGCCGAGCGAGGCGGCGGTGCCTTCCTGAACGGCGCGCAGCTCGGCGCGGTTCGCCCGAAGGACACGATCGAGATCCTCTCCTTCGAGGCGACGACGACCGCCGAGGTCGCCGAGCGGGCAGCCCAGATGGTCGGGAGCGCTCACCGGCTGCGGATCATGGGCTCGCTCGCACTCTCGCTCTGCCACCTGGCGGCCGGGCGAGTCGACGCGGTGTGCTCCCTCAAGGAGGCGCGCTCGGTGGACATCGCAGCCGGCCAGCTGCTCGTTCGCGAGTGCGGCCTCGCGATCGACCTGTTCGAGGACCGGCCGTTCGAGGCAGCGGCGCTCGACCTCGTCGGACGCTCGCGAGTCGTCGCCGCCGGAACGCCCGAACTGTGCCAGACACTGGAGACCGCGCTCACCGCGTAGCAGCCGAGCTAGGCTGAAGCTCGTGAGCATCGACCGCGACACCGTTCTGCGCGCACTTGAGCACGTGATCGACCCCGAGCTGCGCAAGCCGGTCACCGAGCTGGACATGGTTCGCGACGTCGAGATCGACGGCGCCGCCGTCTTCGTCACGATCGCGCTCACCGTCGCAGGCTGCCCGCTGCGCAACTCGTTCCAGGATCAGGTCGCCGAGCACGTCGGCGGACTTCCCGGCGTCCAGCGCGTCGAGCTCCGCTTCGACGTGATGAGCCCGGACGAGAAGGCGGCGCTGACGACGAAGCTGCGAGGCGGCCGTCCGGAGAAGTCGATCTCTCTGGACCCGGCCACCCGAGTGATCGCGGTGGCGAGCGGCAAGGGCGGCGTCGGCAAATCCTCACTGACCGTCAACCTCGCAGCCGCTCTCGATGGGCTGGGGCAGGAGGTCGGAGTCATCGACGCGGATGTCTACGGGCATTCGATCCCGCACATGCTCGGCGTCAACCAGCGCCCGATCGTGGTCGACCGAATGATCGTGCCGCCCGTGCGCGGGCGAATGAAGCTGATCTCGATCGGCAACTTTCTCGACGACAACGCACCCGTGATGTGGCGCGGGCCGATGCTGCACCGCGCGCTCGAGCAGTTCCTCTCCGACGTGCACTGGGGCGAGCTCGACACGGTCGTCGTCGACATGCCGCCCGGCACCGGGGACATGGCGATCTCGCTCGGCCAGCTGCTGCCCCGCGCCGAGGTGCTCGTCGTGACGACGCCGCAACCGCTCGCGCAAGAGGTCGCCTCGCGCGCCGCGGTGATGGCGCAGAAGACGGGCCAGAAGCTGCTCGGAGTCGTCGAGAACATGAGCGGCGACGCCTTCGGCTCCGGCGGCGGTGCGACGCTCGCCGCCGAGCTCGGCGTGCCGCTGCTCGGAACGGTGCCGCTCGACGTCGCCCTGCGCGAGGCGGGTGATGCGGGCGTGCCGGTGGTCGAGGCCGAGCCCGAGTCGGAGTCGGCCCGCGCAATCGTAGCGATCGCGGAAGCCGTTCTGGCTTCGCGGCCGGCGGCGATCCGCAAGCCGCTGACGCTCATCTCCTAGAACGAGAAAGGACGCCCGCAGGCGCCCTTCTCGCGTCTTGGGGAAAGCGGGTCGGGCTAGCGCTCGCGAACCTTCTTCAGCACCCAGGCGCCGCTGGCCTGCGCGCAGGTCATCTCGACGCGATCGCCGACGGCGATCCTGCTGCTGGGCTTCTCCTCGCCGATCGTGCAGGCCTGAGAAGCGCCACCGTCGCTCGGCTTGACCGAGATCGACGTTGCGGAGAGCGCGTCGACCTGACCACGCACGGTCAGGTGAACGCTGGGCCGCGTCGTCGTACCGGGGTTGCAGTCGATGCGCTTGACGAGCAGCGCCGCGTTCGCGCCGGTCCCGGTGCCGAGCTGGCCGCCGCTGAGGCCACCGTCCTTCGAGAACGAGCCCGAGAGGCTGCCGAGCACGGTGCCGTCGCGGCGGCCGGCGTTTCCGTTCAGCCAGGCGTCGAGCTTGCCGTCGGTGTTGACGCCGCTGAAGCGGGCGGTGGCACGGTCGTCGGCGCCGCGGATCTTCAGATGCCCCGAGACCCAACCGAGCTTCTTGGTCGTGTTGTAGGTGCTGTACATCGACGACCTCGGCCGCGCCGTTCAGGTCGGGCGTGGCGCTCGTTGCGGTACCCGTGTAGCGGCCCGTCGAAATCTCGATCGTCTGCCCCGCGCAGCTGAGCGTGCGGGTCTGCAGCTTGGCGACCGTCGTCGCCGAGAGGGTCGCGCTGACCTGGCTGACGTCGCCGGACTTGAGGTGTGCCACGGCCGCGCCGGCAGCCACGAGGGCGGCGAGCGCGAATGTGACCAGAGCCAATCGCTTCATGTGTTCCTGTCCCCCTTGAGTGGGTGTGCAGGAACGGAAGATGACCCTGGCCGGTAATCCTTGCGCGAGCAATCCGTAAGGATTTCGTGAAGAGAACCCCACGTACACTCGATCGAGTGAGCGCGGCCGCCTTCTTCGACCTCGATCGCACGCTGCTGCGGCGTTCGAGCGCGCTTGCGCTGGCCGGGCCCTTCCGGCGGCACGGGGTGATCGGCCGCGGCCAGCTGGCGAAAGCCGCCGCCTGGCAGCTCCTCTTCGCCGCGCGCGGGGCGAGCGCAGAGACCATCCGCAAGGCAGCCGAGGACGGGCTGATGATCCTGAAAGGACTCCCGGTCGACGAGTTGCGTACCCTCGTCTCGGGTGCGATGGAGCCGATCCTGAAACCGCTCGTCTACCAGGATCCACTCGACCTCGTGGCTAGCCACCGGTCTCGGGGCGAGCGCGTCTACATCGTCTCGGCCACGCTGCAGGAGATCGTCGAGGCGATCGCTCGAGAGCTCGGCTTCGACGGCGCGATCGGCTCGACCTGCGAGATCGAGGACGGCGTCTACACGGGCCGGTCGCTGCGCGCCGCGCACGGAGAGGGCAAGGCGGCCGCAATCCGCGAGCTGGCGGCGGAGGAAGGCTTCGAGCTCGCCGCCTCGACCGCGTACTCCGACAGCCACACCGATCTTCCGTTTCTCGAGGCGGTCGGCCGGCCTGTGGCGGTCAACCCGGACCGAGAGCTGCGGCGAGTCGCAGAGCAGCGCGGCTGGCCGATGCTCAGGTTCACCGAGCTCGCCTTCCCGGCACGCTCCCTGCGGCGCCGCCGTGCAGCCTGAGCAACGGATCGCGGCGCTCGGCTTCTCCGAGCAGGACACGACGACCCTCGCCCAGCACTTCCGCGACGCGGAGTCGCGCGGCAAGCTCGGCCACGGGCTGAGCCGGATCGACTGGCTCGAGACGCTCGACGATCTTCGGCCCGACGCGCGACCGCGAGCGGCAGCTCAGCGAGCCGGGCTACGAGCGCTGGGACGGCGCCGGCGCGCTCGGCTACCTGACGCTCGCGGCGATCTGCCAGGCACAGCTCGACGACCCGCCTCAGCGGACGCGCGTGATCGTCGCCTCGAATTGCTTCCCGACGGGCGTCCTCGGCTGGTACGCGCGCCGACTCGCCACGGGCGGGCTCGTCGCGGCGCTGACCGCCACTTCGCCGGCCAGGCTCGCTCATCCGAGCGGCGGCGAGCCGCTCGCCGGCACCAATCCGCTCGCAATCGCGAATCCCGAGCTCGGACGGCCGCCCGCTCGTCACCGACGTCTCGATGGGTGCGGTCACCTACGGCGACGTCCTGCGTGGGGCTGCGGCGCCGGACGAGCTCGTCCCGTTCGGCGGTGAGCAGGCGCACAAGGCGTTCGCGCTCGCGCTCGGCCTGCAGCTGCTGGTCGACGCGCTCGCCGGCGAGGGCTACGGCGCGGTGCTCGTCGTCGCCGACCCGGAGGCCGATCCGGTGCCGGCGTTGCGCGAGCGGGCTGCCGGCCTACGGCTCCCCGGCGACGCGTGAGTCTCAGCGGCTCCAGGTCCTCGTCCTCGTCCGCCCACTTCTGTAGCTTCGGGTCGAGCTCGAGCGCCCGGTCGAGCGCGGTTCCGCGCCTCGTCGAGCCGTCCGGCCGGCGTTGATGCACGCGAGATGGTAGAGGAGCGGCGCGTGATCCGGCTGCTCGGCCAGCCCGGCCTGCATCTCGGCGAGCGCGCGATCGGGATCCTGGTCGACAGCGGCGTACGCGATGAAGAAGTACTCCCACGCCGACACGTCGTGCACGCCCGGCTTGCCGCCGATCGCGAGCACGATCGTGCCCGGCCTCGTCGGCGCGCGCAGACCGCTTCACCTTCGGGTCGCGCAGAAAGACGACCGAGCCGGCCGGCACGACCATCTCCTCGCCGTCGAGCACGAAGGTCGCCCGGCCGGTGACGACGACGTATAGCTCCTCGTGGCCGAGCCGTCTCCTCCGTGTGCTCCTCGACCACGTCCTGACCGGCTCGCGTCGCCGTGTAGGCGTTGATCCCGAACGCGGTGATCCCGAAGTGCTTGCGCAGCGGCGTCCACTGCAGCGTGCCCGGCCGCCTGCAGCGACTCGACGCCCGTCAGGCTCGCGACCTCATATCCGCTCACGATCTCCTCCTCAGCTCGGCCGAGCACGACAGGATCGATCTCGTAGTCGCCGTCGACGCGCTCCTCCAGGTTCGCGGCGCCGGCCCAATCCTCGAGCCGCTCGTAGCCGATCCGGCCGAGGCGCTCCTGGATCTCGGCGCGAAGGCCATCGTCGACCTGCAGCCACTCCTCACGCGGAGTCGTGCCGAAGAGCTGGTCGTGTAGGCCGAAAGAGCCGCCGCAGCTCCTCGACGGGCGCCTCGTGATCGTCGACGCGCAGGTCGACGAGCGTGTCCGAGAGCGCGGCGTAGCCACCGTCGCGCTCGACGACGAGGAGCGCCGCCGACTGTTGCCCTCGGCTGTCGCCACCGGCTGCCTGCCCGGCGGCCAGGCTCTCGAGCAATCGCTCCGCGAGCGAGCCCGTCGCGCGTTCGAACGTCTCGGCGAGCGCGTCGACGGTCGCGGCGGAGACGAGGATGTTCCCCTGAGCCGCGTACCCCTGGCCCGTGCGCCCGCCCGCCCAGTCGTGGCACGCGTCACCGGTGAAGGTCGCCGCGGCGCCCGTGGCATCTACGACGCCGAGTTGCCGCTCGTCGCGACCGTCGTCGGCGTCCGTCAGCCGGCGCACCACGTCCTCGGCCGAGAGACCCTGCCGCAGCAGCGCCAGGCCGTCGGGCCCGTACCGCGGGTTCGCGTACGACTGCGTCGCGACGGCGCCCGCTCCGGGCTCCGCCCAGGGGACGACCGATCCGACCGCCAGGAACTTCGACTCGACGGCGACGCCCCACTGGCCCCGGTCGAGATCGCACGCGACGATCGAGTACGTGGAGATGGGACTAGCCGTAGGTGAGCTCCGTCAGATCGAGCGCGAGCAGTGCTTCATCGGCAACGAGCACGCACGCCACCTCGGGCCGTGCGAGCGCCGCCTTGACCGCCTCGGGCGTGGCGGCGCGGACGACGACCGGCGTTCCCTGCGCGTGCGCTTCCCGTAGCCGCGCGTCGTCGGCGACGTCGTCGAGGACGAGCGCTCCCTCGAGCTCGAGCGAGCCGGCCAGCGCCAGCTCCGGGACGCGGCGTCCGGTCGCGCCGAACCAGCGCTCTCTCACAGCTCGACAGTCTCTCCGGGCTCTGGCGCGATCACCTCGACGCCGGGAGCCAGCTCGCGCAGCTGGTCGGGCGTGCCCGCGAGGATGGGGAAGGTGCCGTAGTGGCACGGGACGCAGCGCTTGACGCCGAGGAGCTCGCACGCGACCGAAGCCTCCTTCGGGTCCATCGTGAAGTGGCCGCCGATCGGCAGGATCGCGATGTCCGGCGCGTAGAGGCGCGCGATCAGCGCCATGTCGCCGAAGACGTTCGTGTCGCCGGCGAAATAGAGCTTCGGGCCTTCGCCAAAGTCGAAGACGAGCCCGCACGGCTCGCCGGTGTAGATGATCTCCCACTCGGTGGCCGAGCCTGCCGGCGCGTCGGTCATGAAGCTCGACGAGTGCTGTGCGTGGACGAGCGTGACCTTGATCCCGTCCAGGTCGACCGTGCCGCCCTTGTTCGGATCGTGCGGGCCGTCGGCCTCGCAGCCGAGCATGGAGAGGTAGTCGCGGAGCTCGACCGGAGCGACGACGGGGCACTGGAACTTCTTCGCCAGGTCGAGCGTGTCGCCGACGTGGTCGTTGTGCCCGTGGGTGATGAAGATCGCGTCGACCCGCTCGGGCTCCTTCTCGTTCTCGGGGCACTTCGGGTTCCCGTTCAGAAAGGGATCGACGTAGATGCGCTTGCCGCTCGGAGTGTCCACGCGGAAGGCCGCATGGCCGAGCCAGGTCAGTGTCGTAGGCATGCCGGGAGCCTAAAGGACCGTCCGGTCCGGGGTCGAACATTCAGCGCATGACAACGCGCCTCGGTTCCGTCGCCCTCGTCCTCGGCGCCGCACTCGCGGATGCCGCCGGCCAACATGCCGTCGCCTACTACGCCCTCGTCGCTGCCGTGCCCGTCGTCGCGCTCGCGGCACTCTGGGCGCTCGGCGACGTGCTCGACGGGACGGCCGCCCAGCCGCACGACCGTGCCGGCGCGGTGTTGACCGGCCTGGCGCTGCCGTTCGTCCTGCTCGCCACCGCCGTCCGGGCACCGCTCCTCGCGGAAGGCCCACCGCCGGCGATCGGCGTCACGGCCGTCGTGGTCGTGCTGGCGCTCTTCGCGGCGCAGGCTCTGGTCGCCGCCACGGTTGCCGTGCCGCGGAGCCGCTTCAGCGCGGCCGCCCGCAGAGGCTAGAAAGGAAGGCCGGCTGAGGCCTCGCGCGCCAGGTCGATCAGCGGCTCGACGAAGAAGAACGAGCCGATGGTGACGACCAGCGAGGCAAAGACGGTGCTGACGAGCAGCGGATCGCGAGGCGGCGAGCCGCCTGCGACGACCGGCCGCAGCTCCAGGGCGGGACGCATGTACAGCGCCCGCACGACGCCGAGGTAGTAGTAGAGCGAGATCGCGGTCGCGATCACGCCGGCGATCACGAGCCACCACAAACCGGACTCGTAGGCGGCCGAGAAGACGTAGAACTTGCCGATCAGGCCGCCGGTCAGCGGCATGCCCATGAAGCCGAGCATGAAGACCCACATCGCGGCACCGAGAAACGGCCGCTCCCACCCCATCCCGCCGAGATTCTCGAGCGTGACGGGCACATCGAGCTCGCGCTCGCGCGCCGCGACGACCGCGAAGGCGCCGATCGACATCGCGCCGTACGGGACGAGGTAGTAGAGCAGCGCCGTCGTGCCGAGCTCGCTGTTGGCCGCGATCGCGATCAGCATGAAGCCCGCGTGTGAGACGGAGGAGTAGGCGAGCAGCCTCTTCAAGCTCTGCTGCACGAGCGCGCCGAGGTTGCCGACCGCGAGCGAGACGACTGCGATCACCGCGATCGCGATCGTCCAGAGGTCCTCCTGCTCGGGGAAGCCGACGACGAGGATGCGCAGGGTCAACACGAGCGCCGCCACCTTCGTCGCCGCCGACATGAAGGCCGTGATCGAGGTGGGGGCGCCTTCGTAGACGTCGGGCGTCCACATATGGAACGGAGCCGCCGACGCCTTGAAGCCGAGGCCGGCGATCAGCATCGCGAGCCCGGCGACGAGTAGATAGTCGTCGCTGACGTCGACCGCCGCGATCTCGGAGAAGCCGAGCTCGCCGGTGGCGCCGTAGACGAGCGCCGAGCCGAAGAGGAGGATCGCCGAGCCGAACGCGCCCACGATCAGGTACTTGAGCCCGGCCTCGAGCGACGTCTCGCGGTGCGTGTCGAGCGCGCAGAGGATGTAGAGCGCGATCGAGAACCACTCGAGGCCGAGGAAGAGCGTCATCAGGTTGCCGGCGGTGACGAAGAAGGCCATCCCGGCTCCTGCGGCCGCGAGCAGCGCGTAGTACTCGCCCGCGTGGTCACGCCTGCGCTCGCCCCAGGAGAGCAGCACCGTCAGTGCGCCGGCGCCGCCGATCAACACTGCGGCGAAGGCTCCGAGCCGGTCGCGCGTGAACGACTCCGCGATCAGCGTCCGGCCGTCGGCGCTCTGGTCGAACAGAATCCCGGCGAAGACGCCGGCCGTGATGAAGCCGGCGAAGGCGGCGAACGCGGTGAAGCCGCGCCGCATCCACCACGGCACGAGCACGCTGCCGAGCAGCGCGACGCCGGACGCCGCGAGCAGCGACAGCGTCGGCGCGAGCGCGAGCCAGTCGACTTTCGGGGTCGCGATCATTCGCTTCCTTCGATCGCAACGACGCGGATCGACGGGAACGAGCGCTCCGAGATCAGCGCCGGCCAGGCGGAGAGGAAGAGCAGCAGCGCCACGAGCGGCACGACGAGAACGAGTTCGCTCATCCGCAGGTCGGGTGCCTGCTCCTGCACGTCGGTGCCGGGGGCGCGGTGCAGCACGGCCGAGATCAAGCCGCAGCATGTACATCGCCGCCAGCACGATCGCGCCGGCGCCGACGACCGCCCAGCCCCAGCCCTCGGCGTAGACACCGGCGAGGATCAGGAACTCGCCGGCGAACGCGACCGACCCCGGCACCGCGAGCGCGATGATCCCGGTCGTCATCAACACGGTCGCGAGCACCGGCCGGCCACGCGCCATCCCGCCGAGCCCGCTGAACGCGCTCGTGCCCGTCCGCACCTCGACCATCCCGGCGAGCAGGAAGAGCGACGCTGAAACGAGCCCGTGGGCGACCGACTGCAGGATCGCGCCGTTGACTCCGAGCTCGGTGAGCGAGAAGAGACCGAGCGTGATCAGACCCATCTGCGCCATCGACGAGTAGGCGGTCACGGAACGGATGTCCGGCGCCCGGAAGGCGAGCAGCGACCCGTAGACGAGGCTGACGGACGCGAACGCCAGGATCGCGACCTGGAAGTCCTCCACGGGCTCGGGGAACTTCGCGATCACGATCCGCAGGAGGCCGTAGACCGCTGCCTTCGAGACGACGCCGGAGAGGATCGCCGCCACCTCGGGCGGCGACTCACGGTAGGCGTCGACGAGCCAGCCGTGGAAGGGGAAGATCGGCGCCTTCACCGCGAAGGCGGCGAGGAAGCCGAGGAAGACCCACTCGTTCGACGACGTGCCCGAGTCGACCAGCGAGAACGTCCCCTGCGAGAGCCCGAAGGCGACGATCGACGCCAGCATCAGCAGCGAGCCCGCCATCGTGTAGATGACGAACGTCGCCGTCGCGCGCAGGCGGCGCGGGCCGCCCCAGACGCCGATCAGGACGTAGAGCGGGATCAGCATTGCCTCGAAGAAGACGTAGAAGACGAGCAGGTCCTGGGCGGTGAAGACGCCGACGATCGCGCCCATCAGGAAGAGCAGGAGGCCGTGGTAGGCGCGGCCGCGCTCGCGGTTCGCCCACAACGCGTAGCCGATCGCGGCCGTCGAGACGACGAGCGTCAGCCCGGCGAGCCAGAGCGAGAAGCCGTAGAAGCCGACGTCGTAGGAGACGCCGAGATCCTCGAACCACGCGTGCTGATCCCGGAGCTGCAATCCCTGCTGGAAGTCGAACTGTGCCGCAGCGACGACCCAGAGCACGACCTCGGCAAGTGCAACGAGCAGGGCGAGCGATCCGGCGAGCCGCCCAGGCAACGGCAGCAGCCAGACGACGAGTGCCGCGACGAGCGGAAGGGCGATCAGCGTCGTCGTCACTGGACGGCCACGAAGACGACGACGAGGACCGCGACCGCACCGGCGATCGCGAGGGCGTAGGTGCGGAGGTATCCGGTCTGGGCATCGCCGACGGCGGCGCCCGCCTCATGCGTGCCGACGGTGAGCCCGGAGATCGAGCCGCCGATCAGGGGCTCTTCGACACCGCGCCGGAGCCCACCCGTGAGGAAGAGGGCCGGCCGGTAGAAGACCAGGTCGTAGAGCTCGTCGAACCAGAACTTGTGCTCGAGCGTGTCCTGCACCGCGGGCCGGTGTGGAACCGGCCGGCGGCGCGAGCCGTAGTAGCTCCACGCGACCCCGATCCCGATCAGGCCGAGGGCAACCGCGAGCGCGCTCGTCACGTAGTCCTGGGTCAGGGACGGCTCGACGAGCGCCAGGTGCTCCCGGTCGAGCGCGATCGGGTCGAGCCACTCACTGAAGGGATGCCAGACACCGGCCACCTCCAGCCAGCCGCCGGCGATCGCCAGAACGCTCAGCACCGCCACCGGCACCATCATCGTCCGCGGCCCCTCACCGTGACCGTGCGCGTGGGGGTGCTCCTGCACCGTCGGCGAGGGGTCGCCGAGGAAGACGACGAACAGGAGCCGGAACGCGTAGATCCCGGTCAGCAGCGCGCCGACGAGGCCACCGACGAAGAGCAGCTGCCCGTAGCCGCCGCTCGCGAGCGCCGAGGCGAGAATCGCGTCCTTCGAGAAGAAGCCGGCGAGCGGTGGGATGCCGACGAGCGCGAGCGAGCCGATCAGGAACGCGATGTACGTCCGCGGCAGCACCCGGCGCAGGCCGCCCATGCGCCGGATGTCCTGCTCGCCGGCGAGGTGGTGGATCACGACCCCCGCCCCGAGGAAGAGCAGCGCCTTGAAGAAGGCGTGCGTCATCAGATGGAACATCGCGCCGCCGTAGGCGCCGAGACCGGCGCCGAGGAACATGTAGCCGATCTGGGACATCGTCGAGTAGGCGATCACGCGCTTGATGTCGACCTGCACGAGCGCGATCAGCCCGGCGACGAGCAGCGTGATCGTGCCGAGCCCGGCGGCGAGGTCGGCGATCGTGGGCGCAAGCTCGAAGATCGGGTGCGCGCGGACGATCAGGTAGACACCCGCCGTCACCATCGTCGCGGCGTGGATCAGGGCCGAGACCGGCGTGGGGCCCTCCATCGCGTCCGGCAACCAGGTGTGCAGCGGAATCTGAGCCGACTTCGCGACGGCGCCGCCGAGGAGCCCGAGCGCGACGAGGTTGAGCGCCGTCTGCGACATCCCCTCGGCACCGATGAAGGCGCCGCCGAAGTCGAGCGTGCCGGTCTGCCAGATCAGGACGAAGAAGGCGAGCGCCATCGTCGCGTCGCCGAACGCGTTCATCACGAACGCCTTCTTCGCCGCCGCGATCGCTTCGGGCTTCTGGTGCCAGAAGCCGATCAGGAGGTACGACGCGAGGCCGACGAGCCCCCAGCCCGCGAGCAGGATGAGGAAGTTGCCACCCTGGACGAGCAGCAGCATCGAGAAGACGAAGAGCGACATGTAGGCGAAGTAGCGACGCTCCTCCGGGTCCCCGTCCATGTAGCCGACCGAGTAGAGGACGATCAGCCCGCCGACGCCGGTGACGATCAGCATCATCGTGACCGCGAGCGGATCGATCAGCAGCGAGAGGCCGACGTCGAGGCCTCCGGCCGCGAGCCACGTCCACGCTGTGGTCACCACCTGGCGCTCCTCGGCGTCGCGCGTCAGCAGGCCGATGAACGCAGTAACGGCGCCGGCGAAGCCGAGGAAGACCGAAAACGTCGAGAGCCACGCGGCCGTGCGGCGTGAGATCGACCCGCCGAGCAGCGTGATCGCGAGCGCACCGCCGAGCGGCGCCAGCAGGCAGAGCCAGGCGCCGGCGATCATCCTCTGAGCACCCGAAGGCGGTCGACGTCGAGGTCGAGCCGGCGCCGGGCGATCGCGACGATCAGGCCGAGGCCGACGACGACCTCGGAGGCGGCGACGGCCATGACGGCGAGCGCGAAGATCTGCCCGTCCTGGTCGCCGTGCAGGCGCGCGAACGCGATCAGGGCGAGGTTCGCGGAGTTGAGCATGATCTCGAGCGAGAGCAGCACGATCAGCGGGCTGCGACGCAGCAGCACGCCTGCGGTGCCGATCGAGAACAGGAACGCGGCGACGACCAGGTACCAGATGACATCAGGCCCTTGCACGTGCGGCCTCCTCTTCGTCCTCGGCCCGGGAACGCGTACCGAGCACGACGCCGCCGACCGCCGCCACGAGCAGCACGATCGACGTGATCTCGAACGCGAGCAGGTGGTCGGTCAGGAAGAGCCGCCCGATCTCGGCCGGACTGCCGAACGACCGCTCGATCGCCGCTTCGTCGGAGAGTGCGTCTCCCGCCGTGAGGCCGATCACGACGATCACCTCGACGAGCAGCGCCGCCGCGGCGACGATCGCGCTCCAGGCGATCCACGACGGCCCAGCGGAAAAGGCGGTGCTCTCACCGCGGTCGCCGAGGTAGGCGATCACGAACAGGAACATCACCATCACCGCGCCGGCGTAGACGAGCACCTGGGCGGCCGCGACGAACTCGGCCGAGGCGAGCAGGAAGAGCACGGCGAGCGAGCCGAGGTTGCCGATCAACGCGAGCGCGGCGAAGAACGGGTTCTTGAACGTGACCACGGCGAGCCCCGAGCCGAGGCAGCCGGCCGCGGCGAAGATCCAGATCACCCAGACGAGGAAGTCGCCCATAGTGGCTCGCTCGGTGACGGATTCGCGCCTCTGGCACGTGAGCTGCAAGCGAGGCAAGGACGCAGGGAGCGTTCATGCCTGAAGGCATGGACGCGACTGAGGACGCGGCATCGCGCCGCAGATCGCGTGCCAGGGCCATTGTCGCCGAGGGCCACGGAGTCCGAGCGGTACGCCGGAATCGGCGTGTCGTAGAGGTCGCGGTCGGCCACCGGCACGGTTTTCATCGGCTCGGCGAGCAGCATGTCCTTCGTGTAGATCAGGTCGTCGCGCGAGTACTCGGAGAGCTCGTACTCGTTCCCGAGCGTGATCGCGTCGAACGGGCAGGCGAGCTCGCAGTAGCCGCAGAAGATGCAGCGGCTCATGTTGATCTCGTAGATGCGCGCGTAGCGCTCGCCGGCGGAGACACGGTTGCCCGGCGTGTTCTCGGCCGGGACGACCCGGATGCAGTCGGCCGGGCAGGCGGCAGCGCAGAGCGAGCAACCGACACACTTCTCGAGCCCGTTCTCGTGCAGGTGCAGCTTGTGGCGGCCGCGGAAACGCGGGTAGACCGGCCGCTTGAACTCCGGGTACTGCTGCGTGATCGGCTTGTTGAAGATCTGCCGGAAGGTGACGCCGAAACCCTTGGCGGTTCCCGAGCGGCATTAGAGCCACACGACCAGGACTCGCGGTCACAACGGCGTTGATCGTCGCCACGGGCAGCAGCACCTTCCAGCCGAAGCGCATCAACTGGTCGTAGCGGAGGCGCGGCAGCGTCGTCCGCATCCAGATGAAGACGAAGATCAGCACCATCAGCTTGAGCACGAACCAGAGCGGAGCGAGCCCCTCGAGCACCGGGAAGTGCCAGCCGCCGAGGAAGAGCGTCACGGCGAGGCCGGAGAGCGTGATCAGGTTGATGTACTCGCTCATCGTGAAGAGGCCGAAGCGCATGCCGCCGTACTCGGTGTGGTAGCCGGCGACGAGCTCCTGCTCGGCCTCGGGCAGGTCGAATGGCGCGCGCGCGGTCTCGGCCGTGCCGGCGAACATGAAGACGACAAAGCCGACGAACTGGGGCACGACGTACCACCACTCGTCCTGCGCGGCGACGATCTGGGTGAGCGAGAGCGTCTGCGCCATGATCACGACGCCCAGCACGCTGAGCGCGAGCGAGACTTCGTAGCTGACGAGCTGCGCGCACGTCCGCATCGAGCCGAGCAGGGCGTACTTCGAGTCGGAGGCCCAGCCGCCGACGATGAAGCCGTAGATTCCGATCGAGCCGATCGCGAAGATGAGGATCAGGGCGATCGGGACGTCGGCGACCTGACCCTCGACATCGGTGCCGAAGATCACCCAGCCGGGGCCGAACGGGATCACGGAGAACGTCGAGAGCGCCGTGAACGCGGCCACGAACGGTGCCGTGATGTAGAGCACGTCGACCGCCGAGCCCGGGAAGAAGCTCTCTTTGCGGATCAGCTTCATCAGGTCGGCGATCGGCTGCAGGAGCCCGAACGGGCCAGCCCGGTTCGGGCCGAAGCGGAGCTGCATCCGGCCCATCACCTTGCGCTCGGCGAGCGTCAGGTAGGCGAAGGCGCCGAGAACGAGGTTGATGATGATCACGCACTTGATCACGCTGACCCACCACGGCTCGTTCACGCCTTCACCACCTCCACGTCGCGATGGAGGTCGCCCGCATGCTCGTCAGCGATGCGGGCAGTGCCGGCGGCTAGCGCGCGGCTGAGCCGGGCCCGGAGCTCGACCGACGTGCCGTTCGAGCGGACGCTGACGGGGTCGCCCTCGGTGATCTGACGACGCTCGGCGTCGGCGGCCGCGAGCTCGATCACGCGCTCGGGGCGCTGGAAGGCAAGCTCCGGAACGCGTTCGACCGCCGGCCCGGAGAAGAGCGGCCGGTAGCGCTGCAGCGTCAGGGTGCCGAGGAAGTGCTCTCCCGGCTCGGCGGGAGCCGGCGGGATCGGCGCGACGGGTGCCGGCTCGGGCGGCTCGTAGGCGACGCGCTCGGGCAGCGGCGCGTGCTCGCCGACGGCGCCGAAGGAGCTGCCGCCGAACGCGAGCTCGGACAGCTCCTCGAACAGGGTCGCGGCGTGCGGCGAGAGCTCGACGTCGAACCGCTCGGCCAGCTTGGCGATCCACGCGAGCTCGTCGGGCACGGGCGGGATCACGGCACGGCGCAGCCGCTGCACGCGCCCCTCGAGGTTGACGAAGGAGCCGTCGCGCTCGAGATACGAGGTTCCCGGCAGGACGAGGTCGGCCCAGCCGACCGCGAGGCCCTGGAACATCGTGATCGCGATCACGTGCTCGGCCTGCTCGGCCAGGACGCGGACCGCCGGATCGGCAGCCGCCTCGTCACCCGACACGACAAGCAGCGAGATCGGCTCCGGATTCGCCTCATCGGCGTCGGCGGCGGCCGCCCACGCATCGGCGACGCCGCGGCCGTTCGGCGTCGAGGGCAGGTGGTAGGCAGCACAGCCGGACTTGCCGTCGAGCCCGAGCCGGTGGGCCAGCTCGGCGAGTCGAGCGCCGCCACCGCCGCCGCGTCCCGACCAGATCAGGACGGCGCGGTCGGAGGCGGAGACGCGCTCCTCGAGCCTCTTGCCCAGCTTCGGCTCCGCGAGCTGGGA